>CAVWEI010000001.1:0-597096 GCA_963753845.1 uncultured Gammaproteobacteria bacterium
AATTCATCGAGCGCACGCTGGTCTTCAAAGAAGATGACCTGGCTGTATGCGGCTCCTCCAAGCTGAAAGCCAACGGTAGCTTGGGTCATGGTGGTCTCCCCAATTTCACTACCACCCCGATAGACGCGCCCTTCACCGTATGCGCCGCCGATCCAGAAACCGGCTTTGCCGATGGTGGGAAACAGCGCGTAGCCATAGGCGTTTTCGAACAGATTGGAGGCCCCGGCATCCTCGAACATTTTCCTGGTTTCCGAGTAGGCGTCGGCGACAGCCGAGCCGAAGGGCAGCAACATTGTCAGTGCGAAGAAAACGTTTCGTACGTAGAAGTTCATGTCTGTTTTCCTTCGTGGTGTTGGTATAGAAAGCCATGTACTTATTCGATGCCGGCTGTACTTGTCTTATCAGGGCCAGATTGCCGCTGCTCACCACGGTCCATCACCCGCGCAATAGCCCCACCGGGAAAGCCAAGGGGCCCTGCCAGACCCACCAAGGGACTCGAGTCCCCTGGTCACTATGTCATAAGCCATTGAACGCTATGGAATTGGTGGGCCCACCTGGACTCGAACCAGGGACCAAGGGATTATGAGTCCCCTGCTCTAACCAACTGAGCTATAGGCCCGGAATAGGTGGCAGGATGATAACAAAAAGGCCGGCTTTCCCGGCCCTTCGTTTTTAGCTTTCGCGCCGTCGAGGAAGCTGCGCAGCTTGTCCGAACGCGAGGGGTGGCGCAGCTTGCGCAGTGCCTTGGCCTCGATCTGGCGGATGCGTTCGCGGGTGACGTCGAACTGCTTGCCGACTTCTTCCAGCGTGTGGTCGGTGTTCATGTCGATACCGAAGCGCATGCGCAGCACCTTCGCCTCGCGCGAGGTCAGGCCGGACAGCATGTTCTGGGTCGCCTCTGCCAGGCCTTCCATGGTCGCCGAGTCGACCGGCGACATGGCCAGCTGGTCTTCGATGAAGTCACCGAGGTGCGAGTCTTCGTCGTCACCGATCGGGGTTTCCATCGAGATCGGCTCTTTGGCGATCTTGAGTACCTTGCGGACCTTGTCTTCCGGCATCTCCATGCGCTCGGCGAGTTCTTCCGGCGTGGGTTCGCGGCCCATCTCCTGGATCATCTGGCGCGAGATGCGGTTGAGCTTGTTGATCGTCTCGATCATGTGCACCGGGATGCGGATGGTGCGTGCCTGGTCGGCGATCGAGCGCGTGATCGCCTGGCGAATCCACCAGGTGGCATAGGTCGAGAACTTGTAACCGCGGCGGTACTCGAACTTGTCCACCGCCTTCATCAGGCCGATGTTGCCTTCCTGGATCAGGTCGAGGAACTGCAGGCCGCGGTTGGTGTACTTCTTGGCGATCGAGATGACCAGTCGCAGGTTGGCCTCGACCATCTCTTTCTTGGCGCGGCGGGCCTTGGCCTCGCCGATCGACATCCGGCGGTTGATCTCTTTGATGTCACTGATGGTCAGGGAGCACAGCTCTTCGATCTCGGCCAGCTTGCGCTGCCCGCGCCGGATATCTTCGCTGCGTGCCTGAGGTTGCCGGCAAACGGCTTCTTGCCCTTGGCCTGTTCGGCCACCCAGTCGAGATTGGTCTCGTTCTTCGGGAAGGAGGCAATGAAGTCGCGCCGTGGCATGCCGCATTCGTTGACGCAGATGTCGAGGATCATGCGCTCCTGCTCGCGGATACGGTTGACCACGCCGCGCAGGGTATCGGTCAGACCCAGGAACAGCGCGGGACCAGGCGGAACTCGAGAAACGCGGTGACGGTTTTTTCGCAGCACTTCTGCGATTTCTCGTTGTTGCCGGTCTTGTCGAGTTCGCGCTTCCAGGCCTTGAACTGCTTGCGCAGTTCGTTGGCCTTTTCGGCGACCAGCTCGAGGTCCAGGCCGGTATCTTCCGGTTCTTCGTCATCGTCGTCGTTGCTGGAGCCGTTGGGATCCGGCTTCTTGGTCGCATCGGCGACCGTCTTGGCCGGCTTCGGGATGGTGTCGCCGATATCCGGCAGCGCGAAGCCGACGATGACATCGGTCAGGCGGGTCTCTTCCTTGTCCACCAGGTCGAACTGTTCGACCAGCCTTTCCACTGTCGGCGGGAAAGCGGCGAGCGCCGCGCTGACCTGGTTCAGGCCGTCTTCGATACGCCGGGCGATGCGCAGCTCGCCTTCGCGGGTCAGCAGCTCGACGGTGCCCATCTCGCGCATGTACATGCGCACCGGGTCGGTGGTGCGGCCAAACTCGCTGTCCACCGTGGCCAGCGCGGCGGCGGCGGCCTCGGCGGCATCGTCGTCTGCCGAGACGGCATTGTCGGACAGGGTCTGGTCGTCTGACTCGGGCGCCGTTTCGTGCACCGAAATGCCCATGTCGTTGATCATGCGCACGATGTCTTCGATCTGTTCCGGATCGACGATCGAATCGGGCAGGTGATCGTTGACTTCGGCGTAGGTGAGGAAGCCCTGCTCTTTGCCTTTCGCGATCAGGTCTTTGATGCTGGATTGCTGCTTTTGGCTGCCCATCGGGATCCTCGGTGTTCGGCACACACGTCCCCCCGCCGGGCCGGTCGCGCGGCGTGAGGATGAAAAATTGAATCGGGCATGATAGCAGTGCTCGTCGGTTTCCGCCAGTCAATTGTCTTCAGGTAATTGGGCCGGCGGCGCGCGGTAAAGTTCCCTAAGTCGTTGTTTTTCTTCTTCGGTGAGCGGCGAGCTGCGGCTTTTCGCAAGCAGGGTCTCGCGTTCGGCCCGACGCTGGTCCGCGGCCAGAGAGCGAAGGGTGCCGAGAAACTGCTCGGGGGCGTCTTCGAGGATGCCCAGGTCGAGCACGGCGAGTTTGGCCAGGTGCTGGCGGGTGGTCGGGTCTTCCCAGCGCTCGACCAGTGCCGCGCTGCGGATGGGGGTTGGGCCCGCGCGGCGGTGATCAGTTCCTGCAGCAGGCCGATGCCGGGCGAATCCAGGCTCTCCCAGCCGCCAGGCAGTTCCAGCTGTGCCAGCTCGGGATACTGCACCAGCAGCGCAACCGCCCGCCGGATCGGCGGGATGCTGCCCTGCGGCCGTCGGATTCGTGGGCGCGGGGCCGGTTGGCGTGCTGCCTGCGATGCGGCGGGTGGCTGCCTCAGGCCAATGCGTTCATGCAGGGCCTGGTCCATCATGTCGCGAAACATGCCGGCCGGCAGGCGCTCAAGCAGCGGCTTGGCGAGTTCACCCAGGCGCGCGCGCCCGTCCAGGCTCTCCATGTCGACCTGGCTTGCGAGCTTGTCGAACAGGAACTCGGACAGGGGCAGGGCGTGGCCGATCTCGGCCTGCATGGCCTCGGCGCCGATCCGGCGGACCAGGCTGTCCGGGTCTTCGCCGTCCGGCAGGAACAGGAACCGGGCCTGGCGCCCATCGCGCATCAGCGGCAGCGCTGTGTTCAGGGCCTTCCAGGCCGCATCGCGACCGGCACGGTCGCCGTCGAAACAGAACACCAGTTCCGGGGTGGCGCGGTAGAGCTTTTCCAGGTGATCGCTGGTGGTCGCCGTGCCCAGGGTGGCGACCGCATTGCTGATCCCGAACTGGGCCAGGGCGACCACGTCCATATAGCCTTCGACGACCAGCAGTCGGGGAGGGTGGCCATCGGCCTGGCGGGCCTCGTACAGGCCGTAAAGCTCGCGGCCCTTGTGGAAGACCGGGGTTTCCGGGGAGTTGAGGTACTTGGGTTTGCCGTCGCCGAGCAGGCGGCCGCCGAAGCCCACCACCCGGCCGCGGGTGTCGCGGATCGGGAAGATGATCCGGTCACGCAGGCGGTCGTAGCGTTTGCCGTCCTGCTCGGTGATCAGGCCGGCATCGCGCAGCAGGCGGATCCTGTGATCGCTGCCCCCCAATGCCTTGCAGCAGGTTGTCCCACCCCGGCGGGGCATATCCAAGCCGGAAGTCGGCGGCCACCTCGCCGCTGACCCCCCGTCTGCGCAGGTAGTCCACGGCCTGGGGTGCCTGCGGGTGCTGGCGCAGCTGCCGCGCATAGTGTGCCGCCGCCTGCTCCAGGATGTCGTACAGCGGCCGATGGTCGGGGCCCTGCTCGAAACCCGCCTCGCGCGGCACCTCGAGCCCCATGGACGAGGCGAGTTCTTCGACCGATTCGGGGAAGCTCAGGCGGTCGTATTCCATCAGGAAACTGAGCGCGGAGCCGTGCGCGCCGCAACCGAAGCAGTGATAGAACTGCTTGGTCGGGCTGACGGTGAAGGAGGGGGTCTTTTCGGTATGGAAGGGGCAGCAGGCCTGGAATTCCCGGCCGGCCTTTTTCAGCGGGACGCGACGGCCGATGATCTCGACGATATCGGCCCGCGAGAGCAGTTCATCGATGAAGTGCTGGGGAATGGCACCGGGCATGGTGCAAGCCTAGCAGCGTGAAACGCTGGTTCAGCCCAGTTTCTGCTTGACCAGGCCGCTGACCATGCCGACATCGGCGCGGCCCTGCACCTGCGGCTTGACGATCGCCATGACCTTGCCCATGTCGCGCATGGACTCGGCACCGGTTTCCGCGATGGCGGCCTCGATGATGGCGGCGACCTCGGATTCGGACAGGCCTGCCGGCAGGAAGTCCTGGATGATCTCGATCTCGGAGGCTTCCTGGGCGACCAGATCGTCCCGGCCCGCGTCACCGTACTGCTTTATGGAGTCGCGACGCTGCTTGACCATCTTGTCCAGCACCGCCAATACCTGGCTGTCGTCGAGCTCGATCCGTTCGTCGACTTCGCGCTGCTTTATCGCGGCAAGCATCAGGCGGACGACCCCCAGGCGCGCCTTGTCGCCGCCCTTCATGGCGGCCTTCATGGCGTCGGTAATCTGTTGCTTCAGCACGGGGAGGGAGGAATCAATACAGGCGTTCGAACCGGCGGACGTCGCGACCGGCCTTCTTCTGCCAGCGTTTCACGGCGGCAGCGGCCTTGCGCTTACGCTCCCAGGTGGGCTTTTCGTAGAATTCGCGGCGGCGGACTTCGGCCAGGACACCGGCCTTTTCGCAGGAGCGCTTGAAGCGGCGCATGGCCACTTCGAAGGGTTCGTTTTCTTTCACGCGTACGTGCGGCATTGCTTCCTCGGATCGACAAACGGTTAAAATGGACGCTTCACGGCCACGGAAGACACCCCGAAGCCCACAAAGGCGCGGAATTCTAAAGCCTCATTCCCCGAAATGCAAAGGTTGCAAGGCCATGAGAGTGCTGGGCATCGAGACATCCTGCGATGAAACCGGGGTGGCCGTGTACGACAGCGACCGCGGCCTGCTTGGTCACGCGGTATACAGCCAGATCCCGCTGCACGCCGATTACGGGGGTGTCGTGCCGGAACTGGCCTCCCGCGATCATGTCCGCAAGCTGGCTCCGATGATCCGGCAGCTGCTCGATGAATTGGAGTTGGAAACCGGCGATATCGGCGGCGTGGCCTACACGGCAGGCCCCGGTCTGGCAGGGGCGCTCCTCGTCGGAGCGGCGTTTGCGCGCAGCCTTGCCTGGGCCTGGCAGGTGCCGGCACTCGGCGTACATCATATGGAGGGACACCTGCTGGCACCCATGCTGGAACCCGAGGTCCCGGCCTTCCCCTTTGTTGCCCTGCTGGTGTCGGGTGGCCATACCCAGCTGGTCCAGGTTGCCGCGGTGGGCGACTACGAACTGCTCGGTGAGTCGCTCGACGATGCCGCCGGTGAGGCATTCGACAAGACGGCAAAGCTGCTCGGCCTGGGCTACCCGGGCGGCCCGGCGCTGGCGGCGCTGGCGAAGGGCGGCGACCCGGACAGGTTCCGCTTTCCCCGCCCCATGACCGACCGCCCCGGGCTGGATTTCAGTTTTTCCGGGCTCAAGACCTTTGCGCTGACCACCTTGCAGCAGCAGACCGGGCTTGTCCCGCCAGACCAGATCGACCGGCTGCATGCCGACATCGCCCGCGCGTTCGAGGAGGCGGTGGTGGACACGCTGGCGATCAAGTGCCGGCGTGCGGTTGAGCAGACCGGCAGCCGGGCCCTGGTGATGGCCGGCGGGGTCAGCGCGAACAGCGAGTTGCGCGCCCGCGTGGACGGCCTGATGGCTGAATTGGGCGGTCGAGCCTATTATCCGCGCGCCGAATTGTGCACCGACAACGGCGCGATGATCGCCTACGCGGGCTGGCAGCGCCTGCAAACCGGCCAGCACGAGGGGCTGGCATTCGCAATCCGGCCGCGCTGGCCCATGCAGGAATTGGCCACGGGGGGTTGAAGGGCTCCGAACTCACTCATCTGACGGCCCCGAGATCGCGTCCTCGCGCCCATCGAGCAGATTGCGAATGTTGCTGCGGTGGCGCCAGATCAGCAGCGCGGTGATCAGGACCTGCATCGCCAACAATTCGCCCGAGGGCCAGATCAGCCACAGGTACAGCGGCGCGAGCGCCATCGAGATCAGTGCCGCCAGAGACGAGATATTGGCCACCTTGGCCATGAACACCCAAGTCGCCCCGACAGCGCCGCCGATCGCCCAGCTGAGCCCGAACTGCACGCCCAGTGCGGTGGCCACGCCCTTGCCGCCCTTGAAACCGAAGAATACCGGGTACAGGTGACCGAGAAAGGCCGCCGCCCCCACCAGGGCGAAGACCCCTTCACCGCGGTCCAGCAGGTGGCAGGCAAACACTGGGATGAATCCCTTGATGCTGTCACCGAGCAGGGTGATGGCCGCCGCCTTCTTGCCGCCGATGCGCAGCACGTTGGTTGCGCCCGGGTTGTTCGAGCCCTGTGTGCGTGGGTCGGGAAGCCCCATCAGGTGGCACACGATGATCGCGCTGGAGATGGACCCGATAAGGTACGCGGCAATGATCAGTGACAGGTTCAGCACGGTCGGGGAGGCTCCTTCGAAGGCTTGCAGTTTGCACGAAGCAGGGCATCGGGCGAAAGCGTGGCGCCACGGCCCCGGGGGCGACCTGCTAACATCCGTGCATATTCAGTACGGGTGTATTGCGGATGGATATCGTCTACCTGCGCGATCTGCGCATCGATACCGTGATCGGTATCTACGGCTGGGAGCGGCGTACGCGCCAGACCATCATTTTCGACCTGGAGATGAGTGCGGACGTTGCCCGCGCCGCCGCGTCGGATGACATCGCAGACACGCTCAACTACAAGTCGGTGGCGAAACGGCTGACCCAGTTCGTTGGCGAGAGCGACTTTCAGCTGGTCGAGACCCTTGCCGAACACTGCGCCCGGATCATCCGCGAGGAATACGGCGTGCGCTGGGTGCGTCTGACCCTGAACAAGAAGGGGGCTGTGCGCGGTGCAACTGACGTGGGCGTCATCATCGAGCGTGGAGAGCCTTATTGATGCCACGCGTCTGGGTCAGTGTCGGCAGCAACATCGAGCGCGAAAGACATATCCTGGCTGCTCTGCAGGATCTGCGCGAGATGTTTGGGGAGCTGACTGTCTCGCCGGTGTACGAAACCGAGGCAGTGGGGTTCAAGGGTGATGCGTTTTTCAACCTGGTGGTCGGATTCGACAGCGAACTTTCGCCGGCGGCACTGCACGGTCTGATGCGCAGGATCGAGGCGCGTCACGGCCGCGAGCGCGGCGGTGGCAAGTTTGCCGCGCGCACCCTCGACCTCGACCTTCTGACCTACGGTGATCTGGTCACCAACCAGGGTGGAAAGTCGCTGCCGCGTGACGAGATACTGCGTTATGCCTTCGTCCTGGCGCCGCTGGCCGATGTCGCTGGCGATGAATTGCACCCACAGCTTGGCGAGGACTACCGGACCTTGTGGGCACGATTTTCACCCGATAATAAGGAGGTCTTGCAGCGGTTGGAGAATCCCGCCTGGCTGACGGGAACCGGCTGGGAGGCCGTTTGAGAAAGTATATAGATACATATTCAGATTCAGAACAAACCCCCGCGCCTGCCATTCAGCAGGCGGTCATATTCCTGCTGTTTATCGCCGGCTATTTCGTGCTCGGCATGGCCGGTCTGCAGCTGCAGTCGGCACAGACCGGGATTACACCGGTCTGGCCCGCCTCCGGGTTTGCCTTTGCCATGGTTTACTGGTTCGGTCTCGGCCATGTCATCGCCATACCGCCGGCGATGCTGGCACTTGGCTGGGTGCTGGGTCTGCCCCTCGAGGCGGTGGCCCTGTCGGCGGCCGGCAGCATGTTGGAGGCGGGCGTCCCGGCCTACCTGCTGCGCCGTGCCGGGATCGACCCCGGCCTGCGGCACCTGCGCGATGCGCTGATGTTCGTGGTACTCGGTGCCTTGCTCGGCCCGGTGTTAAGCGCCAGCGCAGGCAGCGTCGCCTTCATGATACTCGGCGGCAGTGAATTCGATCTCCTGCGGCTGTGGTTGATTTGGTGGCTGGGCAACAGTGTGGGCTTCCTGTTGGTTGGCGGCTTCGGGCTCGTGGCGGTGGCGCGCCGGTCGATCCGCCTGAGTGGCAAGCCGTTGATGGAACTGCTGCTGGCCTGTGGTGCCGTGATCGTCATCACCGCCATCGGCCTGCTGCAGGTGGTCCATATCTGGTCTCCACTGGTGTTTTATCTGCTGATTCCGGTATTTATCCTGGTTGCGCAGCGAGCCGACCAGTTCCCGGTCCTGCTGCTGGGCGTCGTCGCTATGGCCGTCACCCTGTTGTCGGCCACTTGGCTGCCTGCAGAGAGCCTGGCGCAGACGAACCTGGGGATCCTTTACCTGGATGTCAGCCTGCTCTGGGTGGTGGTGTTCACCGGGATGATGATCAGCAGTGCACGCCAGGAGATGCACGCACGCGAGCAGGTATCCTGGCTGGCCAAGCACGACCCGCTCACGCGACTGCTCAATCGGCATGCGTTCATGGAGCGCCTCGAAGGCGTCCAGGCCAGCCTGGCCGGCCAGGGAGAAACCAGCCATGTGCTGCTGTTACTCGACCTGGACCGTTTCAAGGACCTGAACGATGCTGAAGGCCACAGGGCGGGTGACCAGGTATTGCGCGATGTCGGGGTGCTGCTCGGTCAGGAGGTCCGCAGCGGAGACATGGCGGCGCGCCTGGGGGGCGACGAGTTCGCGGTGGTCCTTTCCGACTGCCCACTGCTGGACGCCTGCGCGATCGCGGAAAACATCCGCAGCGTGGTCCAACGCTACGAGTACAGCGGCAGACATGGCATACATCGGGTCGAGGTCAGTATCGGCCTGGCCGAGCTGACGCCCGATCAATCCTCGCCCGAGGATGCGCTGCACGATGCAGACAGCGCCTGTTACGAGGCCAAGCGTGCGGGACGCAACCGGGTCTGGGTGCATTCCGGAATCGCACAGGCCGACGCGTGAGGCATCAGTACTATTGCTGCACGCTGCGGCCGCCATCCACCGCCAGGATCTGACCGGTGATGTAGTCGGGTCCGGTCACCATGAACATCACCGCCGCCGCAATCTGATCGGCCCCCGCAGGGCGCTGCATGGGGATACGCCGAAGTATCTCCCGCTTGTCCTCATCGCTGAGATAGTCCTCGGGCCACAACGCGGCCCCGGGTGCGATCCCGTTGACCCGGACCTCGGGTGCCAGGTCACGCGCCAGCGCCTTGACCATCATGGCGTTGGCCGCCTTGGCCATGCAATACAGCGGGTGATCGGCGATCGGCCGCTCGGCGTGGATGTCGACCATATTGACGATGCAGCCACGGCGCCTGCGCAGCTGCCCTTCGGCCGCCTGTGCGAGAAACAGTGGTGCGCGCGCATTGCTGCCGAACAGGTCGTCCCACTGTGCCGTGGTCGCTTCTGCCAGCGGCGTGGGGTAGTAGCTCGAGGCGTTGTTGATCAATACATCCAGGCCGCCGCCGAAGGCGACGCTGGCCTCGATCAGGCGCGGCCATGATGAAGGGTCCATGAGATCACCCTGAACCGTGGTCGCGGAGCCCGGTCTGATTGTCATGAGCTCGTCGCACAGTGTCTTCGCCTGGTCCGCAGAACGGCGATAGTGGATCACTACCCCTGCGCCGGCCGCATGCAGGTGACGCACGGTGGCCGCGCCGAGTCGGGTGGCCCCGCCCGTGATCAGGGCGGTTTTTCCCCGCAGGATGTCAGATTGCTCCAAGTGCCCCTCCCGGGTTGCTAAACTGGGTCGCGTGAACGATCAGCCTGGGACTATACCAACTGGCGTCTGTTTTCCGATCAACCTTCCGCCTGGAGCTGTTTCCTTGGATCTACCCGGACTGACGGACGCGGAAGCTTTGCTGCTGCAACAGATGCGGGCCCGTTTGGTCGGGCTGATCGAATCCGCGGGCGGCGCCCTGCCGTTTGACAGTTACATGGAGGCCGCACTTTACACGCCGCAGCTTGGCTATTACGTCAACGGCCGCAGAAGGTTCGGCGAGGCCGGGGATTTCGTCACCGCACCCGAGGTGTCCCCATTGTTCAGCCGCTGCCTGGCGCAACAGGTCGCTCAGTGCCTGGGCAAGCTGGGTGGTGGCAAGGTACTCGAGGTCGGGGCCGGGTCGGGGCGCATGGCTGCCGATATGCTGGCCGCGCTGGAGGCCCTGGATGCATTGCCCGAGCGCTACCAGATACTGGAACTCAGCCCGGACCTGCAAGAGGCGCAGCGACAGACCCTCGGCGCCAGCGTGTCGCACCTGCTCGATCGTGTCGAATGGTTGAGCGGTCTGCCGGAACCCGGGTTTTGCGGTGTGCTGGTCGGCAACGAGCTGCTCGATGCGATGCCGGTCCACCGCTTTCGGCGCGCCGGGCAGGCCTGGCAGGAGCTGTCGGTGGCGATCGATGAAGAGGACGGTCTGTGCGATCAATGGGCCGCCCCGGGCAGCCCCGGCCTTGCCGAGGCCATCGACGCCCTGCAGCCGCATCTCACCACCATGGACGACGGCTACAGCTCGGAGCTGAACCTGCGGCTCTCGCCCTGGATCGAGGCGGTCGCGGCGAGTATCCGCCGCGGCTATGTCCTTCTGATCGACTACGGTTATCCGCAGTGTGAGTATTATCATGCCGAGCGTCGGCAGGGTACCCTGATATGTCATTTCCGGCACCGCGCATACGCCGACCCCTACCTGCTTCCGGGGTTGCAGGATATGACCGCCAACGTCGATTTCACTGCGTTGGCCCGCGCCGCGTTGCAGGCCGGGTTCGAATTGGCGGGTTACACCACGCAGGCGCACTTCCTTATCGACAACGGCCTGGACCGTATGCTGTCAAAGTCCGACCCTTCCGCGCTGCAGCAGCATATGCAGGTGATGCAGGGGGTGAAAAAGCTGACCCTGCCGGGCGAGATGGGCGAACGCTTCAAGGTCATGGCACTGGCGCGTGATGTGCCGACGAGCCTGTCCGGATTTCGATCAAGGGATTTGCGTGGGCGTCTCTAGGCGGCTGTTTTTGTTATGCCCAGTGAGTGTTCTGGCTGGATGCCAGTTGCGTCCGGCGCCGGGTCAGCCGGTTCAGGCCCGCGATTTCGAGATTGAATCCATTGCGAAGACGGATGGCGACATGGTCGCCGAGATCAATATCCGCCTGAGCCTTGAATACCTGCGCGAACTGGCACGTAAACTTTACGTGCGCAACCCCAATCAGCTGCTGCGCGGGTGGTACAAGACGCGCCAAGCCTCGCTCGGCGCCTTGTTCGGACCCCACAGGCCGGCGCGCTATCCGGGCCTGTATGGCCGGCGTTCGGCTGCGGCGATCAACCTCGCATTCGACGAAAACTTTCCTGGGGACCGGGTGGCCGCCTTCGTCGAAGGCATGCGGACCATGCTGATGGATGCGTATGGCGGCAAGCAGCGCTTCTACATGATCGACACCATTGATCCGCAGAAACTCCATTATCTCGCACGTAATTTCGAGATCGCGTTCTGGAAGCTGGGGCACGATCGGGAACCCGACGGCCGTCCCTACCTGCTGAGCAATTCCCTGATGGCAAGCGGTAACCTCAGCTTTGAACGCCTGGCCGGCAAGCTGATCGTTCTGCAGGACCAGATGGCGCAGGTGGTGGCCGACGGTACCAACCGCCGTATCAAGAATGTGATCCAGAGCGTTGCCTCGACCGTATTCTTCCCAATCTGACCCCAGGAGCGACATGGCGCGGCTGCTGATCCTGTTGTCCCTGCTGGCGCTGGGTGGTTGCGGGACACTCTCCTATTACACCCAGTCGGTTCGCGGGCAGTTTGGCGTGATGGCGGCGTCGCGGCCACTGAACGAGGTTGTGGTCGACCCCGACACCCCAGAGTCGGTGCGCCGGCGGCTGCGGCAACTGCCCGCCCTGCGAAAGTTTGCCGTCGAGCAGTTGGCCCTGCCCGAGACGGAAAGCTACCAGCTTTATGCGGACGTGCAACGCGATGCCCTGCTATGGAACCTGGTAGCAACACCGGTGGATTCTCTGGTGCCGAAAGAATGGTGTTACCCGGTGGTGGGCTGTGCCGCCTACCGCGGATACTTCAGTCGCCGGGATGCCGAGACGCATGCGGCCCAACTGGCGCATGAGGGCTGGGACACCGCGGTTCAGCCCGTCCCCGCCTACTCCACCCTGGGCTGGTTCAGCGACCCGCTGCCCAGTACCGTTATCGGCTGGCCCCTGCCCGATATCGCGGGCCTGGTGTTTCACGAGTTGGCCCACGAGTCGCTGTACCTGCGGGGTGAGAGCGAGTTCAACGAGGCCTACGCCACGGTCGTCGAACAGGAAGGTGTAAGGCGATGGCTGCAACAGCATGGGACTGCGGGGCAGCGCCGCGCACATGAACTCGCCCAACAGCGCCGACAGGTGTTTCTGGAATTGATAGGGCGGACGCGCGTGCGCCTCGAGGCTCTGTATGCAGCAGACGTCGAACGCGAAGAGCTGTTGCGGCAGAAGGCATCGATCCTGCAGGCCATGAGCGAAAGCTATCTGCAGCTCAGGCAGAACTGGGGGGGCTACGCCGGTTATGACCGCTGGTTCGACCGGCCGCTCAACAACGCGCATCTCGCAAGCGTCAACACCTACCATGCGTTGGCGCCCGCGTTCAGGCAGATCCTGAAGCAGGTGGATGGCGACATGGCCGCCTTCCATGACGAGTGCCGGGCGGTGGCCGGGATGCAGCCTGAACAACGCGAGGCCGCGATGAACGGTCTGCTCGATATGTCAGCGGACCTGCAGTGACTGAGAGCCTTCGCGACTCAGCGCTGGCTGACCCGCCGTAGCAGGCTTCGCCGCTGATTTTTGTCTGCCCCGGTCAGGATGCGGGCACCGGCATTCTCCAGCGAGGTTGGTGTGACGCCCAGGGCGGCCAGGCCATCCTCTCGGCAGACACTCGGGGTGCCGAGCGACAGGTAGTTGTCCGGGGTGAACGGCTTGCCTGGGAAATACTGCAGGATCGATGCCTGCATGCGGGACGCCCAGTCGGGCAGCGGTAAGATGATTTTGCGGTGTCCGGTATGATCGGCAACGAATCGCACCAGCTGTTTCAGGGTGTAGGTCCGCGGCCCGCACAGCTCGTAATGCTTGCCGAAGGTCTCCCGATTCTCCAGCGCATTGGCGAAAGCGGCAGCCACGTCATCTATAAAGACCGGAGACAGCCTGGCGTCGGGACAGGCCAATGGAAAGGGACCGGGGATCTTCAGCAGGGTGGCAAAACGGTTCAGAAAACTGTCGTCTGCGCCAAAGATCACCGATGGTCGGAAACTGGTGACCGCGATGCCGGGTTTGCCGAGAGTATGGGCACGGTTCTCGCCTTCACCCTTGCTGCGCAGGTACTGGCTGGCACCACTCGCGTGGTCTGCGTTGAGTGCGCTCATGTGCAGCAATCGTCGCACCTTGGCGTCGTGGCATGCGGAGACCACGTTTTCCACGAGTTCGACGTGCATGCGCCGGAAGCTGCGATCCTTGCCGCCATCGTTGAGCACACCGACCAGGTGCACCACTGCCTCGCAGCCTTGCAGTGCGATGGTCAGAGCTGCCCGGTCGAAAGGGTCGGCCTCGACCACTTCCGCGACGGTGCGCAGTTCGGCGTGCCGGTGTGCATGGCGGGTAACTATGCGGCACTGGTATCCCCGGTTGCGCAATCTTTGGGCGATATGCCGACCGACGAAACCCGAGCCACCGATAAGTGCGATACGTTGGATGTTCATTTCGATGACTGGTGCTCCTGTTGGGGTCAGCCTGCCGGGATGATGTCCGGCTAGGATCCTGACTCTGGATTTTGCCTCGCTGGAGAATGCGCCTCAAGCCAACCGGGTCGAACGCCCGCGGCGTTCAACGGCGTCGGCGCAGCAACAGCAGATTGCCGTCCTCGTCGCCCAGGATCATACGCCCATCGCGCATCTGGTAGCGGTAGCGCGAGGATTTACCACCCGTCCGCGGTGCCCACCGTAGATACTGCCGGTCGTAACCGATATCAAAGTCCTGGTATTTCTCGCGATCGAGGTACAGACGTGCGGCCTTGCCTTTGATGACAACAAAACCACCCTTTTCCAGTTCCCAGACCCCGTCGAGGGGGCCACTATGTTCGGGCGTTGCCCACTGTCCGTAAGCCGGGAGGCCGCCCGAGTTGCCAGGCGCGCCGCCCATGGCTGGAAGACCGCTTCCAGGCCAGGGCGCGGCACCGGGGAACCCTCCGGCACCGGGCATCGACGACATGCCGGGGACTCCGCCCATGCCAGGCACGGGTGACATGCCCGGTACTCCACCGAATCCGGACCAGGGCGAAATGCCCGGAAAACCGCCCAGACCGAGCTGCCCGCCATAGCCGTACAGATAAGGCGCGTAAGAGGGCAGCGCGCTGCGATCGATCAGGCCGAATATCTCCATCATCCGCAACATGGCCTCGACGAACGGATTGGCTTCTGTATTGGCCCCATAGGCCGAGGCGTTCGGAGGCAGCGCCAGGGCGCAGCAGAGACATAAGATGAGAGATGTTTTCACGCGAGCAATAGTTCACGACCGGCGTCTGCCGGGTAAGGCTGATCGGGTTGCTGTTCGTTGCGGTACCCGCGCAGTTTACGCGGAACCGATTCGGAGTAAACTAGCTGAGCAAGAGGATGAGGCGAGAACAAAAAGCGATGACGATCAGCGAACCAAATATGACAGAACGACGGGGACGTACACGCGAGATGGTTCAAAAACTCCTGGATGAACGCCAGGAGATGCTGTTGATGTTCTGTCGTGTAGCCGGTCTGGAGCCGTTCAAGAACGCGACACCGAGTACGGATGTACTGCAGGAGTTTTGCCAGGTGCTGGTGGATTATTCAGCATTCGGGCATTTTGAGATCTACGAACGCATCGTCGCCGGGCGTGAACGCCGCGGCCAGGTAGTCGAGGTGGCCCGCGAGGTCTACCCGCGCATCGCGGAGTCCTCCGAGGTGGCGGTCGAATTCAATGACAAGTACGACGCATCCGATCACGAACTCGATCTGCAGCAACTGGATCGGGACCTGTCCAAGCTGGGCGAAGAGATCGCGGTGCGTATCGAGATGGAAGACCACATCATCCGGGCCCTGACCTCGCGGTAGGCCGTCACGGCCATGCACCTGCTCATCCCGGTGTCACTGGCAGCCCCTGTTCTGACATGATCCGCGGTCTGTTCCCCCGGCTGAGGTCCGCCTGGCCAGGGTCCGACGTGGTCCAATCCGGCATCAGCCGGCCCAGGTTCGTGCGTCTGCGTCTGGAACGCTTCCCGCGCGGGGTGGACAATCTGCATATCGACGTAGCGTTGGGCCCGGTGCTTGGAAGGGCCACAACCGCGTATGTCGCAACACTGGTGCGCGAGAATGTCCACCGCCTGTGGAAGCAGCCAGCCACCGAATACAACGACGCGGCGCTCGAGGGTTTCGGACGCGTCGTGGAGGCGTACCATCGTGCAGCAGTCGTGGAGGCGCGCGAAAGCAACAGCCGCGAGCGTTTGCAGCTTTTTCAACTGGCCCTGCTCAAGCTGGCCCTGAACCTGGTCGATTCCGAGCTATCCGCCCTGCGCCTGAAGCTGGATGATGCGCGCAGCCTGCCTGCGCGTCAGTTGAGTGGACAGAGCCTGCAGATCCACCAGCAGGCGGTGATGCTCGGCCGGTATGCCGGACATATCCGTTTCTGCTCTGCCAGGCAGCTGATCCGCGAGATCATGCGACTTGAACATGGTGGTATGCGGGGCCTGCGCAAGCAGCAGCTGGGGCTGTCCTGGCCGATCCCGGAAGTCATGCTGAACAATCCGATACTGCAGCTCGACGGCGTCGGGGGTGCCGGCGACTTCTCCCGTGTCTATCCGATACTGCTGCACGATCTCGAGGTCACGCGCAGGGTTGGCCGCTGCGTGCTGCAGACGCTCTCTGCATGGCTGCCCGGCAATGTCGATCCGGACTCGGAGCAGCTCTCGGAGGGACATCGTCCGCCGCTGGTCAACCGGCGCGACCAGGGTTATGCACGTGGCTTTGTCGAAACCGAGCGCTGGTTGCGTCATCTGGTCAGTCCGCAGGAGCTGAGCGACTGTTCCGCCAATTGGCTGGATCTGCCTGAGAATGCGACAAAGCTGCTCGGTGGTGCGGAAGCCGACTGGCCAAGGTCGGGCGACTGGCGTCATCCGGGTATCGCACGCCTGCAACGCGAGCTGAGCAGACAACTCGCGACAGGACTGGCCAGGGCGGGCCTCATGCGCGCTGTGATCGCCGCTTACGAACTCTGTGCCCTGTACCCGTCTCTCGGTCTGGTGGACGCCGAATCCCTGGTGTTCGATTTTCTGAAGGGGACCGTCAACCGACGCGACATGCTGCGTCGTCTGACCGGTATGGACGGGGTTGCCGAACCGGCCGTGGTCCTGCGTCGCATCGAGGAGCTGCGCAAGGAATACAAGGCTACCCCAGGGGCTGGCAGGCGGCAGATGATGGCCCGTATTGCAGGCGATTTTCTGCGTCTGCGGCGCGATCTCAAACTGGGTTGGCGCGCCTTTGCCGGCATGGACAGTCTGAGATTGGACATGGACGAGCGTGAGCTGGCCTTGTCGCGTGCCAACAATACCCTGCAGGTATTCGACTGCGGGGACCTGAGCACGGATACGCGCGGCAGCGTCATCGGTCATGTGATCATCAGGGTTGACGTCCGTGGTCTCAATGAGGCCACGGCACAGATGCGTCTGCGCAATCTGAATCCTGCCGCCCATTTCAGCCGCTACTTTTACGACCCGCTCAGTCGCCTGCTGGAACGTTTCGATGTCCGAAAGGTCTCCGTACAGGGCGATGCACTGACCCTTTCCGCCCTGGAGTATGGTGATACCGGCGGTGAGCATCTGGCCGTGGCCCGCGCCTGTTGCGTGGCCGCGAAGCTGCTCGAACTGGCCGTGGTGATGAATGCCGAAAACGAGCGCATTGGGCTGTGCAGGATCGAGCTGGGGCTCGGGATATCCTACGCCGACGAGGCCCCGACCTACCTTTATGACCAGGGGCAGACGATCACCCTGTCGCCGGCGATGCACCGCGCGCGTCGACTGGCCTCCTGTCATGCCCGGCTGCGCAAGGCCTGTGAACTGCCGGGTGGACGGGGTCTTTGCGTGGCTGCCATGGTGCGTGGCGGTACTACCGGCGGGCGGTTGGGGGAGGGATTGGTCCGCTGCAATGTGGACAGCATCGAACTGGATGACCTGGCGTTTGCGCAGCTCAATGTAGAAATCCCCCTGCGTCGCCTCAACGTGCGGGACAGGCGGGGCAAGCATCCGGTGATCCTGCACGCGGGCAGCTGTCCCGACCTGTCTGGCGTGAGCCAGCCGCTGCTGGTGCGCGAGCAGGCGGTGAAGCTCTGGATGGGCACCCAGTTGCTGGATGCCGCCGACCACGGGCGACGCTATTTCGAACTGGTCACGGACGCAAGGCTGTTAAAACGCGTGAGCGACAGACTGTCCGGGGCGGATGCCGGTGCCCCGAAAACCGCCCCGGGGGCACGGCAATAGTCCTGGGGCTGCCAGCCAACATCGCTGCGGAGGTAATGATTCGATGTCGGAAAAAGAACACCTGGCGACCTTCAACCCCGATCGGTTGAGGGCCGAGGCGGCGATACGCAAGGCGGCAAAGGCCGGCAACCCCGAGGCCCAGTTCCGTCTTGGCGTGATGTTCGGCAATGGCGACGGTGTCGGGCTCGACTACGAGCAGGCCCGTTCCTGGTTCGAAAAGGCGGCGGCCCAGGGGCACGAAGGCGCCCTGATCACCCTGGCCTGGATGTATGCGAACGGAACCGGGGTCACGGCGGACGAGGGGCGTGCGCGGGAGCTGTATCTCGAGGCGGCACGGGGTGGTTCGGCCAAGGCACAATACGTGGTCGGCACCATGTATCGTTTTGCCCAGTACGGCTTGAAAAAGGATTTCAACGCGGCCGTGCAGTGGTATCTGAAGTCGGCGGACCAGGGGATGCCGACCGCGCAGCTGGCCCTGGGCAAGATGCTGATGGAGGGCCGGGGCGTCGTACGCGACGACGCCGCGGCCCTGCAGTGGCTGTCACTGGCACATGTCAACGGCAGCAAGCGGGCCGAAGACTATGTCAAGCAGCTGATTCAGCGCATGGACCCCGTTGAAGTGCAGGCCGTCCGCGAGCGCATGACGACATAGCCTGAAATCTCACCGGCTGGTGAGATTTCAGGCTGGGGTTCAGCCGGCTGATTCGACCTGCCTTCCCGGTTGGACGGCCCCGATCATGTTGATGCTGGGGGGCACGGGATGCAGGCGCTTTTCCAGCCTGGTCAGCGGCAGACCCATGCGTTTTTCGTAGATTACGGTATAGGCCAACACCCTTTGCAGATAGCCGCGTGTCTCCTTGAAGGGCACCAACTCGATCCATATGTCGGCCGGCATTGTCTTGGCGGGCAGCCAGCGGGTGACGCGATGGGGTCCCGCATTGTACGCCGCCGTGGCGAGTACCGCGCTGCCGCCCAGCTCGCCCTTCATCTGCTTGAGATAGGCGCTGCCGAGCGCGATATTGGTGTCGGGCTGATAAAGCTCGTAGCGCCTGGGCGGGGCGGTCTTCAGGACGTTCTTTGCGACGTTGCGCGCGGTCGCCGGCATCAGCTGCATCAATCCCATCGCACCCGCGTGTGAACGGGCATTGTTCATGAACGCGCTCTCCTGACGCATCACCGCAAATACCCAGGCGATGTCGATACCCTGCCGGTCGGCGTTTGTCTTCACCAGTTCGGCATGTTCCAGCGGGAATCGCAGCTCCAGGTCGTCCCAGTAGCCGGTTCGTGCCAAGGTGAAGATGGCGCGGTCGTACCAGCCGTGCTTTTGGGCCAGTTTGGCCGCTGCACGCAGCTGCTGGGGATCCATGTCTTTGGTTGCGGCCCGCCATTCCCTGCGCGCGTCGCTCCAGCGCTCGAGGATGAACAGCTCCTGCGCTCGCTCGATCCCTTCCAGGTCGGCGATGCGGCGCAGGCAACTTGCGGTGGCCGGTGTTTCGGCGTGATCCAGGTGGTAGTCGCTGCCTATCCGATCTGCTGCCATGAATCCGTAATAGCTGCGATCCTTGGCAACTTCCCTGTACAGGGTGTCTGCCGCGGCGGTATCCCCCGTCCCCTGCAACGCACGTGCACGCCAGTAGGACCACTTTTCCTGGCTACGCTCGTTCTCGGGCATGGCGGCGATCCAGCGCAGCACCTGCGGCCAGTCTTCCCGCTGCAGTGCAGCCCTTACCCGTGCCTCCTGCGCCGGCAGGTCGTCATCGCCCACATTCACGCCGCGGATAAACGCGTATGCGGTATCGCCCGGTGTGCGCTCCAGATTGCGCACGATGTATTGCTCGGTGTCCTGGATTTGCGCCTCGCTGAAGGGGTAGCGCGGCTTGATCGTCTGCCACAGTTGCGCGGCCTTCAACCCGTCCCGACGCGCCAGCCGGCGTGTCGCATACGACAGCATCGCCTCGCGATAGGGATGTGGTTGGCCGAACCCATCCGGGTCGCCGGCACGAGCGGGTGTTTGGTACAGCTTCACCCATTGCCCGATCCAGGCCTGGTCTGCCTTGGAAAGATCTCGCCCGAGGTATTCGGCAAGCTTCCACTGCCCGGCCTCCATGGCCTTCTCGATCCGTTGCCAGTTCATGTCCGTGGTCCGGTGTCCCGCCTTGCTCCACGCATTGAACACCGGGTCGCAGGCGCTCGGTCGCGATTTCCCGTACAACCAGATCTCCGCCACTTGCGGAAATGCTTGATCCGCTTTGCCGGTTGCAATCAGGGCACGCAGATGGTCACAGCGGCGGTCGATGCTCTTTGACGGTTCGTAAAAGGCGAGGTAATCGGACCAGCGTTTCTGCTTGGCCAGTTGGTCCAGCCATCGCGCGCGCAGACGCCAGGCCAGAGGGGTCGAGCGGTAGGTCTCGAGGAAGTCACTTACCTGCCGGTTGCCGGCCTGGTCCAGGCTTTTCAGCAGGGCTTCGTACTCGAGGTAGGGGTACAGTGGATAGTCGCGGACGCTGTCGCTGAGTCGCCTGAACCCGGCCACGTCGCCACGGTCCAGCGCTTGTTCCGCCATCAGGAAGGTGGCCCTTTGTTCCTGCAGACTGGCGGCCACGGCGGGGGGCGCCGCGATCGCGGCCGGAATCAGTAAGGCGAGCAGAAGGCGGTGTAGCACCATGGGCAGGAATCCTCAAGTACGGCTTAGCTCACAAGCGTAGGCCGGCCACCGCTGCATATCAATAGGGGGTCCCACCTATTTTTGCTTCGCACCGGGGGTTACCCATGCGGGAGTGGGTCGGCTATCCTCTGCGGCATCATGATGGATGCACACAGCCTGGAAGAGGTAAGGCAGCTGGTCAAGGCGGCCGCGATACAGGAGCTGATGGGGCGTTTCGAATCTGTCGATTCGGATGTCAAGGCAGACGGCTCCCTGATCACCGCGGCCGACCTGGCGATGCAGGACCGGCTGCAGCGGGAGCTCGGCGCCCACTGGCCGCACTATGACCTGCTCGGCGAAGAGATGAACAGCGGCCGAGCAGCAACGCCTGCTGGCGTCGCCGGGCGCCGGCCTGTGGTGCCTGGATCCCCTCGACGGCACCGGCAATTTTGCCGCCGGTATCCCATTCTTTGCTGTTTCACTGGCCCTGATCTATGCCGGCGCGGTACAGGCGGCTGTCGTTTACGACCCCGTGCGCGATGAGTGTTTCAGTGCCTTGCGGGGTGAGGGCGCCTGGTTGAACGGGCGACCGCTGAGTGCCACAGGGTCGCCGGCGGCCCTCGAAGAGGCGATGGCGATGGTGGACCTCAAACGGCTGCCCGCCGCCCTGATCCGCACCATCGCCAGCCGATCGCCGGTTCGTTCGCAGCGCAGTTTCGGCTCGGTGGCCCTGGACTGGTGCTGGATTGCCCGCAATCGCTGCCAGGTCTACCTGCATGGCGGACAGCGGCTCTGGGACTACGCCGCTGGCCGGCTGATATTGAGCGAGAGCGGTGCGGTGGGCGGTGTACTGAGCGACTATGGCGGCGAGTTCGAGAGCGGTTTGTCCCTGGAACCGCGTATCGCGATCGCAGCGAGCCATGTCGATCTGTTGCGGCAATGGCGCGGCTGGATTACCGGGGCGCTGCAGGTCTGAGCACTGCAACGACTCAGTCGTGCAGGTCTTCCGCAACCATGGTCAGCCAGTGCCGGACCGGGATGCCCCCGGCCTCGCCGAGGTGCATTAGGCAGCCGATGTTGGCGCTGACGATGAGGTCCGGGTGGTCGGCCCTGAGCGCATGCAGCTTGCGCTCGCGCAGCTGGTTGGCGAGATCCGGCTGCAGCATGGAATAGGTACCCGCCGAACCGCAGCAAAGATGCCCGTCATTCACCGCGCAGAGTTCATAGCCCAGTGAAAGCAGCAGTCTTTCCGTCTCGCCATTGAGTTTCAGCGCATGTTGCAGTGTGCAGGGTGTATGCACGGCGAGCCTGGCCTTGCGTGGGCGCAGGCGCAGGGCCTCGAGTGGTTCCCGTGCCAGGATCTGCAACGGGTCACGCAGTAGGCTCGCAAGGCGCAAGGCCTTTTTCGCATAGGCCGGGTCGTCCGCCAGCAGCTTTGGGTAGTCCTGCAGATGCGCACCGCAGCCGCTCGCCGTCACCACCACTGCCTCTGCGCCGGCCTCCAGCGCCGGGTACCAGGCATCGATATTGCGGCGGGCCATTTCACATGCACGCTCGGTGTCGCCCAGGTGATGCGGCAGGGCGCCGCAGCAGCCGGCCTCCGGCGTGCGTTGGACACCGATCCCCAGGCGCCCAAGCACGACCTCCAGGGCGTCGTTGATCTCGGGCGCCAGTCCCGGCTGCACGCAGCCGTCCAGCATCAGCACCCGGCGTTCACCAGGCGCAGCAGGCGCAAGACGACGCGCATTCCTGGCCACCGGCACCTTCCTGCGCAGCGCCGGTGGCAGCAGCGGACGCATCCATTGCCCCATGCGCAGCAAGGGCGTGAAGCGTTTCGGGTAGGCCAGGGTCTCGATCAGCAGGCGCCGCAGTATTTTTTGTGACAGCGACCGGGGCACCTGTCGTTCCACCTGTTCGCGCCCGATGTCGAGCAGGCGGTGATAATTCACACCCGAGGGGCAGGTCGTTTCGCAGGAGCGACAGCTCAGACAGCGATCGAGGTGGCTGCGCACGGTCTTGTTGGCCGGCTCGCCTTCGAGCACCTGCTTTATCTGGTAGATTCGGCCGCGCGGGCCGTCCAGTTCGTCGCCGAGCAACTGGTAGGTGGGGCAGGTCGCAGTGCAGAATCCGCAATGGACGCAGGCACGCAGGATCTGGTCGGCTTCCCGGCCGGCCGGGGTGTCTCGAATGAAATCGGCGAGCGCTGTCTGCATGAGTGTCGGGCGTGTCAGAGTTTTCTGGTACGGAGTGTAACTTGGATCGGGCTCGATTCGCCCCATGTATGCGACGGCAATCCCCGCCCATTTACGGCGTTTGCAGCCTTCGTTACGGTGATATAAGTCTATGCGGATACCGGAGATGTTAAGACGCAGGCTTTCTCCCGCACGCCGCATGGAATGGTATCCGCCGTTTCACGCCATGGGCTTGCGCGTGCTGGAGCTGAGCGACGATTGGCGTCGGGTGCGCCTGCTGCTGCCGTTGGCGGGCAACCGCAACCCGGGTGGAGGGATGTTCGGCGGCGCCATGGCCTGTCTCGCCGACCCGGTTGCCGCGTTGGCATGCAGCAGGGTGTTTCCCGGCCATCAGGTGTGGACGCGTGAGCTTGCATTGGACTTTCGACACGAGGGGCGCTCGGACATGGAGCTGCGGTTCGTTTTGGAGCCCGACCAGGAGCAGGAGATCCGCGAACGGCTCGGCGAACGGGGACGGGCCACCCCGCGCTTTGAGTATGCCTTTTTCGATACACACGGCCGGGTCTGCGTCGCGGTGCGATGCCGGGTTGCGATCCGCCCCGGGGACTACCGGCCGCCGGCCGCGAATCACAGGAGAAATGAACACGATGAATGAATACGACGGCCCCGATATGGACATGAGCAGCGGTATCGCCGCGTTCGAATCCAAGCACTTCAGTACAGCCACGCGTCTGTTGGCGCCGCGTGCCGAGCAGGGGGACCCGGAGGCGCAATACCGGATGGCGATCATGGCGCAGAACGGGCTCGGTATGGTCGGGAATCCGCCGATGGCCCTGCGCTACATGACGGCGGCCGCCGAGTCGGGCATGGGGCTGGCACAACACGGGTTGGGGTTCATGTACATGCAGGGTGAGTGCGTCGAGAAGAATGGGGAGAAGGCACTGGAGTGGTTCTCCAGGGCCGCCGAACAGGGCCTGCAGGGTGCGATGACGACGATCGGCATGATGTACCGCGAAGGCAACGGCGTCGAGCGCGACGAGGCAAAGGCGAAGGAGTGGTTCCGCAAGGCCGGGTTCGACGAATTCTGAACCGCCGCCCAGGCAGAGACCCGCGGATGCGCCGGCTCCTTGCTGTCAGCCGGCTGCTGCTTTGCGACGTTTGCGCACCGCTTCCGCCAACATCTCCAGCAGGGGTTCGCTGTCCTTCCACGCCAGACAGGCGTCGGTGATGCTCTGCCCATAGGTCAATTCGGTACCCTTGACCAGGTCCTGGCGGCCGCCGACCAGGTGACTCTCGATCATGACCCCGATGATGTTCCGGTTGCCGCGGCCGATCTGGTGCGCCACGTCCTCGCCGACATCGATCTGTCTTTCGTGTCGTTTGCGACTGTTGGCGTGGCTGAAATCGATCATCAGATTCGGCTTCAGGCCGGCCTTGCTCATCGCCTCAGTGGCCTCTGCCACCGATTCCCTGTCGTAGTTGGGACGTTCACCACCGCGCAGGATCACATGGGTGTCGCGATTGCCGCGGGTGTTGAAGATCGCCGATTGACCCGCTTTGGTCAGCGACAGGAACACGTGCGGTTGTTCGGCCGCACGCATGGCATCAACCGCGATCCCCATGCTGCCGTCCGTACTGTTTTTGAACCCGACCGGGCAGGAAAGGCCCGAGGCCAGCTCGCGGTGGCCCTGGCTTTCGGTGGTGCGCGCGCCGATGGCACCCCAGCTGATCAGGTCAGCGATGTACTGCGGGCTGATCAGGTCGAGAAACTCGGTGCCCGCAGGCAGGCCCATGTTGTTGATCTGCAGCAGCAGCGCGCGCGCGAGGTTCAGGCCCTTGTTGATCTGGTAGCTCTCGTCGAGATCCGGGTCGTTGATCAGACCCTTCCAGCCGACCGTCGTCCGTGGCTTTTCGAAATAGACACGCATCACGATCAGCAGGTCTTCCTTAACGCGGTCGCGCACCGCGATCAGTTTGTTCGCATATTCGATCGCGGCCTTGGGGTCGTGTACCGAGCAGGGACCGATCACCACCAGCAGGCGGTCGTCCTCGCCGGCGAGAATGCGGTGAATGGCCGCACGTGTCCCGTATACCGTATGCGCCGCCTCGTCGGTGATCGGGTGGCGTTTGTGCACCGCTGCCGGTGCCTCTGCCTCGTAGATCTTCTCGATGCGCAGGTCGTCTGTCTGTTGCATGGTGTGGCCTGGGTTCGTGCAATGGGCGGGATTATAGCGGCGCCGGCCGCGCGCGGCATTCGGGGTTTTCAAAGACGCCGATAGCCCTGGGCTATTTGCCCTTCTTGGCCCGCCGGATCAGCCATACGTTGAGGCCCTGCGCGTTCAGTTCGATATCGGACTCGAAGATATGCCGGACCTGATCGGCGGAAAGCTCGCTGTGCGCGCATCCGGCATCGACCAGGAGCCGGTCGACGGCAGCCTTCAGGCGCGCCTCCCGGCCATCGGGATCGCGGTTTTCCTCTTCCAGGGCGATGGCCACATGGGCCCTTATGCTCTCACGCAGCATGTCCACCTTCTCTGCCGGTCGGTCGATCTTGCCGAAATGGGTCAGACAGCAGGCCGCCGGGTCGAAGGCCATCATCCTGTCGAGGCTCTCGAACCAGGCGTCGGGATCGAATGCGACCGGCGTAGTGGTTGCCACCACCAGCGCCGATCCGTTGTGCCGGAACTGTCGGTACCCGAGGCCGAAGGTGTCGCCAGTGTAGAAATAACCGCTGCGGTGATCGAATATGCAGCCGTGGTGGTTGGCGTGCCCCGGGGTGTCGAGAAACTGCAGCCTGCGTCCGCCGAGTTCGAAGTCCTGCAGATCTGACGCCGCCACGGTGCGTTCTTCGGGAACTGGCTTCAGATCGCCGAAGTCGCGCTGGAAGGCCTCCTCGCCGTACACCGCGATGGCCCCGGCCTGCAGTTTGCTGGGGTCGATCATGTGCGGAAGACCCTTCGGGTGGACAACCAGGGTCGCATTCGGGCAGCTATCCATCAGTTGCCCGGCACCACCGGCATGGTCGAGGTGTACATGGGTGGGAATCACGTAGCGCACCTTTTGCGGCGTCGCACCCACCGCAGCAATGGTCTCGAGCACCTGTGGCAGCGAATTATGGGTACCGGTATCAATGATCGCGAGTTCGCCGCTGTCCTCCACCAGATAGCAGGCGCCGTGCGCGGGGCCGTAAAGCCCGGTATCGATCAGGTAGCTGTTATTGCCGAGCGCCTCTGCCATGTCTTTTGTCCTCGGCCGTGAACTGAACGGCCATTGCCTGTATGGGAAAATCGCGCCTGGACGGTTCGGCTGCAGTCTTCGCATTGCGACCGTTCAGCCGCAGCCGCGCCGGGTTCAGGGCTTTTCTTGTGCCTGTTCCACCCTGGACTTGAGGTCCTTCAGCCCTTTGTCATAGGCGATGCCGATCATGCTGTCGAGCATCAGACCGACATAACGCCCGAACACGTCCCAGCCGAACACGGTGTGGAATTCCCAGCGAACCCGTGTCGCCGAGCCCTCGGGTTCCAGCAGAAACGTGGCGGTCCCGTTTCCCTTGTCGCCGAATTCCAGCTGCATCTCGACCCGTCGATCCGGCACGCTGTCGATGATTTCCTGGCTACCCTGTCCGACCTGGCTGTCTCCGCTCGCCCAGGTCATGCGCGAACCGACGCCGTGTTCCGGGCCCTCGAAGCGGTACCGGGTTTCGGCATCTATACCCGACCAGGGCGACCATGCATGAAACGCGCGCATACCGTTCAGGTGCGGAAAGATCGCCGTGGCCGGTGCATCGACCACGATCGAGCGCTCGACCCGGGCAGAGGAGGGCAGCAGCAGGCCGATCACGGCCAGCAGGATGAGCAGGGTGAGGAGTACCCGAAAAAGCAGGCGTGCAAAGGCCATCTTCCAATCTCCAACCGACATGTTTCGTGCGCAGGCCAAACATGACCGGCCACGGCCTGGGTGCCTGGCAGTTTAAAGGTTCGGTCGCCAATTGTGCGTGACCAGCTTGGCGCACTCGCGATCAAGTACGAATCGGCTGATGGCGGCGTTGTCGACGATCGTGCGGTACCAGCTGATTGTCGGCGCCTGAGTGACATGCCCGAGTGTTGCCCGGATCACGCCGGCGTGGGCGACGATCAGGAGGTGTTGGCCCGGATAGGATTCGAGCAGCCGGTCGAACACGGCCCCGATCCGGGCGCGAAAGGCTTCCAATGGTTCCGCGCCGGCAGGACGGTTGTTGACCGGGTCCTGGAAAAAGGCCAGGTAGTCTGCGGCGCGGTTCCGCCGCAGCTGGTCGCGATTCAGGCCCTCCCATGCCCCGAAGCCGACCTCCCTGAGGTCGTCGCATATCTCCAGCGGCAGGTCGCGTTGCTTGGCCAGCCAGTTTGCAAACTCGGCACAGCGGCTGAGTGGCGAGCTGATGATCCGGTCCCAGCCGTCGATGTTCTCGACGGTCTGACGCATCTGCCGCCACCCCTTTTCTGAAAGCGGGTCATCGACACCTTGGCCGCGGAAGAGATTTCCTCCGACGGGCTGACCGTGGCGGATATAGTCCAGCAGGGTAAAGTTGTCGTGCGGCATTTGAAATCAGGGTATCAGACAGATTTTGTTAGAATAATGCTAATCATCAGGCATATAAGCAAACGATATATGATCCAGAAGAAGTATATGGGTATCGACAAGGACCCGCGCGGCGCAATGAATCGAATCGGCAACATCATTCGCGATGCCTGGGTGTTCGGATTGATACCGGAATCCGAGACCGGCGAGGGCTGGACGGGTCAGCGTGTCGATGCGCTCTATGACAAGGTCACCAGGGAGTGGGAGAAATATGGCTACCTGGTATCCGATCTGCCACCCGAACTGGGGCGAAGACATCGCGAGATATACGATGCCGCGGTGGCGCGAGCGCGCGAGCTGGGATGGGATCCCGAGCTGGATGAGGACGATTGACCTGCAAGAAGCATGAAGGTTTTTGGAATCAGGACAGAATGCAACGGCACCAACAACGGCCAGAAACGATCAATTTCCCCCCGCAGTGCCATGAACCTCGAGATTCGCGTCAGCCTTTAAGCATTTTGCAGGTTCGACCGCAAGGCGGGCGCGGCGCATGAGCAAGGCCGTTACAGAGACCTTCTTTCAGCCCGACGAGGTCGCGCGTGAAAGGATCGGCATCCCGGCGGCCCTTTACAACCGTTGCCGTCTGATGTTGTCACGCTGCCAGTATGAGCATGTTTTCGTGCCTGTCCGCAGCATGCAGGTGCAGTCGGTAATCGACGAGGAAGAAGTCATCTTTGTCGATACCCAGGCCTATGCGGTGCGTGAAGGGCATGGTGGCAGACTGATCATGCTGGCCTGGCTGTTCCGCTAAGACCAGGGACGCGATGACTTGAACGAACCGGCGTCCATCGAACTGGTGTATTACCAGGACAACGCACGCGAGCTGCACAACCGACTTGTCGGTGAATTCGGCAAGGCGCTGGTCCTCATGGAACAGCGTTTCAGGGAGCATGGCTGCGAGCCGCGTGCGAAAAAGGTTCTGCCTTTCAAGTCGGCCTGACTCCCGGTCTGGGTCAGAGGTGCCCGCGCTTTTTAAGCAAGTCCGAGATCCGCGTCGAAAGGATCATCTCCATCGCATAGGTCATCTTGGTGCCTGGTATCACCAGGGTATTGAAGCCCGTGATGATGGTGCCTTCGATCAGGCCCTTGAGTTTCAGTTTGTACTCGTCAGAAACCCCGGGATTGAGAAAATGGATCACCACCAGGCTTTGTTCCGGCGAGGGTATCTCCCGTCCGATGAATGGATTGGAGGTGTCGACCAGGGGGGTGCGCTGAAAATTGATATCGGTTAAGGAAAACTGCGGGACGATGTAGTGCATGTAGTCATAGATACGCCGGTAAATCGTATCCATGACGCCTTCCTGCTCATGACCGCGTTCCGCGGTATCGCGCTTGATCTTCTGTATCCATTCCAGATTGATGGTCGGCGCAACCCCGATCAGCAGATCCACCTGTTCGCGGAGATTGTAATCCTTGGTCACCACGCCGCCGTGCAGGCCCTCGTAGAACAGCAGGTCGGTATCCGGCGGCAATGACTGCCACTCTGTGAAGGTACCGGGTCGCGCGCCATGGAGCTCGGCCTCCTCCTCACTGTGAATATAGTAACGGCGCATGCCTGTGCCGCTCTCGCCGTACGACTTGAACAGTTCGTACTGCCGATCGAACAGATTTCCGTCCGGGCCGAAGTGGGTGAGATTGCGGTTCTCTTTTTTGGCGAGCTTCAGCTGTTTGCGCATCTCCTTGCGGTCGTAGCGGTGGAAGCTGTCACCCTCCACCACGGCAGCATTGACACTCAGACGCTGAAAGACGTGCTCCAGGGCGGTTTTCACTGTTGAAGTGCCGGCCCCTGAAGAACCCGTTACTGCGACTATCGGGTGGCGTTGAGACATCTTGACTACCTCCATGTGCGATAGCGACCTTCTGCCGAATGCGTCGCAGAGAGAAAGCCCCAAGGGAACGAAAACAACTCGAGGCCCCTTGCCGAGGGCCTTGGCAGGGCGATCGGAGTTTCAGTCTGCAACAATTCGGGGCGGAAGTCACACGGTGCCCTCGATGGGGGATGGCGGGGCCGGGACTTGATCGGCGCACCGAAGTCGCGCCAGGGAAGGCTACCCGGTCAGTGCGGCGAACACGTTGGTTAGTCTTTCCGGTAACCGCTCGACATTGTCGACGATCGAGTAGTTGTTCTCGCCAAATATGCGCGCCACGTAGCGGTCGGCATCGGGATCGAGTGTCAGGCAGTAGGTGTAGATACCACGCATGGCCAGGTCCTCGACGGCCTTTTTCGTATCGTGGCGCAGGTACTGCGGGTCGCGCTCGTCGATATCCGCCGGCTCGCCGTCGGTGATCAACAGTACCAAACGCTTCTGTGCCGGCTGCTCGCTCAGGTGCCAGCCGGCATGGCGCAGCGCGGCGCCCATGCGGGTCGACAGGTTGCCTTTCATGCCGGCCAGCTGTGACTTGGCGTCGTCGTAGTGCTGCCCGAAATCCGTGAACCGGCAGTACTGCACATCGTGGCGACCGTCCGCGGCGAAGCCGTGGACCGCGAAGTTGTCGCCGGCCAGCTCGCAGTCGACCTCGTTGGCCATCTCTATGGCAGAGACGGTCTTGCGGATCTGCTGCTGGGTCGCCGGGATGTAGTCCGCACCATGTTCAACGAACATGTTCTCGTCGAAATCCCAGAAGAAACGGTTGTCGTCGCGGTACGCGATGGGCCAGTCGGACATGATGCGCACGCTGGGGATGCGCGAGATCTCGGCCAGCTTATTGTAGAAGTCGACGCCGGCCATCCAGGCGATGCGGGGATTGTAAGGGTCCTGCTCCAGTGCGCCGCGAAAGTCCCCAGCGATCGAGTTGATGACTGCGAGTTCATCGTCGTAGTCGGGGTCCATGATAGCGCGCGTGGTGCGCATCATCAGGTCCATGGCCTCGTGGATCTCGACCACCTCGTCTTCCTCGCTGGATTCCGAGGTGAGGAAAGACAGCCACCGCTTGCGCAGCCCAGGGGACTCGGAGTAGGCCAGGTATTCGACGCGCGCATCTTCGAAAAGCTCGATGCAACGCATTTGCGCCTGCGACAATTGCACCGCAGAGATCGGGTCACGGGTGTAGACCATGTGTGCCGCGGCATGTGCGGCCGCCGGGGGGTAGATTTCGATGCCGTCGATGCCGCAAAACGGGTCGTAGGCGTCCGGCACATGTATCTGGAAGTCTTCGATGCACGGCTTGAGTCCGGTGCGGCTTTCGTAGTCGCCGGAGGTCGGGCGCATCAGGAAGACGCGCGCCCACAGGGCGCGCAGGTAGAAATTGAGCTTGCGCTGATTGTTGACGAACAGCGTGCCGCGGCGCTCTTTCTGCAAAATGGAGCTTGCCGATTCGGTCTTGAAGGCGAAGTAGCCCATCTGGCCGTCGAGATCGCGCTGGTGCGCCTGCGCTCCCCACATCACCCAGCGGCGCAGCCCACCAAGGGTCAGTTTGGCAAGCAGTTCGTCGAGATTCTCCAGCATCGCGAGCATGCCACGCGGCGCCTTGCCGGCCATCTGGTGCAGCCGCTTGGTCGAGGAAGCCCCGCACCAGTTCCGCATCACCGAGGCGCTGCGAGACCATGGGCATATTGGCCAGGATAAGCGCAATGACGCTGCCCGAGGTATGCGATGCCGGTTTCATCATGGCCTCGACGATATCCGGGATGAAGTCCTCGCCGACTTCCTTGACCACGCCCGGCATCTCCTGGACATAGGTCAGAACCAGGTAGTGTCACCGGCCCTGGTTTACATGGCGCGCATGCCTTCGGGGTAATTCTGCAGGCCATGCGGTGACATGACCCTTGCGGCCTTGTGATAGGAAGATTCCAGGGTCTCGCGGTGCTGCTGGTGTTCCTGGTCGAGACAGGCGACGTATTCCGAGAAACCAACCGACATTGCAAGTTGCCTCAGTGCTGGTTCAGGCGATCCACCCAGGCCATACCCATTGCAGAGATGACAAAGGTCATATGAATGATGACGTACCACATGAGCTTGTCGTTATCGATATGCGTCAGGTTCATGAACGCCTTGAGCAGGTGTATGGAAGAAATGGCCACGATCGATGCCGCCACCTTCTGCTTTAGCGAGCGAGTCGAGCTTTCCCAGCCAATCGAGCTTTTCTCCACCCTCCTTGGTCGATCCGCGACACGAAGTTCTCGTAGCCGCTGAGCATGACCATCACCAGCAGCCCGCCGACCAGGGCGATATCGACCAGGCTCAAGACGACCAGGACCAGGTCGGCCTCCGAGGTCTCCAGGATCGCCGGCAGTATGTGCAGGACCTCCTGAAAGAACTTATTCCGATCGCCAGCAACGCAAGGCTGAGTCCCAAATAGATGGGTGCCAACAGCCAGCGGCTGGCGTACAGCAGGTTTTCGAAGGTGCGTTCCACGGCAGACGAGTTCCTTGCGCGGGTTGTATACAGGTTTGGCCGGCGTCCGAATGGCCGCGGTGCTTCTCGTAGAAATCGGCGAGCCGTGGCGCCGGGCAGGGTTCGTGCGGCGGCGACGTTAAATCCTACGCGTGCTCGCCTGCGAAGACCCCGATCGTGCGATCAGCCTTCATGCGGAGCAAGAGCTACTTCGGCAGGCGCGGCCGCTGTATTTCGGCCGCGGAAGCTTATCACGAGATCGCGTGACGCGGCCCGTCGAGACCAAGTATAGAGTTTAGTCTATCTGTGATATATTGAAATATTGATTGGTTAGCGAGAGAAGTTTCTGGGGAAACTGTCCGACCTCAAGTGTTGTTCCACGGGCGAGTGGTCTTGTACGCATTCTTCTCCCGGCTGTTGCCGTTCCTGCGCTGGTTCCCGATGTCGCGCGCCGGTCTCCGCACCGATCTGATCGCCGGGATCACCGTGGCCCTGGTGTTGGTGCCGCAGAGCATGGCGTATGCGCAGTTGGCCGGGTTGCCCGTCGTGTACGGCCTCTACGCGTCTTTTGTCCCGGTGATCATCGCCTCGCTCTGGGGGTCGTCGAGCCAGCTGCATACCGGTCCGGTGGCAATGCTGTCGCTGATGTCCGCGGCTGCATTGATCCCCTTTGCAAACCCCGGCTCGGATATGTTCGTCGAGCTGTCCGTGATGCTGGCCCTGATGGTCGGGATACTGCGGCTGACACTCGGCGTGCTGAGTCTGGGGGCGGTCGTGAACCTGCTGTCGAGTCCGGTTATTGTCGGGTTCACGAATGCGGCAGCACTGATCATCGGCCTGTCGCAACTCAGCAAGGTGCTGGGTGTGCCATTTCCGCGCACCGAATCCTACCTCGCCGATCTGTGGCGGGTGGTCCGCCAGGTGCCTGATACCCACTGGCCGACTCTGGGGTTCGCGGTCGGTGCCTGGCTGTTGATCGCCGGACTGCGCCGCTATCGTCCTCGGCTGCCGGGGGTTTTGTTCGCGGTGCTGGCGGCGACGTCGATCAGTGCGCTGATCGGCTTTGAACACAAGGTCACGGTGAAGACGGCGCAGATCGCGGATCCGCAGATTGTCGCCAAGCTTGCAGCAGCTCGACGATGCGCAGAAGCGCATGGCGGAGATCACCACCGAGCTGGCCGGTATCAGCCGTTTCGCCGATGAGCTGGAGCGCGACGGCGACCTGGATGCGGTGGCCGGGGCGGCCGGGGTCCGGTCCCAGGTCCCGGCGCTGGCGTTCGAGCAGGCGGCGCGCAAGCGCGACGTGACGCGGCTGCGGGTCGAACTGCACCATCGTGATACTTCAGGGTTCGAAGCAGGGCGGGCGGGAGCTGCTGTTCCACGTCGAAGGCCCCGGATGATGCTGCGGCCGATGAAAGTCGGCGCTGGCGGCTTCCAGGGTGTCAAGGACGGCAAGGTGGCCTTGTCCGCAGGGGGCGACGTCGTCGGCGTGATCCCCGAGGGCCTGCCCAGTCTTGAGGTACCGACGGTGCACTGGGACTTGGTTCTCGCCCTGTTGCCTGCCGCGCTGGTCATGGCGCTGATCGGCTTCATGGAGGCGACGTCGATCTCAAAGGCGATCGCGACCAGCACCGGTGAGCGCGTCGATGCCAACAAGGAACTGATTGGTCAGGGACTGGCCAATATCGCCGGCAGCTTCTTCAGCTCTTTTACCGTCAGCGGCTCGTTCTCTCGTTCCGCGGTTGCGGCGCGGAGCGGGGCCAAGACCGGATTGTTTGCGATCGTCAGCGCGTTCGCCGTGGTGCTGGTGCTGCTGTTCTTCACCGGGTACCTGTACCACCTGCCGCAGGCCGTGCTGGCGGTGATCGTGATGATGGCGGTGTTCAGCCTGATCAGGATCAAGCCACTGGTGCTGGCCTGGGAGGTCGACCGTGTCGGCGCGCTGACCGGGGTGGTGACCTTCGTCGCGACCCTGGTCATGGCGCCGGCGATCGCCAACGGGATCCTGCTGGGGGTCTCGCTGACCGTGTTGCATTTCCTGATCCGGACGATGAAGCCGCGTGCAGACATCGTGGCCCGCAAACCGGACGGTACCCTCGGCGGCATCAAGGCAAACCGACTGACGCCGATGAGCGAGCTCTTCGTTCCGGTGCGTTTTGACGGTTCGCTGACCTTCGTCAATGTCGCTTATTTTGAAGATGTTATCTTGGAGGCGATATCGGAGTTTCCCAGAGCGAAGGTGATCCTTGTCGTGGGCAGCGGTATAAACGACATCGATGCCTCGGGCGAGGAAAAGATCCGTGAGGTGGCCGACCGGCTCCATAAAGTTGGCGTATGGCTCATGTTCAGCGGCCTGAAGCACCAGGTGCGCAGCCTGCTCGAGCGCGGCGGTGTTGTTGAGCAGCTTGGCAGGGATGCGTTCTTCCCGGACAAGGAAACGGCGCTGCGGACTCTGCTCCAGAAGTACGGAAACACCGAGGACCGCGCGCGGCTAACCCCATCGTCCGCAAGCACGCCTTTATGATTTCAACGGCAGCAACCACAGTGGAACACCAGACCCGGCCGGGCCTTGCGGGGACGTGGCCGATTCAGGGCCGCCGGGATTGGCGTCCCGCGACCGGGTGGTGGCGTGGCCCGGGACTGTCCCGTGCAGCAGGTCAGTCGGAGCAGCCGCAGCTGTCTACCCCCGGCATGTGGGCTTGTTATCTAATTTTCAACGCGTTGCGCGTTCCAATCGAGGGAGTGGACAGGGTTCGCTCAAGGGCAAGTCGCTCCCTCTGTATTGTTCGTCAACGAATCATAGATTTGGATCTATGGTTTTCGAAGATAGGATCTATTGGAAATGCGGTTAGCCGCAATCCTATGCTTCGGCACCACATCCAAGGATCCATTTCCGGCTCGAATCAATCAGCGATAGCGCAGGAGTTAAACCATGGCCAAGGCATATGATGCAGGCGTAAAAGAATACCGTGACATGTACTGGACCCCGGACTATGTTCCGTTGGACACTGACCTGTTGGCATGCTTCAAGGTCACCGGGCAACCTGAGGTCCCGCGTGAGGAAGTCGCGGCGGCTGTTGCCGCGGAATCGTCCACCGGTACCTGGAGTACCGTCTGGTCGGAACTGCTGACCGACCTCGAGTACTACAAGGGCCGTGCCTACCGCATCGAGGACGTCCCGGGCGACAACGAGTCTTTCTATGCCTTCGTGGCCTACCCGATCGATCTGTTCGAAGAGGGTTCCGTGGTCAACGTGCTGACCTCGCTGGTTGGTAACGTGTTCGGCTTCAAGGCCCTTAAGCACCTGCGCCTGGAAGACATCCGCTTCCCGATCGCCTACATCAAGACCTGCGGGGGCCCGCCGGCCGGCATACAGGTCGAGCGTGACCGTCTGAACAAATACGGTCGTCCGATGCTGGGTGCGACCATCAAGCCCAAGCTCGGCCTTTCGGCCAAGAACTACGGCCGTGCCGTGTACGAGTGCCTGCGTGGCGGTCTGGATATGACCAAGGACGACGAGAACGTGAACTCGCAGCCGTTCATGCGCTGGCGCGACCGCTTCGAATTCGTCGGTGAAGCCATCCAGAAGGCCGAGCAGGAGACCGGCGAGCGCAAGGGACACTACCTGAACGTTACCGCCGCGACCCCGGAAGAGATGTACAAGCGCGCCGAATTCGCCAAGGAGGTCGGTTCGCCGATCCTGATGCACGACTTCCTGACCGGCGGTTTCACCGCCAATACGGGCCTGGCGAACTGGTGCCGCGAAAATGGCATGCTGCTGCACATTCACCGCGCCATGCACGCGGTCATAGACCGTCACCCCAAGCACGGCATCCACTTCCGCGTGCTGGCCAAGTGCCTGCGTCTGTCCGGTGGCGACCACCTGCACACGGGCACCGTGGTGGGCAAGCTGGAAGGCGACCGCAACTCGACCCTCGGCTTCGTCGACCAACTGCGTGAATCCTTCGTGCCGGAAGACCGCTCGCGCGGGGTCTTCTTCGACCAGGACTGGGGCTCCCTGCCGGGCGTCTTCGCGGTCGCATCCGGCGGTATCCACGTTTGGCACATGCCGGCACTGGTCACCATCTTCGGTGACGACTCCATGCTGCAGTTCGGCGGCGGCACCCAGGGCCACCCCTGGGGCAACGCTGCTGGCGCCGCGGCCAACCGGGTCGCGCTGGAGGCCAGCGTCAAGGCCCGCAACGAAGGCCGCGAGATCGAGAAGGAGGCCCGCGATATCCTTACTGAAGCTGCCAGGCACAGCCCTGAACTGGCCATCGCGATGGAAACCTGGAAAGAAATCAAGTTCGAGTTCGAAACCGTGGACAAGCTGGACGTCTGATCAGGCGCACGCCACCACCATTCAAACAAGTCAAAGATACAGATAGAGGAAAAAGCTATGCCTAGCAAAGAGGTTGGTGATTACCAAACCGCCCAGACCCTCGAAACCTTCGGTTTCTTGCCCAAGCTCAGCCAGGAAGAGGTCTATGACCAGATCGCCTATCTGATCGCCCAGGGTTGGACGCCGGCAGTCGAGCACGAGCATCCGAGCAGGGCGACCGATCATTACTGGACCATGTGGAAACTGCCGTTCTTCGGCGAGCAGGACCTGAACCGCGTGGTCGAGGAACTGGAATCCTGCCGCCGCTCGTACCCGGACCACCACGTTCGCCTGATCGGCTATGACAACTACACCCAGAGCCAGGGTGTGTGTTTCGTGGTCTACGAAGGTCGTGGCTGAGCTTCGTAAGGGTTGCCGGGCGCAAGCCCGGCGGTGAAGTTGTCGGTAAAAGTAACGGGGATGACGATGGCACAGAGTGCAAAATCCAACAGCAGCAGAGAAATGGCGCTTGCGCGCCGTCGTGCAATGTCTGCCGGCGGCAAGAAGGCGCTGCCGCAGTCGCAGGAGCGGACGGTGAGCAGTACTCCGGCTGCGTCATCCCCTGAACCCGCTCAGCGCGCGCCGGCGCCGCGTGCACGCACCTCGCGGGGCGTGGTTTCCAGTAGCAGTACCGCAAGAGACGCGGCGTTTGCGCGACGCAAAGCGATGTCGACGCGCGGCAAGCAGGCCGTGAGCAGTGTTGACCGGACGCGTTCCGCGGCCAATGTCGCAAAGTCGGCGGCGGTTTCCCCCGCTCCGACCAAGGACAAGGAAGGCTGCGGTTGCGGCTGCAAGGACGGCGATACCGTTGCTGTCCAGGCGCCAAGGCGCGAGCGGCCGGCATCCGGCGCCTTGCGCACTTCCAGGGCCCGCAACGGCCGCAAGACAGCCATAGTCCAGAGCCCCGCCAAGGCCGCCTCTCTGGCGCGCCGCCAGGCCCATTCGACCCGCGGCAAGGCCGGTATCGCCGCTTCGGGCATGACCGAGGCGCAGACCGCCCGGGCGGTCAATCCCCAGCTGTCCGGGCGCGAACTCGCCCGCGCCCTGCGCGACCAGCGCAGCCGTCGCGGTGGAGCCGGCCACAAGAAGAGTGCGCCCACCGGGCGCCAGCGCAAGAAACCCGCCACAGGCGCGGCGCATGACGCCCCCTGGAAAGTCGGTGCCAGTACCACCAGCCACGACCAGGTCGTCACCGGGACCATGGTCGATCGCGACCGGGCGGTGACCGGCAACGAGCAGAGCACCTGCCGGAATGTCACCGGCACCGAGTACATGGGCGCTGACGTGTTCCGCGAGTTCTGCCAGGCCGAGCCGCCGAAGGCCCAGCGTCGCGCCGGGTCGAGCGCGACCGGCCGCGGCAACGCGGTGACCGGCAACGAGGTGGGGCGCAGTGAGAAAGTGACCGGCGACGAGCCGGGCACCTGCAAGCGCGTCACCGGGTCCGAGTATATTTCGGCCGGCCAGACCGAGGCTTTCTGCGGCACCCGGCCGGAGCCTGCGCCAATTCGCCAGACCCGGGCCGAGACCCAGAAGGGCAAGGCCGTCACGGGCGACAACGTCGGCACCTCGAAAAAGGTCACCGGCGGCGAAGCCGGTGCGGACCGGCAGCTTACCGGCACCCAGTACATGCAGTTGGGCGAACATCGCAAGGCGCCGTCGAAGGTAGGCGCCAGCGGCACCTTGCGCGGCGGAGCGGTCACCGGAACCCTGGTTGGCCGCAGCGGCAAGACTACCGGCGACGAGCCTGGCGCCTGCCGCAACGTGACCGGGGACGACTATGTCGGCCGGGAACAGTATGAAGATTTCTGCCCGGCCACGCCCAAGGCCGAGGACCGCAAGGTTGGTGTATCGTCCACGCCCGGGGGCGAGGCCGTCACCGGCACCATGACCGGCCGTTCCGGCAAGGTGACGGGCGACGAGCCCGGCACCTGCAAGTCGGTCACCGGCACGCCCTATGCGGGCATGGAAGTTTACGCGGGTTACTGCGAGGCCCCGGCACGGGACGCCGCCCAGTCGCGCATGACCCCTAACCGGCGCATGTTCGGCTCGGTGATGACCGGTCAGCAGCCGGGCATCGACGGCAGTATGACCGGTGCGGACAAGGGCGCCTGCGAGCCCGTCAGCGGTACCCCTTACGTGGGCAGCGACCAGGCGGCAGAGGCTTGCCCGGCGGTTGCCGCGGAGCCCGGCGCACCCGATTTTCCGCAGGCGATCGGTGGCGCGCCCTGGACTCACTTCAGTGTCGAGACGCCGGCGCATGCCTCCGAACATCCGGCGCTGTCGGCCGCGGTGGCCGGGAACCAGTACGAGCATGGCCGCATCACCGGCCCGTTCGGCATGGCCGCCGGCAAGGTCACGGGCACGGAACAGGCCCGATTCGGGCGGGGTCCCGGTCAGGCGGATGAAGTACCGCCCGCTGTGGACAGGCACACCGACGGCCGGGTCAAGTCCCGCGTCACCGGCGAAGGTCAGGATGCAGGCAAGAAGGTCACCGGCGACGACTGGGAGCGCGGCGATCACGTCACCGGCACCGAGGGAGCGTCCGCGACGGTACGCAACCAGTCGCGCCGCGGCGCGCCGCTGGGCGCAATGGCTGCGCGCGCCAGTGCGCCGGCCGAGGCGCCGAAGCCGGTCAGCCGCGTTACCGGCAGCAGCGGCAACACCGAGAACGGCTCGCTGATCACCTTTTCCGGCGGTGCGCGCGGCTGACGCCGGCAGATGATCGGATAGCAGATGTTGCGTTCATCCAGACAAAGCTCGCTGGCATCGCGCCGCACGATCGGCAGGGCGCCCATGCGCCGCCCGGGGGCCGTGTCCCCGGCCGGCGGTCGCGGTGCCGCCGTCGGCGGCGGTTCGCATCCCCTGTGCAGGCAGGACGAGAACGCGCAACTGCAGGCCTACGAGCGCACGGTCAAGGACGCTTTCGACGGCATCGTGCCGACCCTCAAAGAACTCTCTGCATTGCAGCACGAGGCGGACTTCGTGGCGCAGGCGCAGCGCATCGCAAGGCAGAAATTCGGTTTCGAACTGCCGGGCGGGGTCCTCGAGGGCGCATGGGTGAAACAGTTGGACATGCGCCGCCTGTTCGCATGGTGTGTGTTCCAGACCTACAAGCACTTCTGTGACGATTTCTTCCTGCACGACCCGCTGGCAAGCGTGGATGCCGACGGGTTCGACGGGTTCCTGCAGGCCTGTGGTTTCCACACCCTGGACATTTCGCCCTGTGCCGACGGACGCCTGGCGCATGTCGTGCGCTACGTGCTGCGTCTGCCGCACCGTTCGGTTCGGCGGAAATCCTACGCCGGGGCCATGTTCGATATCGAGAACAGCGTGCAGAAATGGGTCGAGACGGAGATGCTGCGCTACCGGGAGGGCCGGCCGAACCTCGCCGACGCCCCGACCCGTTACCTGAAGGCCGTGGTCTACCACTACAGTTCGGTGGACCCGGAACACGAAGGCTGTGCGGCACACGGTTCGGACACCCGGAAGGCGGCCCAGGCCGGGCTTGACCGTCTGAACGGGTTCAGGGAAGCGGTCGAAAACAGTTTCTGTTGCGGCGCCTCCATCGATCTGCTCCTGATCGGCCTGGATACCGACACGGATGCCATTCGCGTGCATCTGCCGAACGGCAGGGGTGATCTCGCACTCGACAGTTACGTCGATGCATTGGCGTTGTATCAATCCACGCGGGACATGAGCGCCGGGGACGCGGCGTCTGCCGTTGCGACGGCGTTGGCCGGTTCCGCGCCCGAGTCGGCGCCGGGCATGCAGCAGTTGGCCGCGCGCCTGATCGAGAACAATATATCGCAGGTCGTGTACGTGAAGAACGCCCACGGTGAACACTACCCGGATACCGGGCACGCCGAACGCTTTATCGGTGCGGGCGTGGGTTTCGAAGAGATCCAGCTGCGCAACCTGATGTATTTCGCCTATCTCAACACGGTTGAGGAGGCGACAGCGGACACCGACGTCGGCATCCGGATTTTCAAGGGACTCAACGTGGCGCGCGGACTGCCGGTGCCCGTTGTGGTGCGCTTCGACTACCACGGCAAGGTGCCGGGCGCCCGGGACCGCGCGGTGCAGCACTGCGCGCGCGTCGCCGGGGCATTGAACGTGCGTTATGCGGACCTGGCGGACAAGGGGTTGCTGCACATCCTGCAACTGGTCAGGGATTGCAGCACCAATTCGGCTGTCGAGGTGCTGGCGTGCTCCGTCGACGCCGCTGTCGAAGCGGGGGCGCATTAAATGAAGATATGTCAGGTTGAACGGCCGCTGGTGGCGACCAACCGCATCTCGGAAATGGAGCACAAGCATCTCCAGGTGGTCCGGGATGGGAGTTCCCTGGTGGTCGCGGTGGACGCGGTTGGTGCCAAGCCTGGTGACTGGGTGATCTGCGTCGGCAGTTCCGCGGCACGCGAGGCCGCAGGCAGCAAAGGTTACCCCAGCGATTTGACGATTGTCGGCATCATCGACAAGTGGCCACCGGAGGAACCCGATGCAGATCCTGCAGGTTGAAGGTTCGCTGGTCTGTACCTCGCGGGTCGAGGGCATGAAGCATTCGGTGTTTCGCATCGTGCGCGACGCGGACGGCAAACGCCAGGTGGCCACCGACCCCGTCGGTGCGAGCCCCGGCAACTGGGTCTTCCTGGCGAGCGGTTCCGCCGCGCGCTACGCGGCCGGGAATTTCGAGATCCTCACCGACTTGACGATTGCCGGGATCATCGACGAATGGCCGCCGGAAGAAACCATGGGGGCGGCGTCCTGAAGCGGGTGAGTCCGCGGGGACAAAGTACATTTTGACGTTTTTACACACCTTTCACGAAGGCAACAGGAGACACTGAAGATGGCAACTGAAAACTATGGCATCGCACTGGGCATGATCGAGACGCGCGGACTGGTGCCCGCCATCGAAGCCGCAGACGCAATGACGAAGGCTGCTGAGGTTCGACTCATCGGTCGGGAATTCGTTGGTGGCGGCTATGTCACCGTTCTGGTGCGCGGTGAAACCGGTGCGGTCAACGCCGCCGTGCGCGCCGGCGCCGACGCCTGCGAGCGCGTGGGTGACGGTCTGGTTGCAGCGCACATCATCGCGCGTCCGCACCGTGAGGTTGAGCCGGTACTGGAAAGCAAGTAACTGACGGAGGCTGCGTCATGCCGGCGCAGCCGCCGGGCTAAATTCCCTTAAATTTGACGGAGAAGACAAATGGCAAACGAAAAATACGGTATTGCACTGGGGATGATCGAGACCCGTGGACTGGTCCCGGCCATCGAGGCGGCCGACGCCATGACCAAGGCAGCAGAGGTTCGCCTGATCGGACGGGAGTTCGTTGGCGGCGGCTACGTCACCGTGCTGGTGCGCGGTGAGACCGGTGCCGTGAACGCGGCTGTGCGCGCCGGCGCCGATGCCTGCGAGCGCGTTGGAGACGGCCTGGTTGCCGCCCACATCATCGCCCGTCCGCACCGCGAAGTTGAGCCGATTCTGCCCACGGGTGGCGGCGTCGAGGAGTGATCGCTAGACGCGGCAGGGTACCGACAGTCGAATGCTGACAGCACGGGTCGACCAGGGTGTGCTGGGTTATCTCGGCAGGGCTTTGAGCCTGGAGTTCTCGGCGGTTCAACTCTATAGTACCCAGTCACGCCTGGTGGCGTACTGGGGGCTGGCGAGTGCAGCCGAGCGGCTCCGGAACGAGGCCGAGGAAGAGTTGCAGCACACCGACCGGATCATCGAACGGATGCTGGCCCTTGGCGTTGCGCCCAATGCGTCGCAGCTCAGGCCGGTCAAGCTGGGTGAAAACCTGGTCGACATGCTGAAGATCAATCAGCATTTCGAGCAGGAGCTGATCGATCTGTATCATGCTGCGGCAACTTACAGTGCCCGAATCGGCGATCATGACAGTCGGCTGTTTTTCCATGCGCTGCTTGACGAAGAGCGGAGGCATCACAAAGAGCTGCTGGCGTGGCAAGCGGAGCTTTGGGATGGCGAGATCGGCGATTGAGCAACTCGTCAGTACCAAGCTGCGGGCATGATCCCGACCTGCGGGGCATCCAATGAGTTCAGAATGGCGGGAGCGCAAACGGCCGTTGTGCCTTGAGCAACGATACGAATTCGGCAGTTACACTGAATTACGTGATTTCCTCGACCAAGCCGCGGAGCTGTCAGAGCGAGAGTCCCTGTACCCTGATATGGGATTCGCGACCAACTATGTAAATGTCACGATTTACCCGGACGACGGGAGCGCGGCATTGACCGACAAACAGCGCCAGTTCGCTGCTATGCTGGACAGCCTCTTCTCGGAACAGGCGAGCTCCTGATCATCCCATGCCGGTAATCGCACTTGTAGGCAACAAGGGTGGCGCAGGCAAGACCACACTGTGTATCAATCTGGCGCGCGCGTTTGCCGAGCGTGATTCGACGGTCTTGCTGGATGCAGATCCGCAGCAGTCGTCTCACAATTGGCATGCGATAGCCGACCGAAACAGTGCCTTTGAGGTCATTCCCGCGACCGAGGATGTCGCGAAGGCCGCGGCAGAGCACGCGGATTCGGTCCGCTACGTCCTGATTGATTGTCCGCCGTCGGTACATTCCCAACAGACCATCGATGCCCTGTCAGGCGCCGATCTGGCGCTGATCCCGGTCCAGCCGTCTCCTCTGGATCTTTGGGCGAGCGTACAGATCGAAGCCGAAGTGCAGCGCGCCCGGGAGTCGAATGACGGTCTGGGTGCATTGCTGGTGATCAATCAACTCGAGCCGCGGACGCGGCTCTCCCAGGTTATGCGCGATGCGCTGGCGGAACTCAGCCTGCCCGCCGCGCAGAGTGCGGTTCGCCGCCGCATGATCTACAGAAAATCGATTATCCAGGGGCGTAGCGTGCTGGACGTTGGCAGTCAGGGCGCAGCGGCTGCGGATGAAATCAGGCAACTCGTCGACGAAATGGTGAAACTACTGTGACAACCAAAGACAAGACTGGCGATCAGCTGATGGCCTCAATCCGCAAGACCAAGAGCGAGGGCACGGCGCCCGAGGCGAAAGAAGCGGGTACGGCTAGGTCAGCCACACCGGCGGCAGCCGCCCCGGCGGTCAGAAAAAAGGTCGCAACCAAGGCAAAACCGGCTGCGGCCCGGCCGCGCACGACAACAAATAAGGCTGCTGCCAAACCCAGGGCGACGCAGGCTGCCTCGGGTTCGACCGGCGCGCCATATCAATCGTCCAAGAGAGTCTGGCCGGACTGACAATTTTCGGCCAGAATGGAAAATCTAATGTCGCGGTGTTTGGGGTAGATGCCCTGGGATACGCGATGGACTGATTCTCCACACCTGTCCGACAACTGTTTGCCGTGCAGGTATCGAACGAACGTGAGGTAGGGACGTGACCTTTCCCGAGAGTTTGCACGATACCCCGCCGGCCATGATGTCGGATCACCTGATCCGGCATACGACACTGCGCCAACTTCAGATCTTCGAAGCCAGTGTCCGTTTTGGCAGCTTCACCCGGGCGGCTGAGGCGCTGTTTCTCACCCAGCCGACTGTTTCCATGCAGATCAAGAAGCTTGCCGACACGGTGGGACTGCCGCTGTTCGAGCAGGTGGGCAGGAAGTTGCGGCCGACCGAAGCGGGAACCGAATTGCACAAATCGTGCCGCCAGATCTTTGCCACGCTCTCCAATCTGGAGATGACGATGGCCGATCTGAAAGGGATCAGGATGGGGCGCCTGACGCTGGGTGTTATCACCACGGCGAATTGTTTTGCGCCAGAGGTGCTGGGAGAGTTTTGTCAGCGCTACCAGGGTATCGAGGTGGCGTTGAATGTGTTCAATCGCGACCAGATCATCGATCGCATCAAGAACAATGAAGACGATCTGTACATCATGGGCCAGGCCCCGGTCGAGCAGACGGACGATATAGAGGCGTTCCCTTTCGCGCCGAACCCGCTGGTTCTCCTGGCGCCACGCGACCATCCTCTGGTTGGGCAAACCAATATCCCGCTGTCACGCATTGCAGAGGAGCCGCTGATTCTGCGCGAGCCCGGATCGGGGATTCGTGACGCCATGCTGCGTCTGTTCAATCAGCAGGATTTGAGCCTCAAGGTGCGGATGGAACTGGGCAGCAACGAGGCGATCAAACACGCGATCGTAGCCGGTCTCGGTCTTTCAGTACTGTCATTGCATGCACTGGCGTTGGAGGGACCTGATGGACCGGTGGCGCTGTTGGATGTCGAGGGCTTTCCGATCATGCGCAAGTGGTACATCGTCCATCCCAAGGGCAAACAGCTTTCACTGGTCGCCCAGGCATTCCTGGAGTTCGTTCAGGGGATCGAGCCGCAGATACGCTTGCAGCTGCAGGAGCAATGGCCCGATATGAAGGAGTCGCTGGACCAGCAGGCCGTCGCGTGATCGAAAGCGGTCTGACCGAAAGTGCCAGGCGCGTGTCGTGCTCAGAGGCTTCGCAGGCGCCGCGTCTTGTCGACCATGCGATAGGTCGACAGGTTGTTGTTGAAGCGCGAGGCCTCGTACACCGGTACCCATAACACCTCGTGAGACTCGTCGTTGCCGGGTACCGGCAGGCGGTCGTCGATTTCGAGCAGGAAGCGGATATCGAAGTGCGTATGGCGCGGTTCTGCCCCTATCGCGGGGATGGTGTGGATATCGACATCGAACACGGTGCCGTCGACCAGCTTGATGTGCTCGGCGGGAATGCCCGTTTCCTCGTGCGTTTCACGCAGCGCGACGCGCAGAATATCCGCATTGCCATCGGCGTGTCCGCCCGGCTGGAACCACTCATTGTGCTTGCGATGGTGCATCAGCAGCACCTTGTCGCGGGTCGGATTCACCACCCAGGCTGAGCCGGTGACATGCCCGTGCAGGAGTTCGCGATGAAAACAGTCCGGATGTTTTGCGACGAAGTGCCGTGCACGCGCCACATTGCCGGCCTCGGCAACAGATTGCGGGTGGTGGTCGTCCAACAGGCGTATAAGTTCTTCGCGATGCATGTCTGCAGCCGGCTTCCGTCAAGTCCCTGATGGATTAGCGATCGCGGCAATTGCCGCGGCTGCCGCCTCGTCGACGTCGCCCTCGCTGCCGGCGAGCGTGAGGCGGCCGAAGGCACCAACCGCACGCACGTCGATCAGCGTGATATTCGCGGCCTTTTCGGCCTGATTGGCGGCATAGACAATATACCCGGCAGGTTCCGTCTCGAGGATGAACATGCTCTGCCCGGGCAGGATCATCGAACCGCGGCGATCCTGGCGATTTATCAGCACGGTGTGATCTGGCGTCATGCCGCGGATGATTTCACGCCAGGCAATGCGACAGGTCTCGCGATCGTCCTGGCGGGCGTTCATTTTCTGCAACAGGATCCGGCCGGCCTCGAGCACATCGCTCTGGTCGCGCTGGTGGATGACCATCGAGCCGTAGGCGCGTTCGACAACCTGCTGGGCAAGGTGCACGCGTGTCGCCTTGAGTGCCGTATCGGTCAGCCGGTGAACGGCCATCCCCGGGGAGACCTCGACCCACAGGCAGGCATCACCGGGCACCGGCAGGAAGCCCTGGGACACGGTCGCCATGTACTCGGCCAGCTGCGGTTGCAGAGAGTCGATGTAAACGTATGTCCGAAGCGAAATCCGAGGGTTCGGGATGTTCATGGAAGTGGATCAGCCGCGGGAAAGACAGCGCCAATTAAACGGAGTAGCTGCATAAGTATACTCTAATCAGTTCGCCGTCGCCCGGGTGTCTCTGCCGGTTTCCGGCCTCTTGGCCTCCAGCAGCGCGGTTGCCTGGGTCAGTGCCTCCTGGCGCGTGCCTAGTACATGTGCGGCCGGTAGACGTTGCAGCAGGCCGAGCTTGGCCAATCGTTCCGAAACATCGCCGACCGCCCCCACGATGAAGACAGGACGCTGCTGCTGCAGGTCTTCCAGGATGATGTTTTCCACCGCCAAGGAGGACGATACGCCCAGGATCGGCACCTCGGTGAAATCGACAATCAAAATCTCGTGGCTACTGAGTACCGCGTACTTCCTCGAGATCGCCTTGGCCACCCCGAACAGGAGCGGGCCACCCAAGGCGAAGACCAGGATCTTGCCATTGGCCTGCTCGAGGAGGGTCTGTTCGTCGCGCGTGAGATCGTGATCGTATTCCGGATTGGCGTCATGGATCGCCTTCACCGCGTTGCTTTGCAATTTCTCCATGCGTGCGATGGTCAGCACGTTGGCGATGAACACGCCGATCGCAACGGCCGTGATGAGGTCGACGAACACCGTGAGCGCGATGACACCGTACATGATCAACGCAGCCTTGAAGGAAACCCGGTGCGCGCGCCTGAGAAACGACCAGTCGATGATGTCGATTCCGACCTTCAGCGCGATGCCGGCGAGCACGGCGAGGGGGATCTGCTCGGTCAGGTCCGCAGCCCACAGCACGACGATCAGCAACAGCACGGCCCGTGTCAGGCCCGACAATGCGGAGCGTCCACCGGTCTGGATGTTGACCACTGTACCCATCGTGGCGCCGGCACCCGGTATGCCGCCAAACAGGCCGGAGGCAAGGTTGCCCATCCCCTGGCCGAACAGTTCCTTGTTGGAATCGCTTTCCTTCCGGGTCAGATTCTCCGCGATGACGGAGGTCAGCAAAGCATCGATGCTGCCCAATACCGCCAGGACGGCCGCCTCCACGACCATCAACTGCCATTGTGCCGCGGTGAATACGGGCAGCTGCAGTTCCGGGAGCCCGGTCGGTATCTCGCCGATACGTCGGATCTCGGCCTCGGACAGCAGGATCACCGAAACCAGCGTGCCAAGCACCAGGGCGAGGAGTTGCGGCGGAACCATGCGGCTGAGCCTTTTGGGGAACAGAATCAGCAGGCTGAAGCTCAGCAGGGCCAGCGCGGTCTCCTCTGCACGGATATCCCTGATCATCTGCGGTAGGGATGACAAGGTCCCCATCACGCCGCCGGGCGGCGGTGCCTGTCCCAGAAACGGCCCCAGTTGCAACACGATCAGTATGATGCCGATGCCGGTCATGAAGCCGGAAATCACCGTATAGGGCATCATTGTCACGTAGTGGCCCAGCTTGAGTGCGCCGAACAACATCTGAAATACGCCTGCCAGCATCACCACGGTGAATGCCATTGCCATACCCTGTTCCGGGTTGGCCGCCAGCAACTGGGCAATGACGGCCGTCATGATCACGGTCATCGGACCGGTCGGTTCAGAGATCAGCGTAGGGGTCGAGCCGAACAGGGCGGCGAACAGGCCAACGAGCACGGCGCCGTAGAGGCCCGCAGCGGGACCGGCACCGGAGGCGACACCGAAGGCGAGCGCCATCGGCAACGCGATGACCGCCGCAGTCACGCCACCAAACAGGTCGCCGCGTAGATTGTCGAATCGAATCTCGTTGAGGATGGCCAATTATTGACGTCCGGGCTTATTCGTACGTCGCAGTTATAAGGGTTGTGGTGCCGCAGAAGAAACAGATAGTTTCGATTGGAATGATCGAGAATTATCTATGAATTAACATCTGCCAGTATCCGGAAGGTACCGGGGATAGAACCGGGTTTGGCGCCGCGCCGGGTGGGCAGATGCCGTTGGGAGCGGCCCCGGTAGGTGCAGGGTCGAATGTTCCGAGTCCCGCCGTGCGCAGGAGGGTGTACTCAGTTGGTGAACTTGACCAAGCGGGTGACCTGAATATCGGAGATGAACATGACGCCGGAGTGCTTGTTGTAGAAGGGTGCAAACCCCTCCAGGATGGGTTCGACCAACGCCGGCGGCACCGCGGCGATGATCATGATCAGCACATCGTCCTCGTTGAACATCAGGTGGCCTTCGTGGAAGCCGTGGCTGCCCTTGCCCGAGAGGTTGTTGATGATCGTGTAGCCCTTGACCCCGGCGTGGTCCAGCAGGTCCGTGGCGAACTCCTTGTGCTCGCCCTCGAGGATGATTTCCAGCTTTTTCAGCTGGCTGAAGTTGAGATCTTTCATAGTGGGACGGACTCCTGCGCGATAGCGGGTTCGGCGGCATGCAGTGGTCGTTTCTGCCATTCGCCGTCTTCATATACGGAAACTTCACCGGACTCCGGATCGACGATCATCAGGCGTATCCAGGCGTTCTGCACCAGATTTTTCACGGTGACTACGCCGTCGACGGCCTTCCAGGCATGTTCGAACGGCGCCTCGATGACGGTGATCAGGCGCATTGGCTCGTGGTAGGGCTGGCCGTCTTTGAGCACCGTCTGTGACGGCAGGCCGGTACGGAGATCACTGAGGTTGCCGGTCATGACGCCAAAGCGGCCGGCGACATTGTGGTTGACCTTGCTGCCACTGCCGAAACGTTCGTTATCGACCGCAGAGAAGTAGTGCTCCATGTTGATCCATTGGCCCACCACCAGTGGTCCGGTGAGAATGTTCTCCAGCAGTCGCCGCTTGGGATCGATCCGGTAGTCGTAGGAGTGCAGGAAGGCCCGGCCATTCAGCTTGGTCTGTTCAGTCAGGTGACGCCGGCCGATCACAAAATACAGGTTCTGCGACAGCCCCCATTCAGGGCGTACCTGTGACCAGTCCATCGAATTGCGCCGGGCGCGGCTGAAGGCGACCGACGGTTCGAGAGTCCTGGCCGGATTGGGCTCCAGGGTTGGCACACGTTCGGCGGCGCACAGCCGTGACGCCGCGGTCAGGCCGTTTCTCAAACGGTCGATGTAGACCAGATGAGACGGGGGGATCAGCTCGAGATTGTGCAGCTGGATCTCGTCGGTGGTTGTATCGTGATAAGCGGGAAGGAACCAGGTGTCATCCGGGATGTCGATCCCGTGGGCGAGCAGGATCCGTCGGACCGGTCGCTTGTTCGCCATCTGCGCCAGCACCTTGGCGCTGACCAGGCCGTGGTTGCCGCCGCAGGCGCCACAGTCCAGCGCCGATTCGTAGGGGTTGTTCTCCGAGGAGCTGCCGTGTCCCACGAGCAGCACGAAGCGCGAGAACTGCTCGGTGAGGCCGATCGAATTCAGGGCCTGGGTCACGTAATTCACCTGCTCGTCTACCGTGAAACCGATACGCCCAAGGCGTTCCAGCTGATGGTGGGCGAAAGAATCGTCGATGCGATAGGCGGTGCGCAGACGCTCGATGAAGGCCTCGGCCTGCTCGGCATTCAGGCCCATGGTATCCGCGCAGTTGGCCGGTGTGGGCTGGTGACCGAGTGCCGATTCGCGTAGGGAGCGGATTATATCGTCGGTCACCTGTTCGGGTGACAGCCCGAACTCCTGTTCCAAGGCCTTGACGATGACCGTCCGTTGCACGGCGCGAATGATCGAATCCGCCTGCTCCCGGCTCAGCTTGTCCACCAGCAGTCGGCTGAAGGGTTTTTCCGGGTGCAGACTTTTGCGCCAGCGGTTATAGGTCTGCGGCGCGATGGTCTTGCCGATCATGTCAAAACCGAACAGCAGCCCGATCGCCTCGACGGTCACGAAAGGTGTCAGTATCGACTCCTTGAGCTCGTGCATCGCCTTTTCCAGCGCGGTTACCGCGGCATCGTCCTGACGGGTCGCTGCGGTGATTTCCGGGACCAGGTTCTTGGGCGTGAGAATCACCGGGCACAGGTGTGTCTCGCTGCCCTTGCCCAGTTCCATGAAACTGACCGGAACACCGAAGAAACCGGCTATCCCGAAAGTCTGGTAGTCGCCGACATCTTCGAGTTGTCGCCGGATGCGCTCGGAACGGGTGTCGATACAGAACAGGGCCTGGGCAAAGGGCCGTTTTTCGCGAACCGCTACCGGAGAGGTATCGAGGCCGGGTAAAAGCCGGTTGATTGCCTGGGCCTCCATCGCCTGCAGCCAGACCATTCCCTCCTGGTGCTCGAATGTCCGGAGGGTCTCGAGCAACTCGCCGAGTTCCTGCTCTGATAGGTGCAACAGTGCCTCGCGGGAATCGGCGATCTCTGCCAGGGCGAGCAGGTGCCTGCCCTGTGCCTGCGCTTCGTGGCGCGTCTTATTTGCAAGGTATTCGTCGCAGGTGCGCTGGATGACCGCGTCCTTGCCGCGCAAAAGCGCCTGGTCCACCTGGTGGGCCATCGCCGGCAGCACCAGGCCGGCATGCAGTTCGTTGCGGAGGAAGATCTCCGCCGTCCGCTTTTTGATCGCTTCTTCGATGGTGGCGGTGGTCCAGGGGTGGTCCTGGCGGCCGTCTTTGCGCAGCAGCGCGAGCGCCATGGCCAGCCGGATCGCAACGAAGTCCACCAGGTCTGCCGGAAAACGTTCGGCCCAGTAATAGCGTTTGGCGCTGGAGCGCCATTTCACGAAGCCGGCCCAGCCGTGCAGGCGGGCCAGTTCGTGGGTGAAGTAGTTGGTCCAGCGATCCCTGTGTACGCCAAACTGTTCGAGGACGTAGGCGATGACCCCCTCCGGTCGTTCGTCCTGTTCCAGGATGCGGCTGACGTGCAGGCCGTGAAGGTAGAAGGGCACATTGCGATTGGCCATGTCGCGCCAGGCGACAAACAGGCCGTTTTCGCGGCCCGGCATCTCCCATACCGACTGGCCTTCGTCTAAGAAGTCCAGGCAGCTCTTGATCATCAGCTCGTCGAGTTCTGCCCCGATCTCTGTCCCGTACAGGGCATCGACGGCCTCGTAGAGGGGGCGGTCGGCGAGCAGCCTGTCATGCAGATAGCGCTGCAGGATTTCCGGTGTGGTGGCGCCGACCGGCGCGCGATCGTGCAGGGTCGCATGGATATCCGCGATCTCGGCGAGGATGCGCGGCTGGGTGACCGGTTCCCGGACCTCTCTCAGCAGGAGCATGAGCCAGTGCTGCAGATCGATCCCCCCGATGCCTTCGTGCGACTCCAGGAAACGTGCGACTGCGTTCCCTAGCGCCTGCCGGTCGACCTTGCCTTCCGCAAGATACCCCTGGTAGATCCGGCGCGGAAGGAAGGCCCGGCCATGGAAGATTTCTGCGCCCTGATGGGCCGCCTCCTGGAACGGGAGGTGTTCCAGACCGTGCAGCGGGTTGTGGTGGATAAAGGTACGCATCGGCCAGAAGAACGGGATCGGTTCAGCGGCGACGTGGATCATCGCGCGGATCTTCAGGCGCAGGCCGAGCGCGATGCTCACAATCGACTCCCGGTCAGGATCAGGCCGGCGACGACGAGCCCGGCGAGCCCGGCCGCGTAGCCCCAGGTGGCGGCGATGGGGAGATCCAACTCAGGGCTTGGTTCGGCCGGTCCGACGATCAGTCCCTGCAGCAGGCGCGCGGCGGCCCAGCTCCAGATCAGCCATATCCCGGTCAACACGATGGCGGGCACCGGCTGCGAAACGATCAGGGCATGCAGCATCGCGAAGAAGGTCGGGAATACCGGTGTCGCGGTTGCCGCCAGCACGCTGATCACCAGCACCCCGGAAAAGCGCGGCATGCGGCGTGCCAGTCCGCCGTAGAGGCCGGTATACGCGGCCCCGAAATGGTGCTCCAAAACCTGCGCCAACAAGGTCAGGAAGACCAACGGCAGGCTGAATCCCGCGGCGAAGGTCCAAAGCTGCGAGGGCGGTATGCCGGCGTAGGTCGGCAGCCACAGCAGCGCCCAGGCAGATGTCGCCAGGAACCCGGTCCAGCGCCCGATTTCACGCATCGCCAGCAGTCGGAAGGCGTAAAGCAATGACGTTGCCAACGCCCATACGAGTAGCCAGGACGGGATCTCTGCCGTCTGCGTCGACAGCGCCCACAGGCCGACCTGCGGCCATGCCAGCAGCAGCGCCGACCGCAGCAGTGGCTGCCTCACACGTTCGAGCACGGCATTGAACGCCGTGCTGAACGGGAAGAGCGGCAGGAAGATGCCGATGAGCACAAGGCCGGTTGTCGTCATCAGCCCCACCTCAACCAGACATTTACCCGGGCCGAGGCCGCCAACAGGCCGCGGCTCAGCCCGGTATAGATGTCCAGGATATGGAACTCACGCCAGACCAGGGCGTAGAAATTTCGCCACCAGTGGCCTGGTGAGCGCCCTTTCCCGCGCTGGCTGCGTTCCGTGTAGTAGGCCCGCAGCCAGCCGAGCACGATCACTGCGCTGGCAAACACCACGAGGATCACGAACCAGCTGAATTCGATGCCGGCCGCCCGGTAGAGCTTGGTCCCGAAGTCGGGATCCGGGTACAAGAAGACATCGAACGCATGGCTGATGAGGGTGTAGCCGACCACCACTACGATGAACGAAAAGACGATCAGCGTCACCAGCCTCCAGGGGTTCTCCGAGCGCATATTGTAGGTGGCGAACAGCAATTGTGCGCCGGTTACCCAGCCGAAGAACAGCAAGATGATAGCGCCCTGTTTCTGGAACAGATTTGGCGCGACCAGCAGGTGCGACAACAGCAGGACCGCGACCGGTATCGCCAGGGTGATCGCCGCCATCAGCAGCCAGGGCTGGCGGTTGCGGGCCGGTCGCCGCTCGACGATGAAGGTGTAGAGATCGTCCTTCGGCACCCCATCGTCATGCCGTGCCTCGCCGATGATGCCGCCGGCGCTCAGGAACAGGGTCCCCTTGAACAGGCCATGGGCAATCAGGTGGAATATCGCCAGCGAGAAGGCCCCCACGCCGCATTCCATGATCATGAAGCCCATCTGCCCCATCGTGGAATAGCCGAGGGATTTCTTGATGTCGTGCTGGCTGAGCATCAGCACTGAGCCGATCACCGCGGTAAACAGGCCGACGATGAACACCCCGTGCAACACGTTGTCCGTGTAGGCGAAAACCGGCGCGAAGCGGTTGATCAGGAAACCGCCCGCGTTGACGATGCCCGCATGCATCAGCGCCGACACGGGCGTTGGGCCGTCCATCGTGTAAGGCAACCAGGTGTGAAGCAGAAACTGTGCTGAACGGGCAAAGGCCGACATCGCGATCAGCGCGCCGACCACCTCGGATACCGGGAGGTTGAAAAAGGTCTTGGTGTCCGGATTCGCGGCCAGCGCCGTGAAGATCTCGGGCAGCGACCAGGTATGAAAGGTATGGAAGAGCACCGCGGCGGCCAGCACCAGGGGAAGGTCACCAAAGCGGTAGGTGATGAATGTCCAGAATCCGTAGCGGTACGCGGACTTGCTGCGGGTATCGTGGCCCAGCAGGAAATAGAGCAGCACGCCGATCAGATGCCAGGAAACCAGCAGCGTGACCAGGTCTGCAGCCGCTACCATGATCAGCAGGGCGGCCGTTATCAGATCGAGCAGCACGAAGAAGCGGCCGTAACCTTCCTCTTCGGCCATGTAACGCACCGAGTAGATCCGCACCAACAGGCTGATGCCGGCAATCAGCAGGCCCATCAATACGCTGAGGGGATCGAAGATCAGGCTGCCCCACGACTCCCCTATGGCTACGGACGCGACCTCCTGGCCGGACAGGGCCAGGCCCAACAGGATCGCGGCGACCAGGAAGGAAACCGTGCTGCTGGCAATGCTGATGCGGGAGACGTTGCGCCCCATCGGCCCACTCGAAAGATGGGTGAGGAATGCCGACGCGAGTGGCAGTGACGGGAGGAGTAGGACAAACTGATCTGTGATGTTCATCCCTGCCGCCGGATCAGCTGCGGTTGCCGGTGATTATTCCCAGGAGAGTACACTTCAGTGCTATGGGGTCAATTCGGGTTGCTGCCGACATGACATGTTACGGCGTTAGCTTATCACATGGCCAACACGGAATCGGAAATCGCGGCGTATGGGGATGGTCTGGCATGGCCAGGTTCGGGATGTTGAGCATGGCCCGGCGGCTCGCCACGGCGCTTGCCTTTCTAGCGGTTTCGGCACCCCATGCGGCCGTGGCGGTGGGAGATGGTGCCTGGCGATTGACCATTGAGGGTCACCAGACTTTCCTTTTTGGTGAGCCGCGGCTCAGCGGCGGTATTCGAATCCCCTGGGAAGTGGTGATCGAGTTCGAGGTCCGGCAGGGAGAATACGGACTCGGCAGTGGCAGTGCGCGCTGGCTTGGCAACGAGGAGACGCTGTCGCGTCCGCCGGGCTGGTTTGCCTGCAGCCAGGTGGATGGTACCTACCTCGACAGCATCTCGCGTTGCACGAAACGCCGCGTGTGCGGTTTGCCGCTTTCCCGGTTGCCGGCGAGCTGCGCGACGGCCGGATTCTGCTGCAGCCTGGGTACGAATCGCCGGGCAACTACCTGGCCGTCACTTACGAGTGCGTGACCGAAAATCCGATCGCGGACAACTGGTTTGCAGTTGCCGAGCGTGGCAAGCAGGTCCTGGGCAAGCGCCAGGATGCAGAGACCAGGGTCGACGGGATGCGGAGGGTGGCGCGCGTGCGTGAGGTGGCCTCACTGCCGCCCGAAGGCCGTCTCGATCTGCCACTGCAAGACGGCTGGACCTTTACACGCCGCACCAGCGACGGCACGAGTACGGTGAGCTACGAGTTGCACCGTCGGCAATGAGCGGCGGCCTCAGGATTATCGCAGGCGCTCTATCAGATAAAGCAGGGGCCCCGGCGAATCCTGGCTTCTGATCCGGTAGCGCGGGCCCAGCTGATCGAGCCAGCCGAGTACCGCGTCCGTTTCGGCGCCCGCGTGCCCGCGGTACAGCAGCAGTGATATCAATCCGCCGATACTCAGCAATGCCAGCGCCTGGTCCAGTGCGCTGATGGTGGTTTCGGCCTGGGTGATGCGGGTCTTGTCGCCACCCGGCAGATAGCCGAGGTTGAACATCACCGCCGAGACCTTTCCCGACCAGGCATCCGGGACCTGCTCGAGCATGTGCTCGTGACCGCAAAGCTTCAGCGTTGCGGCCGACCCGAGGCCGGCCGAGGCGAGCCTCGCGCGGGTGCCTTCGATGGCCCGGGGTTGGATGTCGAAGCCGATGACCCGGCCACCCGGTGCCACCCTGCCGGCCAGGAACAGGGTGTCGTGCCCGTTTCCGACTGTGGCATCGATCGCCAGCGCACCCGGTTCGAGGGATTCGCCGACGGCCTGCTGTGCCAATTCGGTCAGGGGCACAAATGGTTTCATGCGAACCGGGCGATATCCGCTTCGGGCGGCAGCGGTGCACCCTGGAGCAGATGCGCGCTCAGGCGCTCGGCGTACCAGGGAATGGTCAATGCACCGCGCGCACCGAAGCCGTTGAATACCCACAGTCCGGGTTGCGCGTGGTGTCGGCCGAGGAGCGGATAGCGGTCGGTTGTTGCCGGGCGTATGCCTGCCTGGTGTTGTACCACTGTGACGTCCGGCCGCGACGGCAGCAGGTCGTCCAGCCCGGCGAGAAGTTCCCGTGCACCGGCCCGGGTCGGGCCCTTGTCGAGCCGCCGGTGTTCGTGGGTGGCACCCAGGCGCAATTCGCCGTTGTCCAGGGGAACCAGCCAGTGGGCGCCGTTGATGATGTGCCGGGGCCGCCAGCCGTCGATACGCAGGTTCAGGATCTCACCCTGGTCAGGTACCAGGGGCAGATCGCCGAACCAGGGGTTGAACCGCAGCCGGGCCCCTTCACAAAAGATCAGGTGCCGGGCGCTCAGTCCCATCGCCCTGATGCCGCCAGCGACATACTCGATCCCATCGTAACCGAGGTCGCACTCGAGCAGGGCCCCGGATGCCTGCAGCCAACCGCGCAGTGTTCCCAGCAGAGACGGCATGTCGACATAACCGGTACGTTGCTGGATGAATCCGCCGAATGTTGCCCGGACCTGTTCGGGGCAGTCCTGCACCCCGAAGGCCTCGCCGAGAAGTCCACGGCTGGCCGGATCGCTCAGGCGGCGGGCATGGAAGCGCCACTGTTGCTCAGATCTGAACAGCCGCAGCATCGGCAGCGGATGAAAAAAGGCTGCCCCGAACTGCGAGGCCAGCCCGGCATAGCAGCGATCGGCGGCTCGCAGCCAGTCGTCCATCTCGGGGCGACGGTTAAAGCGCATGCCGGCCAATGGATTCACCAGCCCCGCGGCCACGGTGGACGACGAGCTTGTGTGGCCATCATCGACGACACGCACGCGCTCACCGGCCCGGATCAGAATCCAGGCGAGAATGCTGCCCGCCAGGCCCTGCCCCAGGATCAGCGTGTCGATGTGTCTGTCGGACATGGTATGCCGGGATCGGTGCGGCCGAGGCAGCTCAGGGGACAGCCGGTGCGGCGACCCTGTGCGCCAGCAGGATCTGATCCGGACCCCGCAATGCCTCGACGATCGCGGCACGTGACAGCTCGGCCATCTGTTTGCGGCTGTGCCCCGCATGCGGGATCGCTTCGCCGAAAACGACATGTACCGCGGTCCGTTCGCGTCTGATCAGGCCGAGCAGGTTGCGGGTGATCGGCTGGTTGTCGATATAGGGGGCGACCGGGTCGTGGGTGCCGTCGATGTGGTAACGCAGGGCCACCGGTACCACATCCGTGCCGGTGTCGATCGCGGCCGCGAACAGGCGTGAGAAGAATGGTCGCACGTCCTGCCCGTCCGAGGTGGTACCCTCGGGAAACAGGGTGAGCAGGCCCTGCTGGCGAAGGCGCCGGCCGATCTGGTCGCTGATGGCGCCGGCCTGTCCGTCGCCGCGGCGGATGAACAGAGTCCCTGACATTGCAGCCAACCAGCCGATCACCGGCCACCGGCGTATCTCGTGCTTGGACAGAAAGGCCGTGTTGGTCAAGCCGCCCAACACCGTGATATCCAGCCAGGAGACGTGGTTGCTGACCAGCAGCGAGGGTGCATGCGGCTTTGGCCCGGATACGGTGATGCCCAGGCCGAGAATATCCGCGGCCCGGTTGTGCCACCAGGACGTGACACGGGGATTGGTCTGCAGTCCCCCGCCGGGGCGTCTGACGAGGATCAGGGGCGTGAGCAGGATCCCCAGCAGTACGTGCAAGGTCAGCAGCAGTATCCGCCTTGTCAACCTGATCCTGTCCATTGCTCTGGTCCCCTGCGCCGCGACCGACCGGCACCCCTATGATGCCTGCATGACACCGGTCTTCACCAGCGTCCGGGTACCGAAGCACGGCTTGGAACGTGCCGCCGCTGGGTCTTTCGTCCGGGCTTCGAGGATGCCGGCGCTGATTTGCGCCAGTAAGCCCGTGGAAATTCGAGCTTAATGCGGGTCCCGGTGCGCTAGAATATGCGCTTATCCACGCCAAGGCCTGCTCACATGCCCCACGCCCCGCCCGGTGCGCCTTACCTGCTGCTCGACGAAATCGAGTCGCCGGGCGGCCTGCGTGCCCTGCCGGCGGCGGAATTGCCGGCATTGGCGGCCGAGCTGCGGCACTGTCTGGTGAACAGCGTTTCGCAGACCGGCGGGCATCTGGCCGCGGGGCTTGGCGTGGTCGAACTGACAGTGGCCCTGCACTATGTGTTCAACACCCCGCAAGATCGACTGGTCTGGGATGTCGGCCACCAGGCCTACCCGCACAAGATTCTCACCGGCCGGCGCGGGCGCATGGATACCTTGCGCAAGAAAGACGGCCTTTCCGGATTTCTGAAGCGCGACGAATCCGTGTACGACGCCTTCGGCGCGGGTCATTCCAGCACCTCGATCAGCGCGGCGCTTGGCATGGCGGTGGCCGCCCAGGCCGCCGGGGAGACGCGTGAGCACATCGCGGTGATCGGCGATGGCGCCCTGTCGGCTGGCATGGCGTTCGAGGCGCTCAACCACGCCGGCGCACTGGATCTCGATCTGCTTGTGGTCCTCAACGACAACGACATGTCGATTTCGCGACCGGTCGGTGCGATAAGCAACTACCTGGCACGGGTCCTGTCCAGCGGCTTCTACAATCGTGTGCGTGAGAGTGGCAAGCAGGTTCTCAGTGGCCTGCCGGGCATGAAGGACCTGGTCCACAGCCTCGAAGAACATATGAAGGGCATGGTGATGCCCGGCACCCTTTTCGAAGAGCTGGGCTTCAACTATATCGGTCCGATCGACGGCCACGACCTGCCTTTGCTGGTCAATACGTTGCGCAACATGAAGGTGATGCGCGGGCCGCGGTTCCTGCACGTAGTCACCCAGAAGGGGCGGGGATATGCGCCGGCCGAGGGCGACCCCTGCGTCTACCATGGTGTCACACCGTTCAACCCCTCGACGGGCAAGATGGCGAAGAAGGCCGGTGGCAAGAGCTTCACCGGGGTGTTCTCGGACTGGATCTGCGATGTCGGCGAACAGGACCGGCGCCTCATGGCGGTGACCCCGGCGATGTGCGAAGGCTCGGGTCTGGTCGATTTTGCCGGGCGTTTCCCCAGGCGCCACTTCGACGTCGGCATTGCCGAGCAGCATGCCGTCACCTTCGCTGCGGGCATGGCCTGTGACGGGCTCAAACCGGTGGTCGCCATCTACTCGACCTTTCTGCAGCGGGCCTACGATCAGCTCCTGCATGATGTGGCCCTGCAGAACCTCGACGTGACCTTCGCCGTCGACCGTGCCGGACAGGTGGGCGCAGACGGTGCCACACATGCCGGCAGCTTCGACATCAGCTTTGCACGCTGTATCCCGAACATGGCGATCCTTGCGCCGGCGGACGAGGCCGAGTGCAGGCTGATGCTGCAGACCGCCTATGAGCACCCGGGCCCCGCACTGGTACGTTATCCACGCGGTGCGGGTGTCGGCGCAGAGGTGGGTGCCGGATTCGAGACACTGCCCTGGGGGCGTGCGGAGCTTGTTCGCCAGGGGGGCGATGTCGCCCTGCTGGTATTCGGGACACTGCTGGATTCGGCCAGCGAGGTCGCCGACAGGCTGGGTGCCAGCCTGGTCAATATGCGCTTCGTCAAGCCCCTTGATCTGGAGATGGTATTGCGGATGGCCGCTGAGCACCGTCTTCTGGTCACCCTGGAGGAAAACGTCGTTCAGGGCGGTGCCGGTTCGGCGGTCAACGAGGCCCTGCACGACGGCGGGATTGCGGCCCATGTGCTCAACCTGGGGTTCCCGGATGCCTTCATCGAGCAGGCTACCCAGGCAGAGCAGCTCGAGATGATGGGCCTGTCGGTCGATCAGATCGAGGTGCGGGTACGTACCGCGCTGGACGGGCTGGGCAAGGATTCGCAGGCCGCACGCGCCTGAACGATGTCCGACGGCGCTCAACTGAACAGGGTCAGCACCCCGGTGTAGCCGTAAAGCCGATTGTGCGAGATTTCACCATTCGCGTAGAAGCCGGCCAGTGGTACCTCGCCGAGCAGTTTCCGGACCAGCTTCATCTCCGCTGAATCATCACCGAAGAGGTGGCGGCCTCGCCCCAGGCAGGAGTGGTAGAGCGCGCCCCGCGGACTGCCGGGCAGGCGATTTTTGAGGTTGTCGATCATGCGGCCGAGGTCTTCCCGCGCCGTCTCCGCATCGCGACGGGCGAATTGAATCTGCATCCCGGGTTGAACCCGGTCGCCGATCGCCAGCAGCCCCCGGTCGGGATCGATACCGACCAGATTGCGCACCAGGTAGTCTCCGGTATCCGAGCCGGGGACGGGTAGGGCGGCAAAGATATAGCCGCCCACCTTGCTCAGGTCGCGGGCCAGGACCTCGCCGATATCCTCCCTGAACACATCCAGCGCCGGACGCCCGTCGATCGTTTCGATCACGTTGTGCCGACAGCGGCTTACAACATGCTTGTGGCCGATCAGGCTGCAGCCCTGGCTGAGTCCGGTGCTGACGGCAACGCGGCTGCTGAAGAGCACCCCCGAGATACCGTTGCCGGTCGCCCGGTCGGCGATCTGAGCCGGCAGGGACTCTGCCGAGGCGATCCCGCCCAGCAGAAAGCCACCCTGCAGGCCGTCGCCCAGTTCGGTCAGCAGTTCCGGAAGGCGATCGCAGCGTGGGTCTGCGTGCACCACGGCGACAGAGGCCATGTTGCGTTCTCGCCAGTCCCGGGTGGCTTCGAGCCATGCGTCGGGGCTTTCGTTGAACGTCGGCATGACGCGAAAATCGTCTGCGTCGAACGGCGTGATCAGGGCGCTGATCGCAGGCTCGTCGTAGGTCTCGCGCCCGTTGCTGCACAGGCCCATGCCAACGCAGCCGACCCAGTGCGGGATGCCGCTCCCCTCGCGCAGACAGTCGACGATTCGATCCGTGTCGGCGGCCAGTTCGGAGGCGATATAGATGAAGCCGAGTTGGGCCTGATGCGGGCCCTGGATTGCCGCCAGCACCTGGTCGCACAGCACGCGCCAGTCGGTACCGGTGACATGGATGCTCTTGAATGCGGACATGCCGTAATCTAACCCGCAGATCGCATGAACGCTACCCAACCGGTGGCGGCCTGGTGCCGCCACCGGCAACGGCTCATATGGCGCGTTGTTCCATCATCTGGTGGATGATCGGGCCGAAGATGATCTCCATGGCGAAGCTCATCTTGCCGCCGGGCACCACGATACTGTTGCGGCGAGACATGAACGAGCCGCAGATCATCGACAACAGGTACTGAAAGTCGGTGTCGAACTTTTTGGGATCGGTAAAACGGATGACCACGAAGCTCTCGTCCGGGGTCGGGATGTCGCGCGCGATGAAGGGGTTGGAGGTATCGACCAGCGAGACACGTTGGAAGTTGATATCGGTGCGTGAAAACTGCGGCGTGATGTGCAGGATGTAGTCGGGCATGCGGCGCATGATGGTGTCGACCACCGCCTCCGGCGAGTAGCCGCGCTCGGCATTGTCCCGATGGATCTTCTGGATCCACTCCAGGTTGACGATGGGGACCACACCGATACCCAGGTCGACGTGTGCGGCAACATCACAGTCGTCGCACGTTACCAGGCCGTGCAGGCCTTCGTAGAACAACAGGTCGGTGCCCTCGGGAATCGGCTCCCAGGGGGTGAACTCGCCGGCCTTCTTGTCGGTACCCAGGCGCGAGTTCTGTTCGGAGGCTTCCTCGTCATTGTGCAGGTAATAGCGCTTCTCGCCGGCGCCGGTCTCGCCGTAGGCCTTGAACAGCTCCTCGAGCTTGTCGAACCGGTTGGCCTCGGGGCCGAAGTGGCTGAGATGCTCTTCGGCCATCTTGACCTTCATCTCGGCGCGTTCGTAACGGTGGAAGCTGTCTCCTTCGACCACGGCAGCGTTGATGCCCTCACGGGTGAAGATATGCTCGAAGGCGCGTTTTACGGTGGTGGTTCCTGCGCCGGACGAACCGGTAACTGCCACGACGGGATGTTGTTTGGACATGCTGTCCCCCCTGAGTCTGAATTTTCTGGTCTGGGTTGGTGACGAGGAAAGGCCGAAAGGGGGGAGGGCGAGGAGTAGAGCAGCAACTGCTTCGCGACCCACCTTGGTTAGCAATTCCTAATTTAATGCTGCGGCCAACTATATCACAGCAATTCTGTGCCGATTGTTATCCGGGTTTTCCCGCAGTCGGCGTTTGCGCCGCATCCATTGTTGAGCCCGGCGGCGGTGTTCCCCAGAGCATGTGCCTGTGCGCCGGTGGGTGGCCCCAAGTCATTGGGCGAGCGGGGGATTCTCGTATATCGCTTGACCGGGTTCGTACGCCAATCCGAAAAAAATGGCGGTGTGTCGGGACTTTCCGCGTTATCCTTGCGCGCTGGTCGGCCCGTCGGTACGCGAGTCCAGGGCAGGGTCGAACGGGGGAAGAGGCTGAGATGGCGTCCGGGCGCCCCCGGCCGGTATGAGCGGGGCCTTGTCTCCCTTGCCAGACGATGTGCGGCTGACTATCCGGCCGCTTCGAGAAATTCATTGTGAACTGTATTCACGCGGGGCTGCCCCCAGGCGCGGGCCCTACGGCTTTTCATTTTTTCGGCGAAGTAGATGGAAGATCTGTTTCCTTATCCGGTTGCCCGCATTGGCCTGATCGGCGGTGGGCAGCTCGGTCGCATGTTGGTCAGGGCGGCAAAGAGCCTGGGTTGTACCTGCGTGGTGCTCGACCCCGTACAGGGCTCCCCCGCGGGCCAGCTGGCCGGACACCAGATCGTTGGTGATTACAGTGATCCCGCGATGTTGCGGGAACTGGCGGAGTCCTCCGACGTGGTCACCTTCGAACTCGAGAATATCGAGACGGAGACGCTGCTGGCGCTCGAGGCGGAGGGCCACCGAATCTTTCCGCGGCCGGCCCTGCTCGCCACCATCCAGGACAAATTCAGCCAGAAGGTGTTTCTGCGCGATGCCGGTATCCCGACATCCGACTTTATCGATATGCCCGAACCTGACGCGGCGACATTCGCCCGCTTCGGTTACCCGCTGGTCCAGAAGGCGCGTCGCGGTGGATACGATGGCCGTGGCGTGGTCGTGATGGAAAATGAGAAGGCCTTCGCGGGCCACCTGCCGGTGCCAGGTTTCGTCGAACGGTTCGTAGAGGCGGAAAAGGAACTCGCGGTACTGGTGGCAAGGAATGTCGGCGGGGATTGCAGGGTCTACCCGACAGTCGAGATGCGTTTTCACCCGCAGGATAATGTGCTCGACTTCCTCGTGGCGCCGGCGGGCGTCGCGGACGAGGTCGCACGGCGCGCCGAGGCCCTGGCCGTCGCCACCGTAGAGGCCATGGAGGGGGTGGGCGTATTCGGTGTCGAGATGTTCCTTACCGGCGAAGGCGAACTGCTGGTCAACGAGATCGCACCGCGTACACACAACTCCGGCCACCACACCATCGAGGCCTGTATCACCGATCAGTTCGAGCAGCACCTGCGTGCGATCCTGGGCCTGCCGCTGGGTGAGACCCGGCAGCTGTCGCCGGCGACCATGGTAAACCTGCTCGGGGAGCCCGGTTACGAGGGGCGGCCGGTGTTGGCGGGGCTTGCGGCCGCGCTGGCGATCCCCGGGGTCTGTGTGCACATCTACGGCAAGGCAGTCACAAAGCCGGGACGTAAGATGGGGCACCTGACAGTGATCGACGAGTCGGTCGAGGCGGCGTGCGCGAAGGCCAAACAGGTAAGAGAGTTGATAAAGGTACTGGGAGACAGGCGGTTATGACGGAACCACGGGTCGGCATCATCATGGGCAGTGATTCAGATCTACCGGTCATGCAGGATGCAGCGGATATGCTGCGGGAGTTTCGCGTGCCTTATGAAATGACCATCGTGTCCGCGCACCGCACGCCGAACAGGTTGTACGAGTATGCGCGGACGGCCAGAGAGCGCGGCATCCGGGTGATTATTGCCGGCGCCGGCGGTGCGGCACATCTGCCCGGTATGGCCGCAGCGATCACCGAGCTGCCGGTCATTGGCGTGCCGGTGCGGAGTTCGTCGCTGAGTGGGGAGGATTCCCTGCTGTCGATCGTGCAGATGCCGGCGGGGGTGCCGGTTGCGACCGTGGCCATCAACGGCGCCAAGAACGCCGGTATCCTCGCGACCCAGATCCTCGGCGTTGCCGATCCTTCCCTGCTGGATCGGGTGACGACCTACAAAAAAGACCTGGAGGCCATGGTGATGGCAAAGGTCGAGAAACTGGCGGCCGACCAGGCCGATTAACCTGCAAATTGAATGAAGGGTTCGGGAATCAGGGCGTGATGGGCAAAGCAGTTGAGCTGATCGGTCGAAAAAGCATAGCCGTAGCTATGGTTTGAGAGGGATCGGCGCAAATGCGAAGTCCAGTGCGGCCTGAGCCCGAACAGGACAAACTGCAACGTTGAAAATAAAGGTCGAAAGCCAACCAATATCCCCTGGCGACAACACGAACCTCAATATTCGTGTCCGCCTTCATGCAACTTGCAGGTTAATCTGTCTACCCAACGAAAAAAGCCCTGACGACCAGGCTGTCAGGGCTTTTGAAGGGTGCCTCGGCGGCTGCCTCAGAATATCCCGCTGTTGATCCACATATGGGTCGCAATGCTGGCGGCGTAGCCCAGCGCGATGACCGGCGCCCATTTGAGGTGGCCGAAGAAGGTGTACTTCCCACGCGCCTGTCCCATCAGTGCAACACCCGCGGCCGAGCCGATCGACAACAGCGAACCGCCGACACCCGCGGTGAGGGTCACCAGCAGCCATTGCCCCATCGACATGTCCGGCATCATGGTCAGTACCGCGAACATCACCGGGATGTTGTCGACGACCGCCGACAGTATGCCGACCGCGATGTTGGCGTTGGTCGCGCCCCAGTCGATGTACATCACCTCGGATGCCATCGTCAGGTAGCCGATGAAACCCAGGCCACCCACGCACAGCACGACGCCATAGAAAAACAGCAGGGTATCCCACTCGGCGCGGGCGATCTTGTTGAAGACGTCGAACGCCGGCAGGCTGCCCAGAGACTCGTCGTGATCGATCTCGGTCGCAAACTCTTTCGTGCTCATGCCGCGTTCCAGGTGCACTGTCTTCTTCAGGTAGTAGCCGAAGAACTGCAGGTAGGCCAGGCCTGTCAGCATGCCTATGACCGGCGGCAGATGCATGAAGTTATGGTAGCTGACGGCCGTCGCGATGGTCAGCAGGAACAGGCCGATGATGCGCCTGGCACCCCGTTTCATCGATACCGACGGGCCGCCGCCATGCGGTTGTTCGTTCGGGACTGCCATCGACATGATCGCCGCAGGCACCACCCAGTTCACCAGTGAGGGTACGAACAGGGCGAAGAAACTACCGAACCCCACCACGCCCTGCGGCGTCTCGACCCCTTTCTGCCAGACCATCAGGGTAGTGATGTCGCCGAACGGGCTGAAGGCGCCACCGGCGTTCGCGGCCACCACGATATTGATACAGGCGATCAGGACGAACTTGGTGTTGTCGCCGCCGACCGCCATCACCACCGCACACATCAGCAGGGCGGTGGTCAGATTGTCTGCGACCGGGGAGATAAAGAATGCCAGCACGCCGGTGATCCAGAACAGCTTGCGCAGGCCATAGCCCTTCTCGATCAGCCACGAGCGCAGTGCCTCGAACACGTTTCGCTCGCTCATGGCGTTGATGTAGGTCATCGCCACCAGCAGGAACAGCATCAGTTCGGCGTATTCCTCCAAATTGTGCCGCACCGCCATCTCGGCCGCATGGGTGAGTCCGTTGTTGACGTAGACGATGGCGATCAGTGCCCAGATGACGCCGGCCGCCAGGATCACTGGCTTGGATTTGCGCAGATGGGTGAATTCTTCCGCCATGACCAGCGCATAAGCCACTACAAAAATGGCCAATGCAGTGAAGCCGACCCAGTGCGCGGTCAGGTCCAGCCGTTCACCGGCTCCCTCCATGGCCCATGCCAGACCTGGTGACAGAAGCAGCAGGGGGGCGAACAGGCGTGACAGCATTGTCATTATTTTCTCCATGACGCTGGACGATTCCCGATCGGGCGCAGTGCCGGGCGCATCCGCGATCAGTTATTGATTTTGCGGCAGAGTAAAACATGGCGGAAGCGAGTTTCGCCAATGATTATTCACAAATAATTAATATTTCATGGGTCCGGGATGCCCACGCCGGGGTTGAGTATGTTGTCTGGATCGAACTGGCGCTTGATCGCCCTCATCAGCTGCAGGCTGGTGCTGTCCAGCTCGCGGTCGACGAATTCGCGCTTCACCCAGCCAATGCCGTGTTCACCCGACAGGCTGCCATCCAGCGACAGCACCAGGTCGAACACGGCGTCCAGGCAGGGGTCTGCCGCGGCCATCTGTCCCGGGTCATCCGGATCGACCAGCAGGTTGACGTGAATATTGCCGTTTCCGGCATGACCGAAATTGACGATGGTGACACCGAACCGGGCCGCGAGTTGTTCCAGCCCGCCGATCAGTGCGGGTATCTGGGATACGGGCACCACGACGTCCTCGTTGATCTTTTTCGGCGCGACATTGCGCAGGGCCGGGGAAAGCGCCTTGCGGGTACGCCACAGCCGTGCCGCATCCTCTTCGCTGCCGGCGCTCTCTACCTGCAGGCAGCCATTGCCCCGCGCGGCGGCCGAAACCTGTTCCGCGCTGGCCTCGATGCCTGCAAGTGGGCCGTCGACCTCGATCATCAGGAGCGCGCCGGCATCCGCGCGCAAACCCAGGTCGGAATAGTTGCGGACCATGCTGATCGCGGTGCCGTCCATGAATTCCAGCGCACAGGGCGTTACGGGTTGCGCCATGATGCGCGACACGGCCTCTGCGGCACCGTGGATATCGGAATAGACGGCCTGCAGGGTGCGCCTGGCCTCCGGCAGGGGGGTCAGTTTCAGCGTCGCCCCGGTGATCACCGCGAGGGTGCCTTCAGAACCGATCAGCAGGCGGGTCAGATCGTAGCCGACCACGCCTTTGGTGGTGGAGACGCCGGTCTTTAGCATGTCGCCGCAACCGGTCACCGCGCGCAGGCCGAGCGTGTTTTCGCGCGGTGTGCCGTACTTTACCGCCCGGGGGCCGGCGGAATTGTGGGCGAGGTTTCCGCCGATGCTGCAGACCGCGGCGCTGGTCGGGTCCGGTGGCCAGAAGAAACCGTGTCGGGCCGCTGCGTGCTGGAGTTCCTGGTTGGTGTAGCCGGGTGAAACCCGTGCCAGCCTGTTGGCCGGATCGATCGTGAGCTCGGCGCGCATGCGTTCCATGGACAGCACGATACCGCCTCGCAACGGCACGGTAGCGCCGGTGGTCCCGGTGCCGCGACCGCGGGTGACCAATGGTACCCGGTGGGCCCGGCAGAGCTTGATCAGCCCGCTGATCTGGCTGGCGTCTTTGGCAAAACACACCGCCTGCGGGGCCGCATGTCGGCGGCTGTTGTCATAACCGTAGGCCCAGCAATCACTGGCGGCGGTGAGAAGGCCGTCGCTGCCGAACAGCCTGCCCAGGTCAGCAATCAGCGCCGCCGGCAGCGGCGCGGCTTCCACCTTACGCGTCGTAATTGTCAAAGAGTTTGACCACGCGCTTGACCCCACTGACATAGCGTACTTCCTCGACAACCGCATCGGCCTCGGTCGGGGTCAGCAGGCCCATCAGGTAGACGCTGCCCTGGGAGCTCACCACCTTCACTCGCGTTGGGTCGAAGCCCTCGATCTTCACGTGGAACAGGGAGACCTTGACCCTGGAAGTCAGGTACGAGTCCTCTGTTGCCTCGGTCAGGGTCGGATCGGCCCCTATGGCGACCTCGTTGTACACCGTCTTGACACTGGCGATGGCCGCCACATCCTGCTGAAATCTGTCGATGATCGTGGTGTTCTCGGCCATTCCGGTGAGCAGCACTTTCTGGTTGTAAACATCGATATCGATGTCGGCCTTCTGCTGGATGTCCGGATTCGTATTGCGCAGTTCATTGGCCTTGAGATAGATGTTCTTGTCCGCGACGATGGTCTCGGCAGGGCGCCGATCGTGCGCAACCGAGGCCCCTGTCACCGCCGCACCGACCACGACAACGCCACAGCCGCCCAAGGTGAGCGCCATGATCCCGATCGCCAGGCTGCGCGCCAGCAGAGTTATTCGATTCATATTTGTTTAACCACCCATGAGTTGAAGATCGATCAGGTCGCACAGGCAGTGGATCACCAGCCGGTGGTTTTCGAGAATTCGTGCCGCCCGGACTGCCGGCGTCCTGATCTCGATGTCGTTCGCACGCAGCCGCGCCGCCACATCACCGCCATCGCGTCCGGTCATTGCGATGACTTGCATCTGGCGGTCCATTGCCGCCTCGACAGCGGCCGTCATGTTGCTCGCGGTGCCGTTGATGCTCAGCGCGAACAGTACGTCACCGGGGTGCCCTAGCGTGCTGACCTGTTTTGCGAAAATCTCGCTGAACCCCTCGTCCACCGCGATCGCGGTCAGCGTTGCCACGTCCGAGTTCAGGGCGACGGCGGGCAGTCCCGGGCGCTCACGTTCGAAGCGGTGCTGCATCTGTGCCGCAAAATACTGCGCATCGGCTGCCGACCCGCCATTGCCGCAGCTCAGCACCTTCCCGCCGCCGAGGAGGCTGGTCACGATACATTGTGCTGCGTGCGCTATCGGCGCGGCCTGGGACTCGACAGCATCAATATTCAGTTGGGCATTTTCGGCAAAAAGCGTGTTGACGCGTTCGATCTGATCCACGGTGCACCGTTGTCTGTGTCGACATTGGCGCGGTAGTGTCGCACGCCGGCTGCCGCGGGTCGATCTCAGGCGCTGAAGGCGTCGCTGATCCAGGTTGCATCGCCGCCGCGGTCGAAACCGACAACATCGAAGCGGCAAGGGCCCTGCCAGCCGCTGGACATCAGATAGTGCCGGGCCGCGAGGATCAGTCGTTGTTGTTTGTGCGTGCCGACGCTCGAAAGCGCGCCACCGTATCCGGGATGGCTGCGCAGGCGCACCTCGACAAAAACAAGGTGCTCACCGTCGCGCATGATCAGGTCGATTTCGCCGGCACGGCAACGGTAGTTGCGCGCGATCGGGCGCAGGCCGCTGCGCCTGAGCAATGTCTCGGCGCGCGTCTCGGCGTCCTTGCCAAGGTCCTGGGTCTTTGCCATCAGGGGAGCGGTATCTGGTCCGTTACGGTAGCTGACCCTTGAAAGGCGCCATCGCTGTTGCCCTGGAGGTCGAGGCGTGGCGCGAAGCCGAGTATCTGCGGTTGCTCATCCAGCAACACCCAGACCAGCTGCCGATGCACCTGGTTGATGTCGTCCATGTAGAGGTTGCCGGTGCTTCCGTCCAGCGATTCGTAACGACTGCTGTGCAGCCGTTTCAGATGCGGTACCAGACGCAGGGAATCCATCCCCATGGCATAGAGGCGGGCATAGCCGGTGTCGCTCTTCGGCAGGTACTGTGCGATGGCGGCCTGGCTGTCGGATTCGGCGCTGCCATTGGACAACAGCCATGGGATATCGGCCAGCATGACGCCCTTCATGTCCGCGGCCTGATTGGCCGTGAGCTGTCCGGTCCAGGCGTGCGAGGTTGTATATACAGGCAGGTCTCCGGCCTGGTGGAACTGCAGTTGAGGGCGGATACCCTGTGCCTGCACGGGGCGTGCCGCCATGAAAATCGCGTCCGCATCGTCGCGCCGGCGTGGCTCGAACTCGACATTTCGGCCCAGCCAGCCCTGGATCTGACGCCGCCGGGCCTCGCTCTGATCGAGGTACAGAACCGAGGTGATGGTCTCGGTGTAGTCGTGGCTGTTTTCTTCATAGCGACCGATGCCGGCCACGCTGCCGCCGAGCGTGCGCCAGCGTTGTTCGAAGGCATCGGCCAGGCGATCCCCCCATGCCCCCTGTGGCGACAGGATGATCGGATGCCGGCCGCCGTCCAGCCAGATACGTTCGGCGGCCTGGCGGGCCTCGTCTTCGGGCGACAGCGAGTACATGAACAGGTTGGCCGGTGGCACGGCATCGAGCTCCACCTGGTTGAGTGCCAGGACGGGTACCTGCAGTTCTCCGGCGCGGACCAGCTGTGCCACCGCATCCTTCTGCAGCGGACCTATGACCAGTTCGGCTCCATCTGCGACCGCCTGGCTGTAGAGCGGCCAGATGCCGGCGGGGTCGGTCGCGTCATAAAAGCGCAACTCCGGTCGCCTGTCTGCAGGCTGCTCGAAGCGGGCGACCACGATGCCGTCGCGGATCGCGGCGGCGACATTCGCAAAGGTGCCCGATTGCGGCAACAGGATCGCGATGCGCGAGGCCTGCTGCAACTGCAGGGCCAGTTGTCGCTGATAGTTCGTCATCAGTTCCGGCAGTGCCGGGTGCTGGGGAAAGCGCTGCCGCCAGTCGCTCATCAGCGAGGCGAACCGGGCGGGGTCGTCGCCGTGTTGTTTCACCAGGAGGGCGAGCTGCATCCAGCCGCCGGGTACGCCGGGCGGGTCCGGCTGTAGATCCCTCAGCACCTGTTCATTGAGCAGCGCCAGGGTTCGCAGGATCTCGGTCTGGGTCTCGAGGCGCTGCTGTGGATCCGTTTGCAGGGAGTCCACGAGCTGCAGCGCGTTCGCGGTCTCGAGCAGGTTGCCCATCTGACGATAAGTGGCCGCGAGATCGCGATAGAAGCGGATACGCAGATCGATGGCGCGATCATCCGCCGGTGGCGCGCCGAGTTGGTCGAGGGCGTCCGTCGGGCGTCGTTCCTGCAGCATCACCTCGGCCTGCAACAGGCGTCGTTCGAGATCCTGGTCTGGCCCCAGTTTCATTGGCTGCAGCTGTGCGAGGGCCGCCCGGGTGCCGTCCCAGTCGGCGCCGGAACGCGAGGCTTCGGCCAACGCCAGCAGGTACTCCGCCTGTTGCGCGCCGGGCGACGTACGTTCGGCCAACTGACGATAGATGTCCGCCGCCGCCAGGTATTGCCCCGCCGCAACGAGGCCGGTCGCACGCGCGATCTCGGCCCGGTCGCCGGCCGGGTGCGATGGTCGGTCGGGCATCTGGCCGCAGCCGGCCGCCAGGATTAGCCAGATCGAGATGAAGAGGACGCGGAAGAAGGTGGCGGCTTGCATGCGGTATTGTGTGCGGTCAGGATGGGTAGCCGAGTATCAGAGGTGGGATTGGAGGTGTCAAACGTGGTCGGGCGGCTGTACGTGGTCGCAACACCGATTGGCAATCGCGACGACATCACGCTGCGTGCGGTCGGGATATTGCGTGCCGTCGATCGGGTCGTGGCGGAGGATACCCGACACACTGGGCGCCTGCTGGAACATCTCGGTATCCGCCGGCCCATGATGTCGCTGCATGAGCACAATGAAGATGAGGCCGCACAGCGGGTCATCGACTGCCTGCATGCGGGTGAGTCGCTGGCCCTGGTCTCGGATGCCGGCACACCGTTGATCAGCGACCCGGGCTTTCCGCTGGTTAGGGCGTGCCGCGAGCAGGGGATCGAGGTGGTCCCCATCCCGGGAGCAAGCGCGCTGATCGCGGCGCTGTCGGTTTCCGGCCTGCCGACCGACCGATTCCGTTTCGAGGGTTTCCTGCCGCGTAAACGCCAGGCGCGCCTGGCCTTCCTGGAAGAGCTGCGGCGAGAGTCGGCCACCCTGGTCTTCTACGAGTCATCGCACCGTGTTCTGGAGGCCTTGCAAGATCTGGTCGCGGTGTTTGGCCGGGATCGTTCCGCGGTCATGGCGCGCGAACTGACCAAGGTGCACGAGACACTGAAGGCAGCCCCATTGGGCGGCCTGCTGGACTGGGTCGCCGCTGACGAAAACCAGCGCAAAGGCGAATTCGTGCTGTTGCTGGCAGGTGCCGGGCCGGAACCGGCAGCTGGCGCCCTGGATACCGACCGTCTGCTGCAGGTCCTGCTCGAGGAACTGCCCCTGAAGCAGGCGGCCGCCCTGGCCGCACGCATTACCGGGGAAAAGAAGAACCTCCTGTATCGGCGTGCACTGGATCTCAGTGGGGCCTGAGGAACTTGCCAGGCGGGGGCGCTTGGCCTAGGGTGCGTCCCGGAGTCGGCCAGACGACCGCGGTCACCGCAAGGTGACGGAGGAAAGTCCGGGCTCCACAGGGCAAGAGGCCAGGTAACGCCTGGGCGGCGCGAGTCGACGGAAAGTGCAACAGAAAGCAAACCGCCGATGGCACCGGATTCGCTCCGGTGGCAGGCAAGGGTGAAAGGGTGCGGTAAGAGCGCACCGCGGCTTCGGCAACGAAGACGGCACGGCAAACCCCCTCTGGAGCAAGACCAAATAGGGAGACATGCCTCTGGCAGCCTGCGGCCCGCAGGTGTCTCCGGGTAGGTCGCACGAGGCGTCCGGTGACGGGCGTCCCAGATGAATGGTCGTCCTAGACAGAACCCGGCTTATCGGCCGGCTCCACCCGATTTTATGCCGATCGGCATTCCTCCCGCCGTTCCGGTTCATTGATCAGATGATTCTGCGGGGTCGCACAGGCCCCGGTGCGTCCCGTCAGAGCCTTTGTTGGGAATCGGATTCACCAGATTGGGAATCTTTAGTGGACCTTCTTGATAATTCACTTTAACTCGCGCGGTTAGCGCCCTGTTTTGCGTCTGTTTCTGCGTTCTCGGGTTTGTCGCCTAAGTTACTGAGGCATAAGCATTTTTTTCTCCTATTACGCTTGACCGGGTGGGGGAAGGCACCTAAGATTGCACGAGAAGTGGGTAATTGTGGGGATCGAGGGGGAATTGCCCACCCTTAGGAGGAGGCGGCACAGCCGTGTTTTTGGGGGTCAATACACTCAATCTTGACGCCAAGGGGCGTATTGCGGTTCCGGCAAAGCACCGGGAGCCGCTTGCGCAATGCTGTGCGTCGCGCGTGGTGGTCACGATCAATCCGAATCGCGACGACCGCTGCCTGTGGATGTACCCGGAAAACGAGTGGCGCGAGATCGCGCGCAAGCTGTCGCGTCTGCCCTCCATGAACCGCCAGAACCAGTTGATCCAGCGTTTGATGCTTGGGCATGCGTCCGAGGTCGAACTCGACGGCCAGGGCCGCATCCTGATTTCCAATGAGCTGCGCGATTACGCGGGTCTCGGAAAGCGCGTATCGCTGGTCGGCCAGGTGCACAAGTTCGAGATCTGGGACGAAGAGGTATGGGCCGGCAGTCGCGAGCAGTGGCTTGCCGAGGCGCTTGACGACGAGGCCGGCCTTTCCGAGGAGCTCGCGGGTATGACCCTGTGACGGCCGCGGCGGTCGATCACATCCCGGTGATGCTCGAAGAGGCGATTCAGGCACTCAATATCCGGCCAGACGGCACCTATATAGATGGCACCTTCGGTCGCGGTGGTCACAGCAGGCGGATTTTGCAGGAACTGGGCGAAGACGGTCGCTTGCTGGCGTTCGACAAGGACGAAGAGGCGGTATTGGTGGCGCGTGAGCAATTCGGCTCGGACCGGCGTTTTTCGATTGTGCATGGCAGTTTTGCCGAGCTTGCCTCGGTCGCGTTGGAGCAAGGCCTGGCGCATCGCGTCGATGGCCTGCTGCTCGACCTGGGCGTGTCTTCACCGCAGATCGATGACCCGGGACGTGGATTCAGTTTTTCAAATGACGGACCCCTCGACATGCGCATGAACCGCAGCCATGGCCAGAGCGCAGCGGAATGGCTCGCCGTGGCGGACGAGGCGGATATTGCGACCGTCCTGCACGAGTACGGCGAGGAACGTTTTTCCCGCCGGATAGCCCGAGCCATCGTGGCGCGCAGGCAGCAGACTCCGATCACGGGAACGCACGACCTTGCCGGCCTGGTCGCGCAGGCCTGCCCTTTCAAGGAGAAATTCAAGCATCCCGCCACGCGCACCTTCCAGGCGATCCGCATATTCATCAACCGCGAACTGGATGAGCTGCAGCTGTGCCTGCGCGATTCGCTCGATGTGCTGGCACGCGGTGCACGGCTGGTGGTGATCAGTTTCCATTCGCTCGAAGACCGTATCGTCAAGCGCTTCATGCGCGACATTGCTCGGGGCCCGAAGCTCCCGAAGGGGTTGCCGGTACGGCACACGGAAACCCTGGGCCGCCTGCGGTTGATCGGTAAGTCGCAACGCGCCTCCGACGTCGAGCTGCAGCACAACCCGCGCGCGCGCAGTGCCGTGCTGCGTGTCGCTGAGGTGTTGGCATGAGTCGTGCCCAGGCGTTCTGGATGTCTTGTCTTTTCGCCGCCGTCGTCCTCAGCGGGATGGGCGTGGTTTATACGAAGTTCCTGTCGCGCTCTTTGTTCGTAGAGCTGCAGCAGGTCAGGGAATCGCGTGATCAGGCGGACATGGAGTGGGGGCGCCTGCAGCTGGAACTGGCGACCCGCGGCGCGCTCGGGCGTGTCATGAGAATAGCCAATGACCGCCTGCAGATGCGGGTGCCTGACGCCGAACACATCGTGGTGGTCAAGTAGATGGCGGCCCGTCGCGACAAGCGTGCGCGCCAAGTCCGGCGCGAGGAAAAAAAGGTCCTGCCAAGCTATGCGGGTCGGCGCTATGCGGTGCTGGTCCTGTTCGTGCTGGCGGGGGCCGCCCTGGTCTGGCGTGCCGTCGATCAGCAGATCCTGGAGAAGGACTTCCTGCAGTCCGAGGGTGCCGACCGGTATCTGGCCCAGGTCGAGGTCCCGGCCCACCGCGGCCTTATCACGGATCGCCGCGGCGACGTCTTGGCGCTGAGCACGCCGGTCGATTCGATTGCCGCGAACCCGCGCGTGCTCGGTACGGGTGCACAGCGGATCGTCACCCTGGCGAAGGTGCTGGAGATGGACCCGGAAGACCTGCGCGCACGGCTGGCACGCTACAGCCAGCGCCGTTTCGTTTATCTCAAGCGGCGGATGCCGCCGTCCGAGGCGGAACACGTGATGGCCGTGGTGAAGGCGAATCGGATTCCCGGCGTGCATATCGAGCGCGAATACAAGCGGTACTACCCGGCAGGTGAGGTGTTCGGCCATGTGCTCGGGTTTACCGACGTCGAAGACAATGGTCAGGAGGGGCTGGAGCTTGCCCTGGACCAGGCGCTGCGAGGTGAGCCGGGTGCCAAGCGCGTCCTTCGCGATGGTCGTCGCCAGGTCGTGGATGACGTGGAAAACATCCGCAGCCCGCGCGCCGGCAAGCACCTTGCGCTGAGCATCGATCAGCGCCTGCAATTCATCGCGTACCGCGAGCTGAAAGCCGCGGTGGGGCGTCACGCTGCCATCTCCGGTTCACTGGTGTTGCTGGACGCGCGCACCGGCGAGGTCCTGGCGATGGTCAACCAGCCCTCGTTCAACCCCAACGCCGACCGCTCCAATCGCTCGGGACGTCTACGCAACCGCGCCTTGACAGATGTGTTCGAGCCCGGTTCGACCATGAAGCCCTTTACCGTGGCAGCTGCACTCGACCAGGGCACCATCCGGGTCGACTCGGTGATCGATACCTCGCCCGGTTACTTCCGTCTGGGTGCGGCCCAGGTCAGGGACCACCACAATCTTGGCCTGATAGACGTGGCGACGATTCTGAGCCGCTCGAGCAATGTCGGCGCCGGCAAGATCGCCCTTGGGCTTGACAAGGCCGAGCTGTGGCGGGTGATGGACCGCCTGGGTTTCGGTCGCACTGCCGGGACCGGCTTTCCGGGCGAGGTCGCGGGCCAGTTGAGCGACTTCCGGCGCTGGGCGCAGATCGATCAGGCCACGCTCGCATTTGGTTACGGCATCTCGGTCACCACCCTGCAGCTGGCCCAGGCCTATGCTGCGCTCGCCAACGACGGGGTCCTGATGCCGGTCAGCCTTTTAAAGCTTGAGCAGGCCCCGGAGGGTACCCGGGTGTTCACGGAAAAAACTGCCGCCAGTGTCCGCAAGATGCTCGAGGCAGTCGTTGCGGTGGATGGCACTGCACCCGGTGCGGCCGTGCCGGGTTACCGTGTGGCGGGCAAGACCGGAACGGTGAAGAAGTTCGGCCCGGATGGATACAGCGACGACCGTTACCAGTCGTTGTTTGCGGGGATAGCCCCGGCCCAGGAGCCGCGTTTCGTGATGGTGGTGATGTTGAATGAACCGCGTGCGGGCAAATTCTACGGCGGCCAGGTTGCAGGCCCGGTATTTTCGGAGGTGATGGCCGAGACCCTGCGGCTGCTCAACGTCGAGCCCGAGGTGGCGATCGATCCCGTGATGCGTATGGCGAATGCCGGAGTGGCCCGATGATGCCGCAGCGCGTCGATCACAAGAGCGTGCTGCTCGCCGATCTGCTGCCTGGTCTTTCAGGCATCGACTGGGCGCGTCACCGGACTGTGAGTTCGCTGGCCCTGGACAGTCGCGAGGTAGGGCGCAATGGGCTCTGGCTGGCGTTGCAGGGGAGCAGCGGTCATGCCCTGGAGCATTTTGCCGAGGCATGTCGGCGCGGTGCGGTGGCGGTCATCGCCGAGCCATCGGCGCAGTGGGATCGTGACCGCATAGCGCGTCTGTCCTCCGATGTGCCGGTGATCGCGCTGCCTGGTCTGCGCCGTCAGGCCGGCGAGATAGCTGCGAGGTTTTTCGGCCAGGCGGCACATTCGATGCGCGTGATCGGGGTGACCGGCACCAATGGCAAGACCAGTGTTGCGCACTTTCTTGCGCAGGCCCTGTCCACGCGCGTACCGACTGCGGTCATGGGTACGGTCGGCAACGGATTCCCCGGTGATCTCAAAGGCTCGAGCCACACGACCCTGGACGCGGTAAATCTGCATGCGGGCCTGGGTGAGCTGTTCGCGCGCGGTGCCCGTGCTGTTGCCATGGAGGTTTCGTCGCATGCGCTGCACCAGGATAGAGTCGCGGGCGTGCCTTTCCACACGGCCGTGTTTACCAATCTCAGCCGCGACCATCAGGACTATCACGGCGATATGCAGGCCTATGCGGATGCCAAGGCGCGCCTTTTCCGCGGCGCCGGGCTGAGTCTGGCGGTCATCAATGTCGACGATCCGGTCGGGGAGAAACTGGCCGCCGAGGTGCGCCCGCGTACCTTTGTGGTTGCGGTCGGCAACGGGGCGGGTATCACCCGTCTGGGCGATCGCTACCTGCGTTTGCGCGATATCGAGGCGCGCGCCGACGGTCTGCGTATGCAGTTCGATTCGAGCTGGGGCAGCGGTGAGCTGCAGAGCCATCTGCTCGGTCGCTTCAACGCCGAAAACCTCGGCCTGGCGCTTGCCGTCCTCCTGGCATGGGACATGCCGATCGCCAACGCGATCGCGGCGCTGGAGCAGGTGCGCCCGGTCGCCGGGCGCATGATGGTGTTCCTGGCGCCCAGCAGGCCGCGCGTCGTGGTCGACTACGCGCATACGCCCGATGCCCTGGAGAAGGCGCTGGGCAGTCTGCGCGAACACACAAGCGGTCGGCTGATCTGTGTCTTCGGTTGCGGCGGTGACCGTGATCGCGGCAAGCGTCCGCAGATGGGCGAGGTGGCACACCGTCTGGCCGACCGCGTGATCCTGACCAACGACAACCCGCGTTCGGAGGATCCGCAGCAGATCGTGGCCGAGATCCTGTCGGGTATGGGCGACCGTGACGGCGTGCATATCGAGCATGATCGGGCCAAGGCGATCCAGGTGGGCATTGCCGCCGCCGGCGTCAACGATCTCATCCTGGTTGCAGGAAAAGGGCACGAGGACTACCAGGAGATCGCCGGGCAGCGTGAGCCTTTCAGCGACATCGAGACAGTGCAGAGCGCCTTGCAGGGTGGTGCCGCATGAGTGCCATGCGCCTGTCCGAACTCGCAACCCTGGTCGACGGTCGGCTGCTGGGCGCCGATCGTCGCTTCGACGGTGTCAGCACCGATACGCGCACGCTGCAGGATGGTGAGCTGTTCGTCGCGCTGCATGGCCCCAACTTCGATGGCCACGACTATCTGGAGGCTGCGCAGGGGCGGGGTGCGGCCGGCGCCATGGTGGAACGTCCCGGCAGGGCAGGGCTGTCAATGGTGGAGGTCCCTGACGCCTTGCGCGGTCTCGGGCGGCTGGGTCAGCAATGGCGTATGCGCAGTCCGGCACGCGTGATCGGTATCACCGGCAGCAATGGCAAGACCACGCTCAAGGAGATGGCTGCGGCGATCCTCGCCCGCCGCGGCGATGTGCTGGCGACCCGGGGCAACCTCAACAATGAAATCGGCGTACCGCTGACGCTCAGCCGGCTGCGCGACGAACAGTTTGCGGTGATCGAGATGGGCGCCAGTCACCCGGGCGAGATCGGTTACCTGAGCGGTTTGGTGCGGCCCGATGTCGCGGTGCTGAACAATGCCGGCCGCGCCCACCTGGAGGGTTTCGGCAGTATCGAGGGCGTGGCCCGGGCGAAGGCCGAGATCATCAACGGCCTGGATACCGACGGCGTGTTCGTGTTCAACGCCGACGACCGCTTTGCCGGCTTGTGGCGCGGGCTTGGCGCCGGACATACCTGCCGCACCTTCGGCGTGGCCCAGGTGGCGGACGTGTCCAGCCCCGAGGCCGCCTATGAGGTGGTGTGGCAGGGCAGCCGGTTCCAGGCGAGGTTTCCGGTGCTGTGCGACCAGGGCGAGATCGAGGTGCGCCTGCAGCTCGCGGGGAAGCACAATCGTATGAACGCCCTGGCGGCGATCACGGCCAGCCTGGCCGCAGGTGCGAGCCTCGCGGACGCGGAGGCCCTGGCGGAGCTCGAGCCGGTCGCCGGCCGTCTGTGCCCCATGGTGGGCCCAAACGGCGCGCGCCTGATCGACGACAGCTACAACGCCAATCCGGACTCGGTGATCGCGGCGCTGGGAGTGCTGTCTGCGGCACCCGGACGCCGCACCCTGGTGCTCGGCGACCTGGCCGAACTGGGTGCCGGGGCGCAGCAGCTGCATAGCCAGATTGGGGAAAGGGCAGCGAATTTTGGTATCGACCGCCTGCTGACGACCGGAAGCCTCAGCCGCCACGCTGGCATTTCCTTCAGTGGCGAGCATCGCCACTATGCGGATCATGCGGCGCTGGCGGATGCGCTGATGGCGGATCTCTCGGCAGAGGACAGCGTGCTGGTCAAGGGCTCGCGGTCTGCACACATGGAGCAGGTGATACAGCGCCTGGTCGCGCGGGAGGTCGCATGCTGATCCAGTTCGCCGACTATCTGTCGCAATTCGACACCGGTTTCCTGGTGTTTCGCTATATCACGCTGCGCACGATCTTCGCGGTGCTCACCGCGCTGCTCATCTCCTTCATGGTCGGCCCGGCCATGATCCGCCGTCTAAGCCGGTACAAGATCGGCCAGACGGTGCGCGACGACGGGCCGCAGACTCATCTGTCGAAATCCGGTACACCGACCATGGGCGGTGCGTTGATCCTGGTCGCCGTGGCCGTGGCCACGCTGTTGTGGGGTGATCTCGGAAACCGCTACGTGTGGATCGTCCTGCTCACCACGCTCGCCTTCGGTGCCGTTGGTCTTTGGGATGACTACCGCAAACTGGTGTTGCAGGACGCACGCGGCCTTACCGCGCGTTGGAAGTACCTGTGGCAGTCGCTGTTCGGTGCCGCGGCGGCGACCGCACTGTACAGCGGTGCCTCGCTGCCTGCTGAGACCCAGCTGTTGTTTCCCTTCATCAAGGACCTGGTTCTGGACCTCGGCCCGTTCTTTATCCTGCTGGCGTACCTGGTCATCGTCGGTTCCTCCAACGCGGTGAACCTGACCGACGGCCTCGATGGCCTGGCGATCCTGCCCACCGTGTTGGTCGCAGGCGCACTGGGCGTATTCGCGTATGCCTCGGGGCATGCGCAGATTGCCGGCTACCTGTTGATCCCGCACCTGCCAGGCGTTGGTGAGTTGGCTGTGCTGTGTGGCGCCCTGGTGGGTGCGGGCCTTGGTTTCCTGTGGTTCAACGCCTACCCGGCGCAGGTGTTCATGGGCGATGTCGGTGCACTCGCCCTGGGTGCGGCGCTGGGGACCATGGCCGTCGCGGTACGCCAGGAGATCACCTTGTTCATCATGGGAGGCGTGTTCGTGGTGGAGACGGTATCGGTCATGCTGCAGGTGGCATCCTTCAAGCTGACCGGCCGCCGGATCTTCCGGATGGCGCCGCTGCATCACCATTTCGAACTCAAGGGCTGGCCGGAACCGCGCGTGATCGTGCGTTTCTGGATCATTACCGTCATTCTGGTACTGGTCGGTCTGGCCAGCCTGAAGATCCGCTGAGGCATCGCAATGGCACATGCAATGCAATCCAAAGGATCGGCTGCCAAGACCCTGATCGTGGGCCTGGGTACCACCGGGCTTTCATGCGCGCGCTTCCTGGCTGCCCAGGGCGTGCAGGTGGCGGTGGCTGACAGCCGCAGCGAGCCGCCGGGCCTTGATGCATTGAACGCCGAATACCCCGATATCGCCGTGTTTCTCGGGCCTTTCGATGAACGCCTGTTCGACAGCGCCGAGCGCCTGGTGGTGAGCCCCGGTGTATCGGTCGCAACGCCGCAGATAGACGCGGTGCGCCGGCGCGGTATCCCGGTCATGGGTGACATCGAGCTGTTCGTGCGTGCGGCAGCGGCCCCCGTGGTCGCGATAACCGGCTCGAATGGCAAGAGCACGGTGACGACCCTGCTGGGCGAGATGGCCAGGGCCAACGGGATCAACGTGGCGGTTGGCGGGAATCTCGGCATCCCGGCGCTGGATCTGCTCGATGACGCGGTTGAGCTCTATGTCCTGGAACTTTCAAGCTTCCAGCTCGAGACCACCGACTCCTTGCAGGCGGCGGTCGCCACGGTACTGAACGTCAGTCCCGACCACATGGATCGCTATGCCAGTGTCGAGGACTATGCCTCGGCCAAGGCACGGGTCATGCGCGGTGCGGGGGTTGGCGTGTTCAATGCCGATGACCCGATAGTCGCGGCGATGGGGGGTGCGGATGACGCCTGGTACTTCACCCTCGGCGAGTCGCAGAACGACAAGATGTTCGGTGTGTGCACCGTCGACGGGCAGGAATACCTATGCCGCGGTGAGCAGCCCTTGCTCGCCACCGGGGAACTCAGGATCCCCGGCCTGCACAATCGCGCCAATGCCCTGGCCGCACTGGCCATGGGTACAGCGCTCGGGTTCGACCTGGCGCTGATGCTGGAGACTCTGCGCAAATTTCGTGGCCTGCCGCATCGCACCGAGTACGTTACCGAGTTCAAGGGCGTGCGCTGGTACAACGACAGCAAGGGTACCAATATCGGGGCCTCGATCGCCGCTCTGCAGGGGCTGGACCGGGCGGACGCCTCGCGCACCGTGCTGATTGCCGGTGGTGACTGCAAGGGCGCGGACTTTTCCCAGCTTGGGCCGGTGTTGGCTGCTTGTGCGCGTGGGCTCGTCACTATCGGCCGTGACGGTGCGCATGTTGCCGCGGTGGCGCCGGCCTCCGTGCCCACGGTGGCGGCCAGGGACATGGATGACGCAGTGGCCAAGGCCGCGGCAATGGCCCTGCCCGGCGACCGGGTCCTGCTTTCACCGGCCTGTGCCAGTTTCGACATGTTTTCCGGTTTTGCACAGCGCGGCGACCGTTTCATGCAGGCGGTGCGGAGGTTCGTGCGATGACGGCCATGGCGCGCCCGCGGGGTGAGATTGGTCTGCGCATGCCGGGCGTCGATGGCATGTTGCTGGCAGCCGTGCTGGTACTGCTCGGCTTTGGCATCGTCATGGTGGCATCGGCGTCCATGCATCTTGGTGAACGCAATGGCGACATCATGCGTTACGTGAACCGCCACCTGTTCGCCATGGTTCTGGGTTTGCTGGCGGGCTGGCTGGTGTATCTCACGCCGACCGGCTGGTGGCACAAATCGAGCACCGCACTTTACTTTCTCGGCCTGGGCCTGCTCGGCCTGGTGTTCGTGCCTGGTTTGGGTCGCGAGGCCAATGGCGCCCTGCGCTGGGTCGCAGCCGGACCGCTCAGTCTGCAGACATCCGAATTCATGAAGATCTTCGTGGTGCTGTACATGAGCGGATACCTGGTACGCCGTCAGCTCGAGGTCGCGACCTCGGTGTGGGGTTTCGTCAAACCCATCATCCTGCTGATCATTGCGTGCTCGCTGCTGATGCTGCAGCCTGACTTCGGTACCACGGCGGTGCTCTTGATGACGGCGTTCGGGATGTTGTTCCTGGGTGGTGCGCCCCTGTGGCAGTTCGCGGCCCTGCTCTCGATGGCGATCAGTGCATTGCTGGCCCTGATCTGGGTGTCCCCCTATCGGCTCGAGCGCGTGACCTCCTTTCTCAATCCCTGGGAGCATGCACAGGACTCGGGTTATCAGCTGTCCCAGGCACTCATAGCGTTCGGCCGCGGCGAGTGGACCGGGGTCGGCCTGGGCAACGGCATCCAGAAGCAGTTCTATCTGCCCGAGGCGCACACCGATTTCGTGATGGCCGTGATCGGTGAGGAGTTCGGCCTGGTCGGAACCCTCCTGGTCATCTGCATGTTCGGCATCATCGTCTGGCGCAGCTATGCAATAGGTGTGCGTGCAGAGGCGCGCGGCGACCGCTATGCCGCTTATGTGGCGTACGGCCTTGGTCTGTGGATCGGCATGCAGGCGTTCGTCAATGTCGGCGTCAACGTCGGCATGCTGCCGACCAAGGGTCTGACCCTGCCTTTCCTGAGCTACGGAAGCAACAGTCTGATCGTTTGCTGCATCGCCGTCGCGATGCTGATGCGCATCTGCCGGGAGAACCGGTCTGCCGGCGACGCCAAGGAGGGCCTGTGGCAGCGCGCATAATGATCATGGCCGGTGGCACTGGTGGGCATGTCTTCCCGGCACTGGCCGTGGCGCATGAACTGGCGGCGCGTGGCTGGCAGGTCAGCTGGCTGGGTACCCCGGACAGCTTCGAGTCGGGCCTGGTTCCGGCCCAGGGGTTCGAACTCGATACCGTCGCGGCCTATCGTCTGCGTGGCCAGGGCCTGGTGAATCGAATGCTGGCACCGTTCAGGCTGTTGCGCGCCATGCTGCAGGCCTGGCGGGTGTTGCGGCGACGCAGTCCACAGGTGGTGCTGGGGATGGGCGGCTTCGTGACCGGCCCGGGCGGACTGGCCAGCCGCTTGATGCGCACCCCGCTGGTAGTGCATGAGCAGAACGCGATACCCGGGATGACCAACCGCTGGCTGGCGCGCGTTGCAAACCGGGTCCTCGAGGCCTTTCCCGGCAGTTTCCCGGCGGCCGCCGGCGCGCAGGCGACGGGCAACCCGGTGCGCCAGGAGATATGTGCGATGGGTGAGCCTGTGTCCATCGCGGAAGAGCGTCCCTTGCATCTGCTGGTGATGGGCGGCTCCCTGGGCGCGCAGGCGCTAAACGAGGGTGTGCCGGCGGCGTTGGCTCTGATCCCGTCCGTGCAGAGGCCCGTGGTGCGTCACCAGGCGGGGCGTGGCAAGGCCGATCCGACGCGATGCTTTTATCAGGATCACGACGTCTCAGCGTCGGTGACCGAATTCGTCGATGACATGGCCGAGGCATACGGCTGGGCCGACCTCGTGATCTGTCGTGCCGGTGCCCTGACGGTTTCCGAGCTGATGGCGGCCGGTGTCGCCTCGATCCTGGTGCCGTTTCCGTTTGCCGTCGATGATCACCAGACGGTCAACGCACGTTTTCTGACCGAGGCAGGGGCGGCCCGGCTGATGCAGCAGACCGAATTGAATCCGGACACGCTCTCGGCCCTGTTGGTTTCTCTGCTGTTGGACCGGGCGCAACTGCATGCGATGGCCCAGCGTGCCTACGGCCTGGCCATGCGCGATGCGACGCGGCGGGTGGCGGATGCCTGCGAGGGGCTTGCGGCATGAATCAAATGCCAGTGACGACGCCACGTTACGCCGCGGAGACCATGGGGCGCATGCGTCACCTGCATTTCGTCGGGATCGGCGGTGCCGGAATGAACGGGATCGCCCAGGTCATGCTCAACCTGGGCTACGAGGTCTCGGGTTCGGATATCAAGCAGAACGCGGCCACAATGCGCCTGGCGGAACAGGGTGCGAAGGTCTTCATAGGCCATGCCGCCGCACAGGTCGCGGGCGTAGACGCGGTCGTCATCTCGAGCGCGGTCAACGAGGAGAATCCCGAGGTCAGGGCAGCCCGCGAGCAGCGTATCCCGGTGGTGCCGCGTGCCGAGATGCTGGCTGAAATCATGCGCTTCCGCTATGGGGTGGCGGTCGCCGGCACGCATGGCAAGACCACTACCACCAGTCTGATTGCCAGCCTTCTGATCGAGGGCGGCCTGGATCCCACCTATGTGATCGGCGGGCGGCTGAATGCGCGCGGCAGTTATGCGCACCTGGGCGAGGGCGAGGTGCTTGTGGCCGAGGCCGACGAGAGTGACGCCTCGTTCCTGTACCTGCAGCCGATGCTGGCCGTGGTAACCAACGTCGATGAAGACCACATGGTGACCTACGGCAATGAATTCGCGCGCCTGCGCGCGACCTTCCTCGAGTTTCTGCATCACCTGCCCTTCTACGGCCAGGCGGTGATGTGTATCGACGACGACAATGTGCGTGACCTGCTGCCCGAGGTCACCCGCAAGGTCATCACCTACGGTACCCGCGAAGAGGCCGATGTGCGTGCGCTCGACATCGAGCAGCAGGCGATGATCACCCGCTTCACCCTGCAGATGCCGGGCCTGGAACCAGTCCCGGTCAGCCTGAACATGCCCGGCCGGCACAATGTCCTCAATGCGCTGGCCGCGATCGCGGTGGCGCATGAACTGGGTGTGTCCATCGGCAGCATCCAGTCGGCCCTGTCCGGTTTCGAGGGCATAGGACGCCGCTTCCAGGCCAGGACAGGCTGCCGGTTCGGCGACCACGAGGTGATGTTGGTCGACGACTATGGGCACCATCCGCGCGAAGTTGCGGCGACCCTGGATGCGGTGCGCGCGGGCTGGCCCGACCGGCGGCTGGTGCTGGCCTTCCAGCCCCATCGCTATAGCCGCACGCACGACGCATTTGAAGACTTCGTACTGGTGTTGTCCGGGGTGGACGTACTGGTGCTGGCCGAGGTCTTCGCCGCCGGCGAGGCGCCGATCGCGGGCGCCGACGGCCGTGCCCTCAGCCGTGCGATCAGGGCCAGGGGACAGATTGACCCGGTGTTTCTGCAGGACATCGAGGAACTGCCGGAGATACTCGGGGATCTGGTCGAAACAGGTGACATCGTGCTCACCATGGGGGCCGGGAACATCGGCTCGGTGGCGGCCGGCATGGCGGAGGGCCTGTGTCGATGAAACGGGACACCCGGACACGCCAGTTGCGTATGGGTTGCGGTGAAGTGCTCACCGCCCGGATGCCGCGCACCTTTCAGCGAAGGCTGTCGGAAACGGATGGCGGTGCTGCAAGGCCGGCCAACCCGAAGACAGGCAAGGACAGACGATGATGACGGCACCGATGCAACCGATGCTGCGTGGCGAATTGCGCCTGAACGAGTCCCTTGGGCGTTACAACACCTGGCGCGTGGGTGGTGCGGCGGCGCAGATGTATCTTCCCGCCGATGCCGATGATCTGGCCCAGTTTCTGCGGACGCTGCCGGCGGACGAGCCACTGCTGTGGCTGGGCCTGGGCAGCAACCTGCTTGTCCGCGACGGCGGTTTTCCCGGGACCGTGATCCTGCTGCATGGCTGCCTGAGCGGTCTGCTGATCGAGGGCGCCGAGGCCCATGTGGATGCGGGCGTCCCTTGTGCCAAGGCGGCGCGCGAATGCGCGCGCGCAGGGCTGACCGGTGCCGCCTTCCTGGCGGGAATCCCGGGCACCATGGGCGGTGCGCTGGCAATGAATGCCGGGGCCTTCGGCGGTGAGACATGGCCGATCGTGGGCTCGGTGACCACCATCGATCGCGGGGGGATCATGCACCGGCGCCTGCCGGACGACTTCGAGGTCGGCTACCGCCAGGTGCTGGGCCCGGCCGGGGAGTGGTTCCTGGCCTGCACGTTGAACCTGGCGCAGGGTGACGGCACCGCAGAGCAGGCGGCGATCCGCGCGCTGCTGGAAAGACGCGGCGCGACCCAGCCCACCGGTCAGCCGAGTTGCGGTTCGACCTTCCGCAACCCACCCGGTGATCACGCGGCCCGCCTGATCGAGGCCAGTGGTCTGAAGGGCTGTCGCATTGGTGGCGCCGAGGTCTCGGCCAAGCACGCCAATTTCATTATCAACACGGGCGATGCCAGTGCCGCGGACATCGAGGGCCTGATCGCGCATGTCGCCGCTGAAGTCGAACGCCTGCAGGGCGTGACCCTGCGCACCGAGGTTCAGATGGTGGGGGAGCCGCTATGACGATTGTCGCCGAAGACTTCGGCCGGGTCGCGGTGCTCATGGGCGGTTGGGCCGCGGAGCGCGAGGTCTCCCTGGTAAGTGGGCAGGCGGTGCTCGAAGGTCTGTTGCGCCGGGGTGTGGATGCCCGGGGCATCGACGTCGGCAGGGATATCCTCTCGGTGCTGGCGACGGGCAACTACGATCGCGTGTTCAACGTATTGCACGGCCGTGGCGGTGAAGATGGCGAGATCCAGGGTGCCCTGGAACTCATGGAACTGCCCTATACCGGCAGCGGGGTGATGGGCTCGGCGATCGGCATGGACAAGTACCGCAGCAAGCTGTTGTTCCAGTCGCTGGGCCTGCCGACCCCCGGCTTCGCGCTGATACAGAACGACGACGATTTCGAGACGGCCTGCGAGCTGGGCTTCCCCCTCATGGTGAAGCCGGCGCTCGAGGGTTCGAGCATCGGGATGTCGCGGGTCGAAGACCCGCAGCAGTTGCGCACCGCCTGGGCGCTGGCAGCACAGTACGACAGTCACGTGATGGCCGAACGCTGGATCACGGGCGCTGAATACACGGCCGCAATCCTCGGTGCCGAGGCGTTGCCGCTGATCCGGCTCGAGACGCCGCACCTCTTCTACGACTACGACGCCAAGTACGTCGCCGACGACACACGTTACCTGATTCCCTGCGGTCTGGATCGCGACGGCGAACGCCGCCTGCAGTCGCTGGCATTGCGCGCGTTCGAGGCGGTCGGCGCGAGCGGTTGGGGGCGGGTGGACATCCTGATGGACGAAGAGGCCCGGCCGTGGTTGATCGAGGTCAACACGGTTCCCGGGATGACCAGCCACAGCCTGGTGCCGATGGCAGCCAAGGCGGTTGGCATCGATTTCGACGAACTGGTCTGGCGCATCCTGGCCCAGACCCTGGAGGCGCGCTGATGGCCCCCAGGACGTCAATTCGGCAGCAGCAAAAGCAGAAACTGCAACAGCAGGCGAGGCGGCGGCGTTGGCTTGCATCGCTGGGTATGGCGATCGGGTTCGGCGTGTTGCTGGGCGGCGGTGCGTTCGGCTACCACTACCTGACTCAGCCGGGGCGCCTGCCATTGCGCGTGATCGAGGTCAATGGCGAGTTGAGCCAACTCGAACACGAACAGATCCAGCGCACCGTCGTGGCCGCGATCGATGGCGGCTTCTTCAGTTGTGACATGCCGCGGCTGCGGGCCGCCGTTCTGGCGATGCCCTGGGTGGAGGATGTCAGCATCCGCCGCGCCTGGCCGGACAGGCTGAGGATGGTGGTCAGCGAACAGGTGCCTCTGGCGCGCTGGGGTGATGACGCCCTGATCAATATCAACGGCGGGGTGTTCCGGCCGTCGACGCTGGAGAAATTTGCCGGCCTGGTGAAGTTGTCCGGGCCGGAAGGCAGCCAGCAACGCGTGGTGGAATTCTTTCAGGCGTCGGTGCCGTTGGCACGGGCCCGGGAACTGCGCATCACCGAGGTGCAACTGGACGAGCGCCGGCACTGGTGGCTGCTGTTCGATGGCGGTCTGACGGTGTCGCTCGGGCGGGAAGACATCGAATACAGGCTCGCCCAGTTTTTTCGGGTCTATCCCAGCCTGGTCGCAGAAGCGGTGCGGCGGCCGGAGCGGGTGGATATGCGTTACGCACATGGGTTTGCCGTACGTTGGCAGGAGCCTGTGCAACGAAGAGGCGGTAGCCCAACAAGTGAAATCGCAGGGAAAAGTCTGATGGTCAAGCGTACCGACAAGAACATCATCGTCGGCCTGGATGTCGGCACCTCCAAGGTGGTCGCCATCGTCGGGGAGGTCAAGCAGGACAACGAGATCGAGATCATCGGCATCGGCTCTCACCCCTCGCGCGGCCTGAAGAAGGGCGTGGTGGTCAATATCGAATCGACGGTGCAGTCGATACAGCGTGCGGTCGAAGAGGCCGAACTGATGGCCGGTGTGGAGATCGATTCGGTTTACGCCGGCATTGCCGGCAGCCATATCTCCAGCCTGAACTCGCATGGCATCGTACCGATCAAGGATGGCGAGGTGTCGCACTCCGATGTCGAGCGCGTGATCGATGCAGCGCGCGCGGTGGCGATCCCGGCAGACCAGAAGATCCTGCATATCCTGCCGCAGGAATTCATTATCGATAACCAGGAAGGCATTCACGATCCGGTTGGCATGTCCGGGGTGCGTCTGGAGGCACGTGTGCACATGGTGACCGGCGCCGTCAGCGCCGCGCAGAACATCATCAAGTGTGTGCGCCGCTGCGGGCTCGAGGTGGAGGACCTGATCCTGGAGCAGCTGGCATCGAGCTATTCGGTGCTCGAGGACGACGAAAAGGATCTGGGTGTCTGCCTGGTCGACATCGGCGGCGGTACGACCGATATCGCGGTGTTTACCGGTGGCTCCATCCGCCACACCGCAGTCATTCCGATCGCGGGCGACCAGGTGACCAACGATATCGCCGTGGCGCTGCGCACCCCGACCCAGCACGCCGAGGAGATCAAGCTCAAGTACGCCTGTGCACTCACCCAGCTGGCAAGCGCGGATGAAACCATCGAGGTGCCGAGTATCGGCGACCGCCCGCCACGCCGGCTGTCGCGGCAGACGCTGGCCGAGGTCGTGGAGCCACGTTACGAAGAGCTTCTCACACTTATACAGATGGAGCTGCGTCGCTCGGGCTTCGAGGACCTGGTGGCGGGGGGCGTGGTGCTGACCGGTGGCAGTTCCAAGATGGAAGGTCTGATCGACCTGGCTGAAGAAGTGTTTCACATGCCGGTCCGGCTGGGCATACCCCAGTACGTGACCGGCCTGGTGGATGTAGTACGCAATCCCATTCACGCGACGGGTGTGGGTTTGCTCTTGTTTGGACATCGCAACCGGGCCATGCGGGTGCCCGAGAGCGTGGGTGGTGGCGGCATGAAATCGGTATGGAACCGGATGAAGAGCTGGTTCCAGGGCAACTTTTAACCAAACCAGACTCCTGCCCCTGATGGGGCCGGTCTGCAGCAGGAGGATATAACAATGTTCGAGTTGATGGATGTGGATAGCCAGAGCGCGGTGATCAAGGTGATCGGTGTCGGCGGTGGCGGCGGCAATGCGGTCAATCATATGCTGCGTTCGAATATCGAAGGGGTCGAGTTCATCTGTGTGAATACCGATGCACAGGCCCTGAAAAACACCGAGGTGCGTACCGCGCTGCAGCTGGGGTCGAACGTGACCCGCGGCCTGGGCGCCGGCGCCAACCCGGACAAAGGGCGCGAGGCCGCGATGGAGGATCGGGATCGCATCTATGAGGCGATCGAGGGTGCCGACATGGTGTTCATCACGGCCGGCATGGGCGGTGGCACCGGCACGGGTGCGGCGCCTGTGGTTGCCGAGGTCGCCAGGGAACTTGGCATCCTGACCGTGGCCGTGGTGACCAAGCCGTTCAGCTTCGAGGGCGCCAAGCGCAGACAGATCGCCGAGGACGGGATCGCCAAGCTGACCGAGCAAGTCGATTCGCTGATCACCATCCCGAACGAGAAGCTGTTGTCGGTGCTGGGCAAGACCACCTCGCTGCTGGATGCGTTCAAGGCGGCCAACGACGTGCTGCTGAATGCGGTGCAGGGCATCGCGGAACTGATTACCAAGCCGGGCCTGATCAACGTCGACTTTGCCGACGTACGTACCGTCATGTCCGAGATGGGCGTGGCAATGATGGGGACCGGCCGGGCAACCGGCGACCAGCGCGCACGTGAGGCGGCCGAGCTGGCGATCCGCAGCCCGCTGCTCGAGGACATCAACCTGTCCGGCGCGCGGGGCATCCTGGTGAATATCACGGCCGGCCTGGACCTGGCCATCGGTGAATTCGACGAGGTGGGCAACACGGTCAAGGAGTTCGCACGCGAGGATGCAACCGTGGTGGTCGGTACCGTCATCGATCCGGACATGGTCGATGAAATGCGCGTCACCGTGGTGGCCACGGGGCTCGGCGAGGAGATGCCAATGGTGCTGAAGCAGCCCGAGGTGGAGATCAAGCCGGTCCGGCTGATCAGCAACGATGCCGGCGAACAGGAGAATCCCGATTACAATGCGCTGGAGGTGCCCACCAATCTCCGTCGCAGCCCAAAGACCGCGAACGACTTCGTAAAGGCCGCAGAGAGCAAGAATATGGAGTACCTGGATATCCCCGCATTTCTGCGTCGTCAAGCCGACTAGTTCGCATTTCGGGTGAGGGGGCCAGGCATTTTTTCTTGATCAAAAGGCAACAAAGGTCGAGAATAAGGGAATTCCCTAAGCAGATGCCGGGGGATCACTATCACACTGCGTCGTCGAGATTCCGCGATGTAGTAGGCCTAATAAGCTGAAAAATAATGGAATTTTGATTCGGAGAGCATAGATAATGATTAAGCAGCGAACGTTGAAAAACGTGATTCGTGCCACCGGGGTGGGGTTGCATACCGGCGAAAAAGTCTATTTGACGCTGCGCCCGGCTGCCCCGGATTCCGGTATCGTGTTCCGCCGGGTCGACCTCGATTCGCCCGTGGATATCCCCGCCAAGGCCGAAAACGTCGGCGATACGCGCCTTTCGACCACCCTGGTCAAGGATGGGGTGCGCATATCCACCGTAGAACACCTGCTTTCGGCATTTGCAGGTCTGGGTATTGACAACGCCTATGTGGACGTCAGCGCGGCCGAAGTGCCGATCATGGACGGCAGCGCGGGCCCTTTCGTGTTTCTGATTCAGTCGGCGGGTGTCGAAGAGCAGAATGTGGCCAAGCGGTTCATCCGCATCAAGCGACCGGTGGAGGTCCAGGAGGGGGACAAGACCGCGCGATTCGAGCCCTTCAACGGATTCAAGGTCAGCTTCGGAATCGACTTCGACCACCCTGCGATGAGCACCGAGAGCCGGCGTTCGGTGATCGATTTTTCATCCACCTCGTTCGTGAAAGAAGTCAGCCGCGCGCGCACCTTCGGTTTCCTGCGTGATATCGAAACACTGCGTGACAACGGTCTGGCGCTGGGCGGAAGCATGGACAATGCTATCGTCGTCGACGATTTTCGTGTCCTCAACGAGGACGGTCTGCGCTACGAAGACGAATTCGTAAAACACAAGATTCTCGATGCGATAGGCGATCTCTACCTGCTGGGACACAGTCTGATCGGTGCATTCAGCGGCTACAAATCCGGGCACGAGTTGAACAACCGTCTGCTCAAGGCCCTGATTGCACAGCCCGATGCATGGGAAGAAGTGACCTTCGATGATGCTGATCGGGCCCCGATCTCATACATGAAGCCGGCACAGGCTTCCTGACCAAGTAACTGTTAAATCTGGCGTTTCAGTGCGCGGCTGAGGCGTCGCAGCGCGTCGCGCAGCTGTGGTTGCTTGGTATCCTGGGCGGTGTCGTGGATAATCGCCGCGGCGACATCGGATTTACGGGCCACGCGGCGACGCGGGTCGGGCGCCGGGCGGGTCAGCAGGAGCTTGATCTTTACACCGCGCAGCGAAGGATGGTCGGCCTGCATTGGGCCCATGATCCCAGGCGCCAGATAACGCAAACGGGTTGCCCATACGGGTGAGTCTGCATGCAGGACAAGGTGTTGGTCGCGCAGTCGTGCGGCCACGCAATGGCTCGCGAGGTCTTCAGGAAGCAGCTGCCTGACCTGTGTCAACAAGGTCCGTTGTGCGTTGATCTCGGAGTCGATAAGTTTGAGCGTCGGTCTGTCTTTGAGCAGGTGATGGACCGACTTGGGACTGTGGGCCATGTGAAGGGTCTCTCAGTACGGAGTCATCGATTAAAGGGTACACCGTAAGGAGTCGATAAGCTGGAAAGCTTTCAGAACAGCCGATGAAGATGATATTCGTTTCAAGCTTTTGCGATCGAACCGATGCGGTCAGCATCCCCCTGGTACGCGCTGTCGCGATTGCCGGATTTGGACTGGCCGCAGTGATTTCAGCCTCTTTGTGGGCGGGATACACGGTGGGAGAGCGTCAGGCCGCCGAGGCTGGCGTCGGCTCCGCCACCGTGGAAGTCCATGCCCTGCTCGAGGCGGAGCGCCGGCTGATCGCCGACGCCAAGGCCGAGCAACGGGCCCACATGGATGCGCTGGCCCTGCGGATCGCAGAGCTGCAGGCGCATCTGATGCGCCTGGATGCACTGGGCGACCGGCTCGTCGAGATCGGTAAGCTGGACCGCGACGAATTCGATTTCGCATCAGAGCCACCGCTTGGTGGTGTCGATGATGACTTAACGGATGACAGCCAGAACCTTCCCGAGATCAACGCCGAAATGGATCGAATCGCCAGCCTGCTGGATGATCGCGAAGACAAGCTGGCGGCACTCGAACAGATGCTGATGAACCGCGCACTCATCGCGGAGGTCACGCCCTCGGGCCGTCCGGTGAAAAAGGGCTGGATGTCTTCCGGTTTTGGCAAGCGTACCGATCCCTTCAAAGGCAAGAAGTCCTATCATCGCGGCCTCGATTTTGCCGGCAAGCGGGGATCCGATGTGGTTGCCGTGGCGTCCGGCATCGTCATGCGCTCGGAGAAGGCGGCCGGGTATGGCAACGTCGTGGAAATCCGGCATGCCGATGGCTATTCCACCCTGTACGGCCATAACAAGGAAAACCTCGTGAAGGTCGGTGATATGGTCGACAAGGGACAGACCATCGCGCTGCTCGGCAGCACCGGGCGTTCAAGTGGTCCGCACGTGCATTTCGAAGTCCATCGCGAAGGCAAGATTGTAAACCCCATCAGTTTCGTCCAGTCGCCCTGAATCTGCTCCATATGACCGCATAAAAACCCGCCATGGCGGGTTTTGTTCTTTGGTTTGCGGCCGAATGAAAGCCCGATTGGGTTATCATCCGTCTCTTGGTTTTTGATCGTTCTGGAAGGTCGTAGGTCCATGCTCAACAAGCTCGTGAAAAAGATCTTTGGCAGCCGCAATGACCGGCTGGTGAAGCGTATGCTCAAGTCCGTTGAGCGGATCAATGTGCTCGAGCCGGAGTTGTCAGAGCTGAGTGACGAGGCCCTGGCCGCCAAGACCGTCGAGTTTCGCGAACGCCTGGCGAACGGAGAGACGACCGACGCCCTGTTGCCGGAGGCCTTCGCCGTGGTGCGCGAGGCCGGCAAGCGCGTGCTGGGCATGCGCCATTTCGACGTCCAGATGATCGGCGGCATGGTCCTGAACGACGGCAAGATCGCCGAGATGCGGACCGGTGAAGGCAAGACCCTGGTCGCCACCCTTGCGGTGTACCTCAATGCGCTCACCGGAAAGGGCGTACACGTGGTCACCGTCAATGACTATCTGGCACGTCGCGATGCGGGTTGGATGGGGCGTCTGTACCTTTTTCTCGGCATGAGTACCGGGGTTATCAATTCCTCCGGCGGCATGGGGCCGGACAGCTCGTCCTACATGCTGGACCTGGACTACCAGGGGGATACCGGTGGTTTCACGCATCTGCGGCCGGTCTCACGGCGCGAGGCCTACGCCTGCGATATCACCTATGGCACCAACAACGAGTTCGGTTTCGATTACCTGCGCGACAATATGTCTTTTTCCGCCGAACAGCGGGCGCAAAGGCGTTATTTTGCGGTGGTCGACGAGGTCGACTCGATCCTGATCGACGAGGCCCGCACACCGCTGATCATCTCCGGTCCGGCCGAGGACAGCTCCGAGCTTTATCGCCAGGTCAACGACATTCCCGGCCGACTCGAGCGCCAGGACCCGATCACCAACGATGAGGGCAAACCCGATTTCGGTCCCGGAGACTATTCGGTCGATGAGAAGTCCCGCCAGGTGTTTCTGAGTGACCAGGGTCACGAGAAGGTCGAGAACATGCTGTCCGATGCCGGGTTGCTGAGCGAGGGCCAGAGCCTGTACGACCCATCGAACATCATGCTGATGCATCACGTAATGGCAGCGCTGCGCGCGCATGCGCTGTTCCAGCGCAACGTAGACTACATCGTGCGCGAGGGCCAGATCGTCATCGTCGATGAGTTCACCGGGCGCACCATGCCCGGACGGCGTTGGTCGGACGGCCTGCATCAGGCGGTCGAGGCGAAGGAGGGGGTGCGTATCCAGCAGGAAAACCAGACCCTGGCTTCCATCACCTTCCAGAACTATTTCCGCCTGTACGACAAACTTTCCGGGATGACCGGGACGGCAGACACCGAGGCCTTCGAGTTCCAGCAGATCTACGGCCTGGAGGTCGTGGTTATTCCGACCAACCAGCCGATGGTGCGTGACGACCAGACCGACCTGGTCTACCTGACCCAGGCGGAGAAATACGAGGCGATCGTCGAAGACGTGCGGGACTGCGTTCAGCGCGAACAGCCGGTGCTGGTGGGTACCGCCTCGATCGAGGTCTCGGAACTGGTGTCGAAGATGCTAAGCGACGCGGGTATCGAGCACCAGGTGCTCAACGCCAAGCAGCACGAGCGTGAGGCCCAGACCGTGGCCGAGGCCGGACGTCCCGCGGCCGTGACCATAGCGACCAACATGGCCGGCCGCGGCACCGATATCGTGCTCGGCGGCAATCTCGAGGTGGAACTGGACCAGCTTGGAGAGAACGCCACGGACGAAGAGATCGCGGCATACAAGGTCGAATGGAAGGCGCGACACGACAAGGTACTGGCCGCCGGCGGGCTGCGCGTGATCGGCACCGAGCGCCACGAATCAAGGCGTATCGACAACCAGCTGCGCGGCCGCTCGGGGCGTCAGGGCGACCCCGGCTCTTCGCGCTTCTATCTGTCGCTGGAAGACAGCCTGATGCGCATCTTCGCCTCCGAGCGCGTCTCCAGCCTGATGCAGAAGCTCGGCATGAAGGAGGGCGAGGCGATCGAGCACCCCTGGGTCAACAAGGCGATCGAGAACGCGCAACGCAAGGTGGAAGGGCGCAACTTCGACATCCGCAAGCAGTTGCTGGAATACGATGATGTCGCCAACGACCAGCGCAAGGTGGTCTACCAGCAGCGCGACGAGTTGATGGATGCGGACGATATCTCGGAGACCATCGTCAACCTGCGCTTCGACATGGTCAATTCGGTGATCGACAATTTCATCGCGCCGAACAGCCTCGAGGAGCAATGGGACATCCCGGGGCTGACCGAGGCGCTGAAGGAGAATTTCGCTCTCGAGGTGCCGGTGCAGACCTGGCTGGACGAAGACGACGAGCTGCACGAAGAGCCACTTCGACAACGCATCCTGGATGAGTTGCTGAAGATATATGCCGATAAGGAGGCACAGGCCGGGGCCGCGCAGATGCGCCAGATCGAGAAAGAGGTGATGCTGTTCACCCTGGACTCGCACTGGAAGGAGCACCTGGCGGCGATGGATTACCTGCGCCAGGGCATCCATCTGCGTGGCTATGCGCAGAAGAACCCCAAGCAGGAATACAAGCGCGAGGCATTCGATCGCTTCTCGGCCATGCTGGATGCCATCAAGCTCGAGGTGGTGCAGATCCTTTGCCGCCTGCAGCTGCAGGCCCCGCCGCAGATTCCGGATAAGGCCCCCAATCCCTCCGAGTTCGAGTTCAAGCACGAGGCCTTTGAGGGGCTCGGGGGCGAGGTCCCGGCCGATGATGCCGGAGCGGCCGTGATCGAGGAAAAGAAGCCGTTCGTGCGGCCGGATCGCAAGGTCGGGCGTAACGACCCCTGTCCCTGCGGTTCGGGAAAGAAGTACAAGCATTGCCACGGAAGATTGAGTTAGCGGCAGCGTCGAAGCCCGATATGAGCAAAGTCCCCGGAATACGGCTGGCAGCGCTCGCTGCCGGTATCCGTTACAAGGGTCGTGACGACCTGCTGTTGATCGAACTGGCCGAGGGCGGGACCTGCGCGGCGGTTTTCACCCGCAATGCGTTCTGTGCGGCGCCGGTGACGGTCGCGCGCGAACACCTGGCCAAGGGCCCGGTCCGCTATCTGCTGATCAACTCGGGCAATGCGAATGCCGGCACCGGTATCCCCGGTCTGCGCGCGGCGCGCGAGACCTGTCGCCTGCTGGCTGGTATGGCCGGCTGCGCAATGAGCCAGGTGCTGCCGTTTTCGACCGGCGTCATCGGTCAGGATCTGCCGGTGGATCCCATTGCCCAGGCCGTGCCGGACCTGTTGAAGGGGCTGTCTGAAGATGGCTGGCAGCAGGCGGCTGCGGCGATCATGACCACCGATACGGTGCCAAAACTGGTGTCGCGCGAGGTCGTTCTTTCCGGCGGCCCCGTAACGGTCACCGGGATCGCCAAGGGCTCGGGCATGATCTGCCCGGACATGGCGACCATGCTTTCCTATGTCGCGACCGATGCGAACGTTACTCAGCCCGTATTGCAGCAGATGCTGCAGGACGCGGTCAGTCGGTCCTTCAATGCCATCACCGTCGATGGCGACACCTCGACCAATGACGCCTGCGTCCTGCTGGCCAGCGGTGCGTCGGGGGTGCAGATCGATTCGGCGGATTCCGAAGACGGTCGCCTTCTGGCGCAGGCGGTGAATGCGGTCTGCGCCGAACTGGCGGAGATGATCGTGCGTGACGGTGAGGGTGCGACCAAGCTTGTGCGAATCCTGGTCGAGTCTGCCGCAGACAGTGAAGAGGCCCGTGGTGTCGCCTACACGGTGGCGCATTCACCGCTGGTGAAGACCGCGCTGTTCGCCTCCGACCCCAACTGGGGGCGCATCCTTGCCGCTGTCGGCAGGGCCGGTGTCGACGGGCTCGATATCGACGCGCATCCGGATCTGGCTGGGCGAGGTCTGTATCGTCAGCAATGGCGGGCGCGATCCCGGGTACACGGAGGAGGCCGGGCAGGCGGTGATGGCTGCGGAAGAGATCGTGATCCGTATCGACCTGGGCCGCGGCAAATCGCGGACCCAGCTCCTTACCTGCGACCTGTCCTACGATTACGTCAAGATCAACGCCGAGTACCGCACTTAGATTCGCAGCGCCATGTCCGGGGAGGCAGGCCCACTAGGGTTTTGAGATGTTAGATTCATTGCCAGACCTCGGCTCACAAGGCTTCCCACCGTTTTCATGACTTCCGCTGCACACCCTCCCGGCCACGATGAGAGCAAAAAACCCGTTCACGTCGCCGCTGCCGCGTTGATCGATGATCAGGGGCGTGTCCTGCTGCAGCGACGACATGCCGATACGCATCAGGGCGGTCTGTGGGAGTTCCCGGGCGGCAAACTCGAACCGGGTGAATCCATCGCCGAGGGTCTGGCCAGGGAACTGCGCGAGGAGCTGGGCATCGATCCGCTCGCGCATCGGCCGCTGATCAGGATCAGGCACCACTACGCCGATCGCAGCGTGTTGCTGGACGTGCATGAAGTCACGGCGTGGCGGGGTGAGCCTGTCGGTCGCGAAGGTCAGCCGCTGGCCTGGGCAGAGCGTGCGGCCTTGCGCGACTACCCGATGCCGGCCGCCGATATTCCCATCGTGACCGCGTTGCAGCTGCCTTCGACCTGCCTGATCACGCCGCCTCGGCTGGGTGACCCTGACACTTTTCTTCACGCGCTCGAGGCCACGTTGCGGGCCGGTATCCGCCTGGTCCAGTTGCGCCTGTTCGACCTGCCGGAGGCGGAATTCCTGCGGGTCGGGCCCGATATCTGTGCCATGTGCCGCGCCAATGATGCGCGGGTGTTGCTGAACGGGAGTGCGGAAATAGCGGTGGCCATTGGCGCGGATGGCTTGCACCTCAACAGCCGCGAGCTGTATGCCCACCAGCGGCGTCCGGTTGCGGCCACACAACTGCTGGCGGCATCCTGTCATTCAGCGCAGGATCTCTCGCAGGCCGCGGCACTCGGGGCCGATTTCGCCCTGCTGTCGCCGGTGCTGCCCACCCGCAGCCACCCCGACGCAGACCCCTTGGGCTGGGCCAGGTTTGCCGCCTGGACAGATACCGCGAGCATGCCGGTATTCGCCCTTGGCGGCATGCATTCCGGGTTGCTGGAGACCGCGTGGCAGCACGGCGCCCAGGGCATCGCGGGTATTCGGGGGTTGTGGATCGATGACCCGGCTGGGTAGATACTGGATCTTCTTCGTCATCGTCGCGGTTGGGCTGGCACTCAGCTGGGGTCAGATCGGTCGCAAGACCCAGCGTGCTTTCGAAGAGGAACCGGCCGTACTCCTGCTGACCGAGCCCGCGTGCCGGGTGTGGGTCGCACCCTGTGCCGCAATGGCGTCCGACCGCGCGGTGGTTGCCGGTCCTTCCGGGGCGGGCCTGGGTATCAGGCAGACGGGGTTGACTCCAACGCAGATCCTGCGCGTCGAGGCGGTCTTTCTGGCCTCCGACGGCAGCGAAAAGGACCGGCGGTTGCTGATACGCGGTGCGGATTCCTGGTCGGTGTCCGGGGTGCCTGAAGGTACGGCAACGCTGCGCATACGTATGGTCGGCGGTCAGGAAACGACGGTGGCCGAGTTTCCTCTCGTGACGGATCAGTGATTGTCCTGCGGGTCCGGGATCTGGACCCGCTCGCCCGGAATGCGTTTTTCTTCGGCCAGCCATTCGCCCAGGTCGATGAGCTTGCAGCGTTCGCTGCAGAAAGGGCGCCATTTCTGCTCCGAAGTCCACGCGACGGCCTTGCCGCAGCAGGGGCAGGCGACCTCGGTAACCCGGCTATTCATATGAGGCAGGTACTGAGCGTGAACGGGACGTCGCGGTCCGTCTGCGCCGGATGCTGCCAGTCGCTGCAGTCCATGAATCGGATACTGAAGCGGTGTTTGCCGCCGCTGACCTCGGCATACATCCCGCCGGTGGAGGAAATGCCAACCCGCAGCAGTTGCACGGCTACATTGCCGGGCAGCGACTTCTGGTAGAAACCGCTGTTGGCTATCTCCTGAGAAGGCACCGCGCTGTTGCGGATCAGCGTCAGCAGGAGTTCGACCGCATTCTGCACCGCGCTGACCTCGTGCCGCCAGTCGTCCAGCTGCAGCAGGCGTTCCTGTTCGGGCATCCGCAGCCAGTGGTGGTACTGCGGCAGGTCGAAGTCGAAGTCCCCGCCGGCGATACTGCTGCGCTGCACGATGCTGTTCAGAAATTCGTTGCTGCGCAGGGCATGTCCGAGTTGCCCCTTGATCTCGCGCACACCCTGACAGGTCTGCCGCAGGTCCTGCAGGATGTGCTCGAGCCTGTCGGTGTCGACGCCGGGGGTGTGGGCCATGCCCGACAATGAATGCCGGTTTCGCTCAAGTTCCTTGAGCAGCTCCGATTTGATATCTGCCCGTGACAGGACGTTCGCGATATCGATCAGGGCCGATACTGCCGCGCGCGCATGCCATTCTTCGCCGTGCGGCAGGTGGAACTCGAACTGCTCGAACAGGTGCGACAGGCGTAGCCAGGTTCGGCACTTCTCGTTCAAGGGGTGCTCGAAGATGGTCGTGTCAGGCAATGGAGCGTCCTTGAAGGTCGGTACGACGGGACATTGTCGGACAGCCAACCTCCCCGGTAAAGCGCCGGAGGCTCAATATTCGACTTGATTCAGATATTTCACGGTGCAGTTTGTCGATCGCGGCGTGCAGCTCGGCGAGGCTGCCATCATTGCGGACGATGTCATCCGCGTTGCGCAGACGGGTGTTGCGATCCGTCTGTGCCATGAGGATCGAGTTGATCTGTGCCTCGTCGAGCCGGTCGCGCGCGGCCACCCTGGCACGCTGCAGTTTCTCCGGCACGTCGATCAGGAGCACCCGGTCGACCAGGCCCTGCTGTCCCGTCTCGAACAGAAGCGGGATGACGAATACCACGTAGGGTGCCCTGGAGTGTTCGGCACGATGCAGCATGGCGGCCCGGATGCGGGGGTGCAGGATCTGCTCGAGTTGCCTTCTTGCCTCGGGGTTGTCGAATACCAGCTTGCGCAGACGCGCGCGATCCAGGCTACCGTCGTCGGCCAGCACCTGTTCGCCGAAGGTGGCGACGATCTCGTCCAGGGCGGGTTGGCCGGGCTCGACCAGTTCGCGGCTGATCAGGTCCGAGTCGATAACCGCTGCACCGAGTCGGGCGAAGTGGTCACTCGCTGCCGTCTTGCCGCTGCCGATGCCGCCGGTCAGGCCAATCCGGAGCAAGGTCAGTTGAATCCGGCCAGCTGCAGATAGCCACGATTGATCTCATCGCCCCAGAGCAGGGCGACCAGACCGGCTGCGGCAAGGTAGGGACCGAAGGGGATGGGGATCTGGCGGTCGCGGCCGCGCACGACGATCAGGCCGATGCCGACGATCGCGCCGATCAGCGAAGACAGCAGCACCACCTGGGGCAGCATCTGCCAGCCGAGGAACGCACCGAATACCGCCAGCAGCTTGAAATCCCCGTAGCCCATGCCTTCGCGGCCGGTAAGCAGCCGAAACACCTGGAACACGAACCACAGGCTGAGATACCCGGCCGCGGCACCGATGACCGCCGACACCAGGTCCGTGAACATCCCGTTGATATTCACCAGCAGGCCCAGCCACATCAGGGGCAGGGTCAGCTGGTCGGGCAGGAGTTGTTCGTCCAGATCGATCACCGTCAGGGCGATCAGGCCCCAGACCAGGACCAGGGCAGCGAGGGCGGTGGGGGTCGGGCCGAAATGCACCACCAGCAGCAGGCTCAACAGGCCGGTCGCCGCCTCCACGATCGGGTAACGCACGCCGATGGTCGCTTTGCAGTTGCTGCAACGCCCGCGCAGCAGCAGGTAGCTGATGACCGGGATATTCTCCCAGGCACGGATGCCGTGGCCACAACTGGGACAGGACGAGGCCGGTGCAATCAGGTAATCGAGACCGAACCAGCGGTTCGGCAGCGGCTCGGGGTGCTCACCGCGCTGGTCGGCACAGGCCTCTGCCAGTTCGGCCTGCATGCGCGGCGGCAGGCGCAGGATCACCACGTTCAGAAAGCTGCCGACGACGAGTCCCAGCAGCAGCGCGGCATAGGGCGCCAACTCGGCTGCAGCAGGTGTCATGGGCATGCCAATTCTTGATTCAGAAAACTTACTTGCCGGAGACGACCGAACCCAGCTGGAAGATCGGCAGGTAGAGTGCGACGACCAGGCCGCCGATGACGGTGCCCAGGATCACCATGATCATGGGTTCGAGCAGGCTGCTCAGGGCGTCGACCGCGTTGTCCACCTCTTCCTCGTAGAAGTCGGCGACCTTGGACAGCATGTCGTCGAGCGCGCCCGATTCCTCGCCGATGGTGACCATCTGGATCACCATGTGCGGGAACAGGCCCTGCTGGCGCATGGCCAGCTGCAGCGACTGGCCGGTCGCGACATCGTCGCGCATCTTCAATACCGCCTGCCCGTACACCGTGCTGCCGGTCGCGCCTGAAACCGACTGCAACGCCTCGACCAGGGGTACGCCGGCGGTGAACATGGTCGCGGTGGTGCGGCAGAAGCGCGCCAGGGCGGCCTTGTGCATGATCATCCCGATCACCGGGACCTTCAGCAGCAGGCGGTCGAGCGTCTCCCTGAACTTCGGCGAGCGTTTCCAGGTATTCGCCGCGACCATCACGGTGCGCAACCACGCCGGCCAGTATGGCCCACCACCAGGCCGCGACGAAGTCGGAGATAGTGACGACGAACAGGGTGAATGCCGGCAGGTCGGCGCCGAAACTGCTGAACAGGTCTTTGAACTGCGGGATGACGAAGATCATGATGATCGCGGTGATCAGGATCGCGACGGTGATGACCGCGGTCGGGTAGAACAGGGCCTTCTTGATCTTGGCCTTGAGCGATTCGGTCTTTTCCTTGTAGGTCGCAATCTTGTCGAGCAGGGTCTCGAGCACACCGGCCTGTTCGCCGGCCTCGACCAGGTTGCAGAACAGGTCGTCGAAATAGATCGGGTGCTTGCGCAGCGACTTGGTCAGCGAGGTGCCGCCCTCGACGTCGCCCTTGATCGACAGGATCATCTCCGCCATCGCCGGGTTGTTGTGACCGCGGCCGACGATGTCGAAGGCCTGCACCATGGGGACGCCCGCCTGCATCATGGTGGCGAGCTGGCGGGAGAAGATGGCGATGTCCTTGCTGGTGATCTTCTTCTTGCGGTCGGTGAAGATCGAGCTGCTCTTCTTTTTCACCTTCAGTGGCGTGATGCCCTGCCGGCGCAGGTCGGCGCGCGCGAGCGCTATGTTGGCGACACGTGACTCGCCCTTGATCCGGTTGCCCTTGCGATCGGTCCCCTCCCAGACAAAGACCTGGGGTTTGACGGGGTTGGGTGACGCTGCTGCCGCTGCTTTTGTAGCCATGATGTCGTCTGCTTAGTCCTTGGTGACTCGGTTTATCTCTTCCAGGCTGGTCATGCCCGCCTTGACCTTGGCGAGGCCGGATGCACGCAGGTCCTGCAGGCCTTCCGACTTGGCGAGATCGCGTATCTGGATGGCATTGCCGTTCTCCATGATCATCCGGCCCATGGCCTCGGTGACCGGCATGACCTCGAAGATGCCGACACGGCCCTTGTAGCCCTTGGTGCACTTGTCGCAGCCGACCGCCTTGTAAACCTGCAGGCCCTTGCGGATCTCGGCATCGCTAAAGCCCTCTTCGATCAGGGCGTCGTGCGGGACGTCATCGACCGTCTTGCAGTGCTCGCACAGACGGCGCGCGAGGCGCTGCGCCAGGATCAGGTTGACCGAAGAGGCGATATTGAATGCGGGGATGCCCATGTTTGCCAGGCGGGTCAGGGTCTGGGGTGCATCGTTGGTGTGCAGGGTGGACAAGACCAGGTGACCGGTCTGTGCCGCCTTGACCGAGATCTCCGCGGTCTCGAGGTCACGGATCTCACCGACCATCACGATGTCCGGGTCCTGGCGCAGGAAGGCGCGCAGGGCCTCGGCGAAGGTCAGGCCGGTCCTGACGTTGACATTGACCTGGTTGATGCCGGCGACCTGGATCTCGACCGGGTCCTCCGCGGTCGAGATGTTGACCTCGGGGTCGTTGAGCATGTTCAGCGCGGTATACAGGGTGACCGTCTTACCACTACCGGTCGGTCCGGTGACCAGCACCATGCCGTAGGGTTTCGAGATCGCCTCGACGAAGTGCTTCTTCTGCTGCTCGTCGAAACCCAGCGATTCCACACCCAGGGTGGCCGCGGATGAATCGAGGATACGCAGCACCACCTTTTCGCCGTAAAGGGTGGGGCAGGTGTTGACACGAAAATCGATCGAGCGGTTGCGCGACAGGACCATCTTGATACGGCCGTCCTGGGGCACCCGGCGCTCGGCGATATTCATGCGCGCCATGACCTTGAGGCGCGCTGCAAGACGTGCGGCGATATTGACCGGCGGCATGGCCTTTTCGTGCAGCATGCCGTCCTGGCGGTAGCGCACCCGGTACATCTTTTCGTACGGCTCGAAGTGGATATCCGAGGTGCCCGAATTGATCGCGTCGAGCAGGATCTTGTTCACGTAGCGAACCACCGGTGCATCGTCGACGTCGAGGTTCGATTCCTTGTCGCCGACATCATCGTCGCCCGAAATGATATCGAGATTCTCGAGATCCTCGTCGAGCATATCGCTCATCGAGGTGTCCTGTGCCTCGATCGACTTGTCGATAGCGGCGGAGAGCTTGCTCTCCTCGACCAGGACGGCGTCGGTGGTCAGGCCGGTGTGGAACTTGATCTCGTCCAGGCCCTGGTGGTTGGTCGGGTCCGAGACGGCGAGGAAAAGGCGGTTGCCGCGCTTGATCAGCGGCAGCGCATGGTGCTTGCGGACCAGTTTTTCCTCGACCAGGTTGGCCGGCATGTGCGAGGGGTCGATCGCATCCAGGTCGAACAGGGGAACGCCGTATTCGAGGGATGCGGCGACGGCGACATCGTGTGACTTGACCAGACCCTGCTTTACCAGGTGGGAGACCAGCGGGCGCTTGGCGGCCGTCGCCTCCTCGGTCGCGATATTGGCCTCTTCTTCAGAAAGCAGACCGTCCTGGACCAGGCGGCGGGCGAGGCCGCCAAGACGTGTGATCGGGCTAGTGCTTGCCATGATTCATTAAGGCCTGTTCGCTAAATCGTCCGGATATTGCGCCAGAGTATATATCCCATAAGATTTTTTTTCGTGCTGCGGGTGAAGCGGCGTCTTTGATGTCATCGGCCTGTATCGCGCCGACTTTAGGGCAGATCAGGCGGTTGCGGTGTCAGGGGCAGGCGGCGGTGACAGCGGTTGCCGATGGCGTGTCCGCGTCACAGCATTTGTTCATGCGGTTCTCGCAGCGCACCCAGATGTCCGCGTTGAACTCGCCCTGGACATCGTACGAATTGGAGGTGGCTGAAACAACGTCGAAGGTGTAGGCGCCACTGTTGATGTCGGTGAGGAATCTGTGCAATCTCGGGGTCGGCGTTTGCCCCGACATAGGTGCCGTTCTCGAGGCGGAAGTCCTCGATCGGCGTGCGCAGGCCGTTCATGTCGGACCTTATGGTCGCGAAGTGTCCTTCGCGTATGTAGCCGTTGTAGGCAGGGAATAGCGATAGCCGCGAGGACCGAGATGACCGCGATCGTGATCATCAGTTCGACGAGTGTGAAGCCCTGGGTGCGTCGATGCGTAACGATTGTATGTTGCATCGTCCATCGAAGTTCCTTGTGCGCGTCGTCCTGTGATGATCGGAGCCCGGCAGCAACGAGGAAGGGCGTGGACCAGGCTCACCCCGCTGTCGAGCTCATGCAGAACTTACATGTCTGACTTGCATCGATCGTGACCGTATCTGCAGTCAAGTCGCAGGTAAGCCGGCTGGCAACGGTGACGTTCTCGGTACTGCGGTGCTGGTGTCGATGACAATGCCGACTGCGCCAGTAGAGCATCAACTGCGGCGGCTGCGAATGCAGTCTGCAGTCGCATCCTCCGGTGCGGCCTTCTGGCCTTCCGGGTTGACGATGTCGTGATCCAGTCGGCAGCATGGTCAGGGCTGTGGTAGCGCGTGCCACCGCGTGCCGAGGTTGCTGCACGCTTCGGCAAGTTCTGCCTTGATGGACACGCACGGCACCGTCGTAGTGCTCGGTGACCTTGGCCATCCGCGCTTCCGTGATGTAGTTGTTGTATGCCGGGATGGCGATGGCCGCGAGGATCGCGATAATCGCCACAACGATCATGAGTTCGATAAGTGTAAAACCTGACTGCTTCTTCATGGACTATCTCCTGGTTAATATCTGCGGTCGCGTATGCTAACGGCCATTGAAAATCAAACTTTAGAGGCCTGATCCAGGTCGTTTGCGACAACCTGACTGCCTGTGTCAGGGATTCTGCAGGTTACGTGCCAATGTTTTGGAAATCCGTGAACCGGGTGTCAAAGCGCGCAAAACCGGGGCTTTTGGGCAGGGCGCCCGGTGGCATGCGTTGCCTGATGAATTTCGATCCCGGGAATCGGGCGCGGTGCCTGACGCCGTGCGTCACTTACTGACCGTCAGCGTCAGCCGCGTCGTTCTCGCCGTCCAGTCCGAGCTTTTCGAGCCGGTAACGCAGTGCGCGAAAGCTGATGCCCAGCGCCTTGGCCGCCGCGGTCCGGTTCCACTTGGTGTTTTCCAGGGCCTGCACGATGGCCGTGCGTTCGGCCTCGGCCAGGTAGGCCTCCAGGCCCTGCCCGGACATGCCGGTTTCGGTTTCACCGGGCTGTTGCGGCGTCTTTCCCGCGAGCCCGAGATCGTCGATCCGGATGGTGCTGTCTTCGCACAGTGCGGTGGAGCGCTCGAGCGTGTTCTCGAGTTCGCGCACATTGCCGGGGAAATCGTACTCGTAGAGCGCCTGGAGCGCCGCGCGCTCCAGGCGTGGCTTGTGGTCGCCGCTGCGCTGTGACAGGCGCTCGAGGATGTGGTCGATCAGTACCGGTATGTCTTCGCGCCTCTCGCGCAACGGCGACATCACCAGCTCGATCACGTGAATCCGGTAAAAGAGGTCCTGGCGGAACTCGCCATCCGCGACCATCGCGGCGAGATCCTTGTGGCTGGCGCTGATGATGCGCACGTCCACCGGCACTTCGCTGGCCGCGCCGACCGGCCGGACCGATTTTTCCTGGATGGCGCGCAGCAGCTTGACCTGCATCGACAGCGGCAGGTCCGCCACCTCGTCCAGAAACAGGGTGCCGCCATCGGCCGTCTGGAACAGCCCGGGTGTGTCGCGGACCGCGCCGGTGAAGCTGCCCTTCACGTGCCCGAAGAATTCGCTCTCCATCAGGTCCTGCGGGATGGCCCCGCAGTTCACGGCGACGAAGGACTTGTCGGCGCGCGGGCTGCGGGCGTGGATGGCGCGCGCGGCCAGTTCCTTGCCGGTCCCCGATTCACCGCTGACGAACACCGGCGCCTGGTTGCGTGCCAGTTTTTCGATCAGGCGGCGGATCTCCTGCATCGCGGGGGATTTGCCCAGCAGTTCGCCTTCCCTGCCGGTATCTGTGGAAGGCGGCCGGGGCTCCAGTTGCAGGGCCGTCTGCACCAGGCGCCGCAGCACCGGCAGGTCGACCGGCTTGGAGACGAAATCGAAGGCCCCGGCCTTGAGCGCCTCGACCGCGGTCTCCATGTTGCCGTGTGCGGTGATGACCGCGATCGGGGTGTCCGGGTACTCGGAGGCGACATGCCGCACGATGTCCAGGCCACTGCCGTCCGGGAGCCGCATATCGACCAGGCACAGGCCGTAGCTCGCTGCAGCCAGCTGCTGCAATGCCTCTTCGACCGATGCCGCCGAGCGGCTGTCGATGTCCATGCGCGCCAGGGTGATCTCCAGCAGTTCGCGGATGTCGGGTTCGTCATCGATGATCAGGGCGAGTGGGCGGCTCATATCTTCCGGCTTCGTTTAGGGTTGGGGAAGCTTAGCCGAAAGCAGCTGCCGCCGGTCGGCTGGGGCAGGTACTCGAGGCGGATATGGTTTGCCTCGCAAAGCTGACGCGCGATGTAGAGGCCCAGCCCGGTTCCTTCGTTGCGCGTGGTGAAGAAGGGCTCGAACAGGTTCGTCTCCGCCCGCCTCGGGATGCCGGGGCCATTGTCGCGCAGTTCCAGAAAGGGCCCGCCCGACTCATAGGTGATGCCGCCGACGAGACGGATGCTCAGCTCCCCCGGGGCGCGGTCGAAATGACGTACGGCGTTGTCGCACAGCACGTCGATGACCTGGCGCAACTGGCCGGGATCGGCGAACACGGTGGTGCCTGCCGGTTCGGTCTGCTTCTGCAGTTGCGCGGCGGTAAGCCGGTGCGTCGCGCGGATCTCCTCGATCTGCTCCTCCAGCCAGGGCGCCAGTACCAAAGGTTTCGGGTGTGGACTGTCCTGGCGCGAGAGCTTGAGAATGCTCTCGACGACTGCGTTCACCCGGCCCGAGTTGTGCTGGATGATCTCGATCATGCGCCTGTCCGTTGCCGGCAGATCAGTGGATTCGTCCAGCAGCTGCGAGGCATGGCTGATGGCCCCGAGCGGGTTGCGGATCTCGTGGGCGATGCCGGCGGTCAGCCGCCCCAGTGAGGCCAGCTTGAGCTGCTGTGCCTGTGCCGTGAGCTGGGCCGTATCCTCCAGCACGATCAGGGTGCTCTGGTTGTCGGTGTCGCCCATCGGGGTGAAGGCGGCACGCAGGTCCCGTCCGCCGGAGGTGGCGCGAAAATCGGGACGGTCACGGGCCGGATGCTTCAGCCACTGCCGGAACTGATGCGCCAGGGGCGGCGCGCATTCCTCCAGGGGGTAATGGCGCATGGCCACGGGCATGCCGAGCAGTACCCAGGCCGTTTCGTTCATCACCTGGATGGTTTCCATGTCATCGACCACAAGGATGCCCGCGCGCATCTGCTGGATCACGAAGTCGTTCAGCTGGGCCAGGTTGGCGAGGTCCGATTCGCGCTGGCTGGCGAGCTGTTCACTCTCTGCTGCACGCGTGCCGAGCCGGTACGCGAGCAGCGCGAGGGCGAAGTAAGAAATGCCGAGCAGGCCGGCCTGGGTGTATGCGGTCTCCGGGAAGGCGCCGCTCATGTGCGAGTAGATGCGCTCTGCCAGCACGGTCAGGGATGCGATGGCGGCGAACAGCAGCGCGGTCCGGCCGACCAGGCTGAGACTTCCCAGGGCGATGGATACGGCAATAAGCATACCCAGCCCGGACTGGACGCCACCGCTGGCATGCATCATCACGGTGATCAGGAGGATGTCGATGAATATCGCCAGCTGGGCCTGGTTTTCATCGTCACCCATTTGGCGCAGGTGCATGACCAGGGCCACGATGGCCAGGCCGAGGTACAGGTGTACCGTGACGGTGAAAACGGTGGGCAGGTAGGTCCCGAGTGGGCCCTGGCCGATACCGAAATAGGTGAGAAACAGCGCGACACCGAGCGCGACCCGGTAGATGAGGTACAGGCGGAGTTGGGCGTTCTCGCCGCCGATTTCGGCTGGGGGGCGGTCTGTACCGGGCCCCGCCTGCTGCGCGCTTGCTTTCAACTTGTTCTCGACATGCCTCTGAATACCGGCTGCGGATCCCCGGTGACGAACAATACTCAACAGTGATCTGTCTTTTTGCGCTTCCGGTCTATCTCGATCAGAATGCCCGGATTCGATGCTGCATGGAATCAGACCGTGAACCTACACGAATTTCAGTCCAAAAAGCTATTTGCCGGTTACGGCATACCGGTGCCGTTCGGGTACGCGGTCGAGACTGCCAAGGAGGCGCGCAGCGCGGCCGAGGAAATCGGCGGCGGGCGCTGGGTGGTGAAGGCCCAGGCCCATACGGGGGGGCGCGGCAAGGCGGGCGGTGTGGTCATTGTCGATTCAACGGAGCAGGTGGAGACAGAGGCCAAGCGGATGCTCTCGGGCCGCATCGTAACCAATCAGACGGGCCCCGAAGGCCTGCCGGTAAGTTATATCCTGGTCGAGGAACCGACCGACATTGCCGAGGAACTCTATATCAGCGCACTGGTCGATCGTGCGACCCGTCGGGTACTGGTGATGGCATCGCGGGCGGGCGGAATGAATATCGAGGAGGTGGCGGCACAGACACCCGAAAAGATCATCACCACCCTGATCGACCCGGCCGCGGGCGTCCAGCCTTATCAGGCGCGGCAAATCGGGTTTTCGCTCGGGTTCAACGCCGAGCAGGTCAAGCAGTTCCAGAAGATACTGTTCAGCCTGATAAAACTGTTTCACAGCGAGGACGCCAGCCTGGTCGAGATCAATCCCCTGGTGGTGACGCCGCAGGGTCATCTGCTGGCGCTGGATGCGAAGATCAATCTCGACAGCAACGCGCTGTATCGTCACAAGGACCTGCTGGCGATGCGCGACATCAGCCAGGAGGACCCGCGCGAGGCGGCTGCAGCCGAACACGACCTCAATTACATCACCCTGGACGGCAATATCGGTTGCATGGTCAACGGTGCGGGTTTGGCCATGGCCACCATGGACCTGGTGCAACTGCATGGCGGTTCCCCGGCGAACTTTCTCGATGTCGGCGGAGGCACTACTGCGGAACGCGTCACCGAGGCGTTCAAGATTATCCTGTCGGACGACAAGGTCAGGGCGGTGCTGGTCAATATCTTCGGCGGCATCGTGCGTTGTGACCTGATCGCCCAGGGGATCATCAACGCGGTTCGCGAGGTGGGTATCGAGGTCCCGGTGGTCATACGGCTGGAAGGGACCAATGCCGAACAGGGCCTGAAGCTGCTCAACGAGAGCGGCCTGGCCCTGCAAACCGCGTCCGACCTGACCGAGGCCGCCGAGAAGGTCGTTGCTGCAGCCGCCTGATGCCCCTGGACGCAGAGGACACACAGATCCTCAGAGATCGCAGAGAAGAGCCCGGGCTCGATCAGTCGAAATCTCTGTGTCCTCCGCGCTTCTCCGCGCACCCTGCGTCCCCACACTGAATTGGAACGATTCGAAATGAGCATACTGATCGACAAAGACACCAAGGTCATCTGCCAGGGATTTACCGGCAGGCAGGGGACCTTTCATTCCGAACAGGCGATAGCCTATGGCACCAAGCTGGTCGGCGGCGTCACGCCCGGCAAGGGCGGGCAGTCGCATCTGGACCGGCCGGTGTTCGATACGGTCCGCGATGCCGTGGCCGAGACCGGTGCCGACGCCAGCATGATCTACGTGCCCGCGGCGTTCGCAGCGGACGCCATCCTGGAGGCGGCGGATGCGGGTATCAAGGTGGTGGTGTGTATCACCGAGGGTGTCCCGGTGCTGGACATGCTCAAGGTGCGCGCGGCCCTGGCCGGGAGTGATGTGCGCCTGGTCGGCCCCAACTGCCCCGGCGTGATAACACCCGGGCAGTGCAAGATCGGGATCATGCCCGGCGCCATCCACAAGTCCGGCAAGGTCGGTATCGTGTCGCGTTCCGGCACCCTCACCTACGAGGCGGTGTTCCAGACCACGCGACAGGGCCTGGGACAGAGTACCTGCGTGGGCATCGGTGGCGACCCGATCCATGGCATGAGTTTCATTGACTGCCTGGAGCTGTTCCAGAAGGACAGCCAGACCAGCGGGGTCGTCATGGTGGGCGAGATCGGTGGCAGTGCCGAAGAGGATGCGGCCGAGTTCATCGCCGACAAGGTAAGCAAGCCCGTGGTGGCCTACATCGCGGGCGTTACCGCCCCGGCCGGGAAACGCATGGGTCATGCCGGTGCGATCGTAAGCGGCGGCAAAGGCACCGCGGATGGCAAGTTCGCGGCCCTGGAGGCCGCTGGCGTGGCCACGGTGCGCTCGCCGGCACAGATCGGTGCGCGCATGGCCGAGCTGCTCGCCTGAGATCACCCGATGTGGGCGCATTGCCCCGGTCCGGACAGGATGGAGAATCGTAAGAGGTGGCGACAACCGTTGCACTCGCGCAGCTCGACCTGATCGTCGGCGATATCGCCGGCAATGCGCGGCGCGTGATCGATTGTGCCGCGCGACTGCGCGGCAAGGCCGATATCATCGTTTTCCCGGAGCTGACCCTGACCGGCTATCCACCGGAGGACCTGCTGTTGCGGCCGGCCTGCGATACCCGCGTGGCAAGTGCACTGAAGGAGATCGCGCAGTCCGCGGTGGGTGTGACCCTGGTCCTCGGCTACCCGGCGATGCGCGACCGCGTGCGGTACAACGTGGCGGGTGTCGTGCGCGATGGCGTGGTCGAGGTCGAATACCGCAAGATGCAGTTGCCCAATTACAGCGTGTTCGACGAAAGGCGCTATTTCGAACCCGGCGCCCATGCCGTGGTGTTCGAGCAGGCAGGGGGCAGGTTCGGGGTCACGATCTGCGAGGATATATGGTTCGACACGCCGGTGCAGCGTGCGGCCGCTGCCGGTGCGCAGATCCTGTTGAACCTGAATGCCTCCCCGTTTCATCAGGGCAAGGCGATGGAGCGCGAGGCGCTGGTCTCTGAGCGCGCCGCCCGCTTCGGTGTGTCGGTGGTTTACGTCAATCTCACCGGTGGCCAGGACGAACTGGTGTTCGACGGTGGGTCTTTCGTCGTCGATAGCGGGCGGTGCCATCCAGCATCGATCCGGCATGTTTGTCGAGAGCGAAGATATCGTGACCATCGTCGACGGGGCACCGCAGCCGGGGGAAATACGGGCTTTTGCGAGCGACGAGGCGCAGGTGTACGGTGCCCTGGTGACCGGCACCCGGGACTATGTCACCAAGAACGGCTTCGACTCCGTCGTACTGGGTCTGTCGGGTGGCATCGATTCCGCCCTGACCATGGCGATCGCGGTGGATGCACTGGGTCCGCAGAACGTGGAGGTGGTGTCGATGCCGTCGCGCTATACCGCGGACATCAGCAACCTGGACGCGGCCCGCCAGGCGGAACTGATGGGTGTTGCTTACCAGGTGATCCCGATCGAGCCCGCGTTCGAGGCGTTTCTCGATATGTTGTCGGAGACCTTTGCCGGCACCCGTCCGGATATTACCGAAGAGAATATCCAGGCGCGATGTCGGGGCATCATCCTGATGGCGATCAGTAACAAGCGCGGCCGTATGCTGCTGACCACCGGCAACAAGAGTGAGATGTCGGTTGGTTATGCTACGCTGTACGGCGATATGGCAGGCGGCTTCGCGCCTCTGAAAGACGTGCCCAAGCTGCTCGTGTTTCGTCTGGCGCGCTGGCGCAACCGCGACGGCGAGGTGATTCCGCAGCGGGTCATCGATCGTCCGCCGTCTGCCGAACTGCGTCCGGACCAGAAAGACACAGACAGTCTGCCGGACTACGCGATTCTCGATGGGATACTGGCCCTGTATGTCGAACAGGACCGCTCGGTGGATGAGATCGTGGCGGCCGGCTACGACAGGCCGGTGGTCGAGCGCATTGCGCGCCTGGTCGATCGCAATGAATACAAGCGCAGGCAGGCACCGCCGGGGGTCAAGATAACGCGGCGTGCCTACGGAAGGGACCGGCGCTATCCCATCGTGAACGGATTTTGATAAATGCAACGGGCCTTGGCCCGAAAGCGGAACAGACCAGTTTTTTCTCCGGGAGTCAGTCATGAAGAAAGTCGAGGCCATCATCAAACCGTTCAAGCTCGATGACGTGCGGGAGAGCCTGTCGAACATCGGCGTCACGGGGATGACCGCGATGGAGGTCAAGGGGTTCGGGCGTCAGAAAGGGCACACCGAGCTGTATCGGGGCGCCGAGTACGTGGTCGATTTTCTGCCCAAGCTGAAGATCGATGTCGTGGTCAGCGACGACCAGGTGGATGCCTGCATCGAGGCGATCACCAGTGCCGCGCGCACCGGCAAGATCGGTGACGGCAAGATATTCGTTTCCACTGTCGAGAAGGTCGTCCGCATCCGCACCGGAGAGCAGGACGACGATGCCATCTGATTCGGCTTGAACCTCTGTAAGGCATAAGGCCCCGCATCGACGGGGCCTTTCGTCATGTGCAGTGTCCGCGGGTGACCGGGTTCAGTTCTGGTCGAGTTCCAGGAATTCCCAGACGTCCTGGCCCAGCGGCTTGTCGCCGATTTCCTGAGGGTCCTCTATCAGGGCACCGCTGTTCTCGTTCAGGGCGATCACCCGGCGCGCATCGTTCGCCAGGTCTTCCAGGCCGAGTTCGGTGTAGGCCGAAACCATCACTTCGAGTGCGTCACGCAATGCCGGGGTGCGCTGATAATTCTGGACCACGTACTCGGCGCGGTTGGCGGCGGCGAGATAGGCGCCTCGGCGCATATAGTAGTCCGCCACCTGCACCTCGTAGCGCGCCAGGTTGTTGCGCAGGTGAAGCATGTGACGAGCCGAGTCCTCGGCATATTCGCTGTTCGGATAAAGCCTCAACACCTCGGCAAAGTCCTTGTACGAATCCAGGGCGGCCCCCGGGTCGCGTTGCGAGGTGTCGGTCGGCAGGAAACGGTCGAGGAAACCCAGGCTGCGGGTGAAGTTGATCAGGCCGCGCAGGTAGTAGGCGTAGGCAGAGGCCGGGTGGCCCGGGTGCAGTTTGATGAAGCGGTCGGCCGCGGCCAGCGCGGACTCCGGTTCGTTGAAGCGGTAGTACGCATAGGCGAGGTTGATCTGCGACTGGTGGGCATACTTGCCGAACGGGTAGCGCGACTCCAGGATCTCGTAATACTTGATCGAGCGTTCGTAGTTGCCGGATTTCAGTTCATCGGTTGCTTCCGTGTAGAGTTTTTGCTGGCTCCAGCCCTCGGTCTCGTCCCTTTCCTCGAAAAAGGCACAGCCGGACACCAACAGCGCAATGAGCAAAACTGACCAGATACTCCGTGACATGGGTGATAATCCGCATTCTCTTGATTGGCCAGCAATTATACCGGAAGCAACTTGACGTATCAGAAACAGGACGAAATCGCCCTCGAGGCAAGGGTCGGGGCCGAACTGGCCGGTGCCCGCCTCGACCAGGCGCTGGCGAGCCTTTTTCCGGATTATTCGCGCAGCCGCCTGCAGTCATGGACAAGGGAGGGCCTGGTCAGCGTCAATGGCGCGCAGCGACGTCCGCGCGACAAGGTCGAGGTCGGGGACCTGCTGCAGCTCAGAGCCGTCGTAGAGGACCAGGTGGCCAGCACGCCGCAGGACATCCCCCTGAATATCGTGTTCGAGGACGAACACCTGCTGGTCGTCAACAAGCCGGCCGGCCTGGTGGTGCACCCGGCGGCGGGCAACCGCGACGGCACCCTGCTCAACGGCCTGCTGTATCACGACCCGGGGCTTATCGAACTGCCGCGGGCCGGTATCGTGCACCGGTTGGACAAGGACACCACCGGGTTGATGGTGATCGGCAGGACACAGGGCGCCTGCAAGCGCCTGGTCGACGCCATCGCCGCGCGCGAGGTGAAGCGCGAGTACCGCGCCCTGGTTGTCGGCAGCATGCCGGCCGGCGGCCTGATCGACCTGCCGATCGGCCGCCACCCGAGCCAGCGCACGCGCATGGCGGTGAACCCCATGGGGAAGCCCTCGGTGACGCATTTTCGGGTGCTCGAACATTTTCGTGGCCACACCCTGCTGAAGGTCTTGCTCGAGACCGGCCGCACCCACCAGATTCGGGTGCATATGGCGCACCTGCGCCACCCGGTTTTTGGCGATCAGGTCTACGGGGGACGCCTGAGTCTGCCCGGCGGTGCATCGGATGAGCTAAAGGAGGTGATGCGCGGATTCAGGCGGCAGGCACTGCATGCCAAGCGCCTGCAACTGAAACACCCGGTGAGCGGCAGGCCGATGCGCTTCGAATGTGCCATCCCGGCCGACATGCGTGCGGTGATCGATGCGCTCGCCGCAGACGCAGACATCCACTGGCAGGAGGCCGACTACGAAGACTACGCGGGATTCGATGACTGCGAAGGATACGACGGATACGACGAGTACGGCGAACGCGATGATTGAGTGCATCCATCCGGCATGGCCGGCGCCACCGGCGGTCAGGGCCTGCACCACGACCCGCATCGGTGGTGTCAGCAAGGGTCCCTGGGCGGGCCTCAATCTCGGCGACCATGTCGGGGACGATAGCGACGCGGTCGCCGAGAATCGTGCCCGACTGTCGGCCGAACTCCGGCTGCCGGAAGAGCCGCGTTGGCTGGATCAGGTCCACGGTACCCGGGTGTGCATGCCTTCCGCCGGCAACGCGCTGCCCGCCGATGCCTGCTTCGAGGACCGGCCGGGGCGCGTTTGTGCGGTCTTGACCGCCGACTGCCTTCCGGTCCTGTTCTGCAACCTGGCCGGCACGCGCGTCGCCGCGGCACATGCAGGCTGGCGCGGACTCCTGGCCGGGGTCCTCGAGCAGACTGCCGCTGCCTTCGAAGATTCCCCGGACCGGCTCATGGCCTGGCTCGGGCCGGCGATCGGCCCGGCGGCCTTCGAGGTGGGCGACGAGGTCCGCATCGCCTTCCTGTCCGAGGATCCGGCGGGCGGTCCGCGCTTTCGCGACCATGGGGCGGGTCACTGGCTGGCCGATCTGTACGGACTGGCACGCGACCGCCTGGCACGAATCGGTATCGGATCTGTCAGCGGTGGAGATTTGTGCACCTTCAGTGATCCCGCGCGCTTTTTCTCCTACCGCCGCGACGGCGTTAGCGGCAGAATGGCCAGCCTTATCTGGCTGCAACCCTGAACCACGCGAGAAAACCACCATGACAACGCATTGGTACATGCTCACCCTTATCGGTGAAGACAAACCCGGGATCGTTGCGGCGATCACCAAGGCCCTGTTCGAGTTCGGGCTGAACCTGGGTGAGACCTCGATGCTGCGCCTCGGAGGCAACTTCACCGTCATGATGATGGTGTCGGGCGACCATCAGGAGGCCGAACTGAGAGATCGGCTCAAGCCGGTGATCGAAGCGCAGGGAATGTGCCTTAATATCGACCCGATCAAGGCCCATCTGCACGAGCACGTGCTCCCGAATATCCAGGTCACGGTGACCGGGGCAGACCGGGCCGGTATCGTCGCCCAGGTGACCGCCGCGCTGGCCGCATCGGGTTTCAATATTCTGGATCTTGAATCCGATGTCGCCGGTACTGCCGCAAAGCCTATCTACATCATGCAGATAGCGGGGGTGGCGGATGTCCCGGTCGAATCGATCGAACTCGCGCTCGAGCAGTTGCGGCAGGATGGTGTCGACGTGAATGTAAGTGCAATCGAGACCTACATAGGCTGAGGCAGAGCGTGGCTATCCTCGAAATACTGACCCTGCCCGACGCCGCCCTTAAACAGGTATCGGAGCCCGTGACCGAGTTCGACGACGAACTGCGTGCATTTATTGTCGATCTTGACGAGACGCGGGCGAACGGGCCGGGGGCGGTGGGCATCGCCGCACCGCAGGTGGGCTTTTTCAGACGGGTGGTCATCCTGGACTGTTCAAAGACGCGCAAACCGGTACCGAATCACGGACACCTGATCCTGGTAAACCCTGAGATCACGCATTGGGAAGGTTACGAGATGGGCAGGGAGGGTTGTCTCTCGGTGCCGGACTACACCGGCAACGTGATCCGCGCAACGCGCATCCACCTGGTTGCACAGAATCCTGAAGGTCAGCGGCTCGAGTTCGACATGGAGGGTTACGAGGCAAGGGCCGCGCAGCATGAGATCGACCATCTGGACGGCATGCTCTTCGTCGACCGCGTGGTCAGTCGCCGTACCGACCTTTTCAAGCGCAAGGTCTATCAGAAAGGCGGATCCAAATAACCCGCAGTTGCATGAAGGCGGGCCTGGCGTCGCGTTTCAAGGCATCATCGCTCGTATTCAGGGCGTCCCGAACGTGGGTTCCGGCACCGGGATAAAGGGGCCATCGGCTGTCATCCTGGTCAGCGGCAGGATCATGGGCAGCCTGCTGGAGCCCGGGCCGATCGGGACGAATCGCAGCACCGCATCCAGAAAGCCGTCGCCGTTGATATCGGCATGGTCCACTGCAATCAGGCGCAGACTCGGGGCGTTCACATCGGTCCCGCATCGAATGCCGTCCTCACCGACGAAGATGTAACCGCGGAACAGGCCGTTTCTGAGTTCGCACCGAATGCACTCGATGTTGTCGGGTGGCGTGCTCAGGGGCGCGGCGAACGGGAAGTGTCGCAACATGCCGAGGCCATTTGTGATCGTCGCGTTGCATCTCGACTGTTGTGGATCGGCGCCGGATTCCGCGCATCGCCGGTCTATCGGCAGGTCGCTCAGGTGCGCATTCATGAAGTCATAGGCCGACACATGGTCCGTGATCACCTGCTGCGGACGGCTATAAAGGAAGTCATGGTAGCGGCAGTCGCTTTCGACCTTTTGCCAGAAACGGCGGTCAACGATGCTGCCCTTGAAGGCCGATCCCTGGTTGATCGCACGCACCGCTGCGCCGCAATCGTCCGGAATCCGGAAGGTTTGGCGTTGCCCACGTTCGATGGGCAGCTCGATTTCGTAGTGGGTGACCTTTTTGCCGCTCAGCGGCTCGGAGAAAAAGGCCTCATGCCAGTCCTCCGCGCCGACCACACCTGGAACGCCAAGCAGTGCGGATATGCCAATCGACAAGGCGATTGCAAGGCCTCGGCTCCAGCATCGTTGAAAACGTTTGTGGGCTGCACAACAGCCGGCGAAGAGGTGCAGTTTGGGAATAATCGGATTCATTTTTTATCATCATCCTCGGTGAGGTCGCCTTTCGCACTTCTGACGCGCCCGATGAATGCCACCCAACGGCAGCTTACGTCACGCGCAAGGTTGAGGAACAGCCTGGAGGCTATAAAGGGGTGAAACAGGGTCACATTGGCGATGGCCTCGCGACTCAGGACCATCAGGGTGGTTTTGCTCAATGCGGTCGCATTCGTTTTTCGCGGTTCGTTGGCGAGCAGGGCGACATCGCCGAATACCTGCCCGGAGATGAATCGGTCGACGACGGGGGCCTTGCCCGGTCGATCTTGGCGTGGAACCGTGATCTCGACCACGCCTTTCATCACCAGATACAGCGCCGAGCTGACGTCGCCCTGGCGATAGATCGTTTCGCCGGCCTTGAAATTGAGCAGGGTGCTGGAAAGCACGAACTTTCTGATCTGCCAGGGGCGCATGTCGCGGAACAGGGGGCTGTTCAGAATGACCTGCTGACGCACGCGTGCAGACATCAGGTCCCACAGGGTGACGAGGCGCAGGGACGATATCGCCAGTGGGGTGATGACGAAATCCGCCAGGAGTGCGGTGCTTATGACCAGGGCGCTGAGCAGGCCGAACTGGGCGACGGGCGCAAAGCCGGACTGGGCAAAGACCAGAAAGCCGACAGTGAGGGCGACCGAGGTGGATACCACAGGCAGGGCCTCTTCATAGATGGTGTTCTGCATTGCCCTGGTCTGGCTCCTCGATGTGCGCAGTTCCTGGTTGTAGCGCAGCATGAAGTGCAGGGTGTCATCGACCGCGATACCGATCGCGATGGCTGCGGCCATGGTCGTACCGATGTTCAGGGGGATCCCAGCGTAGCCCATCACGCCGAACAGGATGATCACAGGGAAGATATTGGGCAGCGCAGCGATCAGGCCGACACGCAGATCGGTGAACAGGAATGCGATGATCAGGATGAAAAACGTCAGGATCAGCAGAACGGATTGAAGCTGCCCGAGGATCATGCTTCTGGTTGCCGACAGCGTAAGGATCGAATCCCCTGCGATCCTTGCGCTAAGCCCGGGGTCCAGCTGCTCGTCCAGAAATTTTCTCAGCTCTGCCCGCATCTGCTTGAGTCGATCGGTCGCGGCGATATCGTGGCGGACCAGAATGCGGGTCTGGCTATAGTCTTCGGTTGCGTAGGAACTCACCCGATCATGATCGAGAAAGATCATGAGCTCGGCGATTTCCTCGTTGGATGCCGGCACGCCGGCATCTTCGCTCTCCTGAAAGGCATTGTTGAGCAGTGTCAGGTAATCGGCGAACGAGGTCACCGACATGGAGCTGTCCATTCCCTGGATGAAGCGCTGGACCTTGACCAACTCATCCAGGTAGCGTGAATGCAGGAAGGTATCCTGAATGCCGGATTCGATAACCACGGATACGGATTCGAGGCCCGCAAACTGTTCATTCAGGCTTTGAATATTCTGTGCAACCGGCGAGGCCCCACCCAGGCTGTCGATGGGATTGTGATTGACCTGGATACGCGGAATACCGGTGGCAGCGATGGCTGCCAGAAGCGCAAGCGCGATGAAGGCCTTCAAACGGTGCCTTGTAAGGAACTGCCAGTAAGAGGCCGACCATTGAAGCGTGCGTTCCTCGAACAGGCGCGATCGACCATCCAGCTGCCATCGGCCGGCGAGTGATAGGGCGGCCGGGATGAAAATCACGGTAACGATAAAATTGAACAGCAGCCCGGTGGAGGCGACCAGACCGAACTGGCTGAGTGCCTCGATCCCGCTCAGACCGACGGACAGGAAGCCGGCATAGGTGGTAATGAAGGTGAGCAGGACGGTCCGGCCCATCTTGCGAGACATGTGCTCAAGTGCGAGCCTGGTGTTTTCGCCACGCCGCTGTGCATGTCTGAATTCGGCCAGGAGGTGCACGTCTTCGGTCGAACCGACCACGATCAGCAGTATCGGTACCGTCGAGGTGACCACATTGATCGGGATGCCCAACCAGCCCATCATTCCGAAGGTCCACAGGATGCTGATTCCGGCCGTCAGCAGGGGCGTCAATATGTCGAGCAATTGGCGCAACAGCAGGAACAGGGCGATCAGCAGTGCGCCCACGGCCAGAGGCATCAATGCACTCTGCTCAGCCATGATGCGTTCGCCGATCTCGGTACGCACCTGGGGGAAGCCGATCGGGTAGGCCCTGTCGTAGACCTGCAGCAGCGGCAGGGTGGCGCGTTCGAGCGCACTGGTGACCAGGTGGTCGTCTACGGGCATCTCCGTGTCCGCGAGGACGACGGCCACGGCCATGGCCTTGCCGTTGGGCGACACCAGTACATTGCGGATCAACGGATTGGTGATCGCCTGTGCGAGCAGGTCCCGGCCTTCCTCTGGCGTCTCCGGCAGCTTCGCCAGGTACGGTTGCTTGTCGAGAAAGCCGTCGATGCTCCTGACATGCGGGACACTGAAAAGGCTTTCTGTGCGCTCGACGAAGGGCAGGGCCTCCAGACCGGTCACCACGCTTTGCAGGACCTGCAGCTTGTCCGGCGCCAGCAACTCCTCGTCTTCCACGATCAGCAGGACGACCTGCTCCTCGCCGAAGGTCGCCTTTACTTCATCGTAATAGGCCCGTTGCGGGTCGTCGACCACGAGCATCTCGTTCGCCGAGACCCGGACGCGCAGTTCGCCAATCTGTGTGGCAGCGAGGATGGATGCGATAAGCAGTAGTGACAGCCAGATCCATGGCCGATCGGCGAATTGCAGTAAAAGGCGTTGCATTCAACAATGGTCCTTGTCAGCTTCAGTGACGATTTTAGTGTACTGCTTCGCAGGGTGTCTCGGGGCAGCCTGAGAGATCTCTTGATTTATCGCCCCGTTACCCCATATGGGGGGTAACCATATAGATTTCGGAGTTTTCTCCCATGCGGATGGATCGACTGACAAGCAAATTCCAGATGGCCCTGGCGGATGCCCAGAGCCTCGCGGTGGGGCGCGATCATCAGTTCATCGAGCCGGCCCACCTCTTGACGGCGCTGCTGGACCAGGAAGGCGGCACGGTGCGGCACCTGCTCGCCCAATCCGATGTGAATGTGAACCAATTGCGTTCGGCACTCGGCGAGGCGCTCGATCGCCTGCCTTCGGTACAGGGCGCAGCGGGCGACGTGCATATCTCCAACGAGCTCAACCGGCTGTTGAACCAGACCGACAAGCTCGCGCAACAGCGCAAGGACCAGTACATCTCGTCCGAGCTGTATGTGTTGGCCGCGGTCGAGGACAAGGGCGCTATCGGCGACCTGATGCGCAAGGCCGGTGCCAGCAAGGGCGCCCTCGAAAAGGCGATCGAGCAGGTGCGTGGTGGTCAGTCGGTAGACGACCCGAATGCCGAGGATCAGCGCCAGGCGCTGGAGAAATACACCATCGACCTGACCGAGCTTGCCGAGCAGGGCAAACTCGACCCCGTGATCGGGCGTGATGACGAGATCCGGCGTTCGATTCAGGTCCTGCAGCGGCGTACCAAGAACAACCCGGTCCTTATCGGCGAGCCCGGCGTCGGCAAGACCGCGATCGTCGAGGGTCTGGCGCAGCGCATCATCAACGGCGAGGTGCCCGAGGGCCTGAAGGGCAAGCGCCTGCTATCGCTCGACATGGGCGCACTGATCGCCGGTGCCAAGTTCCGCGGTGAATTCGAGGAGCGCCTGAAGGCGGTACTCAGTGACCTGTCCAAGCAGGAAGGGCAGATCATCCTGTTCATCGACGAGATCCACACCATGGTGGGCGCGGGTAAGGCCGAGGGCTCGATGGATGCCGGCAATATGCTCAAGCCGGCATTGGCGCGCGGTGAGCTGCACTGTGTAGGCGCGACGACGCTGGACGAATATCGCAAGTACGTCGAAAAGGACGCGGCGCTCGAACGGCGTTTTCAGAAGGTCCTGGTGCAGGAGCCCACGGTCGAGGACACGGTGGCCATCCTGCGCGGCCTGAAGGAGCGCTACGAGGTCCACCACGGGGTCGAGATCACCGATCCGGCGATCGTGGCCGCGGCCACCCTGTCGCACCGTTACATCGCCGACCGCCAGCTGCCGGACAAGGCGATCGACCTGATCGACGAGGCCGGCTCGCAGATTCGCATGGAGATCGATTCCATGCCGGAAGAGATGGACCGGCTCGATCGCCGGCTGGTGCAGCTCAAGATCGAGCGCGAGGCCCTCAAGAAGGAGTCCGACGAGGCCTCGAAGAAGCGCCTGGCCGCCTTGGAGAGCGAGATCTCCGTGCTGGAGCGCGAGTTCGCCGACCTGGAAGAGGTCTGGAAGTCGGAAAAGGCCGCGGTGCAGGGCACCACGCATGTCAAGGAGTCGCTGGAGCAGGCGCGCCAGGAGTTCGAGACCGCGCGTCGGGCCGGCGACCTGCAGCGCATGTCTGAGCTGCAGTATGGCCGCATCCCGGAACTGGAGCGTCAGCTCGACGTGGCCGGTCAGGCCGAGCAGAAGGAGACCCACCTGCTGCGTAACAAGGTCACCGAAGAGCAGATCGCCGGCGTGGTATCGAAATGGACCGGCATCCCGGTGTCCAAGATGCTCGAGGGTGAAAAGGAAAAACTGCTGCGCATGGAATCCGTGCTGGCGAAACGGGTGGTGGGGCAGACCGAGGCGGTTACCGCGGTGTCCAATGCCATACGCCGCTCGCGTGCAGGCCTCTCCGATCCGAACCGGCCGAACGGCTCATTCCTGTTCCTGGGTCCTACCGGGGTGGGTAAGACCGAGCTGTGCAAGACCCTGGCCGAGTTCCTGTTCGATACCGACGAGGCCATGGTGCGCATCGACATGTCGGAGTTCATGGAGAAACACTCCGTGGCCCGCCTGATCGGCGCACCGCCCGGTTACGTCGGTTACGAGGAAGGGGGTTACCTGACCGAGGCGGTGCGTCGTCGGCCGTACAGCGTGATCCTGATGGACGAGATCGAGAAGGCCCATCCGGACGTATTCAACGTGCTGCTGCAGGTACTCGATGACGGCCGCCTGACCGACGGCCAGGGACGCACGGTCGATTTCCGCAATACCGTGATCGTCATGACCTCCAACCTCGGCTCGGATCTGATTCAGACCCTGTCCGGCGAGGAACGTTACGAGGAGATGAAGTCCGCGGTGATGGAGGTGGTCGGTCAGCACTTCCGTCCGGAGTTCATCAACCGTATCGACGAGGCGGTGGTCTTCCACCCGCTGGGCCGCGAGCAGATCCGCGCGATCACCGAAATCCAGATCGGCTATCTGCACCAGCGTCTGGCGGATCGCGACATGGGCCTGGAGATCAGCCGTGGCGCACTGGACCGTCTTGGCGAGGCCGGTTTCGACCCGGTCTACGGCGCACGACCGCTCAAGCGCGCCATCCAGCAGCAGCTGGAGAACCCGCTGGCGCAGGAGATCCTTGCAGGAGTGTTTGGTGCCGGTGACGTCATCCATGTCAATGTCGCCAATGACGGCCTGACCTTCTCGCGCGGCAGCAATGTCGATCTGGACGACGAGGGCGCGGTGATCGAGGGTGAATTGGTGGATTGATCGTTGCTCGATGGATTTACCACGAAGGTCACGAAGGACACTCAGCGGGTGCAAAATCCGTTGTCGCGACCCCGCCAGCCTTTGTGCTCTTCGTGTCATTTGTGGTGAATTCTTTCTTCCACCCAGTGGGTTGCTTCGCGGCCTTTGAGAAAATTCATGACCGATCTGGGCAGCCTCATCTACCGGACTGCCGATGACGAGGGTGAGATCCATGTCTACGAAGACCGACGGTTTCGTTACCTGACCTTCGGCAACGCGGTCGAGCAGAGCTGTTTGAATCTGGCCAGGCCGGCGCGCCTCGAGTATGCCTATACCCAGGCAATGCTGCTGCCACTGGTGTTTGGCAGGGATGTGCGTCGCCTGCTGTTGCTCGGCACGGGTGGCGGCAGTCTCGCGAGGGCGATGCGTGCCGCGGACCGGGGTTTCCGTATCCTGGGGGTCGACCGGCGTCAGGCGGTACTCGATGTCGCGCGTGCCTATTTCCATTTGCCCGACGACCGCCACTTCGAGGCGGTGTGCCAGGATGCGGACGATTTTCTGCAGTCGCACGAAGGTCTGCACGACCTGATATTCGCCGATCTCTATCTCGCCGAAGGCATGTACCCGCGACAGATCGCGGACGGTTTCCTTCGGCTGTGCCGTGAACGCCTGACGGAAGACGGTGTGCTGGTCGTCAATCAATGGGCCAGCGAGTTCCAGACCAGTCGTGCGGCATTCATCGCACTGACGGAGGTGTTCGACGGTCAGGTGCTGCACCTGCATGTACAGGGCGGCAACATCATCGCGTTCGCCTTTCGGGGCAATCTGCCCGACCTGCAGCGTGACCGGCTTTTTGCCGCCGCGCAGGCATTGGGATTGCGCCTGGACATCCCGCTGCAGCGACATGCGCGCAACCTGTGGCGGCAGAATGCCGAGTTGCTGGGTGTCGGGCGTTTTAACCGGCGCCGGGTGCGCTGACGCGGCGGTGGGAGAAGGGGATGGAACAAGGGATACCGGTACGCGCCCGGTATCCCTGTCATAAAGCGCCGGTCCGGATCCTCAGTTGGCCTTGCTGAGGGTGAAGGCGCCGCGGATGTCACCGAGCGAAAAACCCCTCGCCTGATCCTGCGGATAGATCTGGCTCAGTTTCTCCTCGACCGGCGGCTTGATCTCTGCGGCGTGACAGTTGAGGCATACCTGTCCGGTGGGGATGGCCTTCATATAACGGTACTGCTGGTCGTCACCACTGCCGACGACCTCGGCAAACTCGAGCTTGTCGACCGGTTCACCGGCCGCCTTGCGTGCCTCGAACTGCTCCAGCACCTGCAGTTCCCAGGCGTCGGGTGTATTCGCGGGATTGCGCAGCTTGAGGCTGGTGCGACCCACCTGCCAGCCTGAGGACTCGGTTATCTGGGCGGCGATTGCCGGCGCCTTGACGGAGCAGACCTCGATCGTATGCACCGGGCCTCCGGCCTTCATGCCTGCGGCAACCTCGGCCTGGAGCTGGCCCGCAAACTGTTTGACCAGAGTGCGCGCCTGGGTAAGGTTGGGATCGGCGGCCTCGGCGTGCAGGGTCAGGGGTGCTGCCGCCAGCAATACGGCTGCGGTAATCAAACACTTCTTCATTGCGTCTCCTTGTGCATGGGCTAAATGACCGGCGCCGCCCCGAAGGCGGGCAGGGAGCCCATTCTGTCTCCGGGTGCGGCGGGTCCGCAAGTGGCTGCCTGCCGGTCAACGCGAGGTGCTGAGGAAGACACCGCCGCGTCGCGGGTCGCCGGCGCCGGTGAATTTTCTGCCATCCCAGCACACGGTGTGCGTGCCACCGAAGAACAGGTTGTGGGATGCCCAGACCTGATTATCAGGGTACTGCCCGGCCAGCGTCTCGGTGACTCCTTCTGCGAAGCCCGGTTCCATGTCGAGCCGGCCGCGCTCGTAGTGGATGCGTGGGGCGTTGACGGCGTGCTCCGGCGTCAGGCCGAAATCGATCAGGTTGCAGAGTGTCTGCAGGATTGCCGTGCGCAAGCGGTTGGAACCACCCGAACCGATGGCGATCAGGTGTCGATGATCCTCGGCCAGGGTGGGTGCCATCATGGAACTGACCCGCACGTCGCATGGCCAGCGGTTGAAGCCTTCCGGGTTGAGGTCTTCCTCGCCCAGCATATTGTTCAGCATGATGCCCGTACCGGGCAGGAGCTGACCGCTGCCCTCACCGTTCGACAGGGTCATCGAGGCACAGTTGCCCGCACCGTCGATGGTGCTGATATGGGTGGTGCCACGATTGTTGACCGGATGGCCGGCCACTGCCGCACGGTATGCCGCCATCAGTTCATCCTGGCGTTGCGGACCTGCAAGGATGCCATCGTCCCTGGCGACATTGGTGTATGCCATCACTTCGGCCAGTGTCCGCAGGTGTTGCGCGCTGCCGAATCCGGCTGAGGCGATATCCCGCTCGTCCAGCAATGCGAGCGCGAAATTGATCAGCGTACCCCCCGAGGACGGGGCAGGGTTGGTGGCCACCCGGTAGCCACGATAGCGATGCTGCAAGGGGGTACGTGGAACGGCCTGGTAGCCTTCCAGGTCGGCCAGCACCAGGTGCCCACCCTGTTGGTCGCAAAGGGCCACCAGTCGCCTGGCGAGTTCACCCCGGTAGAAGGGGGCGTCCCCCTCTTCGGCGATCCAGGCCAGGGTCTCGGCCAGCTCCGCCTGCCGAAACAGCCTGCCTTCAACCTGCAGCGACTCGTCGCCGTACAACGCCTCGGCGGCGGGTGTGGCGCGGTAGATGGGCGCGACGATGCTGAAGATGTAGGACTGCAGGGCGTTCACGGTCACGCCTTCCGAGGCATATTCGATCGCCGGGGCAAGTATTTCGCGCAGCGGCAGGCTGCCGAGCAGGCCGTGTGCCGCGACCAGCCCGCGAACCGTGCCGGGGGTGGCGATCGAGCCGGTGCCGATATGGAATTCCTGCTGGGCGGTGCCGAAGTCGGCAATCACCGGATAGAACTCGCACTCGCCCGCCGGCCGTCGCTCATGCGGTGTCTGCACGAAAAAATCGTGGAGCAGGGCTTGTCCGCCGGCCTTGCGCGCCAACAGGAAGCCGCCACCGCCGAGCGAGGTGAGCACCGGCTCGACCACGCAGGCGGCAGCGAGTGCCGCCAGCACGGCATCGAAGGCGTTGCCACCGAGCTCGTACATGCGCAACGCCGCTTCGGCGGTCTTCGGGTGGCCTGCGGCCACGGCTCCTTTCATGTCGGACAGACTCCTAGCCTGGAAATCCCGTCAGCCGGCCAGTGAGATTTCCAGGCCAGCTGCTCCGATTATGCCGGGGACCGGGCCAAAAAAAAGCGCGCCCGGGGGCGCGCTTTCCAATCAACCCGGGGTTGATTACTTCTTGTCGGCCTTCTTGTCGGCCTTCTTGGCGGGAGCCGCCGGCTTGGCCGTCGTGGTGCTCGGGTAGGTATAGCCGCCTGCATAGGGGGCGTAACCGTAGCCGCCGCCGTAACCGTAGCCCGGGTAGCCGCCACCGTAACCGTAGCCCGGGTAGCCGCCACCGTAACCGTAGCCCGGGTAGCCGCCACCGTAACCGTAGCCCGGGTAACCGCCGCCCCAGCCGCCGTAACCAGGGTAGCCGCCGCCCCATGGTCCGCCGCCCCATGGTCCGCCGCCCCAGCCATTACCCCAACCATTGCCCCAGCCGCTGTTCCCGCCGAACCAGTTCCATGGTCCGCCACCGCCGCCCCAGAAGGCGCTGGCACTTGAAGTGGCGAGGATAGTGGCTGCGCCGACCAGGCCGGCCAACAGCAGTTTGCGAGTCTTGTTCATTGATAGTCCCTCCGGTTAAAGGAATTCAGTTTTTCCTGGTTCGTGTTGCGCCTCGTGTGCAACCAGACCCTGCCACCGACTCCGTTCGGGATCCGTTCGTGATTCACCATCTCAATCCGGTTCACATCCAGGCAGAATTAAGTATATGCTAATATTCTACTCTGTACTAACTCGTCCGACAGCTGGAAGTATAGTTGCCGGATCCAGCGCCAGCCTTGTGAGCAGACTCAGCGGCGTGTTGGCGATACTGTTTCAGCAGTCGTTGGCACTGCCTGAGACTGAAATCGATCCGGTAACGGGCGGCCAGGTGCTCACGCAACAGCTTGCCCTGCCACTTCCTGCCTTCCAGGCCAAAACGGCCGGGCGGCTGGCCAAGTTCGAGCTGCAGGCGTTTCCATTCACCGCTGGACAGCTTGGGCGGGCGTCCCGGGCTGGTTTCGTCGATCAGGCCCTCCAGGCCGTTTTCCGAATAGCGCTTGCGCCAGCGCTCCAGGGTCCGGGTGTGTTCGCCGAGCCATTCCGCGACCTGATTGGTGCGGTGTCCCTCGGTGATCAGCAGTACGCACAATGCACGGTAACAAAAGCGCTGCTCACGCGATGCGCTCACGTGCTGCCGGACTGCGTTGCGCAGCTCGGCGATTTCGGATGTGTCCATTTTCCTTTCTTCCCGGCCCACAAAAACCACCCCGAACAGTCTCGCCCGGCCAGTATTAACAAAACTCCTTACGAGGCTGGTGGCAAACTGGTGAACAGTTGACCCCCGTCAGGAAAATACGGCCCGGTCGTGCCATAACAGGGTTCGGTTCTGCCACCATTTCGCCAGTGTCGCCCGGAAAGTCCTATGCTCGAGTTCGTTTTTTTTGACCCGCGGCCGCGCCAGCGCTTTGTCGAATTCCTGATGGCGCGCGAGGTCCCTGTGACCGAGCTGGAGGATGATGAGACCTTCGGGGTCGGGATTCCCGAGGACGTCGACGATGGTCTGATGGAGGCGATCGAGGCCTGCTACGACGAATTGATGGCGTTCAATCAGCAGCTGTTCGAGGCCGGGTCGGAGGGAGCTGACGCGCAGGCCGCGGGCGTGGTGCTGAATCTGGCGTCCGGTGACACGGTGTATGCGCGGGTGGATCCGATGCTGCTCGGCCGGATCATGGAGGTGCTGACGCCACAGGAGCTGGGCGAGGTGGTCAATGCCATCGTCGATGCGGTGGAGAACCCGGACGCGAACCCGCTGTGTCACACACCGGATGTTGAAGGCTGTTGACTATTTACCTGCCGGTTTACCGGTCTCCGCGGTGGCGTTCTCTTCGGCCGCATATTTGAGCCTCTGGGCCTTCTTCTTCTCGACCAGCTGGATATATTCCTTTGGCGTCATCGAGGCGCCCGTCTCCGGCCGCTTGGTCGGCAGGTAATAACCGGCGATGGCGGCAACCAGGATTGCCAGCAGCAGGATGTAGACGTTGGTGCGGTCGCGAGTCTTTGCCATGGCCCGATGTTAACACCGGGGCCCGTTGCGCGGATCGGTCGGGTTGAAGTCCCGCGTCCTTACAGACGCGCCAGGAACAGCGGGCCGCTGTCGGTGTCGATACGCGAGATTGGATGGCCGTAAGCAATACTCAGCAGTTCCGGGTCGCACAGGGCGTCACGTGGCCCTGCACGCCAGCTGCCATCGCCATTGAGAATCAGCCAGTGGTCACAGGCGCGGTAGGCCAGGTTGAGATCATGGACCACCAGCAGCATCGCGCGCTCGGCGCTTACGCATTCCGACCCCAGGGTGCGCAGGCACGTGGCCTGGTGCGCCAGGTCGAGGTGATTCATGGGCTCGTCCAGCAGAGAAACGGGGCTTTGCTGGGCCAGCAGGCGTGCGATCTCCACGCGTCGCAGTTCCCCGCCGGAAAGCGTATCCAGGGGGCGCGCGGCGAGCTCATCGAGGCCGAGCGCGGCGATGCACGCCCTGGCGATCGCGAGGTCCGAGGGGCCCTCCCAGTCCAGGGCCCCGAGGTGGGGATGGCGTCCGCTGAGCACAGTCTCGAGCACGCTGGCGCCGAAGCCCTGACCGCTGTGCTGCAGCAGGATGCCGATCTGTCGCGCGCGGGCCCGCGGCGCGAGTCCGGAGAGACGCTCATGCCCGAGCAGGACGGTCCCGCCATGGTCCCTGCGCAATCCGGCCAGGTGGTGCAGGAGCGTTGTCTTGCCGGCACCATTGCGCCCCAGAAGGGCCCATGACTGGTTCGCTTCGAGGGTCAGGTCCAGCCGTTCGCAGACAGCCTGCCGGCCGATCCGGATGCTGAGCTGCCTCGCCTGGAGCAGGCCGCTCATCGCGGTGCCTGCCGGCGCAGAAGGAACAGGAATACGGGGACGCCAATCAGGGCCGTGAGCACCCCGACGGGCAGCTGCATCGGGCTTATCAGGGTCCGCGCCGCAGTGTCCGCCAGCACCAGCAGACTGCCGCCGAGGAGCGCTGCAGCGGGCAGCAGGATGCGGTGATCGGTCCCGCCCAGGCGTCGGATCAGGTGTGGTGTGATCAGCCCGATGAAACCCACCGCTCCGGCGACCGTCACCGCCGTCGCGGTCAGAAGCGCACTCAGAAAATACAGCTCCAGCCGCAGGCGTCGGGTGTTTACACCCAGCGCTGCGGCCTGCAGCATTCCCTGGGTGGCGATGTTGAGGTCACGCGCACGCAGAAGGGCCAGCAAAAGGCCGGCGGCGAGCAGGGCGAGCGGCAGGCCGGGTTCGGTAGCGTGTGCAAGATCGCCCATCAGCCAGAAAAGCATGCCTGGCAGGCTGGTAGCGGGACTGATACTCAGGACAAAACTGATCAGTGCCGACCAGCCGGCCGCCACGACGATTCCGGTCAGCAGCAGGCGATCGCTGCGCCAGTCGTCGCCGCTGCGGGCCAGGCCGAATACCAGCAGGGTGCTGAGCAGGGCGCCGCCGATGGCCGCCGGCGCGTACCAGAGAACCGGCAGGGCCAGCAGCATGGCACCCAGCACGGCGGCCGAGGCGCCACCGGAGATCCCGAGTACATAGGGGTCGCCCAGCGGGTTGCGCAACAGGACCTGAATCAGGGTACCGGCCAACGCCAGCAGCCCGCCGACCGCAAATGCGCTCAGTGCGCGTGGCAGGCGCAGCTGGTCGATGATCCGGTCGTTGATGCTGCCGTCGTCACCGGCAAGGTGAGTCCAGACCTCGCCGAGTGGGATGTCCGCGCTGCCTATATGGAGGGCCAGCAGCAGGCTCGCGCCGGCCAGCACGAGATTGGCCGGCAACAGCAGCGTGCGACGTCGCAATTGCACTTAGCCCGCAGCTGTCATGAAGGTTCGGGGGCTGGCGTCAAGGTGTCGTCCCTTTCAGACGTGACGGTGGTCGGCCGCTGGCTGGCCGTCGAGCAGGCTGATGACCGGCCATCCCCGTTCGCGTGCATGCCGGGCCAGGGCCGGGTCCGGGTCGACCGCGACCGGATGCTCGACCAGTTCGAGCAGCGGGAGATCGTTGTGGGAATCGCTGTAAAACCAGGCCCCGTGCATTGTCTCACCCTGTTGCGACAGCCAGTCCCGCAGGCGGCTGACCTTGCCCTCGCGGAAACTGGGTGTCCCGGATACGCGTCCGGTATAGCGGTCGCCGGACTGCTCCGGGACGGTGGCGATCAGGTGCGGAATGCCGAGCCGTTCGGCAATAGGAGCGGTTACGAAGGCGTTGGTTGCGGTGATGATCAACAGGGTGTCACCCGCCGTGCGGTGCCGCTCGATCAGGTCTTGTGCAGCATTGGTGATCAGGGGTTCGATCTTTTCGCGCATGAAGCGCGCATGCCAGGCATCGAGTTCGGACCGCTTGTGCTCTGACAGCGGTTTCAGCGCGAAGGCGAGGAACGCCATGATGTCCAGCCGGCCCTCGCGATATTCCTGGTAGAAGCGTTCGTTTTCGCGTTCATAATTGTCACGATCGACCACCCCAAGTTCGCACAGAAACTGTCCCCAGAGGTAATCGGAGTCACCGGCCAGGAGTGTGTTGTCGAGATCGAAGATGGCTAGGGGCATGCGAAATCCGATATCTGTGGAGAGTTTGAACAGGGCTGGCGATGATACAGGAATTCTTTTATAAGCAATAGCTTATGCTTTTCCGAGCTTGCGGGCGATGCACCCGGTGTGGAAAAATCGCCACAGTTTAAAAGTTATCTTGGTTTCAGATGTGATAGATACCGACGGCTTCCGGCCGAATGTGGGGATCATCCTCTGCAATGACCAGAACCGCCTCTTCTGGGGGCGTCGGGTGGGACAGAACGCCTGGCAGTTTCCGCAGGGCGGGATCCAGTCCGACGAGACGCCAGAGCAGGCAATGTACCGCGAATTGCAGGAAGAGGTGGGTTTGCTGCCGGAGCATGTCGACCTGCTCGGGGCGACCGACCGCTGGCTGCGTTACCGGTTGCCCAAGCGCTTTATCCGCCGGCACTCGCACCCGGTGTGCATCGGTCAGAAGCAGCGCTGGTTCCTGTTGCGGGTGCGCTGTCGGGAAAGCGATTTCTGCCTCGACTCCTGTGAAAAACCGGAGTTCGACAGCTGGCGTTGGGTGAAGTACTGGCAGCCGGTGCGTGACGTGATCTACTTCAAGCGCCGGGTGTACGAAAGGGCGCTGGAGGAACTGGCGCCGCTGCTGTTCCCCGATGGGGTGCCCAATCGGCCGCATACCAATTATCTGCGTCAGCAGCGTCGCTGAACCTGTACCCCTGATTCTTCCCCGGACCCTGCGTCAGCGGCGTGCGCCGGCCTTGCGCCGTGCGCCTGAGAGGCGAACCTGAATATGCTCGAGACACTGCACCGGATCGTCCAGGAGGTAAACGCCGCCCCCGACCTGGAGAAGGCGCTCAGCACGATCGTCACCCTGGTCAAGAAGGCGATCGGATGCGACGTATGTTCGGTCTACCTCACGGATGCCCGCGCACACGTCCTGGCCGCTACCGATGGCCTGCGCCAGGAGGCGGTCGGCAAGGTGGCGCTGCCGATCGGCCGCGGCCTGGTGGGCCTGGTGGCGGAACGCGCAGAACCCCTCAACATCAGCGATGCGGCTTCGCACTCGCGCTACCTGCACATCACCGAGACCGGCGAGACGCAGTATCGCGGCTTTCTCGGTGTACCGATCATCCAGAACCGGAAGGTCCTCGGGGTGCTGGTCGTGCGTCAGGAGGTCCAGCGGGAGTTCGTCGATGACGAGGTGACCTTTTTGTTCACCCTGGCGGCCCAGCTGGCGGGTGCCATCACCCACGCCCAGGCCAGCGGTGAACTCGATGCCCTGACCACGCCAACGCGCAGCGCCCGTTACCTGGAGGGACGCCCGGGTAGTACGGGGGTCTCGATCGGGCACGGCGTGGTTGCTTATCGCATGGCAGACCTCGATGCGGTTCCGGACCGCGCCGCCGAGGATGTCGAGGGCGAGTGCGCCGCGTTTCGTGCCGCGGTGGCGGCGGTCGAGGACGATCTTCGCAAGCTGAAGGACCGGCTCAGCGGCGAGATTCCGGCGGAGGACAATGCATTGTTCGATGCGCTGTTGTTGATGCTGGGCGGCGACAGCCTGGTCACCGAGACGGTGGAGCTGATCCAGCGAGGGCATTGGGCGCCGGGTGCCCTGCGTCACAGCATCGGTTCGCACGCGCAGGTTTTTGAGGGCATGGAGGATGTCTATCTGCGCGAGCGGGCCTCGGACATCCGTGATCTCGGGCGGCGTATCCTGACCCACCTGCAGAGCGAAAGCCCGCGTGTGGTCGAATACCCGCCCGACACCGTTCTCGTCGGCGAAGAGGTCAGTGCTGTCCAGTTGGCCGAGGTGCCGCCGGATCTCCTGGTCGGGATCGTCTCGGCAACGGGTTCCAGTTCATCCCATGTCGCCATCCTGGCTCGGGCCATGGGGGTGCCGGCGGTGATGGGCGTGACGGATCTGCCGGTCAGCCGGATGGAGAGCCGCGAGCTGGTCCTGGACGGATACCGCGGTCGCGTGTACATCGCGCCGCCGGCGTCGGTTCGCGCGGAATACGAACGCCTGGCGGAAGAGGAGCGCGCGCTTACTGCAGAGGCCGAGGGCCTGCGCGGCCTGCCCTCGGAATCGACCGACGGGGTGGCGTTCCCGCTGTTTCTGAATACCGGCCTGATCAACGAGACCAACAATCGCGGCAATAGCGAGTTTGCCGGCGTCGGCCTGTATCGCACCGAGCTTCCGTTCATGGTGCGCGACCGTTTCCCCGCCGAGTCGGTGCAGGTGATGAATTACCGGCACGTGCTCGAGGGCTTCGCCCCGCGGCCGGTCATCCTGCGCACCCTGGATATCGGTGGCGACAAGCCCCTGCCGTATTTTCCGGTAAATGAACAAAACCCCTTTCTGGGCTGGCGTGGCGTGCGCATCTCACTGTCGCACCCCGAGATCTTTCTGACCCAGGTGCGGGCTATGCTGCGTGCGGCAATCGGGCTCGACAACCTGCAGATCATGCTGCCGATGATCAGTGGTGTCAGCGAGGTCGATGAGCTGAAGATGCTGATCAAGCGGGCGCACGACGAGTTGCTCGAGGAAGGCTACGCGGTTTCGATGCCGCGCATCGGCGTGATGATCGAGGTGCCGTCCGCCGTGTACATGATCGAGGAACTTGCCCGACGCGTGGATTTTGTGTCGGTCGGCACCAACGACCTGACTCAGTATCTGCTGGCGGTGGACCGCAACAACTCGCGGGTTGCCGAGCTGTACGACGACCTGCACCCGGCGGTGTTACGCGCCCTGGAACAGATCGTCGAGGGTGCCAGAGTGTTCAGCCGCCCTGTCGGTGTGTGTGGTGAGCTGGCGGGGAACCCGGTCGCTACGATCCTGCTGATGGGGCTGGGCGTGGACAGCCTGAGTATGAGTGCCGGCAGCCTGATGAAGGTGAAGTGGGTGGTACGCAGTTTCAGCGTGTCGCGCGCGCGCCAGATGCTGCACGCCGCACTGCGCATGGAGGACGCACAACAGGTGAGGCGCTTCCTGGAGGGAGCACTCGACGATGTTGGCCTGGGAGGTCTGGTCCGGCCCGGGCGCTGAAGGGGGGTCACACCTGGAATCTGCTGCTTGCATTGCGGCAGGATTTTATTTTTGCGGTCGCGGCGGATGCCGGGGGTGCTGCCGGGTTCGCGAAGGATGTCGGGCTCCTTGTCGCGAAAATCTCAGAATGGCCCCTAAAATCTCGAAACTTGCGGGAAACTTGGCAGCGGAAGTGGATTCTGCGGCGCGCATTCACTCAAAAAATCCGTCGTTAGTTGATGTCAGTCAACCGGGAGAAGTCTATATTGTGTGGACAATGTCTATTCGACTGAAATCCCCGGGGTTGAAGAAATGAGTAAAGAAGCAGCTGCGAAAAGCGCCCAAGATGCCGGCACCGATAAGAAAAATTCCGCCAACGACAAGGATGCGCCCGTCACCGTCAAGAAGATGAAGGAGCGCGAGGTCTACAAAGGCGATCTCAGCAAGCTCGACAAGAACGCGCGGCGTGAACTTTTTCGCCAGAATATCTATCCCTACACGGACAAACTCAATCGCAAGGACTACGAGGCCTTCAAGTACGAGCTGCAGATCGAGCTCCTGAAAATGCAGAACTGGGTCCGTGAAACCGGGGAACGGGTTCTGATCCTGTGCGAAGGACGGGATGCGGCGGGCAAGGGCGGCACCATCAAGCGCATCATGGAACACCTCAACCCGCGTGGCGCGCGCATCGTTGCATTGGAAAAACCCACTCCGCTCGAACAGGGGCAATGGTATTTCCAACGCTATATTCAGCACCTGCCAAGCGCGGGGGAGATCGTGCTTTTCGATCGCTCCTGGTACAACCGTGCAGGTGTCGAGCGTGTCATGGGGTTTTGTTCCTCCTCCAACTACCTCGAGTTCATGCGCCAGACGCCGGAGCTCGAGCGCATGCTGACGCGCAGCGGAATACGCGTGTTCAAGATGTGGTTTTCGGTCAGTCGCGGTGAACAGCTGCGTCGCTTCAAGTCACGTGAGCACGATCCACTCAAGCAATGGAAACTGAGCCCGATCGACCTTGCCTCGCTCGACAAATGGGACGAATACACCAAGGCCAAGGAGGCGATGTTCTTCCACACCGATACGGCGGATGCGCCCTGGGCCGTGGTAAAATCAGACGATAAGAAGCGCGCGCGTATCAACGCGATCCGTTATCTGCTGAGCTCGCTTCCGTATGACAGTAAAGATGAAAAGATCGCCTGTGCGCCGGATCCGCTCATCGTCGGTTCGGCATCGGATATCTACGAAGACGGTGAACACACGCGCCTGGGTTGATCCCGGATTGGGTGTGCAATAAGAAACAAGCAAGGAACAGTTAATGAGTGAACACTACGAGAAGCATGCCGAGAAAGTCATCGATGGCTTCATGGCCCTACTGGATGACCAGGTCAAGTCGTGCATCACCGCCGAGGATCGTGCCGAACTGACGATGCTGGTCGAGGCTGCTATCAGTACTGCCGCGCTGCAGCAGCTGGATCGGGCGGCCGACGAGGTCGCCGCGTTGTCTGGCCGCCTGCGCAGGTACGCCGAATTCTACGACAAGTCCTGAGTTCCCCCTTCCCCCGGGGGGGCATCTCCTCCCCCCTGTACCAATTGACTCCCGCCCTGCCGCAAGACGCTTGCCCGGCCTTCTGTCGGGAGTTTTCAGGTGTAAAGCTGCAGCAGAAGATCGGGCAATTGCGAATGCAACGCGCAAAGGGTGCTGAAACATATCGACGACTTGTCGCGCTCAAAAAATCCTAATTGCCATCGTTCTCTTTTCCGACCAGATGGGAGCGGCGCAGCAAGGGGTCAACCAATGGCGCCTGGACGAACAGGCTGAAGATGACCACGCCGAAGGCGATGGACTGGATGGTCCACCAGTAGGGCAGTTCCACCGGAAGCGAAAGGCCCAGCGCCAACACCACGGCGCCGCGCAGGCTGCCGATGAACAGCACCTGCTGGAAGCCCATCGGGATTTTTTCCACCCAGGGCAGGCGGTTGATCAACGGCGCGGTACCGAAGACCCCGACCGCGCGTGCGGCGAGAATGGCCACGATCCCGATAAGCATCGCCAGCCAGCGCTCTTGGAACATGTTCAGGCTGACGGTGACGCCCATCAGCAGGAATACCAGGGCCTCGGCGACATAGACGTTGAAGCCCCAGAAGGTATCGACGAAGCTGCCGCGTTCATCCTGAAAGTCGTTGTGGATCACCCGACCCATGATCAACCCGGTCACCAGTACCGCCATCACGCCCGACACCTGCAGGATCTCGTTGGCCAACAGGAAGGCGGTATAGGCCGAGATGAGGGAGACCAGTGCCTGCTGGATGGAATCGTCGAACAGTCGCGAGACCAGCAGGAAGCCGAGTCCGACCAGCAGGCCAATGAAGATCCCACCGAAAAAGACCACCATGAACGCGATGGCCGCGTCGCCGAAGGTGATGTGCTCGGCCGGGTTCATTGCGATGTACAGAAAGATGCTGAAGGTCACGATGGCCGTGGCGTCGTTGAACAGGTCTTCGCCCTCCATCAGTATGCGCAAACGGCGTGGCACACCCAGCTTGGGAAAGCGGACCGTGACCGGCGAGGCATCCGTTGCCGACAGGACCGCACCGGTGGTTGGCTTCGTGAATAAGCATAGATCGCACGAAACGACGTGCCTGCCGCCATTGCGATTTCGGTACCCCGGAAGGGCGGCAGAAGCTCAGGACATGTGCGCCGATGACTTCGAAGGACTGCGGGGCCCGGCGCCCGCGAGATGGCTGCGGCTCATGAACAACCGATACAGCAACGGGATCACGATCAGGGTGAGTATGGTGGAGAATATCAGGCCCCAGACGATCGCGGTGGCGACAGGGCCCCAGATCAGCGATTTGCCGCCGAGACCGGTGGCCAGCGAAAACAGGCCTGCCACCGTGGTCAGCGAGGTGATCAGGATCGGGATCACGCGTCGGCGGGCGGCATACAGCGTTGCGTGCAACACGCTCATGCCGGCGCTCAGGCGCTGGTTGCCGGCCGAGATCAGCACGATGGCAGCATTGACCGCGATGCCCGCAAGTGCAACCACGCCGTACAGGGTATACAGGCTCAAGGGGTTACCGGAGACCAGCAGGCCATAGGTGACGCCGGTGAACGCCATGATGATGGTCGAAAGGATCATCAGTGGCTGCCAGTAGCTGCGGAACTGGGTGCCGAGTATGGCGTACATCACCCCTATGCCGAACACGAACAGGATCACGATGGAATCCAGGCTTTCCTGGATGTCGTCCAGTTCGCCGGAGAAGTCGAGGTCGATCGAGGAGTATTCGGCAAGGAACGGCTGCCAGGCTTCCAGCACTTTCGCGTTGGCGGTCACGGTGTCGATCCGGTTCTCGTCGATGTCGGCCTCGACCGTGATCGCACGGCGGAAGTTGTAATGTCGGATGTTGCCCAGTCCCTGCTGTCGGCTGACCTTGGCCAGGTCCGCCAATGCAATGCTGCCGCCGTCCCTGAGTGGCATGCGGAACTGCAGTATGTCCGTGATGTCCTGGTACCCGGCGTTGACCGCCTTGACCCGCACCTCGAGTTTTTCACCCGCGTCACGCATGTCGGTGACCACCAGGCCGTCGACCAGCAACAACAAGGTGCGGCCCACCTCGGTCGGGTCGAGGCCCGCGCGGGTGATTGAATCGGTGTCGAATTCGAGAACCAGTTCGGAGCGACCCTTGTCAGCGTCGTCCTCGATGTCCTTGATGCCATCGATATCCTGCATGATGGTCTTGATCCGGTCTGCGGCCGCGCGGATATCCGCGTAGGCATCGCCGCGCACCTTGATGCTGATCGGTTTGGCGGTGGGCGGCCCGCCGCTCAGCCTCAGGAAAGACGTTTGCAGCGGACCGGGGACTGCCAGCACCTGTTGGCGGATGCCCTCTATCATGTCCTCGACCGTGCGCAACTCCGCGGTCTTGGGGTTCAGCCCGACCATGATCTGCCCCAGGTGGTCGCCGAGGCGTTGCTCGGTCTCGGTGAACATGCTGCCTGCATAGCTGAGTATGGCGCGCTCCTCGCCGGGCCGCAGGCCGGCGCGGACCAGCTGCTCGACCTCCTGCACCTTGGCGAGCGTGACCGGCAGCGGTGTCTCCGGCGCCATCTCGACGTTGACATAGAACAGGCGGATGGTGTCGGCGGCAAAGAAGTCCATACGCACCAGACCTGCGCCCAGGGTTCCGACGGCACCGAGGAACAGCGACAGCACCAGCAGCAGGGTCAGCCAGCGATGACGCAATGCCTTGACCAACAGACGCACGTAGCGCAGCTGGATCCAGTGCGTCAGGCGTTCGCGATAGCGATGCACCCGCGACGGTCGGTCGAAACTGACCCCGGAGGCGATGACGTGGGCGGGCAGCATCCAGAACGCCTCGAGCAGTGATATGGCCAGCGCGATGACGACCACGGTGGGGACCACGCGCATGAAATCGCCGAGGATCCCGGGCAGCAGGATCAGGGGTCCGAATGCGGCCATGGTGGTGAGCACCGCGGCAGTGACCGGGGCTGCGACTTCGCGCAATGCCTCGATCGAGGCGGTCATGACATCGATGCCATGGCGCAAACGGTAATAGATGCCCTCGACCACGACCACGGCGTCGTCCACCAGCATCCCCAGCACGATCACCACGCCCAGCAGTACCATGACGTTGAGTGTTTCCCCGATCCCGGACAATGCCCAGAATGTCCCTGCGAGGATGAAGGGTATGCCGATCGAGGTCAGTAGCGCGATCCGTGATCCAAGGAACATCCAGGTGACGACCAGGACCAGCAGCAGGCCGATCAGGGCGTTGTTCTGCATCAGCCGAATCGCGTTGCGCGTGGTGATCGTCTGGTCGTCGACCAGGACCAGCTCCACACCGGTACTGTCGCTCAGCTTGCTGCGCCCCTCCAGATAGACCTTGAGGCGCTCGATCAGGTCGATCGTATTGGTGTCGGCCTGCTTGACCACGGCCAGCAGCACGGCCGGCTTGCCCTCGTGGGTGGTCAGCTGATCCGGCTTGGCGCGTGCGCGTTCCACCCTGGCGACATCGGCCAGGGCGATCTCGCTGGAGGCGCCGACCACGGTGCGTGATGCCAGGCCGCCCGGGTCGGCATCGGAGCCGACCAGGCGGATCAGCCAGTCCTGATTGCCCAGGCGCGCCTCACCCGCCGCGATGTCCTGAAAAAAGCTGCTGACGGTGTCGGCGATCTGGCCGGGTGTCAGGCCCAGGTCCTCGAGCCGGTCAGGGTAGAAGCGCACCTGGAGTTCCGGATCGGGCAGGCCGATCGCGTCGACCCTGTCCACACCATCGAGACGCTCCAGCGCCTTGCGCACATTGCGTGCCTGGCGCCGCAGGTTTTCGTCCATGGCCTGTCCGACCACGGCGATGGTGGCCGAGGGAAAGCCGTTGGCGCTGGTGATCTCCAGGATCCGCGAGTCCTCTGCGGCGTCGGGAAGTTCATCCTCCTTGTTCTGGATCTCGCGGCGCAGGTCCGAGATACGCTTGTCGAAGGTGCGGTCATCGATATCCTCGAAGCGCACCAGGATGCTCGACACCGATTCGCGGCTGTTGGAGGACATGAACTTCACGTCCTGGATCTGGCGCAGGGCGTCCTCGAGCGGGTCGGTGACCTTTTTTTCGATGTCCGCGGCCGAGGCGCCGGGAAGTATCGTGGTTATGATGATCCAGTTGAAGTTGATGGTCGGGTCCTGCTGACGCGGCAGGGACAGGTACGACAGGGTGCCGACCACCAGTACCAGGATGAAGGTCAGATTCGCAAGGACATGGTTGAGCAGCAGCGAGCGGAAGAAATGCACTATGGCCGGTCCTGTGCCGGGACTATGGTCACCGGATCACTGTCCATCAGTCGCTGACGGCCTTCGGTGACCACGCGGGTGTCCATCGCCAGATCCACGCTGGCGGGCTGGCCTTCCTGCGCCCCGGGTATGGGCACGAAGTGCGCCTGCTCGTCGTTCACCACGAATATGCCGAGCCTGCCGTCACGCCGAACCAGGTAGTCCGCCGGCAGAAGCCGTTTGATCCCCTGCCAGGTCAGTCTCCCGGCGCTGCCCGGGAGTGCCGCCTCGGCGGTGAACGCAAGCCGGGCCTCCTGTGTACGGCTTACGGGGTCCATGGCCGGCAGCAGTGCGCGCAGGCTTACCGGGAAGCGGGCATCCCCGCTCTCGAACACCAGTTCACCCGCTTGCTGGAGTTTTGTGGCTTCATTCTGACGCAGGAAGACCGAGACCTCCTGGCCCGATATCTCGAGCAGGCTGACGACCGGTTTGCCGCGCGTCACGAAGGTGCCGACGCTGACCTTGCGGTCCATCACCACGGCATCGAAGGGTGCCCTGATATCACAGTGTCCCACGTCGATGCCGGCCTGCTTTACCGCCTCTTTGCGGGCCGCCACCTCGGCCTCTTTTCCGCCGAGTTCCATGCGGCGTTGGCCGAGAAGCTCCTCGCTGATGTTCTTGTTCTTCTTTAGATTCAGGGCGCGGGTCAGTTGCTCGCGCGCATGGGTCTGCTGGACACGGCTGATTTCGAGTTCGGCGCGCGCCAACGCCAGGCGTGATTCATGGCTGCTGCAATCGAGACGCGCGAGTGTCTGATCGGCTGACACCCGTTCGCCAATCTGCACCGGCAAGGCAAGGACGCGCGCATCGATCTCGGCGGCGACCTCCGGTTCGTTGTTGGCCTCGACGGTGGCAGGTGCGCTGTAAACCGGCACCTCGAGTACCTCACCGAGGGATACGGTGCGGACATTGACGGGGGCGGCCAGCGCCACGGGTGCCCAGAGAAGGCCGGCGAGGAGTAGGGATAGGGGTCTGTTCATTCTCGTTATTGGGTTCTTCGATTGCGCATGCGCCCCGTCGGCACGTGCTTGAAACCGAGTCGGGTGAGCGCACAAGCTCCTGGCCGGATGCACCATGCTGCGCTCTTGACTGGTAGAATGCATGCCACGGGCAAAGGCTGCAAATCATGTGCCCGGGTGTTCCGAAGCCGTTGTGTCGGCAAACCTGCAACGGGCCTGCAGGGCGCCGCCTACCGTGTACTTCGGGGTATCGTGGCTCCGGTTACCTTAGGATTCACCCATGAAAACACTTTCGATCCTTGTGCTGTCGGTTTGGTTCCTCGGCGCCTGCGAAAAAAGTATGCCGGTAAGGGAATCCCCTTCCGGTAGCTTCCAGCAGTTGCAGGGTGCCTCGTTGATACTCAAGGAACCGCTGGAGATTTCGGCCGACGAGGCACGGGTTTTTGTACAGGACGGCAAGGCCACCAACAGGAGCGGCCGTGGAACGGGCGGCGATTTCGATCAGTACAAGGCGCATTGCGGCTTTGAAATCCAGAGCGTGAGCCATCAGGGATTCATCATTCAGCCCGGCAGGTTCACCATCACCCGGGTCCAGGGCTCATTGCAGTCGGTAGTGATGGCCGGGCGGGTCCGGGTTGCCGGTCTGCAGCTTGCAGGAGGCGTGGATGCTCCGGGTGGTAACGCCTATCACGAGGGTTATCACTTCTGGCTGGCCTCGGAAACGCAGCCCGAGGTGATGCGTATGAGCTGTTACGGTGCTTACATCGATTCCGCCAGCATGGCCCCGCCTTCCCTGCAGGATATTCGACTGGCCCTGGGCGCGATTGCGAAGATCGAGCCCTAGTGGCCCACTAGCCATCATGTCTAGACATGCTCGTGGTTTGATTCCAGCACACGTGCGAATGCGCGCACGAGGTCGGCCTTGCTGACGATGCCTACCAGGTGGTTGCCCTTGTCCAGCACCGGCAGGGCGCCGAAACCATGTTCGTTGATCAACGCGCAGGCCTTGGCGAGATCGTCGTAGGTGTGTACCGAGATGGGGTTATGGCTCATCAGGTCCGATACCGAAAGATTGTCGTCGAGCTGGTAGTCGTGTGACAGGTCGGGGGCCTCGTCGACCCAGTCCGGTCGGCGCAGATCGCGGTCGCTGAGGATGCCGACCAGTTGTGCCCCGTCGAGCACCGGCAGGTGGCGTATCCGGGACTCGCGCATGCGAAAGAACGTCTCGCGAATGCCGTCATCGGGTGCTGCGGTTAAGACCTTTCGGGTCATGTAGTCGCTGACGCGCACGTGTCTGTTCTCCCTCTTGGTTACGGCCGGGCGGGCGCCGTCCGGCCCCACCTCTGTCTCTTGTCAGAAGTCCGGCCCAAAGGCACTTCAGCGCGGTTTGCGCCGCCGCGCCGCAGCCTTTTTCTTCAGGCCATGGGTCTGCTGGGTGCGAAAGCTGCCTTTCCCGGCCGTTGGCCTTTCGGCCCTGCCGCCGGTTCCCGCGGGCTGAAAGCTCGGGACCAGGTGACGTTTGCCGTTGCCGATCAGTTCGGCCCGGCCCATGTTCTTCAATGCATCGCGCAGCAGTGGCCAGTTGTTGGCGTCATGGTAGCGCAGGAAGGCCTTGTGCAGGCGGCGCTGGCGAAGTCCCTTGGCCGAAAAGACCTGGTCCGACACGCGGGTGATCTTCCTCAGCGGGTTGCGGCCGCTGTGCCACATCGCCGTCGCCATCGCCATCGGAGAGGGCAGGAAGGCCTGTACCTGGTCGGCCCGGAAACCGTTTGCCTTCAGCCAGAGCGCGAGGTTGAGCATGTCCTCATCGGTGGTTCCGGGGTGTGCGGCGATGAAATAGGGGATCAGGTACTGTTCCTTGCCCGCCTGTTTGGAGTACTTGTCGAACATCGCCTTGAAGCGGTCATAGGTGCCCATACCGGGCTTCATCATCTTGGACAGCGGTCCCGACTCGGTGTGTTCGGGGGCGATCTTGAGATAGCCGCCGACGTGGTGCGTGACCAGCTCTCGCACATACTCCGGGGTCTCCACCGCGATGTCGTAGCGCAGGCCCGAGGCGATGAAGACGCGTTTGACCCCCGGCAGTTCACGGGCCTTGCGATACAGCCGGACCAGCGGCATCTGATCGGTGTTGAGGTTGCCACAGATGCCGGGGTAGACGCAGGACAGGCGCCTGCAGCTCGATTCAATTTTCGGGTCCTTGCAGTGCAAGCGCCACATGTTCGCGGTGGGTCCGCCGAGATCGGAGATCATCCCGGTGAATCCCGGCGTGTGGTCTCGGATATTTTCAATCTCGCGCAGGATGCTCTGTTCCGAGCGATTCTGGATGATGCGCCCCTCGTGCTCGGTGATCGAACAGAACGAACAGCCGCCGAAGCAGCCGCGCATGATATTCACCGAGAAGCGGATCATCTCGTAGGCCGGGATCCGGGCGTCACCGTAGGCCGGGTGAGGCACACGCTGATAGGGCAGCTCGAATACCTTGTCGAGTTCGGGTGTGCGCAGCGGGATCGGCGGCGGGTTGATCCATAGCTCGCGGTCACCATGACGTTGCACCAGGGCGCGGGCGTTACCCGGGTTGGATTCCAGGTGAAGTACGCGCGAGGCGTGCGCATAGAGCACCGGGTCGCTGCGGACCGATTCGAAGGCAGGCAGTCGCACCGCCTGGAATCGGCGGTCCTGGCCCTTCGGCCTGGTGTGCAGGGTGACGACCGTGGGGCCGGGCGGTTCCTGGTCCGGGCTCGAACCCCGATCCCCGGGCGCTGGCTCCCGTTGGGTGGTGTCCAGATAGGGGTCCGGGTGAGCTTGGATTGATCCCGGCAGGTCGACGTCGCTGGAATCTATTACCGTACAGCCGGCGGGCAGGGCGCTGCGGACAACCGCGGTTCCCCGAAGATCGCTGATCCGGTCGATCGTTTCGCCCGCAGCCAGCCGGTGACTCAGTTCGACGATTGCACGCTCGGCGTTGCCGAACAGCAGGATGTCGGCCTTGGCGTCGATCAGCACCGAGCGACGCACCTTCTCCTGCCAGTAGTCGAAATGCGCGATACGGCGCAGGCTGGCCTCGATGCCGCCGATCACCAGCGGCACGTCCCTGAAGGCCTCGCGGCATCTTTGTGAATACACAATGACCGCGCGGTCCGGGCGTTGGCCACCGGAACCGCCGGGGGTGTAGGCGTCGTCTGAACGCAGGCGGCGTTCCGAGGTGTAGCGGTTGACCATGGAATCCATGTTGCCGGCGGTTATGCCGAAATACAGGTTCGGGCGGCCGAGGGCGGCGAAGTCGTCGGCTGAATTCCAGTCCGGCTGGGCGATGATCCCGACCCGGAAGCCCTGTGCCTCGAGCACGCGGCCGATCACGGCCATGCCGAAGCTCGGGTGATCGACATACGCATCGCCGCTTACGATGATGATGTCGCAGCTGTCCCAACCGAGCAGGTCCATTTCCTCGCGCGACATAGGCAGAAAGGGCGCGGGCCCGAATTTGTGCGCCCAGTGGCGTCGGTATCCGAACAGGTCCGGGGCTGGCTGCATCATGGCGGGTGGCATTGCGATGGTTGATTGCCAATCGGTCAATATAACACTGTCGGTAGTGGCATTTCCGCGATCCTGGCCGGGCGACGAATGTCGCTTGTGCTGGCCAGTCGAAGTGTGGTGAATTGCAGGGGAATGGGCATGCACCTCGATTCGGCCACCCTATGGAGCGCATGTCAGGTGTTCGTACGCATCCAGGAATACGGCCATCGCCACCCGTAGTCGAAATCCGGCGGACCATGCCAACGCACCACCGTGTATCCTGCATCCAGGGTACGTGGAATGGGACGTTGCAGGGCGTTGGCCTTGCGGTGAGGAACCTGCCGAAGCGACATCGCAGGCGGTCCAGGGCATGCTTGTCCTGTTCGCCGTCCTGATGATGTCCCCGGTCGCCGCCCTGGCGGGTTCCAACGGAACCCATGCAGATCCGGTGGCGCCCGTGATACTCGGCGTCACCGCCATCCTCGTCTCTGCAGTCATCGGCCGTTATGTCGCCCGCCGTTTCGGACAGCCTTCGGTGCTGGGTGAACTGGTCATCGGCATCGCGCTGGGCAACCTTGCCTATCTGTTCGGCGGGGATTTCATCCTTATGGTGCGCGAGGGCAGGCTCCTTTTCGACATGATCGATCTCACCTTCGCGGGGGCGACCATGCAGGAAGCCGCTGCCGAGGTCTTCCGCGACCCACTCCTTGCACAAAAGATCGTGGAGATTGTCGAAGGTCCCAATGGCATGCGCTGGCTGAGTATTGTCCACACGGTCGACATGTTCTCCCGTTATGGCGTGATCTTCCTGATGTTCCTTGTTGGCCTGGAGAGCAGCGTCGAAGAGATGCGCAATGCGGGTATGCCTTCGCTCAAGGTGGCACTGATCGGAATGCTGACACCCTTTGCGCTGGGGCTGGTGGTGGCCTGGCTGGTCTTGCCACAGAGTTCGGTGGGGTCACTGCTGTTCATCGGCGCAACCCTCGGGGCCACCAGCGTCGGGATAACTGCGCGCGTGCTCGATGAACTGAACCTGGTGCACTCGCAGGAGGCCTGCGTGATCCTGGGTGCCGCGATCCTGGACGATGTATTCGGGCTGATCTCGCTGGCCATCGTGTCCGGCATCGTCATCAGCGGCAGTTTTCAGGGCTATGCGGTGCTTCAGATCGTCGGGCTCTCGTCCCTGTTCATCATCGCGGTCATGTACGCGGGTCCCTACCTGCTGCGCACCCTTATCGCCATGATGAAAGGTCTTCAGACCCACGAGGCCAAGATCTTCGTTACCTTCATATTCGTCATGGGTCTGGCGTGGTTCGCCGACTTGGTCGGTCTGGCGACCATCATCGGTGCCTTCGCCGCCGGCCTGATCATGAACGACCAGTATTTCAACGGGTGGCCCAACGACCCCAAGTACGGTCGTGAAACCATCCGCAGCCTGATGGACCCTCTGGAGGCCGTCCTGGTACCGATCTTCTTCGTGCTGATCGGCCTGCAGGTGAAACTCGAGAGTTTCCTCAATCCCGATGTCTGGCTGTTCGCGGGTGGACTCACTGTTGCAGCGATCATTGGCAAGCTGGTGTCCGGCCTGGTGGCCGGTCGTGGGATGAACCGGCTGGCAATCGGGATCGGCATGCTGCCGCGCGGCGAGGTCGGACTGATATTTGCGAGTATCGGCAAGGGACTGGGTGTGATCGACGGCAGGCTCTTTTCGGCGATCGTACTGATGGTGGTGATCACCACAGTGATCGCTCCCTCCCTTTTGAAATGGGCGCTGCGTCGCGGTGCAACGGAAGATGCCGCAGGCGCGGCCAAACAATGACCGAACGGCATCCCGGAGGAATGATGAAAAACAGAATCTGGTTGTTGATCCCGATGATCGCGGCCTTGGGGGCCTGTACCCAGGAAACCCAGAACAAGTTGGGCCGTGCGATCCAGAACTGGACCGGCACCAACGGTGTGCTGGAGATATACGCCGGTGACAAACTCGTGCGGCGCTTCATCGAGATCGACAAGCTCAGTACCGCAGTCGCGACCCAGGGTGGCCAGGCGCGCCCGTACCGCTTCGGCTACGGGGTGTTCGACGAGAACCTCAACATGCACCAGGACCCGGGCGAAAAGAAGGTCTATTTCGAGTTCAGCGACTATTCGACCCCGTACGTCTTCTTCGAGCACCCGCATCGCTGAGTCGAACGACCGGCACTGATATGCCGGTCCGGTTTGAGGGGCTTTGTACCCCTCAGCCTTCCTTGTTGGCGGGGAAGGCGCGTCTGAGAACGAAATAGCCGGCCAGCCCGGAGACCAGTGAGCCGAGCACGATGCCGATGCGCTCATCGAATCCCACGTCGCCCAGATTTTCGAACGCCAGGGCGCCGATGAACAGGCTCATGGTGAAGCCGACACCACACAGCAGGGCTATACCGTAGAGGCCGACCCAACTGCTACCTTGCGGCAGTCTGGCGATGCCCAGCTTGATCGTCAGCCAGCAAAACCCGAACACGCCGAGCTGCTTGCCGAGGAACAGGCCGGCGCCGATGCCCAGTGGAACCGGATGCAGAACCGAGTCCAGGCTGACACCCGAGAGGTTTATGCCGGCATTGGCAAAGGCGAACAGCGGCAGGATGAAAAACGCGACACCGGTGTGCAGGTCGTGTTCGAGTGAGCGCAAAGGTGATGGTTCGGATGCGTCACGGTGTTTCATCGGGATGAACATGGCCAAAACCACGCCTGCAAGCGTGGCGTGTACGCCGGATTTCAGCACCGCGACCCACAACACCGTGCCGACCAGCAGATAAGGCGCAATCTCACTGACATGGCGGCGGTTCAATAGGAACAGCACAAAGATCGCCGCTGCGGCGGTGATCAGGGCAGCGTTGGACAAGCCTCCGCTATAGAACAGCGCGATGATCAGGATGGCGCCGATATCGTCGAAGATGGCGAGCGAGACCAGGAAGACCTTCAGCGAGGTGGGTACGCGTTTGCCCAGCAGGGTGAGTATTCCCAGTGCGAACGCGATATCGGTGGCGGCGGGGATCGCCCAACCGGCCATGGTGACCTCGTCCCCCCAGTTGATGAGGACGTAGACCATCGCCGGCACGAGCATGCCGCCGACGGCCCCTACCGCGGGCAGCATGACGTTGCTGGGCCTGGACAGTTCACCCTCGAGCAGTTCGCGTTTGAGTTCGAGGCCGACGAGGAAAAAGAATACGGCCATCAGTCCGTCGTTTATCCACAGCAGCAACGGTTTGGCGATATGCAGGGGGCCGAACCGGATCTCGACGGGGAGATGCAGAAACTTGTCGTAAATGCCCGCGAACGGCGTGTTGGCCAGCAGCATCGCGGCAATGGCGGCGACGACCAGGACGATCCCGCCTGCCGATTCGAGGCGCAAAAAGTCATTGATGCTTTTCAGCATGCCCGCTTCTCCCTGTGAGAGTCTGCTCTCGGTTCATACGAGGGTGGTTTTTTGGATCGAACTCGTCATTCTGCCAGTCTTGGCCAGGCAATACGAGACGTCCCGGTTGGGTTGACGCGGGCCCTGGCGGGGGCGTTCACCCAGGCGCCAGGTTTTTGAACAAGGGGAAAAACGGCGACGCCCGACCCATAAGCGCGTATAATCCGCGCCCCGCTATCATCTTATAGCTCCGCAACCGTCACTGGCCGCACCATGTCCGAACCGATCACCGACTTTGCCTCGCTGGGATTGCCCGGCCCCCTCATGGCCGCCGTGTCAGAGGTGGGTTACGAAACACCATCCCCGATCCAGGCCGAGGCGATCCCCCTGCTCCTGTCGGGTCGGGACCTGATCGGTCAGGCGCAGACCGGCACCGGCAAGACCGCCGCCTTTGCGCTGCCCCTGCTGGCCCGGATCGATGCGTCGGCCAACTACCCGCAACTCCTGGTGCTGGCGCCGACCCGCGAACTGGCATTGCAGGTTGCGGAGGCGATGCAGACCTACGCGCGCTTCCTGCCCGGTTTCCACGTCCTGCCGATCTATGGCGGGCAGGGGATGGGCATGCAGCTCAATCAGCTGCGCCGTGGTGTGCAGGTCGTGGTCGGAACGCCCGGGCGGGTGATGGATCACATTCGGCGCGGCACCCTGGACATATCGCGTCTGCAGGCCCTGGTACTCGACGAGGCGGACGAGATGCTGCGCATGGGCTTCATCGACGACGTCGAATGGATTCTGCAGCACACGCCCCCCAAGCGACAGATCGCGCTGTTCTCGGCCACCATGCCGAACGAGATCCGCAAGGTTGCCGAGCGCCATCTCAACGATCCCCAGCACGTCAAGATCGCGTCGAAGACGACCACGGCAGAGAACATCCGCCAGCGTTACTGGGCGATCGGTGGCCTGCACAAGCTGGATGCCCTGACCCGGATCCTCGAGAACGAGACCTTCGACGGGGTGATCATCTTTGTCCGCACCAAGACCCAGACGGTCGAACTCGCAGAGAAGCTCAGCGCGCGCGGCTTCAGTGTGGAGGCATTGAACGGCGACGTGGCCCAGGTGCAGCGCGAGCGCACGGTCGACAGGCTGCGCGACGGCAAGCTCGACATCCTTGTGGCAACCGATGTGGCGGCGCGCGGCCTGGACGTCCGGCGGGTCACGCACGTGATCAACTACGACATCCCGCACGATACCGAATCCTACGTGCACCGGATCGGTCGCACCGGCCGTGCGGGTGCTGCCGGCGAGGCCATCCTGTTCGTGGCCCCTCGCGAGCGACGCATGTTGCGTATGATCGAAAAGGCGACCGGGCATCCGATCGAGTCGATGGAACTGCCCTCGGTGAAGGACATCAATTCGAAGCGGACCGAACGGTTCAAGGTCAGGGTGCGCGAGACCATCGCCGAGGAGAACCTGGCGTTGTACTACCGCCTGGTCAGTGAGCTCGAGCAGGAGGACGATCTCGATGCCCTGCAGATCGCCGCCGCACTCGCAAAACTTGCGCAGGGCGATGTGCCCCTGCTGCTCGATCCCAAGGTCGAGTCGCAGCCCCCGGCAAGGCGCGAATTCGCGCCCGGAGGCGGCGAGCGTGAGCGCAAGCCGGCGCGCCCCGAACGCCAGCGTCAGCACCCGCAGAAGGTCGTGGAAACCGAGGCCCTGCCGCTCAAGGGGCTTCCCGACGTCGAGATGGAGCGCTTCCGGGTCGCGGTCGGCTATCAGCACGGAGTGAAACCGGGAAACATCGTCGGTGCCATCGCCAACGAGGCCGACCTGGAGGCCAGGTACATCGGGCACATCGAGATCTTCGACGACTTCACCACCGTCGATCTGCCGGCAGGCATGCCGGAAGAGACCATGCGTGACCTGCGCAATACCTGGGTGTGCCAGCAGAAACTGGCGATCGAGCGCCTCAAGGATTTCGATCCGGCCAAGCCTCTCGCCACGCCGGCGCCGGCGCGCAAGGCCGCCCCTGCGAGGCCGGACCGCAAGCGTGTCGACAAACCCATGCGCAAGCAGGCCAGGGCAATGCCCGCCGACGCGCCAACCGCCCCGGCCGAGCGACCGCCCAGGCACTCCGCCATCGAGCGCCAGGACCGGCGTGGTTTTGACGGTGACACCAACCCGGCCAACAAGCGCCCCGGGCCCAAGCCGGCAGGTAAGGGTCCGTTGAGGAAGGCAGGCGGCAAGCCGGCCACGGGTGCGGCAAGAAAGAAGCCCAGGCCGGCCGGAAACAAGCCCCTGAAGGCACGTCTGTCACTGGACAAAGGGCCGAAGAAGACCCCCTGACGGCACAAACCCGGTGTCCGGCGCGGCAATCTGTGGCCTTGCGGGCCCTATTGCGTGGAGAGCCTGGCCAGGTAGCTGTCGAGCCCGTTGGCGAAGGCCTGGCGGTCGGTTGCCGACAAAGGGGGCGGCCCGCCGCCCGTGAAGCCGCTCGAGCGCATGGTGTCCATGAAGTCGCGCATGTTAAGGCGTTCCCGGATGTTGTCCGGTGTAAACCGTTCGCCGCGCGGGCTCAGCACCTGCGCCTGCTTTTCGACCGCCTCCGCGGCCAGCGGGATATCCGCGGTGATCAGCAGATCGCCGGGCTCGATCCGACGTGCGATCTCGTTGTCCGCCACATCGAAGCCGGACGATACCTGCAACATCCGGATGTGGCGGGAACGCGGTATCTCGATCGACTGATTGGCGACCAGGGTCAGCGGTATGGCACAGCGTTCGGCCGCCCGGAACAGGATGTCACGGATCACGCGTGGGCAGGCGTCTGCATCGACCCAGATGGTCATCGGGTGGCTCCCGTCCAAACAAGTGGCGAAAAAACAGGGGACGCCTGCGCGTCCCCGAAACGGGGGGAATCTTAAACTCCGACCCGGGCGGCCGTCACGCCCCGACTACTGTCCCCGCAGCACTCGCAGAAGGTCGTCCGGCTCCAGGCGGCGGGTGTAGTCCGCATTCACGAAGTGGTGGCGGATCACACTGTCGCTGTCGATCACGTAGCTGGCCGGCACAGGCAGGGCGAAGCTGTCGTCACCGTTGAACGCAGGGATGTCGATCCCCAGCTTGGTGTAGATGGGTCGCAGTTGTTCCGGCAGTTCGAAGGTCAGGCCGAATGCCTCTGAAACCCGGTTGCCGACATCGCTCAGAACGTCGAATTCGAGCGCATGACGGGCCTGGGTATCCGTGGCCTTGTCCGGCAGCTCGGGCGATATCGCGACCAGCGTTGCGCCGCTGGCCTTGATGTCTGGGAGGGCCCGTTGCAGGGCATTCAGTTCCATGTTGCAGTAGGGGCACCAGCCGCCGCGATAGAAGTTCAGCACGACCACCGACCGCGCCAGCATGTCGCTCAAGCGGCGTTTTTCGCCCAGGTGGTTGGGTAGTTCGAAATCCGCGACCCGGTCGCCGCTCTTCAGGCTGCGGTCCGCAATACCCAGCGACTCCAGCTGACGGGTGGCATCGGCCATTGTCTGCAGTACCTCGGCGGGGACCCGCTTGGCCTTGGCGGCATCGTACTCGGCTATCTTTTCGCGCAGCTCAGACATGGCTTGCTCCAGGTTGTTGAGTGATCATTCCATAATTTATAGTAGTTATGGAATGAGTGTTCAAGTATTTTTCCGGCACGGCTATAATCCGTTCAATACAACCCCATGGGCAGATGAGTATGGCGAGGCCGGCCGCTTTCGATCGTGAGCAGGTTCTCGGGCGGGCCACGGCAGCCTTCTGGGAACACGGTTATTTTTCGACCAGCATCAGTCAGCTGGTCGAGGCCACGGAGTTGAAGCCCGGCAGTCTGTATGCTGCATTCGGGTCGAAAGAGGGCCTGTTCCTGGCGGCGCTGGATCACTATGCGCAGCAGAGTCTGGGGCGGCTGCAGGCGATTCTGGCAGAGGCCGCGGATCCTTTGCAGGGTATCGAGACCTTCTTCATGCAACTTGCCCGCGAAGGTGAGGGCGATGCCCGCAGGCGCGGCTGCCTTCTGGTCAACACGGTACTCGAGGTCGGTCGTCACAATCCGGCCGTACGGGTGCGGGTGACGAAACATCTTGCGGAGATCGAGGGGGTCCTGCGGGCGGCGCTCGAGGAAGCGCAGGCGCTTGGCCTGCTGGCGGCCGGCAAGTCGCCGCAATCACTGGCCAGGTTTCTGATGACCACCATCTGGGGACTGCGGGTGCTGGGCGGCACCGGCGCCGACGCAGAGAGTGCGCAGCTGGTGGTGCAAGAGGTATTGTCGGTCCTTCGCACCTGAGCGCATCCTTCTGGCGGTATCCGACGCGTGGCGATCCCATTTTATCCGGCCCTGATCCTGCTCGCAGCGCTGTGGGGCGGCTCCTTCCTGTTCATGCGCATCGCGGCCCCGGTCCTGGGGCCGGTGTGGCTCATCGCGCTGCGGGTCCTGATTGCGGGTCTCGTGATGCTGCCGCTGGTGATCCAGCGCCGGCAGCTCGGTTCGCTGCGCGAAAACTGGCGCCTGCTTTTATGGGTGGGGGCCATGAGTGCAGCCCTGCCGTTCACCCTGCTGGCCTATGCCTCGCTGGACCTTACCGCAGGGATGACTTCGATCCTGAATGCGACTGTGCCGATCTTCGCAGCACTGATCGGTTACACGGTCTACGGCGAGGCACTCGATGCCAGGCGGGTAGCAGGCGTGCTGCTGGGCTTCGTCGGTGTGGTGGCCCTGGTGGGCTTGCCGCAGGGTGCGGGGGCATCGCCGCTGCTGCCGGTTGTGGCCGGCCTGACGGCCGCCGTTTTCTATGTGTTTGCGGCCAACTTTGCCAAGCGGCGTTTGAGCCATATACCCGCGGTGGTGTTCGTCACCGGCAGCCAACTCGGTGCCGCGGTGGTCCTTTTGCCGCTGCTGCCGCTGTTTCCGCCGACCCAGGCGCCGGGTGCCATGGTCGTCGCTGCGGTCTTGGCGCTGGCGGTCCTGTCCACCTCGCTCGCGTTCCTCATCTACTTCCAACTGATTCGCGAGGTCGGGCCGACCCGCACCTTGACGGTGACCTACCTGATCCCGGTATTCGCGATCGCGTGGGGGGCATTGCTGCTGGACGAGGTGCTGACCCTTGGAATGCTGCTCGGAGGCGCATCGATACTGGCGGGTGTGGCGCTTGCCAACCGCAGGGGGACGCCTTCCCCGGTGGTGGCCCAGGTGGAGCCGGTCGAGCAGGCGGTCGCCGCAGCCGATGCCGACGATTCCCCGCGCACCTGAACCGGATGGCCCGACCATCGGTGCCAGGGCGGCCCCGGCGGCAACTTGATCCGGATCAGCTCCGTTTCAGATTCGCCGGCTTTTCGGTCGAATCCGGTTGAGGCGGCCCCGAATGCTGCGGCAGCATCGGCCGATGTTCCGTCCCCATATAAGGTACTGGCGATTGCTGGTACAAGCGATTCGCAATCCGGCGCGGCCGATGCCGTCAGAGATGCCTGCTCGCGGCAGCTGCCACGGGTGAACAACAGCCCGCGCGCGCTGCTGGCGGCCATCGAGGCATTGCCTTTGCCCGGTCCCGTGCGGATATTGAATCTGTCCGGTGACCAGGAACGCGTCATCGCCCTGTCCGGAATGCGCCGCGCGCTGCCGGAACAGGTCAGGCTGCTGTCCGGCCCCGGGTGTGCGGCCAGCATCTGCCCGGCGGCCGAACTGTATCAGGCGATTCGACTGACCGAGCGGCACCCCGTGACCCTGCTGGTGGCGGACAACATGTTGCGCCTGCCGCTTGGCGGTTATGTCGAAGGGCCGCGTTCGCTGCTGGAGGCAAGGAACGGTGGTGCGGATGTGCGACTGATCTCAGCACCGGTCGAGGCGGTGCTGATCGCGCAGGCCGAACCGCAGCGCGAGATGGTGCTGTTCGCTGCCGGTTTCGAGACCCTGTTGGCGCCGCTCGCGGGCATGGTGCTGGAGGGCCTGCCGGACAATCTGTCGCTGCTGTTATGTGGCCGGCGGGTGGAGCCCCTGTTGGAATATGCACTCGTCAGAACAGACCCTGGCTTCGATGCCCTGCTGTTGCCGGGCAATCGCTGCGCGGTGACCGGGACCTTGGCATGGGAAAGGCTGGCCGCAGAACACCATGTGCCTGCGGCGGTCGCCGGTTATACCGCCGCCAGTATCATGGCGGCGATCCACGCCGTGCTGCGACAGCGTTGCGACGGCGAGGCCCGGGTCGAGAACCACTGTCGGGTGATGGTGAGGCCGGAGGGCAATGCGATGGCGCTCGACCAGCTGTACCGGGCGTTCGACCTCGTCAATGGGGACTGGCGCGGTGTTGGCCGCCTGGACAAGAGTGCCTTTCGGTTGCGCTATGCCTACGGCATCGTTGATTCAGGCGATCGTTTTCCTGATTACCGCAGTGAGCTGCGCGCCGCGGCAGAAAAGATGCCGGCCGGTTGCGAATGCGCAGCCGTAACGCTTGGCCGAATGGAGCCTGCGGACTGCCGGCAGTTCCACCTTGGCTGCAATACCGCCTCACCCTACGGCCCCTGCATGGCCTCGGAAGACGGCACCTGTCATGTGCGCGCCACCGGCGGGCATCTGTTCTGACGGTACCGGCGCGCGGACCGGACGACCTTTCTACGATCGCCAGAACGGCTTGGTGGCCTCACGCCGCGCATCGCTGCGACTGATGCCGAGATCGTCCAGCTGCCAGTCGCTCAGCTGCTTCAGCTGGCGGCGCTGCCGGGCCCGCCCGAACCAGGTCCTGGCGAGTACCAGCATGTCGCCCGTCAGGGACAGCCGCGTCCTTTCTGCGTAGCTGCTGTAGCCCAGTGCCAATGTGTTCATAGCTGTCTCCCGTGCCGCTTTTGCGCCGGCCCCCAGTCGGTGCCTTGATCGCAATCTCATCTTAGTTCGGCTACTGTTATACGAACAGTTACAGAAAATGAGAAATGTTATGGGTACAGTTGAGGTGAATGCATGACAGTTTCGGTGGCTGCTGCGGCGGCGGCAGGAGATGGCTTTCTTTACGACCAGGTCGTGCGGCACATCCTGGATCTGGTGGAAAAGGGCACGCTCAAGCCCGGCGATCGGGCCCCTTCGTTGCGTGGTCTGAGCAGGCAGCTTAGGGTCAGCATCTCGACCGTCAACCAGGCCTATGCCGCTCTGCAGGAACTCGGCGTCTTGCGTGTGCGCCCGCAGTCGGGCTATTTCGTCGATGGCCAGGTCGGTCGACAACGCCATTCGCGGGTGCCGCGCAAGACCACGGTCAGCCGGCAGCCGCGCAAGGTGCGTTTCGGGGAATTGTTCGAGGAGATCTTCAGCGTCGCCAGGGATCCGGAGGTGGTCCCGCTTGGTGCGGCCGTACCCGGGATCGAGTTGATGCCGGTGAAGGGCCTGTTGCGTGCCACGCAGCGTGCGGCGGCGCGCGAGCCCGAACGCTGCATGGAGTACTGTTTTCCGCCCGGCGATGTGAGCCTGCGGCATGAGATCGCGCGTCGGTATGTCGCACTGGGCCTGTCGGTCGATCCGGAAAACATCATCATCACCTCGGGCTGCAGCGAGGCACTGGCATTGAGTCTGCAGACGGTCACGCGCCGTGGCGACATCGTCGCGGTCGAGTCACCGACCTATTTTTCGGTGCTGCGCCTGATCGAGCGTATGGGGCTGCTTGCGGTTGAGATCGACAGTGACCCGGAGACCGGCCTGTGCCTGGATGCACTGGAGAGCGCCATCGAGACCATGGATATCAAGGCGGTGGTCGCGGTGCTGAATTTCAGCAACCCGGTCGGGTCTCTGATGCCCGATGCACACAAGGAGCGCCTGGTCGGGATGCTGGGGCAGGCCGATATCCCGTTGATCGAAGATGATATCTACGGCGACCTGCATTTCGAAGGACAGCGGCCGGCAATCGGTAAATGCTACGATCGCAAGGGCACGGTGCTCACCTGTTCCTCTTTTTCCAAATCCATCGCGCCGGGTTACCGCATAGGCTGGGTGATCGCGGACCGTTACCGGGATGATGTGCTGGAATGGAAGCAGGCGACCTCGTCGGCGATGTGCAGCCTCCCGCAGATCGCGATGGCCGATTATCTGCGCAGCGGTGAGTATGACCGCCATCTGGTGCGCTTGCGCAGGGCCTATCGCCTGCAGGTCGACAAGATGCGCTTCATGCTCGCACAGCATTTCCCCGAGGGAACACGGATAACAGATCCGCAGGGCGGGTTCGTGCTGTGGGTGGAGATGCCGCGTGGCGTCGATGCCCTGGAACTGCTCAACCGTGCTTTGGCCGAGAAGATCAGCCTGACGCCGGGGATGATGTTTTCGGCCACCCGCAAGTTTCGCAACTTCGTGCGCATCAACTGCGGCCACCCATGGGAGTCGCGGATTGAGCTTGCGGTCGTGCGCCTGGGTGAACTGGTGGCAGAGATGCTGGCGGAGAACGGCAGGGGTTTGAGCGGCGAATCATAAACCGCAATCAGGCGGGCCGGGTCAATGGCGACCCGGTCCGCCTGATCCGGTGTCAGCTCTGGGGAATCAATACCTCGTCGATGACGTGAATCACCCCGTTGGAGGTCACGATGTCGGTAGCGCTGATGCGGATGCTTGCGACCGGAAGGTCGGAACCTTCGACCGTTGTCAGGCTGGTCATGCCGACCACGGTCGCGGAGTCGAGATTGCCCGGTACGACATGATATTTGAGGATCTGGGCAAGCTTGTCAGGGTCGTTGAGCAGTGCCTCGACCGTGCCGGCCGGCAGTTTCGCGAATGCCTCGTCGGTCGGTGCGAACACCGTGTAAGGTCCTTCACCTTTGAGGGTTTCTGCCAGACCGGCGGCCTGCACGGCCTGTACAAGGGTGGTGAAAGAGCCAGCCGCGACCGCGGTATCGACGATGTCGGGTTTTGACTGCTGCATCTGGTAGCCGCCGACGCGGATGAAGCCGCCGCGATCGTTCATCGAAGCCGGTGTGGTCTTGCCGCTGTTATGTTGGCCGTTGAAATAGTCGGGGCCGTAGTCTGCCAGGGCCACACCGGCGGCGATGAGGGTGGAGGCGGTGGCGAAGGCGAAGATGGTCTTTTTCATGGTGTGTCTCCAATATCAAGTGGTAGGTCAGTGTGGACGCGGCGCGGGTCAGAACAGGACCAGGGCCGCGGTAGGGATCAGGATCAAGGGTGCATAGACGCCGGCGATCGATGCGACGCGCAGTTTGTAGTCGATGGTAGACATCTTAGATGTCAATATTCTGTTCATTTAAATTTCTCCTTATTGCGGTGTTGACCGCCTTGTGTCCAATAATGGCGCGATGGCTGCGGAATGCAAGTGTTGAGAATGTATTCAAAACCAGGACATAACATGAATCCGGGTATGGCTTGTCCCGCTTCCTGATGCTCGAAATCTTTCTTAAGCCATTGAAAATCATTTAAATAATGTATCGGCCAGCGGACGCGCATGGCCCTGTGTGCCCCTGAGGACATCTGGCCTATGATGTTCAGGACGTGATACCGCTGCTCGTCTGCAGTAGGGCTCCGGACCATTGGACAGTGCCTGTCCGGGCATTTCATCCCCCTTGCTTTCCTCCGTTTGTCTGCTTTTTGTCAAGATTATTGCCTTCCGTCACGCGACTCGTACGCCAGTATCTTTTGTTCTATATTTGTTCTCTGTCTTCTCCTGAAACCGATGTTGTCCGGTATTGCCGGGCGGGACTGGGTGTGCGCTGCGATGCAGGTTGTGAATCTCGAAGAGCTGAAACGTAACGGGACCCTGTGGCAGGGGCGACGCAGTCCCCTGGCAGCGGACCGGGTGCTGGCCAGTGGCTGGAAGGTCCTGGATGAACTGCTCGGTGGCGGCTGGCCGCGTGCGGCCCTGGCCGAGGTGCTGGGCGATGCTCACCAAGGCCTGCCCCTGGTATTGCCGCTGCTGGCCCGATTGGGTGCGGGTTCGCGCTGGCTGGTCTGGGTCGCGCCGCCTTATGTGCCTTATGCCCCGGCGCTGGCAGCCCGTGGCATCCGGGTCGAGCAGTTGCTGCTGGTCCGGGACGTGTCGGCAGGGCAGCGTCTTTGGGCGGCCGAGCAGGCACTCAAGTCAGGTGCCTGCGGTGTGGTGCTGCTATGGCCGGAACAGATACAGACGTCGCAGTTGCGGCGTCTGCAGCTGGCGGCCGAGCAGGGCGATTGCCCGGGCATCCTGTTTCGCTCCCTGCGTACCGCCAGCCAGGGCTCGCCGGCCGCCCTGCGCCTGCGTGTACGCACCTCACCACTCGGGCTGGAGGTCGAGGTGCTCAAGCGGCGGGCAGGATGGGCCGGGGGGAGCTGCATCGTGCCGTTCGCCACAGGACCGAAGGGAATACCTTCCTGCGCACCGACGAAGGATGACCGCGAGGCCGGTGGTGATTGCTTTTCGGACGCAGAGTGCGCAGAGAAGCGCAGAGAACGCAAAGGTGATTGTGGTGTTCCTGCATCAGACACTCTGTGACCCCTGCGCTCCTTTGTGTCCTCTGCGTCACCCATCCCCGGTTCGACGAGTGCCTCTGCTCGGCCCCGTCGGGGCATGACGGCCCATGCTCTGGCTTGCACTGTACTTTCCGCAACTGCCACTCGAGGTCTTCGTGCGCGGCCGGCAGCAGGCCGGTGCCTTCGCGGTTGTCGAACAGTGCGGGGGGCGTGAGCAGGTAAGCCGCTGCAATGCGGTGGCACAGGCCTGCGGGATTCGTCCCGGCGTCTCTCTGCCGGCGGCATTGGCCCTGTGTGCAGGCCTGTCCGTGCAGTTGCGGGATCGTGTCCGCGAGCAGCGTGCACTGGATGAACTGGCACTGTGGGCCTACCAGTTCAGTGCGCGGATCAGTTTCGAGCCCTCGTTGCTGTTGCTCGAGGTCGGTTCCAGCCTGCGCCTGTTCGGTGGTCTGCCGGCCCTGCTGATGCCACTGCAGCGTGAACTCGGGCAGATCGGCTACAGCGGACAGCACGCGCTTGCGCCCACGCCGACCGCCGCTGGCCTGCTGGCACGCAACCGGTCCGGCTGCCGGGTGTTGACGGCGGATCAGTTGCGTGAGGCGGTGGCGGCACTGCCGCTTTCGTGCCTGACCAGGGACCGGAACGCCCGCGCCCTCATCCGCCATATCGGCCTCGACAGCATCGGCGATGCATTGGCCCTGCCACGCCCCGGATTGGCACGCCGGGCCGGGCCGCAGTTGACGGCCCTGCTGGACCGGCTGCTCGGGCTGGCGCCCGACCCGCGTGCGGAATGGCAGCCGCCGCGCCACTTCAGTCAGGACATCGAACTGCTGGGAGAGATCGGCCATGCGACGGCCCTGCTGTTTCCGGCACGTCGCCTGATGGTGGCGCTGTGCGGTTTTCTGCGCGGGCATGGGGGTGGGGCGCAGCGTCTGCAGTGGCGCCTGTCGCACCGTGATCACCCGGACACCCGGTTCGGCCAGGGGCTGCTGGACCCGAGCCGCGACCCGGACCATATGCTCGAGGTGTTGCGTGAGCGTATCGAGCGCCTGCAACTGCCGGCCCCCGTGGTGGCGATCGGGCTGCGGGTGGACGACTGGCAGTCTTTCGATGAGCGCAGCATGGCCCTGTTCGAGGCCCCGGCCCGGGCCGACCAGGCATTGCTCGAGCGTCTGTGCAACCGGCTGGGTGAGCAGCGCGTACGTGGCCTGCGTTGCCTGGCGGATCATCGCCCGGAACGTGCCTGGCGTCTGTGCGGGCCGGCTGAGTCGGCAGATGCTGTTGGCGCATCATCGCGGCAGGGAGAGTCCCAGCCTGCCTGGCTGCTGCCGCAGCCGCGCCCCTTGCGAGAGCATCGGGGTGTGCCGCAATACGGCGGTGCATTGCGCCTGGACGGCCTGCCTGAACGTATCGAGGCCGGCTGGTGGGACGGCTTCGACATCACCCGCGATTACTTTGTGGCGCACAGCCCGGCCGGTGAGTGCCTTTGGGTGTTCCGCGACCGGCGCAGCGGCGGCTGGTACCTGCATGGACTGTTTGTCTGACAAGGGTAGGTGGATGTTATCCCTCAATGGTGAAAGTGACGCAGAGGGCGCAGAGGGGCGCGGAGTTCGCGGAGATGAGTATGTCGGTGCTGTGCGCGTTTTGTCTTCTGCACAGGCAATATGCGGAGATTGCAAGGGCGATGGTTTTCGACGTGTAAAAACTCAGCGTTCTCTGCGGATCTCTGTGTCCTCTGCGTCCCAAGAGAAACAACCGTCGGACCTGCAGGCGACCCGCACCGGTGAACGTGGCACTCGCGCCGTTGGATATGACTACGCCGAACTGCACTGCCTGAGCAATTTCACCTTTCTGCGCGGTGCCTCTCACCCCGAGGAGCTGGTCGAACGTGCACATGCCATGGGCTACCGGGCGCTGGCGATCACCGACGAATGCTCCCTGTCGGGCGTGGTGCGTGCACACCAGAGGGCGCGTGAACTGGGTCTGCACCTGATCATCGGCAGCGAGGTCTACCTGAGCGACGGGCCACGCCTGGTTTTGCTGGCGACCAACCGTGCCGGCTATGCGCAGCTGTGCCGCCTGATCACGCATGGCCGGCGGCATGCCGGCAAGGGCAGCTACCGGTTGCAGCGTTGTGATCTCGAGGGCGCCCTGCCGGATTGCCTGGCGCTGTTGCCGTTATGCCTGGATGAACCCGATGAATCGATTGCCTGGTTTGGCAGGACCTTTGCCGGACGCGCCTGGCTGGCGGTCGAGCTGCTGCGTGACGGGCAGGACGCCGGGCGCCTGCAACGCAGCGAGCAACTAGCCCGTACCTGCCGGCTGCCGCGCCTGGCCAGCGGTGATGTGCATATGCATGTGCGCGGCCGGCGGGCCATGCAGGATCTGCTCACGGCGATTCGTCTTAATACCCCGGTGGCCCGCCTTGGGCATGCACGCCTGTCCAATGGCGAACGTCACCTGCGCACGATCGATGACCTGGCTATCCCTGTATCCGCCCGAACTGCTGGCCGAGACGCTGGCCGCGGCCGGGCGTTGCCGTTTCTCGCTGGACGAATTGCGTTACGAATACCCGGACGATGTCACCCCGGCGGGCGTCACTGCGCGCAGCTATCTGCGTCGGCTGACCGAGCAGGGCATCCGGCGGCGCTGGCCGGATGGCTGCCCCGGGCGGGTGCGCACACAGATCGAACACGAACTGAAGCTGATTGCCGAGCTCGGCTACGAGGCCTATTTCCTGACCGTATGGGACATCGTCCGCCATGCGCGCGAACGCGACATCCTTTGCCAGGGGCGCGGCTCGGCGGCCAATTCGGCGGTGTGTTACTGCCTGGGTATCACCGAGGTCGACCCGGCGCGCATGAACCTGCTGTTCGAACGCTTTATCTCGCGTGAACGCAATGAGCCGCCGGATATCGATGTCGATTTCGAACACCAGCGCCGCGAGGAGGTGATCCAGTACATCTATGCCCGATACGGGCGTGAGCGGGCCGCGCTGGCGGCGACCGTGATCACCTATCGAACGCGCAGCGCGCTGCGTGACGTGGGCAAGGCCCTGGGCCTGGGACTCGAACAGATCGAGGCCCTGGTGGCGGCGCTCTCGGCCTGGCGCCGGCATGGCGCGATCGAGCCCGGGCACCTGGTCGAGGCAGGCTTCGACCCGGACAACCCGGTGTTTGCGCGCCTGCGTATCCTGGTCAACACCCTGCGTGGCTTCCCGCGGCATCTCTCGCAGCACGTGGGTGGCTTCGTGATCGCGGCCGGACGGCTCGATGAGCTGGTGCCGATCGAGAACGCGGCCATGGAAGGGCGGACCGTGATCCAGTGGGAAAAGGACGATCTCGAGGCGCTGGGTCTGCTGAAGGTGGATGTGCTGGCACTGGGGATGTTGAGTGCGATCCGTCGTGCCCTGGATCTGTTGAACGGGTATTGGGGTAAGAGGGACACGGAGTGCGCAGAGGAGCACAGAGGTCGCAGAGGTTTCGATGGGGACACACCACAAATTTCTCCGTGTTCTCTGCGTTCCTCTGTGTCCTCTGCGTCCCAAAAGACAAGGCCACTGACTCTGCAGGACATCCCGGCAGAAGACCCGGCCGTCTACGCGATGATCCAGCAGGCCGACACCGTCGGCGTGTTCCAGATCGAGTCACGCGCACAGATGTCGATGCTGCCGCGCCTGCGGCCGGCCTGTTTCTACGATCTGGTGATCGAGGTGGCGATCGTGCGCCCGGGGCCGATCCAGGGTGACATGGTGCACCCCTACCTGCGGCGCCGGCAGGGCAAGGAGGCGGTGGACTATCCATCAGAGGAGGTGCGCTCGGTGCTCGAGCGCACCCTGGGGGTGCCCATCTTCCAGGAGCAGGTGATCAAACTGGCGATGGTGGCTGCCGGCTTCACGCCCGGTGAGGCCGACCAGCTGCGGCGTTCGATGGCGGCGTGGAAGCGGCGCGGGGGACTGGAGCCGTACGAGGAAAGGCTGCTGTCCGGTATGCAGGCACGCGGCTACCGGCGTGAGTTTGCCGAGCGGGTCTATCGCCAGATACTCGGCTTCGGCGACTACGGCTTCCCGGAATCGCACGCCGCCAGCTTCGCCCTGCTGGTGTACGTCTCGGCCTGGCTCAAGTGTCATCACCCGGCGGCCTTCTGTGCGGCCCTGATCAACAGCCAGCCGATGGGATTCTATGCGCCGGCGCAACTGGTACGCGATGCACGTGAGCATGGCGTCGAGGTGCTGCCGGTCGATGTGAACGGCAGTGACTGGGACTGCTCCCTGGAGGAGGCGGGCCAAAGGGACGCAGAGGACACAGAGAGGCACAGAGATCGCAGAGAATTTAAAGGGGCGACACCAAAAGCATCTTTGCGCCCTCTGCGCTCCTCTGCGCACTCTGTGTTCAAAAAGAAATCGCCACCGGTGCTCCGCCTGGGACTTTGCCTGGTGCGGGGCCTGTCGCAGTCTGCCGCCGAGCGTATCGTCGCAGCGCGTAAAGAGGGGGTATTCCGGGACGTGCAGGCGTTGACCCAACGCGCCGCGCTGAACCGGGCCGATCTCAAGGCCCTGGCCGCGGCCGATGCACTGCAGGGGCTCGCCGGGCACCGTCATCACGCCGCCTGGGAGGTTGCCGGCGTCGAGGATACTGTGCCCTTATACGGGCGGGGGAGGTTCAGCGAACAGACACCGCGGCTACGTGCGCCCAATGCCGGGCAGTCGGTGCTGGCCGATTATGCGCAGCTGGGCCTGAGCCTGCGTGATCACCCCTTGGCCCTGATCAGGGACAGGTTGCATGAACGAGGTTTTCTTTCGGCCGACCAGGTCGCCCTGCGGGCATCCGGTGAGATTGTGCGTGCCGCCGGGCTGGTGCTGATTCGCCAGCGACCGGGCAATGGCCGTGCGATCTTCGTTACCCTGGAGGATGAAAGCGGCGGCCTCAATCTGCTGATCTGGTCGGATCTCGCCGAACGCCAGCGCAAGGTCCTGCTCGGTGCGCAGTTGCTCGGTGTGGTCGCCGAGATCCAGCGCGCCGAGGGCGTGCAGCATCTGCTTTGCCGGCGGCTGGAGGACCACAGTGATCTGCTGGGTGGGCTAGCGGTGGTGTCGCGGGATTTCCACTGACGGCACCCATGGTATCTCCGGCCCGTATGCTGCTACCAGCTGAAATAGCTGAAGCCCTTCTCCTGCAGCAGCATGATGTCCTCGACCCCGACCGGGACCACCTTGGCGTACTCGACGAGGTTTTCCTCGGTCCAGCCAAGGCTTTCCATGGTGTTTTCACAGGCATGGAAGGCGACGCCATAGGTATTCAGCGAAGACGCGCGTTCACGAGTTTCCTGGGCAATCGGGCGTGCAGGTGGATCACCCAGCAGATGGATCCCCTCACCGAAGCAGGCAACCACGATCTCGACGTTGTCGCCGTACTTGCGGATCAGTTCCCCGACCGAAAACAGGACGCGTGAAAGGTAGTCCGGGTCAGCCTTGTTGCACTGGTAAACGATCTGGTGTTCCGAGCGGTCGTCGAAATGGGTTTCAGTGTGATGTGCTCGCGCCTCGTTGAACGCAAACAGTCCGCCGGCGGCACTCATCCACTGGACGAGACGGCGGCGTGCCTTGTTGATCGGCTGCATCGGTATCCTCTCTTTGCGGCGTTATCGGTGCTGTATCCCCGGAAAGGCGGATCGACGTCGTTCATTGAATGTTCGACAGCCATTAAACAGCCTTTCCGGGTTTCTGTCCCACCGAGAAATACAATTTGCAGCTGCGGCGCCTTTTTCCCAACCCGAGGGGTCAACGGGGCCGCTTGTTCAGCGTGATGCTCGGGTTACAGCCGAACTGTGCGCGGTAATCGGCGGAAAAACGTCCGAGGTGGGCCACTCCGTGCATTCTGGCAATATTCGACGGTGGCCGAGTTTTTGGTCTCGTGTACCAATTCCTGGTGGATGGCGTTTAGCCGCAGGCAGTTTATGTACTGTTTCGGTGACAGACCCAGGTAATTCTTAAAGGTCTGCTGCAGCGTGCGTGGACTGATTGCAAGCTGCCGGGCTATTGCGGAAATACGTGGGTTGCTATCGGGGTATTTCTCGACTACGCGCTCGAACTGCTGCAGCAATCCCATGTTTCGGCTGTGGTGTGCACGCGCGCCCGGGTCCTGCCATTCGGCCTCGAGCAGATGGCACAGATCGTTGAACAGCAGTGACTCGAACAAGGCGGCATCGTCTGGGGCAAGGCCACACGAGGATGCCGCGCCATTTTCGATGTGCACGAGCAATCCTTTGAGGTGACTGACAAAGTTGAAGCGGGCCGCGACGCTTCCGGGAATTACCTTAACCCCGTGCGTCGGCAATCTCGCCTGCAGCGTGCTCTCGAGTTCATGACGCGAGATCTGTATTGCGACCCAGCGGGTGTCTGCCGGCAACAAATAGTCAAGTTCGGCGCCTTCGGGAAAGATCACGATGTCGTGCCGGCTGAAGCGGTGACCGTTCAGACACCCCGATTGTTTTGCATCGAGCAGACAACCGATGACGATCCGGCCCGCCGGGAAGGCGCCGCGCGAGATCAATGACTGGCTGTAACAACCGGTATCCAGTCGGAGGCTCGTGAATTCGACGGCAAGCAGCGACCCTCGAAAATCACCACCAGTGAACTGGGTGTGCATCAGCTCGCTCGACCCGACGTCCTCGACCAGTTGGTCGGGCCGCAAACCGTCAGCGACTGCACGGCAGTCGATGGGGATTTGGCCTCAACATGCCGCATGACCCCGACTCCCTGTTTTGCGGATTTCGGATAGTGTCGCGAAGATTTCATGAAACTTCCACCATACTCAGCGGACCGTTTTATCGTCTCCCAACCGGTGACAAAGGAGGATGCACCATGTCGAACAAAAAAATGGCCATGCCTTTTCGAATATTGTTGCTTTGCGCGATTCTGATGCCGATCGTCGCCCAGGCGGCGGACAAGCCCAATATCCTGGTCGTCTGGGGTGACGACATCGGCCAGTCCAATATTTCTTATTTCACGCATGGCCTGATGGGCTACAAGACGCCCAATATCGACCGCATCGCCGGTGAGGGCATGGCCTTCACCGATTATTACGGCGAACAGTCATGCACCGCCGGCCGCGCGTCTTTCATCATGGGCCAGAGCGTATTTCGTACAGGCCTGTCCAAGGTCGGGCTGCCCGGCGCCGAACGAGGGTATGCAGGAAGAAGACCCGACGATTGCCGGCCTGCTCAAGAATCAAGGCTACGCGACCGGCCAGTTCGGCAAGAATCATCTCGGTGACAAGCGACGATATGCTGCCGACCAATCATGGCTTCGACGAGTTCTTTGGCAATCTGTACCACCTGAATGCCGAAGAGGAACCGGAAAACGAGGATTACCCGAAAGATCCCGAGTTCCGGAAAAAATACGGGCCGCGTGGTGTCATCCATTCCTGGGCAATGGCCGACGGCACGCAGAAGATCGAGGATACCGGGCCGCTGACCAAGAAGCGTATGGAGACGGTCGACGACGAGACCTCGGACCGGGCCCTTGCCTTCATCGAGGAACAGGAAAAGGCCGGCAAGCCCTGGTTCGTCTGGTGGAGCGGTACCCGCATGCACTTCCGTACCCACGTCAAGAGCGAACTGCGCGGGATCTCAGGCCAGGACGAGTACTCCGACGGCATGGTCGAGCACGACCGGCACATCGGCAAATTTCTCGACAAGCTCGATGAGCTGAAGATCGCCGACAACACCATCGTGCTCTATTCGACCGACAACGGCCCGCACATGAATACCTGGCCGGATGCGGCCATGACCCCGTTCCGTGGTGAAAAGAACACCAACTGGGAAGGCGGCTGGCGCGTGCCGGCCATGGTGCGCTGGCCCGGCAAGATCGAGGCTGGAACCTGGAACAACGGGATCGTCCATCATATGGACTGGTTGCCGACCTTCCTGGCGATCGCCGGCGAACCCGATGTGAAGCAGAAACTGCTGAAGGGCCACAAGGCGATCGGCCGTGACTACAAGGTCCATCTCGATGGCTACAACATCCTGCCGCTGCTGACCGGTGAAACCGAGGACAGCCCGCGCCACGAAATCTTCTACTTCTCCGATGATGGCGACCTGACGGCACTGCGTTACAACGACTGGAAGGCGATCTTCATGGAGCAGCGCGCAGAGGCGACATTCCAGGCCTGGCGCGAGCCGTTTGTCCCGTTGCGTGTTCCGCTGATCGAGAATCTGCGGCGTGACCCTTACGAGCGCGGCATGGTGACATCCAACACCTATGACGACTGGTTCCTGGATCGTCCGTACCTGTTGCTGCCGGCGCAGGACTATGTGGCGCAGTTCCTGATGACCTTCAAGGACTACCCGCCGCGCCAGAAGGCGGCGAGCTTCAGTCTCGACAAGGTGATGGAGAAGCTGGCGCCGAGTGGTGGTTGATGACACGGGTGCCGGGTGCCCGCCCGGCGCCCGGTCGTTCGATTCGATGACGCCACCCCCGCCGGGTGGCGTTTTTTACTCAGAAGCAATATGCGCAAGCTGCAGACACTGATTGCCCTGGCGCTGATCGTCTGTACCACCACTGTGGTCGGCCGAAGTACTGCCGTCCTGGAAAGACGGCACAACGCGTGCCGCGATCATCGACTTCGTCGAGCGGGTAACCGAACCGGGTTCGGCGGACTTCGTTCCGGCCGACGAGCGCATTGCCGTGTTCGACAACGACGGCAACCTGTGGGCAGAAAAACCGGCCTATTTCCAACTGCTGTTTGCGATCGATCGGGTTAGGGAGTTGGTGCCCCAACATCCGGAGTGGAAGGAAAAACAACCATTCAAGGCCGTCTCGGTCAAGAACTGCAAGCCCAGGGTGATTTTGTCTTAGCCAACTCCTGAAGCAGGATCAAGCACTTGCGTTGAATTCTGGACTCGCCCGCGCAGATGCGGTAAAAGTACACGCAGTTGTTATAACGCGAGAGTGTCCCTTTGCGCCTGTCACAGGTCACCGTGTGTCCCGTTAAGGCCTCGGAAGAGGCCCGTTTCCGGGAACTGATGCAATCCCATCACTATTTGGGTGCATTGCCCAAGATCGGCCATACCCTTTGGTATGTCGCCACCTGGGGCAATGAGTGGGTGGCCCTGCTGAGCTTTTCCGCCGCAGCGTTGAAATGTCGTGCGCGTGATCACTGGATTGGCTGGCCATTTCGTCACCAGTACGACCGGCTTCACCTGGTCGCCAATAATTCCCGCTTTCTGATCCTGCCCCACTGCCATCATCGGAATCTGGCCTCAAAGGTGCTGTCGTTGTGCCAACGTCGGATTCAGCGCGACTGGGTCGAGCGTTTTGGCTATCCCTTGCTGCTGCTGGAGACCTTTGTTGATCCGACGCGCTTTGTCGGCACGATCTACCGGGCGGCCAACTGGCACTATGTGGGCGACACCCGAGGTTATCAGCGCCTCGGTAACGGTTACAGTGACACGCGTCGCTCGCCCAAGCGGGTCTTTGTCCAGCCGCTGCAACGCACTGCCCGCGCCTTACTCTCTCGTCCTGTATTAAACGCGCGTTACCAAACAGGAGCACCGAGAATGAAACTGACGGCTGAGCAAATGCAATCGTTGCCTGCATTTTTTCGCCAGATCAGCGATCCGCGCCGCGCCCAAGGCCGGCGTCACCCCCTGCCAGCGGTTTTGGCCATCGCCACCGCGGCCGTGCTGTGCGGGGCTCGCGGCTATAAGGCCATCGCCGATTGGGCGAACGCCTTGAGCCCGCGTGCGCGGGCTCGGTTTCGCTGCCGCTACCGCGAGGGGAAATATTGGGTGCCTTCCGAAAGTATCCTACGCGATGTCCTGATCCGGGCCGATCCGGCGGAACTTGACCAAGCCTTTCAACGTTGGAACGCTCAGTATGGCGCCGTTGACGAGAGCCTGGCGATCGACGGAAAAACCCTGTGCAACGCGATCGATGACGAGGGCCGTCAAACCCACGTCATGAGCGTCATCGGCCATCAAACCAAACAGTGCTACACCCAAAAAAAGTGGGAACCCTGCCGGTAGAAGGCCGTGACGAGGAAAAACAGACCAACGAAATCAAGACCGCCATCCCGCTGCTCGATACCATCGACATCCAGGGCAAAACCATCACCGCCGATGCCTTGCTGACCCAGCGCGAATTGGCCCGGTATCTGGTCGAGGAGCGCGGCGCCCATTACCACTTCACCGTCAAAGCCAACCAAAAACAACTCCTTGAAGAGACCGTCTTCTATTTTGACCAGCTCGAGCGGGCACCCGATCACAGCACCCTGGACAGCCCCGAGCATGGGCGCATCGAAACCCGCAATATTTGGGTCACCACCGCGCTCAATGACTACCTGAACTTCCCCCATGTGGGCCAGGCCTTCCGTGTGGAACGGATCACCGTGGATAAAAAAACCGGCCAACAGCGTCAGGATGTCGCTTACGGGATTACCAGCAAAACGCCGGACTTGGCCAGCGCCGCACACATCCTCCAGGATAACCGGAAACACTGGAGTATCGAAAACAGCTGCCACTACGTCATCGATTGGAACTATGACGAAGACCGCAGCCGTATCCGAAAAGGCCATGGCCCGGAGAACATGACACGTCTAAGGCGCTTCGCCGTGGGCCTGATCAAAAGCAAAGGCGTGCGTAGTGTCGCCCAAAAAATGCGTCAGCTGACCCTCAACACACGCTTGGTTTTTGACTACCTGAAAATGTCTCGGAATACGGGTAGCCGTTCAGCCGGTTGATGGCGAGAACAAATTCACCGTGACTGCAAGCCGCTTTGACTAGATTGAACCTCTGGTTCTAAAGGGACTCGCGTTGGCATAAGCTCGTTGCACGATGGTTGCAGGGTGCAGCATCGGAATCCCAGCTTTTGGAGACTCGCATATGCCTAACGAAGTTCTCGATACTTTGGCAGCATCCAAGTTGTTTTCCGGATTTACCGAAAACCAGTTGGAGGAAGTGATTCTTCACATGAATCCAAAACCGGTCACGCTGAAGAGCAGCGATCGGCTTTATACGAAAGGCGATATCGCCGATCGCTGCTGGCTAATCGTGTCCGGCAAGCTTACGCTGAAACGCGCCAGCTTGCGTTCGCCATTTCGCCGCATGATTTACAACAAAGGCTCTGTGACTGGCATTCAGGGGTTGGTCGATCCGGGTTCCGAGCGCGTCATCGGAATGGTGGCCGATGGCAAGGTAAAATTGATCGAAATCACCCAGGAGGGCGTAGAACATCTGAACCAGGACACGCAGGCTCTTTTGTGGAAGAACGTGTCCAGACTCCTGCTTCGCAAGCTGAGCATCTGTTTGGCTCGAGAGTCATCCGAGAACTATTGATTCCGCGATGAATTGTTTGAACTGATCAGACTTGCAAGGCCCGCATTGCCGGCGGGAGTTACGCGCAAACACATTGGTTGTTCAAACGCCATATTGCCTGAGCCATAGCTCGTCCGCCTGAGAACGGTGTCTGTTCCTGCAACGGAGCAGTCGCCGGACTTGGGACCACCGACTGGCAGTAGTGGGTCGCTCGGGCTACCGTTGCAACGGCCGACAACAAGCCTACCCTGGTCAGGTAGATAGAACGGCAGGATTCTTCAGGTGATGAGGCCGGGAACGGGTACGTCCGGCCAACTCCTGCCGCTCCCAGACGAATAGGGAACGGCAGGAAACCAAATCCAGTCATTCGTGAATTCGCCCATCAGGGGGTCGCTTCAGCGACCTCACTGCATAGGCGTGTCAGCCGACCCGGCTCACGGAACCAATTCGATTTCGCTTGGCCGCCAGCTCTTGTCGAAAAACGACGGAAGCGGGCTGTAGAACCGGATGATGGTGAACCAACCCTTATTCGGGTCGGTCTGGATCCAGTTACCGCGGGCGACACCCTTCGGCTGGGTAGGGCCGAAAAAGACCGTGGTCGATCCGTCGGCCGCGGCTTCGGCCGCAGGCGTGGGATAACTCTGGCTGCCGGCGCGCGGGAATTTCTGCGGTGTCTGCAGCATCGAACGCGTCTGGTTGTCGTAAACCGTGAAGGACCAGAACGCCGCCGCAGGGATACCCTTGGGCAATGACACCTTGTAGGTCCTGGTGCCGTCGAGCGGCTTGCCATCGCTGTCGAGGAAGCCCATCAGGTATTGCGAGCCCACCTCGGGGATCCGCATGATCATTGCCGGGCTGTCGAGGGTGTAGGCGTAATAGAACGCCGTGCGCGAATCGAGTGTACGGGCCCCGGTCGGTGGGAACGGTTTGAACATCCGGTCCTCGAACAGCGGCGGGGGCGTCTCGAAGAGGGCGCCGCCCTCCCACAGCATACTTCCCCAGTGCGAGCCCTCGTAATAGGCCCAGTCCGGATGCTTGTCGGCGAATTGCCATTGCAGCGCCCGGCCTGCGGCCTGGCCCACGGCTGCCGCGTCGGTCAGTATCTTCTTCATCCGGTCGTCGGGTTTGAACTCCTTGCCATGCACGATGCCGATCGCGGCAAGCTGACCGGCAAGCTCGATGTCATAGCTGGTGGCGGGTTCGTTCTGGACGTTCTCGTTGATCCACTCGTAAAAGCCGTAATCGCTCGGCGGGATGGTGTTGAACGACATCCCGCTGGCGTTGATGAACTTCATCTTGGGGATCTTCGGCTCGCCTGCCAGCTTGACCTTTCCTTCCAGTGCCTCGGCGATGGACGTTCCATAGCTGCCGGCCGCATAGGGATAGATCTTCAGGTTCTGCTTGATGTTGTCGACTGCGGGCTTGGGGTCTTTGCCGTCCTTGATGAAGGCCCGCATGGCATAGAGGATCGTATTGGTCTTGGCATGGGCCACGAAATAGCCGCCTTCGGGCAACGGACCGTCATACCCCGGGCCGACGATCAGGTACTTGCCGCCCAGACCGCGATCCGGCCCCGGCTTGCCCACGTCGATCACCCACTGGAACCACATGTCGTTGATCGCGCCGAGACCGTCAGTGGGTTGCTCGATCACCACCGGTCCATTGGAGAGGTCGATCCAGCCGAGGTAATAGACAGTGTCGGCATTCGCGGTCAGGAACAGCGAATTCGCATCCATCAGCTGTTCGAAGATGACGATGTCGCCGCTGCCGGCGCCCGCCTCCTTGAATCCCTTGACCAACCCGAGGGCCGAGGCGCCGCGAAAACTGTTGTTGTAGACGTTCAGCGCGCGGGTGAAGTCGAGGGTGTCGTAGACCTTGCTGGCGGTTTCGTCGCTCGGCACACCGTCCTTGAATTCGAGCATGCCGACCCTGGTTTCTATCTTGTCGGGCGCGCCGAGGGCCTTGACCGTTTCGGCAGACACCGCCGCATAAGAAATGCTGGCGCTGGCGAAGGCCGCGATCGAGACGGCCCCCATGAGTTTCACAAACAGACCCATCATTTTCTCCTTTGATATGACCCGGCACCCGGGATTGAAGTCATTCTTCTAATGAACAACCGATGACTTGTCTGCCTGCCTGCAGTGGCTCATTGTAGGCAGGCTGCCCTGGAACCAGTGACTTCGGGGCGTCGGTGTCATCGGGCAGCTGATTCAGTGCATTCGGCGTGCGTGGCACTATACCGGACGGTGCCGGCAAAACCTCCCACAAAACACTGGATAATGTAACCGTTAACGCCGATCAATACGCATCGCGTCATAGCCATCCAGCAGCCAGCTCAGTTACTCGCCACTCAACGCGGTCACGACGGAGTAGTTTGAACAGGCCGTGGGTAACCTTCACGGATAACATGCTCTTGTGACAGGATTGTGGATGTCTCAAAAGTGTTTGGCTCTTCCCCTGATCGAGTGGAATTCTTCAAGATGCAACACCGGGTTTTTCAGGAAAACGATCAGGAAAAATTGTGACTCGTGCTGCACGGGCCAAAAAGTAGTCAGGAAAAGGCGGTGGCCCCGGGTTCTGCGAACATCCGTTTCGCATGCCCGGGTCTGGCAATGACTGCCATATCCGATGCCAATTGTTGCGCCTGCCTCAGGCAGCCGCCTCGGCATCTCGTGCCGCGGCGATCTCACGCAGGCTGTCGGCGGCAGAGACACAGCCCAGCGGGATCACCAGCAGGGTCAGCACGGTCGAGACGAACACCCCGAACATCAGCGAGATCGCCATGCCCTGGAAGATGGGGTCGGTCAGGATCACGCTGGCACCGCCGATCAGGGCAAACGCGGTGATCATGATCGGGCGCGTACGTGCCTTGCATGAACGTATGACGGCCTCGCGCACCTCGATGCCCTTGCGCACCTCTTCCACCGCGAAGTCGACCAGCAGGATCGAGTTGCGCACGATGATGCCGGCCAGGGCGATGAAGCCGATCATCGAGGTGGCGGTGAAGAAGGCATTGCCGCCGCTGAGCACACCCACCAGCCAGTGGCCGGGGACGATGCCGAGCAGGGTCAGCGGGATGGGCGCCATGATGATCGCCGGCACCAGGAAATTGCCGAACATGCCGACCACCAGCATGTAGATCAGCACCAGGGCCACGGCGAAGGCCGCGCCCATGTCGCGGAAGGTCTCGTAGGTGACGGTCCATTCGCCGGCCCACTCGAAGCTCGACAGCCCATTGTCTTCCGGTTTGCCCATCATGGTGCCGGAGAGGATCTGGCCATCCGGTGTGACATAGTCGGCCAGCTTCTCGTCGATCTTGGCCATGGGGTAGATCGGTGCACCGAGCCGCCCGACCGCGTCGCCGACCACGTATTCCAGTGGTCGCAGGTCCTTGTGGTAGATGATCGGGTCTTCCTGGATGCGCTCGAAGCTGCCCAGTTCGGCCAGCGGCAGGGTGGTGCCGCCCGGCGCGGGTATCGGCAGGTCGCTCAGTGCCTGCGGGTTGGCGCGCAGCGCCAGCGGCGCCTCGATCACGATCCAGGTCGGCTCCAGGGCGGAGCCTTCGCGCACGTCGGTGATCTTGTAGGCACCCATCGCGGTGGACAGGGTCTCGATCACCGTGCGCGCCGAGACCCCCTTGGTCGAGGCCTTCTGGGTATCGATCACGAAGCGCCAGGCCTCGTAGGGCTGGCTCATGTAGTTGTCGACATCGGCAAGACCCTCGGTGGCCTCGAACATGGCCGTCATGTCGGTCGCCACCTGGCGCCGGGTCTGTGGCATCCGGGCCATAGATCTCGGCCACCACTGCCTGCACCACCGGCGGGCCGGGCGGCATCTCGGCGACAGTCACTTTGGCACCCACCGCTCGCTGCCAGCGGCGTCAGCAGGGCGCGTGCCTCTTCGGCGATCTGGTGGCTGCTGCGCTTGCGCTCCTTCTTGTTCAGCAGCTGCACCTGGATCTCGGCCAGCCAGGGGTCGGTGCGCAGGTAGTAGTGGCGCACCATGCCGTTGAAGTCGAACGGCCGCGCGGTGCCGGCATAGGTCTGCAATGCCGTGACCTCGGGGATCTCGCGCAGCTTCTCCGCCATCTCGCGTGCCACGTTGGTGGTCGCCGGCAGGGCGGTGCCCTCCGGCATGTCGATCACGACCGCGAACTCGGGCTTGTTGTCGTACGGCAGCATCTTCACCGTCACCGCGGTGGTGTAGAACATCGCGCACACGGCGAAGAACAGCACCACCAGGCCGGCCAGGAATCCCCAGCCGGCGGCCTTGCTGTCCAGCAGGGCGGGGATGACCTTGCGGAACAGTTTCTCGAGCTTTTCGTTGCTGGCGTGTTCGGCCTGCTCGGCCTTTTCCAGCTGTGCCATCGACGGCCGGATGCGCATCGCCAGGTAGGAGGTGAACGCGAACGCGGCGAACAGCGAGATGATCATGGCGATCGAGCCCAGTACCGGGATCGGCGCCATGTAGGGGCCCATCAGTCCGCTGACGAAGGCCATCGGCATCAGTGCCGCAACCACGGTGAAGGTCGCCAGGATGGTCGGGTTGCCGACCTCGCGCACCGCGTCGATCGCAACTGCGGTGGAGGGTTCGCCTTCCATCAGCCAGCGGCGGTAGATGTTTTCGACCACCACGATGGCGTCATCGACCAGGATGCCGATCGAGAAGATCAGGGCGAACAGCGATACGCGATCGATGCTGAAGCCCATCACGAAGGCGGCGAACACGGTCATCAGGATGACCACCGGGATGACCACGGTGACCACGATGGCCGGTTTGAGGCCCAGTGCCCACCACACCAGGATGGTCACGATGCCGGTGGCGACCACCAGCTTGAACAGCAGTTCGTTGACCTTCTCCTGGGCCGAGTCGCCGTAGTTGCGGGTGATCTCGACATGCACCTGCTCGGGGATCAGGCGCCCCTTGAGCGATTCGACCATGGCGCGGATGTCGTTGGCGACGGTCACTCCGTTGGAGCCTTCCTTCTTGGCGATGGCGACGGTGACGGCGAGGTCGCCGTCGGACTGTCGGTCCACACCATAGGCCTGTTCATAGGCCGGACCGGTGAAATAGTTGACGTAGTTCCTGGCGTCTTCGTTGGCCCAGCTGACGATTGGCCACGTCACGCACGTAGATCGGGGTGCCGTCGATGACGCGCACCACCAGGTTCTCGACGTCGCGCGGTGACTTGAGGAAGCTGCCGGCGTAGATCCTGCGACTCGAAGTTGTCCGACTCGGAGCGGCCGACCATCTGCTCGGCATTGCTGCCGCGGATCACGCTGATCACCTCGTTGGAGGTCAGCCCCTTGCCGGACAGCTTGTCGGGCATGATCTCGACCTTGATCTGTTCCTGCTGTCCGCCAACCACGAAGCCCTGGCCGGTATTCGGTATCTGCTTGAGTTGCTGCAGCAGGTTGAGGCCGAGCCGGCGCAGGCTGCCGCCGTCGAGCTCCGGAGACCACAGTGTCAGGGTGACCACGGGCACGTCGTCGATGCCCTTGACCTTGACCAGCGGGGGCATCTGCACGCCGGGAGGCATCTTGTCGAGGTGCGAGGCCAGCTTGTCATGCACCTTGACCAGCGATGGGCCGGTCTTTTCGCCGACCTTGAAGCGCACGGTGACTATTCCCATGCCGCGCATGCTGGCCGAGTAGACATGCTTGACGCCCGGGATCTCGCTCATGATGCGTTCGAGCGGATCGACCGCCATGGCGGCGACCTGTTCGGCCGATGCGCCCGGATACTGCAGGAAGATGTCCACCATGGGCACGGAGATCTGCGGGTCCTCCTGGCGCGGGGTGGCCATCAGGCCGAGTATCCCCATCGCCAGCATCGCCAGGAACAACAGTGGCGAAAGCGGCGAATGGATGAATGCGCGAGCGGTTTTTCCGGCGAGACCGAGCTCGACGGCCGCCTTGTCTTTGCGGTCGATGTCTGACACGGCGAACCCTTCTTATTGCTTGTTCTGGACGGTTTCCGGCAGAGCCGGGTTGATGATCGGGGTGCCCGAACGCATCCCCGGTGGTGGCTGGTCGACCAGCAGGTCGCCGGCGTTCACGCCGGACAGCACCACCCGGGTGCTGCCGTCGGGGGCATTGCCGAGTCGGACGACGCGCAGGCGCGCCTTGCCTTCTCCATCGATCGCGAACACCAGCGGCAGGCCACCCTTGGTCACGATGGCGCTGTTGGGGATGGTGAGCTGGTCCGGCAGGCCTGCGGCAATGTCAGGGACCCGGATCTCGACGTATTGACCAGGGGTGGCGCCGCTGCCGGCATCAAGGGCGAGTTCGATGCGCACCGTGTTCTGGCGCGGATCGGCGACCGGATAGATGCGGCTGACCGGTGCCTTGAGCAGGGTGTCGCCGTTCAATTCGACGTCCAGGACCTGGCCCGGCTGCAGGGTCCTGCTCAGGCGCACCGGCAGGTCTGCCTCGACCTTCAGTGCCTCGGATTCACCGAAGTCCAGCAGCGGCTGGCCCGGTTGCACCGTATCGCCGACCTCGACATGGACCTTCTGGATCACGCCCGAGAACTGCGCTACACCCTGGGTGTCGCGCAGCATCGACTGAATCTCCTTGATGTTCGCCTCCGCACTCTTGTAGCGCGTGGTGGCCTGGGCGAGCGTGGTCTCTGCGCTCACCAGGTCCGAGGTCCGTTCGGACCCGCGGTTGCGCATGCCCATGAAGCTCTGCATCGGATTGGTGAACGCCTGGTCCATCATCGCCGGCATGCCCATGCCGCCCGGGGCACTGCCCGAGGAGTTGGAACGCGGCGAGTAAAGCTCGCGCTGGAGTTGAACCCGGGCATTGCGGATGTCTGCGGCGGCCGCGTCGCGGCTGGCGACGGCGGCGTCGATGCGTGCCAGCAGGGCGCTGTCATCGAGTTCGATCAGCACGGTGCCGGCGTCGAAACGGTCACCTTCCTGGCCGGCTATCTGCGCGATGCGCCCAGACATCTGTGCGGTGAGTTGCAGGGTCTTGTCGGCGGACACGGTGCCGGCGAAGGAAACGGTCAGCGGGATGGCCTCGCGGCCGACCTCGTAGAGCTTGTACTCGGTGTTCGTGCTGTCGGCGGCGAGCGCCTGGCCAAGGCCCACAATCAGTGCGGCGACCACGACGGGCTTGATTGGTTTCAATTCACAGACTCCCGGGTTTGGTCAGAGACCATTAGCTATCGTTGGGGCCGAACCGGATAGGTGCGACAGGCCTATAGTAACCGGCCGTCCGCAACAACATGGACGGGAATCAGGGCACTTAACCTTGGTTAAGGTACTGTAAACAAGGCGGAAATTGTACATTAACATTTAATTATAAGCAAAACTTATTCGTCTCCGCTTTCTTGTTATGGCTTGGCCTCGCGTAGGATTAGGGTCCGCTATTTCCGGGATCGCTACCCTCTGCTGCAGCCAGGCAGCGCCAGTCCGGGGGAGCGGCGTTCGTCAGGGTTGCGGGGCGGTGGTCACCCCTTCGCGGCCGGTGTTACAGTCCCACCCCCAGGCCATATTGGGAAAAATAAGAATGCAGTGGCAGCAACTGCTCTCGCGCGCCCGCCTGGGCTCGCACGAGCCGCCCAAGGCGTTTTCCGCCCGCACCGATTTTCAGCGCGACTTCGACCGCGTGGTCTTTTCCTCGGCGTTTCGCCGCATGCAGGACAAGACCCAGGTGTTTCCCCTGTCGAAGGTCGACTATGTGCGCACGCGCCTGACCCACAGCCTGGAGGCCTCGAGCATCGGGCGTTCGCTCGGCACCCTGGTCGGTGAACAGGTAATCGCCCGCCACGGCCTGCGAGAATTCGAAGCGGCCGATTTCGGCAATGTCGTGGCTGCCGCCTGCCTGGCCCACGACATCGGCAATCCGCCCTTCGGCCACTCGGGCGAGGACGCCATCCGGCATTGGGCGCATACCGGCGACTATGGTGCGCCGAGGGTTGCCCTGCTGCAGGGCAGCGAGCGCGAGGATTTTCTTTCGTTCGAAGGCAATGCGCAGGGCTTTCGCATCATCACGCGGCTACAGAACCCCGACAACGAGGGTGGCCTGCAGCTGACCTGCGCCACCCTGGCGGCCTTCACCAAGTACCCGCGCGAATCCTGCCTGAACGGCGGCCTGTTCGAGGGTGTCAGCGCCAAGAAACAGGGGTTTACCGCGGCTGATCGGAGCTCGTTCGAAACAGTGGCGGCCACCGTCGGCCTTATAGCACGGGACAGCCACCATGCGATGTGGTGCCGGCACCCGCTGGCGTTCCTGGTCGAGGCGGCAGACGATATCAGTTATCGCGTGATCGACATCGAGGACGGTTACCGGCTGGGCCACTTCAGCTACCAGGAGGTGTTGGACCTGTTCTGGCCGATGGTCACCGACCAGGAACGCCAGGGTCCGCGCCTGCAGAAGATCCGCGAACTCAAGGACCGGGTCGAGTTTCTGCGCGCCAAGGTGATCAACGAGGTCATCCGCCAGGTGCTCGAGTGCTTCATGGACAACGAGGCCGATATCCTGGCCGGCCGCTTCGATGTGCCCCTGCTTCAGGAATTGCCGGCACGCGATGTGCTGGACGCCCTGATAGAGAATGCACGCCAGCGGATCTATTGTGCGCCCGAGGTGGTGAGTGTCCAGGCCGCCGGGTTCCAGGTGATCAGCGACCTGCTGGAGCGCTTCACCCGGGTGGTGGACGATGTGGCCGAGCGCGGCGAGCGTGCCTCCCCGCGCAGTCGCATGCTGATCCGCATGGTCCCCGAGCAGTTCATCGGACCGGACCGTGTGCCGGTGGAAGATCCCTACCGGCGCCTGCTGATGCTGACCGATTTTGTCTCCGGCATGACCGATTCCTATGCGGTCAGCCTGTACAAGAAGGTCACCGGGATATCCCTGCCGGGAGGATGAGGGATGTGCGGCCGCTACTTCCTGCACTCGACTGCGGATAAACTGACCTTGCTGTTCGGCGAGATGCCGATGCCCCTGCTGGAGCCGCGCTACAACATCGCGCCCACCCAGCCGGTGCCCGTGGTGCGGGAGAGTACCGTGGGGGCCCGCGAGATGGTCCTGCTGCGCTGGGGCCTGATACCTTCCTGGTCGAAGGGGCCCGACAGCCGTTTCAGCATGATCAATGCGCGGGTCGAGACGGTGGCGCAGAAACCGGCCTACCGAAACGCCTTCCGTTACCGGCGCTGCCTGATCCCGGCGGACGGTTTTTTCGAGTGGCGGGCGGAGGGCCCGAACAAACAACCCTACGTCCTGCGGCCCCGAGACGGCCGCACCCTGGCGCTCGCCGGTCTGTGGGAACACTGGCAGGACGCCGATGGCAACGAGATCGAGTCCTGCACCATTTTAGTCCGGGCCGCCAATGCGCAGGTCCGCCCGGTACACGAGCGCATGCCGGTGGTCATCGCGCCGAAGTCCTTCGACCTGTGGCTGGATATCCACAGCCAGAAACCCCAGCCGCTGGAGACATTGCTGGCGGTGCAGCAGGCGCCGGACCTGGAGATATACCCCGTGAGCCGCGCCCTGAACAATCCGAAGTCGGGTTCTCCGGCCCTGATCGAGCCGAGCGGAGACCCGGTCTGATGGATGCCATGCGGCAGTTGCTGGAGATCATGGCACGCCTCCGGGATCCGGATGACGGCTGTCCCTGGGATCTGCGCCAGACTTACGGCAGCATCGCGCCCTATACGCTGGAAGAGGCCTACGAGGTGGCCGACACGATCCAGCGCGGAGACATGAACGAGCTGCGCGACGAACTCGGCGACCTGTTGTTCCAGATCGTCTTTTACAGCCAGATGGCACACGAAGAGGGGCATTTCGATTTCGATGACGTCGCCCGCGGGATCTGCGACAAGATGATCCGCCGCCACCCGCATGTGTTTGCGGATGCGGAATATGCCGACGACGAACAGCTGCGCCATGCCTGGGAGCAGAAGAAGGCCGAGGAGCGTGCCGCGCGCGAAGACGCTGGGCCGGCGAGCCAGATGGACGGCGTGGCGCGCGCCCTGCCTGCCCTGATCCGTGCCGAGAAATTGCAGAAACGCGCCGCACGGGTCGGCTTCGACTGGCCGGATGCACGCGGGGCCTTCGACAAGACCCGCGAGGAACTGGACGAGGTCCAGGCCGAGATGGAAAACGGCGACCAGGCACGCCTGCAGGATGAACTGGGCGATATGCTGTTTGCCATGGTGAACGTGGTGCGCCTGCTGGGCCTGGACGCCGAGCAGGCCCTGAGTCGTGCAAACGGGAAGTTCGAGCGGCGATTTCGCGAGATGGAAAAGGGACTGCGTGCACAGGGTCAACACGAGATGCAGACATTGACATTGCAGCAGCTGGATGCCGCATGGGAGGCGGTGAAGCGCCGTGAACGCGAGGATGGTGCCTGAAAGGCTAGCCGGGCCGACAGAACCCGGTCCGATCCGGCCTTGTTCGTCCCAGGGTCTGGCGGAACCCCGGTGCATGCCAAGGGTCTCAGGGATGCCGCTGGTGCCACAGAGAGATGGGAGACGCCGTGCCGATTTTTAATGTATCACGTGCACTGTTGCTCGGTGCCCTGGCCCTGGGCATGGGCGCCTGTGCCGTGAACCCGGTCACCGGAAAGAACGAGATCACCCTGGTCTCGGAGTCGCAGGAGATGGCGATCGGGCAGAAAAACTACGCCCCGTATCGCCAGGCCCAGGGCGGCGACTACGTGGCCGATCCCGGATTGCAGCGTTACGTGCAGTCGGTGGGCGACCGCGTCGCGAAGGTCAGTGACCGAAAACTCGCTTATGAATTCAGCGTCATCAACGATTCCTCGCCCAATGCATGGGCCCTGCCGGGCGGCAAGATATCGATCAACCGCGGCCTCCTGGTCGAGCTGCAGAACGAGGCCGAACTGGCGGCAGTGCTGGCGCACGAGATTGTGCATGCGGCCGCACGCCACAGCGCCCAATCCATGGAGCGCGGGGTGTTTCTGCAGGGTGCTCTGATCGCTGCCGGTGTCGCGTTGGGTGATTCGAGTTATCGGGACGTGGGCATGATGGGCGCAAACGTTGGCGCGCAGCTGACCAACCAGAAATTCGGCCGTGACGACGAAAGCGAGGCCGATCTGTATGGCATGCGATACATGGTCCGTGCCGGCTACGACCCTGCCGCGGCGGTGCAGTTGCAGGAGACCTTTGTCCGACTCGCCCAGGGTGGGGACCGGGGCTGGATCGACGGCCTGTTCGCCAGTCATCCGCCGTCGCGCGAGCGGGTGGCGGCAAACCGTGCACTGGTAGCGCAGCTCGGCAACCCAGGCGGCGAAATCGGCAAAGCGCCTTACCAGAAGGCAATCGCGCGCCTCAAACGCAGCAAACCGGCCTACCAGGCCTACGACGAGGCGCTGGTGGCATTCAGGAAGGGCAAACTTGCCGGTGCCCTGGAAAAGGTGAACAAGGCGATAGCGATCGAGCCCGACGAGGCGAGCTTCTACAGTCTGCGCGGTGAGATCAGGGCGGCGCAAAAGAACGACAAGGCGGCGCTGAAAGATCTCGACCGGGCGGTGACCCTGAACCCGGGTTACTTCCGGCCGTTGCTGGTACGTGGCACGGTGCGTCGCCAGGCCGGTGATCTCGGTGGTGCCAGCCGCGACCTGGAGAAGAGCCTGGCGCTGTTGCCGACCGCGGAGGCCTATTATGGCCTCGGCCGGGTCGCAGCAACGCCGTGGTCGACGCGATCAGGCGGTAGGTTATCTGCAGAAGGCCGCGAACTCGCCGTCGAATGCGGGGGTCCAGGCGGGCAGGCAGTTGGCACGGCTGGACCTCAAGGACAACCCTTCTCGCTACATCGCCGTGGGCCTGGGCCTGACACAGGACGGCTACCTGACCCTGCGGATCAGCAATAATGCCCAGCTTGCGGTCTCTGGTGTGCGTGTCGTCGTCGGCGTGCGGGCAGGCGGTGGTATTCGTGAACAGGCGTCGTACCGGCTCGATCGTGTTCTCGATGCCGGGGGCGTCGCGCAGATGAAGACAGACCTTGGGCCTATGGACGTCGGAACTGCGCGCCGTTTCGCGGCGCTGGTAACCGACGCCCGCCTCGCGAAATAAGGATTGAGTCTCCTTGATGTTCCCAACGGATGAAACTTTGCAGCAATACGGTGGTCCATCAGGATGACGTTTTTTCGCCATGTGGCGGCATGCAACCCGCCCGTCGAAGAGCCCTTCCTACCCTGGCTTATCGACGATCTCGGGGTTGGCTGGGTGCGGCCCGTGTTTGCCGAACATCTGGTGCGCTTCCCGGAGGTGTTCCGACTCGACGGGCAGGGGCTTCGGCTGGCCCCACACCTCAAGGATTTCGATTCCCGCAGCGTCGCGATCGACGGCGTCGCGCGCGAATTGGCCGGTGAGGGGGTGACATCGCCCTACATGGGTGAGCCCTACGCCGTCACGCCGGCCGGTCGCGAATCCGCGCTGTGCGTGGTCGATCGTGCGGCGGCGGCCTTTTTCGGCGTGCGTTCGTTCGGCCAGCATCTCAACGGCTTCGTGCGCCGCGCCGACGGGCTGCACATGTGGGTCGGCCGCCGTGCGCGAGATCGCCTGCTGTTTCCCGGGGCCCTGGACAATATGGTCGCCGGTGGCCTGCCGCATTCGCTGGGCCTGGAGGAAAACCTGGTCAAGGAATGCTCAGAGGAAGCAGGGGTGCCTGCGGCGCTGGCCAGGAAGGCGGTTCCGGTCGGGGCCGTCTCCTACAATCGGGTGGCGCAGCGAGGTTTTCGCCGCGACGTGCTTTACTGCTATGACCTGGAGTTGCCGGACGGCTTCGTGCCACGCAACACCGATGGCGAGGTGGAGGAATTCATGCTGCTGCCGCTGGATGAGGTGGCCGCGATCGTGCGCGATTCGGATGAATTCAAGCTCAACTGCAACCTGGTCGTGATCGATTTTCTGATCCGGCATGGCTGGATCGACCCGCGGTCGCCGGAATATCTGGCGCTGGTGCTGGGGCTGCGGCAGCCGCTGGCGGCTGTGGATAACATGGTTGCGCCCGGGGTCTAAGCGCTTGCCGCCAAAGCGATTGTGCGGCATGGTGAATTTTCGCGCCGGGTCCCGGACCCGGTTTTTGGGCGCGGTCCGGCCGCGCGACGAGGTAACAGATATGAAGCTCCGCCTGATGAACCTGCTTGCGCTTACCGCCCTTCTGCTTGCCGGCGCCGCGCTGGCGAAGCCGACCCTGGTGTCTGTCGACGAGCTGCACCCGAACGAGCAGCAACGTCAGGCATCGCTGATCATCACGCAGGTGATGGAGAAGTTTCATTACCGCAAGCCGCATCTGGACGATGAGATGTCGTCGGCGGTCTACCAGCGTTACCTCGATTCGCTGGATGCAAACCGCAGCTTCTTCTGTGCCGAAGACATTGCGCAGTTCGAGCGATATCAGGACGAGCTGGACGACAGCCTGCGCACTGGCAAGCTGGACCCTGCGTTCGTGATATTCCGCCGCTTCCGCGAACTCGTTGAGCAGCGTGTGGCCTACGCAAAGGATCTGCTGCGCGCCGACGATTTCGATTTCGATATCGACGAGGAGTACCAGTTCGATCGCACCGAAGCAGACTGGCTGCCGACGCCTTCGGCGGTGGACGATCTCTGGCGGCGGCGGGTGAAGAACGACATCCTTTCGCTGCGCCTGTCCGGCAAGGATGAGGCGGAGATAAAGCAGACACTCGAGAAGCGCTACGAAGGCATCGCGCGCCGGGTGGCGCAGATGGGCCCGGAGGATGTGTTCCAGGCCTTCATCAATGCCTTCACGCTGAGTGTCGAGCCGCATACCAGTTATATGTCACCACGTCTGTCGGAGAACTTCGATATCGGTATGCGCCTGTCTTTGCAGGGTATCGGCGCGGTGCTGCGCAGCGAAAACGAATTCACTGAGATCCAGAGCACGGTGCCGGGTGGCCCGGCGGAACGTTCCGGTGAGCTCAAGGCCGGTGACCGCATCGTCGGGGTCGGCCAGGGTGATGATACCGGGATGGAAGACGTGATCGGTTGGCGTCTGCAGGACGTGGTCGACCTGATCCGTGGTCCCAAGGACAGTGTCGTGCGTCTGAATATCCTGCCCAAGAATCAGGGTGTGAGCGGCCGCACCCGGGAAGTGGTCCTGGTGCGTGACGAGATCAAGCTCGAAGACAAGGCCGCCAAGAGCGAAGTTATCGAGGCCGCGGGTGGTGTGCGACTCGGCGTGGTCGAGGTCCCCGCCTTTTACCGCGATTTTGGTGCCCAGGCGGCGGGTGAAGAGGACTTCCGCAGCACCACGCGCGACGTGCGCAAGCTTCTGGACGAACTGCAGGCCCAGCAGGTCGACGGCATCATTATCGATCTGCGCCGCAACGGCGGTGGCTCGCTGTCCGAGGCGACCGAGCTGACCGGCCTGTTTATCGAAAAGGGCCCGGTGGTCCAGGTAAGGGATTCTTCCGGCAGGATCGAGGTCGAGCGCGATCCCGACCCCGAGCAGGTATATGCCGGTCCGCTGGCAGTGCTGGTCGACCGCAACAGTGCCTCGGCCTCGGAGATATTTGCCGGCGCCATCCAGGACTACAACCGGGGACTCATCCTGGGGGAACCCACCTTCGGCAAGGGTACGGTGCAGACCCTGGTCGATCTCGGCCGTTTCCTGCGTTCACGCGAGGACATCGGACGCCTGCGCCTCACCATGGCGCAGTTCTTCCGCGTACAGGGCGGCAGCACGCAACACCGCGGGGTTGTCCCGGATATCGTCTACCCGACGGCCAAGGGGGCCGCAGACCATGGGGAGCGGGCGCTCGAGAATGCGTTGCCCTGGGCCTCGATAAAGCCGGCCGCCCATCAGTTTCTCGGCGAGACATCTTTCTCCGGGCTGCGTGATGCCTCGGCCCTGAGGGTGGCCAGCAACCCCGGCTTCCTCTTCCTGCTCGCGGAGGAAGAAGACCTGATCGAGATGGACAAGAAGAAGACAGTCTCATTGCGTGAGTCGGTCAGGCGCACGGAGTGGGATCAGCGCGAGCAGGAACGTTTGGATCGGCGCAATCGTTTGCGGACCTTCCGTGGTCTGGAGCCGCTCACGAGCCTGGACCAGGAAGATGAAGAGCCGGCGAACGGTGACGAAAAGGACGTGGAAGGCATTCAGCGCATCATGCTGGAGGAATCGGCCAACATCCTGGCCGATCACATCCGTTCAATGCGGCCGCGAACTGCGTTGGCGAACTGAGCCGCGTGCGCGCCCCGTGGGGGGCGTCAGCTGGCAGGGTTGTCCTGCACCGTTGTCTGGACACTCTTGCGGGCGCTTTGTTTTTCGACCCCTTTCTCTACCCATTTTCGCACCCGGTTGGCATCGCCGAAGGGTGTCAGTTTCCCGAATGAATTGAGCAGGACCACGACGGTCGGGGTTCCATTGAACTCGGTGTGCATCACCAGGCAGCGGCCGGACTCGTTGATATAGCCTGTCTTGCTGATCTGGATATTCCAGCTGTCGTTGCGCAGCAGACGATTGGTATTCACGTAACGCAGCGGGCCGCGTTTCTTCAGCGGCCTGACGTCGATCGACCTGCGGGTGGTGGCCTTGCGGATAGCGGGATAACGCATCGCCGCCAGCACCATGCGCGCAAGGTCCTGTGCCGAGGCGATATTGCCGGCATCGAGTCCGGCAGCATCGGCAAAGCGGCTCTGGCTCATGCCGAGCTCGCCGGCTTTGCGGTTCATGGCCCTTACGAAGGCGTCGGTGCCACCGGGGTAGGTGCGCCCCAGCGCGGCCGCGGCGCGGTTCTCCGACGACATCAGGGCGAGTGTCAGCAGCTCGCGGCGTGACAGCCGGGAACCCACGCGCAGGCGCGACCCGGTAAGCCTGAGCAGGTCGCGGTCGGCCTTGGTGATCTCGATCGGCTGGTCCATATCGAGTCTGGCGTCGAGGATAACCATGGCGGTCATCAGCTTGGTCAAGGAAGCGATCGGCATCGGCTGGTCGGCCTTGCGTTCGTAAAGCGCATTGCCGTAGTGGTCCACTATCAGCGCGGCCTTCGATCGCAGCTTCAGTTTGCGCGTATCGAGTTGTTCCCAGAGCCGCAGGGCACGGTTGCCGGAGTTGCTTTCTGCCCAGACCGGGCCCGCCACAAGTGCCAGCAGGGCAAAGAGCAGGACGGCCATTGCGAATGATCCTTTGTGCATGGCGCCGAATGATCGCTCAGCTTTCGCGTGATCGCAAATGGGGTCGTCTGCGAGCTACCGCGAAGGGTTATAATCGCGCGCCACTGAGCCCATCCGGGGGATACTCTTGCTCGATTCTGTTCAAGCCAGGCTTGCCCGGCTCGCCGCCGAGGCCGATATACGGATGCTTCACGACGCCCGCTTCGGCCTGGAGAAGGAGAGCCTGCGCGTTGCGGCAGCGGGTGGCATGGCGGTCACGCCGCACCCACGCGTGTTCGGATCCGCATTGACCCATCCGGCGATCACGACCGATTACTCCGAGGCCCTGATGGAGTTCATCACGCCACCGCTGGCAAGCGTCGGCGACGCCCTCGATTACCTGGCCGATCTTCAGGCCTACGTCTACCGGCGCCTGGACAACGAGATCCTCTGGGCAACCAGCATGCCATGCGTGCTGTCTGGTGATCAGAATATCCCGATTGCGGAATACGGGAGTTCCAATGCGGGACGCATGAAACATCTGTACAGGACCGGGCTGGGCAACCGTTACGGCCGGGTCATGCAGGTGATCGCGGGCGTGCATTTCAACTGGTCTTTGGCGGAGGACCTCTGGCCCGCCTACCGCCTGATAGAGGGGAGGGTAGTTGGCCTGCGGGATTTCCGCGATCAGCGTTACATGGCACAAATACGCAACCTGCAGCGCTATGGCTGGCTCATCCCCTACCTGTTCGGTGCATCTCCTGCCGTGTGCAAATCGTTTTTCCTCGGAAAGGCGACGAATCTGCCGTCGTTTGACGAGACGACCTACTACGCACCACACGGCACCTCGCTGCGCATGGGGGACATCGGTTACCAGAACAGCCGCGAGGAAGGCCTGGGCATCAAGGCATGCTACGACGACGTGCAGTCCTATGCCGACAGCCTGCTGAGGGCGACCATGCAGCCTGCCGAGGCCTGGGAGGCCATCGGTGTGCGTGATGGCGAGGACTACCGCCAGCTCAATGCCAACATCCTGCAGATCGAGAACGAGTACTACAGCACGGTGCGACCGAAGCAGGTGCTTGAAGGACTGGAGAAGCCGAGCCTGGCGTTGAAGAAACGCGGTATCCGCTACATCGAGTTGCGCTCTCTCGATGTCAATGCCTACCACCCACTGGGTCTGGATGAGACGCAGGGGCGTTTCCTGGAGGTCTTCCTGCTGTTCTGCATGTTTGCGGACAGCCCGCTGATCGACGACTGCGAGCGTCACGAGATCGATCGTAACCTGCTCGATGTGGCTCACCGTGGCCGCGAACCCAGGCTGACGCTGCAGCACCGCGGGATGCGCCTGCCGATGCGTGCCTGGGCACTGGAGATTCTCGAATCGATGCTGCCTGTGTGCGAGGTGCTCGATGGTATCGAGGGTGGCGCCTGGTTCGAGGATGCGATGGACGAGCAGATCAACAAGGTGCGTGCCGCCGAGCTGACCCCGTCGGCCAGGATGCTGGACGAAATGCGCGACAAGGGTGAGGGTTTCTACCAGTTCGCGCGCCGGCTTTCGCATCAGCATCGACGCTATTTCCTGGAGCGTGATCTGTCGGCGCAACGGGTGGCGGAACTGGACGACATGGCCGTGCAGTCGCTGGCCGAGCAGGAACGGCTGGAGGCAGGACCCCAGGCGGATTTCGACCGCTTTCTCGCGGACTACTTCGCGGAGACGTGAAGGGTCTATATTGGAGACATGGCGGCGGGGTTGACGCAACTGTTGCAGGTTTGTTTGGACAGGGAGACGTCAAGGTGTCCGCCTGTCCAGGACGCGGTTCCAAAACGGCCTGCCAGCCGCTTCGAACCTATTGCCTATTGCCGAAAATGCTGTCTGATTTGCCTACCAGGTGGAGAGATACCATGAAAATGCGATTGACCCTTCTATCGGCGGCAGTGTTGCTGGCAGGCTGTCAGACCAACTCGACGGTCCGTGATGTTGTCGGTAAAAACCAGTTTACCCAGCTCACGGGCGCCAGCCTGATCCTGAATCAGGCGCTTCCGATCCGTGCCGGCCAAGCCCGGGTGTTCGTGCAGGGCGGCCGGGTTTCGACGGGATTTAACAGCTACCGCACGAGTTGCGGATTCGAAATCGGGAGTGTGCAGCACGAGGGCGTGGAGATTGAGCCGGATACCTTCGAAATCACTTCAGTTCAGGGGTCCCTGACGCCGGTGGTTTCCACGGAACCCATGCGGTTTGCGGCATTGAATCTCGCCGGCATGGAAGGCTTCAATGGCGGCAGTCAGGCGTACTACCAGGGTTATCACTTCTGGCTTTCGTCGGAGAAACAGCCCGATGTCCGTCGGATGACCTGTTACGGCGTATATGCGGAACCTTATGAGCTGTATCCACCGACCCTGGCAGAGATTCGCGAGGCTCTGGGCACGATCGCGGAGATTCGGCAGTAGGGGGAGGGGCTGGCGCACTTCGTAGGTCGGGCTGTGCCCGACCTCTTGCGGCGGGCAAAGCCCCGCCCTACAGCGGGTGGATGATGCCTCCCCAATCCCGTTGACGCCGCCGCGCACATCTCTTAACGGCTCCCGCCTCCGGAGGCCCTGCGCAACAACCAGTCAAGCTGGCGGGTGCTGAGCACCCGGCGCAATGCAGCAAACACATAGGTCGGCGTTGTGACCGCGTAGCGCGCACGCGGCCTTCTGCTCTCGAGCGCGTGTACCACCCGCTTCAGTACCGCTTCAGGTGGCAGGGTGAAGGGGGCCGCGGGTCCCTCTTTGGCCAGCCTGTCCTCCATTGCCCGGTAGCTTTCGCGATGAAAGCTGTTATCGGCGTCGATGTTCTGTCTGAACATGGCAAGTGCATTTTCGCGGAACCGGCTGCTGATCGGCCCAGGCTCGATCAGACTTACCCAGATGCCGCTGCCGTGGAGTTCCAGTCGAAGGGTATCGCTCAATCCCTCCAGGGCGAACTTGGAGCAGTTGTAGGCGCCGCGGTAGGGCATCGCGACCAGACCGAGCACGGAGCTGTTCTGGATGATGCGACCCTGGCCATTCCTACGCATGCTGGGGATCAATCGGCGCGTCAGCTCGTGCCAGCCGAGCAGATTGGTGCGCAGCTGTTCCTCGAGCACCTCCCAGCTCAGGTCTTCGACGGCGCCGGGCTGGCCGTAGGCACCATTGTTGAACAGGGCGAACAAGCTGCCGCCGCTGGCTTCGAGTGCATGCGTCGCCGCCTTGATCACAGACGTGCGGTCGTCCAGATGCAGTTCGATGGCCTCGAGTCCCGCGCGTTCGAGATCGGCAAGGTCCTCCTGCCTGCGTGCGGTCGCGAACACCCTGTATCCGCGCCGTTTGAGTCCGAGCGCCACGCAGCGTCCGATGCCGCTCGAACAGCCTGTTACGAGTATCGATCTTTGGGGCATGGAGGCCTCCTGGCTGGCCCAATCAGAACTAAAGTTTTCGTCCGCACTTCCGCTACTGAGCTCATTACTTTTCCCGGCCGGCAACCACGCGGCTGCAGGGGGCTCGAAGGAGGTTTATTCGTGGATATCGCTACGCTCGTCGGTCTGCTCGGCGGCTTTGGCATCATTATCGGCGCAATCGCCACGGGCGGCGATGTCATGTTGTTCGTGAACGTGCCTTCGATCCTGATCGTGGTCGGCGGCACTTTCATGGTGACCCTGATGCAGGTCTCGCTGGGCGATTTTCTGGGATCGTTTGCGATCGGCCTGAAGGCATTTCTGTACAAGATCGATGACCCGAAAAAACTGATCGAAGAGGCGGTGACCCTTGCCGACGTCGCGCGCAAGAATGGTCTGCTGGCACTCGAAGGCCAGGAGATAAGTAACGAGTTCATGGAAAAGGGCATCGGGCTCTGTGTGGACGGTCACGATCCCGCACTGGTGCAGAAGATGCTGAGCAAAGACATCGATCTGACCATTCAGCGCCACCAGGTTGGCCAGCGCATGTTCAAGAACATGGCAATCATGGCCCCGGCAATGGGCATGATCGGGACCCTGGTCGGTCTGGTCCAGATGCTGGCCAACATGTCGGATCCGGCAGCGATCGGTCCGGCGATGGCGGTTGCCCTGTTGACCACCCTTTATGGCGCGGTTATCGCAAATGCCTTCGCGCAACCCATGGCAGACAAGCTGGGGCGTGCGAGCGAACTCGAGCAGACCAACAAGTCGCTCATCCTCGAAACCATAGCGGGCATCCAGGAGGGTATGAACCCGAAGGTCCTGGAACAGATGCTCGGCACCTATCTGCCGCCGAAAATGCGCCCCGAGCAGGCCTGAGGTTGTGACGAATGGCGGATGATTGCCCCAAGTGCGAAGACGGGCTTCCCCCGTGGATGGCGACCTTTGCCGATCTGATGTCGCTGCTGATGTGCTTCTTCGTCCTGTTGCTGTCGTTCGCGACCATTGATGCGGTGCGTTTCAAGAAGATGGCCGAATCCATGAAAGACGCATTCGGTGTTCAGCGCGAGATTCCGGCGAACGAAATCGTAATGGGCGTGAGCGTGATCAAGCAGGAATGGAGCCCGACGGTCGCCGAGCAATCCGTGATCACCGAGATCCGCCAGGAGACCAGCGACGAGCAGAAAGAGCATCTCGAGATGCACGATGCCCAGGATTCGCAGCAGCAGCCACAGGAGCCGGAACAATCGGGGGGGCAGCAGGGTCAGCAGGAGACCGACCGCGAGGCGGCCCTCCGTGCGGCCGAGGAGCAGTTGCAGAATGAACTGGCGGAGCAGCTGGTCGAGCTGCAGGAAGCCCTGGACCGCGAGATCAAGCAGGGCCTGGTCACGCTGGAACGCTCGGAGCGCAGCATCATCATCCGGATCCAGGAGAAGGGGTCCTTCGACTCGGGTAGTGCGCGTCTCGATCCGGGATTCCACCAAGTGATGGCCCGGATCAGCAAGGTGCTGGCCGCAAAGCCGGGCAGGATCACGGTCGCGGGCCACAGCGATAACATCCCTATCAGCACCGGCAGGTTCCGCTCGAATTGGGAACTGTCCTCGGCTCGAGCGGTGACCGTGCTGCATTCGATGCTGCGCAACAAGGATATCGCCGAGGACCGGATCGTCGTCCAGGGCCTCGCGGACACACAGCCAATGGTCGAGAACGACAGCCCACAGAACCGCGCGAAGAACCGCCGGGTCGAGCTGATACTGACCCGTGACGTGAATGAAGAAATCAATGACCTCAAGGACCTGCGGTTCAACTGACTGCGAGCGATAGGCAATGACAGAACAGAAAAAGCTGAAGAAACAGAAAAGGCAGGCAAATGCTGACGAGGATCGGCGCAGTTTCTTCCGTATCGATGACAATGTCCGGCTGAGCGTGCGGCGGATTTCACCGGAGGAGCTGGAGAGCCGCGTGAACCGCCTGGAGCATGACCTCGCCGGCAACTTCACCATCATGTCCAGCCTGGCCGCGATCACGGCTCAGATGACGGCCGGCCTTCGGCGCATCGAAAACCGGGACCCGGATCTGGCCGCCTATCTGCGCGCGATCGATCAGAAGATCGAGGTGATCGGTCGTACATTCATCGCCCAGGAGCCCGAACTGGTGGCCCAAAAAGCAGTGCCCGTCAACCTGAGTGCGGGTGGCATGTGTGCAGGGGTGGAAGAAGTCTACGAGCCCGGCACCCACCTCGAGATCCGAATGCTGCTGTTCCCTTCGTTCACCGGGCTGATGATCTATGGCACCGTGGTCGAATGCAGCCCGGCGCCTGCTGCCGAGGAGTCGAGCGCCTACCAGCACCTTGCCCGGATCGAGTTCACACACATCCGGGAACAGGACCAGGAACTACTCATCAGGCACCTGCTGAGGCGCCAGAGCGATCAGTTGCGGGGTCGTCAGGAGAAAGAGCCGTTATGAATCAGCCCAGACCCGACCCCGAAGAACTGAAGTCCGCCCTGGCCGCATCCGAGCAGATGCGCGCCGAGGGTAACGATCCAAGGCATATCGCCAGGTCCATGCGTTATCTTTACTCACGTTGTCGGGGACTGGAGGATCTGCTGCAGACAACTGACAGATTCCTGCGTTTCGGGATGCCCGAGCACGAGTTGTCTGAAATGCGGCGGCTGGTCGATCGGCTGCGCGAGAGTGGGGCGGCGGCCGACGACAGTCATGAGGTGGATCGCACCCTGCCGTTGTAGGGGTGCAACAACAGGGCTGATTTGCGCCCAGCTGCCCTGAATTGCCTCTGTTCTGTCCTCTTCCGCAGAGTTTTCTCCGGCATGGTGCCTTCCGCGGTTCCCCCTGCTCGACTTCTCGCAACAATTTACGGTGTGGTAAAATGCCGCCATCACGAAACTGATCTGGGAATAATTTCATGCCTTTTTACGAATATCGCTGCGGCTCGTGCGGGCACGAGTTCGAGGCTATGCAGAAAATGAACGACGACCCCCTGACCCACTGTCCGGGATGCGCAGAGGATGAGCTGGTCAAGCTTATCTCCGCCGCCGGATTCCGGCTCAAGGGTGGAGGTTGGTACGAAACGGATTTCAAGAAAAACGGTTCCAAGAAAAATGTTGCCGAGACCGGCAGCAGCCCCTCGTCGGGTGGTCACAGTTGCGGTACGGGCACCTGCTCCAGCTGCAGCTGATATCGCACTCACCCAAGTTGATCTGAGGCGCCCCGCGAGTCTGGGCGCCTCGTCTTTTCGAATCCGGGAAAACAGAATGCGCAGCCATTATTGCGGTGAAGTGAACACTGCCCATATCGACCAGACCGTTGAATTCAGCGGCTGGGTGAACCGCCGTCGCGACCACGGTGGTGTCATCTTCATCGATCTGCGCGATCGCAGCGGGCTGGTACAGGTGGTTTACGATCCCGACCTGCCCGATGTCTTCGCCACGGCCGAGCATGTGCGCAACGAGTTCGTGGTAAGGGTGAAGGGCCGTGTTCGTGCGCGCCCGGAGGGTACGGTCAACAAGGACCTGCCGACAGGTGAGGTCGAAGTGCTTGGGCTGGAACTGGAGATCCTCAACCGCGCCGAGACCCCGCCATTCCAGCTTGACGACGAAGATACCTCGGAGGAGTTGCGGCTGCGGTATCGCTATGTCGATCTGCGTCGACCGGTGATGCAGGAGCGAATCATTCTGCGTGCACTGGTCACGCGTACCCTGCGCCGCTTCCTCGACGACCAGGGTTTTCTCGATATCGAGACACCGATGTTGACGCGTGCAACCCCGGAGGGTGCGCGCGATTACCTGGTGCCCAGTCGCGTGCACGCGGGCAAGTTCTTCGCGCTGCCGCAATCGCCGCAGTTGTTCAAGCAGCTGCTGATGATGTCGGGTATGGACCGCTACTATCAGATCGTGCGTTGTTTCCGCGACGAAGACCTGCGCGCCGACCGTCAGCCCGAGTTCACCCAGCTCGACCTGGAGATGTCCTTCATGGACGAGGACCAGATCATGTCGCTGATGGAGCGCATGATCCGCGAGCTGTTCGACACCACCCTGCAGGTGCAGCTCCCCGATCCCTTTCCGCGCCTCAGCTATGCCGAGGCGATAAGGCGGTTCGGCTCGGACCGTCCCGACCTGCGTTGCCCGCTGGAGCTGATCGATATCGCCGACCTGATGGACGATGTCGAATTCAAGGTGTTTGCCGGGCCGGCCAAAGACCCAAAGGGGCGGGTCGTGGCCATGCGGGTACCGAACGGCTCCACGCTCAGCCGCAAGGACATCGATGACTACACCAGGTTCGTCGGCATCTACGGCGCCAGGGGCCTGGCCTATGTGAAGGTGAACGATGTCGCGCAGGGGCGTGACGGTCTGCAGTCACCGATACTCAAATTCCTGCCCGATGCGGCGATATCCGGCATCGTGGAGCGCACCGGCGCCGAAAACGGCGACCTGATCTTTTTCGGTGCCGACCAGGCGACGGTCGTCAACGAGGCCATCGGCGCCCTGCGGGTCAAGCTGGGGCATGACCTCGATCTGATGTCGGGTGACTGGAAACCACTCTGGGTGGTCGACTTTCCGATGTTCGAGTGGGGCGGTGACCGCTGGCAGGCCCTGCATCATCCATTCACCGCGCCCAGGGCCGACCAGCTGGAACTGTTGAAGGCTTCTCCGGGCGAATGCCTGTCACGCGCGTACGACATGGTGCTCAACGGCACCGAGCTGGGTGGAGGCTCGATCCGTATCCACGATGAGAGGGTTCAGGGTCAGGTCTTCGAACTGCTGGGCATCGACGAAACCGAGGCACAGGAGAAGTTCGGTTTTCTGCTCAATGCGCTGAAATACGGTTGCCCGCCGCACGGCGGCCTCGCATTCGGGCTGGACAGGTTGGTGATGCTGATGAGCGGCGCTCAGTCGATCCGTGACGTCATGGCTTTCCCGAAGACCCAGAGTGCGAGCTGCCCGCTCACCCAGGCACCGTCGGAGGCTTCGCCGGCCCAGCTTCTTGAACTGCACCTGCGCGTGCGGCGCCCGCAGCCCGCCGCTGAGGCCGGGTCTTCCGAGGCCTGAGTGTCTCAGGACAGGTCTTGCGGGGGGAGGTAGCTGGCAAGATCGCTGAGTGGGAAGGGTCGTTGCACACCGAAACCCTGTGCGTAATCCACGCCAGCGGCGCGCAACTCGGTGATGACGGCGTCGTTCTCGACGAACTCGGCGATGCACTCCAGGCCCAGGGTATGGCCGATGTCTGCGATTGCCCTGACCATGGCCGCATCCATCGGTTCGTTCAGCATGTCGCGCACGAAGGCGCCATCGATCTTCAGATAGTCGACCGGCAGGTGCTTGAGGTAGGCGAACGACGACAGGCCGCTGCCAAAATCGTCCAGAGCTAACCCGCATCCGTCACCGGCTGGTACACGACGACACGGTCGCGGCCGTTTTCCTTGGCCATCAGCAATGCGGCATCTGCAGCGGTCACGACATCGTCGGGTTGATAAATCTTTCCGTCGACCGCGACCACGCCGATCGAAATGCCGATCGCAATCTGCTGGTTCTGCCAGGCGAAGCGAAAGTGCGTGGTGGCATGGCGCAGCCCTTCGGCAGTTTCCCGCGCCCGATCACTGTCATGGCCGGGTAGCAGCACCGCGAACAGGCGGCCGGCTTCCCCTTTGAGCGCCACGATCCTCATATCCCGGTCGAGCAGGATGTGCGGCCGGGAGATGTTGTCCAGGATCGATCGACTGAATGCCTCCGTGCACTCTTTCTGGGGAACGGTTGCATCGAAGGCCATCGGGGTCGTCGCCTTGCCTTTTCTCAGCGGTGGCTAACGGCAAAAACCCGTCGGTCTTTGGTTTTCACCGCAAATCAGAATGAAAATTGTGCCTACGGGGCGGCTTTTTTCGGGAGCAAAGCCAGGCGCGGGCCGGCCTCGCGATGGTGGCAAGCCCGGGACCAGGGGTGCTTGGGATGAAGGATCTTGAAGATAAGATTTCTTTTCCTTCCTATAATCAACGGTCAGGTCTCAGAAAACTACCGGAGCAAATGCGATGTCGAAGGACTACAAGGGGATGTTCAAGGAGCTGCGCAATATGCAGGAGCAGTTGTGGCGGGAATCCATGGCCAGCTTCCCGGGTGCGGTGTTTCCAGGCGATATGAACGAGTGGCAGCAAAAGACACTCGAGAATGTCAACAGCCTGGTGGGGCAGGCCGTCAGTCAGGCCCTGGAAATGCAGCGCGAATGGATGGATCAATGGATGGACCGGGCCGGCGGCAAGAAGGTCAAACCCAAGCTGTTCGCCGACCTCAGCGCCGAGGCCGTGAACTCCACCCAGCGCTGGCTGGACAACCAGAATCAACTGCTGGATCAGTGGCTCCAGGTTGTCAGGGCGAGCGGCGGCGCAGACAGTCTGCCCGGTTTCGATGAGTGGGAGAAGGCCGTACAGGACTCCATTCAACGCCAGATCGCCTTGTTGGGCGATTGGTCGGACATGAGTGGCGTCAAAAAGCTTTCGACCAAGGAAGTCGCCAAGCTGTCCAGCCAGATCGAGAAATCGATGCAGAAATCGATCGAGACCCAGCAACGGCTATGGAGTCACTGGTTCGAGGAACTCGCTGCGCCCGTAATGTCGGAAGAAGTAGCGGCCGACGCCCAGCCGAAGAAAAAGAAGACCAGAGGCGCGGCCGGGGCCAGGAAGGCCGCGGCCAATTCGGCGCAGGCCGAAGAGGATCTCAAGCAGATCTCGGGAATCGGTCCGGGTCTTGAGAAGAAGTTGAAAGAAGGCGGAATTTCCACCCTCAGGCAGCTGGCGGAACTCAGCGATCAGGACATCGCGCACCTGGAGGAAAACATCATCCGTTTTTCCGGGCGTGTCAAAAGGGAGAAGTGGGTGGAGCAGGCGAGGAAACTCGTCACCTGAGGCCCCACCGCCCGGTTACCAGTCGTCGTTCTGGCGTTTCTGCGGCTTGGGTGGCGGTGGCGGATTGGGTGAGTTTGGCACTATCGCCACCTCGTCGCCCGGGTCCAGCCGGGTAAAGGGCTCTGCAAACTGCTTGTTCACCGTCACCCGGATGTTCTCGTCCGCCAGCAGGTAGCCGCGATCGCCCTTGACCCGGCGCAGCCAGGCAAGCAGCTGCTGCACGTCCGCAACGGTGTCCGGCGGCGTCAGCTCTTCCGATTCCTTGCGCATCTTGCTCGCCAGGTAGGCGAAATACAGCACCTTGATCCTGCGCTCGGCGGCGGGCACACCGCCCAGCCGCCGGCCGTCACGGTCGTAGCCCGCAGCCGCCAGGCGGTCGAGATATTTCTGCCACAGTTCGTCCTGCCTGACCCCGAGGTCGTAGAGGGTGTCCCAGGAATAGATGCCGGTATCGTGACCGTCGTCGAAGGAGATCCGGATAGCGTAGCTGCCCTGCGGCTCGATGCGGTCGATATTGACGTCCTCCTTGCCTGTTTCGGGCGTGCTGCGGCTGGTCACCTCGGCGGCGTGCGAGTGGACCCGCAGGTATTCGCATGGCAGGGAGAAGGTCTTGCCGTCCGAGAAGGTGATATTCAGCAGCCTGGACTTGCGGTGCAGACTGATGTCGGTGGGTATGGGGCCTTTGTGTCGCTCGCTCACGCTGGATTCTCCGATCGGGCAGGGCCGGGATGTTTGCATGCCCATCTGCCGGGTTCAACTGGGCGGAGTTCGAGGGATTAACCCGAAAAAAACCACCGGCATCGGGGGGCTGGCGAGTTTCGCAGCCGGCTGGTGATATTTTCAGGTCAAGTTTCGTTGGCCGCCAGCGAGGATGGCGCCGGCCTCCAGGCACAGCTCCCGAAACTGCCGGTAGCCCTGTTCGCTGAGTGAGGCACCGTCGCCGTACAGCAGGCCGAGCGGCTTGTCCCTGACGAACAGTGACATCATGTAGGCGCCCTGTGATCCGAGCATCCGGCGCAGTGAGGCGGGCAGGTGATCCAGGTACCTGCCGGCGTTCTCGGTGTTCAACCACAGGCTCTGCGGTTTTCCCATCAGGCCAGTGAAGAGGTTTCTTTGCGCCAGGTCGAGATCGAGCCTGCGCAGGCCGTCCTCGGGTTTGCCCCCCAGTGCCAACCGGGTGCGGAGCCGGCTGCGGTCATGGTTCAGCATGGCAAAGATCACGCGCGCGCTGCCCGTCTGTTCACGGATGCGGCGCATCACGTCCGCCATGGTGCTGTGCAGATCACCCGCAGGCGCCGGTTCCCTTGGGGGCGGCTGCCGCGGGCGGGGTGCGCCGAAGACCGGGATTGCATGGTCGTCTTCGTCATCCTGCCCCTCGGGCTCGCGTCCCGTGAATATCAGCTCGAACCCGGGCAGAGGGTAGCCGTATCTGCTCAACGAGCGCGCCGCGTCCGTGGCCTGCCGGTGCAGCCACGCAGTCGCCCGCTCGGGGCTGAGGTCGAGAAATTCCGACAGCAGTTCGGTGAATGTCTCGGAATCCTCGTGCTGCCAGCTGGCGGCCGTGGTCTGCGCCAGTCCGTCCGCCAGTTTGATCATCTGAGGCCGCGGGTTGAAGTCGTCCCAATCGCCCATTGCCTGCTGTGCCGCGCGCGGAAAGGCCCAGGCCCTCGCCAGTCTCTGGTTGACATCTTCCAGCGGCTCGCCCAGCTCTGCCCCAAAGGCCATATTGGTGGGTACGCCGTCGCGTACCGCGTTGGCGGCGCGCAGGGCGGATTCGGGTTCTACGCACCACAGGGCAAGGATCGCAGGATTCTGCAGAAGTGCCGCGGTCGGGATCTCCTGATTTCCCGTCATACCCTTGTGCGTGGACAGGGCGTTGGCATAGAAGGCCGCATGTGCGGCCTGGCTGTAGGCCGATTCCCTGCCTTGCATGCCGGTATGGTCGCGCTTTCCCGGCTCCACCTTGGGCAATGAATCCAATAGACGACGAAAAGGGCCCAAACCGGTAAGCGACAAGGCATGCGCAGCATCCGTCGCCATCTCACCGGCGCCGGGGCGGGCACGGTTCAGTTCCCGAAATACCGCGATGACGGCGGCCGGGTCGCCGAGCAGCACTTCCTGCAGCTGCCGATTGCGGGTCGAGGGCAGGCCCAGCAGCCGTCGCAGCTCGCGCGAGGTCTCCGGCATGATCGGCAGGGTGGCTGTGGTCAGTCGGTGGTTTGGACCTTTCATTGTTGCTGGCTTTCCGCAGACCCCCGGTTTGGCGGCCAGGGGGGCCTCAACTTGAACGCTGTCGAGCGGCGCCTGCAGTGATAAAATCCCGCGATTGAGGCAAATCAACGCAATTTCAATGCATGGGTACGGGGTAGTTGCATGGCAGGTCACAGCAAGTGGGCCAATATCAAACACAAGAAGGCTGCGACCGACAAGGCGCGAGGCAAATTGTGGTCGAAACTGATCCGCGAGGTGACGGTCGCGGCGAAAGAGGGTGGCGGCGACATCAACGCCAACCCACGGTTGCGCCTGGCGGTGGACAAGGCGCGCGGTGCCAATATGCCCAACGACACGGTCGATCGCGCGATCAAGCGCGGGGCCGGTGGTGAGGACGACAGCAGCTATGACGAGATCCGTTACGAGGGTTATGGCCCCAGTGGCGTCGCGATCATCGTCGATTGCATGACCGACAACCGCAACCGCACCGCCTCCGAGGTCCGCCACGCCTTCTCCAAGCATGGCGGCAACCTGGGCACCGACGGCTCGGTGGCGTACATGTTCAGCAAGAAGGGCATCATCAGCTACGGCCCGGGGGCCGACGAGGACGCCATCATGGAGGCCGCACTCGAGGCCGGGGCGGAAGACGTGGTGGAGAACGACGATGGATCGGTCGATGTGTATGCCGACCCGGATGAATTTTCCGACGTGCTGGAGGCGATGCGTGTGGCCGGTTACGAGCCGGACAACGCCGAGGTGACCTTCGATGCCGAGAGCAGTTCACCCCTCGACCTAGACAATGCCGAAAAGCTGCTGCGCCTGATCGAATTCCTGGAGGATCTCGACGACGTGCAGGAGGTCTACAGCAATGCCGATATCTCCTCCGAGATCATGGAACAGTTGGAGGGGTAGTGGCGATGACCCGGGTGCTCGGCATCGACCCCGGCTCGCGGGTTACCGGCTATGGTGTCATCGAGAGCGATGGCGTGCGCAGCCGCCGCCTGGACTCGGGCTGCATCCGCACCCTGTCCGGAGATTTTCCGGATCGCCTGGGTGAGATCTTCAAGGGGCTGCGCGCGGTACTCGGGCAGTGGCAGCCGGATGAGGTGGCGATAGAGCAGGTCTTCGTATCGCGCAACGCCTCTTCGGCGCTCAAGTTGGGGCAGGCGCGCGGTGCGGCGATCAGCGCCGTGGTCACCCTCGAACTGCCCGTGTTCGAATACACCCCCGCGGCAGTCAAGCAGGGCTTGGTGGGCAGCGGCCGGGCGGAGAAGGAGCAGGTACAGCACATGGTGCGGATCATCCTGGGATTGCAGGGCAAGATGGGCCTGGACGAGTCGGACGCGCTGGCGATCGCGCTCTGTCATGCACACAGTCATGCCACCCGGCGCCATATCGAGGGCGCGCAATGATCGGGCGCCTGCGTGGCAGGATCCTCAGCAAACAGCCGCCCTTCCTGCTGCTCGAGGTCAGCGGGGTCGGTTACGAGATCGAGGCACCCATGTCGACCTTCTACGTGCTGCCGAGCGATGACACCGAGGTGACACTGCACACGCATCTGTCGGTGCGCGAGGACGCTCACGTCCTGTACGGCTTTGCGCGCGAGGCCGATCGCACCCTGTTCCGGGCCCTGCTCAAGGTCAGCGGCGTGGGCGGCAAGATGGCCCTGGGCGTGCTGTCGGGCATGACCGCGGAGGAATTCGGCCAGGCAGTGCAGGCCGGTGACCTGGCCGCGCTGACCCGACTGCCCGGGGTCGGCAAGAAGACCGCCGAGCGCCTGGTCGTGGAGATGCGCGACAAGCTGGACAAGATCGGTGTCCAGGCACTGGCGGGCAGTCCGGCGCCTCCCGGTTGGGCCCCGGCCGGGGCCGACCAGGATGCGGTCAGCGCCCTGGTCGTGCTCGGTTACCGGCCGCCGGAGGCCAGCCGCATGGTGAGCAAGGTGTTCCAGGAAGGCATGGATACCGAGGCGATCATCAGGGCCGCCCTGCAGGGGACCGTGAAGTAATCTGGTATCAGTCAGATTTTGGCTGGCTTGGGTCTTGCGGGACGCGGAGTTCGCAGAGGCTCGAAGGACGCAGAGCAGTGATGCGTCGGCTGAGTAGATGGAACCTTCAGCCCGCCTAAAGGGTGAGTTGCTGCAGAATCCCCCGCCTGCCCCTGGCTATGCCAGAGAAATCTCCGTGTCCTCTGCGCCTCTGTGAGCTCTGCGTCCAGAGGCTCGGTGGCAACGCAAACCTCGTTCGTCGAGCGTTTGCCCGGCCCTGCCAAGACGATTGCCCGCAAATTGCCCTTTTCAGCACTCGAAGCCGCGCCCCCGTTACTCCATAATCGGCCGATGCAAGATCCCGACCGTCTTATCAGTGCCCAGTCCGCCGCCGAAGATACCGCGATCGATCGTGCCATCCGGCCCAAGACGCTGGCCGAGTACGTCGGCCAGCCGGCTGTACGCGAACAGATGGAGATCTTCATCCCCGCCGCACGCGACCGCGGTGAGGCGCTCGATCATGTGCTGATATTCGGTCCGCCCGGGCTCGGCAAGACCACTCTGGCGCACATCGTGGCCAATGAGATGGGGGTGAACCTGCGCCAGACCTCGGGTCCCGTACTCGAGCGCCCGGGCGACCTGGCGGCATTGCTGACCAATCTCGAGCCGCACGACGTGCTGTTCGTCGACGAGATCCATCGCCTCAGCCCCGTGGTCGAGGAGGTGCTGTATCCGGCGATGGAGGACTACCAGCTGGACATCATGATCGGCGAGGGCCCGGCCGCGCGTTCGATCAAGGTCGACCTGCCCCCGTTCACCCTGGTGGGTGCGACCACCAGGGCCGGCCTGCTGACCTCGCCGCTGCGCGACCGCTTCGGTATCGTACAGCGCCTGGAGTTCTACTCGGATGCCGAACTGGCGCGGATCGTGCGCCGCACGGCCGGTATCCTCGGGGTCAGTGCGGATGCCGAGGGGGCGGCGGAGATCGCGCGGCGCTCTCGCGGGACCCCGCGTATCGCCAACCGCCTGCTGCGTCGGGTGCGCGATTTCGCCCAGGTCAAGTCGCATGGCGAGGTGAATGCCGAGGTGGCGGATGCGGCGTTGAAGATGCTCAAGGTCGATGCCAACGGCTTCGACCAGATGGACCGCCGTCTGCTGCGCGCGGTGATCGAGAAATTTGACGGCGGGCCGGTCGGGGTTGACAGCCTGGCGGCGGCCATCGGCGAGGAACGCGGCACCATCGAGGACGTATTGGAGCCCTACCTGATCCAGCAGGGTTACCTGATGCGCACGCCGCGTGGGCGCATGGCCACCCGGGCCTGCTATATCCATTTCGGTCTGAACCCCCCGAAGTCGGACAATGCCGCGGACCTGTTCGCCGACCTGGCGGACGACTGAACCATTTGTTGAACTTTCGATCAGAGCAGGCAGTGCGTTGAGCTTATTCGAATGGCCGGTGCGCGTTTACTACGAGGATACCGATGCCGGCGGCGTGGTGTACTACGCCAATTACCTGAAATACCTCGAGCGGGCGCGCACCGAGTGGCTGCGTTATCTGGGGTTTGGGCAGGATACGCTGATGCGCGATGCCGGGATCTTGTTCGCGGTTCGTCGGGTCGAGATCGATTATCTTCTTCCGGCGCGCTTCGACGATGCGCTGCTGGTGGAACTGGAGATCGAGGAGATCGGCAGGGCCAGCCTGACGTTCGGACAGCGCATCGTGCGCACGCCGGACACCGTGCTCAGTCGGGCGACCGTGAAGGTGGCGTGCCTGGAGAAGCAAAGATTCCGCCCGGTCGCGATACCGGACAATATCCGCGAGACGTTGAAAAATGCCCAGTAACGACCTGTCTATTTTCAGCCTGATCCTGCACGCCAGCCTGGTGGTGCAGCTTGTGATGGCGCTGTTGGTGGTGGCCTCGGTGCTTTCCTGGACCATCATCTTCGACCGTTCGCGGGTGCTCAAACGGGCGCAGCGCGACGCCGAAGAGTTCGAGAACCGATTCTGGTCCGGCGGGGATCTCGGCGACCTCTACCGGTCGGTCGACCGTGACCGCGAGACCCTGCGCAGTACCGGGGCGATCTTTCATGCAGGATTTCGCGAGTTCGCACGCCTGCGCGAGAATTCGGGCGTCGAGCCCATGGCCCTGGTCGAGGGTGCCCGGCGTGCGATGCGGGTGGCGCTGAGCCGCGAGATCGATACGCTCGAGAGCCATCTGTCATTCCTCGCCACGGTCGGTTCGACCAGCCCCTACGTCGGCCTGTTCGGTACCGTTTGGGGCATCATGAATGCCTTCCATGCCCTCGGGAACGTCAAGCAGGCCACCCTGAACCTGGTCGCGCCGGGTATCGCCGAGGCACTGATCGCCACCGCAATGGGTCTTTTCGCCGCCATTCCCGCAGTGGTCGCGTACAACAAGTACGCCAACTCGGTGCAGCGGCTGGAGAACCGCTACGACGATTTCGTCGAGGAATTTTCCAACATCCTGCAACGCCAGGCCCACACGCGTGCCAAGAGCCGCTGAGAATGGCCATGAAAAAAGTACGCAGAGTTCACAGGGCCTCACTGAGGTCGCAGGACCCCCCGTATGTTGACAAGCAAAACTCTGCGATCTCCGCGCTTCTCCGTGCACTCTGCGTCCGTCCGGGTGATTGACTGATGGCCCATAGACAAAAGACAAGGCGTCCCATGTCCGAAATCAACGTCGTTCCGTACATCGACGTGATGCTCGTGCTGCTGGTGATCTTCATGATCACCGCGCCATTGCTGACCCAGGGCGTCAAGGTCGACCTGGTCGAGGCCGATGCGAAGCCGATCGAGGAGGATGCAAAGCGGCCGCTGCTGGTGACGGTCGACGCCTCGGGGGGCTTCCATTTGACTTATGACGACGACAAGACGCAGCAGCTCGATCCCGAACAGCTGTTGCTCAAGAGCGCCGCGATCCTCAAACACAATCCCGGCATACCGGTGCTGGTGAAGGGCGATCGCAACGTGGTGTACCGGCATGTCGTCGAGGCCATGGTGTTGCTGCAGGAGGCCGGTGCGCCGAGTGTAGGCCTTATCACACAGCCGCCCGAGAAGGACGCCGGGGGACGCTAGCCTGGAAATTTCACCGGCATCGCGAGGGCTGGCGGATTTCGCAGCCGATCTGGCGCCGGGCTGGAGTGAAATTGGTAGCCGTAGCTACCAGTTGAATGAAGACCAAGCCAGAGCGAGCGAGAAACCGCCAGTACCGCGATAGGTCGACGGCGAAAACAATCCCTAAACGAGCGAAGAACCTTCATGTTGAAATATTTCGTTAAAGATTCAAACGGTTGCCGAGTAGCCGTCGGCCGGCTGGTGAGATTCCCAGGCTAGTGCTCGCGGTCCTGAAACAAAACCCGGTGGCACTGCTGCTGGCCGTGCTGTTGCACCTGGGGCTGGCCGTGCTGCTGGTGGTGGGCATCGACTGGCGCGAGCCGGTCAAGCCGATCGGGGCCGACGTGGTGGTGGTGCAGGCACAACTGGTGGACCAGGAAAAACTGGATGCCGAGGTGTCGAAACGCCAGGCGGCCGAGCGCGATAAGCTCGAGAAGGCCGCAGCAGCCGAGCGCGCGGAACAGGAGAAGGCCGAGGCGCTCAAGGAACGCCGAGCCGAGGAAAAGCGCAAGCTGGCAGAACTCGAGCAGCAGAAGAAACAGCGCAAGGAGGAGCAGGCGCGCAAGGCGGCCGAGGAAAAGAAGAAGGCCGAGGCCGAAAAGGTGCGCCTGGCCGAGCTCAAGCGCAAGGAAGAAGAGCAGAAGAAGAGCCAGGAGGCGGAAAAGAAACGCCTGGCAGAACTCGAAAAGAAACGTGAACTCGAGCAGAAACGGTTGAAGGAAGAACAGGCCGCCCGCGAGAAGGCAGAGGCGGAGGCAAAAGCGAAGGCCGAGGCAAAGAAGAAGGCGGAGATCGAGGCAAAGAAAAAGGCCGAGGCGGAGCGCAAACGCCAGGCGGAGGCCAAAGCGCGTGCCGATCGCGAGGCAGAGCTTCAGGCGCAGTACCAGGCCGAGGCGGACGCATCCGAGAGTAGTCAGGTCGGCGGCCCTGATCAAGCAGAAAATCGAACGGAACTGGTTGAGACCACCCGGAACGGATGGCTTGAAATGCACGCTGCGGGTGCGCCTTGGAGCAAGCGGCTCGGTGTTGCTGGTCAACGTGGTAAAGTCCAGCGGCAATATCGCCTTCGATCGCTCGGTGGAGGCCGCCGTGCGCAAGGCGGATCCGCTGCCCATGCCCAGGTCGAAGCGTCTGGCGGCGCAGTTTCGCGACATCGAGTTTGTATTTGAACCCGGCAGTTGAGTTGTCATCCCTATGAAGAGATTGTTTTTTCTGGTCCTCCTGCTCGGTGCGTCCCTGCAGGTGAATGGCTCCACGCTGACCATCGAGATCACCCAGGGTGCCGAGGGGGCGCTGCCGATCGCGGTGGTGCCCTTTGGCTGGCGCGGTGATCCCGGCGGCCCGCCGCCGCAGGACGTGGCCGAAATCATCGCGGCCGATCTCGGCCGTAGCGGGCGCTTCAAGCCATTGCCGACCAAAGAGATGTTGGCGCGTCCCACGCGTGGTGACGAGGTCGATTTCCGCGACTGGCGCGCCCTGAACGTCGAGAATCTCGTTATCGGCGAGGTCAGCCCGAACGGCCCGGGCGGCTATATCGTGAAGTTCTACCTGTATGACGTGTTTCGTGGTGAACAGGTCACCGGTTACAGCATACCGACCACCGCGAGTGATCTGCGTGCCACTGCGCACGGCATCGCAGACATCATCTACGAGACCCTGACCGGGCAGCCGGGCGCATTTGCGACCCGTATCGCCTATGTCACATCGGAACGCAACGCCCAGGGCGAGGATCAGGTGGAGCTGCGCATTGCCGATACGGATGGCTACAACACACAGGCGATCGTGTCCTCGAAGGATCCCATCATGTCGCCGGCCTGGTCGCCGGATGGCCGCCGGCTTGCCTATGTCTCGTTCGAAAAGGCGCAGCCGTCGGTCTGGGTGCAGGAGGTCTTTACCGGAAAACGCGAGAAGATCGCCTCTTTCAAGGGGATCAACGGTGCACCGGCCTGGTCGCCCGACGGTCGCTTCCTCGCGCTGACCCTTTCCAAGGACGGCAACCCCGATATCTTCGTCATGGACATGGCGCGCCGCAGCCTGCGCCCGATCACCCGGCACTGGTCGATCGATACGGAGCCATCCTGGGCGCCCGACGGCAAGTCGCTGGTGTTCACCTCGGATCGTGGCGGCTCACCGCAGATCTACCAGGTTTCGGTGAACGGCGGTGAGCCCAAGCGGGTTTCGTTCGAGGGCAAGTACAACGCACGCGCCTCTTTTTCGCCGGACGGGAAGATATTGACCATGGTCACCCGCGTCGATGGTCAGTACCGGATTGCCACACTGGATCTCGAGACCCGCGACTTTCGCGTTATGAGCACTGGTCGACTTGATGAATCTCCCAGTTTCGCCCCCAATGGCAGCATGATAATTTACGCGGCTAGGGCGAACGGCAAGGGCGTGCTCGCGGCTGTCTCGACCGATGGCAGGGTGCAACAGCGCCTGCGTATTCAGGAAGGCGACGTGCGGGAACCCGTCTGGTCACCCTATCTTCAACAGGAGAGGAATCGTTAAATGAAATTCAAGAGTTCGGCATGGTTGGCAATCGCCTTGTTGGCGTTCCTGTTTGCCGGCTGTTCAAGCACCGGCAGCAAGGAAGGCGAGGGTGCCGCAGTAGATGGACCCGGCTCGTCCGGTGCCACGACAATGGGGGCCGGTTACGGGGGTTCATGGTCCGGCAATCCGCTGGATAACCCCAACAGTCCGCTATACACGAAGACGATCTATTTCGAGTTCGACGAGAGCACCATCCGTACCGAATACATCGACGTGCTGCGCGCGCATGCAGACTATCTCAACAAGAACCGCAACGTGCTGGTGTTGATCGAAGGGCATGCGGACGAGCGCGGCTCGCGTGAGTACAACATCGCCCTGGGTGAGCGTCGCGTCAATGCGGTCAGGAATTTTCTCGAGGCCGAAGGAGTGGACGCGGCACAGATCAACGGCATCAGTTATGGCGAAGAAAGGCCTGCCGTGACCGGAAACGACGAGGCGGCCTGGGCCGAGAACCGTCGTGCCGTGCTGGTCTACTGAGTGGCCTGATCCGGCATGAAGTGCTTACGCCATCTTTTCCTTGCCGCGGCCTGCGTGATGCCGGCCGCAATACTGGCGGAACCCTCCACGTCGGAGCGGCTGGACCTGCTCGAACGCAGGGTCAGTCGCATTACGGACATCACGCTGCAGCTCGAAGAGGTGCGGCGTGAAAACCGCGAGCTGCGTGGCCAGGTCGAAAATCTCGGCCACGAGATGGAGCAGCTCGAACGCAAACAGCGTGATCTGTATCTGGATATCGACCAGCGCCTTGGTAGCGGCCAAAGCGCCGGCACGCCACCGGTTTCCGCATCGGACAGCGCCAGGGCTGGCTCGCCGGCCGCGGTGGAGACACGTACTCCCCAGCCCCAGCTGGCTGCAAGTGCCACCGACCGCAAACAGATAGAGGCCGAATACCAGGCGGCCTACGACCTGCTCAGCCCTCAGAGCAGACGTTACGAGGAAGCCGCCAAGGCGTTTACGGTTTTTCTGAAGAAATACCCGGACGACGAGCTGGCGCCAAATGCGCAGTACTGGCTGGGTGAGGCCAACTACGTCTCGCAGCATAATGCCGAGGCGCAGCAGGCGTTCGAGCTGGTGGTCAGCAAGTACCCGGACAGCACCAAGGCCCCGGGCGCGCTGTTCAAGATTGGTCGCCTGGAACAGGCGGCGGGCAACAACGATGCGGCGCGCAGGAGTTATCAAAAGGTGCTGAAGGACTACCCGGATTCACCGGCTGTAGGGCTGGCCAGGCAGAGGCTGGAGAAACTCGGCGCCGGTCACTGACCCACCACCACTTCTGCATTGGCCCCATGGCGCGACTTCGTCTCACCGAGATTTTCCATTCACTGCAGGGCGAGAGTGCGAGCGTCGGTTGGCGCACCGTATTCGTCCGCCTGACCGGCTGCCCGCTGCGCTGCGGTTATTGCGATACCGCCTATGCATTCAAGGGCGGTGACTGGTGGGAGATCGACAATATCCTCGAAACAGTGGCGCAGTATGAGGCGCGCCATGTCACGGTCACCGGGGGTGAGCCCCTGGCACAGACCGAATGCGTCAATCTGCTTACCGCTTTGTGCGATGCCGGCTATCAGGTGTCGCTCGAGACCAGTGGTGCGATCGACATCTCGACCGTCGATCCGCGGGTGGTCCGGGTGATGGACCTGAAGACGCCGGGTTCGGGCGAGATGGACAAAAATCTGTACGCCAACATTGAGCATCTGCGTGCAGCGGATCAGGTCAAGTTCGTGATCACGGATGAGGCCGATTACCAGTGGAGCCGCGATCAGCTCCAGCGTTGGGATCTGGCGGTGCGCTGCGAGGTGTTGTTCTCGCCGGTCGCCGGCGACCTGCCACCCGCACAACTGGCCGACTGGATCCTGCGCGACCGGCTCGATGTCCGGTTTCAGCTGCAGCTGCACAAGGTCCTCTGGGGCAACGAGCCGGGCCGATGAGCAGTCCAACCCGCAAGGCCGTGGTCCTGCTGTCCGGTGGGCTGGATTCGGCCACCGTGCTCGCTATGGCGCGTGCACAGGGTTTCGATTGCTATGCACTGAGCCTCGACTACGGTCAGCGTCATCATGCCGAGCTGGCGGCCGCTGGTCGGGTCGCCGGGGCGCTGGGGGTGAGCGAGCACAAGGTGCTACCGCTTTCGCTGGACGTGATCGGCGGCTCGGCCCTGACCGACAGCTCGATCGATGTGCCCGAGGCGGGCGGCGAGGGCATCCCCGTCACCTACGTGCCGGCACGCAACACCGTGTTCCTGGCCCTGGCCCTGGGCTGGGCCGAGGTGCTTGGTTCCACCGATCTGTTCGTTGGCGTAAATGCGGTCGACTACTCCGGCTATCCGGATTGTCGTCCGGCCTTCATCGAGGCCTTCGAGCACCTGGCCAACCTGGCCACCAAGGCGGGTGTCGAGGGTGGCGAGTTCAAGGTGCATGCGCCGCTGATCGAGATGAGCAAGGCCGAGATCATCCGGGCCGGAACCGAACTGGGCGTGGATTATGCGCTCACCGTGTCCTGCTACCAGGCGGACGAGGAGGGTATTGCCTGCGGCTGTCTGCGATTCCTGTCGCCTGCGCGCCGAGGGATTCCAGGCCGCCGGTGTCACCGACCCGACCCGCTACCGCGCCTAGGCCTCCGGCTGTTTCAGCCTATGTAGGGCAGGCTGTGCCTGCCGCAAATCGTCGGGCAAAGCCCGACTTGCCAGAACCGGGCATCAGCTTCGAGCCATCGTAGGGCAGGCTGTGCCTGCCGCAAATCGTCGGGCAAAGCCCGACCTACCTCGGGGCTGACTGGCTCCGGCACCACCAATTCGGTACCCTCCTGCGACACAAGCGAACCTGCCCGCAACCAGGGGCATGTCGAGGAGGGATTGAATGCTGTTCGATAATTTCATCGAGGCCGAGGCGGCGCTGCTGTGGGGCGCCTTTCTGATCGCCCTGGCAATGGGCGTGGTCGTCAACAAGACCAACTTCTGCACCATGGGCGCGGTTTCCGATCTGGTGAATATGGGCGACACGGGCCGTATGCGCGCATGGCTGTTCGCCATTGCGATCGCGGTATCGGGTGTGGCCGTCCTGGAATACCTTGGCCTGGTCGATGCGACCGGCACCTTCCCACCTTATCGCGCGGGTAACCTCATCTGGGTCGAGAACGTCCTGGGCGGGTTGATGTTCGGTATCGGCATGACCCTGGCCAGCGGCTGCGGCAACAAGACCCTGATCCGGATCGGTGGCGGCAATCTGAAGTCCGTGGTCGTGTTTGCGATCATCGGAGTGATCTCTTATTACATGATCAATCCGTTCCCAGGTTCGGACAAGACACTGATGAGTGTGCTGTTCTACGATTGGATCCGGCCGATGTCGGTCGATCTCGGCGCCTCCCAGGACCTGGGCTACCTGCTCGCCGGTGATGCGGCAGGTACGGCGCGTCTCGTCATCGGGGCGCTGCTGGGCCTGCTGCTGGTTGTCTTTGCGTTCAAGTCTCCCGATTTTCGCGGCAACAGGGACAATATCCTGGGCGGCCTGGTCGTCGGGCTGGCCGTGCTCGGTGCCTGGTACCTGAGCAGCAACGTGGCAGTCCTGGCGGACGATGCGGCGATGAGCCTGTCGTCCTACTACGAGGAATGGGACATGCTTGCAGACTCGGAGGAGGGTAAACCCGCGCAGGGGCGTCCCCTGGCCGCGCAGTCGTATACCTTTATCAACCCCCTGGGGCAGACCCTGGCCTTTGCAGCCGGTGGTTTCGAGCGTGCACTGCTCACTTTCGGTGTGGTCGCCGTGTTGGGTGTTTTGCTGGGTTCGCTGCTGTGGTCGCTGATCGCGCGCAGCTTTCGGATCGAGTGGTTCAGCTCGGCACGGGACGCCTTCAACCATGTCATTGGTGCAGTCCTGATGGGATTCGGTGGCACCCTGGCCATGGGATGCACCGTCGGCCAGGCCATCACCGGCATATCCACCCTGGCGGTCGGTTCGATCCTGACTTTTGGGGCCATCTTTCTCGGCAGCGCGCTCACCATGAAGGTGCAGTACTACAGAATGGTCTACGAGGACGAGGCCAGCCTCGGCAAGGCACTCGTGACGGGACTGGTGGATCTGCACCTGTTGCCCGAGCGTCTCCGTCGGCTGGAGGCGATCTGAGCGGCGTGCCGAAGAGGGTTGAGCCACCTGCCCGGTACTGTATAATGCGCCCTCTTTGCGGCACCTGGCCGCTGAAAAGCACAATTTCGGGTCGTTAGCTCAGCTGGTAGAGCAGTTGACTTTTAATCAATTGGTCGGGCGTTCGAATCGCCCACGACCCACCATAAAATCAAGGGCTTAGAGAGTTTTACCTCCTAAGCCCTTTTTCTTTGGGAATTCGGTAAGAACTTCTGACGCGGGCTCTCTTGGAGTTATACAGCGAGACTGAAATAAAAACGCTCCCAATAAGCGCGGCGTGTAGCGACTGACCTCCTTTGCCTGAAGCTTCTCTGTGCATCAACGCTGCGGTCGTTCTGCCTGCGGTCAAGGGTCAGCGTCTGCGCGCGGTGGTGTAGGGCGATTCCTATGGGGCTGGCATGGCACAAAGGCTGCCCGTATCGGCGCTGGTTGATAACGATAGGGACGGTAAAAGCGGTGGGCGCAAATACTCATTCGGCGCCTCGCGGCACGTTCAGCAGTTCACGCGCCCGTGCCAGATTCTCCCTGCGCCCGGCATTGGCGATCAGGCCGCGGTGACAAATGCGGTGAAAGCCGCTGGGCAGCACATGCAGCAGGAAGCGGCGCATGAATTCGCCAGTGCTGAGCGTCATGGTCTTGCGCTTGGTCTTGCCCTTGGCGCGGTAGTTCATCGGCCCTGAAGCAGTCTCGTTCCCAGCTTCGCGGCAGAACGCCGAGGGTGGCACATTGACCCGGATCAGAATAATTCCTTACTGCTGGGCTGATAATGAAATAAGGACTAAGGGCGATCGGGAGGCATTTATGAACGATATCAACCTTGCTGACATCACTCTGCATATTGACGAAAAACTCAGTGCAGAACAACGCGATACCATCGAAGAAAGCCTGCGTGCCTTGGATGGGGTTGTCAGTGTGCAAAATTCTGACCGGGCCCCGCACCTGACGATCGTCGGGTACGACCAGGGTGTCATGGACTCGCAGAGGATTCTGAAACGGGTGACCGATCAGGGAGTGCATGCAGAATTGGTAGGCTTGTAGTCCGACCCATTGGGCTTGCTCGAACTGACACTTTCGCCCCGGCGCACAGGAAGGTGGGAGCCAGTGGCAATGTCGGGGATTGCCAAGTACATGTCCAGATTGCTGATCAAACTGCGCCATGCGCCCGACGACGAGATCCAGGAAATCCGCAGCTTGCTGCAGGAGCATCGGATCGATTTCTACGAGACGCAGAGCGGGCCCTGGGGGATCTCCGCACCGGGCATCTGGCTGAACGACGAGCACCAGTACGATCGCGCCAAAGCGCTGATGGATGACTACCAGGAAAGCCGTTTCCGCGAGAAACACGCGGAGTACGAGAGACTGCGCCGCGTCGGACAGCACCGGACCTTCCTGCAGAATCTGCTGGAGAATCCGGTACAGGTAATTTTGTACAGCCTGATCGTCGGGCTGTTGCTTTACTTCTCCATCAGCCCGTTTTTTCCGGACGACTGAACCCGGATAGGCCGTAGCCGAATTCTCGCAACCGAGAGATTGGAACGCTATCGACACACTGCCGTCATTAGAGATACCGGCTGGCCCGGCAGCTGTCAACACGCGCCGCAGGCACGGGATACATAGGCCACGCGTACGATAAGTTTTGGCAATTTGGCATATAATTGCCCGGATGTATTTGAATATCGAAACCAAGTGATATCGGGCGATTCCGGAGGAAAAGGGCGCCGGGACCATCTCATTGCGGCACGCCGCAATTCGACATTGACCTATTCGACTTCCCGCGACATGAACAGACATTGAAACCGAACTCCCTCCGTCTTTCCGGCTTTGGCACTGCACTGAACGTGTCCCAGCAACTCACCAAGGTGCGCTGGGCCTTGGCTCGCCTCACTTTCATCGCCTACATCAGTTTTTCCGTGGTGAGCGTGGTCGGCGGCTTTCTGAGCGCGCCACTGATGACTTGGTATTTCTTCGGTGACTGGCGTTTTTGGCGCCATTGGTCGGCGGGTCTCGGGCTGTTGCCACACGCATTGCGGTTACTCAGTCTGATGCTCAGGGACAATAGGGGGTTCTTGTTCTCGGTACCGCTGACTACACCGCCACGCTCAACCCCCGACTCAGCCACAACAACCTTGCACCCAAACTGGCCTCATGGAGGGTCATGCGGCGCTTGTTCCAACTGCTGCCGAGCCGGCGGCTATACCTGCCCGCTGCTCGACGAAGACCTTGGGCTTTGTCGCGGTCACGACAGCTTTTATTGGCGCTACTTCAATTGCGGCCGTTTCCCATCGGTTGCGCCAGAACTCGACTACTACAATTGCCGCAAATGGGTCTTGAGTGGACCGGACTCAACCCGCGTTCAGTTGTCCCCGGGCTTTTCTGCGGCCCTGATCAACCTCACCGAAAAGCAATTGGGAACAGAGCGCGTTTCCCTGGAGAAACCCCGGTAGCGGGGACGTCGGCCAAGAGGCTGCCAGCCGACCAATACCGAGCCAACCGACCGGACAGCTCCTGTGGCCGACTGCCGACCGCTGCACCGCAAAGGTCTCCAATCAGTGACGCCCCCTGCGGTGATCGATTGACCAGAGGGGCGCTATCGGTAACTGACCGTGGTCGGGCGGCCACCACACAAAGCGGTCCTTCAGAACCAGAACGAGGTGTCTTTTAGCAGGAACTCCACGTGCGACATGTAGTGGGAGCCGTCGCAGGAGAAAGTCAGGCTGATCATGCCGTTGAATAGGTTGATGGAGGCTGTGCGCAGGTAAATGGTCTGGTCGGTCGTGCGTAACGAACGCATGGTCTCCAGCACCCGGATGACGTCTTGCTGGGGGATGACTGCGTCGACGGGATAGGGCCGCGACGGGAATACCAGGCAGATGTCGGGATCGTTCAACGCTTCCTGGTCCAGGATGCGATAGCGAAAGGGGTCGTCCAGGGTCCAGATGGTCGCTTGGCTGCTGGAGAAGTGGATCTGGCACTGGAACACACCGCGCTCAGTCAGCAATTCATCCAGGATGGACAGCGCCTGTTCCATATTACGGTCCATGGGACTTTCGGCGCGGCACTGCTCGAACAATTGGCCGCGAATCGCCGGGTCACCCTTGACTTGGCGCCAATAACCGGGCTCTTCGTAGAGTTCCGATGTGACCGGCAGATTGCGCAGGTCGAAGTCCGCGCCGAGAAAACCCAGGGCCCGATGATTCGACGAGACGATCTGCAGGGCGGTGAGCGACGGGCGATGCTCCATCAGGCCGATATAGGCATCGGAGAGCAGGAATCCCCAGGCTGGCACCGCTTCCTTCATGTACGGGCGTCCGGAGCGATCGCGCCCGAAATGCTGGGGCGCGATCCCCGCCATGCCGACGCTGTCGCAGATCTGGCGGCCGTCGGTGTCCAGGCAGTACAGGAAGCTGCAATGGGGGATGTCGGCGAAGCCCTCGGTGAGGATCTCATTCAGCCGCTCTCGCTCCCCCCATGCCGGGGCGCAGCGTTCGGCCAGTTGCGCCAGGGGTTCGCGCAGGATGCGGGCAAGCTCCTCGCGCTGGCGGTGGATGCTGTCTTTCCAGGATATCTGCATGGGCTGATTATCAACTGGGCACGCCGCAAAATACAGATTCACGGCTTGGGTGCGGCGGCAATTTGGGCTCCAAATCACTGAGCCTCTGTCTGAAGCAGAACCGGGCCTGTTGTCGCTGGCCTGGCGCGATCGCCTTGTCTGTTTGTCTTCCCTGTCAACTATCGAAATTGATCTGAACCGTCGCGAGTATCGAAGAGAGTTCAAATCACTTCTCGCGCAGACTTGACGCTTATAACTCCGTGGGTGTGCAGCAGCTCAACGCTTCAGATTTCTCTGAGTTCGTTTAAGAACATAAGGACAACCATTTGCAACGGGCGGCCTGCCAATTGGATAAATTAAAGTAGTCGGGACTTGACCCTCGGCCCAAAGTCGGGCCAGTGCAGCTACTATGTGATACCAGGTCACCCGCCCGAGCTGCCGGAGGATAACTTGCTTTGAAGACCCAGGATCGAACATTCAGAGAACTTGTCTCGAGCGGCGTGTCTTACGCGCGCCCTGTTCGGTCGTGAGGCCGCTGAAGTGACTGCTGCTCTATGGCGAGCTTCGCCGGAACGATTGGCAGGCGCCCGTGTCACGGAGTTCATCGAGTGGGTCGACGGGCATGGCGACGCCAGCATCCGTTCGTATGACCGGCTGTATGCTTGGTCAATTGAACAACCGGAGGCGTTCTGGGCGGCGGTCTGGGCGTTCACCGGGGTGCGTGCGGCCAAGCGCGGCGATGTGGTGCTGGCTGACGGCCACATGATGCCCGGCGCACGCTGGTTCCCGGAGGCGAGGCTCAACTTCGCCGAAAATCTGCTACGCCGGCGTGACGATGCCATTGCCATCCACTTCCGGGGCGAGGACAGGGCCCGTTCAAGCCTGAGCCATGCCCGGCTGTACGAGCAGGTGTCTGTGCTTGCGCGCGCCCTGCGCGAGGCGGGCATACGACCGGGTGACCGCGTCGCGGCCTATATGCCCAATATGCCGGAAACCATCGTCGGTATGCTCGCAGCCACCTCGATCGGCGCGGTATGGTCATCGTGTTCGCCGGACTTTGGCGTGCAGGGCGTAATTGATCGATTCGGGCAGATTGAGCCGCGGGTTCTGTTCAGCGTCGACGGCTACTTTTACGGCGGCAAGACGCACGATGTACTGGCGAAACTTGCCGATATCGTTCCTGCGATACCAAGCCTGGAACGGGTCGTCATCGTCCCTTATGTCAACGACCGTCCGGCCGTCGACAGTATCCCCTCAGCGCTTCGCCTCGCGGACTTCTTGCATGGGCAGGCGCCTGCTGAAATCGATTTTGCACAGCTGCCGTTCGACCATCCGCTCTATATCATGTTCTCTTCGGGCACCACGGGCGTGCCGAAGTGCATCGTACACAGCGCCGGCGGGACCCTCCTTCAGCACCTGAAAGAGCACCAGCTGCACGCCGACGTCCACCCCGGAGATCGATTGTTCTTTTTCACCACCTGTGGCTGGATGATGTGGAACTGGCTGGTGTCCGGCCTGGCGTCGGAGGCCACGCTGACGCTGTATGATGGTTCACCCTTTTATCCGGACGGAAATTGTCTGTTCGACTATGCCGACGAAGTCGGAATCACGGTATTCGGCATCTCGCCCAGGTATCTCGACGCCCTCAACAAGGGCGGGATAAGACCGCGCGAGACGCACCGGCTGGTGGAGATGCAGAGCATCCTGTCGACCGGCTCCCCGCTCGCGCCCGAGGGTTTCGATTTCGTATACAACCAGATCAAGGAGGATGTCTGCCTTTCGTCCATCTCGGGAGGTACGGACATCATTTCCTGCTTCGCGCTCGGTAGCGTGGTCCTGCCGGTATGGCGGGGCGAGCTTCAATGCCGAGGCCTCGGCATGCGTGTCGAAGTGTTCGACGAGCACGGTCGTCCCGTGCGTGAGCAGAAGGGCGAACTGGTGTGCACCGCCCCTTTTCCCAGCATGCCAATAGGCTTCTGGAACGATCCGGACGGCTCACGTTATCGCGCCGCCTACTTTGAACGTTTCCCCGGCATCTGGTGCCATGGCGACTTCGTCGAACTTACCGCACACGACGGTATGATTATCTATGGTCGATCTGATGCGGTTCTCAACCCGGGCGGAGTGCGGATCGGCACGGCGGAGATCTACCGCCAGGTGGAACAGGTCGACGAAGTACTCGAAAGCCTGGCGATCGGGCAGCAGTGGGACAACGACGTACGCATCGTCCTGTTTGTTCGCCTGCGCGAAGGCTGCACCCTGGATCAGACACTGACCGACCGCATCAAGGCCCAGGTCAGAAAAAACACCACGCCGCGCCACGTGCCGGCCAAGGTTGTCCAGGTAGCGGATATCCCGCGCACCAAGAGCGGCAAGATCGTCGAAATGGCAGTCCACAACATGGTGCATGGCGAGCCGGTGAAGAATCGCGAGTCACTGGCCAACCCGGACGCCCTTGATCTGTTTGTCGGCATTGAGGAACTCAGCAAACCGTAGACCGCCAGCGGCACGAAGGTGGGTGCGGGCCTGCGGGTCGGTTGCCTCAACCCCTGCCCTTGAGCAGTGCACGCGCCATCGCCCCGAGCTCGGCGGCCGCGGCGACGATCAGTGGAATGTCCGTCGCGCTCAAAGCAATACTGCTTCCAGGGTCTGCCCGAGCAGATCGGCAACCGCGTCCACCTGCGTGGCATCGATGATGAAGGGCGGCGCGAGCAACACGTGATCCCCGTGCTCACCGTCGATGGTCCCGCCCATCGGATAGCACATCAGGCCTCGCGACATCGCCTCCTTCTTTACCCTGGCGTTGATCTTCAGCGCGCTGTCGAATGGTCTCTTCGAGTGTCGATCCGCTACCAGTTCGACCCCGCGGAAAAGCCCGCGGCCGCGAATATCACCGACATGTGGGTTGTCGCCTATGCGCGCCCGCAGCGCTGCATCCAGGCGCTCACCCATGAGCTGCACATTGGTCAGCAGATCCTCGTCACGAATGGCATGTTGCACCGCCAGCGCAGCGGCGCACGCCGTGGGGTGACCCATGTAGGTATGCCCGTGCTGGAAGAACCCGCTGCCATCGCGGATAGTGGTGAAAATCTTTTCCGAGACAAGCAACGCACCGATGGCCTGATAACCACCACCCAGCCCCTTCGCTATGGTGAGCAGATCCGGCGCTATTCCGTCCTGTTCACAGGCGTACATACTGCCGGTGCGCCCCATGCCGCACATCACCTCATCCAGCATCAGCAATACACCGTGCTGGTCACAGATCTCGCGCACGCGCCGGAAATAACCGGGCACTGCCGGGAGCGCGCCGGCCGTCGCACCGACTACCGGTTCTGCGACGAATGCCAGCACCGAATCGGCACCCAGTTCCTCGATCTTAGCCTCGAGCTCGTCCGCCACCCGCAGGCCGTACGCCTCGGTGGACTCCTCCGGGCGTTGGTCGCGATAGGCATAGCAGGGAGCAATATGATGTGTCTCGATCAACAAGGGGCGGAACTGTTGCCGGCGCCACTCGTTGCCGCCGGCGGCGAGGGCCCCCAGGGTATTTCCGTGATAGCTCTGACGGCGCGCGATCACGTGCCGGCGCTGCGGTTCCCCCCGCTCCACCGCATACTGGCGCGCCAGCTTGAGCCCGGCCTCCACGGCCTCCGAGCCACCGGAGACGAAATAGACACGCTGCAGGCCGGGGGGCGCAGATTCGATCAGCACGTCGGCCAGAGTCTCCAGCGGTTCGTTGGTAAAAAAAGCGGTGTGGGCGTAAGGAATGGCGTCCAGTTGTTGCTTGATCGCCGAAATCACGCCAGGGTGACTGTGCCCCAGGCAGGACACCGCAGCGCCGCCCGATGCGTCCAGGTAACGACGCCCCTCACTATCGATGACATAGATACCATCGCCCCGTACGGCAACGGGCAATTCGGTACGCGTGTGCCGATGGAACACGTGTGGCATACACCCTCCTCAAATCAGATCTGTTTTGCAGCAGCATACTACGTCGCTGTGACCGGCAACGGCACGCCCGTCCTGCGTGCGTCAGCAAAGGTGGGTGCAACCCATCCCTTGCTTCACCCCGAGGCGGATACGGTGCACAGTGGATTGTCTAGGGTTTAACCTGGCCTCCACCTCGTGTTCTCAAGGAGATCGACTATGTCCAGCCCTTGTATCCTGTGCGTCGCTATCACGGGGTCGGTAGCCCGCAAGGAGCACAACCCGGCGGTGCCCATCAGCATCTCGGAGCAGGTGGAGTCGGTCCACGAAAGCTTTGAGGCGGGCGCGACCATTGCCCATTGCCACGTTCGCAATGAGGATCAGACTCCGACCTCCGATCCGGAAAGGTTTGCACAGCTCAAGGAGGGTATCGAACGGCATTGCCCCGGCATGATCGTCCAATTGTCCACCGGGGGCCGCTCGGGGGCGGGTAGAGAGCGGGGAGGTATGCTGCCGCTCTGTCCCGACATGGCATCTCTTGCCGTAGGGTCCAACAATTTCCCCGGCCGGGTCTACCAGAACGAGCCGGCACTGGTGGATTGGCTGGCTTCGGAGATGATCAGGTACAACGTGAAGCCGGAGATCGAAGCGTTTGACCTGTCGCATATCTTCCAGGCTGTCCAGATGTCCGAAGACGGGCGTATCGAAGGGCCGCTCTACGTCCAGTTTGTCATGGGTGTGAAAAACGCCATGCCGGTTGATCGCGATGTGTTCGATTTCTATATAAAGACGTTGAATCGACTGGCCCCCGATGCGGAATGGTGCGGCGCTGGGGTCGGGAAAGACCAAATCACGCTAAATGAATGGTCGATTTCCTCTGGCGGGCACACGCGCACCGGACTGGAAGACAACATCCGGCTGGATCGGGATACCCTGGCACCTTCGAACGCCGCGCTCATTCGACGCGCAGCCGAGCTCTGCGAAAAGTATGAACGTCCGGTCGCGACATGGCAGCAGGCGCGGGAGATTCTGAAACTCGGCCGGCCAATCTGAAACCACCCCTGTCGATAATTTAACCGCCTTAGCGAAGTGTGCGGTCGGATCAGACCACAACATTTCCGACGCTTCTCCTGTTCCTACTCCCCTTGCGCGGGAACGCCAGTGCGGTTTTCGCGCAGGCTCTGCATCGCTGTCTGTACAAAGGCCGCCAGATTGCCAGCAAGGATCTCGCTACGATCCCCATCTTCTTCCTGTTGGTAGGATCCGTTGGGAGAAAGCCTGTAGCGACCGAGTGACTCCTTGCCCTGCGGTGGTTTGATCAGTATCTGGTCGCCGCTTAGGAATGCCACCGTCTGGTCGCTTCCTGATGGCTTGATCATCCCCAGGCCGGCATCCCCATCCGGCAACGACAACAGATTGCGCCCCCAGCACTGGTGTACGAACGGCTCGCCGAGCAGACCAACCATCGTCGGCACGACATCGGTCTGCGTTCCCACCGTGTGATTGAGCGCGCCATAGGTTTTGCGGATACCCGGACCAAGGATCAGCAGGGGCACCCGAAAGCGCACCAGGTCGATTTCCGACAGCTGCTCCTGGGTGGAAAAACCGTGGTCGCCGACGATCACGAAAAGGGTGTCGTCGAACCACGGGGATGTGGAGACGCGGTCGAAAAACTGTCCCAATGCCCAATCGGAATATCGCTGCGCCGTGAGGTGCATGTCCAGGTTTCCGTGACCGGATACATTCGCGACCGGCAGTTTCTCCGGCAAGGCATAGGGCGTGTGGTTGGACAGGGTCTGCAGGACCGCATAGAACGGCTTGTCGGCCGGCATTCGATCCAGTTCCTCGGCCGCCCTTGCGAACATGTCCTGGTCCGAGACGCCCCAGGTCGGATCGATGAAGACCGGGTTTTCGATGTCATCGCGCCCGACAAAGCGCGACATGCCCTGATTGCGGAAGAAGCCTTCCTGGTTGTCCCAGGAGAAATGACCGTTGTAGACATAAACGTCATTGAAGCGCTCGTTATCAAGCATTACCGGCAGGCCCGAAAAACCATTTTGACCCTCGGGCTGCTGCATCAGGTACTCGTAGCCAGGCAGGTTCGGGAAACAGGCCACCGTCGCGAACATACCCTGGTGCGTGTGGGTGCCATTGGAGAAAAAGCGATCAAACAGAAGCCCCTGAGCCGCCAGCTTGTCGAACTCGGGGGTGACGCCGACGTCGTTGCCGAGCGCCCCAGTGAACTCTCCGGAAAAACTTTCCATGACGATGAGCACGAGGTTGCGCGGCGGTGCGGGCAGCCTTTTGATCGGTGTATGCCGGCGCAGAAGGCTGTACTTCTGCGGCTCCAGCAATTCATCCTGTGGTGTCAGCAGCAACTCACGGGTACGCGCAAGCGCGGCATCTTTCGGCATCGCGCTCAACCAGTGATCGTCACTCTTGCGGGAGGTATCCATCGCGGCCTTGGAAAGCGTGTAGGTGCCATTGAGTGCGAGGTGATTGGCGAACAGGTGACTGCTGTGGAAGGCATCGCCCCAGCGCAACGGCGGGCCAGAACGCAGGGTGCCGCGGCCACCCCAGGCCGTCAGAAAAAGGGCCAGCAACACAATCGGTACCCGAAGGGCGACCCGGTAGCCGGCGACTGCGCGTTTCGGCGTCAGTCGGTTGATCCAGCGCAGCATCAAAATGTACGTGCCGGTCAGCAACACCCAAAGCAACAGATAGCGCACCACGGGGTAACCATTCCAGATCATGCTGGATACCGTGGCAGCGTCGGCCTGCAGATAGTGGAAGGCGATACTGTTCAGCCGGGTGTGGAACTCACGATAGAACTCCAGTTCCGTGACCGCCGCAAACAAAGTCACAGCACCTGCAAACCCGAGCCACAGCAACGCCAGCCGGCGTCTGCCCAACCCGCCTGGGAGCAGTAATGCAAGCACCAGAGGGGCACCGACGATGCAGGCGATTATCAGGTCAAACCTGAGGCCGACCATAAAGGCCGCGGCCAGATCAGCTGCGGGGATGTCTGCAGCGAGACCGGAATTCAAGAACAGCAGGATGCCACGCGAAACAGCCATAAGGCCCAGATAGGTCAGCACATATCCGAGAAGGAAGACGATATCGGCGAGCAGGGGGTCGAGGCCAGATCTGACAGCGCCTGGCGGCTGGGTATGATTAGGGTTCATAGATTTTCAGAATGCGGTTTTTTCTCTGTTCGGAGACGTAGAAGGCGCCATCGGCGCCGATGGCGACGGTCTGAGGAGCGCGCAGGTTTCGGGCCAATACCTCGATGCCGCCCTCCCTGTAACGCAACAGCCGCCCGAAGTTGGTCCGATCCTCGGTGATGAGGATGGATCCGTCAGCGAGGCAATTCAGAAATGCCGGACTCTCCAGCCCGGTTACGGCCGCGGTATGCTGCCCGTCCGCGTAAACCGACAAATTGTGCAGGGCCTTTTCAACGAAATAGATGCGTCCCTCCGGGCTTTGGCACACACCTTCCGGTTGTTTGAGCCCCTCCAGCAGGATCTCGACCTCACCCGTCGACGGATTGACCCTTAAAAGCCGGCCATCCTGCTTTCTGTCCTCGACCACCAGGATCTTTTCTTCACCAGCATCGGCGATACCCTCGGTCCCGGATAAACGATCCACGTAGCGGACCTTTCCCGATTCATAAGCGATCAGCGCGCGGTCACCGGTCTCGCCGGTTATGTACAGCGTATCGCCACGCAGCAGCATGCCATCGGGTTTGTCCAGACCGTCGAGGACCGTACGGATAAGCCCCTGTCGGATATGCACGACCCGGCCACGGCCACGTGTTTTCTCCAGAGTGGCGTAGAGGTCGCCGTTGCGGTCAAAGGCAAGCGCCGAAACGTCCTCCAGATCGTCCGCGAATACCTCGTACTTCAGCCCCTTGGCCAGTATGGGCGGGCCGAGAAGCGCGAAAGCCAAACCCAGCGTGACAACCGACACCGCAAGCAACCCGAGGATGACTTTCAGATTTCGCCTTTTGCTTCGATTCGCTGAACGGCTTCCAAGCTGTTTCTTCCGTGGGGTGGTCATCGGCAATGCCATAGGTTAATTCAAGCTCGCCGATCCGGGTATCTAGCGTTTCGGCCTGCAGATTGGCGGCAAAAAACGCGGCGCTGATCATCAGCATCCGGAACACCCGTTTTCGCTTGTGCACGAAAATCTGCAATTACGTTTGATTGCCAGCCCCATGATAACGCAGGCCTGGGTGGGGGTGATATGGGACTTTCCTCTGATGATTGGCGGGTAACCACAGCTTGAAATCTGACGAGCAAGCCCCCTCCGGTCCCTGACGATTTTGGTGCGCATTGTGTTGGAGTGGACATTCGAAAACCATACTTTGAGCCAAGTCAATGCCGCCTGCGCATACGGCTTTGGTCCCATTTATTGAATTCGATTGGTCAACTAGGCTACCAGTAGAGGTAGCCAATTGAGGACGTGGACTTTGCCAAATGCGGCAAGTAATTCGGTCGCAAGTTCGGACTTTCACACTGCCAGAAATTCTTTTTTTTGCGGGTTTGGCAGGCCGCGCAGCGGCTGGCGCGTGGTATTGGCGGTGCTGAGGGCGGTTGAGCGCAAGTTTGGGTTATATTGACACCAGAGGTGCCATTTTCCATCTACGAGATCGGCATCCTGGACCAGGGAGCCTGAGAATCAACCGAGGAGCATGGATATGAAAAGACTGACTATTTTACTGGTGCCAATCCTACTCGTGGCACTCAGCGGAATTGCATGGGCAGGCCAGAAGGTGGCAGCGGATCTCACTCTCGTCACCGGCGAACACTGGGTCGGTGCGAGCGTCGAACAGAAACGGGCTTATCTGTTTGGGATTGGCAATGTGCTGGAGATCGAACAGGCGATGGCGGGTGAGGACTACGCGAGCATGCGCGGGAGAAGCATTGTTCCGGTGCTCTTGGATGGTCTGACGGGTATCCCGATCGCGGATTTGGTGATGCAGCTGGACAAGTTCTATTCGGATCATCCCGATCAGGTCGACAGGCCTGTCATCGAAGTGATGTACCTCGAAATGGCCCTGCCGAGACTTGGAACCTGAAGGAGTGATGACGATGAAAAAAATTGCATATCCTCTTCTGGCCGTTGCGCTCGCCGGTTCGGTGGCCTGCACCAATATGACCAAAGAGCAGCAGGGAACAATGACCGGCGCGGGGATCGGTGCGGCGGCAGGTGCCGGCATCGCGGCCATATCCGGTGGTAGCGGCTGGACCGGCGCGGCGATCGGTGCGGTTGCGGGCGGTGTGGTCGGAAACATCAAGGGCAAGGAAGCGGAGCAGCAGGGTAACTAGGGTAATTGCGAAGCAGTACACTAATGGGGACCTCTAACAATTCACGATCAGCCATCTTGGCGCCAAAAAATCTCGGCTCTGCGTTGCGAATCTTCGCAATAGCCAGCTATTACGTGCGATCCGCGCCTTGATCCGAGCCTTTTTGATCACCAATCTGATTTGCCCGGAATTATTAGAGGTCCCCTAATGTAGTGTTGCATTCTGTCTGGAACTTAAGCGGTGTTTCGCCCGAATAAACTTCTGCAGGGTGTCGCGAGCGCCCTGGGTCCAGATGCTCGGCTTGGGCTTGGGCGTTTCGCGGTCGATCTTGCGTAGAACTCTCAGCCACTCCCTGTGGCGATGGCGCAGGTGGCCCAGCGACTCCAGGAACTTGCCACCTTCGAGCCGCTCGGCGCGCGCTGCTTTGATGAATGGTCCATGCGCACCCCGGACTTGTATGATCGTGCCGGGCGACAGAAGGGCCTTGATGGCTGCCAAGTACGAAGGAAAAGACCGGAGCATAGTCAATCCAGATGATGTGCACCTGGTAAACGCCTTTTCGTCGGACTGGGTGTTCGTCTGTTCCTCGACACCCTGGAAGCTGGCCAGGGATTCGGGTGAGTCCGCTTCCCCTGCAGGCAACTCGTCTTCCTAAGCCGGAATCCGGGGCCCCTTTGTGGCTGATCAACGGCACTCTGTGGATAACCGAACTTCCCGCATGGCCCACCAGGGTTGACGCTGCCACAACTGCCCGTGCAAATTGATCTGCAGGACGCGAAGCTCAGGAGAAGATGAATGTCTCAGTTGTTGACCCTGGCGCGAGCCGCCCGCCTGGCAGGTGTCTCGCGCGGCCAGTTGCAGGAGCAGGTTCGTCAGCAGGCCTTTGAAACCTTCGAAGGCAAGATCGCTGTGGAGGATCTGCTGCGCGCCTACCCGAATCTGGACATCGACTACGACCCGGTACTCGAACGCGTCGCGCGCATCAAGTCCAATGCCCGCCCGAAGTCGCGTTACACCGATCACTGGATGCCCGAGCCCGAGGTGTTGATGGCGCGGTTGCACGATTTCCAGCATGTCCTCACGCGCACCAAGTCGACATTGAACGGTATGGAGGATTTGTTGGCACAGGTGACCGGCCAACTGCAGTCGATGGTCGAAGCGGACGACCGGGAACTCAGGGCCGATGTCGCCAAACTGGCGGAGCGACTGCAGCAGTCACTGGACAAGGCGCGGACGACGACTGACCGGCAGGCCGAGCTTTTTGCCAAGGATGCCATGCTGCGGCTCATTGCGGTCAGCGCGCGGCTGTTCCCGAGTGGTCATGAGTTCTTTGTCGAGGGCCGGGACACGCTGCTGGATGCGGCCCTCAAGGCGGGTCTGCATCTGGACTATGGATGTTCCAGCGGCAACTGCGGGTCCTGCAAGGTGCGCGTGCTGCAGGGGCGGGTGAGCAAGGTGCGTGAACACGACTACGTGCTCAGCGCCCGCGAGCAGGAGGAGGGATACTGCCTGGCCTGTTCCAATACGGCCGTTTCGGATGTCTTGCTGGAGGCCAGGGAGGCGCTGATGGCAGCCGAGCTGCCGCATCAGGAGATCCGCTGTCTGGTGCACAAGTCAGAGGCGGTCAGCGAGGAGCTGCACCTGCTGTATGTGCAGACACCGCGCACCAAGACCCTGCGTTTCATGGCGGGGCAATATGTCCGCATGACGCTGGAAGATGGCTTACAGCGCGAGCTTGCCATCGCCAGTTGCCCCTGTGATGGCCGCAATCTGCAGTTCCTGGTAAGGAGGCGCCCGGGTGATGATTTTGTCGACTCGCTGCTGGCGGGGGGCAAGGGGCAGACACTTCTGATCGAGGGGCCGAAGGGCGAATTTCTGCTCGAGGAAGAGGCCCTGGAGCCCGCGGTATTCGTGGCGGTGGGTGATGGCTTTGCATCGATCAAGAGCATGATCGAGCATGCGATAGCGATCGACAACGCAGTCGGCATGCATCTCTTCCGTGTGGACACGGTGCCCCCGGGAAGCAGGCTGGGCAATCTTTGCCGCGCCTGGGACGACGCGCTCGACAACTTCGTCTACCAGCGTCTCGAGCCGGATGCATCTCCGGCCGATGTGCTCAAGACCGTTGCGGGCTCATGCGGCGATCTGGCAAAGAGCCGCCTGTATGTGGCGGGGCCCGCCGGGTGGGTCGACGCGTTCGCTGCCGCCGCAGTCGAGCAGGAAGTGGTCGAAGAACACATGCGGGTGAATCGGATCGAGTCCGACTGAGGGGGTGCAGGCAGTGCCCGATTCGCCGGCGGCCCCCGGGAGGAGGGGGCTTGCGATTTCCCGCAAGCCTTGTCGGCCCCTGCATGCAGTGTAGGAAGTACGGCCCGGTTCAGGCGTGGCCGGCCTTGCGGTTGGTTCCCTGCATGATCATATCGACCCAGGGCCAGTCGCTCTGGACCACCCGCTGGAGCGGCTTTTGGTGCTGCTGGTCCGGGAACCATGCGTCGTCAAGGGTCCTGGTCACCCATTGTGCGAACGCCTTCAGCCAGGTGCCGATGGCCTGGCTGCGAATTTGGTGCGCGTTCGCCAGGTAGTACTCGACATCGGGTTCGCCATACTGATTCAGCCGGACATTGATTTCGTTTTCGTACTGCATTTCTTCACCTAAAATAAAGTCATCTAAAGGGTTGGCTGGTACTGCGCCGCAGGCCCCTGCATGGTCGGCCAACACCTTCGTTTTCTACCCAAACTTGCTATAAGTGGCGCGTTGGGGAGAATATTAGAAGACGATGGTGTTCTTCACAAATGATGCTTTTTGAGAAGTTGATGAGAAAAATTCAGCTAAAGAATCCTGATGAGCAGACGATTGCCGCCCCTTAAATCGGTGACCGCCTTCGAGGCTGCGGCGCGGCGGGGGAGCTTCAACGAGGCCGCTGTCGAGCTGTTTGTCACGCCCTCGGCGATAAGTCACCAGGTCAAGTCGCTGGAGGCGTATCTCGGCGTCAGTCTGTTCCGGCGGGCCCGGCGCCAGGTGCACCTGACCATCGCCGGCGAACGTTACCTGAAGTCGGTGTCGCACGCGCTCGACGAAATCGACCTGGCAACCCGGCGCCTGCTGGCGTCTGCCAATGCCGGGGCCGTCAATATCAGCGTCGCACCTGCTTTTCTCACCCGCTGGCTGGTCCCCAAGGTGCGCGAGTTCCAGGATCGTCACCCCGATATCGAGCTGCGCCTGAGTCCGAACAGCGGGGTAATCGATTTCGGCTGGTCCGATATCGACATGGCGATCTATTTCGGCGACGGGAAGTGGCCCGGAGTGGAACTCTTCTTTCTTCGGGAGGTGGTCCTGGTACCCGTATGCAGCCCGGCGTACGTCGAGGCAAACCCGCCGATGACGGCGCCCGATGATCTTTGTGCGCACACGCTCATCGACGTCTCGACGCGCCCTGCCGAATGGAACGAGTTCCTGGCCAGTTTCGGGGTGACCCGCCAGAAGAGCGGGAAGCGCCTGAGCTTTTCCAGTACCTCGCTCGCCCTGGGCGCGGCCATGGAAAGCCTGGGCATTGCACTGGCCGACCGCCAGGTGGTGGCGCGAGAGGTGCTGTACGGCCGGCTGGTGACACCGGTCGATATCGCGATGGAAAACCACCTCGGTTATTACCTGGTCTACCAGAAGGACCGCAGGCTTACCGATGAAATGCGTGCCTTTCTCGATTGGGTGATGGATGAGGTTGCCGGGGAGAGCGCAGGTGTCGATTGACCGTGCTTTGCCTTCTTGCGTGTCCTTGCGTTCGACCGGACATGACTGCCCGTGGGGCTTGCTTGTTGTCGGTTGTCAACATAGCTTGATTAAGCGCTCGCGCTCGCAGCAATGGGGCTTGTAGCCTGAAGACAGGCAGCGCTCCGGTGCGTCCACGAAGAATGCCTGCACCGGCCGACCAACTTCAAGGAGAACGCCGATATGAACAAGATTTGGGTCCTCGTCGCGGATGCCAGCCGTGCACGCGTCTTTACCGCTGACAAACCGGCTGGTCCACTGAACGAAGTCGAGGCGCTCAGCAATCCTGAGGCCAGGCTGCACGAAGGCGATATCGTCTCTGACCGCTCCGGCCACGTGATGAGCGGCAACGGCGGCGGTCACAACCTGGGTAGCAAGGACCAGGCCAAGGAGGAGGTTGCCAACCGCTTCGCCGCAGAGGTCTGCAAACAACTCGAAAAGGGTCGAACGGGCAACGCCTTCGCCAAGTTGTACGTGGTGGCCTCTCCTGCGTTTCTGGGGCTGATGCGCAAGCACCAGTCCGATGCCCTGCGCGAACTGATCAGCGACGAGATCGCCAAGGATCTCTCCAGAGAGTCCCCCGACCGTATCCGGGCACAGCTGCCGGAGTATCTGTGACCGAAGGCCTATCTGCGGACGCGGCCCGGCCGGACGTGTCCGGTCTTGTGCCGCTCGACCCGGATCACCTGATCCATAGCTGTGACTGCAATTCGCTGAATTTCACCGACACCGCCGAACTGCAATCCCAGGTGACGCCTTTGGGCCAGGATCGGGTGCTGGAGGCGATCGAATTCGGTACCGGCATGCCGCGCAGCGGCTACAACCTGTTCGTCATGGGCTCGCCGGGGGTGGGCAGGCATCATCTTCTCTTGCATGCCCTGGCCGAACACGCCAGGTCCGGCCCCGTGCCTGCAGACTGGTGTCACGTGGCCAATTTCGCTAGCCCGGACCGGCCCGGCGTCGTGGAGTTGCCGCCCGGGCGGGGCTCCGAACTGCGCAACGATATGCAACAGCTGGTCGAGGATCTGCTCAGCGCCCTTCCGGCGGCCTACCAGAGCGACGACTATCGCCACCGCCTGCAGGAAATCCAGGACGAGTTCAAGGAACGCGAGGATGCGGTCGTATCCGAGATCGGCAGACGCGCCGGCGAACGCGGTGTTGCGCTGCTGTCCACGCCCACCGGCTATACGCTTACCCCGCAGAGGGACGGCAAGTTGCTCGGTCCCCCGGATTTCGATGCCCTGGATCAGGCCGAAAAAGATCGTCTGCAGCAGGTCATGGATGAGCTCAAGGAGGAGCTGCGGTCCGCGTTGAGCCGCGTACCGCTTTGGCAGAGCGAACTGCGTCAGCGTATTCGGGAACTGGATGCCGAGGTTGCCGGCCTGACGGTTGCGCAACTCAGCCGCGGAATGGAACGCCGCTATGCGGACCTGCCCGCGGTGCTCGCCTATCTCGGGCGTGTACGCGCCGACGTGGTACAGAACGGCGGTCTGTTTCGTACACAAGGCGGGGGCGAGCCTCCCGGTGCAGACGATCCATGCTTCACCCGTTATCGGGTCAACCTGTTGGTGGATAACGCCGGTGCCCGGGGCGCACCGGTGGTGTTCGAGGCCAACCCCAGCTACCAGAACCTCGTTGGCCGCATCGAGCATGTCGCTCAGATGGGCACCCTGACGACCGATTTCACCTTGATCCGCCCTGGTGCGCTGCATCGGGCCAACGGCGGCTACCTGGTGCTGGACGTCGCAAAGCTGCTCGTTCACCCCTTTGCCTGGGACGCGCTGAAGCGGGCGCTCAACGGCGAGGAGATCCGCATCGAACCGGTGGAGCGGCTGATCGGGCTGATGGGCTCGGTCTCGCTCGAGCCCGAGGCGGTGCCGCTGCGGATCAAGGTCGCCCTGGTGGGTGATCGGGAACTGTACTACCTGCTCAAGGCCTACGATCCCGACTTCGGTCCGCTGTTCAAGGTGCTGGCCGATTTCAGCGAAAACATGCCGCGGCGTGACGGGCAGGAGATGGCCTATGCGCAACTGATAGCCACCCTGCAGCAGCGTGATGCGCTGCGGCCGGTAAGCCGCGACGCGGTGGGCCGCACGATCGACTGGGCGGCACGCCGTGCCGGCGACGGCGAGAAACTGTCACTGCATCTGGGCAGCCTTACCGAACTGTTGCAGGAGGCCGATCACTTTGCCGGCCGGGCCGGCAGCGAGTCGATCGGGTCCGAGCATGTCCAGCAGGCCATTGATGCCCAGGTTCGTCGCGTTGATCGGTTCCGCACCCGGCTGCATGAGGCAATCCTGCGCGATATCATCCTGATCGACACTGACGGGCGCCAGCTTGGCCAGGTCAACGGCTTGGTGGTGATAATGGCGGGTGATTTTGCCTTCGGCAGCCCCACCCGTATCAGTGCAACCGCGCGAATCGGTGGCGGCGAGTTGATCGACATCGAGAGCGAGACCGAGCTGGGTGGCGCCATCCACGGCAAGGGCGTGATGATCCTGTCGGCCTACCTGGCGAACAGGTATGCCCGTCACCAGCCTTTGTCGGTTTCTGCCAGCTTGGTCTTCGAGCAGTCCTACGCCGAGGTCGAGGGTGACAGCGCCTCCCTGGGTGAGTTGTGCGCCCTGCTTTCGGCCATCGGTGACCTGTCCATCGAACAGGCGCTGGCAGTTACCGGTTCAGTCAACCAGCATGGCCAGGTACAGGCCATCAGCGGGGTCAACGAGAAGATCGAGGGTTTCTTCGACATCTGCGATGCACGCGGCCTGACGGGCCGGCAGGGGGTGATCATCCCGGCTGCCAACGCCGGTGATCTGATGCTCCGCCGGGATGTGCGTGCAGCGGCGGCGCGCGGCGAGTTCAGTATCTATACGGCCAGGCATGCCGACCAGGTGATCTCGCTGCTTACCGGTATGCCCGCAGGCAGTCCGGATGCCGACGGTCTTTACCCGGAGGACAGCTGCAACGGCCAGGTACAGCGACGGCTGATCGAGTGGACCGCGCTGCGTCAGCAGTACTCTTCCGCGGGAAGCGGCAGGGGCTGAGCCGGGACTATGCCACCGGCCGTGGCGACAGGATCAACGTTTATCAATCGAGAACAGAGATATGGCTGACGAGTATGGCGACAAGGAGTTCCGTGGCAGGGCGGATACGTTCATTCGCATCGCGAATGAGCAGCGTCGTGATGCCTCGAATGACGAGGTCAATGCGTCCCTGCTTTATGCAGCGACCAGGTTCAACGCTTTTGTCGTTGCCTCGGCTGCGCAAGACGTCGAAGAGATGAAGGAAGACAGGGACGAGGCGGTGGATTTCTTTACGGAGAGGTTTCGGCGGATGCTCGTCGAGAACATCGATGACTATGTCGGAAACTACGGGGAATACATCCAGAAGTTCAGGAATGAATGAGAGCCACTCCGGATCCCGGGCCGGCTTCCCTGGGCTGTTCGCCGTTTTCAGTCGTACTTGATGTAGGCAAAGCGCGGGTCGGCGGGCGTGCCTTCCAGGCCTTGCGCCTCGAGTGCCGGCTGCCATTGAATGACCTGCTCGATCTTCTTCGCCAGGGCGAAATCCTTGTTGGTTACGCCCTTCGACGAATGCGTCATCAGGCTTACGATCACGAGCGCATAGGACACGGACAGATCCGGGTGATGGAAGGCGGCCTCGGACAGATGGCCAACCGTATTGACCACCATCAGGGTGCCTTTCCAGCCATGGGTCTCGTACCTGCGGCAGATACAGCCTTTGTCGTGATACCAATGCGGCAGTTCCTCTGCGAGACGCTGCTCGATCAGCTGCCCCGCATAGACCTGCCCATTCTGAATCTGCCGCCAGTCGCCCATGCCGTTGCTCCTCCGCCAGCCGGGTTGTCCGGCCATGAGATGCAATCGTCGTGGATACCGATTGCCAGTCGCCATCGGTATCCCCGGTTGGATTGATCCACCAAAGTTTGTGCCTGCCCGCTCAGTATAGGCAGTATTTCCTGGCGTTCTTCCATCAGGTACCCACGATGGCGACGTAATCCACCTTGTCCATCAGCACGGGCTGATAGTCCACGCCAAGCCTCTCGAGGCGGTACACGAAGGCCTTCAGGTGGCTTTTGGAGCCATCCAGGAGTTTGGAGTACACGCGTTTGATGGCCGGTTCGTCAGTCCCTTCCATCGCTGCCACGATATCGATCATGTCCTTCTCCTCGATCAGTGCCCCAACCTTGATGGCATCGACCCTGCTCTTCATCCCCCTGGCAATCAGCTCGTCGTACAGGCCCTGCAGGCTCTGGTTTTCGAACTCGCCGACACCGGGCAGGGATGGGTTTTCCAGGCCGTAGCGATCGAGAAGCCCTGCCATCGCATCCATATGCTGTTGCTCGGAACGGCGGATATTCGGAAACACCCGGTCACGGTATTTTCGCTGGAAGACCAGGTAGACGTCGTGAGCCAGTTTTTCCTCTTCCGTCATGAAGAGCAAATCATCAATCTCATTTTCTTCCAGACTATTTGCGTAAGCAGCCGAGATGAAGAGTGAAAGAATGGATAGCATTATTATTGCAAAATGTTTCATTGGTAACCTCAAAGTAACACGCACATCTGCATCTGCATTGGAAATATAGGTCGCGAGCCGGAAAATGCGATTGACAATTATCAATCCGGAAATTCGTCACTGGATTTCCGATGCATGTGTTTCTCGGGTATGACTTGATGGATCGGCGTCCCGATGTTCCGTTTCGTTTGTTTGACCAATGTATTTTCAAAGATTTAATAAAAAGTAAAGAGATACGGATTGCGCGGCAAGCATACCTTGGTTTTGACTAATTTTCTGGGTGGTTTTATTAATGGGGTTTGTTGCGAACGATGTGACGGGCCGGTACCGCCGGATTTGAGCCTTGGAAGTTGTCTGTGACACGGAAACGTGACCAAGAGTGAGCCGGTGCCTGCCATACTGTTTGGGGTAATTCGTGATTTAAAACAGTGGATTATGTCGCCAGTGCGGACCGGTGTGACGGCCCGGCCTGAGGGCCGCTTAGGGGGCCTGTCTTCCCCTTTCCGGGTTCGGGTGGGGCTGCGATCCTGACGGCGCGATATATTTCTGTGGCCTCACCAGTGAATATTGTGTCGGCAATGGATATATTGAAAAGGAGGTCAGCCGGTCGGTAGGGTTTCTTCGGATATTGGCAGAAAGATTCTAGCCAAAAAATATATACGTTTTTATGAGTGTATATAACGGCAGAGGGTCGTAAGTTTATGACATTGCGTGAGTGAAGTCAGGATTCAGTCATTTCCGATTTGTGTGAGCGGTATCACAAAAAAGTTCGCGCCATAGGATGCACTCGGCCAGGTTGGCATGAGGGCATATCTGCTGAAGGGGGCAGCGCTTAGAGTTTTTTCCGCCCGATGCTTCGTGAACGTCAGGCGTCTGCGGCGACCGCACGCAGCAGTTTCCCGCAGATATCCGGAAAGGCATCGTGAACACGATTCCAGTTGGGGATGAAGGGTGATTCCATGGGGTTCGACAGGAAGGTCTCGCCCGCGGACATTATACTTTGGGCGAACATCTCCACGCTGCCTTCCTCCTGGTGGCGGTCGTAACTGAGACCGTTGATTTTTGCGTCGTAGAAATACTGCTCGGTCGAATCGAGCGCGATGCGGTAGTACGCGGCCTTGATGGAGCGAAAATTCTCGTTTGACAGGGTGACACCTTCGGTTGCCAGCTTGCGGTAAAGCGATTTGGCTATCTCCACGCTCATGCGCGACAGCCCCTTGCCGTCGTCCTCCTGCGAAAGTTCCTGGTGTTTGTGATCGTATTGGTCGGCGATATCGACCTGGCAAACGCCGTTGCGTGGCAGGGTGCGATAAACCTCTGAAAGCACGCCGACCTCGAGGCCCCAGTCGCTGGGTATGCGCAGGATTTTGACGAAGTCGCGGCTCAGCGAGAATTCGCCCGAGAGCGGATAACGAAAGCTGTCCATGAATTCCAGGTAGTCCATCTGCCCGACGACCTTTCTCAGCGCGCGCAGCAGCGGGGTAACGAACAGGCGGGTAGCCCGGCCACTGAGCTTGTCGCCATTGATGCGCGAGTAATAGCCCTTGCAGAAGTCGAAGCTGAAGGCGGGGTTGGCTACCGGGTAGAAGAGCCTGGCGGGCAGGCTGCGATCGTAGGTCAGGATGTCGCAATCGTGCAGCGCGATGGCCTCGATATGATCAAGGGCCAGCGCATAGCCCATACAGTACCAGACATTGCGCCCTTTGCCGGCCTGGGTCGGTGCCAGGTTCTGCGTCTGCAGGAGTGCGTCGATTTCGCGCAGCCATGGTCCATCGTTCCACAGGATGTGGACATGCTGTGGCAGGCCGGAGAAAAACTCCTTGGCGTGCGCAAACTGCTGCTCGTCGGCCTGGTCCAGACCAACGATGATGTCGCTGATATAAGAGGCCTGTTTGAGTTCCTCGACGATATGGGGCAGCGCCTGGCCCTGCAGTTCGGAGTACAGGCTGGGCAGGATCAGGGCCATGGGGCGCTCGGCCGAAAACTGTTGCAGTTCGGCCTCCATCTCCTCGATAGGCCGATGGCGGAGCTTGTGCAGGGTGGTAATGGTACCGTTTTGAAAGAAATCCACCGTTCATTCCTCTTTGGTCTGCGGGCCGCGAGACTCCAGCCCGTCGATGATCTGAAGGACAGCGGTGTTCCATCCCGCCGGCCCCTGCTGTTCGGTACATAGTGTCCGTTCTTTCCCGCGACAGTCGAGGTATGTGCCATCGTGTCGCATGACCACCACGGCGATATCGACGCTCTCCAACATCTCTCTGTCGTTTTCGCTGTCTCCCAGGGCAATGGTCTTGATCGGTGCAGTGTTTTCCCCTGTATACAGCTGCCGCATGGCATCGACTGCCGGTGCCTTGCCCGTCTGGCCCATCAGGTGCCAGAAACGCCCGCCGCGGGTAATTCGCAGGCCTTCGTCTTTGGCCGCGGCCTGAAACCGGGCGAGTTCCTGTTCGCTGCCCAGCCAGACGAATGGCTCACTGCACAGACGCTGTTTCGCCTTGGCCGCCTCGCGTTCGCCCAATCCGGTTTGTCTCGCGACCTCTGTGACACTCATGTCACCGAAGCCGGTCAGTTGCACGTGATGTCCCGAGCGCTGTTGTTCAATGAAGTGGCGGATCTGCGCGTAGCCGGGAGAAAAGCGGATGACTGCATGGCCGTCGATCTCCTGGTGCGCCCCGACCTCGAAGGGGAAGTCCCTGTTCAGGGGGAAACACATGGCACAACCGTTTTCGACGATGAGCGGCTGCTTGTTTTCGAGGGCCAGATTGATCTCCCTGGCCTCCGCCAGGGTCTTGCTGGTAGTCAGGATCAGCGGGATTCCCAGAGACCGGACTGTCCTCAGCGCGGGAAGCGCCGCCTGGAAACTGTAGTTGTGATGATCCAGCAGCGTGCCATCGAGGTCGGTAAAGATGATCGCAGGTATGGCGTTCGTTGGCATACGGGGCTCCGAGGTCAGCAAGCCGCCGGCGCTCAGTTCTGTCGGCTGAACCAGAATATGGCATAGGGTTGCATTTGCAGGGCGCCCTGGTTGAAAACGGCCTCGTTCAACCCCAGCAGCTCCTGTCTCCCGGTGATTTCCGCTGGTAGCAGGCCGAGGTTGATCGTGATGTCGGTCGACGACAGGTTCGCAAGCACCAGGACGCGCTGGCTGTCGTCAACGGCGGCGCGTTCGAAACAGAAGACCCGCTCGTTGAGCTCGAATATCTGCTGCGCGGCGTCCGGGTGCATTGCCGCCTGCTGGCGGCGCAGCACCAGCAGGCGCTGGTAGAGCGGGAAGACCCTGCCGGTCTCCGAGTCCGGTCTGCAGATCAGGGATTCGAGCTCGCCAAGGTCCCACTTGCGACGGTTCACCGAGCGCGTCATGCCCGTGCGCTCGACGCCCAGGGCGTCGTTCGGGGTGGCGGTCAGGCAGTGGATGTACACTGCCGGTATCCCTTTGAACGACAGGGAAATGATCTGAGAGACCATGAACATGGGGACTTGCCAGCGGTTGTCTCCGTCGCTGTCCCGGAAGGCGTCGAAATAGCTGATGTTCAGCTCATAGGGGCTTTCCGTGCCATCCGTGTTCGACTTGGTCGAGATGTAACCACCATGCCGGCGCATGTCGTCGAGCATCTGCTGCACTTCGCCGGTCGGGACCAGGCCTTCGAGCGGGCGCAGGCCGACCCCATCGTGCGAGGCGGTAAAGTTCAGGAAGGTGCAGTTCTGCGGCTTGTCGGAGGACTCCAGTTCCTTGGACCATGCGTTCAGATAGGTACTGGTGCCGGCATGGAGCGCATGCAGCAGCAGCGGTGGCAGGCTGAACTGATAGATCACGTGCGCCTCGTCGCCGGCGCCGAAGTAACTCATGTTCTCGGCGTGCGGCACATTGGTCTCGGTCATGATCAATGCACCGGGCTCGACCAGGTCGAGGATGTCCCTGAACAGCTTCACGACCTGGTGGGTCTGCGGAAGGTGGATGCAGTTGGTGCCGATCTCTTTCCACAGGTAGGCGACCGCATCCAGCCGGATCATGCGTCCCCCCCGCCGGATGTAATACAGCAGGATGTCGATGAATTCGATCAGTACATCCGGGTTGGCGTAATTCAGATCGATCTGGTCGTTGCTGAAGGTCGTCCAAACGTGACGCATGCCGGCCTGGGTGCGCACACCGCTGAGTACCGGTGTGCTGCGTGGACGGGTCACCATCGAAAGGTTGGTTGCCGGGTCCAGTTCAATAAAGTAGTCGCAGGCCGGCTGCTCACCGAAGATGTAGTCGATGAACCACAGGTTTTCGCGCGAGCAGTGGTTGAGGACCAGGTCGATCGCCAGGTCGAAGTCTTCCGAAAGGCCCCGGATATCCTCCCAGGTGCCCAGTTCCTCTTTTACCGCACGGAAGTCGGTGACCGAGAACCCGTCGTCCGAACTCCAGGGAAAGAAGGGCAGGATATGCACCATGCTGAAGGCATCGGCAAGATGCTCGTTCATGAAACGGTGCAGGGTCTGCAATGGCGGTTGGGTTGATGACTGGATGCTGTCCCCATAGGTGATCAGCACCACGTCCCGATGCGACCAGTACTCGCCGTGGGTGACGCGGGTGCGCAACTGCCGGTGGGTGTTCAGCAGCCGTGAGATACGGCGCTCGATCCCGGCGGCACGATCTTCCCCGTAAAGATACGCCAGCCGGGCTTCAACCCTTTGTTGTGGTGACAGGTGCGGGGATATGTCAGGTGGCGGGCTGTTCTGTTTCGGGTTTCTCATCGCTTGTCGAGGTGATTTGCGCCGGGTCCATGCCCCAATCATGCAGCAATTTACGCGCCATAATTTGTGCGGTCGGCTGGGTCGACCCTTGTCTGTGCGGGTGTCATCGCCGGCAGCCTCCGCCAGCCAGCGTCCAGTGCGGTGCGCGTTTGCCTTATTCGGGGCTTGGGATGTCGTTGCGACGTGTGGAGGCGGTGGGTGCGGTCATGGGGGAAAGGAACAGGGAGTGCACCAAGATAGTGCATTGTGGTTGCGGGGAACGGTCATTGAAAAATAATTTGCCTGATCGCGTGACATTGTCGATCAGTGGTCGTCTAATTGTCTCAACGTCACATTTTTCAGCAAGTTGCGCCATTTTTCCCTATATTCCGGTTGAGATGGCTCAATTGCCGATTATTCAGTGCGCGCTAAAATTATAAGCGCGCTATGAGAATAACGTGTTTTCAATAAGGTTAACGATCTGTGAGGAGGTCGAAATGAAATTCCGCGGGACATATCTTGCTATTGCGGCTGCGTCTATGCTCAGCATCACACAAGTGCAGGCGGCAGAAGGATACTGGAACGATGCTGCAGACTCGGTATGGCGCAGCGGCTACGGGGAGTGTTTGCATACCGGGTTTTGGTCCATGGACATGGCAATCGTCGGTTGCGACGGTGTGGTTGAAGAAGTCGTCGAGGTTGTCGAGGTTGTCACGCCGCCGGTTGTGACTGCAGCCGCGGGCACCGTGAACTTCGCGTTCGACAGTGCCGACCTCAACCCGGCCTCCAAGGCCGCGGTTGACTCCCTGGTGGGCCAGGTCAAGTCCAAAGGCAAGATCAACCTGATCAAGCTGACCGGATATACGGACCGCATCGGCACCGAGGAATACAACCTGGATCTGTCGCTACGTCGTGCAGGTGCGGTTGCGGCTTACCTGACCGAGAATGCAGGTCTCGACCCGCAGATCATCGAGATCTCGGGCAAGGGTGAGTCGAATCCGGTGGTTGGCTGTGAAGGTGTCCGCGGTGCGGCATTGATCGAATGCCTTGCCCCGAACCGTCGCGCCCAGATCGACCTCGACATCATGTGACACCTGTTGACCCCCTGTCCCAGGGGGTTGGCTGGACGTGACAGGAGAAACTCCTGCCACGTGCTTTGTCTGCAGCCGGCAGCGGGCCTTGGTCCGCGCCGGTTTTCTGCTGCGTGTCTTCCCGGTTATTCAGATGGCTGCCTGAGCGGCCGGATGCCCCGTGGCCGAGAGGGAAGCGAGCTGTTGATCCCGTATATCGAATCCCGGGCGGGGCATCTGGCGGCAGTCTGGATGAGTCCCTGGCATGGCCCTGCAGCAAACCTGATCAAGGCGGGGTCGCAGATTGACTGATGGTAATCTGATACGGCTGCCGTATTGGACCGACAGCCGCCAGTATTACGTCCGGATCCGGGATCTGCCCTGGCCGGTCTGGCTCGACAGTGGCTTCCCCGAATCCGGCGGCGGCCGCTACGACATCATTGCGGCGGATCCTTACCAGGCCCTGGTATGTAAGGACGGGGTCACCCGGTTTGGCGCAACCGGGCATCGTCAACAGGGCGACCCCGCCGACCCATTGGCCTTGCTGCGCTTGGCCTTGGGGGAGGTCGTGGCCGCGATCGGCGATCTGCCTTTCTGTGGTGGTGCCATAGGCTTCCTCGGTTACGACCTGGCGCGCGACCCGGCCGGGCTGCCGTCACGCCCGGGCCTGGATGATTGGCCGGATATGGCGGTCGGCCTGTACGACTGGGCGGTGGTTGTCGACCATGCCAGGCAGCGCAGCTATTTCGTTCGCCAGGGAAGGGACTCGCGTGCCTGCAATGGCTGGCAATCGGCGCTTTGGCGGCTGTCGGCGACCTCACCGGTGCCGCTGCCGCCGGTCGCGGTCAGCGGTGCCCTGCTGGAGGCGGGTATGACGCCGGCCGCCTATGCGGCGGGATTCTACCGGATCAAACACTATATCCGCGAAGGCGACTGTTACCAGGTCAATCTTGCGCAGCGGTTCAAGGCGCATGTCGCGCATGATGCCTGGACGCTCTACCAGCGCATGCGGCAGGATAATCCGGCCCCCTACGGCGCCCTGCTGGAATACCCTTTCGGCCAGGTGTTGAGTTCGTCGCCCGAGCAGTTTCTGAGTCTGTACAAGGGGCATGCGCAAACGCGTCCGATCAAGGGCACGCGTCCGCGTGGTGACACCGCCGGGCAGGATCTGGCGTTGCGTGCGCAGTTGCTCAGCAGTGAAAAGGATCGCGCCGAAAACGTCATGATCGTCGACCTGTTGCGCAACGATCTGGGCAGGGTCTGCGAGCCCGGCTCGATCGAGGTGCCCGGCCTGTTTCATATCGAGTCTTTTGCGACCGTGCATCACCTGGTCAGCACAGTGACCGGGCGGCTGCGCGCGGACAAGGATGCGCTGGACCTGATCGCCGCATGTTTCCCCGGCGGATCGATCACCGGTGCGCCCAAACGCCGCGCCATGGAGATCATCGATGAACTGGAACCGGTGCGCCGGGAGATCTACTGCGGCAACGTGATCCGGCTGGGGTTCGATGGCAACCTCGAAAGCAGTATCACCATCCGTACGGCCCTGATGCAGGGCCACAATGTCTATTACTGGGCCGGCGGGGGGATAGTCGCCGACTCAGACTGTGACGCCGAATACCAGGAGAGCATGGACAAGGCGGCGGCCTTTCTGCGGCTCGTCGGCCAGCGTCCGGTCTAGCGTTGAAGTCAGTCTTCCTGCCATTGTTCGAAGAAGTGATTGGTCGCCTCGACAAAACCGCCGACGCTGCCGCAGTCGAAACGTCGTCCCTTGAACCGATAGGCCAGGACCATGTTGTTTTCCGCCTGGGTCTGGAGCGCATCGGTGATCTGGATCTCGCCATTGCGACCTGGCGGTGTTTCGCGAATCACGTCGAAGATGTCCGGTGTAAGGATGTAACGACCGATGATCGCGAGGTTGGATGGCGCCTCTTCCGGCTCGGGTTTCTCGACCATCCTGGATACCACATAGACGCCGTCTTCCAGCTCCGAGCCCGCGATCACGCCGTATTTGTGCACCTCGTCGTGCGGTACTTCCTCGATGGCAACGACACTGCAGCGGTACTTGGCGTAGATGCGGGCCATCTGGGTGAGTACGCCATCGTGGTCGCCTACACACAGGTCGTCGGCCAGGATGACACCGAACGGCTCGCGCCCGATCAGGGTTTCGCCGGTCAGAATGGCATGGCCGAGACCTTTCATCTCGGTTTGGCGTGTATAGGAAAACGTGCAGTTGTTGATGAGCTCGCGGATATCGGTCAGGTAGCTCTCCTTCGAGGTCCCACTGATCTGGTGTTCGAGTTCGTAGCTGACATCGAAGTGATCTTCGAGCGAACGCTTGCCTCGCCCGGTGACCATCGCGATGTTCTTCATCCCGGCCTCCATGGCCTCTTCCACCCCATACTGGATGAGGGGTTTGTTCAGTATCGGCAGCATCTCTTTCGGCATCGATTTGGTCGCCGGGAGAAAACGCGTGCCGTAGCCGGCGGCGGGAAATAAACACTTACTGATCTTGTTCATGGTCCGTTTCTTCCTTATCGGCGCAGCAGTCCGGTAGGTTGCTGCACGTCGTCGATTATGCGGTGTGTGAAAAGCCATCCCCGCGCATCTGCAGCATCCCGTTCGAACCAGGCCTGTGCAGAGCCGAGTCTGAAGCTGTAGCCCCAGGCGTCCATGTCGCGAAACAGCCCAGCGCGGCTGTACCCGGGAATGCCCTCCGCCAGCAGGCCCTGCAGGTAACACACGGCGTTTTCTTCCGGGACGTCCCCTCCGGCGTCGGTGTGCAGCTGTGCACGCCTTGCGCTGTCCATGCAGATGAAATGACAGGCCTCGTGCAGGGCCGAGTGCAAGGGGGTGTCATCGCGTACGAGAAGCGTGTTGCCGATCAGGCCGGCCTCGCTCTCGCCCCAGAAGGAGCCGGGGATCTCCGTACCCGTCTGGACCTGTTCGACCTGCATCCCGTAGCGACCAAGCAGCTTGCGCAGGGAATGGAGGTGTTCAGGAGTACACAGTGTTACGGCGGACGACATGGTGCGCGTTGCTTGTCAGACGTGTCTGAGAGCCTACCATGCCGAGCGGTTCCGGGTCAGCCTCAGCACTGCTCCCACGGCAGGCCATGGTATCGCCAGCCGCCGACGTTGCCGCGCTGATGGTTGTCGTCGAGATCACCCTCGAAGCCTTCGTCGATGTGGTAGACGTTCTTCAAACCCTCCGCGAGCAGCGCCTTGCCCGCCTCGTGAGAACGCTTGCCGCTGCGGCAGATCAGGATCACCGGCGCACAACCTTCCATCGCGTCGCACACCGCGCCTCCGAGCAAGAGCTTGCGAATCTCGGGAAGGAAATGCGGGTTGATGTCCCAGTCGGGTTCATCGATCCAGGCGACGTGTACAGCGCCCTTGGGATGGCCGACAAAGAGGAACTCCATGGTCGAGCGGATATCGACCAGCAGGGCACGTGGATCATCCTCCAGCATCTGCCAGGCCTGTTTGGGTGATAATTCGGCCGGATCGTTGGTGTTACTCATGACGCATTCCCGTTTCGGTGCAAGTAGAGTTTATAGACCAATTCAGGCCCTTCGGCTGTCATGAAAACCTAATCGTGGGTATTGGACGTTATGCGTGATCGCTTGATAAAGGGCCTCATCGGTTTGCTGGCGATGCTGCCTTTTCGTTGGGTTGGTGCCCTGGGTGCGATGGCAGGGCGACTGTCGTACAGGCAGCAGGGCCGTGAAGTGCGCAATGCGCGGGTCAACCTGGCGTTGTGTTTTCCGGATATGAAGGAGGAAGAGCGAGAGCACCTGGTGCGCGAAAACCTGATCGAGACGGGACGCAGCCTTGCACAGATGCTCGGTATCTGGGTCGGGCCGCGACGTGACTGGGCCGAGGCCGTCGATGACAACGGCTTTTACGATGCCGCCGGCGAGATGATCCGACGCGGACACGGCCTGATCGTCGCCATGCCGCACATGGGCAACTGGGAATTGATCGCCTACCTGGCGACCCGGGTATCGCCCTCGACAGCGCTCTACCGGCCGCCGCGCCAGGCGTTCATGGACGAGCTTATGCGGCAGGGCAGGGAGCGTTCCGGTCTCGCGCCGGTACCTACCGACCGCCAGGGGCTCAAGGCCCTGCACGCCGCGCTACAGCGTGGTGAGATCGTCGGGATCCTGCCCGACCAAGTGCCGAAGTCAGCCGGCGCATCCGGTGTCGTGGCCCCGTTTTTCGGCCATCCGGCGCTGACCATGACCCTGGTCAGCCGGCTGGCGCGACGCCATCAGACCCCCTTGCTGTTCACTTGTGCAATCTACGATGAGGCCGCTGGCAGGCACCGAATCCATCACTTCGAAGGCGATCCCGAGATCGCCGCTGACTCGCCGGAACTGGCCGCCGCAGCGCTCAACCGGGACGTCGAGCGCTGCGCACGCCAGTTCCCTTCACACTATCAATGGGCCTATCGTCGCTTCGAGATGCCGGAAAGCGACCGGCCAAGCCCCTACGCCAGGAAAAAGCCCGAGGCCTAAAGCGCCCCGAGCCATTGCCGTTACCCCTAGCAGGAACTCATTTCTTATCCAGGGGACAGGCATGCGGGCAGCGGCTAACCGGTTATGCGCCGGCCAGGTCTTGATAATGGTATTGCTGGTGTTGACAGGTAACGGCAAGGCCCTCGCTTCGGTACCCGAGAAGTCCGATGTACGGGTCCTGATCGATATCTCAGGCAGCATGCGTCAGAACGATCCGGACAACCTGCGGCGCCCGGCGCTGCGCATGCTGGCCGGGCTGCTGCAGCCGGGCACCCGGGCCGGTGTCTGGACTTTTGCGCGCTGGGTCAACAACCTGGTGCCCGTGGCCGAGGTGGATGCGGACTGGAAAAAGCGCATTCAGTCGCTTTCAAAGCAGATCTCGTCCCCGGGGCAGTTCACCAATATTGAAGAGGTGCTGAAGAAGGCATCGGGCGATTGGGCGGGGGAACCCGGCACCCATGCGCGTCACCTGGTGTTGCTCACCGACGGCATGGTCGATGTATCCAAGCAGCCCGGGGAGAACGAAAGCTCCCGTTCCCGGATAATCGATACGCTGTTGCCGCGCCTGCAGGCTGCCGGGGTGCATGTGCACACCATCGCCTTGTCCGAACGTGCCGACCACGAGCTGATGCAGCGTCTGTCCGCCGAGACCGGCGGCTGGTACCAACAGGTTGCGCAGGCCGACGAACTGCAGCGCGTGTTCCTGCGCATGTTCGAGAAAGTCGGCCAGCCCGATACCGTTCCGCTGCAGGACAACCGTTTCGTCGTCGACGGCAGCGTCAACGAGGCGACTGTATTGTTGTTCAGCAAGCCGGATTCACCGCCCGTCGTGCTACGTTCGCCCTCGGGCGAGACTTACACAGACAGCGATCTGCCCGCTGGCGTCGCCTGGGCGCGCGACCAGGGCTACGACATGATCACCATCGCCTCTCCGCAGAAGGGCGAATGGACGCTGGAGGCGGATGTCGACCCGGACAACCGTGTAATGATCGTCACCGATCTCAAGCTGCAGACCTCGGAGATACCGACGCATATCGCGACCGGTGAGATGACGGGAATCGAGGCAAGCCTCAGCAACCGTGGCAAGTTGGTGACCCGCCAGGCCTTTCTCAAGTTGATCGACGTTCGCGCCGAGGCGATCGGTGCCGACGGCGCTCAGCCGCAGACCCTGAACGACCGCGGCGAGGACGGCGACGAGAAGGCAGGCGACGGCCGCTACGGCATGCGGTTCGGCGCACAAGGCCCAGATCGGGAGGTGGAGCTGTTGATCGCCGTGGACAGCCCTACCTTCATGCGCGAAAAACGCTTCCGCCTGGTGGTCCACGCACCCGCGCAGGCGGCCGTGGTAAAAGGCGATGATGGCTTGGCCCTGTCGGTCGATGTCCGGTCCGCCGTCATGCAGCCGGGGGCCGGGGTGACCGCCTGGCAGGAGGGCGTCGCGGGACAGCGTATGCCATTGCAGCTGGCAGAGATCGGGCCCGGTCAATGGGTTGCACCCCTTGCCGATGGTCTCTCTGCAAGCTATGTGAAGGTGTCCGGCACCAGCCGTCTTGGAAATCCGATCGAACCCACGCTCGGGCCGCTCATGCCCCCGGGCATGGAGCCTCCGCCAGCGGTTGTAGAGGTACCTCCGGTGATCGAGGTGGAACCCGCTGTCGGGGAACCTGCAGTGGGTGAGGAGCCCGTGCTTGGGACGGCCGCCCCGGCAGACCCGGTCGCGGAGGAGCAAAGCTGGGTGATGCCCGCGTTCGTCTTTGGCGGTTTCAACCTGATCCTTCTGATCGGTGGCGGCGTCTGGTTCCTGCTCGGCCGTCGGCGCAGGGGTGAGTCGGACGGACTGGATCTGGACCAGCTGATCGAGGTACAGGTCGCCACCCCGGGTGGTACTGATGAGCAGATCCGGGAGAAGGCGGCATGAGCGAGATGGTGATCTGGATGTTTGCGGCACTGGGGGGCGAAATATTGCTGCTGCTCCTGGTCCTGCTGGCCTTCTCATGGTTTCGAAACAGGGCCGCAGGCCGACGCGACCGCGAAGCGATCCAGGGCCTGGTGACACGGATAAAGAACGCGAGGAACGAACGGGAGGCAGCGATCGGCCGCTTTCTGGACGAGCAGATTGGGATGTCGGGAGATGCCCTCATGCAGGCGAAATCCGCCATGCTGCTTGCGGAGATGGTGCTCCTGCAGCGTTTCGCCAATATCTATGGAAAGCGCGATGCACTTGCCGCCGCTCAGTTCGACGACGACATCACTGCGGTGCTGGCGCCTTATCACGAGTTGCGTGGCGGCGGGGAGGCCGTGGCCTTTGAACCGGGCGTGGCCGACCCTTCGGAGCTGAACGCGCTGCGCGCGGAGAACAAGAGTTTGTCGGATGAACTCAGCGTGACCATGGGTACCATAAGCAGGATGCTCAACGAGTATTCGACCATGTTTGTGGATGGCGCGCCGGGAGAGTCGGCCCCGGTTGCCGCCCCGGTCGGTGCCTCCGCCGCGGATGCAGGAGAAACGGAAGAGTCGCCCGACGTGACCCCGGAGAATGATCCGGGGGACGATATCGACGTGCTGTTCGCAGAAGCGGAAGCTGACCCTGTGCCACCGGTCGCTGGCCGGCCGGAAGCCGCAGGGCAGGCCGTGGGCCAGGAGCTGCCGGGGATGGCGGGAGATGACGCGGTGGATGACATGGCCGGAGAGCCGCTGGGCATTGCCGCTGAAAAGGAGACAACAGGGCACGAGGCGGCGGATGCCTGGGAGGTGAGCGTCGTCGAGTCGCCTGCCCCGTTGCCGTTGGAGACCGGGCAGGGCGACGAACTGGACGGTGGTTCAGGCTTCCTCGGGGAAGGCACTGTTGAGGCCATGGCGTTCGACGACGCGGATGAGTTCGACGTCGATCCGGTAGAGGCCGGAGACGACCTGTTCGACTCGGCGGAGCCGGAAACCATTGCGCGTGCAGGGGCGGCCCTGGATGCAGCAGGAGACAGCATCGATGACGGCGAAGTCCCGAATGGCGAGGATCTGTTCGACGCCGGCGATGAGCCGCTCAGGACCCAGTCCGGGGGCTGAGGTCAGTCGCCCAAGCTGATTGCCTCAATCACCGGCCTTGCCAGCGTCAGAATTCTGGCCCACGAGCTCCCACCTGCGCGATAAAATTCTATGCCCGCATTACTTCGACTGATGACCATGGTTTTGCGCGGCATGTCTTCAGTTGACGTAGGTTAATGCGCTCTTTAATCTTCGTTCGCGAGTGAGTGGCCGCCGTCCCGGGCGGGCCGCCACGCAACAATAACCAATACACGTTGGTCAGGAGAGGAGAATAACTATGTTCAAAAAAGTCATGTGGGTGCTACCCGCAGTGCTGGCCCTTGCAGGTACCGCCAGTGCCGATTCCTACGAGGCGCCGGAGGAGGTCTTGAACGGACTCATCAGCAAGATGCCTGGCGATCTGTATCTCACCCAGAGTGAGCAGAACCTGATGATGATGGCCGACAACCCGGCCATCTGGGTGGCGGAGGAAGGCGAGGAGTTGTTCGCTGCGAGCCGCGGCCCGAATAATGTGTCGCTGGAGATGTGCGACTTCGGCAAAGGCCCAGGTGTTATTGACGGGGCCTATGCGGAGATGCCGCGTTATTTCGAAGATACCGGCAAGGTCATGGATCTGCAGAACCGCCTGATTTACTGCATGACGACCCTCCAGGGTTTTCTCCCTGATGATCCGGCGGTCAAGAAGCTGCACGGTTCTGCTTCCGACATGATGAAGCTGCAAACTTATATTGCGAGCAAGTCCAGCGGCTATGCATGGAACCCGCCGATGAAACATCCGCTGGAAAAGGCGATGCGTGATGCCGGTGAAGTCTTGTTCTACCGCCGTGCCGGTAGCATGGACTTCAGCTGCAATGTCTGCCACGGGGAAACCGGCAAGCGAATCCGTGCCTCGGTACTGCCGAACGTCAACGTGCCCGAGGAATGGACAAAGGCTGTCTCCTGGCCGGCCTATCGGGTGGGACACCAGGAGGTACGCAGCAGCCAGCACCGTGTGCGCGGTTGCTATTGGCAGATGCGCCAGGCGCGGAGCAACCCGGCTTCTGATGCATCGACTGCGATGATTTCTTTCTGGACGGATGCGGCCCGTGGCCAGCCGGCCATCCTGTCGGATATGAAGCGCTGAGCGCCCGCCGTAACCCGTACCTACCAGAGGAGAATCTACACATGTCATATTTGAAAACCCGCGTGGCTGCCGGTGTTGCCGCGCTCGTACCCCTTGTTTTCGTCATCGGCGGTTGCGCTATAGCCGAAACCAACAAGAGCAAGGGTGCTGACTACACGTCCATGACCCCCCAACAGCTGGCCGAATACCTCATTTTCGACGCCAACGGCTTCGTTCTGGACGCCCCGACACAGGAAGGCGGTGTTTCAAAGGATCGCATGGTCCAGGACGAGATCCAGAAGGCCTGTTCCGCGTCCCTTGGCGCGGCCCCTGACGGCGAAACCCTGTCGAAGGTTATCGGGCTGGCCCAAAAGTCCATCGTCTACCCGGAGGGTGGAATCAAGCTGGGTGACTGGAAGAAAGGCGATGAAGTGGCGCGCTCCGGTTACGGTTTCCGGATCGGCCACAGGGTTGACGACCATGGTGACAGCCAGGACGACGCACACGCCAAGGGCAGGGAGCCGGGTGGCAACTGTTATGCCTGCCACGAGATGGACCCGAAGGAGATCGCTTATGGGACCGTGGGTCCGAGCCTCAAGGGCTATGGCAAGATGCGTGGAACCAGCGAGCCTGTCCTGAAATACACCTACGACATGATCTACAACGGCAATGCGTACTTCCCCTGTACCCGCATGCCGCGCTTCGGGAATAACGGTGTGTTGACCCAGGAGCAGATCAGCGACGTGATGGCCTACCTGTTGGATCCGGAGTCCCCGGTCAACCAGTAGTCCGTCATTAGGGTGATCCAGCGGCCATCTCAGGCCGCTTTCCAGGGCCATCGGCGGCATTGCCCCGGTGGCCTTCTTGTTTGTGCCGGGTGAGCTGTAAGGTGGATCCCGGAAAGCCGCGAACCCTGTGGTGATTTTCCGCACGACGTTGCCGCGGCGTCAGTGCCTTCCATGCCCCCAGCGCCTGCCAGGAGTGGTTGGCGATCCGGGGCATCGGTTTGCAGCTCAACTGCCGACGCAAGGTGGAGCAGGGATGATCAGCAGGCAAAGCGTTTCGAGGGCTGCCAGACCGCGGCAGGTGTTGGACTGAATTCTTTGGGTGTGGGAGCGCCAGGTTGCCGAATGCCGCTGGCATTGATAGCTTCGAGTGCGTCTTGAGATGAGTGTCTTCGATCGAATCAAGCGGTCGGAGACCACCCGTCAAATCGAGATGCGATCAAGGCCCCGGCGATGCGGGACCTTGATCCGTCTTCGGTATCAGCTGATTTTTGCGGTTTCGGAATCGGTGCCGCCCTGGTTGTCGGTCCAGGTGATCTTCACCTCATCCCCTTTGGCTGCGCCGGTAAAGGCAAAAGACAGATAGGGGTTTTTCGAAATGCCGCCGCTCCAGTTGGCGGTCATCACGGCCTTGCCACCGACGTCGGCCACCACTTCATTGATGAAATGTGCCGGGATCAGTTCTCCGGTCTTCTTGTCTTTGCGCAGACCGGTTTCCATCGGGTGCGTCATCAGACACTTGACCGTTGTTTCGTCGCCTTTGATCTTGGCGCGGATTTTGATGCTGTTAGCCATTTATATATACCTCGAATTCTTTCGCTGTTACTGGGAGGATCGGGGTTTCCGATCAGCCGCCGCAACCGCCGATGGTGACCTTCACACTCTTGCTTGCAGAGAGCAGCTTGCCGCCGGCCTTGACCACGGCAATAACGTCGCTGGTCTTACCCATTTTGATGCGGGTGGAGACGTCCGCCACGGCACCGGGGCCCATTACGAAGGTGGCGAGCAGCGGGGAGGCGTTGCCTGCGGCCAGCAGGGCGATGGATTCGACACCCGTCAGATCCGAGGACACGGAAACAGGGACCACGGCGCCATTCTCGGCGATATCAGGGGCCTTGATCTTGACCGCATCAGAGGCCGTGAGGCTGGCTGACCCCATGGCTGCGTTCAATGCGTCATCGACACTCTTGGCTTTAAATGCAGCCTCCGGCCAGGCTGCCAGTACGGCCTGAGGCGCCAGCAGGCCGGCGCTCACGGCGACGCCTACAGTACCTGCGGCCAAAGAGCCTTTCAGAAAGACCCGGCGTTTGGTGTTCATGCTCATCAAAATTCTCCTAACTTACAGAACGATGTTTATACTCGATGTCAGAGGTTGCACAGAAGAACGACAACAGCGGCAATTCCTCGCAATCACTTTTTTTCATAACGATGAGACCTACAGTTTGCGATTTTGTTCTTAGCTTCCGACTCTGCCAGGGTAACGGCCTTTTCCCGGCACTCGGCCCAACCTGTAGTTAGCCCAAATCCGGGCTAGGGGCCTAGCATAATGCAATGAACCGCTTTGGCAAGCACCTAATTCAGCTAATCCCAGGCAAAAAAAGACTGATGGAATTTTTCAGCGTTTGGCGTTCTTGCGACTTTCCTCGTCTTCCTGCTCGGCCTTGAATTCAGCCAGTCTCGATTCGAGCCGCGACGCATCGTAAAAACTTAAACTGGGACTTTTCAGCGCGATTTCCAGCTGCAGGATTGCGTCCTTCAGGTTGCCGAGCAGATAGTAGTACTCCGATTGGTACTGGTGTCCCTGAGCCTGCTGGCCCAACTCACCGGCCGCCTGCGCCAGAAGGCGGTAGACCCGAGGTTCGTCTTTGCGAAAGTCCAGGAACTTCTGCAATCTCTCCGATGCACTTGCCGGATCCCCCAGCGTCAAGGCGGATTCGGCGTAAGTGATATTCAGCGCATAGCTATCCGGGTGCTGTCTCAGCGCGGCATTGAGGCGCTTGAGTGCGGCAGCCTTGTTGCCCTGCTCCGCCTCGATCTGGGCGCGCGCAACCGTGAATTCGACCATACCGGGGTGGTCCTTGAGGAGTTTGTCGAGCGCAACCGCTGCCTCGTCCAGCTGATGGTCGCGTATCTGTGCCATTGCGATGCCATAGCGCACCGCGGCCTCGTTGCGGAAACGCCCGTCCTCGAGCATCAGCTGCAACTCGCGTATGGCCTCTTTGGGTCGGTCGTACTGTTTCTGTACCAGGCCCATGCGCGCAAGGTGGTAGCGCAGGTCCTCCGGCGTCTGTCGATAGGGATACTGTTCGGCCCGCCCGAGCGCATCCGCAATACGGTTGGTGGTGACCGGGTGGGTCATCAGGAACTCGGGCAGCTTGCTTGCATACACCCGGTTGGCCTTGCCCATGCGCGAAAAAAACGTGGGCATGGCGCGCGGCTCGTGGCCGGACGCGTTGAGGATGTCGATGCCGACGCGGTCCGCCTCTTTCTCATTCTGGCGCGTGAAATTGATCTGTTGCTGGATCATGGCCGCCTGCCCACCGATCGCGGCGGCCGCGGCGGCGTCGCCGCCGACTGCCACACCGAGCGCGATGGCGGCCAGCAGGACGGCCGCGTTCGGGATGCTCATCTGGCTGGTGGATTCCCAGGCACGCATCAGATGCTGCTGGGTGACGTGGGCGGTTTCATGCGCCATGACGGCCGCGAGCTCGCTCTCGGTCTCCGTGGTGAGCAACAGGCCGGTGTAGATCCCGATATAGCCGCCGGGGCCCGCAAACGCGTTGATCTGCGGGTCATCTATCAGGAAGAAGAAGAAACGGGAACCGCTCGCCGTGCTGTTGTTGACCAGTGACTGACCGAGGTTCTGGATGTAGTCGGACAACACCGGGTCGTCCATGACACGTTCAGAGCGTCGTACGCTGCGCATGAATGCCTTGCCCAGCTCGCGCTCCCGCTTCGGGGTCATCAGGCCGCCGGCGGTATTGCCCAGATCCGGCAGCTCGGTATTGAGAGACAGTGCCGGTGGTACCTGGGTGGTCAGCAATAGCAGGGAGAGTGCGAGGCGTGCACCGATCGATCGCTTTGTGATTTTGTTCATACACCTTGTCCGGTAAAAACAGCCGCTGTCGGGTGACACCGGTGTCGAGTCTGCAGTTCCTAATTCAGCTGCACCCGCTGGCCCCAGGGTACGGACTCCTTGCCCTTGACCAGCCATATCACCGGATAGTCCGGCTCGCGGTTCGGGAACTGCCCCTGCGCGTCGGTAAAGTAGACCAGCAGCTCCGGGCGTTGCCCCTGTTCTTCCGCCCATTTGAACACCGGCCGAAAATCGGTGCCACCGCCACCCTGGATCTTTGCCGGACAGCGAAAATCCTCCCAGGGCTCGAATACCCAGGGGGCGCCTTCCGACAGGTCGCTGTCGCAGGCGAGCAGGGTGACGCGGGCACGCATCTGGCCCTTGAGCGCCGACACTTCAGACAGGAACTCATCCATTTCGTTCGCCCGGATCGAGCCGCTGGTGTCGACCGCCACCACGATTTCCACCTGCGAGCTCTTCAGGGAAGGCAGGATGGCGTCACCCTCACGGCGTGATGGGCGCATGTAACTGAAGTCGTCGCGGGCCATGGCAGTCATGTAGCGCGCCAGCAACATCCGCCAGGGCAGCTGCGGTTGCAGCAGGTGGTCGACCAGGCGCGCCATGCTGCCCCCCATCTTTCCGGCCTGCATCGCCTGCTGGGCCGCGCCGGCCAGGCGTTGTTGCCATTGCACCTCCAGGGTCTGACGTTCCTCGTTGCTCAGGGGCGGCGGCGTAGGCTCGCCGTGCCCTTCCTGATCGCCGTCGTTTTGCGGCTGCCCGGACTCCGGGCCGGCATCCTCCAGCGGCTTTGCCCCTTCCCCCTGGCGGTCCTGCGACTGCTGGTCTAGCGGCCTGTCACCGCCCTGTTCGCGGTCGTCCTCGGGCTCGGTGCTCCCGCTCCCCTTGCCTGCCTGTTGGCTTTCATGCTCCGGCTTGTCCGGGGCATCGCCCTGCCGGCCGCCGCCGGACTGGTTGTCCTGATCGAACAGGTGCTGGTCGATGGTCTCGGTCTGATCGTTTTCGTCGATCAGCGGGTAGATCTCCTCCGCGGTCATGCCCAGGTATTGCGGCATGACATGACAATTGACCGGCGGTGTCAGTCCGTCTTCGAGCAGCAGCGGATTGATCGCGTAGTCACAGGCCAGGTCCCAGCGGTGCTGCACCCGGTGCTGGCGCCGCGCAAAGTGTGACAGGGCGCAATGCAGGGCCTCGTGGGCCAGCATGAACTGGGTCTGCGACATGGACAGTGAGTCGATGTAGTCGGGGTTGTAATAAAATCTGCGCGCATCGGTCGCGGTGGTCGGGCACCAGCCCGGGTCGGCCGCGGCGAGCGGCAGGCGCAGCACCAGCGCGCCGAGGAAGGGCTTGTCGAGGATCAGCTTGGCGCGCGCGGCGGTCAGCTTGGTTTCGATGGCGTCAAGTTCCATATCTGGCTTCGATCCGTCGCCGGGCAAGACCGGTTTTCGCCACGAAGGTCACCAAGTTGTTCCCCGGCCGGGTATTCGCTCTGGGATCAATACCGCCGAGCGTGTTCGACAGTTCCGCCACCTTCGTGTTCTTTGTGTCCTTCGTGGTTAACAATGCGGTTACTCGTAAAGCATGACATCGGCAATCGCGTTCGCCCAGGTGGCGAACTCGGGCACCTGGAACAGGCTCTCGCCGATCGCGCGGTGCAGGTCGGATACCAGCATCACGCCCATTTCACGCTGCGGGAAGCAGCCGGCGTAGTTCAGGATGCGCCCTGTGACCTCGGTCGCGTCGGGGCCTTCCTGAGCGCGGATGGCACGCCCGACGAGCGCGGCGGCGACCGCATACTGAAGGTCGATCTCGGTCGGGACCGGGACCTCCCTGCCGGCCAAGATATCGTCGAGGTCGGGCATCTTGTCCAGGCTGTTGACGAATGCGGTCAGCTCGATGCCCGCGGCCGGCCCGACACAGGCCTGCAGCGCCCCCTGCAGCAGCTGCTCGTGGTCGCCGAATTTGTGCAGGCTGCGGTGTGCGAACTCCCAGGAACGCGGGGAGGGGAATGCGACCGGATTGTGTGCCGGGTCGAAGTCGAACAGCAGTTCGGGACGAAATCGCAGGAACCCGATCACGCGCTCGTCGATGTCGTGCTGGTAGGCCCAGGCGACCCAGTCGTCCAGGTGCGTGTCGACTTCGAAATGCGAGAAGCGGTTGGCCAGGGGTGCCGGCATAGTGTAGGTGACACCACGGTCTCCCTGGCGGTTGCCGGCTGCGAAGATCGCCCAGCCGGCCGGAACCTCGTATTCACCGAGTCGGCGGTCGAGGATAAGCTGGTAGGCCGCGGCGGAGACACTGGGTGGCGCCGAGGTGATCTCGTCGAGGAAAAGGATGCCTTGATCGCCGTGCCGTCCTGCGTCGGGAAGGATCGCCGGCGCCGCCCACTCGACGAAGTCGCCGTTGCGAAAAGGGATGCCGCGCAGGTCGCTCGGTTCCATCTGCGACAGGCGAATGTCGATGACAGGGGCCGAGTGGCGCTCACCGGTCTGACGGATCATGTCCGACTTGCCCACCCCGGGTGGGCCCCAGAGCATCACGGGCGTGTGGTGACCTTCGCGGGTGCTGGCATATTCACGGTCGAGGATGGTGAGCAACTGGGCGGGACGCATCATGACTCCTACTGCTTTGTCAGTGCCCAAGAATGGTAATCGGGGGTGCCCAGGTCAACCCCCCGGGGGAAATTGATATCCCTCGACCGGCGCTGGGCGAGGCGCCGGAATCAAATTGAACTTGTCAGTCTTTAGAAAAGCAGAGTATTCTAATGTCCCTTTTTGGAGAGCCGCCTCACTGGACAAGATCCGGTGGCGAGCCCGATCCCGGGGGCAGGCACCGGCAGGTGCAGAATGCGGGGCGGGTTTGTGTGAGTGGCGTAAAGAGATTGGCTACATTCGGAGATCGGACATGAACCAGTTCTACTACGACGCCGTTACAAAGATGGAAGAAATGGGTGTCGACGAAGAGTACATCCAGGGTTGGCAGGCAGGTTTCCTGCAGAATCCGGAGCGTGAAGAGCAGCGCGTGACCGAGGCCTACCAGGCTGGTTATGGTGACGGTGGCGAAAAGAGCACGGACAACTTTGGTAACTGGGTCAAGAGCTGATCGCTTTTCCGGTTCACAAGGAAAGAAAAGGCGGGTGATCCCCGCCTTTTTTCTGCCTGCGATTCAGGGTTCCTGGGGAAAAACCTGTGCATTTTTCGTGGTTGATCCGGACCCTGTTGTTCGTTGGACCACCCGCGGTCACTCGAACAGGTTGCTTACCGCGCGCCTGATTTCGCGATCGATCTCGATCCCGTCCCTGTCCATCACCTGGTCGATCACCCAGCGGTTCTCCTGCGACTCACCCATGACCTGCTGGATCTCGTAGCCGAGGTGACGCATGAAGGGGTAGGAAGGCCCATCCCCGCCATAACTGAATTCCGAGTATTCAGCGCTGCGCTCGTTCAGTCTGCGGATGAAGGGGCCGACGTAGTCACCTGGCCCGAAGATGTCGACACTGTTGTCGTGCAGGTGGCCCGCGAGATGCCTGGCCACGGTGACCACCAGCTGCTGGCGATCCTGGTCGCCGAGTTCCAGTGTCGTCATCGCCAGGCGGTCGATGATCTGGAGCTGAAAGATCAGGTACTCGATGATGACCTGGAAACGCTGCTCGTCGGTCTCGTAGACGAAATCCTGCCCGTGCAGGTTGATGGCCCTGTCCTTGGCGACACGCCAGCTGATGAAGGCCAGGGCGCCCGCGATCTCGTCCAGCGAGCGCTCGGCATCGTCATCGTGCCAGTGGCTCTTGATTCTCAATGCCACAATTCTTTCTCCGGTTTACTGGCGATTGGCTCGCCGTGATTAGTCGAGTATTTTACTCGGAAAAGTGGATACAGCCAGCGTTGCCGGGAGGACGTTATGCAGGCCCTGATCGAGGTTATCCAGCACAATTGTGACATCGTCGATGCGCGTCACGGCAGCGACTACGGGATCTGCACCTACCTGCTCAAGATGCGCGAGCTTTACCGCTGGGAGCGCGGCCTGCCGCTTGGCGCCCGGTTGGGCAGGGAAGAGGTGGGTGAATGGTTGACCGCCCGCGAGGACCACCTGGGATCGCTGGAGCAGATGGAATTCCGCGAGCTTCCGGTCGATGGGCGCTGGGTAGACCCCTTCGATGCCGAGGCGATCAATGAGGCACTGCGCCCCCATGGACTGGTCTACAGCGCCGGGCTGGTGCATGGCGCCCGCCCACACTTCTTTGCCGCCGAACTCGAAGGCGAGCGACGGGGCGGGGATGGTTTTCTGTTGCGGGTAAGCGGGCGCGAGCTGGCACGCTGCCTGAATTCACCGCCGGCAATGACCCGTGGCTCAACCATATTCCTGCGCCGCGAGTCGCTGCGCCGCCAGTTGTGGGAACGCTATGAATCCTGGCTGTGGAGCAGACCACAGAATGCCATGGCGCGAGCCGTGGCCTGTTACCCCTTCGATACCGCGCTGGAGCATTCCCTGGACGCCATGACGGCCGCAGAGATGGCAGTGATCGAGGCGCACGAGCGTGGCGAACACCAGGCCGGTCGCGATCTCGGTGACGGCTGGGAGGCAATGCTGATGGATCTCGGCCTGACCCCTGCCGAGATCATGGCGCGCGCGGTACGCGATCACCTGGCGGATTGTACCCATACCCTGCCAATGCTGATGGAGGAGGGGCGTGAGGCCTCGCTGCATCTGTTCGTTGCCGGCCTCGGTGCCATGCGCAAACAGCTGTTCCCGTCATTGCAGCTCGCTTACGACGACTGGGTCGTCAGCGGAGACAAGTCGGTGTTTGACGACCCGATGGAACGGGGGGCGGCGCATTGGCGCGATCTGGCGCATCGCATGCTGGCACTGCACGCCGGCAAAGGTGAAGACCTGGCCAAAAAGATCGCGGCCGAGGTGGAGGCATCTTTTCTGTGACAGCCGGCTTTGCGGTTGGCCCTGGCAGGACGGATAATCCAAGACCTGACCAGGCAGCCAGGCAGTCCGCAGATGTCAAATCCGTTTCCCGTCGATCGCAAGGTCAAGCCATTACCGAGTTTCCGCGAGGTGAGCCCCGGCAGTTTCATCTATGAACGCCCGGACACCATTCCCGCCGACTGGTGCGAAGAGATGATCCGGCGCTTCGAGGCGCATCCTGAGCAGCAGAACCTGGGCCGGATCGGCCAGACTCAGGGGTTGGATGCGGAGGTCAAGCGCACCATGGACCTGGTGGTAAGCGGGCGCGAGGAGTGGAAGGATGTCGACCAGGTCTTTTTCCGCTGCGTGGGCGCGGCGCTGGCCGAACTGCGCGAGACCTTCCCCTTCTTCAAGGGGCCATTCAAGGACATGGGCTACCAGATCCAGCGTTACCAACCCGGCGAGTTCTACCATTGGCATATCGACGGCGGCAGTCACGAGTTCAGTCAGCGACAGCTGGTGGTCATCTGGTATCTCAACGACGTGCCCGGTCCGGGCGGTGAAACCGAGTTTCTTTACCAGGATGCCAAGATCAGGCCGGAGCGCGGCAAGATGGTGGTTTTTCCACCCTTCTGGACCCATGAACACCGCTCGGCCACCCTGCTCGAGGGTGTGAAGTACATTGCCACCACCTGGGTGGTGTTCCGCTAAGATGCCGGATCTGCTGGCGATCATGGAGACTGGGCGGCTACCCCAACCTGGTGCCGCTCTACCAGCGGCTGGGATTCAGCGTCGAGGTGGTCGGCTCGCAGCGCAAGGCGCGCATCCTGCTGAAGAAACGCGTGCCGGACGTGGTCGTGGCGGAGTACATCTTCCAGTCGGATTTCCGTGACCGGACATCCAACCTGGAGAGCCTGATGGCCTCACTGCAGCGTCACCCGCAGGTAAAGGTGATCGTGTTCTACCTGCCTGAACAGGCGGAAAAGCTGGCGATACTGGAGGCGCGTTTCAAGCTGTTCGCCAAGATCGCCTTTCCGATAACCGCCGACAGGGTCGAGACGGTGTTGCGCGCCGCATTGGGCAGCTCAGTGATTTGAGAAACGCCTTGGTGCGCTGCTCAGCCAGGGGGGGGCGGTGCCACGGTCAACGAGCCACGAATGACTCGTCTCTCGTGGCTGTTTTTACCAAAGCCTCAAGAAATGTGTGTACACTGTGGTAGCAGTGTCTATACTCCATGCCAGCATAAATTCGTTACGGCCTTGCCGGAACTGTCCTCGTTTTCTCGACGGAACTGCTGGTGCGGTGTCGTGCATCGCTAGGAGTCTGCGCGGTAGAACTGGCGGTAGCCGAGGGTTTCCCAGTTCGAGTGCGGTTTGGTGGTCGTTTGAGGAGCATAGTGGGCGCTACGTGACGAAAATGAACGCCGGAGCGCGCCGGAGTGGGGAAGCCGCAGGGCCTCCATGTTCTGCCGCGCAGACTCCTAGGTAAAGAAGCTCCATGCCACCTGAGTCTTCCGAGGGGCAGACAGGTACGGCCCCGGCGTTCGATCGCGTTCTGGACGTGCGCGCCATGAACTGTCCGCTGCCGATCCTCAAGACCAAGGCCGAGTTTGCGAAGATGCAGTGCGGTGAAGTCCTGAAGGTGATCTACCGGCAGGAGCAATACGCGAAGGAACTGGAGATGTTCTCGCGGCAGACCGGCAATCAGGTGGTGCACACGGAGCAAGAGGGCGACCATCACGCAAGCTGGCTCAGGAAGGTTTGACAGGCTCACGCTGAGCCTTGTCACGCAGTATCAGGACGGGTGTGGCACAACAAACAGGGGCGGGTTTTCTGACCCGTACGAAATTCAGTATCGGAGTAAAGAATATGTCAGAAGACCAAGATAAATCCGCGGCAGCAGCAGTGGACGAATCCGAAATTCCCACCACGCCGGAAGCGGACACGAAAGATACCAAGTCGAAAAAGGCCGGCTCGGGTAAGTCATCCGGCAAGGCGGCACAGGATGCCGGTGTGAAGGTCGCGGAAGACAAGGCGGAAATCGCAGGAATGGTTAAAACGGCTCGAAAGAAGGCCGACGGCGAACTGATCCTGGTGCCGGTGGATTTCTCCGCCCCCTCCAAAGAGGCCCTGCTGTTCGCGGCGGAACTGGCGCAGATGACCTCGGCGACCCTGATGGTCCTGCACGTCGTGCACGATCCGGGTGATATGCCCGGTTACTACGCCGGCCTGTTGAAGAAAAAGCGTGTCGACCGTATCCAGGATATCGCCAAGGAGGTATTCAATGACTTCATGGCTGATATCGCCAAGGAACATCACAAGCTCAAGGCCCTGCGCCATGCCGAAAACATGATGGTCATTGGCCTGCCGGTGACTCGCATTCTGCAGGTTGCGGAAAAACTGGAGCCCTTCATGGTGGTGATGGGCAGTCAGGGACGGACCGGGCTCAAGCACCTGTTCCTCGGTTCCAAGGCGGAGCAGATCGTGCAGCTGTGCCCGGTGCCGGTCACCATCGTCAAGCAGAAACAATAATTCGGGTTTCCGAAGGGGAAGGCATCATGCTGAGATCGTCCACGTTCCTTGATCACGGGGCCAAGTCATGGCTCCTCCTGGCGGCTGCCGCCTCGGCCCTGTTGTGGTGGGTTGCGCCGGCATTCGCAGCTGGAGACGCCGAGCAAAGCATCAACTGGGGGCAGATGAGCATGACCCTGTTGGGTGGTCTTGCTGTGTTCCTGTACGGTATGGAACAGATGGCCGAGGCCCTGAAGCGGGTTGCCGGCGACAGCATGAAGCAGATCCTGGCAAAGCTGACCAACAGCCGGATCATGGGCCTGATCACCGGTGCCTTCGTCACCGCCATCATCCAGTCCTCGTCGGTCACCACGGTCATGCTGGTGGGTTTCGTCACCGCCGGTCTCATGTCTCTTTCGCAGGCCATCGGAGTCATCCTGGGCGCGGACATCGGCACCACCATCACCGCACAGATCGTGGCCTTCAAGGTCACCAAGTACGCCCTGCTGCTGGTGGCAGTGGGCTTCGGCTTCATCTTCATCGGTAAGAAGGACCGCACCAAGCAGTACGGCAACCTGATCATGGGCCTGGGTCTGATCTTCTTCGGCATGGGGATCATGAGCGAGGGGATGTCCCCGCTGCGCAGCTATGAGCCCTTCATCGATCTGATGAAGAACGTCTCCAACCCGGTGATCGGGATCCTGGTGGCCACCCTGTTCACCGCCCTGATCCAGTCGTCCTCGGCCACCATGGGTGTGGTGATCGCGATGGCCCTGCAGGGCCTGATCAGTCTGGATGCGGGTATCGCCCTGGCCCTCGGGGCCAACATCGGCACCTGTGCCACCGCCGGACTCGCCGCCATCGGCAAGCCGCGCGAGGCGGTGCGGGTCGCGGTCGCCCACGTCACCTTCAAGGTCGTCGGCGTCATCATCATCTTCCCGTTCATCCCCTATCTCGCGGACCTGGTACGGGAGATCTCCCCGGTCGCCGAGGCGGGTGTGATGGGGATGGAGAAGCTGGCGGTCGAGACCCCGCGTCAGATCGCGAATGCGCATACCATCTTCAACGTCGGTCTGGCGTTCATCTTCCTGCCGTTCGCCAGTTACTTCGCCCGGTTGTGCGAATGGATCGTTCCGGATGCACCCCTGGAAGAAGGGGAGGCTGCGGTTCAGGCCAAGTATCTGGATGATGAGCTGCTGACCACTCCCTCGCTGGCCCTGGAGCGTGTCCGGCTTGAGATGCTCAACATGGGAGAAGGGGTGAAGACCATGCTGGCGCAGATAATGCCTGCGATCATCAGCGGTGACCGTCCGGCACTGGAAGCCATTCGTGCAATGGACGAGCGGGTGGATACGCTGCATGCATACATCATCACCTACCTCGGTAAGATTGCCCGGCTGGAGATGTCAGCTTCGCAAAACGCCGAGTTCATGCAGTTGATGGAGGCGGTCAACCACCTGGAGGATATCGGTGATCTCATCGAGGTCAATCTGGTCGAGCTGGGCGAGAGCCGCATCGATCAGAAGGTGTCCATAAGCCCATCTACGCAAGAGGTCCTGCAGGGGTTCCACCGTGTCGTCACGGATGCGGTGAATGCCGCCATCCTTGCCGTATCCGAGAACAACGCAGAGGCCGCGGGGTCGGTTACGACCATGAAGGAAGAGATAACGGAGATCACCAACTCGGCCGCCGCTCACCAGGCCAGACGCCTGGTCGCCGACGAGCCCAACCGCATCGAGGCCTACACCATCGAGACGGACATCGCGGAGAAGTTGCAGCGTATCTACTATTTCGCGAAAAAGATGGCCAAGACCGTCCAGCCTGCTCCAGCCGCATAGCGCTCAGGGTGGTCCCGGTTGCCGCGCGCCCCATGGTCAGCCGTGGGGCGTTGCGGTTACTGAGGAGGCATGTGTGGTTACAACGGGGAGATTGGTTTGCAAAGCGCCTCGAAGCGGGCCTTGAACGCATGTTCGCGCATCGCCTCGGCCTGCTCCTTGTCCGCGATCGCGGGTGACTCCTCCCAGCCGTTGGTGGCATGGTTGTAGACCGAGAAACGGTACTGTCTGCCCATCTTGAAGACCTTGCTGACATCCTTGGCCGCCTGGGCCATTGCATCCATCTTGCTCATCCCTTTGGGCGCACCGTCGTGTGCGATGCTTGGAGCAGAGGTCGGCGTTGTTGACTCGGCGGCATGTTCCCTTACGTTGATACGGTGGTCTCTGGTCTCCCCGGCAGGGTTCAGTTCGACGGTGTCGACATCCGGTATGCGCGAGAGGATGTAACCGGCCATCAACCTGCCGAGTTTGTGATCTTCGTTCTCCAGTGCGGTGAACAGTTTGTTGGCCGCGATCAGAGCGCGCAACATCTGGTCGGGCTGCTCGACCCATTCGCGATTCACCTGCCAGCCCCGGTCCATGTCCGCATCCATCCGGGCAAAGAAGTCCTGGGCCTGGTCGATAAAGGCCTCTGGCACATTGAGTTCGAGTAGTTGGTCGTCGATCAGTACCTTGAGTATCATCGAGATGTTCCGGGCAGCAGTGATTCAGGCTGTGAGGTTTCGGTTCCCGGCGGTGCCAAAAAACCGGTTTCGTGCCGCATGATTCTACCGCTGACAGGGGGCGGGTTGCGATGCTTATAGAGATTCCGGGGCTTTTGAACAGTGCACAGCTCGACAAGATCCATGAACTGCTGGCTTCGGCGCGTTTTCAGGACGGCAGGCTGACCGCGGGCATGGCGGCGAGCAAGGTCAAGAACAACGAGGAACTGGCGCTCGAGCCGGAGTTGCTGCAGCGGCTTTACCGGGTGGTGATGGCCAGCGTAGGGCACAGTGCCGTATTTCGCAGTGCCGTGCTGCCGGCCAAGGTGGCGGATTTCATCTTCGCGCGTTACCAGCCGGGCATGCAGTACGGTGATCACGTCGACGACCCGATCATGGGGCAGGGCCAGAAGTTTCGCAGCGACGTGTCGATGACCATCTTTCTGAATCCGCCCGAAAGTTACGATGGCGGTGAACTGGTCATACGCACGCCGTTCGGTGACCAGATGGTCAAGCTGCCCGCGGGCCATGCGGTGGTCTACCCCTCGGCCAGTGTTCACCGGGTGGCGGAGGTGACGCGCGGTGAGCGGATGGTGGCGCTGACCTGGATTCAGAGCTTCGTGCGTGATGCGGCACGGCGTGAGTTGCTGTACGAGTTGGATCAGTCGCGCGGGCATCTGTTGCGCACCGACCCGGAGAGCGATGTGACCAAGAATGTCGACCGGTCCTATGTAAATTTGTTGCGGATGTGGGCCGAGGTTTAGCCCGCATCCGTCACCGGCATCCCGGATGCTGGCTGAGGACAGGAGTGGCTGGGCGCCGCGCTGGACTGAAAGCCATAGCCGTAGCTATGGGTTGAAGGACGCGCAAGCACAGGCGCGCGTGGACCAGCCAGGGCCGGGATAGCGCCCGGACCGAAAACACACTGTATTTTTGGCGTTCGTCTGTACTTGGTGATTTCAACCGGTATTTCATTCACTTGCGTTTGGGTCCGGGTGCGGCTGGTGACGGATGCGGGTTAGGAAGGGTTGGGTTTCGTTGGGTTTTTTTTGGCGCGCTGTCATGCGGATTGCTTTTGATGCGCTGTGCTCAGCGCACCAGCCCTTCTTTCTTTTGGACAAGCGAAAGAAAGAAGGCAAAGAAAAAGACCCCGACGACTTGCCCCTTGCTATCGCAAGGAGTTCCCTGCGCTTCTCGCCCTTTCCGGCGCGCGTGAATTGTCTCGGGCCATCCATGGTCCTCGCCCTGCGGGCGCCGCAAGCGGCGACAACCGGCCTCCTGGCCGGTTTATCGCTCCCTGCGGTCGGTCAGACACGCACGCGCTTCTCCCGGAAACGGCTGTGATGCTCGGCGGCGTCAACGGGATCGGGAGGCATCATCCACCCTCTGTAGGGCGGGCTGTGCCCGCCGCAAGATGTCGGGCACAGCCCGACCTACGAAATGCCCCCTACCCCTTGGCGCAGCCGAGCACCGCAAGGTCAAAACCGATCAGCGCGAGGACTGTCTGAGCCCATCGAAGATGGGCGAGTTCCGCAGCGCCGGTTTTGGCCGAGGAGCGCAGGGTAGTCGGCGCGAAGCGCTGACCAAGCCGTGGGGTGCCGTTTCTTTTGGCTACTTTTCTTTGCGGCACAGCAAAGAAAAGTAGTGCTGGCGCGCTGAGCCCAGCGCTTTCAAAACTGGATTGTGCGTCACCGCGCACATCAAAAACGATCCGAGCGATAGCGCAAACGAAAACCCCGTTCCGCCGTCCCACAGGGCGCAGGAATCCGGCAACACAAAAACGGAAAAGGCAGCCCGAAGGCTGCCTTTTCGATACTCCCGGGGCCTTGGCCCCGAACCCGTCGGCTCAGTAACCGCCCTTGCGTGCAATGTAAGGCAGGCCCGCGATACGGTTGCCCTGCTTGCTGGGTGCGCCCGGGAAAAGCCTGTAAAGATCCTTGCTGCTGATCTTCCTGCCCCAGATCTTGCCCATGTCCTTGTTGATCTGGCGCTCCATCGGCTGGTTATTGACGTTGTTGAAGTATTCGTCGCGCAGGTACTTCAGTACTTCGAAGTGTTCCTGGGTCAGTTCGGCCATCGTGTCATCCGCGGCGGCCAGGGCTTTTGCAACATCCTCGTCCCATGCGTGCGGGTCGACGAGGTTGCCATTGCCATCGAGCTCGATACTCTTGCCGTTTACTTCCAGTGCCATGTTGATGCTCCTCTCATGTGACGAGTTTCAGTACATATCTACCTAAAAATGAGGCTGCTCCAGGCGCCATTTTTCTGGTCACATATCCCGGTAATCAGGAATGTCCGGGGGGACTGGCGGTAAATCCTGATTGCGCACAGATCATGATCCCGGGCCGGTCAGCCGAAAACTGGCCGGGGATTATATTGGAATATCAGGGTTTGTTAAACTGTGAAACGATCTCGCGTCGCGCTCAGTTGTCGTCCTCGGCCTTCTTGACCGCATCTATACCCTTGTGCGGGATGAAGATTCCGCAACCCATGTGGCGCATCGGCCCTATGCCCTCCTGCTGAAGGCGGACCGATTCCTCTGCCCTGAGGTCGGCGATCATGATGCTGCGGGTCTGGATGGGCCCGCCGGGGCCCGTGACCACGGTGGTCATCCCGCACAGGGCCTTTTTCACCCGGATCCCGCGTTCGGCAAGGTGGGACACGATGCGCCCGAGGAAGGCGTTCTCGTCTTTGTCCTCGCCTGGCTCAAGGACGACGTAACGGGAAAAGATGGTGCCCTGGCTGGACAGCTTCTTCTCTTTGGATTTGCCTATCTTCAATGCGCAGCCGGCGATATCGAGCTCGGCACCGTTGAGGGTGTCCCGCACCTGCTGCAGGTCTTCCCTGGGCACCCGCAGCGTGAGCTTGGTGCGGCGCGAAAGGATCAGCCTCTGGCCCAGTCGGGGGTCAGGGCGCTCCCAGCCATTCTGCGAACCGGCCAGGTGGACGGTGTGAACGCCAAGACGCCGTTCCTGCCCCAGCTGCGGCAGCAATGCACCCAGCGCCTGCGCCAGATCGTGCGCATGGTCCACCGGCAGTTCGCGACACTGGATGTCGAAGACCAGGTCAACGATCTCGTCGGAGACCGCGAAGCCCTGGGGTTTGTCGTCTTCTTGCCAAAACATGTGTGTTCTCCTCGCCTGCAAACCTTTGACAGGCGTAAGGGGCGTCAGTTGCCGGGGATGCCGGCCTGCAGGGCTTCGCGGTCGAACCACCACTGGTCCTGGACCAGGACATCGACCACGTTACGCAGGCGGACCAGGAATTTGTCAGGATCGTTCAGCTCCAGTCGTTCGAGCCACAGCCCGAACTGGTCCTGGTTTTCGACACCGCTGTGACGCCGCGCGACTCTCCCGAGCAGCTGCTGGGCGAAGAAGGTAAGCCGCTCCCTGTCCGGCCCCTCGGGTGCGCGGATGTCGGCGATGAAAAATGCGGTTGCGGCGGCCACGGCTGCACCATCGGAGTCGTCCGGGGTGTCGTCGATCACGTGGCTGAGCAGATTGACCGAGATCTCGGGGTCGATCGGGAAGGTGACACCAAGCCAGATGCCCTGGCCCAGGGCGATCAGCGAGTCCGGCTGGTCGGATTCATACAGCACATTACAGGCATCGGCGGCGGCCCCCCATTCCTGCTCCCCGATGAAGATGCCGAACGCCGTATGAGCAATCGGCCATGCCTCGTCCCCGCGCTCGAGTATCTGCAGTGCCCGTGCTGTCTCCAACAGCAATGCGGCGCGCTGCAGAGGCGGCGCATCATTCGGCAGGTGTTCGAGTTGCCGGCGCATTTCCAGCAGTTCGCCTTCCAGGTGCGCCTGTTGACCCAGCTGCCTGCGCAGCGAGTCGGCAGCGGTATCCTCGATTCTGTCGGGGTCTATGTAATCCACCATCAGGTTCTCCGGGGGCGTCAGTAGCGGCTGCTGAAGGTCGCTTCGAGTTGGTCTTCCCAGTCATTGGGCGTGTCGGGGTAGGGCGGCTTTACGTCGAAACGCAGGAACATCTCGCCCTGGCCCGCGAACTCCCTCACCAGCCCCTTGAGTTCATCGAAGGTCTGGACGTCCTGGTTCGCTATAAGGATGTTGCTCAGGTAAAGCATGTCGCTCAGTACTCCTTGGGTAGAGGCAGGCGCTGATAGTAGCGGGCGCGGTAGATGAGTCGTCCGGTACCCGAGTCCGGGTCATCACGAAAGCCGTCGCGACGGTGCAATATATTGTTGCTGATCACGCCATCGCCCGGCTGAAGCCTGCAACGGTAGATGTGGTCGTCGCCGCGTCTGAACAAGTCCAGCAGAAATGCCGCGGCCTCGCGGGTGGAGACGTCATCTTTCCAGATGACGTTGCGCTGCCTCGCCGAGTAGCGCATATGCAGACTGCCGTCGGTTGCCGACACTGAATACACAGGGCCGCCGTGGTCCGATCTGATTTTTTCACCATGTTCCGTGTTGCCGGGGATGGTAAATGCGTCGGGCGCCATCAATGCCCTGATCCATTCCGGGTTTTCATCGCGGATGCGGATATAGGCGATCTCATGATCGAGCAACTCGTTGGCGCCGCCCTCGGCGGCAGGGCGGGCACAGTAAAGCAGCCAGGCTCGTACCTGGCGGTCGCCGGCGTTGTAATAACCGTCGGTATGCCAGCCCAGCGGGCGATTGGTGTAGGGGATGTAGGTGTGGTCCGTGTCCGTCTCCTTGACCGTGATCGCGGTGATGCCGCTGTCCTCGGCACACAGGTTCTGGTCCAGATCCAGTAGTCCGATCCTGCGGCCGAAGGCGCGCAATGCCTGCTCGATGCTTCCGGCGGGTGAACGAGCGTGGAACAGGGCGAAGTTGTGGCGCTGGCAGCTGCGCAGGAGCGCCATTCTCTCAGGCTCGGCGAGGTCGCCGGGGTCCCCGATCTCCACGGTTTCAGGGATGCCCGCGGCTGCGAGCTTCAGGTCACGCCAGCGCGCATAGGCCTCGTCCCCGGCGAGCGAAAAGGGTGATTCGTGGTCGATCATGGCGTTCGTATTCATCTGAAAAGGGTCACTCAGTTTGCTTCCCGGCAGCGCCAGGCGTGGCGCCTGATCGATAAGTACGTTAGGATACGCTAAATTAGCAACTCAGCCCAGAATTCAGAAAAAAACGAGGTATGTCAATGAGATGGGAATTTCTTTTGACCTGGGTCAAGTGCGCTCATATCCCCAAAGGGATAGCCGCTTATCCCGCCTATCCCCCAATGGTGGAGTATGGGAAGTGTCAATGGTCCCCTAATATAAGCAACCGATGATGGGGAGGCGAAGCGCCCCGGAGGCATCTTGTCCGTGTGCCCCGGTCCAGGCCCGCCCCGCTCATTCGGTTAAGTGACCCAAGGATCACGTCGTTCGGGCGAAGCAATCGGCTCGGCGACAGCAGAACTCTGCCAAATACGAACGATTAGTCAGGAGAAACAGCGATATGGCGATCGACCAGTATCCAACACCCATGCTCGACCAGCTCGAGGACGGCCCGTGGCCCAGCTTCATCAGCGGCATCAAGCGCCTGCGTGATGAGCACCCGGAAGCCCGTATCAACGAAATGACCAACTCCCTGTTGGGTCAGCTCGAGCATTCGTACGAAACCCGCAAGGGTTACTGGAAGGGCGGTACCGTTTCCGTTTACGGATATGGTGGCGGCATCATTCCGCGTTTTTCCGAGGTCGGTAAGGCCTTTCCCAAATCGAAAGAATTCCACACCCTGCGCGTACAGCCACCGGCGGGTAACCACTACTCCACGTCGATGCTGCGTCAGTTGGCCGACAGCTGGGAGAAGTGGGGTTCCGGCCTGGTGACCTTCCACGGTCAGACTGGCAACATCATGTTTATCGGTACGGATACCGAGAACACCCAGCACTTCTTCGATGAGATCAACGACTACGGTTGGGATCTCGGTGGCGCCGGGCCCTGTGTGCGTACCGCCATGTCATGCGTCGGTGCTGCGCGCTGCGAAATGTCCTGCACCAACGAGCAGAAGGCCCACCGTTTGCTGGTGAACAACTTCACCGACGACGTGCACCGCCCGGCCCTGCCTTACAAGTTCAAGTTCAAGGTCTCCGGTTGTCCGAACGACTGCCAGAACGCCATCGAGCGCGCCGACTTTGCGGTCATCGGTACCTGGCGTGACGACATGAAGGTCAACCAGGAAGAATGGAAAGGCTACGTGGGCCGCAAGGGTCGCCAGCATGTGATCGACAACATCATCACCCGCTGCCCCACCAACGCCCTTACCCTGAAGGATGACGATTCGCTCGAGGTCAACAACAGGGACTGCGTGCGCTGCATGCACTGTCTGAACGTTGTGCCCAAAGCGCTGCATCCCGGCGATGACAAGGGTGTGACCATCCTGATCGGTGGCAAGCGTACGCTGAAGATCGGCGACCTGATGGGCACCGTGGTGGTGCCGTTCAAGAAGCTGGAAACCGAGGAAGACTGGGAATCCATCGTCGAGCTCGCCGAAGAGATTATCGATTTCTGGGCCGAGAATGCCCTGGAGCACGAGCGTTGTGGCGAGATGATCGAACGTATCGGCCTGGTCAACTTCCTCGAAGGTATCGATGTCGATGTCGATCCGAACATGGTCAACCATCCGCGTGAATGTTCATACGTTCGCATGGACGGTTGGGATGACGAGGCAGTCAAGTGGTTCGAGCGTCAGGCCGAAGCGTCCTGATCAAGACCGCCCGATAGAGAACAGTGTCCCTGCAAAGTGGCTGCCTGGCAGCCACTTTGCAGGGGAAGCTTTACGCGAATAGCCCCGCTTTTTGGAGGGAAAAATGGCGAAAGAAATGCGCGAGCCGATCGAGACAGGTTGCCCCGATCCGTTCCAGTACATGCACCCGGTAATGCGTCGCAACTTCGGTATGTGGGCTTACCATACTCATCCCCGCCCCGGCGTCCTGCTGCACGTGGCCAAGAACGGCGACAAGTGCTGGACCATCCGTGTCGGTACCCAGCGTATCCTCGATGTATTCACCCTGCGCAAGCTCTGTGACATCGGCGATACCTACGGCGAAGGCTATGTCCACTTCACCATCCGCTCGAACATCGAGTACATGGTCACCGACGAAGCCAAGGTTCAGCCGCTGATCGACGAGATCGAGAAGGCCGGTTTTATCGTGGGTGGTACCCAGAACTCGGTCACCATGATCTCGCATACCCAGGGATGGCTGCACTGCGACATCCCGGGCACCGATGCATCGGGCGTGGTCAAGTCCATGATGGACGAGCTGATCGACGAGTTCCGGGAAGCGAACATGCCGAACCGTGTCCACATCACCACTTCGTGCTGCCAGATCAACTGTGGTGGCCAGGGTGACATCGCAATCAACGTTCAGCATACCAAGCCGCCGAAGATCAATCACGACCTGGTTGCCAACGTGTGTGAACGTCCTACGGTTGTGGCGCGTTGCCCGGTTGCGGCCATCCGGCCCGCCATGGTCAACGGCAAGCCCTCGCTGGAGGTCGACGAGAAGAAGTGCATCTGTTGTGGTGCCTGCTTCCCGCCATGTCCGCCGATGCAGATCAACGACGCCGAGCACACCAAGCTGGCGATCTGGGTGGGTGGTAACCATTCCAATGCACGGGGCAAGCCGACCTTCCAGAAGCTGGTTGCGGCCGGCATCCCGAACAACCCGCCGCGCTGGCCGGAAGCGACTGCAATCGTCAAGCGTATCTTGCAGGCCTACAAGGAAGGCGCGCGCGATTGGGAGCGTATCAACGAGTGGATCGAGCGTATCGGCTGGCCGCGTTTTTTCGAAACCGTCGAGCTGCCGTTCACGAAGTACCACATCGACAACTGGCGTGGTTCCCGTAAGAGCTTGAACTCCTCCACCTACATCCGCTTCTGATCGCGGTTACAGACGAGGTCATACGCAGTCATGAAACTGGCAGTACAGGTGAACGAGGGTCCCTACCAGCATCAGGCGACCGACTCGGCATACCACTTCACAAAGGCGGCCCTGGAGAAGGGCCACGAAGTGTTCCGTGTGTTCTTCTACCACGACGGTGTGCTCAACGGCACCCGTCTGACCACGCCGCCGCAGGACGATCGCAATATCGTCAATCGCTGGGTGGAACTGGCTGAGAAGTATGACCTCGATCTGGTCCTCTGCGTGGCCGCGGCGCAGCGCCGTGGCCTCGTGGACGACGGTGAGGCGGAGCGCAATGGCAAGGATGCGACCAACATCGCCCCCAAGTTCCGTATCTCGGGGCTGGGTCAGTTGATCGAGGCGGCCATCCAGAGCGAACGTCTTGTCGTATTCGGTGATTGAGGGAGATTGCAACGATGTCTGATATCAAGAAGTTCATGTATCTGAACCGTCGCGCTCCCTACGGCACCATATACGCCTGGGAGTCGCTCGAAGTCATATTGATCGGTGCAGCATTCGATCAGGAAGTCAGCCTGATGTGCATGGATGACGGTGTGTACCAGCTGGTCAAGGGCAGCGATACCTCGCAGTCCGACATGAAGAATTTCATGCCGACCTTCCGTACCCTGGGTGACTACGGTGTCCGTCACATGTATGTCGACAAGGCCTCTCTGGAGGCGCGCGGTCTGACCCAGGACGACCTTATCGAAGTGGCCTGGGAAGACTTTGAGACCGAGGAAGAGGTCGACAACATCGTCGAAGTCGTGGATACGGATCAGGTTGCAAAGCTGATGGCCGAATCCGAAGTCGTATTCAGTTGAGGTAATCCGATGGCTGATCTGCACACAGTTAACAAATCACCGTTCGAAAAGGGCTCGCTGGAAACGGCAATCAAGTGCTCATTGGCAGGGTCGTCGATCCTGCTGATAGAAGACGGTGTCTATGGCGCCACCAAGGGCACCGTAGTGGAAGACATGGTGAAAGGTGCGATGGGCGACAGGAAAGTCTACGCTCTGAAATCCGACCTCATGGCTCGCGCCATAAAGGAAGATCGTGTGATCGACGGTATTGAGATCGTCGATTACGCAGGATTCGTCGATTTGGTTGAGGCCAACGACAAAGTACAGGCCTGGCTGTAAGGCCGACCGATTTTGACAACTCTTTCTAAGAGGAGATAGATATGCCTATCGAAGTAGATGGTAAGACCTTTGAAACCGACGAAGAAGGTTATCTGGCGAATATCAACGAGTGGGTCCCCGGTGTCGCCGGTGTGATGGCCGCAGAAGATGACTTGGAGCTCACCGATGAGCACTGGGACATCATCAACTTCCTGCGTGAGTACTACGAAGAGTACCAGATCGCCCCGGCCGTCCGCGTGCTGACGAAGGCCGTCGGTAAGAAGCTGGGCAAGGACAAGGGCAACAGCAAATACCTCTATGGTCTGTTCCCATACGGCCCCGGCAAGCAGGCTTGCCGTTACGCCGGGCTGCCGAAGCCGACCGGCTGCGTCTGATCCGTTGCTGATCCCCGGACGGGTCGAGAATGACCCGTCCGGCTCATGAATCGTAGAGAGGTTTTCGGAAACATGACGTTTCTGACGGTTGCATTCGCTGCACTATTTTACGCCGCTACCCTGCTGCTGGTAGTGGGTCTGGCCCGCCGGATCTCGCTCTACTGGAGAACCCCGGCACCGCTCAAGATCCCTACCACACCCGCGCCTGTGACCCAGGGCGGCGTGGTATTGCGCATGTTCCGTGAAGTGGTGTTTTTCGAAAGCCTTTTCAAATCGACCAAGTGGACCTGGCTGTTCGGCTGGGTATTCCATATGGCATTGTTCGCCGTATTGTTCCGCCATCTGCGTTACTTCACCGAAATCGAATGGCTAATGGCGCTTTTGGCGTTCGTCGGTCCGCTGTTCAAATATCTGGCGTTCGCAATGATCATCGGCCTGCTGGGCCTGTGGGCACGCCGCCTTCTGGTCGATCGCGTGCGCTACATCTCGGCGCCATCGGACCACCTTATGCTGCTGTTGCTTCTGTTGATCGGGGTCAGCGGCGCCATGACGACCTTCGTGACCCACACCGACGTGGTGGCGGTGAAGGGCTTTTTCCGCGCACTGATGACCTTCAGCTTCAGCGATATGCCGAATCTGCCAACCGACCCCTTTATGGTCGTTCACCTGTTGCTGGTAGCTGTGTTGATGATCATCTTCCCGATCAGCAAGCTGCTGCATGCGCCGGGTGTATTCTTCAGCCCGACCCGCAACCAGGTCGACAACCCTCGCGAGCAGCGCCATGTCTCAGACTGGGCGCGCAAGCTGGAACAGTAAGCCGGAGCAAGGTCAGCGAATATGGCAAAAGTAGAATTCAAGATTCCTGAGCTGAAAGAGTATCCGGAAGTGCCGCCGGTCGTGCCGGGCACGATGGCGCACAGCAAGCCGTTCATTGCCAAACCGGAGTTTCAGGAGCCCCTGGGTTTCCCCGGCGAGCTGCCCGACGACTGGCATGACAAGGCCATCGAAGCGATGGGCGACCTGCTCGGCAAGTACCGCTCTCTGCAGGTCTATCTGGACTCCTGCGTGAAATGCGGTGCCTGCACCGACAAGTGCCACTACTATCTGGGCACCAGCGACCCCAAAAACATGCCCGTCGGCCGCCAGGATTTGCTGCGAAAGGTCTATCGCCGCCATTTCACCTTTGCGGGCAAGTATTTCCCCAAGCTGGTGGGCGCCGAAGACCTTACCAAAGAGGTGCTGGACGACTGGTACAGCTACTTCCACCAGTGCTCCCAGTGTCGTCGTTGCTCGGTCTTCTGCCCCTATGGCATAGATACCGCCGAGATCTCGATGGCCGCGCGCGAGATCATGGACCGCATTGGTGTGGGCCAGAAGTACTGCAACGAAATCATTGCCAAGGTCTACAAGATCGGCAACAACCTGGGCCTGCCGGAGCCGGCTCTGGCCGACACGCTCGAAGGCCTGGAAGAAGACGTCGAGGATGAGACGGGCGTGGCGGTAAAGTACCCGCTCGACGTCAAAGGTGCGGATATCCTGCTGGTTACGCCATCTGCCGACTTCTTTGCCGAGCCGCATGTCGACGGTCTGATCGGATATGGCAAGGTCTTTCACGAGGCCGGCGTATCCTGGACCCTGAGTTCCAAGGCATCGGAGGCCGCCAACTTCGGCATGTTCATCGGTTCCTACGAGAACATGCGGCGCGTGTCCATGCGGATCCGCGAGGCGGCACTGGAGTTAGGCGTCAAGCGCATCATCTTTGGCGAGTGCGGTCATGCCTGGCGTGTCGCCTACAGCTTTCTGAACACCCTGGCTGGCCCATTCGACTTCCTCGATCCAAAGTACCCGGTGCCCCAGCATATCCTGGAGTTCACCTGGAACGAGATCCAGAAAGGCACACTGAATATCGACAAGTCGGCTAACGACGACATGGTTCTGACCTTCCACGATTCATGCAACGTGGCGCGTGCCTCGCGCATGGGGCCGGAGCCGGGCGGGCAGTTCAAGATCCCGCGCAATGTGATCAAGGCGGTGTGCAACAACTTTGTCGATATGGCGCCCGAGACCATCCACGAGAAAACCTTCTGTTGTGGCGGCGGCGGCGGCCTGTTGACCGACGATCTCATGGAGCTTCGGGTCAAGGGTGCCATGCCACGCATGGAGGCACTCAAGAACGTAATCGAGGACCATGGCGTGACCAATATGGCGGCGATCTGCGCGATCTGTAAGTCGCAGTTCACCAAGGTCCTGCCTTACTACGGCATGGACATGGACATGATCGTCAGTGTTCATCAACTCGTTTCGAATGCAATCGTCCTGACCGGTCAGACCGGTCAGGACGACGAAGATGAATCTGCAGATGACGCAGCCTGAGCGCTGGACTTCTGCATCCCAAATAAAATTCGGTCCTGCGGGATCAACTGGGCATTAAAGGTAAGGAGAGTTTTAGATGGCAACTCCTAGCGATGAAATGAAAAGCAAACTCACATGGCGCCGTTACGAAGAGGGCGATAGCGAGTGGGGATCCTTTACGGACAAGATCTTCCTCGAGGACACCTCGCACAAATGTCCCACCTATGTGCACAAGACCCCGCCCTGTCAGGGTAGCTGCCCTTCCGGCGAGGACATCCGTGGCTGGCTGGCGATCGTGCGCGGTGAGGAGAAGCCCGCTGGTGACATGAGCTGGCAGGAATACGCCTTCCGTCGTTCGACCGACGCCAATCCGTTCCCATCCATGATGGGGCGTGTCTGCCCGGCGCCTTGTCAGGACGGCTGTAACCGCAACGAGGTCGAGGACTTCGTCGGCATCAACTCGGTCGAGCAGTTCATCGGTGATACCGCACTGAGCAATGGCTATGGTTTCGAGTCCGGTCCGGACACCGGTAAGAAAGTCGCTGTCATCGGTGGTGGTCCGGCTGGCATGGCGGGTGCTTATCAGCTGCGTCGCAAAGGCCACGCCGTCACGGTCTTCGAATCGCAGCCGGAGCTGGGCGGCATGATGCGCTACGGCATCCCCAACTACCGTATCCCGCGCGACAAACTGGCTGGCGAGATCCAGCGCATCGTCGACATGGGTGTGGAAGTGCGTACCGGTGTCCGCGTCGGCAGCGATGTGACGGTAGAACAGCTCGAGAAGGATTTCGATGCCATCCTGTGGGCGCTGGGCTGCTGGAGTGGCCGTGGTCTGTTCCTGGACGAGTGGGAAGGCACCCCCAACTGTGTATCCGGAGTCGCCTTCCTCAAGGCCTTCAACGAAGGCCGCATGAAGGTCACCGCGAACAAGGTGGTGTGTGTGGGTGGTGGCGATACCTCGATCGACGTGGTGTCCGTAGCCCGCCGCCTGGGCCATATCGAGCAGACCAATCCGACCGACCGGCCTGAGCTGGTCATCAGCGACGGGTTTGTCGCGCACGATGCGGCCGTGACCGCCGCAAGCCAGGGTTCCGAGGTCACGCTGACCTCGCTGTTCCCGAAGAGCAACATGACCGCGGCCGAGCACGAGGTTCACGATGCCTTACACGAGGGTGTCACCATCCTCGACGAGGTGATGCCGGTAGGTATCGAGAAGGATGCAGATGGTCGTGCAACCGGACTGATCATCGCCAAGTGTACGCTCGACAACGGCCGTCCGAGCCCGATCGAGGGCACCGAGCAGACCATCGAGGCGGACCTGATCGTCTCGGCGATCGGCCAGGGCGGTGATCTGACCGGTCTGGAAGAGTTGGACAATGGTCGTGGACTGATCAACGCCGACGCCTTCTACCAGGTGCCGGATCGCGAGAAGCATTTTGCGGCAGGCGATATCATCCGTCCGCATTTGCTGACCACCGCGATCGGTCAGGCATCCATCGCTGCGGACTCGATCGACGAGTACCTGAACAAGCAGGGACACAAGAAGCGTCCGAAGGTCGACGTGCACCACTTCAATCTCAATCAGAAACTGGCCGAGGCCGGCCTGACGCCCGAGCATTTCGATGCGAAAGACGTGAACGAGATGCGTGGCACCGCGGATGGCAACTGGGCGGTGCATAATTACGAAGACCGCTCTTTCGCTGAAGTTATTCCGCACGACGAACTGTTCCTGGGGCACTTCGATTTTACCCCGCGTATCAAGCGGAACGAAGAAGTGCCTTCGGCCGACGACGTGCTGGGTCACTTCCACGAGCGCTTGATCGGTCTCGATGAAGATCAGGCCAAGGGCGAAGCCAAGCGTTGCATGAGCTGTGGCATGTGCTTCGAATGTGACAACTGCGTCATCTTCTGCCCGCAGGATGCGGTGTATCGGGTGAAGAAGGGCGAGTCGACCACCGGCCGTTATGTCGCGACGGACTATTCACGTTGTATCGGTTGCCACATCTGCGCGGATGTATGCCCCACCGGCTACATCAAGATGGGCATGGGCGAGTAAAGGCAGGGGCCTCTGTGGCAATGAAAGGTAACTTTGGCTTGAGTCTGCTGCTGGCATTGTGCCTGATGCTCCTCGGGGGGCTGGGTGTGGTGTACGCGGGTGAGGGTGTGGAAGGTTCGGCGAAGGCGGACAAGCAGGATGCCTGTGTGGCACCGACCGCCTTCATGCGCCGCAACCATTTCGAGCTGATCGAACACCAGCGCGACATCACCGTGCACGAAGGTATCCGCAAGACCGATCACAGCCTCGCGGGCTGCGTCGACTGCCATGTCCGCAAGGACGCCCAAGGCACTCCGGTGCCGGTGAATGCGCCCGGCGAGTTCTGTGCGGCTTGTCACCAGTACGTCGGGGCCTCGCTGGACTGTTTCGCCTGCCATGCAACCAAGCCCACGGGGAACTGAGATGAGTCAGTCGACTGAGCAGCCGACCAACAAGCGGCGCCGGGAGTTCCTGGCGGGGGCGACGGGTGTTGCTGCCGCAACGGTGGTGGCGCCTGGTGTGTTCCTGCAGTCTGTGGCCAATGCCGCGCCGCGCGATACCGCGGTGACGGATGACGTCCGCTACGGCATGCTGATCGACAGCAGCAAGTGTGCGGACGGATGCAGCGACTGCGTGACCGCCTGCGACAAGGAAAACGGCCTCGATATGCTGGAAAAGCCGGAAGGCGCGAGCGATGAGCTGTGGGAAATGCAGCGTCCGCGCTGGATCCGCAGCGTGAAGCTGCGCAACAACCTCACTGGCCGTGTCACCAGCCTGCCGATGATGTGCCAGCATTGCGAAAATCCGCCATGCGTGGACGTCTGTCCGACCGGCGCTTCCTTCCGGCGCGCAGACGGCATCGTCATGGTCGACCGCCACACGTGCATCGGTTGCCGTTATTGCATGATGGCCTGCCCTTACAATGCGCGTACCTTCATTCATCAGAATGTGCAGTTCAAGCAGACGGTGGCGCCGCGTGGCAAAGGCTGCGTCGAGAGTTGCAATTTTTGCGTGCAACGCAGGGACAACGGCGGTACCACCACGGCATGCCAGGACGCGTGCGAGCAGGGTGCGATCCTGTTTGGCGACCTCAAGGACCCCAACAGCGCCGTGTCGCAGGCGATGGCCAAATACCCGACCGTGGAGATCCGCGCGGACCTCAAGTTGAATACCGGCGTGCGTTACACCGACGTCTGATCGTTTTCCGGAGAATTTGTCGGCAATGAAAAAGATTCACTACCGCGAATGGGGCATCGAGAGTCCGCGATACTGGGCACTGCTTGCGGTATTGGCTGCAATCGTCGCTGTTGGCGGGTTTGCCGTCCTCTACATGGAGCACGAAGGTCACTGGGTGACCGGCATGACCAACCAGATAGTCTGGGGTACGCCGCACGTCTTTGCCATCTTCCTGATCGTCGCCGCCTCCGGCGCGCTGAACGTCGCATCCATCGGTTCGGTGTTTGGGCAGAAGATGTACAAACCGCTGGCTCGCCTGTCCGGGCTGTTGGCCATGACCCTGCTGGTGGGTGGCCTGTTGATCCTGGTCCTGGACCTGGGTCAGCCGGGCCGACTGATCGTCGCGATGACGACCTATAACTTCAAGTCGATCTTTGCCTGGAACATTTACCTGTACGTCGGTTTCCTGTTTATCGTTGCGGCCTATCTGTTTACCATGATGGAGCGCAAGGCCAACCGGTTCACACAAGGTGCGGGTGTGGTGGCGTTCGTATGGCGCCTGGCGCTGACAACCGGTACCGGCTCGATCTTCGGTTTCCTGGTCGCACGCCAGGGCTATGACGCCGCAATCCTGGCGCCGATGTTCATCATCATGTCTTTTGCCTATGGCCTGGCCCTGTATCTGTTGGTGCTGATGTTCACCTTCAACGCCGATGATCGTCCGCTGGGTGACCTGCTGATGCGTCGCATGAAGAACCTGCTCGGCATATTCGTCGCGGCGGTCTTCTATTTCACCCTGATCTATCATCTGGCCAACCTCTACGGTACTGAAAACCACGCCTATGAGGCCTTTATCCTGCTCAATGGCGGCATCTACACCTGGACCTTCTGGGTTGGCTGGGTACTGCTCGGCATGTTGGTGCCGATGGGCATACTGTTCCATCCTGCGCTGGGGATGCAGCGCGGTGCCATCACCATCGCTGCACTGCTGGTGGTGGTGGGCGGCCTGTCGGCGATCTACGTGACCGTGATTGGTGGCCAGGCCTTCCCGCTCAGCATGTTCCCGGCACACACCATCATCGAGTCGGGCTACTTCGACGGCGTGGAAGGGATGGTTCACAGTTATTCACCGTCGGTGCCCGAGATCCTGCTGGGCCTGGGTGGTTTTGCGCTGGCATTGCTGGTCACCTTTGTGGCGGTGCGTATGATGCAGTTCCTGCCGTCTTCTCTGGCTGATGAAGTGACCGATCCGCATCATGCGAAATGATCGCTGAACTTCGAATCTGATTGAATGAGGGGCGGTGGCTATCACCGCCCCTTTTTTGCAGGGGCGCAGAACACGCCGAGGATCGAAAAGGGCGCAGAGAAGTCTTATCGAAATCCTCTGCGTCCTTTTTCCGTCGTCATCTGGATTGGAAAGCCGGTCAATGGGCCATCTTTACATCTCTGCCGCACACAAGTCCTCGGGCAAGACCACGCTCAGCATCGGCCTGTGTGCGGCCCTGCACAACAGGGGGGTGGTGGTTCAGCCATTCAAGAAAGGGCCGGACTACATCGATCCGCTGTGGCTGGGCCAGGCCGCCGGGCGTGCCTGTTACAACCTGGATTTCTACACGATGGATCGGCAGGAGATCAGCGATCTGTTCGCGTCCAAGATGCAGGGTGCCGATGTCGGTCTTATAGAAGGCAACAAGGGACTGTATGACGGACTGGCGCTGAATGGCAGCAACAGCAATGCGGCCCTGGCGGCGCAACTGGGTTCGCCGATAGTCCTGGTGCTCGACAGCCAGGGTATGACGCGCGGCGTCGCCCCCCTGATACTCGGTTACCAGGCCTTCGATCCTGCGATCCAGATCGTCGGGGTCATCCTCAACAAGGTGGGCGGCAGCCGGCACGAGGCAAAACTTCGCGCGGTGATCGAGCACTATACCGATGTGAGGGTGCTGGGTGCCGTGCAACGCTGCGATGAACTCGTGATCAACGAGCGTCATCTGGGCTTGGTCCCCAGCAACGAGATTGGCGGCAGCAAGGCGCATATCGAGCGCATGGCGGAACTGATCAGCGGGCAGGTTGACCTGGATGCCCTGCAGGGTCTGGCCGGGGGTGCACCGGCCCCCACGGGAAAATGTGCAGCAGCGCATCCAGCGGCGGTCGACACCGGGCGGGTCCGGATCGGTGTCGCCTGTGATTCGGCGTTTGGCTTCTACTATGCGGGAGATCTGGAGGCCCTGCGTGCGGCGGGGGCCGAGCTCGTTCCCTTCAGTCCTCTCAAGGACAGCGATCTGCCGGCCTGTGACGGGCTGTTCCTGGGTGGTGGGTTTCCGGAGACCCACATGGCGGGCCTGGAGCAAAACAGCGCAATGCGTGAAGCGGTGGCCGGCTTCATCGAGCGTGACGGGCCGGTTTACGCGGAATGTGGAGGTTTGATGTACCTCTGCAACAGCCTGACCTGGGACGGAAAGACGCGTAAAATGGCCGGCGTGATTCCGGCAGAGGTTGCGATGCACCCCAAGCCCCAGGGCCGTGGCTACGTGCGTTTGCGCGAGACCCGCTCCCACCCCTGGCCAGGCTCGTCCGCGGGGGACGGGCTGGTATCCGCGCACGAGTTTCATTACTCCGCGCTCGCCGGCCTGCCGGACGGAATGGAGTTCGCCTACCGGGTGGAGCGCGGCTTCGGCCTGGATGGCACGCATGACGGCATCGTTTACCGGAATCTGCTGGCGAGCTACGCACATCTGCGTGACACCCGGTCGCATCCCTGGGCGGAGCGTTTCGTGAATTTCGTGCGCGGCTGCCGTGAAAGGGCTACTTGAGTCCAGACAGACAGCGGGACGTACAGGAGAGGAAACAGACATGTTCAAGGTAACCCCACAGGCCGCACGGCAGGTCAAGTCGGCGGCAGAGCAGGGCGGTACGGTCGGGATGCCGCTGCGGCTGGCGGCGCAGCAGAGGCCCGACGGCAGCATCGACTACCGCATGGGATTCGATGAGGGAACCGAAGACGACATCCGCTTTGACTCCGAGGGTGTGCAGATCGTGATGGCGCCCGAATATGTCCCGCTGCTGGACGCAGCCACCCTGGACTTCGTTGAAATGGACGTGGGCGAGCCGCAGTTCATCTTCCTCAATCCGAACGATCCGGGTTACGTCCCGCCTTCCGCAGACTAGGCCGCTCACGCCCGTCAGGGCGCCGAGATCCCCATGGAACTGTCTGCCCAGGACTCATTGCGACTGAACGTGCTGCTGGCGAACCGGCCGCAGGCGATCCGTATCAACGAGTCGAGCATGACGGTGTTCGGCCTGTCGGCCAAGGGTGAGGCGCAGATCCAGCTCAACCCCACCGGTCGTGAAGAGCAGTACATCAAGCGAGTCAAGGAACTCCTGTCCGGGCACGTGCTGGGATCGCCGGGTGGTTATCCTATCTACCTGCAGCGTTGGACCCGCATGGGCCAGATGCGTGACGACAGCCTGGAGCAATTGCTGCTGCTCGGCGAGCCCGAGGCGGTGGTCGCCGCTGCATCGGCCCAGGGCCTCACCGATGAACTGGCGCGGCGTGCCTGGTGGGCGATGGAGGATGCTGGCAACGCACGCCACATGCTGACAAAGCGCGCGGTGGTCGAGGGCCGCATGGGACCGACGCTCGCGGCCTACCTGGTCGAACACCTGCCGTTCGAGACCGAACCTGATCAGCAGATAGAGACCGTGCGGCTGGTCCTGCAGCCGGGCCTCCTGGACCCGGAACAGGTCGACGGACTGTGGCGCAAGGCACACCGAAAGCCCGCCTACTACGTTGGATTCCTGGCCGGGCGGCCAGACGATCTGCCTGAAAAGCCGGGCGAGGCGATGCCTGCCGATCTTTGCGCGGACCTGGAGCGTCTCGCCGGAGGCGGCGATGCCGTGGCCCGTTTGTTGCGGCGCGTGCTGTCCGCGCCGGGGCAGGCATTCCTGGAGACCGTGTTCAAGATCTTCGAAAAGCCAGGTAATCAGGACGTGGTAAACCTGACCTTGGACTGCGTGGCCCGGTATTTCTCCGCCGCGCGTCCCGGAGGTGTGGTGGATGCCACCCTGGAAGAGTTGCAGGCCGAGGCCTCAGGCTGGCTGACAGCGACACCCGGCCTGCTGGCATTGGCCGCCCTGAGCGGTGTCGGCGACCGGCGCCTACGAGCCTTGCGGGTCCTTTCCGGGCTGAGCTACGGGGTGGTACGGCCTGTTTTCAGGGACAGCACCGCGATCGGCAGCCTGATGCGGCGCAAGATTCAGCCGGTCCTGGTGCCATTGCTTGCCGAACTGTCGTATCTACGGGTGGAAGAGGTCGCCAAAGCCCCGATCGAAAAATAAATAATAACGTACCTTTTTACTCCGGTACTTGCCCGCTATACTACCAAGGAGATATCCCATTGGGGATAGGTGTGCCTTGGAGGGGTTATGGATCGTCTGTTGAGTCTTTCGCAAGCTGCCCGCATGGTGGGGGTGCCGCGCCGCCTGTTGCAGCAGGATATCCAGGAAGGGCGCATCAGTGCCTTCGAGGGTCATATCCGCATGTCCGAGTTGCACAAGTGCTATCCGCAGGCGGACTCGGACCGCTCGGGCATGCTCGAAAAAGTGAATCGGATCCGCGAGGCCGCGCTGTTCAAATCCACCCGTGACGGACGCCGCGACCCCGAACATCTGGCGACCGAGCTGCAGCGCACCCGGGTCGAAATGGGGCGCTTGCAGGAAGAGCTGGATGGTTACCGTCTGCTTGCGGCAGAAACAGAATACCGTCTCCTGGAACTGCAGGAACGCTGCGATTCGCGCCAGGCGATGATGCTCGGAACCCTGGTCGGCTGGTTCATGAATCAGCTCAAGCTTCGCGAGAAGAAGTAGCCGGATCAGCTTGTATCCTTTGCCCCGGGGCTAGGCGGCCGCCGCTGCCCGAGGTAGAGTCTCGGCGGTATGTCGAACAAGATCACCGTAAGGCCATCCGGCCATATCTTTGATGCCGAACCCAGTGAGACGCTCTTGCAGGCGGGCCTGCGGGCCGGCCTGAACCTCGGTCACAGCTGCGCAAACGGCAGCTGCGGCGAGTGCCGGGCGCGTCTGCTTGCGGGCGAGGTCTCACCCGCCAATCATCACGACTTCCGTTTCAGCGAACTCGAGAAACAGCGGGGCTGGTTTCTGATGTGCAGTTGCCGCGCGCTGGGCGATGTCGAGATCGAGGCCCATGAGTCCGGGTCGGCCGAGGATATCCCGGAGCAGCATATCCATGTCAGGGTGAGCAAGGTCGAGCGCCTGCAGGACCAGGTGGTCCAGCTGACACTGCGCGCGCCGCGCAGCAGCGGTCTGCGCTTTCTCGCCGGCCAGGGCGTCACCCTGGCGTTCGAAGGTATGCCTCTCAAGACACTGCCGATCGCTAGCTGCCCGTGTGACAGCGTGCAGCTGCGCTTTCATGTCCGCCGGCGGGCCGATGACCCGTTCAGCGAATTCGTCTTCGAGCACCTGCACAGGGGCCGGGATGTGATGCTGCATGGGCCGAGCGGCGATTTCACCCTGGACGAGGCGTCCGATCGGCCGTTGGTCTTCATTGCCTGGGAGTCCGGATTCGCGCCCGTCAGCAGCCTCGTGGATCATGCGATCCGGAAGGACGAAAACCGGTCGATCGACCTGTACTGGCTGTCGGCTATACCTGGCGGCCACTATTTTTCCAATTATTGCCGTGCCTGGCGTGACGTCCTGGACGATTTCCGCTACCACTCGATCGATCTCGAGCCGGCCGGCAATGAACGTCTGGAGCCGGTGATCGAGCGCATCGTCAGGGTGCATGCCTCGCTGATGAGCAGCGACCTCTACCTGGCGATTCCGCAGGACTCGATCGATGCTGTTCGGCGAATCCTGGAAGAGTCCGGCGTGCCGGATGCGCAGGTCCGCATCATCGGGCTGAGACACGCCTGAGTTTTACCCGTCCTGCCGTCAGATCCATCGGTCGCGTGCGGGCGATCATCCGACCTTGTCGAGTTCACGTCGCCGGAAACTCACGCCGCGTTCCTCCGCCATGGCCTGGCAGGCAGCGATATCGACGCCTTCCAGCCCGTCTATCGCGGTTGCAGTGACCTCCCCGATGTGGCGTGGGGCGGCAGCGAGGAAATCCAGCATCGAGTCGTAGGAACCGGGCAGGGCCGGCAGGCAGTGACGCCGGTAGACCGCCTCGTTCTGGGCGTTCATTGAGACCGACAGCGCATCCACGCATCGAGCCAGTTCCGGCAGCACATCGCGTTTGTGCACCAGGTTGGCCAGGCCGTCCGTATTGACCCGCACCCGGCCCCCACGCGACTTGATGTACTGCGCCACCTCCAGCAACACCTTTAGGCGCAGTGTCGGCTCACCGAAGCCGCAGAAAACCACCTCGCCATATCGCGCCGGGTCGTCGATGGCCGCGATGATCTCGTCCGGTGTCGGGCGGTGGTCCAGCGTTAGGTCATATTCATGCACACGATATGAACCGTTGTGCTTGGGGCAGAAGCTGCACTCGAGGGTGCAGCGGTCGGTGATGTTCAGGTAGAGCTTGTCACCGATGGTGTAACTGATGGTCTGTGCGGACATGTTGGTGACGCCGGCGGGAGTTGCTGAATCAAAAAATAACGCGTCGCGCTGGCAGGACAATTGATCATGATCAAGGCAGTTCCTTATCGAATCTCGCAGTTTGCATACGCATGTGTGTCGAGATACCGGTCATGCAACGCCGAGCCCTGTGGCTGACCCCGGTCAACCTGCTGCTGATACTCTTTTTCCTCCCGTTCGGGGCGGCGGCAGGCGGTCTCGATGCGTATGCGCCCCAAGCGAAGTCAATTTTCCCGGAGATGCAGCGGATCGGCGAACTGGAGGGCGAGCCGCCCTCGGCCGTCGTGTACGGGGCCGATCGCATACTCGGCTATCTGCTGCTGACTGCCGACATAAGCCCGATCCCGGCTTATTCCGGCAAGCCGATCAATACGCTGGTCGGATTCGATGCCAGCGGGACCGTGCGCGGCGTGCGCATCGTCGAGCACCAGGAGCCAATCCTGGTGGTCGGGATTTCCGACCGGGATCTGGCAGACTACGTCAATCAATACGTCGGGGTGCCGATTACCGACGAGATTCGCGTCGGCGGTCGCGCGGTACCGGGGCGCCAGATCATCGATGGAATCAGCGGTGCAACCATCACGGCGATGGTGCTGAACCGGACGATCGTCGAGAGTGTGCGCAAGGTCGCGCTGGCACGTGGCCTGCTGGTGCAGGATGGCGAGCAGCGCCGTTTCTCGCCACCGCAACCACTGTGGCTGATGTTGTGGCGCGAGCGTGTGTGGGAGATCGTTGTGCTCTCCGCCGGGCTTTTCATATTGCTGATGATTCTGTTGTTTCAGGATTGGCTGGCGCGTCATCCGACCTTCCTTATCAGGGTCAGGCACCTCTACCTCAGCTATACGCTGGTGTTCATCGGCATCTACGGATATGCCCAGCTTTCCGTGGTCAATGTCCTCACCTTTTTGAACTCGTTGCTCAGCGGATTTCGTTGGGAGAGTTTCCTGATCGACCCGATGATGTTTCTGCTGTGGTCGTTCGTTGCAGTAACGATCGTGCTGTGGGGGCGGGGGGTCTACTGCGGCTGGCTGTGTCCTTTCGGTGCGCTGCAGGAACTGCTGTTCCGGCTTGGCCAGCGGCTGGGGCTCAAGGGCAGGGAACCGCCGACGGTCGTCCATGAACGCCTGCTGGCACTCAAGTACATCGTGATGCTGGGTCTGTTCGGCCTCTCGCTGCAATCCCTGAGGACGGCGGAGATGGCCGCCGAGGTGGAACCATTCAAGACCGTCTTCACGCTGCGTTTTCTGCGTGATTGGCCATTTGTGGTCTATGCCGTTGCGTTCCTGCTGCTCGGCCTGTTCATCCGCAAGGCCTATTGCCGGTATGTCTGCCCTTTGGGTGCCGCGCTCACTTTTCCCTCGCGTTTTCGTATTTTTGACTGGCTGCGACGTCGCAAGGAATGCGGCCGCCCCTGCCAGATCTGTGCCCGTGAATGTGAGGTACAGGCGATACGCCCGACCGGCGAGATCGTCGAGACCGAGTGCCACTATTGCCTGGACTGCCAGGTCACCTACTGGGACGACCATCGCTGCCCGCCACTGGTCGATCGTCGCAAGAAGGCCGAGGTAAGGGCCCGGCTCGCTCATAACAGGCCAAGTTGACCCAAATCAACAAAAAGCGGCGTTTGTCCGGGTCTTGATCTTCATCAAGGTGTACCCGACCACCAAACCTAGGATTGCAGTTGCCGCGACATTGCCCATCCGTATCGACGCCCTGAGCTGAGAAGGAGAATTTTCCGATGACAAGCCGAAACATCATTGGCGGTGCCTTTGCACTGTCCGCCCTGATGCTGGCCATGGGGGTGGCGAACGCCGCCACCAGTGGACACCCGGGCACACCCGCTGAAGATATGAAGTACCAGGGCGCCCCCGTCGCTATGGACCCTGCAACAACCAAGGACCTGATCGATGGTGAGGGTCCGCCGATGACCAACAACGAATTCGCGCGTGCGAAGCAGATCTTCTTCGAACGCTGTGCAGGCTGTCATGGCGTGTTGCGCAAGGGTGCGACCGGCAAGCCGCTGACCACCGACATCACCCGCAGTCGCGGTACCGAGTACCTCAAAGCCTTCATCACCTATGGTTCACCGCTGGGTATGCCCAACTGGGGCTCATCGGGCGAGCTGAACGATGCCGAGGTCGAAATGATGGCGCGCTACCTGCAGCACGAACCGCCGCAACCGCCCGAATATGGCATGAAAGAAATGAAGGCCTCTTGGAAGGTGGTGGTGCCACCGGAAAAGCGCCCGACCAAACAGATGAACAAGCTCAACCTGGAGAACCTGTTCTCGGTCACGCTGCGTGACAGCGGGCAGGTCGCGCTGATCGATGGGGACTCGAAGAAGATCGTCAGCGTCATCAAGACCGGTTATGCGGTGCATATCTCGCGCACATCCGCCTCGGGTCGCTACCTGTTCGTGATTGGTCGTGACGCCAGGGTCAACATGATCGACCTTTGGATGGAAAAGCCCGAGACGGTCGCCGAGATCAAGGTTGGCATGGAGGCGCGCTCGGTCGAGACCTCGAAGTACAAGGGTTGGGAAGACAAATATGCAATCGCCGGGACCTACTGGCCGCCGCAGTTCGTGATCATGGATGGCGAGACCCTGGAGCCATTGAAGGTCGTTGGGACCCGAGGCATGACGGTCGACACTCAGGAGTATCACCCGGAGCCACGCGTCGCTGCGATTGTTGCGTCACACGAACATCCTGAGTTCATCGTCAACGTCAAGGAGACCGGCAAGATCCTGATGGTCGACTACGAGGATCTCGACAACCTGAAGGTGGTCGAGATCGGGGCCGCGCCCTTCCTGCACGATGGAGGTTGGGATTCATCGCTGCGCTATTTCATGACAGCGGCCAACAAGTCGAACAAGATCGCGGTGGTCGATTCCAAGGAGGGCAAGCTGGCAGGGCTGATTGAGGTTGGCCAGATCCCGCACCCGGGGCGTGGTGCCAACTTCGTACATCCGACGTTTGGGCCGGTATGGGCGACCAGTCATCTGGGTGACCAGACCATTGCATTGATCGGCACCGACCCAGAGGGTCATCCGGACAATGCCTGGAAGATGGTGAAATCGTTCGACGGCCAGGGCGGCGGATCACTGTTCATCAAGACCCATCCAAAGTCGACCAACCTTTACGTCGACACTGCGTTGAACCCGGCAGAACCGATCAGTCAGTCGGTTGCCGTATTCGACATCAACAACCTCGACAAGGGTTTCGAGGTCCTGCCGATTGCGGAATGGGCGGACCTCGGTGAGGGACCTAAACGCGTCGTGCAGCCAGAGTACAACAAGGCTGGTGACGAGGTCTGGTTCTCGGTATGGAACGGCAAGGAGCAGAAGTCGGCCCTCGTCGTGGTCGATGACAAGACGCGCAAGCTGAAGGCAGTGATCAAGGACGAGCGCCTGATCACGCCGACGGGCAAGTTTAACGTCTACAACACGATGCACGACGTCTACTGAGGCCCAGGGAGGTGCGGGGCTTACCCCCGCACCTTTTTCTGAACCCCTGTAAACATTGAGATGTGAGATGCAACACCAAGGCAAGGTTTTTCTGGTAGGCGCGGGGCCGGGTGACCCGGACCTGTTGACCGTGAAGGCATTGCGCCTGATGCAGACCGCTGACGTCGTGGTCTACGACCGCCTGGTCTCGGCGGCGATCCTGGAACTCATCCCTGCGGGCATATCGCGCATCGATGCCGGCAAGGCCGCAGGTCACCACGGCATGCCGCAGGAGGAGATCAACGAGCTGCTGGCCAGTCTGACAATACGCCGCCGATCGGTCGTACGCCTGAAGGGCGGCGATCCTTTGATCTTTGGACGCGGCAGTGAGGAGGCATTGCACTTGCGCGAGCAGGGAATCGAGTACGAGATAGTCCCGGGTGTTACCGCGGCGGCTGCGTGCAGTGCCTATGCCGGTGTTCCGCTGACCCACCGTGGCATCAGTCGCAGTGTGCACCTGGTGACCGGACACTTTCGTAACGACGAGCCGATTGATCTGGACTGGCGTGCCCTGGCCGAGCCGGATTCAACGCTGGTCATCTACATGGGCAAATCCAACCTCAAGCGGATCTGTTCCAGCCTGGTCAAGGCGGGCATGGATCCGGCGACCCCGGCGCTGGCCGTACAGGACGGTACTACCCCCATGCAGCGGCGCGCGTTCGGCGACCTGCTGACCCTGGCGGGACGGGTCCGTCAGATGGGCCTGACATCGCCCCTGCTTATCATTGTCGGGCGCACCGTCGCGCTGGCGGGTGAACTCGATTGGTTTCAGCCGACAGGAGAGGCCCGGCATGCTGCGCTGGATCATACTGCTAGTGCTTAGCGGCTGGACGCTCAGCGCATTGGGGCAACCGGACACGGCGCGCCAGCGCGAACTGCTGCATCTGCTGCAGCAGGATTGTGGCTCGTGCCATGGACTCACCTTGCGCGGTGGACTTGGCCCGGCACTGCTGCCGGGCAATCTGGCGGGCAAGCCGGCCGGCTTTCTAGTCCAGACCATCATGGATGGCCGCCCCGGCACCGCGATGCCGCCGTGGCGCCCGCTGATCAGCGAAGCGGACGCGGCCTGGCTGGTGCAGACATTACTTGACGGCGAGGGTGCGCAATGAAAGGTATGCTGCTTCATACGGATTCCCACGGCGCGGATGTTGCGCTGACCGCCGAGCTCAAGACGGTCGCGATCATGCTGGTCCTGCTTGCCGGCCTGCTCGGTTCGCTCGTCGCAGAGGCGGGTGACGACCTGCGTGGTACCGGCGACCTGGCGGTGGTAATCGAGCGCGCCGGCGGCAAGGTGCTGATCGTCGATACCACGGTCAATCAATCGATCGCCGAGGTTGCCGGGTTGGGCGATCTTTCACATGCCTCGGTGGTTTATTCGCGTGATGAGCGCTATGCCTTTGTGTTCGGGCGCGACGGCGGCCTGAGCAAGGTCGACCTGCTCACCGCCACCTTGGTTGGGCGCACCGTCCAGGCGGGCAACAGCATCGGCGGTGCCATCTCGCAGGATGGTCGCCTGGTCGCGGTTTCCAACTACACGCCGGGCGGCGTAAAGGTGTTCGATTCGGCCTCGCTGCAACTGCTGGCCGACATCCCGGCCGAGTATGCGCCGGGCCAGTTGTCCAAGGTGATCGGATTGGTCGACGCGCCCGGACAGCGCTTCGTGTTCAGCCTGTGGGATGCGGGTCAAATCTGGATTGCCGATTTGCGGGACCCCAAGGCACCGAAAATCGACAAGTTCGGCGGTATCGGTGTGAACCCCTACGACGCACTGATCACTGCGGACGGCCGCTACTACATCGCGGGCCTGTTTGGTGAAGACGGCATGGCGCTGCTCGATCTGTGGCATCCGGAGCAGGGGGTGCGGCGCATCCTCGCCGACTACGGCAAGGGCGATGCCAAGCTGCCGGTATACAAGATGCCGCACCTCGAGGGCTGGGCGGTTGCGGGCACTCTTGCGTTCGTGCCGGCGGTCGGTCGTCACGAGGTGCTTGTGATCGACATGATGACATGGCAGCAGGTCGGGCGCATACCGGTGCATGGCCAACCGGTGTTTGTGATGGCGCGTCCGGATGGACGCCAGATCTGGGTCAACTTCGCAATGCCGGACAATGACACCGTGCAGGTGATCGATGTTCCCAGTTTGCAGATCGTCAAGACGCTCAAGCCCGGCCCCGGCGTGCTGCATATGGAATTCGAACCACGTGGTGAAGAGGTATGGATCTCGGTCCGCGATGCCGACCAGTTGCATGTCTACGATACCGCAACCTTTGAGAGACGTGCCGTGCTAACGGCGCAAAAGCCGAGTGGCATCTTCATGACCGCGCGGGCACATCGGATCGGTCTGTAGGAGACTGACATGGGCAGGCAGGCAGTCGAACTGGGCGCGGTGGAAAAGCGGCTGCTGGACGAATACCAGCGCGGCCTGCCGCTTGAGCCTCGCCCGTTTGCACGTGTCGCAGAGGCGCTGGGTATGACCGAGCAGCAGGTATTGGGATGCCTGCAGAACCTGCAGGAACGCGGCGTGGTGAGTCGGGTCGGTCCGGTGTTCCGCCCCAACCGCGTCGGGGTAAGTACGCTCGCGGCGCTGGCCGTGCCTGTCGAATCATTGACCGCGGTGGCCGATATCGTCAGCGCCTTTGCCGAGGTCAATCACAACTATGAACGCGAGCACCATTACAATCTGTGGTTTGTTGTGACGGCGCGCGACCCGGAGCAACTCGAACAGGTGCTCGATGAGATCGCCGTGCAGACCGGGTTTGAGCCGCTGGACCTGCCAATGCTCGAGGATTACTTCATCGATCTGGGGTTCCGCCTGCAATGGACATGAACGTCATCCCGCACCCGGCGCTCAGCGATCCGCTGCAGCGCGCATTGGTCGAGGCGATCCAGGGCGGTCTGCCGCTGGTCGCACGACCCTATGCGGCGATCGGCAGGCAGGTCGGCCTGAGCGAAAGGGAAGTCATTCAGCGCATCGGGGATTTGGTGGATCAGGGCGTTATCAAGCGGCTCGGTGTTGTCGTGCGCCACCGTGAGCTGGGCTATGACGCCAACGCGATGGTGGTGTGGGACATTCCCGATGAACGGGTCGGCGAACTCGGCCAGCTGCTCGGCGGTTTTACCTTTGTCACACTATGCTATCGACGTCCGCGTCGCCTGCCGGCCTGGCCATACAACCTGTTCACGATGATCCATGGGCGCGACCGCGGTGAGGTCCTGGCACGGGTCGATGAACTGGTGCAGTGCTGCGAGCTGCAGGCGATTCCGCACCAGGCCTTGTTCAGCGCTCGACGCTTCAAGCAGCGCGGTGCCTGCTATACCGCCAACCAAGAGCCCGCGACGGTCGCTGCCAAACCGGCGGGAAGATTCGATGAGTGAGCTGACGCCACAGGCGCACCTCTTCATCAACCAGTTTCAGGGCGGTTTCCCGATTGCCGGGAGACCCTATCACGGTGTCGCGGCAAGACTCGGCATGACAGAGACCGTCCTGATCCAGACTATCCGGCAGTTGCTCGATGATGGCCACCTCAGCCGCTTTGGCCCGCTGTATGACGCGGCCAGGCTCGGCGGCGGCGTGACGCTGGCGGCGCTGAGCGCACCCGATGCCGAATTTGATCGGGTGGCGGCGATCGTAAACAGCCTGCCGGCGGTGGCACATAATTATCGGCGCGAACATCGGCTCAACATGTGGTTCGTGGTCGCCAGCGAGCAGGAGCGGGGCGTGGATGAGTGTCTCGCCAATATCAGTGAGCTGACCGGGCTAAGGGTTTACGACTTTCCCAAACTGCGCGAGTTCTACCTTGGCCTGTGGCTGGAACTGGACGCGCAGGGGTGGGTTCAGACTGTACCGGTGCCCGAGAGATCACGCGTCGGCCCGGGCTTTCGGCTCACGGCGATGGACCAGCGTATCGTGGCCGCCACGCAGGCGGGTCTTCCCCTGTCGAGTGAACCGTATGCGGACATAGCCGCGGGTCTCGGACTGGCGGCCGGTGATGTAATGCAGGCTATGCAGCGGATGTTATCGGCAGGGATGATCCGTCGCATCGGTGCGGTGCCGAATCACTATCGGCTCGGCCTGCGTGGCAACGGCATGACGGTCTGGGATGTCCCGGACCAGCGTGTCGCCGAGTTGGGTGAACTCATCGGTGCGCTCGATTGTGTCAGCCACTGCTACGAGCGCCCGCGTTACCCGGGCATCTGGCCCTACAATCTGTTTGCGATGGTGCACGGCCATGATCGTAACGAGGTACTGGAAAAGGCCGCGAGTGTTAGGCGTCTGCTTGGCAGTGCCGCGCGATCGCATGATGTGCTGTTCAGCACCGCGGTACTGAAGAAAACCGGCCTGCGCCTGGCCGCCTGACGGCCCGTTCCCCGGAGGGGCAATATGTTTCGACTGACACGCTATCTGCAGGCCCTGGCCAATCCGGAACTCGTATCGCGTCGCCCGCAGGTCGCGGCGCCGACCGGTCCGGTGGTGATCTGGAATCTGATCCGGCGCTGCAACCTGACCTGCAAGCACTGCTACGCGACCTCGGCGGACAAGGACTTCCCCGGCGAGTTGTCGACCACACAGGTATACGCGGTGATGGACGATCTCAAGGCATACGGCGTGCCGGTGCTGATCCTGTCCGGCGGCGAACCGCTGATGCGGCAGGATATCTTCGATATCTCGCGGCGTGCAAAGGCGATGGGGTTTTACGTCGGGCTGTCGAGCAACGGCACCCTGATCACGCGCGACAACATCCGCCGCATCGCAGACATCGGCTATGACTATGTCGGCATCAGCCTGGATGGCATGCGCGAGACTCACGACCGCTTTAGGCGCCGGCTTGGCGCGTTCGACGAGTCGCTGCAGGGCGTCCGCCTGTGTCTCGAGGCCGGCATCAAGGTTGGGCTGCGCTTCACACTCACCCAGGACAACGCGCGCGACCTGCCGAACCTATTGAGCCTGATGGAGCGCGAGGGTGTCGACAAGTTCTATCTTTCGCACCTCAACTATGCCGGGCGCGGCAACAAGAACCGCGCCGACGATGCGCACCACCGGATCACGCGTGCCGCGATGGATCTGCTGATCGAGACCTGCTGGAACCAGATCGGCCTTGGCCAGCCGCGCGAGTTCGTCACCGGCAACAATGATGCCGACGGCGTCTATCTGCTGCACTGGGCGCAACGCAATCTGCCCGAGCAGGCAGAACGACTGGCCGGCATGTTGCGCCGCTGGGGTGGAAACTCTTCGGGTGTGAACATCGCCAACATCGATAACCTCGGCAACGTCCACCCGGACACCATGTGGTGGGACTACACCCTGGGCAGCGTCAAACAACGGCCTTTCTCGGCGATCTGGGACGACACAAGCGAACCGCTGATGGCCGGACTCAAGCGCAGCGATCGGCCGGTCAAGGGCCGCTGTGCCCAGTGCGTGCACCTCGATATCTGTGGCGGCAACAGCCGCACCCGCGCCTGGCAGCTGACCGGGGACCCCTGGGCCGAGGACCCGGGATGTTATCTGGACGACGGCGAGATCGGCGTGATCTCGGCGGGGCCGCGGCTCGAGCTCAAACCCTACGACCGGCACGGCAGGCCCGCGGCCGGGGGAGGGTGAGATGAGGCGCCTGTGCTGGCTGCTCACGTTAATATTTGCGGCCGCGACGGTGGGGCTGGTTTATGTATTCGTGATCCGCGGTGAGACCCAGCCGGCCAGCGATGGGCGTGTCGCGATTCTGCTGGCACCGGGTGAACGCGACCTGGTGCTGAGCGAGATGCGTGCTTTCCTGGTCGCATTGCAGACGATCAGCCAGGCGGTGGTCGACCAGGACGCGGCGACCGCCGCGACTGCCGCCCGCATGGTCGGTGGCGCCGCGCAGCAGGGCGTTCCGGCCAGCCTGGTCGGCAAGCTGCCGCTCGCATTCAAGCGTCTCGGCTTCGACACCCATGCGCGCTTCGATCAGCTGGCGCTGAACACCGAACAGTTCGGTGACACCTCGCAGGTGCTGCCGGAACTGGCGACCTTGCTGCAGAACTGCACGGCCTGTCATGCCGCCTACCGCATCGATCTGGAGCAGCCATAATGTCGGTGCGGCGCCTTGGTACCTTGTCGGTGCTGATCGTGGCCTCAGTGTGGCCTCTACTGGGCAGCGCGGCGGTCGACGCGGCGGCGCTGTTCGCGCAGCACTGTGCACAGTGCCATGGCCCGGATCGGCTCGGCCTGATGGGGCCGGCGCTGCTGCCCGAAAACCTGACCCGGCTGAAAAAGGCCGAGGCGATCGAGACGATCAGCAACGGCCGTGCGGCCACCCAGATGCCGCCGTTCGGCAGGCTGCTGGACGCGCAGCAGATCGCTGCGCTGGTGGATTTCGTGTATTCGCCGCTGGCCGAGGTACCGCGCTGGGGGCTGGATGAGATCAACGCCAGTCGCACGGTGTTGGTTGCGGCAAATGAGCTGCCGGATAGGCCGGTCCACCAGGCAGACCCGATGAACATGTTCGTGGTGGTGGAGCTCGGCGATCACCACGCAACCATTCTCGACGGCGACACCTTCGAACCACTGATTCGCGTCAAGACGCGTTTCGCATTGCATGGTGGGCCCAAGTATTCGCCCGACGGACGCTTTGTTTACTTCGCCTCGCGCGACGGCTGGGTCAGCAAATTCGACATGTGGAGTCTGCGGATGGTGGGTGAGGTGCGGGCCGGGATCAATACGCGCAACCTGGCCGTATCGTCGGACGGGCGCTACGCAATGGTCGCCAACTACCTGCCGCACACTCTGGTGCTGCTGGATACCATCGACCTGCACCCGATCAAGGTGATCCCGGTGCAGGATGAAAACGGCAAGAGTTCAAGGGTCAGCGCGGTTTACGACGCCGGACCGCGGCACAGCTTCGTCGCCGCACTGAAGGATATCCCAGAGGTCTGGGAGGTGATATACGCCGACGATCCGCTGCCGGTATACAACGGGCCGATGCACGACTATCGCATGGGCGAGGGGGTTTCACAGACGCGTGGGCGCTTCCCCGTGCGACGTATCAAGCTGGATGATTATCTGGACGACTTTTTTTTCGATCAGTCCTATCGCCTTCTGATTGGCGCCGCGCGCAACGCCAACAATGGCCAGGTGATACAGATGGACGTTGGCCGCAAGATTGCCGACCTCGAACTCGATGGCATGCCGCACCTGGGATCGGGGATCACCTGGGAATACCAGGGGCGCACGGTACTGGCGACCCCTCATCTGAAGAAGAACGAGGTGAGCGTCATCGACATGACGACCTGGAAGACCATCAAACGTATACCGACCGAGGGCCCCGGCTTTTTCATGCGCAGCCACGAGAACAGCCGCTATGCCTGGGTGGACGTCTTCTTCGGCCCAAACAAGGACAAGGTACATATTATCGACAAACAGACTCTGGAGATCGTTAAAACCCTGCAACCGGAGCCTGGCAAGACCGCGGCCCATGTCGAGTTCGACAAGGACGGCCGGCGTGCCCTGCTGAGCATATGGGACATGGACGGTGCGGTTATTGTGTACGATGCCGATACACTCACCGAACTCAAGCGTCTGCCGATGGTCAAGCCCTCGGGCAAGTACAATGTTTCGAACAAGATCAACCGGTCGGCGGGAACCAGCCATTGACCGCAGGGGTTTGAAACGATGCATCTGGCTGTCGCCATCCCCTTTCTGCTGACCTTTGTCGCACTGCTTGGCCTCAGTCAGTCGACGGCTGCGCGCGAGCCGGACCTGGACGTGGGTGAAGAGATCAACGAGTTGTGCGCCGGTTGCCACGGTGAGTTCGGCGAAGGCGGCAAGCAGGGCGAATATCCGCGCCTGGCCGGCCAGCCCTACCAGTTCCTGGTCGATCAGATTGTGCTGTTCCGCGAGCGCCGGCGACCCAATATGGCGATGATCGAGTATGTCGACGACCGTCAGATGCCGGATGAGGATATCCAGGATATCTCGGCTTATCTCGCGGCGATTGAGCTGCCATCGAGGTTGCCGCCGGTGGATGAAAACGATCCCGGCTTCAACGCCCTGGCGCGGCTGGAAGCGGCCAAGCGCGTGTTGCAGATTCCGATCGCCGAAGGCGACGTCGAGGCCGGGCGCAAGATCTACAAGCGTGAGTGCTCCTCCTGTCACGGTGGGCGCGGTGAGGGCGAGCCGGGGGGTACCGTGCCACTGCTCGCCGGCCAGTACACGGCGTATCTCTGGCGCCAGGTGGACAAGTACAAGGAGGGGTTGCGTATCCATGACCCAGAAGCACCCGACGACCGGCTGCTGGCCGAGTTCAGCCAGGAAGAGCTGCGCGACGTCTTTGCGTATCTGTCGGTGCTGGATGACTAAGCATTGGCGCTGGGTGCCGATGCTGGTGTTGCCGCTCATGCCCCTGGGCGCCGCCACCGCTGCCGGTCTGGCAACCGGCGATTGCGCACAGCCGGCGGCCCATGTCGATCTCAGGCACTGCGACCTGTCGGGACGCAAGCTGGCCCGCACCGATCTTCGCGGCGTTGATCTGCGTGGCGTAAATCTGTCGAATGCCGATCTCTCCGAAGCCGACCTCAGCGGGGCCGACCTGCGCAAGAGCGATCTGCGCTGGGCGAAACTGATCGAGGCCAGGTTGGTCGATGCGGACCTCAGCCGTGCCGATCTGTTTCATGTAGTGGCAGATGGGGCGAATTTCGACGGTGCCCGGCTGTTCAAGACAAATCTGTTTGGTGCCCTGTTGAACGGGGTAAAGGCCCATGATGCCGAGTTTACCCAGGCGTACATGAAAGACGTCGAGCTGGAGGGTGCGGACCTGAGCGGTGCGACCTTGCGGCGCGTGAACATGTTACGTGTGGTCGCCATGGGGGCCGTGTTTCGCGGTGCGGATCTGTCATATAGCCAACTCACAGGGGCCGCGGCCGAGCAGGCGAATTTCTCCCAGGCGAAGCTGGTACATACGAAATTGAATGGCGGCGATCTGCAGCGGGCGGTCTTCAGCGGCGCCGACCTGCGCGGCGCCGATGTGACGAATATTCGGCACGATGGCGCAGACTTTTCGGACGCGCTCAATCTGCCGTCCTCGCTGCAAACGGGCGGACCATAGCCCGAACCCGGCGGCATCGGCCGCTGTCGGCAAGGGCTGCACGCACTTGATCAATGCCAAATGCATTCGAGGCTTTGTTTATTGAGATGCACCGGGCCGGGACCACTGTTCTATTGGGAAGCCGATCATGTTTTCACGATTTTTAGTCATTTGTCTTTCATTGCTCATATCGGCTGCTGCCGTGTCCGACGAGGACCCACGTTATCAGGCCGTGACCGGGCTGGGCGAATTGAACGGCGTCGCCCTGCAATGCAAATACCTCGATCAGGTGCGGCGCATGAAGGCTGCAGTGGTCGCCAGTGCGCCGAAAGAGCGGAGTTACGGCCTCGCATTCGACCAGGCTACCAATGACGCCTTCCTCGCGTTCATCAAGAATCAGGAGGCCTGCCCGTCACACCATAAGCTGGAGCGCCTGGTGGGGCATCAGATCGACAGTATGGCAACGGCGTTCGCGGCCAAGTAGTCGCATCCCTTCAATATTTCGGAAAACAGTATGAGTTCGATCTGTCAGGCGATACGGGTCTGTGTCCGCTACCGCGTCGTTGCCGTGGGGTGGCTGCTGTTTTCGCTGATACTCAGCGGCGGCGCATCGGCATCGGAGGTGCCAAGCGTCGTCGTGAGCTTCAAACCGCTGCATTCACTGCTGGCCGGCCTGATGCAGGGAGTGGCCGAGCCGCTGTTGCTGATCGACGGTAGTACCAAGCCATGGACCTATAGCCCCGATGCGGAGGAGTTGCGGGCGATCGACGATGCCGATGTCGTGATCTGGTCAGGCCCCGAGCTGGAGCCCGGGCTGGCGGCGGCGGTGGCGTCGCCCGGGACACGCGGTCGCGTGTTCGAGGTCCTCGCCAGCGAGCACCTCAAGGTGCTGCCGGCGCGTCACGACGAACTGCAGCGCGACCCCTTCTATTGGCTCGACAGCCGCAACATGCTGATCCTGCTGGACCTGTTCGGGCAGTTGCTGACTGACATCGACCCGGACCACGCGCCGGCCTATGAGCGCAACTGGCGACGCATGACCGAGGCCTTGTCGTCCATAGACCGTGTGATGGAGTTCGGCTACCGCGATGTGAGCGGCGCACCGGTATTCTTCTATCACGATACCCATCAGTATTTCGAACAGGCCTATGCGATGCACGTCGCCGGTTCGGTGGTGCGCGTCAACGGCGGCGAATCGACCGACACCGCGCAGCTGCTGGGTACCCACCGTAGTATTCTGGCTATCGGTGCGGCCTGCCTTTTTACCGAGAAGGGCTTGGAAGAGCCGCACCTTGACCTGTTGCTCGAAGGCGGCGAGGTGACCGTGGTCGAGCTCGATTCCCTGGGCGTCGGGCTGGAACCCGGCCCGGATCTGTACATCGATCTTGTGCGCAACAACTTCGCGGCGATATCGCAGTGTGTGAGGAGTCTCAAGCCGGAGACGAGCGATGCGGATGGGTTCGATGCGCCCGATGTGTCGCGTTCGCCCGACCGGCTGCGGCCACGCTACCTGATGCGGGATCAGTACGGACGCACGGTGTCGGAGGATGACTTCCCTGACCAGTTTCAGCTGATTTACTTCGGGTATACGTTCTGTCCTGATATCTGTCCGACCTCGCTGGCCGTCATGTCGCAGGCCTTGCGCCTGCTCGGCGATGAGGCCGAACAGGTCCAGCCGATCTTCATCACCGTCGACCCGCAGCGCGATACAACAGAGGTGTTGGCCGGGTACGTCAGCTATTTTCATCCGCGAATGCTCGGCCTGTCGACCAACCCGGAGGCCACCAGGCGCATCGCCGAGCTGTTTCGGGCACGCTACGAGATGGTCCCGTCCGCGAGCGGGGACCCCGAGCACTATTCGATGGACCATACTGCCAGCCTGTTCCTGCTCGGTCGCAACGGCGAGTTCATCACCAAGTTCGCGCACGGGCTGCCGGCAATCGAGGTCGCGGACCGCCTGCGCGCCTACCTGCGGGATTGAGCATTGGCTGCCCGCGCGGATTTCCCGAGTCGCGGTAGGTCGGGGCGGCGCCGGGGATTGGTCTGTATCGTTGGGGCGCAGACGATGCATCGACAGCATGGCCATGCTTCGCTTGATGCCATTCGAGGATAGATGTCTCAACGAACGCGCCCCCCATGCCCTTGCCGAATCCTGACTGAACCCCTCAGATGGTTGCCGCAGCACCTTCGCGCCGGTAGTGGCCCTCGATCATGACGCACGGGCTGCCGAAACCGAATACCTCGATCTTTGCCGGGCCGTTGGCCGCGACCTGTTTGAACTGTGCCAGCGACAGCCGATACCCTGGGTTGTTGATGTGGATCAAACAAAGGAAAACTACATATTGGGTTTTATGTAATCTCAAACTACAAGATATAGTGTCTTCGTCTGCAAGAAAACCGAAGAGGGTCTCTTATGTCTTTTGCCGCCCCTGTGGCCCGCCTGCCGGCGCGTTTGCGACGTCGCGACGGTTCCGAGGTCGCGTTCGACAGCGACCGCATCCAATCTGCGATCCGGCGTGCAGGAGAGGCCTCCGGCGAATTTGCCGAGGACGAATCGCGCTTGCTCACCTCGCAGGTGATCAAGGTCCTGAGTCACGGCCACTTCAGTGACGGCGTTCCGGATATCGAGCGTATCCAGGACATCGTCGAACAGACGTTGATTGCGGCCAACCATCTGCGCACTGCGCGCGCCTACATCAGTTACCGTGACCGCCACGAACGCCTGCGCGCGGATGGGCGCACGCTGGTCGATGTCGCCAGCTCGGTGAACGAGTACCTCGACCGCGCCGACTGGCGGGTCAGCGCCAACGCCAACCAGGGCTATTCGCTCGGCGGCCTGATACTTAATACCTCGGGCAAGGTCATCGCCAATTACTGGCTGAGCCATGTCTACGCACCCGAGGCCGGGGTTGCGCACCGCGAGGGCGACATCCATATTCACGATCTCGACATGCTGGCGGGCTACTGTGCGGGCTGGTCGTTGCGTACCCTGTTGCACGAGGGTCTGAACGGGGTGCCGGGCAAGGTCGAGGCGGGCCCAGCGAAACACATGTCCTCGGCGGTCGGGCAGATCGTCAACTTCCTGGGCACCCTGCAGAACGAATGGGCCGGCGCTCAGGCGTTCAGCTCCTTCGACACCTACATGGCGCCTTTCGTGCGCAACGACGGCCTGAGCTATGAGCAGGTCCGCCAATACATCCAGGAGCTGATCTACAACCTCAACGTGCCATCGCGCTGGGGCACCCAGACGCCGTTCACCAACCTCACCTTCGACTGGGTCTGCCCGGAGGACCTGCGCGAGCAGGTGCCGGTGGTCGGCGGCGTCGAGATGCCGTTCACCTACGGTGATCTGCCGGCCGAGATGGACATGATCAACCGCGCCTACATCGAGGTGATGACCACGGGCGATGCCAAGGGCAGGGTGTTCACCTTCCCGATCCCGACCTACAACATCACCCCCGATTTCCCCTGGGAAAGCGAGAACGCCGAACGCCTGTTCGAGATGACCGCGAAGTACGGCCTGCCGTATTTCCAGAACTTCCTGAACTCCGAGCTCAAGCCCAACATGATCCGCAGCATGTGTTGCCGCCTGCAGCTCGATTTGCGCGAGCTGCTCAAGCGTGGCAACGGCCTGTTCGGCTCGGCCGAGCAGACCGGTTCGCTGGGCGTTGTGACCGTCAACTGCGCACGCCTGGGCCATGTCTACGAGGGTGACGAGCAGGCCATGTTCGCGCGCATGGACGAACTGCTGTACATCGCCCGCAACACCCTGGAGGTCAAGCGCAAGGTGATCCAGCGCCATATGGATGCCGGTTTGTTCCCTTACACCAAGCGTTACCTGGGGACCCTGCGCAACCATTTCTCGACCATCGGCGTGAACGGCATCAACGAGATGGTGCGCAATTTCACGGCCGACCACGACGACATCACCAGCGAGTGGGGACACGGGTTCGCCTGCCGCGTACTCGACCACGTGCGCCAGCGCATGGTCGAGTTCCAGGAAGAGACGGGGCATATGTACAACCTCGAGGCCACGCCGGCCGAGGGCACGACCTACCGCTTCGCCAGGGAGGACCGCAAGCGTTATCCCGACATCCTGCAGGCAGGGACTGCCGAGGCGCCTTACTACACCAACAGCTCGCAGCTGCCGGTCGGGTTTACCGATGATCCGTTCGAGGCGCTCGAGCGTCAGGACGATCTGCAGCGCAAGTACACGGGCGGCACGGTGCTGCACCTGTATCTGCCGGAGCAGGTTTCCAGCAGCGAGGCCTGCAAGCGTCTGGTCAAGCGGGCGCTGGGCAACTTCCGCCTGCCGTACATCACCATTACGCCGACCTTTTCCATTTGTCCGACGCACGGCTATCTGGCCGGCGAGCACGAATTCTGCCCGAAGTGCGACCAGGAACTGATCGCGCGCAAACAAACCGAGGAGATGAAGTCACATGCAGAATGCACCCACTAAACTCGACGATGCCGAACGCACCCGATGCGAGGTCTGGACCCGCGTCATGGGCTACCATCGACCGGTATCGGCGTGGAATCCGGGCAAGCAGTCCGAGCACGCGGAGCGGCAGTACTTCGTCGAATCGGATCGTCGCCAGGTGGGCTGATTCATGACTCGCCTTGCGGTGGGCGGTGTCACGCCGCTCACCACCATCGACTTTCCGGGCGAACTGGCGGCCGTGGTGTTCTGCCAGGGTTGCCCCTGGCGATGCCGCTACTGTCACAACAGCCACCTACTGCCACGCGGCCTGCCGTCCGATATCGCCTGGCAGGGAGTGGCGGCGCTGCTGCGTCGCCGCCGCGGGCTGTTGGATGCGGTGGTGTTCTCCGGTGGTGAGCCGACCCTGCAGCGAGGTCTGCCGGACGCGGTGCGTGAGGTGCGCGAGATGGGCTTCAAGGTCGGGCTGCACACCGCGGGCTGCTACCCCGAGCGCCTCGACGAGTTGTTGCCCACGCTCGACTGGGTCGGTCTGGATATCAAGGCTTTGCCGCAGGACTATGCCGCCCTGACCGGGGTGCCCGGCAGCGGCGAGCGTGCATTCGAAAGCCTGCAGTTCCTGATCGAATCCGGGGTTCGCACACGAGGTGAGGGTAACGGTGCACGACGCCCTGTTACCGGAAGGGCGACTGCGCCAGCTGCTCACACTTTTGAACGAGGCCGGTGCCGCCGAGGTGGTGCTTCAGCGCTGCCGGACCGAACAGGTCTTCGATCCCGGACTGGGTCAGAATTCTTCGGCGTGGGATCACCGGCCGCGCTGCAGTGCCGATACGTGGCAGCCGTCTGCACCGGGCGCCGACAGCGGCTGAGCCGGTGTCAAACAAGGACCACTGGGAACAGGTTTATGCCGGCAGGACGGGCGATACGCTCAGCTGGTATCAGCCGCATGCCGAGCGGTCGCTGGCTTTGATCAAGGGCAGAAGCTGCGCAAAGACGGCCTGCTGCAGACTGAAAACGACTTGTTCGCGCTGCCCGAGCTGGAACACGCCTGGCAGATGACTCAACTCCGACCGGCACACAAACGATTCGTTCGTTTCACCTCCCCGGCATTGTATCGGTGTCTACATACCCCGGATGCGGTCGTGGTAACGGGCACGATAGAGCAGGCGCTTGTTGGTGGGGTCGTCCTCGAAAGCGGAACGGTCGTGCAGGACGTTGTTGCTGATCAAACCCCAGCCCGATTGCAGGGTGCCGCGGTGGATATAGGGCAGGCCCTCGGGTGATCGGCCGTTGAGCAATGCGTCCAGCCAGGCCACCGCCTCCCTCACAACCGGGTCGTTCTTCCACACCACGTTGCGTTTGCGCATGGTGTAGCGCATGTGGAGATGGCCGTCTGCCGCAACCATGAACACCGGTCCGATTCGGTCGGGGCGCAGCTCGACACCGTCGACGATGTTCCTGGGGATGAGCATCGCGTCTTCCTGCATCACGGCGCGAACGAATTCGGGATTGGCATCACGCATCAGCAGGTAGGCGATCTCGTGATCCATCAGGGCGTTTTCACCCCCCTGCATCGCGGGGCGCACGCAGTGCAGCAGCAGGGCGTGGTCCTGCAGGTCCAGGCGGTTGTAGTAGCCGTCGGTGTGCCAGTGGATGGCGCGGTTGGAATACGGGATGTAGGGCGTGTGCAGGGCGTCGTCCTGTACCGTCAGCGCCGTCACCGCGTCCGCCTCTGCGCCACGGTTGTGGTCCAGATGTTCGAGTCCGAAGTGCAGGCCGCAGCCGCGCGGGATGTCGGTCCCCTCCGTATCACCCAGGCGGCTGACATAGATCGCCATATTGGCCTTGCGACAGCGTGCCATCAGGGCTTCCTGCTCGGCGGCCGAGAGGGCACGCGGATCGTCCACCTCGACCAGCAGATCGGCGAGCGTTCCCGGGGCATTGGCGAGTTTGTCCTCACGCCAGGCCTGGTAGGCGTCACCGTGGTCCAGGTCGAAGGGGCAGTTCTGCATGGTCATGGCCGGGGCCTGTTGATTTCGAAGTCGAAGCTCGCCCGATGGATGCCGTCGGGCCCACTGGCGGTCACAATGGCGCGCCAGGTCATGCGCCGGCGGACACACACCGGCAGCATGGCATCGCCTGCGAATGAGCCGCCGCCGGTATCCAGTATCTCGGCGGAGATCACGCCCATGTTCATGGTCGTCCCGCTGAACTCGACGGACACCTCGTCGGCGTCCAACCCGGCGGTGTCGATCAGCACCCGCAAGGGCTGCGTCGCAAGCAGCGTCTTTGGCTCCATCTCGAGCCGGATGAAGCGGTCTCCGCCGAACACCGCGGTACAGGGTCCGCTGTGCAGGTCACAGTCCGCGGGGGCGCCGGCGATGAACTGGGGCGTGGGAAAAAGGTGCGGCCAGCTCCAGCTGGCGAGGTATCCCAGACTGCCCAATATGACCGCCATGACGGCACCCGTCAGCACCAGGTGCCGCAAAGACCAGGGCCGTTCGATCGGCGCGGGTGTCGCGCTCATATCAGGTCGCCGCGACGGAACAGCACGAAACCGAGCCACGCGGTAAGGGTGCCCAGCAGCATCGGGTAGAGAAGCGCGAACACCATGTAACCGGTGCTGCCGAAGTTGTCCAGGATCACGTAGGCGGCCGGGCCGAGCATGACCAGCTGCGGGTCGAACAGCAGCATGGTTCCGGTACGAAACACCTGCATCGGGTTCACCAACGCGATCGCCACCGCGGTCTCGGACGGCACCTGCTGCTGGATCATCACGCCGAGCAGGATGAGATCAAGAAACAGCAGCAGTATCAGCCATATGATGAAGGCCGCACCCTGGGCGACGTCGGTCGAACGCGCGACCGAGGAGATCAGGATGCCGATGCCGAGGAAACACCAGGACAGCGCGATCAGCAGGCCGGTGTAATAGGTGAACAACAGCCAGGGTATCTCGGCACCGCTCAGGCCGCCCCAGACGAGTGCGCCTACCATCGCCAGGAACACCGGGGTGAATACCATCAGGAAACGCCCTGCCAGCTTGCCCCAATACCAGGCACCCAGGGATACCGGCAGGGCGAGCAGGTACTCGAACACCCCGGCCTCGCGGTCGCCGGCCAGTGAGCGCACCGTGGTGATCAGCACGAAGATCGGCAGGATCGCCATGCTGAGCTGGATATAGGTGAGCATCAGGCGTGACAGGCCGGTAAAGCCCATGACCCTCGATTCGGTCAGGCCGAGCACGAACAGCAGCGCGACCAGGCCGCCGAACACCAGGGTATAAACCGCGAACCAGCGTGCACGCAGAGATTCCAGGATATCAGTCCAGGCCGTCAGCCAGAGATGTTGCATTCGAGATACCTACCTGATCGGCGGTGGCACCGGTGCATCGGGATGCCCGAGGTTGCCGCCATGAATGTTGAACTGTTGTTCGACCTGCTGGATATGCCGGCGTGCCTGATCGAAATCCAGCGAGCCGTCCGCAGCCTCTGCCTGTGCGCCCAGCCCGTACTGCATCGGCGTCAGCTGACCGGTCACATAGAAGGCGCTGCGTGCATCAAGCCAGTGTCCGTCGCGGTGATCCGTGACCCAGATCTCGACACCGGGTTCCGCTTGCCAGGGCTGCTGGTCGAGCCATAGCACTGCACAGCCCAGATCGTCGAATTTCTTCAGCTGCCCACGAGCGCCATCGGCCGGGGTGTAGCGAACCTGCGCGGCATGCTGGCGGTCGCTGAGCACCATGTTGCAGCGGGTGCATGCGTCGCGGTCCCACTTGACCTCGACCGGGCCGGTACCCGGATCGCCGGAGCAGGCGGCAAGCAGCAGCGAGATCGCGAATACGACTGGCTTCCACCGCCGCCGGTAAATTCCGTCGTAGGGCAGGCTGTGCCCGCCGCCGTCGGGCACAGCCCGACCTACGCAGACCTTATGCATCGACAAGTACCCGGCAACTCAGCAACTCTGTGTCGGCTTCGCGCAGTTCGAACACAGCAATCAGCGCAGTGTTGTAGGGCAGGCTGCGCCTGCCGCCGTGGGGCGCAGCCCGACCCACGCATACCCTATGCATTGACGCATCCCCGGGCATTCAGCGACTCCGTGTCGGCTTCGCGAAGATCGAGCACCGCGATCAGCGCGGCGTAGCGCGACAGCATGCCGAGAAAGCGCAGGCGGTCGGCACCGGCCACGGTTCCCCGCCATGTCAGGCCATTCCCGGCATCGGTGAAACCCCAGGCGTCTATCGCCTTGGCGAAGGCCTTCTCCGGTCGGGTCAGGCGGATTTCGCAGACCAGCCTGCTGGTGAGGTCGACACTGTCTGCAACGAGGTCGTCGAGCACCACCTTGCCCTGGTCCAGTTCGATCACACGGTTGACCAGGGCGGCAACTTCGTCGAGCCGGTGGCTGGAGATCAACATGACCGCGCCCTTCTGATGCTCGGCGAGCAGTTCGAAGAAGGTGCTCCGCGCCTCCGGGTCCAGGTTGGCGGCCGGCTCGTCGAGGATCAGTACATCGGCGTCACGGCCGAGCGCGGTCGCGATCAGCAGTTTCTGCTTCTGGCCACCGGACAGTCGCACGAAGGGCTGGTGACGAAAACGCTCCGCATCGAAGCCCAGGCGGGTGGCGACCTCGGCGATATGCCCGCTGTCGGCCTCGCACAGCGAGGCGACGTAGCGGATCAGCTGTCCGACAGGCATCTTCAGCGGTGGTGGCAGCTGCGGGACGAAGCCGACATGGCGCAGCACCTCGGTACGGAAACGGCGCGGGTCACGCCCGACCAGGCTCACGTCGCCTTCGCGGGTGTACTCGCCCAGCAGGCAGCGGATCAACGTGGTCTTGCCGGCACCGTTCGAGCCGATCAGGGCCACGCGCTGTCCGACCGATATCTCCAGGTCGAGGCCCTGGAGTACATCGCGCCGGCCAAGGCGCTTGCGCAGGTTCTTTATCTGGATCATGAAGTCGCCATCAGCCCAGCTTCTTGGAACCGACGAACTCGAAGTTCAGCGAATCGGTTGGACAGATGTCGACACACATACCGCATCGGGTGCAATCGGCACCGATCGGCACGTTGACGTCGCGGGCCCGCATCCGGATCGTGGTATCGAGTACATGCGGGACCTCGCACACCTTGCGGCAGTCGCCCTCGTGGTGGCAGTCCTTGACATTGTACTTGACCCGGATCGGCGAGATGGTTCCGACCAGGCCATAGGTCAGCCCGATCGGGCAGACGTAACGGCACCATGCACGCCGCGAGACAAAGATCTCGAAAAGCAGCAGGAAAGCCACCCATACCAATGCCACGCCGGGGCCATAGATGAGTGTGCGACTCAGGATGCCGGTCGGTGACAGGGTCTCGAACACGGTGTAGCCGGTGACCAGTGCGAGCAGGGCGAAGACCACATAGAACACGGTGCGCACACCGCGGTGGAAGGTGACCGGCCTGATCCACTTCTTGTCTGCCAGTTTAACGTGCAGCTTTTCGGCAAACTCGGCCACGAAGTGATAGGGGCAGACCCAGGAACAGAAGGTGCGTCCACCCAGCAGGACCCACAGCAGGAATACCGTGACCGTCCCTATCAGCAGGTTCAGGACCACGTGCTTGTATGCCAGCATCACCTGCAGCGCTGAGTTCAGGTCGGCCATGTGAAAACCGACCACGCGTGAGGCGGTCAGTGCGCCCTCGATCAGCTGCACATCGAAATAGTATGAGACGACGAACAGCAGGTTGACGACGATCAACGTGGCCCAGCGCCGGTTGCGCCACTTGTGGCGATGGCGTGAGCGCTCGTGGGCTGCCTCCATGGCGCGCAGCTCTTCCTTGGTGAGCTTGTGCTTGCGCTTTTCGGTATAGATCTCCTTCACCTCGACCTTGAGTTCATTGGGTTGAGGTTTGCTGGGTGCCCGGCCGAACATCTGTGCAACCGATTCGAGGAAGTAGTTCATGTCAGTTGCCCTGCGCCATGACCGTGTCTGCGCTTTTGTCGATGTCGATGACGATGACCGTCGGGTTCACCGGGCAGATCATCTCGCACACCCCGCAACCCACGCAGCCGTCGGAGATGACCGGCATCATCGCCTTGCCGCTGCCGATCGACTCGAAGACGATGGCATGCCGTGGCGGACACTGGTTCGGGTCACCGGAGGGTGGTGTGCCGGCCTCGCACTGGGCGATGCGGATCTCGATCGGACACTGGCGCATGCACAGGTCACACAGTTCGAGGTCGTACGGGTGGTCGGCAACCGATATTGGATTCCAGCGATCGATCTCTTCGTAACGCAGGGTGCCGGTGAAGTCGGGCCCGCGTGCCTGGCCCGTGAAGCCCTTGCCCTGGATCGCGAGGCAGGAATCCGGTCGCGCCAGACGGGCGAAACCCATGCGCGTCTCCGCCGGATAGTTCAGATCGTGGGTCAGTGCCCCGGTGGGGCAGGCGAGCACGCATTGCAGGCCGTCGCAGGAAAAGTCACAGGCCTGGGCGCGTGCATCGATATAGGGTACGCCGATGCCGTAACCGTCGGCCAGATCGGCCAGCTTGATGGCCTCCACCGGGCATACCTGCACGCACTGGCCGCATTTGATACAGGCGGACAGGAAATCGTGCTCGTCGAGCCGTGCATCCTTCAACGCGCCGGGCGGCCGCAGCCGCTGCACGCCGCCGCTGGCCAGCGGGAAATAGCCGGCGAGGGCGGCGATCATGGTGCCGCCGGCCAGTATCGCGGTGCGAATGAACTCGCGCCGGTTCTGTTCCTTGCGGATCGGGCTGAGTGGGCGTTTCCCGCGTTTCTCAGTACTCATGCTCAGGCACCTTTTGACTCTGCATCGCGGGCTCAATCGCGCCCCAGCGATCGTCGCAGCTTTTCCAACGCGTCGGGCTGCGCTGCCGGTGCGCCGGGCGACTTGGTTTCGCGTTCGTTCGGTGTGCCCCCTGTCCCCGGCTGCTGCTTCTGCCGGAACTCTGCCGACATCAGCGGCTGCTCGTCACGCAGCAGCAGATCGGGAGACGTAAAGGGTGCCAGACGTTCCAGAAAGTCGAGCACCTCGAGCATCGGTGTCCCTTTGAAAAACCGCGCGGGTGGCACGTCCATCCAGATGCGGTCGGCATAGGCGTACTGCTCGTAGGCGGTGTCGCCGATGCCGTCGCGATCACGATCGAAACCGGCGTAATCGCTCCAGTGGTTGCCTATCCATTCATTACGCTTGGCGGTCTTGCCACCAAGCACGGCCACCTGCGTCAGATTACCCTCGATCAGGTTGTCCTGAAACAGGTTGCCGGTCCAGTCGTTGAGAAACTGAATGCCGATACCATTGTAGGCGATCAGGTTGCCCTGGATCCGGTTGGTCGTGTCGGGTTGAAACGGCGAGACGTCCAGGTGCAGGCCGACCGCGCAGTAGAGAATTTCGTTGTCGATGATGTCGACGTCACTGGTCTCCTTGAAGCCGATACCCACACCGGCCGCGCCGACGGCATGCGAGATATGATTTCCGCGCACGGTCACGCTGTCGCTGTACATCAGGAAGATGCCCACCGAGTTGCCACGGAATTCGTTTTCCTCGACCAGGTTGTACTGTGAATACATGAAGTGCAATGAATAGCGCCCGCCGCTCGCCTTGTTGCGTCGGATAACGTTGTCGCGCGAGTACCAGACCACGATATCGCGCGAGTCGATCACCTCGTTTTCCTCGATCCGGTTGTTGAAGCTGTACCACAGGCGGATGGCGTCGCCGCGCAGGCCCAGATCGACCGGCTTGGAGGTGATCCGGTTGCGGCGTACGATATTGTTCTCCGACTGCTGCATGTCGATGCCGAACAGGCAGTCGTCGATGCGGTTGTCTTTGATCACGTTGAAATTGCCACGCACCTGGACGCCGGCGTCGATATCGTTGTGCGAATTGCCGGAATTGCTCAAATGCAGGTTACGCAGGATCGCACCGTCGGTGTCCAACACGATCACGCTGCCCTTGCCGCCGGCGTCGATGGTGACCTCGCCGCGTCCGTCGATGTCCAGCGGCTTGTCGATCAGCACCGGCCCGGCGTAGCTGCCGGCCGGAGGTGAAAGCAGGCTGTTCGGCTCGGCCGCGTCTACCAGTGCCTGGAAGGAGGGCAGGTCGGCAGCGGTCGCGGCGCCGGCGCTCAGGATCCAGCAAACGAAAGCCAGTGCACCCCGGGGAGCAAGGCGTGGCCGCATCCGTCGACGCTCAGTTGACCGCGGAGCGGTTCAGCTGCTTGCGACGCATTATCATCATCAGCGCGAGGACGACGCTCAGCACCAGCATCAGGCCGAAGCCCCAGGAGGGGTAGGAGTGGGTCGAGAACTGCGCGACCTTGCCATCGCCGAACACCGTTGGCATGAATGCCTTGACGGTGAACGCACCCATGTCGTTCAGACGGTGGCCGTACCACCACAGCCAGGCCGAGTAATCGATGAGAAAGAACACCGGCAGCAGGGCGGGTACGGCGGGCAGCAGCCAGTAGAAAGGCCCGCGGCCCCGGCTTGCGCCGAACAGAAGAACCAGCATCGCCACGATGATGCCGGAGAACACCACGTAGAAGGCTACACCCATGGCCGACACCATCGGATTGATCTCGGCGGGGTTGTTGAAATAGCGGCCCAGGCTCTTTTCGTAATGCCAAAGCAGCAGCTGCTGGCCGCTGCCGTCCCATGCCGCCACCGCGTCAGTTCCGCGCCGCTCGCGGTCCTTTTCGTAGGTCACACGCAGGCTGTTGATATAAGCCTCTTTGTCGCTGGTATCGGAAGATGCGGTGGCTTTTGGGGGGGGCAGTCACCTGTGCATCCGGGCCGGCGTTGACCGCGGCCATTTCGGCCTTCAGTCGGGCGATGATGCCGGAAGGCTCGGGCTCCGCCTCTTCCTTGCCGGCCTCCTGGTCCATCGATGTCACCATCGACTCGATGTAACCGGCATTCTGGTAACTCAGTCCACCCTCGCTGAAAAAGGTCAGTGCCATCCAGCCGATGATGGCGGCGAAGCCGATGACCATGATACCCAGCCGCAACGGTCTCTGTGAGCAGGCGAAGCCGACGATCATGACGCCGAGCATCGATATCAGGAAGGGTGAGAAGGCGCGTTCGATCACACCGCCGGCCGCGATCGGGTACATGCCGACATAGTGGTTGATGGTGTCCATTTCGTGCACGCAGTCCAGGGCCTGGTCTTCCTGGATCTCGGCGCTGTTGATCTTCTGGCAGCCGTTGAACACGCCGTTCATGTGGAAATGGATGCGTACGCCGTCGGGAAACGCCTCAGGGGGGTAGTTCGGTGCCTTGAGCGCCACCCACCAGGTAGGCGAAAAATAGATCAGCACCAGCAGGGCCACGGCCACCAGGCCGAGCAACATGACAGGAAGATTCTGGCGGATATTGATAGGCGAATTCATCGTACTGCGCGTCCAGTTAGGGGCGGGACGAGATGGCGGGCACGCCGGAATGGTGTGCCCGCCAGGCCGGGAAGATTACTTGTAGTCGGGGTTCAACCAGTCAGCAGAGGGTGCGCGGTCCTCTTCCGGGATCGGGACCCAGGTGACATAGTTGATGACGTTCTTCATGTCTTCGTCGGTAAAGTTCTTTATCTGTTCGACCATCTCCGGGTTTGAGTTGCGGCGTTTGCCGTCACGGATCCACTCGAACTGGCGCATCATGTAGTTGAAGTGCTGGCCATTGATGCGCGGGTAGAATTTTTCCACGTCGCCCATGCCGGTCTCGCCGTGACACTTCACGCAGTTGTCGGCGTACAGCTTTTCGCCCTTTTCAAACTGCGGTGTGTCGGGTTCCCAGGGACCACGACCGGGCTCCGGGTTCATCGGCAGTTGTTCGATATAGGCAACCACGTCGGCGATTGCCTGCGCATCACCGATGGACTCTGGCAGTGCGAAGGGGTACATGGTCGGGTTGTCACGGTTCAGTGCGCGGATGTCGGCGAGCTGCTTGATCAGGACGCCGCGGTGCTGGCCGGCGAGCTGCGGGAAGGTGCCGTCCGGCAGACCCCAGCCCTCGGGCAGGTGGCAGGCGGAGCAGACCTCGTAGACATCGATGCCGTTTTCCAGATCCGGGGTCAGGTGTAATGCTTCATCCTGCTCGCCACCGCCCTGGTTCCATTCGACCGGCGCATCTGCGGCAAACACGGGTGCGGAAGCAAGCAGCGCGACGGCCGCGGTTAGCACGGAGATTATTGGGTAGCGTGATTTCATGGGTGCCTGGGTCCTCTATGTTTGTCATTTGCCCGACAGGCAATGATCGGTTGATAGGGAACCAGTGTCGAACATCAGCGATTGGTGATCCTTGACGTTGATCAAGCTGCCGGGGGCGTCGCCCCGACAGCCTGGTCTAGATCACTGGGTCTGGAGCCAGTCGGCGATGGCCGCTATCTCCTCGTCGGTGACCAGGTGCATCACGCCCTTCATCGCCGCGGACATGCCATTCGAGCGGGCGCCGCTCTTGATGTCCTTCATCTGCTGCACCGCATAAGGGGCGTTCTGCCCGGCAAGCTTCGGATACAGCGGCATGATCGGGGTCTTTGCATCCATGCCATGGCACGAAAAACAGGTCTTGGTCTTGTAGAGCTCGGCGCCATCCAGCGCCAGGCTGTTGCCTGCGCCGAAAAGGAGGCCGGATGCCAGCATGGCGCTGAAAATAATTTTTGATTTCATCGGAGATTAACCTCTTGAAAAATGCGGATATGCAGTTTTTTAGAAAACGACCGGGGGGCAGATGCCCCGCGGTCATCATTCTAGCCCGGTCGGCGAGTCCCGGTCATTTGACCTTTTTTGCGCCATTCTGTTCCAGGAAGGTCTTGGCCCGCAGACCGAGATCCGCAGTCTTGACTTGATACTGCCACCACTGGTTGGCCCACAGCATTGCGTTTTGCCAATCCTGCTTGGCCGCTGCGGCCTCGGATTTCTCCTTGGCACCCTTGGCAAAGCCGAGCTGGTCGGTCGCATCCTCCACCAGACCGACCACAGTCGGGAAGTCCTGGTAGTTGTGGCTGGTGATGTAGGCAACCACCGAGTCGATGACCGCCTGGGTATCGACGTTGGTCTTGACCTGCTTGTCGTAGTCCGCCTGCGTGTAGGCCTCGCCCTCGACCATCTTGGTCTCGCTTGCCTTGTAGCCCTTGGGCTGAACCAGCAGGTAGCCCTGCATCTCCAGGTGCAGCGCCGAGCAGAACTCGGTGCAGTAGTACGGGAATACACCCTGCTGGTCGGCCACGAAGGTGGCAGATGCGGTCTTGCCCGGCTCGATCGACAGCTGGACGTTCTGACCATACATGGCGAAACCGTGCACCTCGTCTTCCGCACGTTCCAGGTTGGTCAGGTGGATCTTGACCGTATCTCCCTCTTGCGCCTCGATGATTTCCGGGGTGATGTGCGAACGGATGACCGTACCCCAGACCTCGGTGGTGCAGTTGCCGCTGGCATCACAGTTGCGCTCGGTCTTTTCGCGGCCAGCGCGGGTCTTGAACTCGGAGCGCTGGTCGGTACGGCTGTTCCATCCGGACTTGTAGCGTACCGCGGGCTTGAGCTTGTCGGCCTTGATGGAGACGACGTAGTGCGGTTCGCCCAGCGGCAGTGGCATGTCGTACAGGAGCTCCATCTTGTCGCCGCTGATGTCGATCAGCTGGTGGTTCTGCGGATGCAGCGGGCCGACGGGGTTGAAGCGGTCGATGGCCAGCTTGTTCAGCGCGACCAGGTACTTGCCGTCCGGCGATACCGTGTCGCCTTCCATGGTCATCAGGTGGCCGATGTTGTAATGGATTGAGATCTTGTCCAGCACCTTGCCTTCGCAGTAGTCCCACTTGGCGACCATCGAATCCACGTACAGCGACGTGTAGGCCACGCAGGGCTTGCTGTCGTACTGCGTATGCAGGGGACCAAGGCCCAGTTCGACCTGACGTGCGATGGCGTCTTGCATTGCGATGATGGGGATGCCGTAGGGGTCTTTGCCCTCGAACCTGCCGGCCTTGATCGCCTCCTGGATCTTTTCGAAGCTGTACACGGTCGCGTGGGTGTCGAGCTTGCCCGAAACAATCATGTACTTGCCGTCCGGGCTCACATCCACGCCGTGCGGGCTCTTGACCTCGGGGATCAGAAACAGTACGCCTTCCTTGACTGCCAGATCGATCGGCAGGATGTTCGCGCCATTGACCTTGACGGTCTTGCCCGCCTTGAACAGTTCCTCGGCCTTTTTCCAGTTGACCACGTGCAGGAAGTCGGTGTCCTTGGCCGAGCAGCCTGCCTCGAACGGGGGACGGCCGCGCTCTATGCCACCGACATAGCGCTCGGAACAGAAGGAGTTGGTGAACGACCAGCCGTCGGATGGGCCTTTGCCCGCATCGGAAAGGTCCTGGCTGTACGGCGGCGCCTCGACGATGAAGGATTCCTCGGGGACCAAGCGGCCTTTCTCGCGGTTGAACTTCCAGTAGGTGATGCCGCCACGGTATTTGTCGTTGAACTCTTCGAGCGGGACGAAACCGTCTTCGTAGGGGGCAGCATACTGGGCCGCGGTAATGACATATTCGGTATTCGGGGTGACGAAGGCACCTCCATGCTGCGATTTGAACACCGGGTTGACCACGATCTGCTTGGTCTCGAAATCGTGCAGGTCGATCACCGCAACGCGCGGGTTGGCCTTGTCGTTGATGAACAGGTACTGGCCGTCGTAGTCGCCGTTGGTCTCGGATATCGCCGGGTGGTGTGTGTCACCAAAGGTGAGGTCCTTGCCACGCACCCTGCCCTGGTCCAGCACGGCCTTGGACTCGTCGTCGAAGCCGTAACCCTGCCAGGGTTCCGGGGTGAACACACCGATGTACTTGAGGATGCGCATCGACGGGACGCCGTACACGATGACCTGGCCGCTTTGGCCGCCGGAGGAGAATGCCAGGTACTCGTCACGACCGCCGGTTGGGGTATAGGTCTTGGCCGCTGCCAGTACATCCTTTTCAGTCAGGCCACGGTCCTTCATGACCTTTTCGAGCTGGCCCTGGGCCAGCGCACTGCCGGCCGCGCCGGCGCCAAGCGCCACGCCGACCAACAGCGAAAGCGTCTTCATTGCTGTTTTCATGCCTTGTTAACTCCCCACGCGATTATTGTCGTCCAAACAGACTCCGGCATTGTTGGATCTCAACACGCAAGAAACCTTGATGAAAATCAAGTTGGCAGAGAAGGCAAGGCAATAAGGCAATAAGGTGCATGTTCCTTTCGCCCTTCAAAATCATCGAATAAACGAGCATTCGAATATGGTGATTGTCAAAACAGCTCCCGGTTTGGCAAGGACGCTTGTCACCCGCCACGAGCCGCGTACCGGATGCACAGGCGTCGACTGGCCGGCGGCCGGCAGTCTTGTTCTGAGCCGGGAGGTGTCCCCGTCAGGGCATCGGTTTTTGTGGTGGGCAGGGGTGAAGAAAGGTGTTTGCCAGGGAGTCTTCCGGCTGGGCGCACACATTGGCGATCTGTCTTAACCGGTCGCCGTCACTGATCTCAACCCGGCTGCCGTGTACCGCCAGTATGCCCTGGTCGCTGAGCTGGCGGATGATGCGGGAGAAGGTCTCCGGCTGCACCGACAGGCGCGAGGCCAGGGTCTGCTTGGGGACCTGCAGGTCGAATGCAGTGCCCGCCGGCCGCGACTGGCCCAGCAGGTAGCCGGCCACCCGGCAGGTGGCGCTGCTCAGGCTCAGGTCGTCGATCTCGCGGATCAGCCCGCGCAACCTCTGACTCATATCGCCCAACAGCATGAAACAGGTATCCACCGATTCGCGCAGCATGCGTGAGAAGTCCCTGGCGTCGATGCTGATCACTTCGACGGGTTGCATGGCTTGGGCGCCGACAGGGTAGGTGGGGCGGTCAAGAAACATCAGCGCTTCGGCAAAGGTGCTGATCGGGGTCACGATCTCGATGACCTTTTCGTTGCCGCTCGGCCCCAGGCGAAACAGTTTCACCTGCCCGCGCAGCAGCAAGTAGAAGCGCTCCGCCGGGTCGTTTTGCTGAAACAGCATCTCACCCTCGTCGAGACGGACGCGTACCGCGTGTTGGGCCACGCGTTCCAGCTGGCCCTCGTCGAGGCTGGCAAACATGAAGCCCTTCTGCAGTTCGGTCTTCAGCACGGAGTATGGCCGCCAATTATGTTGTTTGAGGGGCGCAATCTAATTCTCGCCAGTGGATCACGGGCAATTCCCGGGTGCAGTCTTGACCAATATCAAGGTCGAAACGACCCGCTGATCTTCAAATGGCGCCACGTGGTCATATCAGCGGAGGTCCATATTATGTCACAGGCTTTTACCAAGGCCATGGCACGCAACATCTTCTATGGTGGAAGCGTATTTTTCCTTTTGTTACTCGCGGCGCTCACCTTTGACACCCACATGGCCTGGCCGGAGCGCGACAACCACGCTGCGATCACCGAGTCGGTGTCCCAGGGCAAGGCCCTTTGGGAGGAAAACAACTGTATCGGCTGCCACAGCCTGCTGGGTGAGGGGGCCTACTACGCACCCGAACTGGGAAATGCCTTCAAGCGGCTCGGGGGCAAGGACGGCATCAAGGGCTTCATCATGAGCCGGCCGAAGGACGGGATTCCTGGCCGTCGCAGCATGCCGCAGTTCAATTTCTCGCCCGAAGAACTCGACGCCCTCGCTGATTTCCTGGAGTACGTGTCCGGGATCAATACGGCGAACTGGCCGCCAAACATCCAGGGCTAAGGAGTATTTAAGTCATGCAATACAAGTCACAATCGGTAGCCAAGCCTTATTTCATCGCGGCCATCGGCCTGTTCGTCGGACAGATACTGTTCGGTCTGATCATGGGCCTGCAATATGTCGTCGGGGATTTCATGTTTCCCGAGATCCCCTTCAACGTGGCCCGTATGGTCCATACCAACCTGCTGATCGTCTGGTTGCTGTTCGGCTTCATGGGCGCCACCTACTACCTGGTGCCGGAAGAGGCCGAGCGGGAACTTTTCAGCCCCCTGCTGGCTCACCTGATGTTTTGGATCTTCCTGATCGCGGGTGCGCTGACCGTACTGGGTTATCTGCTGGTCCCTTATGCGGCCCTGGCGGAGATGACGCGGAACGAGTTGCTGCCGACCATGGGGCGCGAGTTCCTGGAACAGCCGACGATCACCAAGCTGGGTATCGTGGTGGTCGCGCTGGCGTTCCTTTTCAATATCGGGATGACCATCCTGAAAGGGCGTAAGACCGCGATCAGCCTGGTGCTGCTGATCGGCCTGGTCGGCCTGGCGGTATTCTTCCTGTTCGCCTTCTACAACCCGGACAACCTGGCCAAGGACAAGTATTACTGGTGGTTCGTTGTTCACCTTTGGGTAGAGGGTGTGTGGGAACTGATCCTCGGCGCAATCCTCGCATTCGTGCTGATCAAGACCACCGGCGTGGACCGCGAGGTTATCGAGAAATGGCTGTACGTGATCATCGCCATGGCCCTGATCACCGGGCTCGTCGGTACCGGTCACCACTTCTACTGGATCGGTACACCGGAATACTGGCAGTGGTGGGGTTCCATCTTCTCGGCCCTGGAGCCAATTCCGTTCTTCATGATGACGGTGTTCGCGTTCAACATGGTCAACCGTCGTCGTCGCAACCATCCGAACAAGGCAGCCGTTCTTTGGGCGATGGGTACCGCGGTGATGGCGTTTCTCGGTGCGGGTGTCTGGGGCTTCATGCACACGCTGGCGCCGGTCAACTATTACACCCATGGCACCCAGATCACGGCGGCACACGGCCACATGGCCTTCTACGGCGCTTACGTGATGATCGTGCTGACCATGATCTCCTACGCGATGCCGATGCTGCGTGGTCGTGAGGCCGCACCGAGTGTCCGGTCGCAGGTACTGGAGATGTGGTCATTCTGGTTGATGACGGTGTCCATGGTGTTCATCACGCTGTTCCTGACCGGGGCCGGGATTCTGCAGGTGTATCTGCAACGTTTCAGCGACAACCCGTTGCCATTCATGGTGGCCCAGGACAAGGTTGAGTTGTTCTACTGGATGCGCGAGGTGGCGGGTGTTGTGTTCCTGATCGGCCTGATCGTCTACATCGCAAGCTTCTTCGTCGGAAGTCGTGATCCGGAACCCGTAGCCGGAGCGGTCGAACCGGCCGCTGCTGCCTGACGGCAGACCGTCAGAGCACAGGGATGTGCTCAGTATCGAACGGGGGGTATTTTCCTCCAGAGTCTGTAACCGGTCCTTAGTGGTCGCCAGCCGAGCATGAGCAATGCGAAGCTGGCAATTTTTTTACCGTTCGTGGAGTCTGCACGGGTCGTATTGATGAATGAGAAGGAAACCATCGTCGGGGATACGGCGTCTGCCGGCGCGGCAGCACCCGACGCCCCGGTACGGTATCCGCCCGGCGATCTTGCCATCTGGATCTTCATCCTCGCCGAACTGCTCGTATTCGGGGTCTTCTTTTCGTCCTACGCATTCACCAGGATGAACCATGTCGAACTGTTTAACCAATATCAGGCAACCCTGGATCGCGACGCCGCACTGATCAACACACTCGCATTGCTGACCTCCAGTTATTTCGTGATTCGTGGCGTGGTCGCGGCGCGCGAGGGCAACAATCGCCTGTGCGCGCGCTGGATCTGGGGCGCGGTCGCTATGGGTGGCGTGTTCCTGGTGGTGAAGTCCGCGGAGTACTCCCACCACATCGGTGCCGGCATCAGCCTGAGCACCAACGAGTTTTATATGTTTTACCTGTCTCTGACCTTTTTTCACTTCATGCACGTGATACTCGGCATGGTAATTCTGGCCGCGGTCGCAGTGAAGGCGGGCCGGGGCGGCTACAGCCGGGAAGACCACGTCGGGGTAGAGACGGGCGCCAGTTACTGGCACATGGTCGACCTGGTCTGGCTGATACTGTTTCCGCTCGTGTACGTGATGCGATGAGCACGACAGAGCCGACCAGACGACTGATACGACCTTGCACCCTGGTCTATGCCGTCCTTGTACTGCTGACTGCGGCCACCTGGGCTATCGGTCGCCTGGGACTCAACGGTCTCGGGGTGGCGATGTTGGTGCTCGCGTTTGCACTGTTCAAGGGGCACCTGATCGGTGACTGGTTCATGGGCCTGCGCGGTGTGCGCGGTATCTGGCGCTGGGTGATCGCGATCTGGCTGATGTTCTGCGGCGGCCTGATTTCATTCGCCTTCATTTTGAGCTATCGAAGCTAAGCTTATGGATATGCAAACCGTTACCGAAACATCTGAACACGACGAGCTGCCTTTCTACCGCCCGCAGGGCAACGAGATGGCACTGTTCGAGCATGCGTGGCGTAATCAGCTGCCGGTCCTGATCAAGGGCCCGACCGGTTGCGGCAAGACCCGTTTCATCCAGCATATGGCGGCGCGCCTGGGAAGGCCCCTGTACACAGTGGCCTGTCACGACGACCTGACTGCCGCCGACCTGGTCGGCCGGCACCTGATCGGGGAGCAGGGCACCTACTGGTGCGATGGCCCCCTGACGCGGGCGGTGCGAGAGGGGGCGATCTGCTATCTCGATGAGGTGGTCGAGGCGCGCAAGGATACGACCGTGGTGCTGCATCCGCTTACCGACGACCGCCGTATCCTGCCGTTGGAGCGCACCGGTGAGACACTGAAGGCGCCCCCCGGTTTCATGCTGGTGGTCTCGTACAATCCCGGTTACCAGAACCTGCTCAAGGGTATGAAGCCATCCACTCGGCAGCGTTTTCTCGCCATGAGCTTTCATTTTCCCAACCCGGAGCTGGAGCTGGAAGTGCTGCTGGGCGAGACGACGATCGATCCTGAAATGGGCCGTCGGCTGATCGGTCTCGCCAATGCACTGCGCGCGCTCAAGGACCATGATCTGGAGGAGGCCGCCTCGACCCGTCTGCTGGTCTATGCCGCCACCCTGATAAAGGAAGGCTTCGATGTGCGGGAGGCCTGTCGCGCGGCACTGGTGGAGCCGCTGAGCGATGATGACGAAACCCTGGCTGCCCTGATGGAGGTCGTCGATGCGACCCTCGGCTGAACTCCCCGAGGGCTCGGGTCTGGCGACCGCCGCGGAAAGCCTCTATCTGGTAAATCTGCTGGTCGCCCCCGGGCTGGGTTTTCTGCTGCTGCTGTGGTTGTGGCGCCGATCGCGGGCCGATGCGCCGCCGCTGGCCGCCGCGCACCTGGCGCAGACGATATCCGGCAGCGTCTGGGCGGGCGTCCTGCTGGTGATCGCCAACGGGCTCATCCTGATCCTGGGTGGTTACGACGGACCGAACGTGTGGGCGGTCGTGATTACCTATTTCACCATGTGTCACTCGATGTTCATCTTTTTCGGCGCCTATGGGCTGGCCAAGGCGATGGCAGGGCAGTGCTGGCGTTTCCCCCTGGTCGGCCGGGCCTTACCAGCGGGCTGCGGCGGAAACTGATCCGTGGCCGCAACCGGACTGCAGCGGTGCCGACTGGCCTTCCAGGCCGGCTTCTTCCTGCTGTTCGTGCTGGCACCGCCGCTGGATATCCTGCGCATCGATCTGACCCGCGGGCACGCCATCCTGCTGGGGATGGACTGGACCCTGGGCATCGATGGCCTGCTGGCGGGAGAAAAGAGCCCCTTCGAGGCCGCGGTCAACCTGATCTGGCGGGGCTTCATCCCGCTGTTTGGCGGGGCGGCCGTGTTTCTGTGGCTGGCCTGGCGATACGGCCGCCTTTACTGCGGCTGGTTGTGCCCTCATTTCTCCGTGGTCGAGGCGATCAACAAGCTGATGCGTCGCGCCAGCGGCAGGCCCAGCATCTGGGAGCGCCGGCCCCTGCCCGAGCTGCAGCCGGATGGCACCAGCCTGGTACTGAATGCCTGGTACTGGCTGCCGACCCTGTTGGCGGTCTTCGGCTTCGCCTTTCTTTGGGCCGTGGTGCTTCTGACCTATTTGCTTCCACCGGCCGAGATCTACGGCAATTTGTTTCGTGGTGAACTGACGCTTCGCCAGTCGTTGTTCATCGGGGCCGCAACCGCGGCCCTGAGCATCGAATTCCTGCTGGCGCGCCATCTGTTCTGCCGTTTCGGCTGTGCGGTCGGCCTGTTCCAGAGCCTGAGCTGGATGGCCAACGACCGTGCCATGGTGGTCGGTTTCGACACGGCGCGCGCTGGCAACTGCCAGGATTGCAACAACGCCTGTGACAACGCCTGTCCGATGCGGCTCAAGCCGCGCACCCTCAAACGTAAGATGTTCACCTGCACCGAGTGCGCACAATGCATCTCCGCCTGCACCCAGGTGCAAGGCGGCGAGCCCGCACAGAGCCTGCTGCGCTGGGTGGAAGGCCAACAGGCAATCGCGGTGGTCAGCGGCCGGCCGGCAAGGCCGAAGGCCGGAGCCGGGGTGAAAAAGGCAAGGCTGGCAACGGCCGGGTCGCCCTCGGGAGGTGGCTGAATGGAAGAGCAGGTTGGCGCGTTCTGGCACCGCCTGGTCACCCGCCTCGCGGATACCAGTTATCCCAAAGAGGCAGTCAGGCTGTCGGAAGTCGATCGTACCGTCGGCCTGATGTTCCGCGCCCTGGGCGGTGACGGCGGCCTGCAGGTCACCAGTACCGACCAGATCGAAAACCGTGCGCGCCGAACCTGGCTGCAGCGTCTCGCCGGCAGTCAGCGCAAGGTCTCTCTGGCCTGGCGTGATGAAAGTTACCTGCGCCTGCCGCCACAGATCGACTGGCTGCCCGAGCGTGCGCTGAATCGCGAACTCTATCTCTGGCTCGCGGCGATGGCGGTATCCGCGGAACGGCCGGGCAAAGACTGGTTCGTCGACAATCAGCGTCGTACCCGCTCTACGCTGACGCGCTTCCCCGGGATGTTGGCACGCTATCGAAGACTGGTGGCCGCGCATCTGGCGACGCGGCCGTCGCCTGAATCACTGTCTGCAGCCGAGGCCGCGGCGGAATGCGCTGTACGTGCCGCCTTGCACGACCCCTGCAGCATCGATGGCCTGCCGCAGACGAAACGTCCGCCGGCACCCGTGCCACTGTGGCTGCACCCGCAGCCGCCGATCGCGCCGTCCACGGTCAGCGCGCCCGATACGGATCCCGCCGGGGCCCCGGGGGACGAAAAGCGGCGTGAACTCGAACAGTTGAGGCGCCAGGCGGAACGGGTGAAGAGCCCCGAGAGTGACCGCGGCCTGATCACGGTGCGCATGGAAAACATCTTCACCTGGGGCGAGTTCGTCAACGTGGATCGCGGTTCCGAGGACGAGGAGGATCTGGACCGCGCCGAATCCATCGCGCGTGACCTCGATCGCCTGGCGGTGAGCCGTGACACCAAACGTGCCTCTGCCACGCTCAAGTTCGATCTCGATCTGCCCGCAGAGTCCGAGGACGACCTGGTGATCGGCGAGGGAATCCACCTGCCGGAGTGGGACTGGAGGCGCCAGCGCCTGATCCCCGACCATTGCCGGGTCGTGCCGATGATGTCGGCCGATGCACCGCCGCAGCCCCTGCCCGAACGCCTGGGCCGTACCGCGCGCCGGCTGCGCAACCAGTTCCAGGCACTGGCGCCGGCGCGCACATGGCACCGCGCCCAGCCGGATGGCCAGGAGATCGATATCGACGCCTACCTGCGTTTTGCCGCCGATCGCAAGGCAGGGTGTGCCAGCGGTGGCGATGCGCTGTACCGCGACATGCGCAGCGGCGCGCGTGATCTGGCCTGCCTGCTGATGGCCGACCTGTCGCTGTCGACCGATACCTGGGTGAATGATCATCATCGCGTCATCGATGTCATCCGCGACAGCCTGTTTCTGTTCGGCGAGGCCCTGGATGCGACCGGCGACCGGTTTGGCATCTACGGGTTTTCCTCGCGTAAACGCGACCCGGTGCGCGTGCATACACTCAAGTCTTTCGAGGAGCCTTATGGCGGCGAGGTGCGCGGGCGCATCCAGGCCATCAAGCCGGGCTATTACACGCGCATGGGGGCGGCGGTCCGGCATGGCTCGGACCTGCTGGCCGAGCAGCCCGCCGGTCGGCGTCTGTTGCTGCTGCTGACCGATGGGAAACCGAACGACCTGGACCAGTACGAGGGGCGATACGGTATCGAGGACACGCGCCAGGCGGTGCTGGCAGCGCGCAGGCTGGGCCTGCAGCCGTTCTGTGTGACCATCGACGAGAAGGGCAACGACTATTTGCCGCACCTGTTCGGTAGCGCCGGCTATGTCGTCATCCACGATCCCTCCGACCTGCCCAAGCAGCTGCCACTGCTGTATGCCCAGCTGACCGCCTGAGCCCTCCCGAAGACTGGGCATTCGCATGCCCGGCGCGTGGGATTTGATTTGATTATTGTCAAGGCTGGAGGCGTGCGGACTCAGCATGCTGCGCGCTATGGATAGTCTCAGATCAGCGACATCGAGCCCGCCGCAAATTACCGGCTGGGCGCCCTTTGCACTCGGTTTCCGGCCCTTCTTTCTGCTTGCGGCCATCGCCGCTGTCTTGCTGATGGTATTGTGGCCGGCGATATGGCGTGGGCACCTCGGGTCGCCATCCTTCTACCCGGCGTTCGCCTGGCACGGCCACGAGATGCTGTTCGGTTACGCGGCGGCGGTTATTGCGGGTTTCCTGCTGACCGCCGTGCGCAACTGGACGGGTATGCCGACATGGACGGGCGCGCGTCTGGGTCTTCTTGCCCTGGTGTGGCTGCTCGGCCGGGTGCTGCCCTGGCTGCCCGGTGTGCCCGCGGTGCTGATAATTGTGGTCGATGTGGCCTTCCTGCCGCTGGTCGCGATCAGCCTGTTCGGCCCGCTTTGGCACGGTCAGAACCGGACCAATCGCGTGTTCTTGCCGCTGCTGGGTGCGATGGGGGTGGTGAACCTGCTGTCACACCTCCAGCTGGTCGGTCTGGCAGAGGGCCTGGGCGATCCGCGTCGGGTGATGCTTGACCTGGTCCTGATGTTGATCGTCATCGTTGCGGGAAGGGTGCTGCCGTTCTTCACCCAGAACGTGGTGCCGGGTTTCCGTGCAAAGACTCGTGCACGGGTGGAGCAGGCCTCATTCCTGACCCTGGGTCTGATCGCCTTCCTTGAGCTGGTGCCGGTGCTGCCGGCTGGGGTCACAGGGCTGCTATGGCTGGTGTTCGGCGCCGTCCAGGTCGCACGCCTGAGCGGCTGGTTCGATGTGAGGGTGTTCAGGATCCCGGTGCTTTGGGTATTGCACGCCGGCTATGCCTGGTTGTGCCTGGGTGCCCTGCTTACCGGCCTTTCGCTGTTCGGCCTGTTTCCGCCGCCCTCGGCACTGCATGCGATTACCGTCGGTGGTGTCGGTGTCTTCACCCTGGGGATGATGGCGCGGGTCGCGCGTGGCCACACCGGGCGGCCGATCGACGTGCCCAGGGCGGTTGCAGCGGCCTTCGTGCTGGCGAATGTCGCGGCACTGATCCGGGTGTTCGGCCCGGCACTGTTACCCGGGCAATACGCGCTCTGGGTGGATTCGTCGGTGGGGTTGTGGGTGGTCTCTTTCGGTATCTTCGCATGGCAGTATCTGCCTATGCTTCTGAGGCCACGGGCGGACGGCAAGCCCGGATAGATTGGATCTGCAGTAGTGGCCGGTCAGCCGCCCAGGGCCGACATCGGCCGCAGGATCGCCGTCGGGGCATCCGCAAAGTGGTGACGCTCCGGTTTGTTGGCAATGGCCTCCAGGATCGCTGACTGAAGTTGCCCATCGCTGGCGCCCTCACGCAGCAGGGTCCCCAGGTCCACCTTGTTTTCCTGCCCGAGGCAAAGATACAGCTCGCCGGTTGCGCTGAGTCGCACGCGGTTGCAGGTATCGCAGAAATGCTGCGACTGCGGGGTGATGAAACCCACCAGCAGTTCGCTGTCGTCTATCTGGAAATAACGTGCCGGCCCACTGCCTTTCATCGCCGCCGGGCTCAGCCTGAAGCGCGACTGCAGCCGCGACTCGACTTCGTCCAATGGCACGTACCGATCCTGGGCCTCCTGGCCACCTGCGCCGATCGGCATGGCCTCGATGAACCTCAGGGTCAGTCCCTTTTCGCCGCAATAGGCCACCATGTCGGTGACCTCGTGGTCATTGATGCCGCGCATTACCACCATATTGATCTTGATGGGTGTGAATCCGACCTCTCGCGCGGCGTCGATGCCGCCCAGTACCTTGTGCAGTTCACCGCCGGTGAGCTGCTTGAAGGTCGGGGCGTGCAATGAATCCAGGCTGATGTTCAGGCGGGTGACGCCGGCCGCCTTCAGGCCGGGTGCGAACTTTGCCAGGCGCGAGGCATTGGTGCTGAGCGAAAGGTCTTCGATACCGGGCAGTGCGCCAAGTCTTGCAACGATCTCGTTGAGTTCTGGCCTGACCAGCGGCTCGCCGCCCGTCAGGCGGACATGGTTCACTCCCAGTGTGCTGAATATACCGCCGATCCGGGCCAGTTCGGCCGGTGTCAGCCAGCTTTCCGGGGTGGCGAAACCCCGGTGCGAACGTGGCAAACAGTAGGTGCAGCGGAAATCACAGCGATCGGTCACCGAGACCCTGAGGTAGTGAATCTGTCTGCCGAACCGGTCGTGCATCTGGGATTCCCTGATGGATGTTAAACATGATTGACTATCGTCAAAATCTTGTTTTATGGACTTGAGCTTGATCAAGTTTCCTGATCCAGCGGCAGTCTAACCTCAGAAACATTGTAAGCGGAAAAAACGTCTGAATTTCGCAATGACAACCATCAATACAGCAAGACGGGCCTTTTTCAGGGGTCGGGCAGGGCAGCAGGCCGTCAAACACCATATGCCCTGGGCGGTGGCGGCGTTTACCGATGTCTGCCAGCGCTGCGACGACTGCATCAAGGCCTGCGAGGAGTCCGTGCTGGTGGCCGGCGACGGCGGCTTTCCGACCGTGGACTTTTCGCGCGGGGGCTGCACTTTTTGCGGTGCCTGTGCCGAGGCGTGCCGGCACGGTGCCCTCGACCGGCAACTTGCGCAGCCCTGGACGCTCAGGGCTGAAGTCCTCGAGGGCTGTCTGAGTGCGCAGGGTATTACCTGTCGCGCCTGTGGCGATGCGTGCGATCTGGGCGCGATCCGTTTTCGATTGGCCGTCGGCGGGCGTGCCATCCCCGAGCTCGATACCTCACTTTGCAATGGCTGTGGCAGCTGTATCGCCATGTGCCCGACACATGTTATCCAGATACAGGAGGCGGCATGAACGAGTACCACGTATGTGGTGTATTGCTGATGTCCAGACCGGAGCACTCGGCAGTGGTTGAAAAGGCGCTGCTCGATATGCCCGGGGTGGAATTGCACGCCAACGAAGGCGGGCGAATGATCGTCACTGTCGAGGGGGCCGAATACCGCGCCTGTGGCGATACGATTGCCGCGTTGGCAACCCTGAAAGGGGTGGCCTCGTCATCTCTCGTGTATCACCAGATCGACACCGAACCCATGCCGGAGGAGTCCGAAAAATGAAACAAACACGCCGCGAATTTCTGAAGACCAATGCCGTGGCAGCTACTGCAGCTGCAGCGGGCATTACCATCCCCGGCATACAGGCCATTGCCGCCGGCGGTGACGCCGACATTCGCTGGGACAAGGCGCCCTGCCGTTTCTGCGGCACTGGCTGCTCGGTGCTGGTCGGCACCAAGGAAGGACGCGTGGTCGCCACCCAGGGTGACCCCGATGCCCCGGTCAACCGTGGCCTGAACTGCATCAAGGGCTACTTCCTGTCGAAGATCATGTACGGCGAAGACCGTGTCACCCAGCCGCTGTTGCGCAAGAAGGACGGCAAGTTCGACAAAGAGGGCGATTTCGAACCCGTCTCCTGGGACGAGGCCTTCGACGTCATGGCCGAAAAGTGGAAAGCGGCGATCGCCAGGGACATGGAGAAGAACAAGGGCAAGCCGGCGGAGGAGCTGGTTTCCAGCGTGGGCATGTTCGGTTCCGGCCAGTGGACCGTGTTCGAGGGTTATGCCGCATCCAAGCTGTACAAGGCCGGTTTCCGCTCGAACAACATCGACCCGAATGCGCGCCACTGCATGGCGTCTGCCGTGGTCGGCTTCATCCGCGCCTTCGGCGCAGACGAGCCGATGGGCTGCTATGACGACCTCGAGCATGCCGATGCCTTCGTGCTGTGGGGCTCGAACATGGCCGAGAACCACCCGGTGCTGTGGTCTCGCCTCACCGACACCCGCCTGACGAAGCCGGGCTGTGAGGTCACGGTACTCTCGACCTACGAGCATCGCAGCTTCGAGCTGGCCGACCAGGGCATCATCTTCAAGCCGCAGACCGATCTGGCGATCCTCAACTACATCGCCAACTACATCGTGCAGAACGACGCGGTGAACTGGGACTTCGTCAACCAGCACGCCAATTTCAAAACAACACCGACCGACATCGGCTACGGCCTGCGTCCGGACGACCCGCGTGAGCAGAATGCCAAGAACGCCGGCAAAGGCAAGCTTTCGCCGATCGATTTCGAGCAGTACAAGAAGGACCTCGAGCCCTACACGGCCGAGTATGTGTCCGAGCTCTCGGGGGTTCCGGTCGAACAGCTCGAGCGTCTTGCCAAGCTGTACGCCGACCCGAACCGGAAGATCGTGTCTTACTGGACCATGGGGTTCAACCAGCACGTCCGGGGTTCCTGGGTCAACGGTCTCATGTACAACGTGCACCTGTTGACCGGCAAGATCTCCGAGCCGGGCAACGGCCCCTTCTCGCTGACCGGCCAGCCGTCCGCCTGTGGGACCGCGCGCGAGGTCGGTACCTTTGCGCACCGCCTGCCGGCTGATTTGGTGGTCAAGAACAAGGGGCACCGCGAGTTTTCCGAAAAGGTCTGGAAACTGCCCCCGGGTACCCTGTCGGGCAAGGTCGGTTTCCACGCGGTATTGCAGAGCCGCATGCTCAAGGACGGCAAGCTCAATTGCTACTGGGTGACCACCAACAACAACATGCAGGCCGGCCCGAACATCAACGAAGAGATGTACCCGGGCTGGCGCAATCCGTCCAACTTCGTGGTGGTGTCCGACCCCTATCCGACGGTATCGGCCATGGCCGCGGACCTGATCCTGCCGACCGCGATGTGGGCCGAGAAGGAGGGTGCCTTCGGCAACGCCGAGCGGCGTACGCAGTTCTGGCGTCAGCAGACCCAGGCACCGGGCGAGTCGCGCTCTGACCTGTGGCAGTTCGTCGAGTTCTCCAAGCGCTTCAAGACCGAAGAGGTCTGGCCGGAGGAGTTGTTGGCGGCAAACCCGGAGTACCGTGGCAAGACCCTGTTCGACGTGCTGTATGCCAACGGTGCGGTCAACAAGTACCCGAAACAGCAGGTCACCGATGATCGCGGCAACACATACGACAGCGACGAGATGGACTACTTCGGTTTTTATCTGCAGAAGGGCCTGTACGAGGAGTATCGCATTTTCGGCATTGAGGGACCGAAGAAGGGACATGATCTGGCCGAATTCGATGCCTACCACAAGGCCCGCGGCCTGCGCTGGCCGGTGGTCGACGGCAAGGAGACCCTCTGGCGCTATCGCGAGGGCTATGATCCCTTCGTGCCCAAGGGTGCGGGGGTGGCCTTCTACGGCAATGCGGACGGGCGTGCCAATATCATCTCGGCACCCTACGAGCCGCCGGCAGAGTCACCGGACGAAGAATACGATCTGTGGATGACCACCGGGCGCGTGCTCGAGCAGTGGCATACCGGGTCGATGACCCGTCGTGTGCCGGAGCTTTATCGCGCCGCACCCGATGCGCTCGTCTTTATGAGTCCGGCCGACGCCAAGAAGCGTGGTCTCAAGCGTGGCGATGCCGCCAGGATCGTCAGCCGACGCGGCGAGATCGAGTGCCGTGTCGAGACAAAGGGACGCAACACGATGCCAGACGGCTTGGTCTTCATACCGTTCTTCGATGCCAGCCGACTGGTCAACAAGCTGGTGCTCGATGCGACCGATCCGCTGTCGAAAGAAACGGACTTCAAGAAGACGGCCGTCAAGATCATGCCGGCCTGATCGGTATGGGTCCTGCGGGAGGCCGCTGATGCGGTCTCCCGTCGGACACTGGGTAAACCACGATGACAGAGGCCAGGCAGAGCGGGGACGGTATGGATCCGGGACGACGGCGTTTCCTGACCGATACGCTGCGCACGGCCGTGGGTGTCGGTCTGGTTGCCGTTACCCTGGGCGTCTACCAGCGGCAGGCGAAGGCGCTGCCGGCGAGCGCAATCCGCCCGCCGGGGGCATCGGCCGATGAGTCGGTGTTCCAGTCGGCCTGCGTGCGCTGTGGCCTGTGCGTCCGTGACTGTCCGTATAACACCCTGAAGCTGGCCGAACTGGGTGATGAGGTGGCCCTCGGTACCCCCTATTTCGAAGCACGCCAGGTGCCGTGCGAAATGTGCGATGACATTCCTTGCGTCAAGGCCTGCCCCACAGGGGCGCTGGATCCCGCGCTGAAGGAGATAAACGAGGCGCGCATGGGCTTGGCCGTGGTCGTCGATCAGGAGGCCTGCATCGCGTTCCAGGGTCTGCGTTGCGAGGTCTGTTTCAATGTCTGCCCGGTCCGTGGCAAGGCGATCTCGCTCGACTATCAGCACAACACTCGCAGCGGCAAACACGCGTTCTTCATCCCCGTCGTGCATTCGAAAGGCTGCACCGGCTGCGGCAAGTGTGAGCGGGCCTGCATCCTCGAGGAGGCGGCGATCAAGGTGTTCCCGATCACCCAGGCCAAGGGCCTGCTCGGTCGGCATTACCGGCTGGGCTGGGAGCAGAAGTCAGAGGCCGGTGAGGCGCTGGTCACACCGGATGTACCGCACGAATACAACCTGCCGGAGGGGATGAGTTACGAACATGGCGGCAGGGGGCTCATGCCGGATGGCCGGCCCCTCGCACCGACGCCGCCAGCCTCGCCGTTCTCGTCCAACCCACTCGATACGCTCAACCGCAAGGGAGGCATCTGATGGAACCCGGCGGCCTGCCCGGTCGGGAGGCAATCAGGCTGAAGGGCTGGTTTGGCGCGCATCACTATCTAATCCTGCGCCGGCTCAGTCAGCTTGGCTTTCTGGCACTCTTCCTCGCCGGCCCGCTGTTCGGCATCTGGATCGTCAAGGGCAATCTCGCCTCCAGCCTGACGCTGGATGTGTTGCCCCTGTCGGACCCGCTGGTGTTGCTGCAATCCCTCGCGGCCGGCCACCTGCCGGAGACGGCGGCCCTGACCGGCGGCCTGATCGTGCTGGTCTTTTATCTCATCGTCGGCGGGCGCGCCTATTGCAGCTGGGTGTGTCCGATCAATATCGTCACCGATGTCGCCGAGTGGCTGCGTGGCCGTCTGAACATCAAGGGCGGCGCCAGGTTTTCTGACAAGACGCGCTACTGGCTGTTGGGCGCCATCCTGGTGGTTTCAGGCGTCACCGGCAGCATCGCCTGGGAACTGGTGAACCCTGTCTCGATGGTCTATCGCGGCCTGGTGTTCGGCATGGGGCTGGCCTGGGGCATCGTGCTGGCGGTCTTTCTGTTCGACCTCCTGATCGGCCGGCGAGCCTGGTGTGGCCACCTATGTCCGGTCGGCGCCTTCTACGGATTGCTGGGCGAGGCAGCGGTGCTGCGCGTCTCGGCCGTCAGGCGCGAGCAGTGTGATGACTGCATGGACTGCTTCGCGGTTTGTCCCGAACACCAGGTCATCAGGCCGGCCCTCAAGGGCGCGGACAAGGGCATAGGTCCGGTGATCACCTCGGGTCACTGCACCAACTGTGGTCGTTGCATCGACGTCTGTGCGCGTGACGTCTTCGAGTTCAGAACCCGTTTTTCAAACTCCCGCCAAGTGATATCCGGCGTAAATCAACAAAGAGAGGTGTCGTCATGAAACAGTCAACCTTCGTCGTTTTCATCGTTGTCGCATGTCTGGTTGGCCTGACCGGTCAGGCAGTGGCGGACCTGAATTCACTGCGTGGCGCTGAGCCGGTGCCGGCGATGGAAGCGCCGCCGGCGATGATGGATTTCATCAACGACAAAGAAAATATTAAACGCAGCTTCGAAGAGCAGCCGCCGCTGGTGCCGCATACCAACGAGAAATACACCATCAACCTCACGACCAACAAGTGCCTCGACTGTCATATGAAGCAGGAAGGCAAGGAAGAGGCCAAGTCGGTCGAAATGAGCGAGTCACACTTCGTGGATCGCAACGGGGTCAAGCATGCCAAACCGGCCGGCGGTCGCCATTTCTGCACCCAATGCCATGTGCCGCAGGTGGATGCCAAGCCCCTGGTCGGTTCCACCTTCCAGGCTGCGAAATAGGGCCGGGAATCGTTGAAGCGCGGACGGTTTTCTTTTTCCAACGCAAGGCATTGGAGACGGTCGTCGGGTCTCAGCGCCGATGACGCGTACGCTTGCGCATCCGGTACGCGGCGACCTCGCGCATGACCTCGGAAAAAGGGATCGTCTCGAGTGAGCCGAACCGGTCTTCGGCCCTGGCCAGGGTGCCGTCGATGTCGGCAATGGTTATGGGGCTGGACTCACCCGGTTCCAGCAATAATTTCAGTCCACGCATGCCGCCGACCTGCAGGCGGATGGCCTTGCCATGGGGCAGCAGCCTTCGCCGTTCTTCGGTCCGCAGGGCGAAGCGTGCCTGTTCGCGCAGCAGTTCCAGCCAACGCAGGCAGCGGGTCTGCCTTTCCCGGGAGCGGCAATGCACGCCCTCGCGCTCGGCGATACAGAAGCGTTCGGCCTGAGTGCATCGGCATTCATTCGTCAGCACGCTCTTTTCGAACGCACAGAAAACCTCGTTGACCTCGTGATAGGTCTTTCGGAAGGCGTCTTGATCCATGTGTTTGGAGAATGGTTGGGAAGTAGCCGTTAAACCACAAAGGGCACAAAGAGCGCAAAGGTTTCCGGTGATGGGTCCGCGCGCAGGCTAACGGCTGGACTCTTTGAAGCGGTGGATCAGGCGACGATCACGCTTGTTGGGCTTGGAGGCGGTCTGCAAGGGTGTCGCCTGGCGTGCGGCGCGCAGGGCCTCGGTGGCCGCCTCGCGCCGCAGCCTGCTTTGCTCGTCCTCAGTGTAGAATCCACGTGCCTCGGAAGCCGGGCGGCGTTGCGGCGGCAGGACGGTGACCTCGATATCCCACTCCAGGCCACCCTTGCTGATTTGCAGCTGGCTGCCGATCCGCAGGTCCTTTCCCGGCTTGGTGCGTTGACCGTTGAGGTGGACCTTGCCACCCTCCACGGCCTCACCGGCAAGGGTGCGTGTCTTGTAGAAGCGCGCGGCCCATAACCACTTGTCGATCCGCATCTTTGTCGTCCGAGCGGGGTGTGCCCCGGGAGCCCCTTCAGGTCGGGGCGTCTTCAGATGCATCCAGGGTGTGTGCCGCATCGCCCGGCATCACCGGCGGGGCCAGTCCGAGCATCGGGTCGAGGTGCCCCAGTGCATCCAGCTCTGCCATATCGTCGTAGCCGCCGACGTGCTGATCGTCGATGAAGATCTGCGGCACCGTGCGTCGCCTGCTGCGTTCGAGCATCTGACTCATCAGGCCGTGGTCCAGGTCGATGCGTCTTTCCTCCCAGTTCATGCCCTTGCGTTGCAGCAGCATCTTTGCGCGCACGCAGTAGGGACACATGGCCGTCGAGTAAATTATTATTTCCGGCATACCTTTCTCCTCCTTTTTTTCAATAGTTATCCTAGCAGTGCTAACGCATCCATGTAACCAAGGGTAATCACCCATCACTCAGGCACGCTGCCAGTAGGGTTTTTCAGGCGCAACGGGCCCCGATATGATGTGTTCCTGATTCCGGTCGCATCGAGACTCAATTGACATGAAAGACGCCGCCCCCCGCACCATAAGGCTCGAAGACTATCGGCCTCCCGCATATCTGATCGACACGGTAGACCTTGATTTCGACCTGCAGGAGGAAGGTTCGCGGGTCGTCGCCCGTTTGGCCGTGAAGCGAAATCCAAACGGGTCGGGCGGGGCGCTGCGCCTCGACGGTGAGGGTCTGCAGCCGGTATGGGTCCGCCTGGACGGGCGTGAGCTGGCCGCTGAGCGCTACCTGATCGATGAGGAATCCCTGACCCTGCTGGAACCGCCGGAGGCCTTCGTGCTGGAGACCGAGGTGATGATTGCGCCCGAGAACAATACGGCGCTAGAGGGCCTGTATCGCTCCGGCGGCATGTTCTGCACCCAGTGTGAACCGGAGGGTTTTCGGAAGATTACCTGGTTCGTGGACCGCCCCGATGTGATGGCCCGCTTCACGGTCCGTATCGAGGCGGACAGGGCTCTCTACCCGGTGCTGCTGTCGAACGGCAACCCGCGTGAATCAGGTGAATCGCCCGGCGGACGCCACTATGCGGTCTGGGATGACCCCATCCCCAAGCCGAGCTACCTGTTCGCCCTGGTCGCCGGCGACCTGCGATATGTCGAAGACCGGCATACGACGCCCGGTGGACGGGAGGTGCGGCTGCGGGTTTACGTCGAGCCGGAGAATATCGACCGCTGTGATCATGCGATGCGCTCGTTGATGAAGGCGATGCGCTGGGACGAGGAAAAGTACGGACGCGAATATGACCTCGATGTCTACAACATCGTCGCAGTGAACGACTTCAACATGGGTGCGATGGAGAACAAGGGCCTGAACGTCTTCAACTCCAAGTATGTCCTCGCGCGACCGGATACGGCGACCGACCAGGATTTTCTCGGCATCGAGGGTGTGATCGCACACGAATATTTCCACAACTGGACCGGCAACCGTATCACCTGCCGCGACTGGTTCCAGTTATCGCTGAAGGAAGGGCTGACCGTCTTTCGCGACCAGGAGTTCTCTGCCGACATGGGCGCCGGCGGTGTCAAACGCATCGAGGATGTACGGCTGTTGCGGGCGCACCAGTTTGCAGAGGACTCGGGTCCCATGGCGCATCCGATCCGGCCGGCCTCCTATATCGAGATCAACAACTTCTACACCGTGACCGTTTACGAGAAAGGTGCCGAGGTGGTGCGCATGCAGGCCAACCTGCTCGGCCCCGAGACTTTTCGCAAGGCCACAGACCTGTATTTCGACCGCCACGACGGTCAGGCGGTGACCACCGAGGATTTTGTGCGCTGCATGGCCGATGCCTCGGGTCTGGATCTCTCCCAGTTCCTGCACTGGTACGATTACGCGGGCACCCCGGAGCTTTCCGTGAAGGCGGAGTATGACAGCGGGATCGGCAGCTACACGCTGCAGATCGAACAGTCCGTCCCCGACACGCCAGGTCAGGCCGACAAGCCGCCCTTTCTCATCCCGATCGTCACCAGCCTGGTCGGCAGCGACGGCCAGGACCTCGCGGTTCGGCTCGACGACTCGCAGCAGGCGGCTACCCGGCACACCTTGCAGCTGACCGGGTCGAGCCAGCGTTTCGTATTCCATGGCCTTGGTGAAGAACCCGTCCCCTCCCTGCTGCGTGGCTTCAGCGCGCCGGTGAAACTCGAATTTGGCTACAGTGACGAACAGCTGATGTTCCTGATGGCCAACGACAACGACGGCTTCAACCGCTGGGATGCCGCGCAGACACTCACGCGGCGGGTACTGCTCGAGATGGTCGCGCAGTACCGAAAGGGTATCGAGATGAGCGTGCCCGACGGCCTGCTCGATGCGTACCGCAGTGCGCTGCTCGGCGGGGACGTCGCGCCGGCGCTGATCTCGGAGGTGATGAGCCTGCCGGCGATCAGCTATCTCGGCGACTTCATGGACACCTTCGATGTGGATGGTCTGCACCTGGCGCGCGAAACCCTGCGCGTTGCCGTTGGCCGTGCATTGAACGAAGAGCTGAGCGACGTCTACAGGCATCTGGATGACCGGGTCCCGTACAGCCCCACGCCCGGGGCGATCGGCCGGCGCAGCCTGAAGAACCGTTTACTTGGTTATCTACTGGCAACAGGCGATCCCAAGGCCGTTGAATTGTGCCACGCCCAGTACGAGGCCCAGCACAACATGACCGACGTGATAGCGGCACTCGGCCTGCTGGCCGACACCGGTCATCCGGTGCGTGAACAGGTGCTGGCCGATTTCGAACGGCGCTGGAGTGACGACCCGCTGGTGTTGGACAAGTGGTTCGGGGTGCAGGCGATGTCGAGCCGGGCAGACACCCTGGAAAGGGTGCTTGGACTGATGCAGCACCCGGGCTTCTCCATGCGCAACCCGAACAGGGTGAGGGCCCTGGTCGGGACCTTTGCGAATGCCAACCCGGTGCGCTTCCACGCCTCCGACGGCAGTGGCTATGGCTTCCTCAGGGAGCAGGTGCTGGCCCTGGATCCGGCCAATCCGCAGATTGCCGCGCGCCTGCTGCGCGCCATCTCGCGCTGGCGGCGTTTCGACCAAGGGCGCCAGGCCCATATGCGGGCCGTCCTAGAGGCCGTGGTTGCAGCCAAGGTATCCAAGGACGTGTACGAGATTGCGGCCAAGAGCCTGGAAGTGAGTTGACCAGGACGGCCGCCGGTCGCCGGCACATTTGCCCCGCCGCGCAAACCGGCTATAGTCGCCAGAAACCGTCCCCCCAGAATGGCCGTGTACCCGTAAACCACCCTCAGGAGCAGTCATGAGCAAACCCGAAATATCCGAATCGATGATCTTTGAGTGTTTTGCCGCAGCCAGGCAGATGGATGACATCGAGCAGACCGCCGCTTCGTTCGTCGATGTCGAGGAATACGAAAACCAGATCATGTACCCGGAATTCGCGCGCTGGGCGGAGAAGGCCGGGCAGCCGCAGCTGGCCTCGCTGTTTCGCAAGGTCGCCGGCGAGGAAAAACTGCATGCGGTGTGGTTACGCGAGCTCTACCAGGACATGGGCCAGCCTGCGCGCGGCGAGGACACCGAGCGTGCGATTAATGCCCTGAAGACCATCCGTGCCAATTGCGATGCCCTGATCGAGATGAACCCCGACGGTGTCGTGGAAAAGGCGCTCGCGGTGGCGATCAGCGTCGAGGAACGCGAGTACCAGGACATCTATCCGCGATTCCGCGACCAGGCCCTGGCACAGAACGATACCCGTTCGGCCGAGGTCTACCAGCGGGTGGTCGATTCGGAGCGCCAGCATGCGGACTGGTTCCGCCACGCGCTGGAAGAGTTTCGCGCGGGCATGACGGCGCCGGCGCTGGCCTGAACCCGACCCGAAACGCCGAGGCCCTGGACAGCAAGGCAGCGCTGCCGGACAAGAGCTGGCAACAGGCGCTAAACCCCCCCGTCTACCTGGTATCTGTCCTGCCCGGCCTCGGCGTCCCCCTGATGGCACCCGCGCCACTGCGACACGGGGTCGGTCTCGCGCTGGCCACCCTGGCGGTCGTGCTCGTGCAGCATGCCATCAATCTGTTCAACGACGCCGCGGACTGGCGTCTCGGTGCTGACGTCGAGAAGTACGATTCCTGGGTGCGGGTGCATGGGCAGCGTCCGGGTGTAGCGATGGTGCACGGCGGTCTGAGTTTGCTGGCCGGGGGCCTGCTTGGGCTGGGTGTGCTCTGGCAACAGGGTCAGTTATGGATACTCTCGATCGCTTTACCGATGGTGGGCTTGGGCTATCTGTACAACGCCGGTTCCCGGCCACTTTCCTACACCCATCTCGGTGAGTGGGTAACCGGTATCTGCTATGGCCCCGGGGTGTTCGGCTGCCTGTGGCTGGTGGCGGGCCTCGACCCGGGTGCGGCCATGCTGGCGGGGATGGTCGCGTTCGCCGCATTGGCGGTTGCACTCTTGCTCTCACATCAGCCTCCGCAGATCGAGACCGACCGGCACGCCGGCAAGTTGTCTTTCGCGGTGCGTTTCGGGGCGGCGAGGGCGGTGCTTGCGGCACGCATGCTGTTTGCGGTCTTTGTGACGGCACTGTGCGCGGGCATGCTCAACTCGGCGCCTCCGATCGCCGTATCGGGACTGGGACTCTTGGCCCTGGTTATGATCGCTTTGCTGGCGAAAGGCGCGGTCGATCCCAAACGCATATTGTTACCGGCAAGCGGGTTTGTGGTTGTCGGTCTGCTGGTAACGGCACCTGCCTGGCGACATCTGGCGTGACATTCGCAAGACGCCGGTGCTCGGGGTGCCTGACATTTCTCGGACCGAAACCCGGGATGCGGGTTGAGTTTGGCGCCCGGGTTTACTAGGGTGTCGTCCGTCTGACTGCGTTGCCGGTTTTTTCAGGACTCTTCGCGCATGGCCGTGGTGGTTGTGTGAAGCCACCGGTGGCACGGTCTTCAATCCATGGCACAAGAGGGGCCAGATAGATGCAAAAACCACAAGCCGGCGATACCGTGCGCGTTCATTACACGGGAACGCTCGAGGATGGAACGCAGTTCGATTCATCCCGCGGGGCCGACCCCCTGGAATTCGCGATGGGACAGGGCCAGTTGATCGCCGGATTCGAAATGGCCGTGGCCGGCCTGGCACCCGGGGAAAGTGTCACCGTGACCCTGGCGCCCGAAGAGGCCTATGGTGAGTCCGATGCAGGAATGGTTCAGGAAGTGCCGCGCAGAATGATGCCCGAGGGTGTCGAGTTGGAACCCGGTATGGTCTTGCAGGGGCAGTCGGATGAGGGGCAGGTGGACAATTTCACGATCGTGTCTCTGACCGAAGAAACGGTCACGCTGGACGCCAACCATCCGTTGGCGGGCAAGTCCCTGACCTTCGACATCGAGCTGGTCGAGATCGTCTGAAACCTTTGCGCACGGTACCTGCGTAGTTGCCGGGATGCCCCGGGGTGGGCATCCCGGCCGTCTTGAGGTCAGCCGCCGGATACGGCCTTCCGGATCAACGGAATCAATGGCTCCGGGAGTTTTATCGATCCGGAAAGCGCGAACTGCCGAGCCTGCTCCGACATCTTTTTCCAGGTCTTGCGCACGATGTCCAGCCATTTGGCTTCGTCGTACTCCGGGTGCTTCTCGGCGAACGCCAGCATGTAATGCTCGATGAACACCAGGTCAGTGACGTCCTCGAGCAGCTGGGTATCACTGTTGACCTTGAGGGCGCGCTTGCCGACGGCCTGTTTCACCCGCTCGATCGCTGCCTGGTCGTAACCGGCCTCTGCCATCAGCCGTCCGGCAGTTTCTGCGTGGAACTTGTACAGGCCGGTACGCCATTGCAGGTAGCCCTGGCGCCCCTCGGGGAAATCGCTGCGCGCCGACTTCCAGCGCTGTACGTGCTGGGCCCGGACCGCCAGCTTCATGGCATCTTCGGCGTCTGGTGCATAGCGTTCCAGCATCTCAGACATGCGGTGCGAGTACAGAAGCTCCTTCGGCCAGGTCTTGTCGCCGGCGGTCTCCTGGTTTGGGTCTTCGGCATTTGCCGCATCAATGAGTGCGATGGCCTTTTCGAGCTGTTCCTGATTCGACATGTCTGCTCCTGCGTCAAGCTTGGTTGGCTTATTGTAACCTGCTGACAGGGGTGGTCCGCGATGGCCCCGGAGCCGCACTGCGGACGGGAGGCCGCACCGGTCCAGCTCGGGCGGCAACAACATTGTACAGCAGGAGTTAACTGCTGCTGCCCGATTGGCGGACAATACGCCGGAAATGCGGTATTCAATCGGATAGGGAGGGAAGATGTCTGCGCCGGTCATCATGCTGGTGGATAATGGTTCCAGGTGCGCAGCAGCGACTTTGAGCCTGCGTGCCCTTGCGGCCGGTCTGGGCGCGGCCACGGGTCACCTGGTGCACCCGGTTTCATTGCAGCATTCGAACAAGATCCCCGTGGATGAGCTGCGTGGCAGCCCGGCCCAGCTGTTCCCGGAGTTTCTGCGCGGGCAGCTCGAGCAGGGCCAGCGCGATTTCGTGCTGGTCCCGCTGTTTTTTGGCAACAGTCGCGCACTTACGGCCTATGTTCCGGAGCAGTCCGGGCTGCTGGAGCGGGAGTTCGGACCCTTTAGGCTGCGCCAGGCAGCGGTCCTGTCGCCGATGCCACAGGGCGAGCCGCGCCTGGCCGACATACTGGCCGAGCACGTGGCGCATTGCACAGCCGAACTGGGCGCTGAGCCGACCCGAGTGATCGTCGTGGACCACGGCTCGCCATTGCCCGAAGTGACAGCAGTGCGCGCCAAGGTGACCATGCAGCTACGCGAGCGCCTTGCCGACGGGGTATCACTGGGGCAGGCGGTGATGGAGCGCCGGCAGGGGCCAGAATACGATTTCAACGGCCAGCTTCTGGGCGATCTGCTCGACAGCTGTGTTAGCGGGGGTCGCAAGGCGTCGGTCGTGCTGGCGATGATGTTCGTTTCGCCGGGTCGGCACGCGGGTGAGGGCGGCGATATCGATACCATCTGCGCCGACGCAATGGCCAGAAATCCCGGCCTGCGGGTGAAGGTGTCGCCACTGGTGGGCGAGCATCCCCTGCTCATCGAAATCCTCAGGGACCGCCTCGAGGCCGTGCTTCGAAGTCTCCCGCAATAACCTTGCTGACCGGCTATTTCGCGGCGGCACGCTTGGCGATTGGCAGGATGTCACTCACCTTGACATCAATCAGGCTGAGGCAATGGTGTGCCTCAGCCGAATATTTCGTCAGGTCTCCCACATGGCAGTTGCGTGCCGCGAAGACCTCGACTGAGCTGATCTCGTCGCAGGTGATCCCGCGAAAGCTGATCTCCTGATATTGGGAGTTGGTGGGCTTGATGTACGAGTAGCCGCGCGTCACCGTCTCGAAAGCGATCTGTCCGCCCTTGTAGGCGGTAAAGCGCAGGACCAGGCTGCGGATCTGCTCCGTCAGGTTGTTCTGCAGGCGCAGCCCGAGCTTGCAGCCGTGCGCCAGGTCGAACTTCTTTTCCAGCGTCAGTTCCGCGTAACGCCGGGTCTCCGGGTTGTCGCTTTCCTTGACCACCGACCAGGTCCCGTTGTCATACAGGATAACCTGGCGACCGTCCGGGATCGTGATGGTGACGTCGGCACCTGCGAGCTGTGCGGTGAGCAGCAGGGCGATGGTTCCAATTGATCGGTGCAGCATGGGTAACTCCGTCACTGAATCAGATGCTGCATGCTCGCACGAACACGCTGTTGTTTTGAAGACTCATAGATTCCTGAGTCGCAAGGAGCCCGACGGCTGCTACACGGACGCCACCTGGCCGGCTGGCAGCTGCCCGGCCAATGCACCGGGTTTGTATGACATGCACCGCAACGTCGGTGAGTGGACCGCGAACTGGTACGCCAGCGATGCCATTGAGGCGCTGTTGTATGCAAATGGACAACTGGGCGGGCCCGCCGAGGGACGCCAGCGCGTCGTGCGCAGGGGGCATGGGACGAGAACCGCCCCAATCTGCGCAGTTCGTTTCGCAACGTGAAACCACCGCAGCAGGGTGACTTCATCTATGGTTCCATCGGTTTCCGCTGCATCGCGGATCCGTCCTGAAGCTCACCGTCAGTCGTACTTATAGTGCTTTACCTCGCGCCTGCCCGAAGCGGTCTGGGCGCGGCGCAGGGTGCGCTGCATGATGATGCCCTCGACCTTCCAGTCCAGCCCCGCAAGCTCGATCTCCGGGTAGATGTCGTTGAGCGCCACCAGGCGTTCGCCCTGGTTGTCTTTGAGGTACTGACGGAACCAGCGCACACCCTCGACCAGGGCCATGATGTACATGCCGTGCTGGCACCAGTCGGAAGGCTCGATCACGACGATGCTGGCATCCGGAAATTCGGGCTCCATGCTGTCACCAATGACCTGCAGGGCGAAAGGCTCGGAACTGCTGCAACTGCTTAAAGGGTCTGTCAAAGGAGGCTCTTGCATCGCGATTACTCTGTTAAGCTAGCGCGCTCCCATGGTCTGGGAACCGACTGAAATTCCAGAGAATTCTATCATGGTGCATGCAGGGGGACCCGAGTCCCAAGTCCACAAGGATCGCCGGGATTGGCACAACCTCAAGGGTATGCTGCCGTTCTTATGGGAGTTTCGCGGTCGTGCGCTGTTCGCCCTTAGCTGCCTGATCCTGTCCAAGGTGGCCAATGTCGGCGTCCCGATCGTGCTCAAGGAGATCGTCGACCACTTCGAGCGCGTCAAGGATGACCCGGCGACGCTGGCGGCCCTGCTCCCAGTCTCGCTACTTCTGGCCTATGGCCTGCTGAAACTCGGCGCATCCATTTTCAACGAACTGCGCGACGTGGTCTTCGCCAAGGTGCGCTACCGCGCGATGCGGCGTCTGTCGACCCGGGTGCTGGAGCACCTGCACCGCCTGTCGCTGCGTTTTCATCTCGACCGCCAGACCGGTGCCGTGAGTCGCGATCTGGAACGTGGAACGCGGTCGGTGAGCATGATCCTGAACTACCTGGCCTTCAGCATCCTGCCGATTCTGGTCGAGTTCACCCTCGTCGCGTTCATCCTGCTGCGCGAATACGACCTGATATTCACCCTCGCCATGCTCGGCGCCGTGTTGGTCTACATGCTGGTGACCTTCGCCATCACCGAATGGCGCATGGATTTTCGCCACTTTATGAATCGGCTGGATTCCGAGGCCAACAACCAGGCCTTCGACAGCCTGATCAATTTCGAGACCGTCAAGTATTTCGGCAACGAGACCATGGAGCTGCAACGTTACGACCAGACCCTGTCGGAATGGGAGCAGTGGGCGGTCAAGAGCCAGACATCCATGTCGCTCCTGAACTTCGGCCAGGGGGCTGTTATCGCGCTCGGGGTCACCTTGGTGATGTACCTGGCGATGCGCGGCGTGGCCGCCGGGGAGCTCAGTGTCGGCGACCTGGTGCTGCTCAATGCCTTTCTGCTGCAGTTGTTCATCCCGCTGGGCTTTCTGGGTATCGTGTACCGCCAGATCAAGTATTCGCTCGCCGACATGGACCTCATCTTCAAGCTGCTGGAGCGTGAGCCGGAGATACAGGACAGGCCGGGCGCCGGTGCTCTCGAGATCAGTGCCGGTGCCGTGCACTTCGAGGGCGTGGACTTCGGTTACCAGCCTGAAAGGCGGATCCTGCACAGGCTGGATATCGAGGTGCCCGCGGGCGCCAAGGTCGCGGTGGTCGGCCACAGCGGGGCCGGCAAATCGACCCTCGCGCGCCTGGTCTACCGCTTCTATGACGTCGATGCCGGGCGCATCACGATCGACGGGCAGGACATCCGCGGCGTCACCCAGGACAGCCTGCGCAGAGCGATCGGCATCGTGCCGCAGGACACCGTGCTGTTCAATCAGACTGTCTACTACAACATCGCCTATGGCAGGCCGGAGGCCAGTCGCGCCGAGGTCGAGCGTGCGGCAGCCATGGCTCACATCAGGGAATTCATCGAGGGGCTTCCGGAGGGCTGGGAGACGGTGGTCGGTGAGCGTGGCCTGAAACTTTCCGGTGGAGAAAAGCAGCGGGTGGCGATCGCCCGGGCGATCCTGAAGGACCCGCAGATCCTGATCTTCGACGAGGCGACTTCCTCGCTGGACAGCCGAACCGAGCAGGCGATCCAGGAGACGCTGGCGGAGGTGGCGGAACGGCACACAACCCTGGTCATTGCGCACCGCCTGTCGACCGTGGTGGATGCGGATCAGATCCTGGTGATGTCTGCCGGCCGCGTGGTCGAGCGTGGCACCCACGCGCAGCTGCTCGCCGTGGGCGGGCTGTACCATGATATGTGGGAACTGCAGCTCAAGGAGCACGCGGAGTCCGATATGGCAGACATCCAGCCACAGCCGGCCTGAAAGGAACATGTGGTGACCGACAGCGTGCGCGACATGGAGATCTACCTGGTGGGGGGCGCGGTGCGTGACGAACTGCTCGGCCTGCCGGTGGTCGAGCGTGACTGGGTGGTGGTCGGTGCCGACGAGAAGGCCATGCGTGGGCGTGGTTTCATCCCGGCAGACAGGGACTTCCCGGTTTTCCTGCACCCGGATACCGGTGAGGAATACGCATTGGCACGCCGCGAGCACAAGCACGGCGACGGCTACCGGGGTTTCGGGGTGTATGCCGGTCCGGACGTGACGCTGGAGCAGGACCTGCGGCGCCGCGATTTGACCGTGAATGCAATGGCGCGCGACGGGGGCGGCAATATCATCGATCCCTATGGCGGTCGCGAAGACCTGGAAGCCGGCCTGCTCAGGCATGTGTCGGAAGCGTTCGTGGAGGACCCGCTGAGGGTGCTGCGAATCGCGCGGTTTGCGGCGAGGCTGGGCGCCCAGGGCTTTCGCGTCGCACATGCCACCCACAGGCTGATGTGCCGGATGGTCGCGGACGGCGAGATGGCGCACCTCAGGGCCGAGCGCCTCTGGCGCGAGATGACGCGCGCCATGCAGACCGGGCGGCCGTGGCGGTTTTTCGAGGTGCTGCACCGCTGTGGCGCCCTGCAGACACTGATCCCGCTGTTGGCCACTGGCATGGGTGAACCGAAAGCGCACGGTGAAGGTGAAGACAGCCCGCCGATCGCTGCACTGAAACGGGTGTGTATGACCGGACACGATGTACCGCGGCGGCTTGCCGCCACCTTACTGGCCTGTGTCGATTCAACCGGGATGGTTGACAAGCTGGCTGAAGGGTTGCGCGCCGACCGCGACACGACCCGGCTGCTCAGACAGGCGGTTGCCGCGCAGCCCTGGTGCGAACCTGCGGCTCAGGGCGATGCCGGGGCGCTCTATCAGATCGCTAAGGTATGGCGTGGTTTCGATTCCGAAGCCGATATCGAGGCCCCGCTCGCGGTCTGTGAAGCGCAGTTTGAACGGCCGTGTATCGGCCGCCTACTGCAACAGGCCCTGCCGGCGGCCCGCGCCGTATCGGCGGCGGCTCTCCGGGACCGCGGCTGGTTAGGCGCCGAACTGGGCCGGCGACTTGCCGCCGCCAGGCGTGAAGCCATGGAGGCAGCGCTGCGGGCGGGAGGTCTCTCGACTTGACCCTTACAACCGATCCGGCCCGGTGGGGCTGAAAAACAGGACACGAGATGGTGGAAGAGAGGCAGCAAACCGGTAGCCGTTCCGTGGGCGAGCGCAGTCTCCGAATAGTGAGGGGCGCCCACCTGCTGGTACCGCTGTTGGCACTCGGCCTGGGGTTGCTGTTGACCTTCCTGGCTGCAGTCGTGCTGCTGGTCGGCGACTGGGACTCCAAGGCCCTGATGCAGGTGTTGGTGCTTGGCTCGGTGGCCTCGCTGCTGGCCTTTGCGTTTGGCCTGCAGCGCCTGCGAAAAGAACTGATCCGGCCGTTGGCGCGTCTCGAGGAGTCGGTGTCGCAGGTGTGTGCCGGCGAACCGGGGGCGACCCTGGCCCTGAGCGATACCGGTGTGCTGGGTGCCATGATCAGCGACCTCGACGGCCTGAACGAGGAGCTGAGCGAGTTGTACGAGGATATGGACAGCCGGGTGTCACGCCACACCACCCGCCTGGCGCAGAAGACCGCCTCACTGAAGATCCTTTACGACGTCGCGGCGAGCGTCAACCAGGCGCAGAACCTCGAAGAGCTGCTGCAGCGCTTTCTTCGGGTGCTCAAAGAGATGGTCAATGGCATAGCGGCCAGTGTTCGCCTGGAGCAGCCCGATGGCACCTTGCGTGTGATCGGTTCGATCGGGGTCAACAATGAGGTGCTGCGTGAACGCGAGATTCTGCCGCTTGCGCTGTGTGTCTGCGGCAAGGCCTTGTCCCCGGGTGACGTGCTTTGCGACAACCCGGCGATGCATTGCGTCAGGCAACTGCGGCGGGTGATGTTCAGTCACGACCAGGTCGATATGGTATCTGTGCCCCTGGACTATCACGGCGAGCTGATGGGCATGTATCAGGTGTACGTGCGCAAGCCGGGGATCTCCGGGCGCGAGGACATCCTGGAGCTGCTGCAGTCCATCGGCAGTCACCTCGGTATGGCGGTGGCCAAGCAGCGCTCCGACCACGAGGCACGTCGATTGTCGATCATGGAGGAACGCACCACGCTGGCGCATGAACTGCACGATTCCCTGGCCCAGACGCTGGCCAGTCTGCGTTTTCAGATACGTCTGCTGGAGGACCTGCTGAAACAGGAGGGTGGCAGTGAGGCGGCCTGTAGGGACGCACAGCGAATCCGCAGCGGTCTCGATGAGGCGCACACCGAGCTTCGGGAGTTGCTGAACAGTTTCCGTGCGCCGGTGGATCAGCGCGGGCTGGTGTCGGCGCTGGAAAAGCTCGTGGAGCGTTTCGGCCGTGAGACGGGCACCCACGTGCTGTTCCAGAACGAGTGTCGCGAGCCGAACCTGTCCTCCGCGGAGGAGATGCAGATGCTGCGCGTGGCACAGGAATGCCTTGCAAATATCCGCAAACATGCGCAAGCGCATACGGTGCGTGTGATGCTCAGCTGTCGCGGCAACGGGACCTATTCACTGCTGATCGAGGACGATGGAGTGGGTTTCGAGGATGCTGCCAAGCAGGGACGGCCAGGGGAGCATATTGGGCTTTCGATCATGGAAGAGCGGGCACGCCGCCTGGGTGGTAACCTGCGCATCGAAAGTGAAATGGGGGAGGGTACCCGGGTGGAGCTCAGCTACAAACCGCAGCCGGAACGCATCAAGTCCGAAAGACGCTGGATCATTTGATGCGGGTCTTGATGATCGATGATCATGCCCTGTTCCGGATGGGTTTGAGCGAACTCCTGGAGCGCCGTGGGATCGAGGTGGTCGCCGCCCTGGGTGACTGTGACCAGGGTATCGCGTGGGTCGAACGGGATGCCCCGGACGTCGTCCTGCTCGATATGCGCATGCCGGTCAAGAGCGGCCTCGAGGTCCTGCAGGAGTTGCAGCGGCGGAATCTTGGCATGCCGGTGGTGATGCTGACCACCAGCCGTGAAGAGTCCGATGTGGTCAACGCCCTGCAAAACGGTGCGAGCGGTTATCTGCTCAAGGACATGGAGCCGGACGATCTGATCAAGGCGCTCAATGACATCGTGGCCGGGCAGACCGTGGTTGCCCCTGAGCTGACCATGGTGCTGGCCAGGGCGGTGCAGGGCGATGTTGCCGCAGCGGTACCCAGCCATCGTGCACTGGCCGAGTTGACGCCGCGTGAATTGGAGATTCTGTGTCACCTCGCCGAAGGCCAGAGCAACAAGGTGATTGCGCGCAACCTGGGGATCTCTGATGGCACCGTGAAGCTGCACGTAAAGGCTATCTTGCGCAAACTGGACGTGCATTCGCGTGTCGAGGCGGCGGTGATCGCGGTCGAGGAAAACATCTGTGGCCGGCGCGGTGATTCCGGCTGACGCTCCGGACTCCTACCCGGGTTTGCCTCAGATCACAGTTCGCTGCCGGGCGAGATCGGCGATGTGGCGCCCTGCTGCGAATGATCCGGTACCTTGTACCAAGACAGCTTTTCCTGCAGTTTAACCACGTTGCCGACGATGATCAGAGTCGGCGGTTTGGGCTGCTCGCGCTCCACCAGCTCTGGCAGGGATGCGATGGTGCCGGTGAACACGCGTTGCTGATGGGTGGTGCCCTGCTGTACCAGCGCTGCAGGGGTGTCCGCCGGCATCCCATGGGCCTGCAGCTCGCGGCTGATCACGTGTAGTCCCTTGAGCCCCATATAGAACACCACCGTCTGGCTCGGTTGCGCCAGTTGGTTCCAGTTGAGGTTCATGGTGTTGTCTTTGAGGTGGCCTGTAACGAAGGTGACCGACTGCGCATGGTCGCGGTGGGTGAGCGGGATACCGGCGTAGCTGGCACAGCCGGATGCCGCCGTGATGCCGGGTACGACCTGGAATGGCACGCCCTGGCTGGCCAGGGTGTCGATCTCTTCGCCGCCGCGACCAAAGATGAAGGGGTCGCCGCCCTTGAGGCGCAGCACGCGCTTCCCCTGTTTGGCCAGATCGGCAAGCAACTGGTTGATCTCTTCCTGGCGCATGGCGTGATTGTCACGCTCCTTGCCCACGTAGATACGTTCGGCGTCGCTGCGTGTCATGTCCAATACCGCCTTTGCCACCAGGCGGTCGTAGACGACCACTTCGGCCTGCTGCATCAGTCGCAGGGCACGGAAGGTCAGCAGGTCCGGATCGCCGGGTCCGCCGCCGACCAGGTAGACCTCGCCCATTCCCGGCATCAGCCGGTTGCTGCCGAGCTCGTGCTCCATCAGCACCTCCGCCTCCTGCATGTGTCCCGAAAACACCCGCTCGGCCACGCGGCCCTGCAGCACGCAGTCCCAGAAGCGGCGCCGGTCGTCCGGGTCCGGGAAACGAGCCTTGACGCGCTCGCGGAAACGGCCGGCGAGTTCCGCGAGACGTCCGTATGCCGCGGGGATCAGGGATTCGAGGCGCGTACGGAGCAGGCGTGCAAGGACCGGCGAGGCGCCCCCGGTGGATACCGCGGCGATTACCGGCGATCGGTCGATGATCGAGGGCATGATGAAACTGCCGTCTTCCGGGTGATCGACGACGTTTACCGGGACGCGCAGCGAGCGGCCGGCAGCCGCCACCTCGCGATTTGTCTCTACGTCGTCGGTGGCGGCGATGGCCAGGTAGGCATCGTCGAGGTCACCGCCCCGGTAACCACGCCTGAGATGCTCGATCCGGCCCTCGTCACGCAGCTTTGCAAGGTTCGGGCAGAGTTCGGGCGCCACTACCTGGACATGCGCCCCGGCGCGCCTCAGCAAGGCGACCTTGCGGGTGGCGATCTCGCCACCGCCAACCACGACGCAGAACTGATCCTGCACGGAAAGGAATATCGGTAGGTGTTCCATGGCCTTGTTTTACCGTCAGTGTTTGTGCCGCCGACCGGCCGGCGCGTTGACTATATGAGGAAATGATAATATGCTATTCAGGCTTCAATTTCCCGGACTATTTCGAGGGGCCGCGATGTTGGTTAAAGAGATCGATGCGTCAGGACTGAAAGCGCGCATTGACGCCGGTGAGGATATCGCCCTGATCGATATCCGCAGCGATGCCGAGGTGGCACAGGGCATTCTGCCGAATGCCGAGCACCTGAGCATGCATCTGATCCCGCTGCGCATGCACGATCTGCCAAAGGACAAGGATGTGGTGCTGTACTGCCGCAGCGGCGCGCGCTCCTATCATGCGTGTAATTTCCTCAGCCAGCAGGGGATCGGAAACGTAATCAACCTGCATGGCGGCATCATCGCCTGGGCCCGTCAGGGCTTCGAAATTGCTGCACCGCAACAGCGGCGCGCCCACATGATGTGATCCTTGCGTTTCTTAGACGCTTCGAATATAAGGATTAACCACTTTAACCCTGAACAACGACAACAGAGCATCCTGGAGGTTGCCAATGGCTGATTTCGACGAAGAGCTGGACGCAAGTGGCTTGAACTGCCCGCTGCCGATCCTGCGTGCAAAAAAGACCCTGGCCGGTATGGAAGCGGGCAAGGTCCTGCACATCATTGCCACCGACCCGGGTTCCGTTAAGGATTTCGAGGCCTTCGCCCGCCAGACCGGCAACGAGCTGATGGAGTCCAAGGAAGAAGGCGGCAAGTTCCAGTTCCTCATCAAGAAATCCTGATCCCAGGTTCTGAGGCAGATTCATTTCGTAACGACAGGAGGGTGCAGAGATGGATGAGAAAAAGCTTGCCATCATAGCAACCAAGGGTACTTTGGACTGGGCCTATCCGCCCTTCATTCTGGCCTCGACCGCCTCGGCTCTGGGTTACGAGACCGAGATTTTCTTCACCTTTTACGGCCTGCAGTTGCTGAAAAAGGACCTCGACCTGAAAGTCAGCCCGCTGGGCAACCCCGGTATGCCCATGCCCATGGGTATGGACAAGTGGTTCCCGACCCTGCTCACGGCGCTGCCTGGCATGGAAGCGGTAATGACATCGATGATGAAGAAGAAGATGGCCAGCAAGGGTGTCGCCAGCCTCGAAGAACTGCGGGAGCTCTGTCAGGAGGCAGAAGTGCGGCTGATCGCCTGCCAGATGACCGTCGACCTGTTCGACATGGAGACATCGTCGTTCATCGAAGGTGTGGAGTACGCGGGTGCCGCGCGCTTCTTCGAATTCGCGGGCCAGTCCGACATCTGTCTATATATCTGACCCGGCCCGCAGAACGATCGAAAGCCACTCTAATGGTGGCTGGTTGATGGAAAAAGCCCGCGTCATCTGATGGCGCGGGCTTTTTCCGTTCTGTTTGGTATGGCGTCGGTCTCTGATTCAGTCGAATCTGTACATGGCGCCTATGCTGACCAGCAGGGCCCCGGCACCTTTGAATTCCCCGACGAGACCATTGTCGTTCTCTCCCGGTTTGAGCTTGAGTGTGTCGCGCTTGGTATAGAGTATCCCGCCGTCGATCTCGAGTTGCCTGGAAACCTTGTAACGGCCGCCGACAGAAAATATCTGACCGTCGGACTCGGGCAATTCGAAGCCAATCGTGCTTTTCGGGGCAGGCGACTTGTCCAGCGCAAACCCGCCCATCAGGGTCCACTTGTCGTTCAGCTGGTGGGTGATACCGAAACGGTAGGTGTTGGAGTCTTTCCAGTCCTTGGGGATCGGCCTGTCAAAAAACGGTACCAGCGGCGGTGGGACCGGTGAGCCGTAATTGAAGTCCAGGTCTTTATAGGCAGACCAGTAGGTGCGTTCGAAGACGAACTCGACGGTGGTACGGTCGGTGACGTCAAAGGCCGTAGCGAGCGCCAGCGCAGCAGGCAGGGGTATATCGACGCTCACCGAGCCGTCGTACAGGGTCACCGCACCGCCTCCCACGCCGAGTTCTGCGTCGCCCTCGATGGTCAGGTCCACCTTGGAGCGGTAGGTCGCCGCCAGGGACAATCTTTCGGTTGGTTCGAAGTGCAGGGCCAGGTTGTAGCCGAAATCGACCGAGTCACCGTCCATTTTCCGGAATATCGAGTTGGGTACCGTGCTCTTGACCTTGCCTTTGCTGTAGACCATGCGCAAGCCACCGCCGATCGCGAGTTTGTCGGTGAGCCGATAGCCGGCGGTGGGGTTGACCTCGATCGTTTCCAGCGAAAACTTTTCGGCAGAGCGCGCCCCCCATTTGTCCCATTGCTTGGACAGGCCACCGGGGGTGACGATCGACAGGCCGAACCTGGCCCTTCCCACGTAGGGACTGACGTAGTGCATGGTCGGGATCAGGAAGTCTTCCTTGTCGCTGTCATCGTTCGCTGGAAAACCGAACTGGGTGCCGCGATACTCGACGCTTGGCAGGTGTATGTAGGTCAGGTCACCGCGGATTGCGCCGCCGTCCTCGTCCAGCGCCATCTTGGCAGGATTGTAGTAAGACGCGTCGGGGCCGACGGCATTGGCGACATAGGCCGCCGACAGGGCGGTTGCGTTGGTCGAGGTCTCCGGTATCTTGTAGCCGGCTGCCATCAATGTTCCGGACGAGGCCGCAAGCGTGCATGCGATGATCGCCGAAAGCCGGTTACCCTTGGTGATATTCAATCGCTTCTCCTCTCCCGTGGCGCTTTCGTATTCTTTATTCGACTCATTGTTAACCGCCTAAGGCTATTTCAGGTGGTTGGGTATTGTCCAGCCAGACGCCGAATGCCGCCTGGGCGCATTTGCGCAGGCGCCGCAGACTTCGCAGTATTAACTGGCTATAATATAAGCCTCGCTTATTGATCCACTGAGAGTATTTGATCCATGGCCGATCGTCGGTTGCAAGTCTTCAACACGGTGGCGCGCCTTCTCAGCTTTACCAAGGCTGCCGAAACCCTCCACATGACCCAGCCCGCGGTGACCTTCCAGGTCCGGCAGTTGGAGGAGTATTTCAATACACGCCTGTTCGACCGCACCCACAATCGCATTAGTCTGACCGAAGCCGGCGCGCGGGTGTACCAGTTTTCGGACAAGATATTCGAACTGTACGGTGAGATGGAAAACGCTGTGCGGGAGATGACCGGCGAGATCAGCGGCTCACTGACCATCGGTGCGAGTACCACCATCGCGGAGTACATGCTTCCTGCACTGTTGGGTGATTTCCGCGCCAAGTACCCGGACGTGAGTATCCATCTCAAGGTGTCGAATACCGACGGTATCGTCTCCATGGTCGAGAACAACACCATCGACCTCGGCGTGGTGGAAGCGCCCGTCAGCAACAAGAATCTCGTGGTGGACGAGTGTCGTCGCGACAACCTGGTTGCGATCGTGCCGCCCGGGCACCCGAAGGCAGAGCTCAAAAAGATCACCCTGGATGAATTGCTGGAATACCCTTTCATTTGCCGCGAAGAGGGCTCCGGCACGCGGGAGGTCATCGCCGAACATATGACGCAATGGTCGAAATGCCAGTGTATGGATGTGGCGATGGAGCTTGGCAGCCCGGAGGCGGTCAAGGGTGCCGTCGAGGCGGGGATGGGCATATCGGTGGTATCGACCGCGACCATCCAGAAAGAACTCCGGCTGGGCACCCTGGTTGCCATCAAACTGGATCCACCCCTGGAACGCCCTTTCTCCTTTGTCCATCAGAAGCAGAAATTCCGGGTGCGCGTGATGGAGGAACTGCTGGAATTCGCGCGTGCCTATTGCGAGGAGCATCGCGGAAGTTGACCCGCAAATTGCAGTCGGACAGGCAGGCATGTTGCCGCCCAAGCTGAAGCTGCCGGCATCCGAGCAACGGCTCTTGAACCTGTTCCGGCAGTTGCCGGAATCCGAACAGGACACGTTGCTCAGCTACGCGGAGTTCCTGGTCCAGCGCGGCGGGGCGCAGCCCGATGGAGCTGCAGAAAAGGCCTTGCCGAAGGAAATTCCCCGGCCGCAATCAGAGACGGTCATCGCGGCGATGCGCCGGCTGTCGGAGACCTTCCACATGCTGGAAAAAGACGAACTCTTGCACGAGGCCTCCGCATTGATGACCGCACATGTGATGCAGGGCAGGCCCGCGGTCGAGGTGATCGATGAATTGGAAGTTGTTTTCCGTCGGCACTATGAGCGCGTATCATCGCCGTCGGAATAGATTCCCGGAATCGGTCATGAGCAGGAACCCTGCCTCCATCCGGCGGTTTGTGACTACCGACCGGGATCACGCTGGATTTGTCGGGGGTTTCTGAAAGAGCGACGTTATGCAACTTATCGCCGACTGGTTCAAACGCACCTTCTCAGATCCGCAGATCGTTTTCCTGACCCTGGTCCTGGTGATCGGCTTTGCGGTCATCCTCACCATGGGCCATATGCTTGCCCCGGTTCTGGCCAGCGCGGTGATTGCTTACCTGCTTGAGGGCCTGGTGGAGATTCTGGAGGACCGCGGCACACCGCGCTGGTTGGCCACCAGCCTGGTGTTCCTGGCATTCATCCTGTTCCTGACGTTGGTCCTGTTCGGCCTGCTGCCGTTGCTGTCGCGCCAGGTCACGGATCTGGTGCAGCAGTTGCCCAACATGATCGCGGTCGGACAGAAAGCGCTGATGGCATTGCCGGAGCGTTTCCCCGATGTCGTTTCTCCCAAGCAGGCCGAGGAGATACTGGACGCGATCCGGAGCGAAGTCGGCAGCTATGGCCAGGATGTCCTGAGCATATCGATCTCTTCCGTGGTGGGTGTCCTTACGCTCCTTGTCTACCTGGTCCTGATGCCCATGCTGGTGTTCTTTTTCCTCAAGGACAAGGACATCATCATTCGCTGGTTTGTCGGCCTGATGCCGGGCGAGCGTGGACTTGCCGACATGGTATGGATAGAGGTCGATCGCCAGATCGCAAACTACGTGCGCGGAAAGTTCTGGGAAATCATCATCGTCTGGGCCGCCAGTTACCTCGCGTTTTCTTTCTTCGGCTTGCAATACGCGATGCTGCTGGCGGTTCTGGTCGGGCTTTCGGTCGTGGTCCCCTACGTCGGCGCGACGGTCGTTACTTTTCCGGTGCTGCTGGTCGCCTGGTTCCAGTGGGGTTGGAGCCAGGACTTCATCTGGGTGGCAGTGGCCTATCTGGTCATTCAGGCGCTCGATGGGAATGTCCTGGTGCCGCTGTTGTTCGGCGAGGTCGTCAACCTGCATCCGATCGCGATCATCGTCGCCATCCTGGTGTTCGGTGGTCTTTGGGGCTTCTGGGGGGTGTTCTTTGCGATACCCCTTGCGACCCTGGTGAACGCGGTACTGAGAGCCTGGCCGTCGAGCAAGACCGTTCCTGTTGCGGCGTGACAGGGTGGGCTTATTCGCGCGCCCACCCTGAGTAAGCCGAGATCAGCTCTTGTTCGTCTTGATCCCGAACGGCGCATACGCCGGGCACCATCCGATCGCCGCAGTGATCAGCGGTACCAGACCGATGGCGCCGAGCCAGTTCTGTTCCACGTAGCCCCAGGCCAGCAGGCCAGCTCCGGCCAAAACGCGCAAAATGCGGTCTATCCCACCAATATTCCTGGTCATGATAATTCTCCCGGGTTGCTTATATAGGTATCTGACCTTGGCAGCTTAGGCCGACAGGCATCCGACTTCAGTGACTTAATCACATACCCGGGCGATCGCCTCCAGGGACCCGGGATCAAACAGGTCTATGCGTCCCCGGCTGAGGCTCAGCAATCCTCTCGATTGGAAGTCCTTGAGCATCCGGCTCACCACCTCGCGTGAGGTTCCCAGGTCAGCTGCGATCTGCTGGTGGGTTGCCAGCAGCACAGGTCCTTTGTCCCGCGCATGGGTGGCCAGATAGTCCCCCAGCCTTTCGTCCATGCGTCGGAATGCGACCTCTTCGACCAGGCTGATGACGTCGCCCAGACGGCCGGCCAGCAGCTCCCAGAGGTAGTGTCGCCAGGATTCGGACGAGGTCATCCATTTCAGGACGCGTGACTGCGGGATCAGCACGGCATCGAGGTCGGATTCAACCGTTGCATCTGCCGGAAAGGCCCGGCCGCTGAGCATGCACGAGGCAGTCAGTATGCAGCACTCGCCGGGTTCAACCCGGTAGAGCGTGATCTCCCTCCCGGACTCCGCGAGCTTGTAGACTCGTGCGCAACCGGCAGTGACCAGCGCGAGATGGGTGCAGGTGTCACCTTGATGGCAGATGCTCTTCCCGCGTCTGAGGGCGACGGCGGAGGTGCTGGCAGCGAGCTCCTCGATCAGTTGGCTGTCGGAGGCGATACCGGGAAAGTGCCGGCCCAGCTCTGCAATCTGCTCTCGCTCAAGCACACCCGGCCCCCCGTCGCGCACAACAGACAGAGCCGGCCAAGGACACGGGAGAGCAGGGCCTCGCGGCAATGTACAGGGTCACGTCGTTGCGAATCCGGTATCGATCGAGGGGCAGTCAGATCACGACCTGGGCAAAGTCGTAGTCCATGTTTTCCAGCGGGCGCTGGATGAAGTTGCCCTGCAGGAAGTCGGCCCCTGAAGACCAGTGCAGGTCGATGCTGCGCGGATCGTCCACGTTGGAGACGATCACCTTGGCCGATGCATCGTGCGCCTGTTGAATCACGCTGCTGATCACCTGTCGCTCGGCCTTGAGCAGGCGCGGGGCGATATTGATGTAGCGCGCATTCAGGAAGCGCAACACCTTGAAGGCAGCCGGTTTCTCCGGAAAGCGTGACAGGGAGACCTCGACGTCCATCTCACGCAGGCTCCTGATGTTCTGCTGCGCGACCTTCAGGTCGTGCGAAAGATCGGGCAGACGAAAATCGATGACCAGGCCGGTACCGACCACCTGCTTGGCGCGCAGGCGGCCGAGCAGCCAGGCATGCAGGTTGACGTTGAGTGCGCTGTGCACCGACTGGTGGACGAATATCTGGGTACGACGACCGGATTCGCGCCGTTGTTTCAGGATGTCGATCGCGTGATCGAGTATCCACTGATCGAGTTCCTCGCTAACGCCGGCGGCCGCGGCGGCGTCCTGCAGCTGGCGGTCGCCGATCAGGTCTCCCTGTGCGTTCGCCACCCTCAGGACGATCTCATAGGTCTCCATGCCGCGCGTCTGCAGGTCCAACATCGGTTGATACTGGATGATGAAGCTGTCGTCTCTCAGGGCCGCCTTGACCCTTAAAGCGAGGTCCCCATCCGGCGTGGTCGGGCTCATGCCGCTTTCGCCATCGAGGCTATGGGTATGCACGCGGTTGCCGCCCAGCGCGGCCGCTTCCAGGCAGGCGGATTGTGCACGGCTTACGATGCCGTTGGCGTTCCCGGAGCTGTCGTCGATGAAACAAAGGCCGATGCTGCCGCTCACCGTGACTTCATCGGCAAACCGGTGAGAGGAAATATGACCGAGCATCCGTCCCGCCAGGTCGGTGATTGAGGTCTTCGTGTCGCGCTTGAGCAGCAAGCCGAAGGTATGTTCATCGATGCGCGCCGCCAGATCCTTTTCCTCAACCTGTTCGGCGATCACCTTGCCGAGTTCAGACAGCAGGTGGTCGACGCCGCCGACGCCGATCTTGTGCTGCAGGGATGGCAGGTCGTCCGCCTGGATCAGTATGACCCCCGCAGATTCCGTGACCTTGTGGTCTTCGATCATCCTGGCAATACGGTCGAGGAACAGCTGGCGGGAGAACAACCCGGTGACCCGGTCGTGTTTCGGCGGCTGGCCGGTTGCGCTCAGCAACTGGCGTGCGCGGCGGATCCGCGTCTGCACGATCCCCAGCAGGTGCTTTGGTCGAATCGGCTTCGAGATGAAGTCATCGCCACCAACGCTCAGCGCGTCCAGCTGTTTGTCGGTATTCTGCTCGCCTGAAACGAACACGATCGGGATGGTCACGAACTCCTGGTGGTCGCGAATGATCGAGGTCAGTTCGATCCCGTTGACCTCGGGCATGTAGATATCCATCAGGATGAGGTCGGGCTTGAATTCGCGCAGGCTCTTGATGACCTTCACCGGCTCGGTGACCTGCAACGCCTCTATGCCGCCCTTTCTCAGGATGGATGCAGCGAAGTCCGCCTGGGTCGGATCGTCCTCGACGACCAGGACGCGGAACGGCTGCTGGTTTGGAAGCGCCATGTCACGGATCTGGGTCGCTACCGAAGGTGCATCCAGCGGGGTCACGAAATACCCGTCACCGCCGGCCCTGATCGCATCGACCCGAAGTTGCAGTGCGGTCGAGCTACTGATGAAGATCAATGGGATATTGATCGACATATGACTGCGCAGTCGCACCAGTTCGGCAGACAGCGGCGGCATCTCCGGGAGCTCCGCCGTGTCGGCGACGATGACCTTCGGCGGACGCGCCTGCATCTGCTGCAGCAGCCGCTCCGTATCCGAGAAATACAGTACTTCGCAGTCGAGTCGACGCAGTGCATCGGCCAGCTCGGCGGTCAGCCCGCCTTTCTCACCGAGAACGAAGATGCCGACGGCCGCACTCGAATCCTCCACCGGATGCTCCGCCGAGACAGTACCATTGGCGGCAGTCTTGAGTGCCCTCAGCAGACCGGTGATAGCGCCGACCTGACCCGGTGCCGGGCTCATGGCGGAGCCGATAAAAGAGCTGAGATACACCTCGAGGGAAAAAACGCTCTCGTTGAGTTGAAACAAGGAGAAGGCCTTGCTGTTTTCGGAGATTTCGCGGATCCGCTCGTACAGGGCCTCCAGCTGATCGTGGTCCCATGCACCGTTGTGCAGCCTGGCCCAGATATCCTCGATTGCTGCGATACGTTTTGGCAGTTGTCGGACAAACGCGTCCCTTTGCCTGGCAGGATCTGCAACCATGTCATCCGGCGGTGGCGCCATCGCGTATTGTTCCCGTTCGAGGTGGAAGAGGGTGATCCCGGTCATGCGTGAGTGCGCATTGGGGACCGGGGTTCAACGATATGCTATCTGTCTGCAGTCTGCCACAATGATACATCCTAACGCCCTGTTTCGATTGGACAATAAGGCCGGTTTTTGTCCGTTCCCGTTGATGAGGTGATACACAGTGAGCTCGCTCGACCGGGGCCCCGGTCCGGAAGGCCAACAGTCTGACGGTGACGACCATGCCCTGCAGGGCATGATCGGTATTCAGGGCCTGCAGCACAGTGCCCGTCTCGCCGGCTTGTCCGGCGGATTGCTGCTGATCCTGGCGGCGCTGGTCACATGGATGGGCGGCGCCGTGACGCGCCTGGACGGCTATTGGCTCGTCTGGGCCGCGACCTCCGCCTTCGTTGCCGCGTTCGGGGGGCCGTTGCTGGGTACACCGTTGCTCAGTCGCCATTCCCTTGCACGCCGGCGGCTGGCGCTGCTGGCGGTGATGTCTCTAAACAGTGCCGCATGGGTGTTTGCCTCGGGTATTGCCGTGGGCGCCGAACCACCTTCGGTGGTGCTGCTGGTGATCGCCTGGCTGGCATTGTCGCTGGCCCTGCTACCGATGCTGTCATGGCGGGCAGGCCTGCTGATACAGCTTGCGGTTCAGCTGTTGTGCATCGCAGCCCTGGCATTTTTCCCGGATTACGGCCTTGACGCCTTTCTGCTACCCCTTGGTCTGTGGGTGTCGTCGGCCTGTCTGGCACTGATGGCCTCGGTGTATTCCCGCCGCGCCGATCTCCGTACGGGAGAAGCGAACTACATGCGGGTTGAGCTCTCGGAACTGCAAAGCCAGGTCATGGATGCGCAGGTGCAGCTGAAGCAGGCCGAAGAGCAGCGTTCCACCCTTGAATCGGAGTTGGCCGAGATTCTCGACCTCGCTGAAGATGCGGGCCGTGCCAAGACCGAGTTCCTGGCCACCATGAGTCACGAAATCCGGACGCCGTTGAACGGTATATTGCCGATTCTCGAGATGCTTCGAGACACCCCGCTCAATGATGAGCAGCTCAAGATGGTCCGGACCGCGCAGGGTTCTTCACGTCATCTGCTGCGGATCATCAACGACATCCTCGACTTCGCCAAGGTCGAGTCCGGCAAGCTGCAACTGGAGACGATAGAGATCGATGTGCGCGACCTGGTGAGTTCGGTTACCGAGCTGATGAGCGGCAGCGCGCACAACCACCATCTCAAGGTCTCTGCCAGCGTCGCGGACAACGTACCCCAGGTGGTGCGGGGTGACCCGATCAGACTTCGCCAGGTTCTCATCAACCTGGTCAGCAACGCGATCAAGTTCACCGAAAAGGGTGGCATCAGGGTCGAGGTGTCGCGTGGGCAGAGCAGCCAGAAAGAGGTGGAGCTGCTGTTCGCAGTTGCTGACACGGGCGTGGGCATGTCGGCGGAGACAGCGGACCGCCTGTTCCAGTCGTTCACCCAGGCCGACGCCTCGACCACGCGCAAACATGGAGGGACCGGGCTTGGGCTGGTGATCTGCAAACGCCTGGTTGAGTTGATGGGAGGCAAGATCGGTATCCGCTCATCTGTCGGGCAGGGTTCGACCTTCTGGTTCCTCGTTCCGCTGCGCAGGTCCGTCACGGAGGTGCCGTCCGCGCGCAAGAGTCTCAAGGGGGTCCGAGTCCTTACCCTGATAACGGATGACGACATCGCCGCACGGGTGTCGCAGAATCTGCGCAGCTGGGGGGTGGCGGAGGAGCCCACCAACGACCCGATCGATGCACTGTCGAAACTGCGTTCGACCGCAATGCTCGGTGAGACCTGGGGTTATGATCTCGCGCTTATAGACGGTTCGGGCATCGAGCAGCGGCTGCCCAACCTGCTGGCCGAGGTGCGCAGCGAGGAGGGACTGAAGAATACCCATATTCTAGTCTCGGTGAGGTCGGAGACTCTGGCAAACAAGCTGAAGCGTGATTTCAATGTGCTGGTGCTGGCCGAAACGCTGCGCCCGGAGCCGCTGCGCCGGATCCTGCACCGTTTGTTCGATGTCGAGAGCCGCCACTTCGGCAATGCGGATCTCAGGCCCGAAGAGATATATGATGACCTCAATGTTTCGGCGTTGGATGTTGCACTCGATCAAGGTCCGGCGGTGGAAAGGGGTGCGCTCGTCGGCGCAGGTGCTGCTGGTCGAGGACAACCCGGTGAACTTGGGTGTGGTGCACAAGGTCCTGTCGAAGATCGGCCTCGATTGTGAAACGGCGGCCAATGGAAGCGAGGCACTGGCCCGATTTCGGCAGCAACGTTTCGACTTGATTTTCATGGATTGCCAGATGCCGGAGATGGATGGATTCGAAGCCACGCGACAGATCAGGCGGCTTGAGGAGGCCGAGGGCCGGGTGCCCACCCCGATCATCGCCATGACGGCCAATGCGATGGCAGGCGATCGGGAAAGATGTATCGCCGAGGGGATGGACGACTATCTGGCCAAGCCCGTGGGCCTGGAACAGCTGCGGGAATGTGCGTCACGCTGGCTGGCCGCCTCCGCCCCCGCCTCCGACTCCGACCTGGTGCCGCAGCAACCCCCGGCCGCAATAGTGCAGGAACAGGAAGATATGGCGGTTATCGATCAGGACGTGCTGCGCGAACTCAAGGAGATCATGGACGAAGACTATCTGGGCCTCCTGCGTACCTATCTGAATAATGCGCCACAGCTCATGGAGCAGGCTCGTGCGGCCATCACCCGTAGTGACCTGGTAGCCATGGTGCTCCCGGTCCACTCACTCAAGTCGAGCAGTGCCAACGTGGGTGCCATGCATTTGTCGGAACTGGCGCGTGAGGCCGAACGTGCGGCCCGGGCCGGTGATCTCGGTCAGGCCGAGGTCGCCTTCAGTGCGGTTGTCCTAGCGTTCAGCAGCGCGGAGGCGGCGCTGCGCGAACACGTGGCGAACCACTCGGCAGCCTGAGCCCAAACGGACAGGATCCGACGACAACTTCAAAGGCGAACCATTCATCATCCACACCCCAAGGTGCGGTGCACCTCGAAACTGGTGTTCACCGTCTCGCAAGATGCGATCTAAAGAGTCTCCGATGCAAAATCCGCAAGGCGCGAGCGCTCCCCCCGCAACAGCGTGATATGGCCGCCATGCGGCCAGTGCTTGAAACGATCGACCACGAAAGTCAGTCCGGAGGTGGTCTCGGTCAGGTAGGGTGTGTCGATCTGTGCGACATTGCCCAGGCAGACGATCTTGGTGCCGGGGCCGGCGCGCGTGACCAGGGTCTTCATCTGTTTCGGGGTCAGGTTCTGTGCCTCGTCGAGGATGATGTACTTGTTGAGAAATGTCCTGCCGCGCATGAAGTTGAGTGAATGGATCCTGATTCGTGAGCGCAGCAGGTCATCGGTTGCGGCGCGGCCCCATTCTCCGCCCTCTGTCTGTGTGAGCACCTCGAGGTTGTCCATCAGGGCACCCATCCAGGGGGTCATCTTTTCCTCTTCGGTTCCAGGCAGGAAGCCGATATCGTCGCCCACCGGCACGGTGGCGCGGGTCATGATGATCTCGCGGTAACGGTTGTGGTCCAGGACCTGCGCAAGCCCGGCGGCCAGGGCCAGCAGCGTCTTGCCCGTCCCCGCGGTGCCCAGCAGTGACACGAAATCGATCTCAGGATCCATCAGCAGATTGAGGGCGAAGTTCTGCTCGCGGTTGCGCGCCCTGATGCCCCATACCGAGTGTCGGGTGGAGCGGTAATCGTTGACGATCTCGATGATCGCATCATCGCCATCCCGGCTTCGCACGATCGCCTCGAATGGTGGTTCGCTCGCCATGTGCAGGCACTGGTTGACGTACCAGCTGGCGGTGTCCGGCCCCTTGACCCGGTAGTAGGTACGGCCGTTCTCCTGCCAGGAATCGATATCCTTGCTGTGCTCGTCCCAGAAGTCGCCTGGCAGTTCGGCCTCGCCGCTGTAGAGCAGATTGACGTCTTCCAGGACCTGGTCGTTGTGATAATCCTCGGTGTGGATCCCGACCACCGCCGCCTTGATGCGCAGGTTGATATCCTTCGATACGAGGGTGACGTGACGCTTCGGGGCCATCTCGGCGAGGGCCAGGGCGGTGCCGAGGATATTGTTGTCGGGTATGTTGCCGGGCAGTGTCTGTGGCAGTTGTGCCGGCTGCAGCTGGGTCTGGAAGAACAGATGCCCGCATTTGGCGTCATCGTCCGGGGCAGTGCGCAGAGAGCTGGGAGAGGGCAGTGGCAGTCCCGAGTCGATGTCCTTCTTGGAAGCGGAGGACATCAGTTCGTCGAGGAAGCGGCTGACCTGCCGGACGTTGCGTGCGACCTCCGACGTGCCCTTCTTGGCCCGGTCGAGCTCCTCGAGGACCACCATCGGCAGAAAGATATCGTGCTCGGCGAAGCGAAAGACCGAAGTGGGGTCGTGCATCAGCACGTTGGTGTCCAGGACGAAAAGTTTCTTGTCGGCGCGCGATTTTATGCCCATGTTGCTCCGGGGTCTCGACAGCGGGGGTCACTGTTTCTTGAGGGATTTGACGGCCTCGAGCACCTGCTCGACGTGTCCTTTGACCTTCACGCCGCGCCACTGCTGGCGCAATACGCCCTCGGCATCCATCAGAAAGGTGCTGCGCTCGATACCGCGCACCTGTTTACCGTACATATTCTTCATCTTGATGACATCGAATGCGTTGCACAGGGCCTCTTCAGTGTCGGCGACCAGGTCGAAGGGGAAGCCCTGCCTGGCCTTGAAGTTTTCCTGTGCCTTGAGGCTGTCGCGTGAGGCCCCCAGGATGACGCACGACTGGCGCCGGAATCGGGCGATCGCGGCGCTGAAGTCCAGCCCCTCCTGGGTGCAGCCAGGGGTGCTGGCCTTGGGGTAGAAGTACAGTACCAGGGGCTTTCCGCGGAAATCGGACAGCTTTGCCATCCGGTCTCCGGTCAGATGCAGAGATGCGTCCGGCACCTTGGTGCCAACGGCCAAAATGCCCATGATTGCAATGCCTCGCTTGCTGTTCAGCCCTTGATGGGTTCGAGTACGGCGTCGATGTTCATGCTGTCGCAGAAATCCATGAACTCGTCACGTAGCGCGGCGATATGGATATCGGCTGGAATACCGATGCTCATGCGTACCGAAAACATTGGTGTGCCGGTATGCGCGGCGGCGTAGGAACCGGTCGTCATGTCCTCGATATTGATGTTCTTGTCTGAGAAGAAACTGGCAAGGCTGTAGACGATGCCCGGATGGTCCAGCGACACCACATCCACCCCGTAGGGCAGGAGATTGGCGTTTCCTGCCCTTTCCCCGGTGCGCTTGGTGGTGATCGTGAGATCGAGTTTTTCCTGCAGTTCGGGCACCTGGTCTTCCAGCATGGCAAGGCGGTTCCAGGGGCCCTCGATCATCAGCAGGATCGCGAACTCGCCACCCAGCACGGTCATCCGGCTGTCGCTGATGTTGCAGTCGAGCTCGTAGATCGCCTTGGAAAGCTGATTCACGATCCCTGGCCTGTCCTTGCCCAGGGCTGAAATGACGAGGTGGTTGTTTTTTGCTGGCATGGTGGGCAATAGCCGAAGTGTTCAGTGGGATGGGGCGAAGTGTACTGCTGCGTATGCGCCTTGTCTCGGACGGAGTAAGACAACTCAGTAGTCTTCCGGGATATCGGCATTGCGCAGCGCCTCGGCAGCCAGCTCGGGACTCACCGTACTGACAAAGAGCCCCGAACCCAGCTCGAAGCCGGTCGGGATGCTGGTGCGTGGACAGATCTCCAGGTGCCAGTGGTAGCTGTCCCCGCAGTCGTCGAATTCGCGCCCATGCGGCACCGAGTGCAGGAAGAAGTTGTACTGGACTCCACCCACGACCTTGTCCAGGCGCGCCATGGTGCGCCTCAGGACATGCGAAAAATCGTCCAGGTCCTCGCGCGTGGCCTTGAGGAAGTCGGCCTGGTGAGCCAGCGGCAGTATGTGGATCTCCCATTCGAACCGGCTGGCGAATGGCTTGATCGCCACGAAACGCTCGCCGCGCTCGATGACGTACTGACCGACATTGATCTTGCGCCGTACCTGGCCGGATTCCCTGTCGTAGATGGTGGCCTCGTAGGTCAGTGCCTCGTCGATCAGCGAGCAGAAAACGCAGTGGTTGTACTTCCTTTGGTATTCGCGGCTGTGATGCACCTCGTTCTGCACATTTTCAGGCACCACGGGCGTGGCGATGATCTGGCTGTGGGTGTGCGGGATACTCGCCCCGGCCGCAGCACCGAAATTTTTGAATACCAAAACATATTTGAGGCGCGGATCAGAGTCGTACAGTTCCGCCATGCGCTGCTGATAGACGAGAAACAGGCTGGCCAGGTGGCCGGGGGACATTTCGTGCACCGCGATGCCGTGGTTCGGGTTGTCGATCACCACCTCGTGGCGGCCATAACCATCGATGACCTGTTGCAGGCCGAATGCGATGTTGGACTGGGAGCGATCGTCGCCGAGTACCGGGTACAGATTTGGCACGATCCGGATATCCCAATCCCCGCTGTTGGGATACGACTTGATCGCCGGCGGGGTGCGATCCTCGTTGCCGCGGCAGAAAGGGCAGGTCTCCACCACCGCCCGGGTATCGCGTTCGACCTGCTCTTCCGCTTTCTTGGGCCGCATTCCCCTTGCGGTCGCGACCAGCACCGATTCGGTCGGGACTATCGGGTTGATCCTTATCTCGCGCATGCTGTCGCCGGATTCGCTCATGATAAAAACAACTCCTATTATCGTAGGGCTTTTCTACTTTCAGCCCCGGCTCTTCTCAAGCTGACCGTCTTAATGGGGGCATCGAATCGGCCCCGCCACCGAATGTTTCTTGGCGCCCGAAAACAGGCCGCGATAGAATGGGCCGCTTGATGTACAGCGGAGCCTACGGATGATCCAGGGCAGTCTGGTCGCCATCGTAACCCCCATGCACCCCGACGGTCGCGTCGACGGGGAGGCGTTTCGCCGCCTGATCGACTGGCATGTGGAGCAGGGGACGGACGCGATTGTCGCCGTTGGCACGACGGGGGAATCCGCCACCCTGGATGAGCAGGAACATTGCGACACCATTGCGCTCGCGGTGCAGCAGGTTGCCGGCCGCATCCCGTTGATTGCGGGGACCGGTGCGAACTCGACCAGCGAGGCGATCTCGCTGACCCGGTGTGCACAACAGGCGGGCGCTGATGCCTGCCTGCTGGTTACCCCCTATTACAACAAGCCGACCCAGGAAGGGCTGTACCTGCACCACAAGGCGGTGGCCGAGGCCGTGGCCATCCCGCAGATCCTGTACAACGTGCCGGGGCGCACGGCAGTGGACATGCTGCCCGAAACCGTGGCACGGATTGCCAGGATCGACAATGTCATCGGCGTGAAGGAGGCCACCGGAATACTCGAGCGCATCACGCTCCTGCGTGAGCTCACCTCGCCGGACTTCGCCATCTACAGCGGTGACGATGCCACCGCGCGCGAGGCCATGCTGCTGGGTGCCAACGGTAATATCTCCGTTACCGCCAATGTGGTGCCGGCCGCGATGCACGCCATGTGTGCTGCGGCCCTGGTGGGGGATGCGGCAAGGGCCGCCGAAATCGATGCCACACTCGCCGGCCTGCACAGCAATTTGTTCCTGGAGGCCAACCCCATCCCCGTCAAATGGGCATTGGCGGAGATGGGCCTGATGAGTTCCGGTATCCGCCTTCCCCTTACCTGGTTCTCGGAGAAATACCACGGCCAGCTGCGCCTTGCCATGCAGCAGGCCGGTGTCCTTTGATTTCGTCGATAGTGCGCTGGCCCAGTTGGCGCCACGGGATTCTGATCATGATGAAGAAGCTGTCTTCCAAACTCTTGCTGGCACTGATCGTCATCGGGCTCACCGCATGCAGCAGCTACAATGTCGACGACGTGCTGCCGGACAAGAAGGTGGAGTACAAGCGTGAGCGCCAGGCCGAAAGGGATCTTGAGATCCCGCCGGATCTGACCTCAGATCGCGTCAATGACCGTATGGCGGTGCCCGACAGTTCGGGTGGGCTTTCCACCAGCTATACCGAGTACGTGACCGACCGCCAGCTGCGCGGGGTCGAAGACGGCTCGCCGCGGGTCGCCACGGGGGGGGTGCTGCCCAGCGTCAAGGATATCCAGGTCGAGCGTGACGGCGACGTGCGCTGGCTTTTGGTCGATGCGAACGTGGACGAGGTGTGGGACCGGGTTGTGAACTTCTGGCAGGAAAACGGAATCCTGATGCTGGAAGAAGATCCGACGGTCGGGATCATGCGTACCTCCTGGCTGGAGAACCGGGCAGAGATCAGTCGCGACATGATCACCGATAGCATCCGCAAGGTGTTCGACGGCCTCTATGAAACCGGTACCCGGGATCAGTACCGGGTGCGCCTGGAGCGGACCGGCGATGACAGGACCGAGATCTATATGACGCATTTCGGTATGGAGGAGCAGGTGGTGCAATCATCGGGCGGCGGTGTCGAGAACACGGTCTGGGTCCCGCGTCCGCGCGACCCCGAACTCGAGATAGAGATGATGCGCCGACTTATGGTGTTTCTCGGTGCCGCCGATGAACGCGCACGTTCACAGCTGGCTGCCGGAAGGCAGGCCAAGGAGGCACGCTCGCAGTTGGTCAAGGCACGCGACGGCACGACCCAGCTGCGGATTGATGAAAGCTTCAGTCGCGCCTGGCGTTTGATCGGGCTCGCGCTCGACCGGGTCGGGTTCGCCGTTGAGGATCGTGACCGCACCGCCGGCATCTATTATGTCCGCTACAACGACCCGTCGAAGCAGGATGCCGACAAGAGCTGGCTGTCCAGCCTCGCGTTTTGGTCCGATGACAAGGATGTGGACAAGGTGAACCAGTATCAGGTCAAAGTGAGCACCTCGGATCAGCAGACCGTGGTCCGTGTCGCCAACGACAAGGGCCAACCTGATGATTCCCCGACTGCGATTCGCATCCTCACCCTGCTGAAAGAGCAGATCCGCTAAGGGGCGCTGAATGAGGCCGGGTGGGCGTTTGTGGGGGGCTGCTGCTGCGAGCAAAGGGACAGCCGGGGGTGCGACGTGCCCCTCCGAGCCCTTTTCGGCAGTCGACTGACCGTCGGTGGGGTTCCGGTTCGCCTCACTTGGTAGCGGCAGCCGCGGCAACGCCACCCTGATCGAGGCGGACGGGGTCCGGGTGCTGGTGGACTGCGGTTTCGCGGCACGGGAGCTGGTTGTGCGTTGCGAGGGGCTCGGATTCGATCCGGGGACCCTGTCGGCCATCCTGGTGACCCATGAACATGGCGATCACATGCGTGGCGTGGGGCCGCTGGCGCGGCGCTTCGGCATCCCGGTCTGGATGACGCATGGCACCTGGCGTGCCGCAGATTTCGGCACCATCGCCGATCTCAACCTGTTTTCCGGCCATTCCGGCGATTTCCGCATCGACGACATGTGGGTCACCCCCGTACCCGTGCCCCACGATGCGCGCGAACCCACGCAATTCGTGTTTGCCCACGCGGGCGTCCGCTTTGGCATGCTGACCGATCTCGGCAGCATTACACCGCGGGTCGTCGAGGCCTTCGACGGTGTCGATGCCCTGTTGCTGGAATGCAACCATGACCCGGACATGCTGGCCACGGGCCCTTATCCGCCGAGTCTGCAAGCCAGGGTTGGGGGCCACTATGGGCACCTGAACAACGCCCAGGCCGCGGATTTTCTGCGTCGCATCGATCATGGCCGCTTACGCCACCTGGTCGCGGGGCATCTGAGCGAAAAAAACAATTCGCCCGAGCTCGCGCGGCAGATGCTGGAGTCGGTGTCCGGGGACCTTTGTGGCCGTCTCACCCTGCTGATCCAGGAACGGCCCAGCGACTGGTTCGCGATCGCATCCTGACGTCGGTCCCGCACTGAAGTATCATTCCAGGCTTCCCATCCGGCACCACACCTCGGGGTTCCCATGCTGACACTGCGCGGCGCGCCCGCCCTTTCTGAATTTCGACTGAACAAACTCCAGAAGCGCCTGTCGGCAGTCGTCGGTGAAGATGTTGGTCTGAGTGCGGAGTACATCCATTTCGTCGAGTTCGACGGTGATTTGGCCGGGTCGGACAGGCAACTGATGGAACGTCTCCTGGACTATGGTCCGGCGCACGGTATGACCTCGGAAGAAGGGCAGCTGTTCCTCGTGATCCCTCGTCCGGGCACGATCTCGCCCTGGTCGAGCAAGGCCACCGACATTGCGCACAACTGCGGCCTCGGGCAGGTGCGCCGGATAGAGCGCGGTATCGCTTACTGGGTCGACGGCGCCGACCGCGCCGGTCGGGCGGACGTGGGTGCGCAGCTGCATGACCGCATGACCCAGGTTGTCCTGGCCGACATGGATGCGGCCGGGATGTTGTTCCGGCACGCGCAGCCCAGGCCGTTCACCAACGTCGATGTACTGCAGGGCGGTCGGACGGCTCTGGTTGCCGCCAACAGCGAGCTGGGACTGGCCCTGTCGGAAGACGAGGTGGACTATCTTGCCGAGAGTTTCGCGGCACTGGGTCGCAACCCCAGCGATGTCGAGCTCATGATGTTTGCGCAGGCCAACTCGGAGCACTGCCGACACAAGATATTCAACGCCAGCTGGTCGATCGATGGCGAGCCGCAGGCACATTCGCTGTTCGCGATGATCCGCAACACCACGGAACTGGCACCCGGGGATGTCCTGTCGGCCTATACCGACAATGCTGCGGTGATCCGGGGCTGCGAGGGCTACCGTTTCTACCCCGACCCGGAGACCGGGGCATACGGCCGCCACGACGAAGACATCCACATCCTTATGAAGGTGGAGACGCACAATCACCCGACCGCGATCTCACCGGACCCGGGTGCGGCCACGGGTGCGGGCGGAGAGATCCGCGACGAAGGTGCGACCGGGATCGGCGGCAAACCCAAGGCCGGGCTGTGCGGCTTCTCGGTGTCCAACCTGCGCATACCGGGCGCAGAACAACCCTGGGAGACCGATTTCGGCAAGCCCGATCGCATCGTCAGTGCGCTCGACATCATGCTCGAGGGGCCGATCGGTGCGGCCGCGTTCAACAACGAGTTCGGACGGCCCAATCTCCTGGGCTATTTCCGCAGCTTCGAACAGCTCGTGCCGTCCGATGCCGGCGAGGAACTGCGTGGCTATCACAAACCGATCATGCTCGCCGGCGGCCTGGGCAACATCCGCGCCGGCCATGTCGACAAAAAGGCCTTCCCGGCAGGTACCCCGCTGGTCGTACTGGGCGGCCCCGCCATGCTGATTGGACTGGGTGGTGGCGCGGCCTCGTCGATGGCCTCGGGCACCTCGGCCGAAGACCTTGATTTCGCCTCGGTACAGCGCGCCAACCCCGAGATGGAGCGCCGGTGCCAGGAGGTGATCGATCGTTGCTGGCAGCGTGGCGATGACAACCCGATCCTGTTCGTGCACGACGTAGGCGCCGGAGGGCTGTCGAATGCGCTGCCGGAACTGGTGCATGACGGTGGGTGCGGCGGGGACTTCGAATTGCGCGAGGTGCCGAGCGATGACCCAGGCATGGCACCGATGGAGATCTGGTGCAACGAGTCACAGGAACGCTATGTCATGGCGGTCGCGCGTGAACGGCTGGGGGCCTTCGAAGCGCTGTGCCGGCGCGAGCGTTGTCCGTACGCCGTTGTCGGTGAGGCAACTGCGGATCAGCGGCTGCGGCTGGGTGACCGTCATTTCGAGGCCAACCCCATCGACATGCCGATGTCGCTGCTGTTCGGCAAGCCGCCGCGCATGCATCGCGAAGTCACCTCTGTCCCGTCTGTGCCACAACCTCTCAGGCTCGAAGGGGTCAGTGTCGAGCAGGCCGCCGCCCGTGTGCTGCGCCTGCCCACGGTGGCCAACAAGACCTTCCTGATATCGATCGGCGACCGCAGCATCACGGGCATGGTCGCGCGCGACCAGATGGTCGGGCCCTGGCAGATTCCGGTTGCCGACGTCGCGGTGACGGTCGCCGACTATGACGGCTATCGTGGCGAGGCGATGAGCATCGGCGAGCGCACCCCGGTGGCCCTGCTGGATGCCGCGGCCTCCGGACGTATGGCGGTCGGTGAGGCGCTCACCAACCTGGCCGCGGCGTCGATCGACAAGATCGGTGACGTAAAGCTCTCGGCCAACTGGATGGCGGCGGCCGGACATCGCGGCGAGGATGCGCGCCTGTACGAAACTGTGCGTGCGGTGGGCATGGAGTTCTGCCCGGCGCTCGGGATAGCAATCCCTGTCGGCAAGGATTCGATGTCGATGAAGACCGTGTGGCAGCAGGACGGTGAGCAGCACGAGATGGCCGCGCCACTGTCGCTGATTATTTCTGCGTTTGCACCGGCCTACGACGTGCGCCATACACTGACCCCGCAGCTGCGGACCGACCGCGGTGATACCGACCTGGTGCTGATTGATCTCGGGCGGGGCATGAACCGCCTCGGGGGCTCGGCGCTGGGCCAGGTGTATCGACAGATCGGTGACCGTGTCCCCGACATCGAGGATGCGGCTCAACTCAAGGCCCTGTTCGACATGGTGCAGGACCTCAACCGCGACGGCCTGATCCTCGCCTACCATGACCGCTCCGACGGTGGCCTGTTCACGACCCTGTGCGAGATGGCCTTCGCGGGTCGCTGTGGGCTGGAGATTGACCTCACGGGGCTGGCACAGGACGACCTGGCGGTGCTGTTCAACGAGGAGTTGGGTGCGGTCCTTCAGGTTCGTCACGCCGACAGCGATGACGTGCTCAACGCCCTCGAGCATGCGGGGTTGGGAGACTGCTGTCAGCTGATCGGCACCGTGGGCGAGGGTGACGCGATAGTCATCCGGCACGGCGTGCGACTGGTTTACAGTGGGCTGCGTTCAAGCCTGCAGCAGGCCTGGTCCGAGACCACGTTGCACATGCAGTCGCTGCGCGACGATCCGGATTGTGCCCTGGAGGAGTTTGCGCGGATCACTCAGCAGGATCCCGGGCTCTCGGTGCATCTGAGCTTCGACCACAACGACGATATCGCGGCACCGCTGGTCGAGGCGGGCCGTCCGCGGGTGGCCATCCTCCGGGAGCAGGGGGTGAACGGCCAGGTCGAGATGGCGGCCGCGTTCAACAAGGCCGGCCTGGAATGCGTCGATGTGCACATGTCCGACATACTCGAAGGCCGCGTCACCCTGGACGCCTTTCAGGGCATGGTGGCCTGCGGTGGCTTCAGCTATGGCGACGTGCTTGGGGCCGGCGAGGGCTGGGCCAAGTCGATCCTGTTCAATAGCCGCGCACGTGATCAGTTCAGTGCCTTTTTCGAGCGCGAAGACACCTTCAGCCTGGGCGTTTGCAACGGCTGCCAGATGCTGTCCAACCTGAAGACCCTGATCCCGGGTGCGCAGGGCTGGCCGCATTTCGTGCGCAACCGATCCGAGCAGTTCGAGGCGCGTTTCGTGATGGTCGAGGTGGAGCAGTCGGCCTCAATCCTGCTCGACGGCATGGCCGGATCGCGGATTCCGATCGCGGTGGCGCACGGTGAGGGCAGGGCCGAGTTTGCCGGTGCGGACCAGCTGGCTGCGGTGACACCGCAGATCGCCCTGCGCTATATCGAGAACAGCGGCGAAACCGCCCTTCGATACCCGGCCAATCCGAACGGTTCACCGCGTGGGATCACCGGCCTGACCAGCAGCGACGGCCGGGTCACCATCATGATGCCCCACCCCGAGCGCGTGGTGCGTGCGGTGCAGAACTCGTGGCATCCGGATGACTGGATCGAGGACGCGCCCTGGCGGCGCCTGTTCCGCAATGCCCGGAGATGGCTCGGCTGATGCAGGACCAACTCGAAGATCTGCAGATCCGCTTCTCCCACCAGGAACTGGCCATCGAGGCCCTCAACGAAACGGTGGCGCGCCAGGATCGCCTGATCGCCACGCTGCGCGATGAATTGGCGCGGATCCGGCAGATACTGGAGGAACTCAAACCGTCGCCTCTCGGTGCCGATTCGGACCATGAGCCCCCACCGCCTCACTATTGAGCGTGCATCGTGCTGGTCAACCGGGTCCCGGTCCGGGAGCGGGCGGTGGTCGGTGCATTGAAGGGCCGACGAACGCACACGCCAAAGGCGGATTGAACAGATGATCTACATCGGTCGAAAGAACCGCCTTCAGGTAGTCAAAAAGGTCAGTTTTGGCGCCTATCTGAACGGTGGCGAGTACGGCGAGATCCTGCTGCCGAAACGCGAGGTGCCGGATAGCTGCGAACCGGGCGACTGGCTGCATGTGTTCATCTATGCTGATTCCGATGACCGGCTGATCGCAACCCGGGAGACACCCCTGGCCATGGTCGGGGAATGCGCCCTGCTCAAGGTGAGACAGCAGAACGAGGTCGGCACCTTCCTGGACTGGGGGCTGAGCAAGGACCTCCTGTTGCCATTCAGCGAGCAGGCCTGGCCGATGAATCCGGGGCGGTCGTATGTCGTGTATGTCTTTCTAGACGAGCAGACCAACCGCATTGCGGCATCCACGAAATACAGCCGTCACCTGAAAGAGGACGGCAGCGGTTTTCAGCCGGGTGAAAAGGTGAAGCTGATGATCGCCTCACGTACCGAACTCGGCTACAAAGCGGTCATCAACAATTCGCACTTGGGTCTGATCTTCAAGACGGACGTGTTCCGACCGCTGAAGTTCGGTCAGCAGTTGCCTGGATATATCAAGGCCATACGAGAAGATGGCAAGATCGACCTGTCCCTGCAGCCCTCGTCCGACGAGGTGCGTGATCAACTGGAGGTGCAGATACTCGACTACCTGCGCCGGCATGGCGGTGTCTCGAACATCACCGACAGAAGTCCGCCGGACCTGATCTACAAGACCTTCAATACCAGCAAGGCCAGTTTCAAGCGGGCGCTGGGGCGGCTGTACAAGAAGCGCCAGGTACTGATCGAAAAGTACCGCGTTGTCCTGGTGGAGCAATAGGTCTCCGCGAGAACCCCATATGCCAGGGCCCGCCTTGTGCGCAGGGGAGCGGGAGTTGTCAGGGCAGTCAAAAAGATGCCCCGCTTTGCCGCGGGGCAAATTTGGAGGATGTGCGAAACCTATGGGAGTCACAGGGCACGGATTCAGTATCGTTTAAGCGGTGGCCCCGGGTCATTGACAATGCGCAAGATGAACCGGATTCGGCCGTGATCCCTTCCAGCCTCTTCTGCCCGGCGGTTTGCCGGACAGGAACAGTGGATCCCGCGACCGTAACTCCGGCTTGCCCCGGGACGAACAGACAGAAAAGGTGAACAGAAAGACGTGGAGCGGATGAGTGAGAAGGCAATCGACCTGGACTATCTGAGGGCGCAGATCGTTGGCGTGGACACGCTGATCGATACCCCCTATGGGGAGCGCCTGATGCTGTATGCGGATTACACTGCCTCCGGACGCTCTCTGTATTTCGTCGAAGACTACCTGCTTCGCCAGTTGCCCCTTTATGCCAACAGTCACACCGAGGACGATGCCAGTGGACGAGTGACGACCGAACTGCTGCAGCAGGCAGAGGAGCGTATCAAGCAGTCAGTCAATGCCGGGCCTGACGGACGCATCATTGCCTGCGGGACCGGTGCCACCGGTGCGATCGACCGCATGCAGCAACTGGTGGGGGTGAAGCTGCCGGCCGCCGGTCGTGCAATGCTCGACGGATTGTTGCAGGGGTTTCTGGGCCAACGGCAGGCAACCGAGTTTGCGGAGTACTGCCTGGTACATCAACCGGTGGTGTTCGTCGGGCCCTATGAACACCACTCCAATGAAATCTCCTGGCGCGAGAGCCTGGTCACCATTGTCGAGGTCGCGATGGCAGACGATGGCGGCATCGATCTGCGGCACCTCGAACAGTTGTTGCAGGACCCGGCCTACCAGGGGCGCCTGCGTATCGGTTCCTTTTCGGCGGCCTCCAATGTCACGGGCATGCGTTCCCCGGTCCACCGGCTCGCGCAGCTCCTGCATCGCCATGACGCGCTGGCGTTCTTCGACTATGCGGCCTCGGCACCCTATGTGCCGATCGACATGAACCCCCAGGGCTTCGATGGTGCAGAAGATGCCTTTCTGGATGCTGTGTTTATCTCGCCGCACAAGTTCCTGGGCGGCCCGGGTGCGAGCGGGCTGCTGATCTTCAACAAGCGCTGCTATCACACCGAGCTTGCCCCAAGCATCGCCGGCGGCGGGACCGTGGATTACGTAGGCCCGGTGGACCACGATTTCATCCACGACATCGAGGCACGTGAGAAGGCAGGTACGCCGGGCATACTGCAGACGCTGCGCGCGGCCCTGGCGTTCGAGGTGAAGGCGGCGGTCGGGATCGACCGCATCGAGCGGCGCGAGGCAGAGATGGTGCGCGAGGCCTTTGCGCGTTGGGGTGCACATCCGCAGATCGAGATCCTCGGCAACCCCGACCCGGCGCGTCGCGTCGGCATCGTCTCATTCAATATCAAAGACCCCAAGGGCCAGTACCTGCACCCGCGTCTGATCACCACCCTGCTGAACGACCTGTTTGGGATCCAGAGCCGGGCAGGTTGCTCCTGCGCCGGTCCATACGGACACCAGCTGCTGGGTATCGATGAGCAGAAGGCCGAGGAATACCGTTCCTGGATCACCCGCGGCTATCATGGGATCAAGCCCGGGTGGTGCCGGGTCGGCTTCCATTACGTCTTCGATGACGCCGAGCTGGAGTACCTGTTGAGCTGCGTCGAGTTCGTGGCGGGGTATGGCCATCGTTTCGTGCACCGATATCAGTTCGACGCCCGAAGTGGTATCTGGCGGCACAAGGGCTGGCAGCCACCGCCGGTGTCGTTTTCGCTGCGCGAGGCGCTGCAGGGCGATGCGACCGCGCCGCAGCCGCTCGCCACGGATGAGCGGCGGCAACGCTATCGGGAATACCTGGAGATCGCCGCACAGCTGGCCGGATCCCCCGCCCCGGCTTGACCGGGTTCTTGGCGCAAAGGGTGCATGCAAACCGATGTTTGAACACAATGGCTAAGCCAGACTGTCCACGCTGCCGGATGATTAGGACGGTGCTGCTGTCGCTATCGCTCGGTGGTGCCGCTGGCTTTGCGGCACACCTTTACGGCGGATCCGCGAACCTCTCGATGGCGGCGACGTTTTTCGGCGCGATAGCACCCCTGCTGTGGCAGGCTCGCCGAAACCGCACTCGCAGGGGGGACTCCGGATGAAATCAACGCGCGACTTTTCCGGTCTAACTGGGAGCGATTACAAAGGCCTGACTCCATGCTGATCAAGAAATCCTCCGACATCAAACCCTCCGAGATCACCGAGCCGCAGGTCTATGCGCGACGGCGTGAATTTCTCAAGGCCGCAGCGGGGCTGGCGATCGGCACGATAACGGCTGCTCCCGCTGTGGCCATGTCCCGGTCGGAACCGGAACCACCCCCCAAGCCGGATTGGCCGCGGATACCTATGGAAGGGGTTATCGACACGCCCTACGGTGAAGGGCTGAAGTTGACCGACTACGAGTACGTTACCAGTTACAACAACTTCTACGAGTTTGGTACCGGCAAGAGCGATCCAGCGCGTTATGCGGGGAGTCTCAGGACGCGACCCTGGACGGTGGTGGTCGACGGGGAGTGTGAGGCCCCCGGCCAGATCGGCATCGAGGACATCCTCAGCGCCTTCCCGCAGGAAGAACGCATTTATCGGCTGCGATGCGTGGAGGCCTGGTCCATGGTTGTGCCCTGGGTGGGCCTGCCGCTGGGCGATCTGCTGAAACGCTTCAAACCCACCTCGAAGGCCAAGTACGTGGCCTTCGAGACCCTCGTGGACCCCGAACAGATGCGGGGGCAACGGCGTTCGGTGCTGGACTGGCCCTACCGCGAAGGATTGCGCATGGACGAAGCCATGCACCCGCTGACCCTGTTGGCGACCGGCCTGTACGGTGAGTTTCTGCCAAACCAGAATGGAGCACCCCTGCGACTTGTTGTGCCCTGGAAATACGGATTCAAGAGTATCAAGTCGGTCGTGCGGATCAGTTTTTCGCAGACCCTCCCCGAGACCACCTGGTGGAAACTCGGGCCGGACGAGTACGGTTTCTATTCGAACGTGAATCCCGAGGTTGATCACCCGCGCTGGAGCCAGGCCAGTCACCGCATGATCGGCGAAGGCCTGTTCGCGGACAAGCAGCCGACACTGATGTTCAATGGCTATGCCGACCAGGTGGCCGATCTCTATCGTGGCATGGACCTGGCCAAGTTCTACTGATGCAGGCTGCACGCGGTTTCGATCATTGGTTGCGCTTTGTCGCCAAGCCGCTGGTGTTCGCGGCCTGCCTGGCCCCATTCGTCCTGTTGCTGGAAGGCGCGCTGACCGGCGATCTAGGTGCTAACCCACTGGAGCGGGTGACCGATGTCACCGGTCGGTGGGGGCTGCGCTTGCTGTTGCTGACCCTGGCGGTTACGCCTTTGCGCCGTCTGACCGGCTGGAGCTGGCTGCAGCGTTTTCGCCGGATGCTGGGGTTATTTGTGTTCTTCTACATCACCCTGCATTTTCTGACATGGGTCTGGCTCGATCAGCAGTTCAGTTGGGGCAATATTCTGGCCGACATCATAAAGCGGCCCTATGTGACGGTGGGCTTTACCGCCTGGCTGCTGCTGCTACCGCTGGCCGCCACCTCGACGCGGGGCATGATGCGGCGCCTGGGACGCCGATGGCAAAGCCTGCACCGGGCCATTTACCTGATTGCGGTGCTCGGTGTCCTGCACTACATCTGGCTGGTCAAGGCCGACCTGCTCGAACCCCTGATCTATGCCGGCCTGCTCGCGCTTCTGCTGGCAGTGCGCTGGAGACCCCGGCTGCTTGCAGGATTTCTGCCGGGCGAAAGGCTTATTAACATCCGCTGATTTTTCAGATGCGGATTTTTTCCCTATACTCCGCTCCGATCTAGAACTTGCACATCAAGAACAGGTTCAGAGGTGGATGGAGAAACGCCCCGCATCGCGGGGCGTTTTTTTTATTCCGTGGTCACAGCGGCTTTTCCATGAACAGGCTGCATTGCCCCGGGCTGAACCCGGCGCGTTCGTAAAGTTGGCGGGCGCGCGGGTTGTCCGTGCGCACCTCGAGCGTGATCCGGCAGCAGCCAAGTCGCCGGGCCAGTTCCCCGATGGCCTGCAGCAACCGCTGTGCTATCGATTGGCCGCGCCATTCCGCCAGCACCGCGATGTCGTGGATGTTGAGCAACGGCCGCGCCTGGAAGGTCGAATAGCCGAGAAAGCAGCTTGCGAAGCCGACCGCGCGACCGCCGTGCTCGGCGAGCAGGCAGTGCACCCCGGGGTGCCGCGCGAGATCGGCCGCAAGGCGTCCACGCACCTCTGCCGGCAGTGGCTTTCCACCACCCATGGGGTCGCGTGCGTAGGCGTCGAGCAGGTCGAGGTAGTGTTTCACATCTGCGGTATTGGTGAAATCGACCGTGCGTACGACGACGTGCGGCTCAGGCATGCCGGCCGGCCTGGTCGATGGCGAACTGGCGGGCGACGCGACCGCTGCGCGAGCCGCGTTGACGCGCCCAGTTCAATGCTGCCTGCCGGGTTGCCGCGTCGTCGCAATTGCCGGAGTCCAGGAGCCCCAGCCAGTGTTCGACGATCGCCAGGTACTCCTCCTGGTTGAAAGGGTAGAAAGACAACCAGAGCCCGAAGCGCTCGGACAGGGATACCTTCTCCTCGATCGCCTCGCCCGGGTGCAGTTCACCGTCGACGATATGCGCATCCTGGTTGTCGGCCTTGGCCTCCGGCAGCAGGTGGCGGCGGTTGGAACTGGCATAGATCAGCAGGTTTCCAGCCGGTGCGGCGATCGACCCCTCGAGAACGGCCTTCAGTGATTTGTAACCGGCGTCGTCGGCCTCGAACGAGAGGTCGTCGCAGTAAAGCAGAAAACGTTCCTGGCGGCCCTCTAGGACCTCGACGATCTCGACCAGGTCCACCAGGTGCTCCTTCTCGACCTCGATCAGGCGCAGCCCACGGTCCACGTAGGCATTGAATACTGCCTTGATCAGTGTCGATTTGCCGGTCCCGCGGGCTCCCCAGAGCAGGGCATTGTTGGCCGGCCCGCCACGCAGGAACTGCTCGGTGTTTCGCACCACCTCGGCCTTCTGCCGATCCATGCACAGGAGGTCATCCAGCCGGACACGGTGCGGATTCTTTACCGGCGCCAGGCGTACGCCGAACTGGTCATGGCGCCAGCGGTAGGCATCGTGGGTCCAGTCCGGTGCAGGGGCCCGACCTTCGAGGCGCGATTCCCAACGTTCGAGCAGGCGGTTGGCACGCGCGAAAAACTGGTCGGACTCGGTCATCGGGCGACTCCGCCGGTGTTCGCGGTGATCTCGGACCGCGCCGCTGCGTCCAGCCTTCGTAAGTCCGGCATGCGACAAAATGATTGGGAAATAAGTAAGTGCTTATATATTTTGTTTCATATCTGGAGCGGGTCGCCTCAACGGTGGCCGGGACGGCCAAACATCTCGTGGGAATTAAATCATGAAAAAGATCATCGCAATCGCCGCTTTGATAGCCTCGATGCAGGCCTCCGCCTTCTGGGGATGGAATGACAGCGACAATAACGGCTATTTCGACGGTGTCGGGGCCGCGGATGCCGAGGCCGATTTCAGCTTCGACATGACCTTCAGCGCGAGCATGCGTGGTGAAGGTCGTGGAAACGGGGGCGGCTACGGGTCTGGTGCTGGCAGGGGGCATAGCTACAATGCCCACGTCCCTTACTACGGGGCACCTTACGGTTACGTGCCGATGCTGCCGGTCGAGCCCGCCGCCGAGTAACTACTGGCCCGGCGCCTCCAGGCCGGATAGCATCCGCCGGGTCGACCGGCTGACAGCGCGGAATGTTTGTGCGTTCCCGTGCTGTGGGCTGATAAGATTTCCGTCCTGGCTTTTGAACGGAAGGGGTTGGCAAAAATGCTCAGATCGCGCCTTTTGATTGCGTTGGCCACGGTCGTGTTTGCCGTATCGATGGGAAATGCGGGCGCGTGGGATGGCCCTTTGGAACAGGCGTTTGAAACGCGTGAGGGGGACCGAAGTGAGGCGGCTGCAAAAGGTGACGACCCGATCGACACCTTGTTCGCACCCGCGGACGATGCGTTCACCGACTGGAACAAGGAGATGAACCAGCAATCCGACGCAGACAACGCGCCCACCGACGGTGGAGACGGCCAGAAATAACCTTTCATTTTCTGGCTGTCCTGCTGAGATGGCATCAGAGAGAAAGATCTAACAGGATGCCTTGATGCGACTCAAAAGGGACTTCTAATAATCCTGACCGCGAGATGACCGTGTATGGATTGTTATGTATGGATTGTCAGAAGTCCCCTCGAGGCGATCCCGGTGTTCCGTATCTTCGATGTGGACGGGGCGAAGGGGCTCTACCCGGGATTTCTGGGAATGCAACTTGACTGGAAACATCAGTTCGAAGCCGAGAGCCCAGACTGACCGCCGGTTTCCGATCAGTATCAAGCGTCGATGCGCCTGTACCTGATCCGGTGCGGATTGACCGCCTCATCTCCGAGGCGGCGTATCTTGTCCTCTTCGTAGTCGGCAAAATTGCCCTCGTACCAGACCACCTGTGAGTCGCCCTCGAAGGCGAGGATGTGGGTGGCGATACGGTCAAGGAACCAGCGGTCGTGCGAGATCACCACGGCACAGCCGGGGAAGGCCAGCAGGGCCTCTTCGAGTGCGCGCAGGGTCTCGACGTCGAGATCGTTGGTCGGTTCGTCGAGCAGCAGGACATTGCCGCCGGACTTGAGCAGCTTGGCCAGGTGGACGCGGTTGCGTTCGCCGCCGGACAGATCGCCGACCCGCTTCTGCTGGTCGGAGCCTCGGAAATTGAACCGCGAACAGTAGGCGCGCGACGGCATCTGGAACCTGCCGACCGTGATCACCTCCTGGCCGTCGGAGATCTCCTCCCACAGTGACTTGCTGCCGTCGAGGGCGTCCCGGCTCTGGTCGACATAGGCCAGCTTCACGGTCGGACCGATTCGCAGTTCGCCGCCATCGGGCTGTTCCTGGCCGGTCAGCAGGCGGAACAGGGTGGTCTTGCCCGCACCGTTGGGGCCGATCACCCCGACGATGCCACCGCGCGGCAGATTGAAGCTGAGACCGTCGTATAGGAGGCGGTCGCCATAGCCCTTCTTGAGGTTCTCCGCCTCGATGACAAGGTCGCCCAGGCGTTCGCCCGGCGGGATATAGATCTCGTTGGTCTCGTTGCGCGCCTGGAAGTCACTGCTCTGCAGCTCCTCGAAGCGGGCCAGTCGCGCCTTGCTCTTGGCCTGGCGACCCTTGGGATTCTGTCGCACCCAGTCGAGTTCCTCCTTCATCGCGCGGATGCGCCCCTGTTCCTGCTTCTGCTCCCGCTCCAGGCGGGCCTCCTTCTGCTCCAGCCAGGACGAGTAGTTGCCCTCCCAGGGTATGCCGTGGCCACGGTCGAGTTCGAGGATCCAGCCGGCGACATTGTCAAGGAAGTAGCGGTCGTGGGTGACCGCAACGACGGTGCCCGGATAGTCGTGCAGAAAGTGTTCCAGCCAGGCCACCGACTCGGCATCCAGGTGGTTGGTCGGTTCATCGAGGAGCAGCATGTCCGGCTTGGACAGCAGCAGCTTGCACAGGGCGACGCGGCGCCGTTCACCACCGGAAAGCGTGCTCACGTCCGCGTCCCAGGGGGGAAGACGCAGCGCATCCGCAGCCACCTCGAGCTGGCGCTCGAGGTTGTGGCCATCCGCGGCCTGCAGGATGTTCTCGAGTTCGGCCTGGCGCTTGGCCAATGCGTCGAAGTCGGCGTCCGGCTCGGCATAGGCGGTATACACCTGGTCCAGCTCGATCATCGCCTCCTTTACATGACCCAATGCCTCTTCGACGTTGCCTCGCACGTCCTTGTCAGGGTCGAGCTGCGGCTCCTGCTGCAGATAACCGACCTTGATGCCTGGCTGTGGTCTGGCCTCGCCATCGATCTCGGTGTCCACCCCGGCCATGATCCGCAGTAGCGATGACTTTCCCGAGCCGTTGAGACCGAGGACGCCGATCTTGGCGCCGGGGAAGAATGATAGCGATATGTCGCGCAGGATCTGCCGTTTTGGGGGCACGATCTTGCTGACGCGGTTCATGGTGTAGATGTACTGGGCCATTGCTTTCCGCCGGATGTGATTTGCTGGGATTGCGAAGGCGACGATTTTACACCGACCGCGGGGGTTTAAAAAAAATCCGGTCGGCCGCTAGGCTGGAGATGGGACCCGTGGGTCCACAACAGCTTATTCGGATGGGTACTCGACACATGGATGGCATGACGTGGGGGGTGTGGCGCGACCAGCACATGCGGGTGGCCCTGTTGCTGGTCTGCGTTGGCATCGGCCTGCTGGGTTATGTCGCGGGAACCTGGTTGAATTCAGGTGAGGCACCCGGTATCGCAGCAAGGGTTCAATCGGCACAAAGGGCATCTACGACACTGTCTTCCCCGCTGACTGCAGAAATCGGGTTGTCGACGGTGATGCTTTTGGTCGCCACCCTTTTGCTGCTCTCCGCGGTTACGCTGCTGTTGCGGAGCCGCCGTTCCAGCGCCGACGACGCAATGCGGGATCCGACCACCCGACTGTACAAGCGGATATATATGGATGAGATGGTGCCCGGCCTGATGGCCAGGGACGACCGCGCAGGGATTAGCCAGATGACCCTGGTAATGCTCCGGATCGATTTCCTGGACGATATCAGGGATCGCTATGGCCGCCCGGCGGCAGATCGGGTCCTGGAGGTCCTGGGGCGAAAGGTCCGAAGCCAGACCCGCGCGGGCGATGTCCCCGTGCGCTTTGACGAGCAGTGCCTGGCCGTCTTCCTGCAGTGTGGGGAAGTCGAACAGGCGATCGCGTTCGGCCGTCGCCTGGGCACGCTGCTCGCGGGCGAGCAGTTGGAGCTGTGCGGTGATGTCATAAAAATCACCTTGAGCATGGGTATTGCGGTGCGCCAGCCCTGCGAGTCTCTGCAGCAGTTGCTTGTGCGCGCAGCGGAAAAGCTCGGGTCGGCGAATGATGCCGGGTCCCATCGGATCCTCGCTTAATCGCCCTTCCCGTCACGCAGGTCCGCCGCCAGCAAGGTGTTTTCAAGCAGGGTGGCCACCGTCATCGGGCCGACGCCACCGGGCACCGGGGTGATCCAGCCGGCCACCTCGCTGACCGCCGCGGTATCCACGTCGCCGCACAGGCTGCCGTCTTCCAGGCGATTGATGCCGACATCGATCACGATCGCGCCGGGTTTTACCCAGTCGGCCTTTACGAAGCGCGGTACCCCGACGGCGGCCACCACGATGTCGGCACTGCGGACCTTGCCGGGAAGGTCCCTGGTCTTGCTGTGACAGACGGTCACGGTGCAGCGTGCCATCAGCAGCTCCAGGAACATCGGCCGGCCGACGATGTTCGACTGGCCGATGATCACGGCATCCTTGCCGACCAGGTCGATGCCGGTGCGGGTCAGCATGGTCATCACGCCCTTGGGCGTGCAGGGGCGCAGCAGCGGTTGACGCAGGACCAGACGGCCGATGTTGTAGGGGTGGAAGCCGTCCACGTCCTTTCCCGGCAGGATGCGTTCGGTGACGGTGTCCTCGTCGATCTGTTCGGGGAGCGGCAGCTGTACCAGGATGCCGTCCACATCGTCGCGGGCGTTCAGCCGGTCGATCAGGTCGAGCAGTTCACCCTGGCTGGTGTCGGCGGGCAGTTGCATCAGTTCCGAGCTGAAGCCGACCTGCTGGCAGGCCTTCTGCTTGTTGCGCACATAGACCTGCGATGCCGGGTTTTCACCGACCAGTACGACGATCAGGCCGGGGGCACGCCGGCCGGCCGCGATGCGTTCGTCCACCTGAGCTTTGATTTGTTCGCGGATGTCGGCTGAAATGGCTTTGCCGTCTAGGATTTGAGCGCTCATGGGTATCCTGCGATTGCGGGCTGATGGTGGATGAGGGCGGGATGATAGCAGAGCAAGGCGGATTCATTGACTGAAACGGGGTGCAGGCGTATCATCTGCCGCCTTCGCGGACTGGCGGAGAGCCATCCGGGGTATAGCGCAGTCTGGTAGCGCGCCTGCTTTGGGAGCAGGATGTCGGGAGTTCGAATCTCTCTACCCCGACCAAAGTTGATATGGTGTTTGTGGCTTCTTGGGCGAAACAACCCGATCCACTTGCACCGAGGTGTGGAGAGAGAGGCGAACTCTCGAAGGGATTCGATAAAGCGGGGCAGTAGCCCCGGCTTAACGGCCATAGGCCGGCCCGAAGGGCGGAATACAGGATGTATTTCGTAATCTCTCTACCCCGACCAGATTTCGGATAAAATGCCACATTCGGCCCCGATAGCTCAGTCGGATAGAGCAGTAGCCTTCTAAGCTATTGGTCGGGGGTTCGAATCCTCCTCGGGGCGCCAATTTCGCCACGGGGCATTAGTCGAGAGACAGGTGAATCGGTCCTGTCGCGGCGTAGGCGAAGCTTACCGGTTTCAATGGTGGACGTAGCTCAGTTGGTAGAGCCCTGGATTGTGATTCCAGTGGTCGTGGGTTCGAGCCCCATCGTCCACCCCAAACAGTACGAAGAAAGCGGCCGGAAACGTGCCGCTTTTTTTTGTTTCTGACCGTTGGAATACGTCGGGATGAAGGTCGTTCAACCGGTTCTTCCTGTCCTGAGGGCCGCGCCCGGTTTGCTTGACGCTCGGCGTGATCTGCAGCAGACTCGAAAGATATTCCGGGGCTATTTGGCTGTCCCCGGCCAGCGGCCCCGCCCCGGGGCCGTTTGCGTTTTGGTTTGAAGGCATTACGAGGTGGCCGATGTTCAGCAAAGAGATGCGTATCGAGGGTTATGACGACGAGCTTTTCGCGGCCATCAAGTCGGAGGAGCGTCGCCAGGAGGAGCATATCGAGCTCATCGCCTCGGAAAACTACACGAGTCCGAGGGTGATGGAGGCCCAGGGTTCCGTACTCACCAACAAGTACGCCGAGGGCTACCCGTCCAAGCGTTACTATGGTGGTTGCGAATTCGTCGACAAGGCCGAGCAGCTGGCCATCGATCGCGCCAAGCAGCTGTTCGGCGCCGACTATGCGAATGTGCAGCCGCATTCCGGTTCCTCCGCAAACCTCGCCGTGTACATGGCGCTGTGCCAACCGGGCGACACCGTACTTGGCATGTCTCTTGCCGACGGTGGTCATCTGACCCACGGCGCCAAGCCGAGCTTTTCCGGCAAGATCTACAATGCGGTGCAGTATGGCCTGAACCCGGATACCGGCGAGATCGACTACGAACAGGTCGAGCGTCTGGCCCGGGAGCACAAGCCGAAGATGATCGTGGCCGGTTTCTCGGCCTACTCACGCATCGTCGATTGGCAGCGTTTCCGTGAGATCGCCGACGAGGTCGGGGCCTACCTGTTCGTGGACATGGCGCACGTGGCCGGTCTGGTCGCGGCAGGCGTCTACCCGAGCCCGGTACAGATCGCCGACGTGACGACCACCACCACGCACAAGACGCTGCGCGGTCCGCGTGCCGGCCTGATCCTGGCCAGGGCCAACCCGGAGATCGAAAAGAAACTCAACTCGGCGGTATTTCCCGGGGGCCAGGGCGGACCATTGGAGCACGCAATTGCGGCCAAGGCAGTGGCCTTCAAGGAGGCGATGGAGCCCGAATTCGTGGAGTACCAGAAGCAGGTGGTCAGGAACGCCCAGACCATGGCGCGGGTGTTCATGGATCGTGGTTATGACGTGGTCTCCAAGGGTACCGATGATCACCTGTTCCTGGTCAGCTTCATCGAGGCCGGCCTCACCGGCAAGGATGTCGATGCCTGGTTGGGTGCGGCCAATATCACGGTCAACATGAACGCGGTTCCTAACGATCCCCAGTCGCCCTTCGTGACCTCGGGAATCCGGGTCGGTACACCGGCCGCGACGACACGCGGGTTCAGTGAACAGGAATGTCGCGATCTGGCGGGCTGGATGTGCGATGTGATCGACAGCCGCGGCGACAGCGCCGTGATCGAATCGGTGAAGGCAAAGGCCCTGGCGATCTGCGCCAGGCACCCGGTATACGGCTGACCAGGCCCAGGCCACATCCATGCGCTGCCCATTCTGCGGAGCCCAGGACACCAAGGTCGTTGATTCCCGTTTGCACGGGGACGGTGACCAGGTGCGCCGGCGCCGTGAATGCAATATCTGCAAGGAGCGTTTCACGACCTACGAGGCCGCCGAGCTCAATCTGCCGCGTGTGGTTAAGAGCGATGGCCGACGGGTCAATTTCGATGGACGCAAGTTGCGCGCGGGCATCGAGCGCTCGCTGGAAAAGCGGCCGGTGTCGACGGAGGCCACCGATGCGGCGATCAATCACATCACTCGTCGCCTGATGGCCGGGGGCGAGGGCGAGGTGTCGTCCCGCAAGATCGGTGAACTGGTGATGGACGAGCTCAAGAAGCTCGACCAAGTGGCCTACGTGCGCTTTGCGTCCGTGTATCGCCAGTTCCAGGACGTCAACGCCTTCCGCGAGGAGATCGAAAAGCTCGAGAGCCAGCTTACTCCCGAGGCGCGTCGGCAGCAGCTGGACCTTCTCGACGAGGAAAAATGAGCGCGTCCTTCAGCGCCGATGATCACCGCCACATGGCGCGCGCCATGCGACTGGCCGAACGCGGGCTCTACACCACGGATCCGAATCCACGCGTCGGCTGCGTGCTGGTTCGTGACGGCCGCATCGTGGGCGAGGGCTGGCACCGCAAGACGGGTGAGCCGCACGCCGAGCGCAACGCCCTGATCGCCGCCGGCGAGGCTGCACGCGGCGCAACCGCCTACGTCACCCTGGAGCCCTGTTCGCATCACGGCCGCACGCCGCCCTGTGCGCAGGGGCTGATCGAAGCGGGGGTGGCGCGCGTGGTGGCGGCGATGTCGGACCCTAATCCGCTGGTTGCCGGCCGCGGCATGGCAATGTTGCGCGAGGCCGGCATCGAGACCGGTGTCGGGCTGCTCGAGGCGGACGCCGAGGCACTCAATCCGGGCTTTCTTGCGCGCATGCGCCATGCCCGGCCCTATGTACGCTGCAAACTGGCGATGAGCCTCGATGGGCGCACGGCGATGGCCAGCGGCGAAAGTCAGTGGATTACCGCCGAGGCGGCACGCCGCGATGTGCAGTATCTGCGCGCGCGCAGCAGTGCCATCTTGACCGGTGTCGGCACGGTGCTGGCGGACGATCCGTCAATGAACGTGCGGCTTTCGGTGGAGGAACTGCACGGTGTGGAAGGTGCCGGCGACCTGCGCCAACCGCTGCGCGTGGTGCTGGATACACGTCTGCGCACACCGCCGCGTGCTCGCTTGCTGAGCCTGCCGGGAGACACCCTGTTCGTCTGCGGCGAGGGCGCCCCGGCGGAAACCGAGCTTGAACTGCGTGGTGCAGGTGCGGATGTGCTGCGTCTTCCGCAGCTGGGTGGCCGAATAGACCTGCCTGCACTGCTGGTGGCACTCGCCGATCGTGGCATGAATGAGATACTTATCGAGGCCGGGGCGACCCTGGCCGGAAGCGCCCTGCTGGCAGGCCTGGTCGACGAACTGGTTGTTTATCTGGCACCGCAGCTGTTGGGGCATGCGGCGCGCGCGCTGGTGAACCTGCCTGGGCTGGAGCGTCTGGATGAGCGCATCGAGCTGCAGTTCGGGGACGTCCGCCGTGTCGGCCCCGACCTTCGTGTCACGCTGATACCGGCGCTGCGGTCCGAAAATGGCTGAGTTCCTGCCACAGCCTTGAGAACGAACGCGCCGTGCCCTTCTTTTTCCGGTGAGGCGGTTCAGCATCGGCAATCCGGTCTGCCGAACTCGAGAACGTGCCGGCGAGGGGCTGTACAATCAGGTCCAACATGGCTGGAGCCAGCCGGACCGGAGATCGACGCATGTTCACGGGAATTATCGAGGCAGTGGGGCAGGTCGCTGAACTGCGGCAGCGCGGCGGTGATGTTCGTTTGCAGGTACGGACCGGCAAGTTGGATCTTGGCGATGTCGCCCAGGGGGACAGTATTGCGGTCAACGGTGTCTGCCTGACCGCGGTGGAACTCCCCGGTGACGGGTTTGTCGCCGATGTCTCTCGCGAGACACTTTCACTGACCAGTCTGGGGCAGCTGGAACCCGGCAGCCGGGTAAATCTCGAAAAGGCCCTCACGCTCGCCACCCGGCTTGGTGGACACCTGGTCAGCGGGCATGTCGATGGGCTGGGTTGCGTGATCGAGCGCCACGACGATGCGCGCTCGGTGCGTTTCACTATCGAGGCGCCGCCGGACCTGGCGCGTTATATCGCACACAAGGGTTCGATCACGGTCGACGGCGTCAGCCTTACGGTAAACGCGGTGAACGGCAGGCGTTTCGAGCTGAACATCGTGCCGCACACCCTGCAGGAGACCATCATGGGCGGCTATGCCGCGGGGCGGCGTGTCAATCTCGAGGTAGATCTGGTGGCACGCTATCTGGAGCGCCTGCTGCTGGGTGAGAAGGCCGCCGAACCGGGTGCAGCACCGGTCGATCTCACCATGCTGGCGCGTGCCGGATTCATCAAGGGCTGAGATCACCGTGGTCGCGGGACAGGGCTCCCGCGAACTCAGGTGTTCCGCCTGTCAGGTCTTTCCGTTTACGAACCTTTCGATTGCGCGACTGGCCCAGTATTCACCAGCCTCGATCACCTCCGCGGCACGGTAGAACTCATGTGCGCCGCAGGTGTTGACCGGTATCTCGATCAACAGGTCAGGTGGGTAGGCCGCCAGCATGCAGCGGGCGATGCTGGCCTGCATCGCGTCCAGTGACAGCAGGGCGGCATCGGTGATCGAGAGGCTGGGCCCATCGGTCTCCTCCTGCCCGTTGCTCAGACCCAGGCGCTCCTGCAACTGATCGATGAATGCCTCGATCTTCTTATGGTAGCGATGATGCGGTTTCTGCGCCGGTTTCGGGGTGCCGTCGCGACGACTGCCCCCGCCCAGCTTCTTTGGTACCCCGGAAAGACTGACCGCGATCACGGCATCCGTGGGGTCTTGCAGCGTTGGGGCGATCGGCACGGGGTTGAGGATGCCACCATCGAGCAGCGGCCGCCCGGCGAGGGTATGCGGTGTGAATATGGTGGGCACCGCGATCGAGGCGCGGATGGCGTCGAACAGGTCGCCACGCCGCAGCCACACTTCCTTGCGTGCCAGGACATCGGTGGCGACTATGGTCAGCGGAATCGGCAGTTCTTCGATCCGGTGGCGGCCGACGAATTCCTGCAGGGTGTCCATCAACATCTGGCCCTTGAGCATGCCGGCACTGCCCCACGCGATATCCAGATAACGCAGGACGTTGAACTCGGTGAGTTCCTGCACCCAATCGGTGTAGTCGTCGAGTTTGCCGGCGGCATGGAAGCCGCCGATCAGTGCCCCGATGGAACTGCCGGCTATCGCACCGATCTTCCAGCCATGCCGCTCCAGGGCCCGGATGACGCCGATATGCGCCAGGCCGCGGGCACCACCGCTGCCGAGTACCAGGGAGATCGTCTTACCATCTGATGTGCTCATGGGCGAGGTATTACGTCCGCTGCCTGATTGGGGGGCGACAAAGGCGTTTGCCCGATGTTTGCATTAGGCGATGCAACAGCCCGAGCGGTCAAGGAAAGCCGGACTCCTCAACGAGTCGCCGACGCAAGGTCCGTGGCGCGTGCCAGGACGTCCAGCAGCAGGCTTCCCGCGGTATCCATGTCTGAGGCGAAGACGGCCACACCGTCTTCATGGCCACCCATGACGAAGGCGCCATCATGGATACCGGGCCTGGATGACAGCAGGCGGGTCACCTCGGCAGCCATTTGCGGGGTGCCGTAGCCGGCATCCGCAGCGGTGGATGGCAGTCCGAGTTGTCGCGCCCGGTGCCAGATCGTCGCCGAGTGGACGTGGATCACGGCCCTGGCCTCGGGCAGTACCTGGTAGATCTGGCCATGGGTCATGGCCTCAGACGAAGGACGGGCCGGCCCGGTCGCACTGAGCTGGTTTCGTTCCGCATCGAAACCTTCCACCCAGGCCAGATCCAGCGGGCCCAGTGACTCCCGGCCCCCGGTCTGGGTGCCGGAGATGACGAACCCACGGTCGGCGCGGACGCTGATGTTGCCGTAGGCAAAGCCGTCGTAGAGTGCGGGGTCCTGGCCGATCAGGCCGAGCCGCCGGCATCGGCCAAACCAGCGGTAGAGGCCAGCGTAGTCCGCGTCCGCGGGGAGATTCCCGGGGCGATAGTGAAGCTGATACTGGATTACGCCTTCAGATTCTGTCATCCAGGCATTCTCTCCGGCGGGTGATGGCTGTTAAACTGCAGCGTTTGCCAAAACAGTTGCAGCACGATGGCACTTAATACCACCGAAGAAATTATCGAGGATCTGCGCCAGGGCCGCATGGTCATCATCATGGACGATGAAAACCGTGAAAACGAGGGTGATCTGATCCTCGCCGCCGAACTGACCACCCCGGAGGCGGTCAACTTCATGGCCAAATACGGCCGCGGCCTGATCTGCCTGACGCTGACGAAGGAGCACTGCCGCCAGCTGCGCCTGCCGTTGATGGTCAACAGCGACAATCAGCTGGAGGCGACCAATTTCACTGTCTCCATCGAGGCCGCAGAGGGGGTCACCACGGGTATCTCGGCGGCCGACCGCGCCACCACGGTGCTGGCCGCGGTCAAGCCGGATGCCCAGCCTATGGACCTCATCCAGCCCGGCCATATTTTTCCGCTGATGGCGCAGCCAGGTGGGGTGCTGGTGCGCGCCGGGCATACCGAGGCGGGTTGTGACCTGGCGCGCCTCGCGGGTTTTGCTCCGAATTCGGTGATCGTCGAGATACTCAACGAAGACGGCAGCATGGCGCGTCGCCCGGACCTGGAAAGATTTGCCGCCGAGCATGACCTCAAGATCGGCACTATCGCGGACCTGATCCAGTATCGGATAAAGAACGAGAAGACGGTCGAGCGCGTGAGTTCCTGTAACCTGCCCACGAGGCACGGTGAGTTCCAGCTGCTGGCGTACCAGGACGTGATCGGCAACGATATGCATCTTGCCCTGGTCATGGGCGAGATCAGTTCAGACCGCCCGACCCTGGTGCGCGTGCATGTGCAGAACACGCTGTGCGATATCTTCGAGAGTACCCGTGACTGCGGCTGGCCGCTGCACGCGGTCATGGACCAGGTCGCCGCCGCGGGCGAGGGCGTAATCGTGGTGCTGCGCAACTACGATACGGCGCGTGACATCGTTCACCGTATCCAGGATTACAAGTGGCATGGGGTCGAGGACCAGATCCCAAGTCGCGGCAAGCCCGAGGACGATGACCTGCGGACCATCGGCGTGGGTGCACAGATTCTGTGTGACATCGGGGTGCGCAAGATGCGCGTCATGAGCGCGCCGAAACACCTGCATGCGCTTGCCGGCTTCGGCCTGGAAGTGGTCGAGTTTGTCAGTACCGAGTAGACCAGCGGAAACGACCCTGGAGAGGAGATCTGCATGAGCATCAAGACCATCGAAGGTGGCCTGAACGTCACCAATGCCCGTTTCTGCGTGGTGGTTACACGCTGGAACAGCTTCATTGTGGACAGCCTCGAGGCAGGCGCCATCGATACCCTGAAACGGCACGGCACACGCGAGGAGGACATCACCATCGTGCGGCTGCCAGGGGCCTTCGAGATGCCGCTGGTGCTGGACAGGCTGGCCGCCAAGGGTGAGTACGACGCCATCGTGGCGCTGGGCGCCGTTATCCGTGGCGGCACCCCGCATTTCGAGTACGTCGCCGGCGAATGCGTCAAGGGCATGGCCCATGTCACGCTCAAACATGGCGTGCCCATTACATTCGGTGTTCTGACCGTGGACAGCATCGAACAGGCAATCGAGCGTGCCGGCACCAAGGCGGGCAACAAGGGCGGTGAGGCAGCAGCCACGGCCATTGAGATGGTCAACCTGCTGCGTGAACTTTGAGGTAGGGTCGCGGTGAGTCGGCAACGTAGCCGTTCGCGCAGCCTGGCCATCCAGGCCCTCTACCAGTGGCAGATGGCGGGCCAGGATGTCGGGGCCATCATCAACCACTTCATGATCGAGCAGGACGCCAGGAAATTCGACAGTGATTACTTTGCCGAACTGGTACACGGGGTGCCTGGTCGCCTGAACGAACTCGACGCGGCGCTGGCCCCTTGCATCGATCGTGCGCTGGAATCCGTCGATCCGGTCGAGCGTGCGATCCTGCGCCTGGGCACCTATGAACTGATCGAGCATCCGGAGATTCCGTACCGGGTGATCATCAACGAGGCGGTGGAGCTGGCCAAGACTTTTGGCGCCGAGCAGGGTCACCGCTATGTCAACGGCGTGCTGGACAAGGCTGCCCGCGCCCTGCGCCCTGCAGAGGCGGCGGCGCGGCGCTGACCGCCCCAGGCCGTGTCCGTCTCCGAATTCGACCTGATCCGGCAATACTTCACCACGGCGACCGGCGCACGCGCGGACGTGCTGCTGGGGATCGGCGACGATTGCGCCCTGTTGAACCCGCCCTCCGATCGGTGCCTGGCAGTGAGTATGGACACTCTGGTCGAAGGCCGGCATTTCCTGACCGGTACCGATCCGGTCTCGCTAGGCCACAAGGCCCTGGCGGTGAATCTCAGCGATCTCGCGGCAATGGGCGCGGAACCCGCATGGGCCACCCTGGCTCTCACGCTGCCGGAGCCGGATACGGCATGGTTGCAGGCCTTCATGGAGGGTTTTTCGGCACTCGCCGCCGAGTACGGTGTCCAGCTGGTAGGGGGTGACACGACCCGCGGGCCGCTCAGCATCACCGTGCAGGTGCATGGTTTCGTCGACCCGGCCTCGGCGCTCAGACGGTCCGGGGGAAAACCCGGTGACCGGTTGTTCGTCAGTGGCTGTGTGGGTGATGCCGGCCTGGCCCTGCAGCGCGCACGGGGACCCTCCATCCCTGTCGATCTGCGTCTGCAGGATCGCCTCGACCGTCCGGCGCCACGGGTGGCACTCGGGCGCTTGTTGGCGGGACGGGCATCGGCCGCGATCGATATCTCGGATGGCCTGGTCAGCGATCTCGGACATGTCTGTACGGCCAGCCACGTCGGTGCGCGCGTCGAACTCGGTTGTCTGCCGGTATCGCCTGCAGTCGCCGCCGAGTGCGAGCTGGGCAACTGGTGGTATGTGCTGGCCGGCGGTGATGACTATGAACTACTGTTCACTGCAGAACCTGAACAGGTGGAGGATGTACTGGGCAGATGCCGCGAAGCCGGGCACCAGGTACAGGATATCGGGTGCCTGGTCGCTGACAGTGGCATTACGCTGGTCTATCCGGACGGGCGCGAGAGCAAGGAGACCCCCAGTGGCTTTGACCACTTCCGAACCTAGGCCGGGCAAGCCTTTGCCCAAGCCATCGATGGGCAATCCAGCCCACATGCTGGCATTCGGTTTCGGTGCCGGCTGTTCACCCAAGGCACCGGGCACCATGGGTACCCTGCTGGCGGTCGGCATCTACCTGCCCCTGTCGCGATTGCCCCTGGCGGCCTATGGCGTCGTGTTGGTGGTGGTTATCCTGGCCGGGATCTGGTTATGCGACAAGGCCGCGCGCGATCTCGGTGTGCACGATCACCCGGGTATCGTATGGGACGAGATCGCCGGCTACCTTCTGACCATGCTGGCCGCGCCCGAGGGCTGGGTATGGGTGGTGGTCGGATTTATCCTGTTTCGACTGTTCGATATCTGGAAGCCCTGGCCGATCGGTTGGCTGGACCTCAAGGTCGGCGGCGGCCTCGGTATCATGCTCGATGACCTGGTGGCCGGCGTGTTCGCGGCCCTGTGTCTGCAGGGGCTGGCACATTGGCTGTAGTCGCGGCACGAATCATGCGCCGGGCCCCGCTGTCGCTCGGGCTTGTTCTTACCTGCTGCCTGCTGATGGCGAATGCCGGAGCTGGGCCTTCCGTGCGGGTACTTGCTCTGTTCCCGGACAAGGCGATGCTGGAGATCGATGGTCAGCGCAAGGTGCTGGCAGCCGGCCAGACCGGCCCCGGTGGCGTGCGCCTTCTCAGCGCAGACCCGAACGCTGCCGTGGTGGAGATCGACGGGCAGAGCCAGGAGTTGCGCCTGGGCTCGGTCGTCAGCGCGCGCTATGAGCCTCGTCAGAGGCGTGAAATCCGGATTCTCAAGGACGACAGTGGCAGCTATTTTCTCGATGGCCTGATCAATGGCCAGCCGGTGCGCTTCCTGGTCGATACCGGGGCGAGCAGTATCGCGATGAGCGAGACGCAATCGGCCCGCCTGGGAATCCAGCACCGCGTCGATGGGGTCCGCATCGGGGTGCACACGGCATCGGGCAATACCATCGGGCACCGGGTGGAGTTGCGCTCCGTCTCACTTGCCGGCATTCAGTTGAGAGACGTCGCAGCCCTGGTCATCGATGGCAAAGGCCCGCGCAACGTCCTGCTCGGAATGAACGTGTTGAGCCAGTTCGAGATCGATCAGCGCGAAAATCTGCTGATCCTGCGCAGCAAGTTCTAGCCTGCAACTCAAAGGCTAGCCTTCTCAGCCGCCGGCCCTGTCGGCCTCCTTGTCGTGCTCGATCAGGGCGTAGGCGGAATGGTTGTGGATCGACTCGAAGTTTTCGGATTCGACCGTGTAGGCGCAGATCCGGTCGTCGGCGTTGAGCACGGCGGCGACGTCGCGCACCATGTCCTCGACGAATTTTGGGTTGTCATAGGCGCGCTCGGTCACATACTTCTCGTCCGGCCGCTTGAGCAGGCCGAACAGCTCGCACGAGGCCTCTTTCTCGACGATATCGATCAGTTCCTCGATCCAGATGAAATTGCAGGTGCGCACCGTGAGCGTGACGTGCGAGCGTTGGTTGTGCGCGCCACGGTCCGAGATCGACTTCGAGCAGGGGCAAAGGCTGGTGGTCGGTACGACGACCTTGATGTACATCTCGGGTTTGCCGTGGCGGATCTCGCCGATCAGGGTGACCTCGTAGTCGAGCAGACTCTCGACTCCGGAGATCGGGGCTTTCTTGTTCACGAAGTAGGGAAAGTTCATCTCGATATGGCCGCGCTCGGATTCGAGCCGCATGACCATCTCGCTCAGCATGTCCTTGAACGATTCCACCGAGATCTCCTGCTCGTGGCTGTTCAGGATCTGCACGAAGCGCGACATGTGCGTGCCCTTGAAATTGTGCGGCAGGAACACGTACATGCTGAAGTTCGCGATCGTGTGCTGTTCGCCCCGGGTGCGATCTTTCACACGCACGGGATGGCGGATATCCTTTATACCGACCTTGTTGATGGCTATGCGGCGGACGTCCGCGCTGCCCTGCACGTCTTCGATCTCGGCGCCGGTGGTCGGTTTGGGATTTGCTGCGGTCATGTGCTGCTTAACGGGCCGCGCCCGCCCTAAAGTCGAGTGATTTGGTCGGAATCATACCCGCCACCCCACCCTTAACAAAACACCGGAAAATTTGTGGCGGAGCCGCTGATCATCGCGCCAAAGGCGGGTCTGACGCCATCAGTCTGTCGCCGGCGGGGCGAAAATGCCTTGTCAATCAGTGCCTGCGAGCCACGATGTAGCGTGCCAGCTGGCGCAGTGGATCGGCTTCCTCACCGAATCGGACAATGTTTTCCAGTGCCTCCTCGATCAGTCTGTGTGCCATTTCACGGGCCGCATCGAGCCCGATCAGTGACGGGTAGGTGGCCTTGTCCGTCGCCGCATCTTTGCCGCGGGTCTTGCCCAGCACCTCGGTCTCGCCCTCGACGTCGAGCACGTCGTCGTGTACCTGAAAAGCAAGGCCAATGCATTTCGCGTAGCGCTCGAGGCCGCTGAGGCGTTCGTCGCGTCCGGCGCCGGCCGCCAGGGCGCCCAGGCGGACACTGGCAAGGATCAGCGCCCCGGTCTTGTGAATGTGCAGGTTTTCGAGCTGTGCCAGATCGATGTCACTGCCGGTTGCCTGCATGTCCAGGGCCTGCCCCCCCGCCATGCCGCGCGAACCGCTGGCACGTGCCAGCTCGGTGATCATGCGCAGGCGGTCTGCGCAATCGATGCACAAATTGTCGTCCTCGCACAGAACCCGGAATGCCAGTGTCTGCAAGGCATCGCCGGCGAGTATCGCCGTGGCCTCGTCATAGGCCTTGTGACAGGTGGCGCGGCCGCGCCGGAGATCATCGTCGTCCATCGCCGGCAGGTCGTCGTGGACCAGCGAGTAGGCATGGATGAGTTCGACTGCGCAGGCGGCTGCATCGAGGCACTCGGCCTGGGCGCTCAGGGCCTGACCGGCTGCGTAAACCAGCAGCGGCCGGACGCGTTTTCCGTCACCCAGGGTGGCGTAACGCATGGCGCTGTGCAGCCTCCCGGGCTGGGTGGTCTCCGGCGGGAGCCAGTGGTCCAGTGCGCGCTCGACACGCATCCGGCAGTCGCCGAGGAAGACCTGAAATCCAGGGTCAAGGGCCATCGTCAAAGGGTTCTGTTGCGGCGTCCGGGGCATTAGAGGTAAGGATTTCGACCTTCTGCTGTGCCGCCTGCAGGGCCTGCTGGCAGGCGCGTGTTAGCACGACACCGCGTTCGAACGCGCCGAGCGACTCTTCAAGCGTCAGGTCGCCGCTCTCCATGCGTTCGACGAGCGCCTCCAGTTCGTCGAGCGATTCCTCGAACGAGGGCGTATCGGGCTTCTTTCTGCTCATCGGGGTTCCTGTTGCTCGCCTAAAGCTACCGCACCCGGATGCGTGCCGTAAACAGCCTGTTGCGGCGGCCCGGGTGCAATCTGCGCGGATGCACTTACCCCCGGGCTCGCGGTAAACTCGGCACCCATGAAGATACTGAGTAAAAACCTGTTCAGGGCCCTTTGCATTGCCATTGCATCGGGGGGGGGTGCGCTGTACCAGCAGTCGCTGGCCGCCGGTTACGAGTTCATCGATGAGGGCAATAGCGGAGAATTTGTCTACGACGACACCCAGGACATCCCCTGGATTGAGAACGAGACCGAAATCCTGGCCGTACCCGCACCCGAGAATCTGACTGAGCTGCGACTCGACCGTACCCCGGAAGGGGTGACCGTCCTGATCGACAAGACTCGTATTGTGGCAAACCCGGATGACAAAATAGTGCGGGTCTGGCTGTGGCTGCGCCGCGATCGGGGGCATGAGAGTGGCGTCTTCGAGGGGTACCGCTGCCAGACGCATGAATACAAGACCTATGCCTATGCCAATCCCGATCGCGAGCCGCAGGTCAAGAAGGCCAAGAACCCGCTTTGGAGAACCTTGCCGAAAAAGGGCAACGCGAATTTTCGCCGCGAGCTGCTGGAAGATTACTTTTGCGGCATTCGCGGCATGCGTAGTTCGGGGGAGATTGCGGATCGCCTCAGTGGCGCATTCAAACGCGAATATTTCATGGCCGAATAATTTCTAGCTACGGGTTGCCAATCAAAACAATGAGTGTCTACGACGCCTCAGCCATCGAGGTACTGAGCGGGCTGGAGCCGGTGCGCAAGCGACCCGGCATGTACACGGATACCAGCCGGCCGAATCATCTGGCGCAGGAGGTCATCGACAACAGTGTCGACGAGGCCATCGCCGGCTTCGCCAAGAGCATCGAGCTGACCCTGTTCAGGGATGGCTCGGTAGAGGTCAGTGATGACGGGCGCGGCATGCCGGTCGATATCCACCCGGAGCAGGGGATCCCGGGGGTGGAGGTCATACTCACCAAACTGCATGCCGGCGGGAAGTTTTCGAACAAGAGCTACCAGTTCTCGGGCGGGCTGCACGGTGTGGGGGTGTCAGTGGTGAATGCCCTGTCCAAACACCTCGAGGTGTGGGTCAAACGCGGCGGTATCGAGTACAACATGGCCTATGCCAATGGCGACAAGGTGTCTGAACTGGAGGAGGTGGGTCGGGTCGGCAGGGCAAACACCGGGACCCGCATACACTTCTGGCCGGACCCAAAGTTCTTCGATTCGCCAAAATTCAGCGTGCGGGAGTTGCGTCACCTGCTGCGGGCAAAGGCGGTGCTCTGCCCTGGGCTGCTGATCCGGTTCTTCCGGGAAGCTGAGGAGGGACATGAGGAATGGTGCTACGAGGACGGCCTGCGCGACTACCTGATGGATGCCCTGCAGGGCAGCACCACGTTGCCGGCGGAGCCCTTCGTCGGCCACAGTGCGGGAAACGACGAGGCGGCTGACTGGGCCGTCGTGTGGTTGCCGGAAGGTGGGGACGGGGTGACCGAGAGCTACGTCAACCTGATCCCCACCACCCAGGGCGGCACCCACGTGAACGGCCTGCGAAGCGGGCTGACCGAGGCGGTGCGTGAGTTCTGCGAGTTCCGCAACCTGCTGCCACGTGGTGTCAAGCTGGCACCGGACGACGTCTGGAACCAGGTCAGCTACGTATTGTCGGTCAAGCTGCGTGACCCGCAGTTTTCGGGTCAGACCAAGGAGCGGCTGTCATCGCGTGAGTGCGCACCCTTCGTTACCGGTGTGGTCAAAGACGCCTTCGGTCTCTGGCTCAACCAGCATACCGATATCGGTGAGCGCATCGCCGATCTCGCGATCGATGCGGCACAACTGAGGCAGCGTGCCGGCCGTAAGGTGATCCGCAAGAAGGTCACCCAGGGTCCGGCGCTGCCCGGCAAGCTGGCCGACTGCCTGGCGGACGATCCTGGTCGCACCGAGCTGTTTCTGGTCGAGGGCGATTCGGCGGGTGGTTCCGCAAAACAGGCGCGTGACCGCAATTTCCAGGCGATCATGCCCTTGCGCGGCAAGATACTGAATACCTGGGAGGTGGACTCGAACGAGGTGCTGGCCTCGCAGGAGGTGCACGACATTTCGGTTGCGATCGGGGTGGAACCCGGCAGTGACGACCTGTCCAGGCTGCGTTTCGGGAAGGTCTGCATCCTCGCCGATGCGGACTCCGACGGCGCACACATCGCCACCCTGCTGTGCGCCCTGTTCGTGCGCCATTTTCGTCCACTGGTTCTCGGTGGGCACGTGTACGTGGCGATGCCACCCCTGTTCCGTATCGATGTCGGCAAACAGGTCTTTTATGCACTCGATGAACACGAACGTCAGGGTATTCTCGATCGCGTGGCGGCCGACAACCTAAAGGGCAAGGTAAATGTCCAGAGGTTTAAAGGTCTTGGCGAGATGAATCCCATGCAGCTGCGCGAAACGACGATTCACCCCGATACCCGGCGGCTGGTGCAGCTGACCATTGAGCAGGGCGATGAGACCAACAGCGTCATGGACATGCTACTCGCCAAGAAGAGAGCGGCCGACCGCAAGTCCTGGTTGCAGGAGCGCGGAGACCTCGCCGAGGTCTCGTAATGTCATCCTCTCGGGGCGTCGGGGCCGTTGCTCGCCCCGATTGTCCGGCCCCAAAACGCCTTGGCCGGGGTGCAACGCAGCGGCACCCGAACCTGTTCCTTTGACCGACCTCAAAGGTTTGAAAAGCGGTGCAAATTTCATTATCAGGATATGCTAATATCCTTCCGGAATATGGCTCACGGCTAAGGGTTTGGCTTATGACCTCGTTGCGTCAACTGCTCTTCTGGCTCGGTCTGTCGGGTATCGTTGCCGGCCCCATGGCGCATGCGGCGCCGGACGGTGAGCAGCTGTACATGGAACACTGCGGCGCCTGCCACCAGTTGGAGGGGCAGGGCGGTATCGGCCTGCCATTGCTGAGCGCGAAACTGTCCGATGTTTCTGACGACTACCTGCGCAAAACGGTGCGGTTGGGCCGGCCTGGCCGCATCATGCCGGGATTCCAGCGCATGAGCGATGCCCAGGCGGACGCGATCATCGGCTACCTGAGACAGCGTTCGGGAACCCAGGGGCTGGTCTTCAGCGAAGAACGGATCACCGGTGATCCCTCAAACGGCAAGGCCCTGTACGAGGAACATTGCATCAAGTGCCATGCCGAGGACGGCAGCGGCGAGGGCAGTGGCACGGGCGTCACCATGTCCCGTGAGCGGGAATTCCTGGTAATGCCGGCGTCCATCTCCAACCCCGGCTTTCTGGCCTCGGCGCCCGACGAGATGATCCAGCGGGTAATCGTGGTCGGTCGCAAGTCGGCGGATATGCCTGCATTCGGTCGCGGCAAGCTCAGCGAGTCCGAGATCGCGGATGTGGTTGCATACGTGCGGTCCTTCGAAGAAAAGGAACGCGCGGCAAAACCGATTGACCCCGAAGAGCGGCCAACGCACGTCTACGAGTCGCCCTACGATTTCGATACCACGGTCGCCAATGTCAAGGCGGCCTTGGGCGGTGCGAACTTCCGTATCTTCCCCGATCGCCTTCTGGAACAAGGACTGATTGACGAATTCAGCGTCAATACCAGGCAGATCGGGATACGCTTCTGCAATTTCAATGTGATGTATGGCATGGTCAAGACCGAGCCCCGCCTTGGTGTGGTGCTGCCGTGCCGGATTACGATTCTTGAGCGTGAGGGTGGCGAGGTGATCCTGGTCGTGCCGAATCTCCGGGTGGTTTCGCGCTGGTTCAACAATGACGAGTTGACCGGTTTGTGGGACCGGATGGAGGAGACCTTCAACGGCATCATCGAGGAGGTGACGCTATGAGAGCGAGAATGGTCAGGGCATTCCTGCTCAGCTCCCTGTTCCTGTTTGCAAGGCCTGTACTGGCAGACAACATGATCATGGCGCACATCCCGATGCGCGCGGAGATCGTGTTGGAGTATGTCAAGAGCAGTGTCGAGGAACACGGATACAGTGTTGCCCATCTGCAACTTTGTGATGGCGGGATGAAAGATTTCGGTTATGCGTCGGATTTCTACCGGGTGGTTTTTTTTGGCAAGGTAGGCGAGGTCCGAATGATCAGTGAGAAGTACCCGGAGTTTGTTTCCTATCTGCCGCTGAAAATTGCCGTCATCGCCGAGAAGAATGAGACCCTGCTCACAGCGTTGGACCCCGAGATCTTTGCTCCATATTTCCCCGAGGAGGAACTGGATATCCAGTTCGGCCGCTGGCAGAACGACCTGCTCAGTATTTTTGAGGATGTTCGCCGTGCCGCCAGTCAGCATCTGTCAAAGACCGAGTGAATTGCCCGGTTGCTGTTCTCGCTGCTTGACCTAGACTTCAGGGGTTAACTCGGGGCGGATTTATGCAGGGAGTCACCAGGGTGTTTAATCAGGAAGTTGTATCGAAGGCCATTCCATTGCGCGGATTTGATCGGGTGGCAGCCTAGCCTGGATTCCCCAGTCTTTACGAGCCAGAGCCTGTGTCTATGCTGAGAAGAACCATCGGTGGCCTCGGATTCGCCCTGATGGTTTTTTTATGCCCGCTTCCCGTGCCTGCAGACCAGATGCTGATCGCGAACCCTTCTGTGGCTCAGCGTGAAGTTTCTCTGAATACCACCAGGCTTATTTTCAGTATGCAGTTGGGGCGCTGGCCCAACGGCTCGCCCGCGCGGGTGTTCGTATTGCCGGATGACAGCCAGGTTCACCGCGCTTTCACCAAAGACATGTTGGCCCTATACCCCCGGCAGTTGCGCCGTGTGTGGGACCGGCAGCTCTATTCGGGTACCGGACAGGCGCCGGAGACGGTTGCTGACGAATCCGAAATGCGGGCAAAAGTAGCGACCACCCCAGGCGCCATTGGCTATTTGTCGAGCGAGATGATCGATGACACGGTTCATGTTCTCACCATTCGATAGCACTGGCCGCCCGCTGTGGCTGCGAATGTTGCTTGCGCTACCCCTTGCCATGGGGCTGCAGTCTTCGTATGCCCTTGACCTTGGGCAAAATCTGCAGGTGCATGGTTTTCTTACCCAAGGGTACGTGAAGACCACCGACAACCGCTTCTTCGGTGACAGCGACAGCAAGAACGGGAGTTTCGATTACACCGAGCTTGGTGTAAACGCGTCCTTTAGAGCCACGCCGTCGATACTGTTGGCTGGGCAATTGCTTTCGCGCCGGGCCGGCGATATGTATGACGGTTCGCCGACGGTTGACTTCGCGCTGGTCGACTGGAACATCTCGACCAGTCAGGACAGCGACTATGGCATCCTGGTCGGGCGGATCAAGAATCCGCTGGGTTTTTACAACGAGACCCGCGACGTCGCCTTTACCCGCCCCAGCATCTTCCTGCCGCAACAGGTCTATTTCGACAAGGTCCGAAATCTTGTGTTGTCTTCCGACGGCGGACAAATCTACGGAGAGTTCTACAAACCGTCGGGTTACTGGAGGGTGAACTTCGGGATCGGCTCAAACACGGTGGACGAGAACGTCGAATTCTCTTACCTCGGAAATGATTTTGCCGGTGACCTGAAGCCCAAGGGGGTGTCGTATACCGGGCGCGTGGAATACGAAACGCCTGACGGCGCGTGGCTTATGGCGCTCAGCGCGGCCAGGGGCTCCCTTGCGTTCGATGCCGGGGCCGACCGACCCGATCGGCAGCGGCGATATCGATTTCCTGTACTGGATCGCTTCCCTGCAATACAACGCGGAACGCTGGAGCCTTACCGCGGAGTATATGGAGGAACCGACCGACTTCGATGGCTTTGGCCCACTGCGTGACGGGGGGGATAGTACGGTTCAGGGCTATTATCTGCTTGGCAGCTACCTGTTGCGCGACAACGTGGAGTTATTGGTGAGGTACGCGGAGGGTTTTGTTGATAAGCACGATCGCGACGGGCGCAAGGCGTCGGCTGCCAGCGGCGGGTTGGCTCCGCCACATAGCTTCTACCAGAAGGACTGGATGGTTGGTTTGCGCTGGGACGTTACCCCCAACTTCATGCTGCGGGCTGAATACCAATGGAATGACGGGACATGGACCTTGTCGCCGCGCGAGAATCCGGTACCCGGGGATACGGTCAAAGACTGGGATATGTTTTCTCTGCTTGCCTCGTACAGGTTCTGAGGCCCGCTACCCATGGACAAGTGGCAGGATATCCGCCGGTCGGAGACATCCAGGTTCGTCAGCCTCAAATGGAAAGTGGGCCTGATCGTCAGCTTGGTTCTTATCGTGGTGAATTCACTCATCACTCTGGTTGCTTACCACCAATCCAATCAACAGTTCGTTGAGCAGAAGCTCGATCTGCTGCGGCAGCAGCAGCGCACGATTTCCGGACTGTTGCAGCGTGACTACGAACAGCTGACGAGTTTCGCGAGTTTTATCCCCCTGTTGAGCAGCGGCGCTTCCGATGGCCGGGGGGAGACCGACTTGGGCGAGATTCTGAAACGTCACAGTGCCCTCCTGAGCCTCGAATGGGGTATCGAATCGCTGTCTTTCTTCGGTGCGGGCGGTGAATTGGTCTACAGCTGGGCGGAGGAGCCCGACCGAAGCAGCCACCTGCTCTTGGCCAAGCAGGCTGCCAGGAACGATGCGCCCGCCGGCCGCATCGATTGCCTGCATGATTGTGTCCTTACGCTCGCCGTACCTCAGCTCGAGGGTTCCCTGCGCGGAGGGATACTGGTTATCAGCCGTTCGGTGGCGGACGGCATCCTGGAGTTTCAGCGACTGTCCGGATCCGAGGTTGCGGTGCTGGTGGCGCAAGCACCATCGGTTATTGCGGCGTCCGGTCCCGGGCAGCGCTATCTGTCCGAGTGGCGGGTCGCGGTGCCGGCATTGAGCCACCCCGATCTGACATACGAGGTATTGCAGCAACTGCAGCTTCAATACGGATATGGTGACCTGTCGGACGAAACGGTGTTCGTCGAGACGCAGGGTCAATGGTTTGCCTGCCTGCTGGGACACGACAAGGCGGCCGGTGACGATACCTCGTTCCTGGTGGCCAGTCCCATCAGCGAAGACCTCGCGCAGTTGGAAAAGGCCAACAGGGTGATCCTGACTGCAGGCATCGTCGGGCTGCTGGCGACCGGCACCATCCTGATGCTTTTCCTTTGGAAACCGATGAACCGTATACGCCAGCTCGTGCTGGCCCTGCCTGCCCTGGGGCGCAGCAATTTCGCCGCCTTGCGCGAGGCCTTGCCACTGCGTCAGGGGCGCATCGTTGCAGATGAGATCGATGTCGTGGTCGATTCGGTGCATCAACTCTCGGACGATCTCGAATCTGCCCTGGCGGCGAGAAAGGAGGCGGAACAAGACCTGGTCTGGCTGGCGGACCACGATCCATTGACCAACCTGTTCAACCGCCGACGTTTTCAGGAGGTCTTCGACCGCATCCTGGCAATGAGCGTGCGCTACAAACGCCCCGGAACCCTTCTGTTTCTCGATCTGGATCAGTTCAAGTACGTCAATGATCTAAGTGGTCACCAGGCCGGTGATGCCTTGCTGCTGCGGGTTGCCAGCCGATTACGCGATGCAGTACGTCACACAGATATCCTGGCCCGGCTCGGCGGCGACGAGTTCGCCCTGGTACTGCCTGAGGGTGGCGCCAATGAGGCCATCTACATGGCCAACAAGCTGCTGCATGATCTCAAGCAGGTCGATTTTTCGGCCAACGGTCGGGCGCACAAAGTGAGCTGCAGTATCGGCATCACCCTGTTTCCCGATCATGGGAAGAATCTCGCCGATCTTCTGGCAAACGCCGATATGGCCATGTACCAGGCCAAGGAAGCCGGTGGTGATCGTTGGCACATGTACTCCCCGGACGAGCAGACCAAGGAAATCCTTGCCTCGCGGGCAAAATGGCGCGAGCGGATCACCCAGGCGCTCGTTAACGATGCCTTCGAACTGCATTATCAGCCGATTCTTGATATCCGCGAACAGCGCATAACCCGCTACGAGACCCTGGTACGCATGCGTGACGGTGCAGGCCGGCTGGTATTTCCGGACAATTTCATCCCCATCGCGGAGCAATCCGGTCAGATACATGAGATCGATCGCTGGGTGATTCGCAAGACTATCGACCGAGTAAAGGCCAACCCCGGTCTTTCGCTCTCCGTCAATCTATCCGGGCGCGTGCTCGATGATCCTTCGCTGCTCGAATGGTTTCACAAGCAGTTGCAGCAAAGCCGTATCGATCCCTCTTGTCTCGTGGTGGAGATCACCGAGACGGCAGCGGTGGCCAATGTCCAGGATGCGATCGCCTTCATGCGCGAGATCAAAGCCCTGGGTTGTCGATTTGCGCTGGATGACTTCGGCAGCGGTTTTTCATCTTTTGCCTACCTGAAGCAACTGCCAGTCGATATCGTCAAGATTGATGGCGCCTTCATCCAGAATCTCGCCACCAGCGCGGAGGACCAGCTGTTCGTCAAGGCACTGACAGATGTGGCCAGGGGACTGGGCAAGATAACCGTCGCAGAGTTTGTCGAGAATGAAGAAACCTTGCGGCTGCTCGACAGGTTTGGCGTGGATTTTGCCCAGGGCTACCATATCGGCAGGCCGGGGCCAGAAATGCCCGGTTTTCGTTGAGGCCCTGAGGTCAAAGCGGCCGGCGTCAGGTGAGAGGAAAGTGACAATGATCAGGATTTCCATCTATTGCTGTCTTGTCGCGTGCCTGTTCGCGCCGGCGCAGGCGGCCATGGTGATCACCAGTGAAAGTGGGGGTTACTCGAGCAAACAGTACTTCGAGAAAGGCGAGTTCGTCCTGATGCGGGATGACAAGCCGTCGATGGGCATCGATGCACAGGGGAATTGCTGGTTCCTTGACGGGGGGCAGCGGATCTTCGACACCTGCGAAGAGATGCTGCAGTCCATGAACGCAATGAAGGAGCAGGTCATGGCAGGGCTGAGTGCGGAGGATCGCGCAATGATGGAGCGCGCGATGGAAATCCAGAGTGCGGCCTCGCCGGTGAGCCTCACCATTATCGGCAACAGAAAGATTGCGGGTTATATCGCTGACTGCTACGCGGTCGGCGCTCAGCGTGAAGTTTGTATCAGCACCAGTCTGCTGGATGAGATCAAGCAGGAAATGGGCAGCGGCCGGTTCGCCGAGATGCTCAAGCGCTTTGGTGAATCAGCGGCCGAGATGGGTGCTGAGAATCCTGAAAGCAAGGCGCTGAAGGAATTGTCTGAGAAGGGCTTCCCGATGCTCGATATGCAGCAGGTGACTGCCCCGCCGGGACTGAATTCGTCCATGTTGAAGTTTCTGCCGGAGGCACAGCGCAACGAGATCATGGAACAGTTGGATAGCAGCGGCGTGACAACGCAGATGAAGGGCAACCAGGTGAGCAGGGTGCAGAAGAATGTCACCATGCCGAACCTGGATTTCTCGCGCTACCGGCGCATCGGTTTCAGGGAATTCCTGGAGCGAAAAATGGCCCCGAGGGGCGGCGGCAAGTGGGAAGGCTTTCCCCCGGAAGGCCAGTGAGGCCGGGCTCTACTGCCAGCCGGGCCGGGACACGGGGGCCCTGATCAGCGACCGGCCTGCAACTCGGCAAGCAGCATGGCCCATCCATGCTTTTCCTGTTGCTCCCTGAACAGGTGGCGGCGTGCGTCACACAGCATCCGGAGTCGTGCGCAGAACGCCCGGTCGGACTCGGCGCGCAGCAGCAGTTTCCGCAGACCCGCGGTATCTCCGACCGGGTAGTAGCCGGGATAGTCCTCGCCGAGCAGTCCCACGGAGCCGGGTATATCGGAGGCGATGACGGGCAGGCCGGCCATGACGGCCTCGGAAACGACGTTGGCCCCGCCCTCCATCCTTGATGTCAGGGCCAGCAGATGCGAACGGCGGTACACCTGACGGAGTCGCCCCTGGCTTGTCTCACCGTGCCATCGGTAACGTGGGTTGCGCAGTGTCTCCGCTCTGGCTGCGGCGGCCCATTCGGGTGTATGGGCCTTGCCGTAGGCGTCTATCTGCAGCCGACTGGTTGCGGGCAGCCCGCGGACCGCGAGCGCGGCGCGCAGTGGATCTTTTTCGTCGCGCAGGTGTCCGGCCAGGCAGACCCTGAACAGGTGCTTCGGCGGGTTGCGCCCGGCCACGGGCCGGGCGGACTGGTAGATGATACGCAGCTTGTGACGATCACCGGGCGGAACCACATCGCCGATCAGCGCATGCAGGCCGACAATACGGTCGGCCAGAGCCAGCGAGCGGAGTGTCTCTTGGGGATGGGAATGGATGTACCGGTACGCGTCAGTACCGCTGAGAACCACCACCAGCGGGTTGCCCGGATGCAGCTGAGAGAAGGTCCGAATCGCGCCGGCGCTGCGCCACGCGTGCAAGGCAACCATCAGCTCGGCCGTCTCACCGCGATAGTCCGTGGTGATGTCCACCTGGTGTCCGAGCGCGCGCAGCAGGCGTCCCCAGCGGTTTGCGGTGGCGCGGTTGCCAGAACGTGAACCTGGCGGTGCCGGGGTAACCAGGACGATGTGCATCCCGGTATCAGGGCGCAGGCTGGTCCGAAGGGCGCTGAATCCGGATCATTGGGTCTTCCTCTGTCGCTGGTATGGTGTGACTTTGCCGCTCAGGCTTGCGAACATCAAGGCACAGGTCTTTGGGAACACCCGATATGTCGAATCAGCTCGTCGATCAGATCATGGATGCCAGGGCGCGGACCCTGCTTCTCGTAGAGGGCCTGGATGATCGCCAGTTGATGGGGCCGCGCATGGATATCGTCAATCCGCTGCGCTGGGAAATAGGCCACGTGGCCTATTTCTACGAGTACTGGGTGCTGCGCCGACACCTGGGGGAAGCGCCCATCCTCGCGGACGTGGACGAGTTGTATGACTCCATCGGTATCGCCCACGACGATCGCTGGGATCTGCCTCTTCCAACCCTGGAAACCACCCTGGAATACATGCACGAGGTTCAGACGCGCGTCTGCCGGCATATCGAACAGGGCGACGTCGATGAGAGGCGCGATTATCTCGCCAGGTACGCCCTGTTTCATGAAGACATGCACACCGAGGCGTTCACCTATACACGCCAGACCCTGGGTTATGAGACACCGGGTATCGGTACGCACATGCAGATCGACCTGGATCCCGACGGGTGGTCCGGTGACGCGGCGATCCCGGGGGGCAACTTTATGCTGGGCGCGTCAGCAGACGATGGTTTTGTCTTCGACAATGAAAAGTGGGGACATGAGCGTAAGGTCGCTCCCTTTCGCATAGCCCGCAGTGCCGTCAGTAACGCAGAGTTTGCCGCGTTCGTGGATGCCGGCGGCTATCGCGAGCGCGCTCACTGGAGCGACGAAGGCTGGACCTGGCGCTGTGAACAGGGCTGCGAGCATCCCGTCTACTGGCGCAGGGCGCACGGTGGCTGGGAGCAGCGCCGTTTCGATCGCTGGCAACCCCTGCAGCGGTGCTCTGCAGTAATTCACGTCAGCTGGCACGAGGCACAGGCCTATTGCCGCTGGGCGGGCAGACGCCTGCCCAGCGAACTGGAGTGGGAGGTCGCGGCGGCCGGCGAGCCTGCATCCGATCGCATGTCCCTGCGGCCCATCAAGCGACGTTACCCCTGGGGCGACAGTCTGCCCGCACCGCATCTTGCCAATCTCGACGGCCATGCCCTGGGCACCATCGACGTTGCGGCGCTGCCGGCTGGCGACAGCGCCTTCGGTTGCCGGCAGATGATCGGTAACGCCTGGGAATGGACGGAGACCCTGTTCGAGCCCTACCCGGGGTTTACCCCGGACATGTACGAGGACTACTCGCAGCCGCTGTTCGGAAACACGCGCGTGCTCCGTGGCGGCGGTTGGGCGACCCGTGGCCGCCTAATCCGCAATACTTGGCGCAACTACTATGGTGCGCATCGTAACGACGTGTTTGCAGGTTTCCGGACCTGCGCGCTCTGAAGGCCGAAGGACCTGGAGTAGAGATGCAGACTGTTCAGACCCCGGTGGTCAAGGATCTGGTCCTGGTAGGTGGTGGGCATGCCCATGTAACGGTACTGCGCCGCTTCGGTATGCGGCCTGTTCCCGGTATCCGCCTGACCCTGATCACGCGCGACATCCACACACCCTATTCGGGCATGCTGCCCGGTTATGTCGCCGGTCACTACGACTTCGACCAATGCCATATCGATCTCGGTCCGCTGGCGCGCTTCGCGGGCGCGCGGCTCTACCATGCCGAGGTGGAGGGACTGGATCTCGACGGTGGGAAGGTGATTGCGCGGGGCCGGCCGGCGGTCGGCTTCGATCTCCTGTCGATCAACACCGGTTCGCGGCCGCGCACGCTCGAGGTTCCGGGCGCACTGCAACACGCCATGCCGGTCAAACCGATCGACAACTGGCTGGTGCAATGGCAAGCCCTGCAGCAGCGCGTGCTGGCGAGCAAGGGTGTTTTTCGTATCGTCGTGGTTGGAGGTGGTGCCGGGGGGGTTGAGCTGGCACTGTCGACGCAGTACCGGCTGCGTGGCCTGCTGGGTTCACAGGGTGACGATCCGACACGCTTGCAGTATGTGCTGCTGACGGACGCCGACACCATCGTCAGCACCCACAACGCCGGTGTGCGCCGGCGTTTCGAGCGGGTTTTGGCAGAGCGGAATATCGAACTCGGTACCCGGGCCAGGGTCGTCGAGGTCGGTCCCGATTCGGTTGAGGTCGAGGGGCAGGGGTCCAGACCGGCCGATGCCGTGCTCTGGGTCACCCAGGCATCGGCGCCGGCCTGGCCGGGTGCAGCAGGGCTGGCGGTGGATGCGCAAGGGTTCATCCGGGTCAACGAATACCTGCAGTCGGTTTCGCACCCGCAGGTGTTTGCCGCCGGAGACGTGGCCTCGATGCCGGATCCGCGCCCGAAGTCGGGCGTATTTGCGGTGCGGCAGGGCCGGGTACTGACCGAGAACCTGCGGCGCGCGGGCACTGGACGCAGGTTGCTCCCGTATCGGCCGCAACGCCATTTCCTCGGCCTGATCAGCACCGGTGACCGCTATGTGATCGCCTCGCGCGGCGGCTGGTCGCTCGAAGGCCAGTGGCTGTGGGGCGTCAAGGACTGGATCGACCGGCGCTTCATGCAGCGTTTCAACGAACTGCCCGCGATGACTGGCGAGGCCGCCCCGGTACTGGCCGAGGGCGTGGCCGACGCGCAGGCGATCAGGGAGCTGTCGACCCTGGCCATGCGTTGCGGCGGCTGCGGTGCCAAGGTGGGCAGCTCGGTGCTGAGCCGGGTCATCCAGCGACTGCCCGAACAGCGGCGCGATGATGTGGTGATCGGCCTGGATTCGCCCGATGACGCCGCTGTCTACCGGGTGCCCGAGGGCATGTTGCTGGCGCAGAGTGTGGATTACTTCCGCGCCTTCATCGATGACCCCTATGTGTTCGGCCAGATCGCGGCCAACCATGCATTGGGTGACCTGTTTGCCATGGGTGCTCAGGCGCAGTCCGTACTCGCCATCGCGACGGTTCCGTACGGGCGTGAACGGGTGGTCGAGGAGACCCTGTTCGACGTCATGAGCGGCGCACTGGAGGTGGTGGCCAGGACGGGGGCGGTCCTCGCCGGTGGGCATACCAGCGAGGGCGCGGAACTCGCCTTCGGCCTGACCGTCAACGGTTTCATCACACCTGACAAGGTACTCAAGAAGGGCGGGCTGCGGCCGGGCGATGCGCTGATCCTGACCAAGCCAGTCGGCACCGGTACCCTTTTCGCCGCGGACATGCGCCGGCGTGCCAAAGGGCGTTGGATCGATGCGGCAATCGACTCGATGCTGGTTTCGAACCAGGCGGCGGCTGAGTGTCTGCCGCGCTTCGGCGCGACTGCTTGCACCGATGTCACCGGTTTCGGCCTGCTTGGTCACCTGATCGAGATGACGCGCGCGGCGGAGGTGGATGCGGAAATCTCCATCGATGCGGTACCGCTGCTGGATGGGGCCGTTGAGACGGTGGCGGCCGGCATCCTGTCTTCACTGCAGCCGCAGAACCTGCGTCTGCGTCGGGCGGTGCGGGACCTCGAAAGATCAAGCCGCCATCCGCGCTACCCGCTGTTGTTCGATCCGCAGACAGCCGGTGGGCTGCTGGCGGGCGTGCCCAGCGCGCAGGCAGAAGGCTGCGTGCAGGCCCTGCGGGACCTTGGTTATTCCGAGGCGTCGATCATCGGGCGGGTGCTCGAGCGTTCATCGGCAGCGGAGCCCATCGCCCTGGTGTGAGAAAACCTGTCGCATCTGGTGAAGGCTTGGCCGGGTGTGCGTGTTGTCGGTGGGCGGGGTGAGTGTCCCCGGCATGAGGTTCTTTCCCATTGAGGGCCTAAACTCCCAGACATCCGTGCCGATAGAGGGGCATGGCTAGTACTCATGAAACCGATGCATTGCGCAAGATCGCAATGCTCACCGACCTGCCACCGTGGCAACTCGAGGTGGTTGCCGAGGCCGTCGAGCCGGTGGAGGCGCGCAAGGGCGCCGTCATCCTCGAGCGCGGCAGCGACGACGGCTTCACCTATTTCCTCAGGGAAGGTGAGATCTCGCTCGAGGCGTCGGACGGGGACGACAAGACAATCGAGATCACGGCCCAGTCGGCCCGTACCCCGGTGGCGAACCTGCGTCCGCGAATCTTCGGCGTCAAGGCGATGAGCCGGGTACGTGGCATCCGTGTTCCGGACATCGTCCTGAGTGCGGCCGGCTGCAACGGCAGGGTGCACGATCCGGACGATATCAAGGTGGAGAGCCAGGAGGAGGAGGAGCGCCGCGAGGCCGAGTCCAGACTGAGCTTCCAGCTCTACCACGATCTGAAGAACGACAAGGCCATCCTGCCGAGTCTGCCGGATCTGGCTTTGCGCATCCGCCGCGCCATCGACGACGAGGTGAGCGATGCACGCGCCATCGCGCACTTGGTCGAATCCGATCCGGCAATGGCCGCCAAGCTCCTGAAGGCGGCAAACAGCGCCCTTTATGGCGGTCTGGCCGCGGTCGAGACCTGCTCGGCCGCCGTTGTCCGCCTCGGGATGCGAACGACCAAGCAACTAGTGCTGACCTTCGCGCTCAAGGAAGTCTTCCAGAACGACGACCCCATGATCCAGAAGCGCATGCTGGTGCTTTGGAAGCACAGTGCTCAGATAGCCGCGTTGAGCTTCGTGCTCGCGCGCGAGATCAAGGGCATGCAGGCCGAGGAGGCCCTGCTGATCGGACTGGTCCATGACGTCGGTGCGATTGCGATCCTCAACTACATTCACAAATACCCGGACCTGGCGCAGGACGAGGCGGCGCTGGAAGAGACCATCTTGCGCATGCGCGGCGAGCTCGGGGCCATGATTCTGCGTAAATGGATGTTTACGCCGGCCGTGGTGGCGGGTGCTCGTGATGCGGAAAATTGGACCAGGCAGCAGACCGGCCCGGCCGATTTCACCGACCTTCTCATTGTCGGCCAAGTGCACGAGCGGCTGCGCAAGCACCAGCTGGCTGGCTTGCCCCCGCTCGAGAAGATCTCGGCGATCAAGCGGGTGCTCGGTGAGGACGTAACACCGGAGAAGAGCCTGCAGATCATGCACGATGCCAAGGCCCAGATCGACGAGATGCGCAGCGTACTGCGTGGTTGATCTATTCCCGACCGTCGTGGGGAACCCTGCAATTCAGGCGATGTTGTTCGATCGGTAAGTACAGACGCGCAAAATCGTATTGCACCTCCGAGCTCTGTGTCGGGGGCGCATGTGGTACGGCCGCACTCGATTCCGGCACCCGGTGCATGGCGCAGTCCGCTACCCGCTGGGATGTTACCGGGTTTGTATGGGTTTCAACCGCGGACGAAAGTCATGCGTTTCGGGGGGCTGTTGCAACTGAGTCATGCGCCGGCGATCAGTGCGTGCACTTCGCGAACATCCTCCTCGGCCTCCTCGAGTATGCCGAGCGAATGGTGGGGGCTGAGTTCGCCGTGCGCCAGCTTGAAGAATGCCGGGACGGTGTCGACACGCGGCAGTCTGCTTTGGGCCGGAGAGCCGATCAGGGAATGCAACTTGGCCAGAATGACGACATCGGGGTTCTCCGGGATGGCGGTCCCGATCCTGAACCAGTTCCGGGCATTCTTTACGACATCCTGCAGCTCGTCCTCCAGACCCCATTGCTTGAGCGTGAGCACCCCCATCTCGATACGCGAGCTGGCGATGGTGTAATCCAGTACCTCTTCGCGTTCGGCCAACAGCGGGAATCGGTTGATGCCCCCGATGACGGCGACCGCACCGATATCATGCACCAGCCCTGCCAGCAGGGCCTGCTCCGGGTCAATACCCGGGGTTTCCCGCCCCAGCACGAACGCGAGTGCCGCCACATAGGCGCTGTGCTGCCACAACGTCTCCATGTGTTTCTTCAGGGTACTGGAGTTGATCTTGAAGATTCCCTTCAGCAGGCAGCTGTAGACCAGGCTGCGGACCTTGTTTCGACCAAGGCGGGCGGTGGCCTGGTGAATGCTCTGGATCTTGTTGAAGCCGCCGAACGCTGCACTGTTCACCACGCTGATGATGCGTGCGGTGAGCGCCGGGTCGATCTGGATCAGCCGCGCGATGTCCTCGTTGGCATTGTCCGGGTTGTCGATGGCCTTGCCGATCTTCAACGCCAGGTCCGGCAGGCTGGGCAGCTCGCACTGGTGCTTGCGGAAATATTGCCGCAGGCCCTCCATGGCCTCGGCTTCTTCCGGGGTCAGGTCCGGGCGTGGCATTTTGTCTGCAGGCGTCTTCGGTGCTCGATCAACCGAGTGCGGCACGCACAGGAAGGCGCAGGGTTCGGGGGCATAGAGACTGACGATGTCAGGTTTGAGCGGGACCTGAAAGCGAGCCTGAGGCGTACCGGCCTTGAGGAGGAGCACGTATCCCGTATGGGTCTGGATCTGTAGGCTGCCCTTTTCCAGGTATACACGCTGGTCCGAGGGGAGTTCGTTGTTCAACAACCCCTGTTTTACCTGGATCCGGTTTACCAGGCTCAGTGCCACCTCGAGTTCGGCCGGTGACAGTTCGGCGTAGGGGCCTAGTACAGACAGGGCCTCGATCGTCAGTTCACTTCTGCTGGCACTGCGGCCGATCCATTTTGCAAACACGTTAGCTTATCCAATGGTTGTCTGGTCGGCCCGCCAACCGGGCCGGAATGCTGCGAGCCCTGTGTGTGCCCGTTACCATCATTCTTTTTGCTCTTCTGATAGCGGCCGCGTTAGGCTTTCCTTTATGAATACTCGAATCATTCCCGTTACCGCTTATGAGCAGAACTGCACGCTCCTGTGGTGTGAATCGACCGGCCGGGCCGCGGTGGTGGACCCGGGGGGTGACCCGCAGCGTATCCTCGAGGTCGTCCGCGATACCGGTGTAAGCCTGGAAAAGATTCTGGTGACCCATGGCCACTTCGATCATGTCGGGGCGGTCGGCGGGATGGCGCGTGAACTCGACCTGCCGATCGAGGGACCGCACGAGGCCGATCGCTTTCTGCTCGATACACTGCCGCAATGGTGCAGTCAGTTCGGATTCCCGCCCGGTGAGGCCTTCATCCCCGGGCGCTGGTTGAGCGAGGGCGACCAAGTGAGTTTAGGTGAGCAGACAATGGAGGTGCACCATTGCCCGGGGCACACACCGGGGCATGTCATCTTCTTTCACCGGCCTTCGCGGGTCGCGATCGTCGGCGACGTCATTTTCCAGGGTTCCATCGGTCGGACCGATTTTCCGCGCGGCGACCACAAGACCCTGCTGCGCTCCATCCGCGAACGCGTCTGGCCGCTCGGAGACGACGTGACCCTGTTTCCGGGACACGGGCCGACCACCACTGTCGGCGAAGAGAAGGCACACAATCCCTTCCTGCAGGGGAAATACGGTTAGCCCACAAATTGCATGAAGGCGGACCCAATATCGCATTTCAAACGCGTCAGAAATCGTATGTGGATTAGTTCTGGCCCATGCAGTACGAGTTACAGTTTGTCCTAATCGGTTTTCTGGAAAACCTGGCGTTGCATCTTGAACGATCCCCCTCGACCCATAGCTACGGCTATGGCTCTTCTGGCGATAGTCCAAGCTACTTAGCCAGTTTTCCCAGAAATTCCGATTCCTTCATGCAATTTGCGGGTTAGCCAGCGTGTTGAATGAAAGCAAACCCGGCAATGGGTTTCACGGGTCCATTGCCGGGTTCTGATCCAGTTTCCGCTTGCCCTGGTGGCGGTGCCACTACCGGTTCATTTGCTGCCGTTGACCTTCGCGGTGCCATTTGTCGCGGTCGCCCTGTCACTGCTGGGCGTCGGGATCTCGCTCGTCCAACGTTTCTGGCCGCAGATCTGGGTTCGCGGAAGGCTACGCGCCTTACGGCCCGGTCGCGATCTCCCGCAACTTGGGGATCAGGTCTTCGAAGCGTTCTGATAACTTGAGGCCGATCAGGTCATCGGCGCGGGTTCGGCCCGGGTTGATGGCGGCGATGGGTATGCCATGTTCTGCTGCCAGACGGCAGAATCGGAATCCCGAATACACCATCAGCGAGGAGCCGATCACCAGCAGGGCGTCGGAATCGATCAGCGCGCTGATCGAGCGGTCCACGCGCTCGCGCGGAATGTTCTCGCCGAAGAACACGACGTCAGGTTTCAGTATGCCGCCGCAGTGTGGGCAGTCGGGAACCCGGAAATGGCGGAAATCTGCATGTTCAAGGTGGGCGTCACCGTCTGGCGCGATCTCGACAGTCAGTGAGGCAAACTCGGGATTGCCGGCCAGCAGTTCCTCCTGCATCTCGGCCCGGCCCGACAGGGCCCCGCAGTCGAGGCAGACGATCCGGTCCAGCCGGCCGTGCAGGTCGATGACCTGGCGTGACCCCGCGCCCTGGTGCAGACGGTCGACATTTTGGGTCACCAGCTGTGAGATCCGTCCTGTGGACTCCCAATCGGCCAGTGTCCGGTGACACAGATTCGGCCTGGCAGCGTGAAACCAGGGCCAGCCGACCAGGCTGCGGGCCCAGTAGCGCCGGCGGGTAACTGCCTGATCGACAAAATCCCTGTACTGCACTGGAGCGGCGCGTTTCCATTCACCGTTGTCGTCACGGTAGTCCGGGATCCCAGAGCCGGTACTGATGCCGGCACCGGTGAGAACGAACAGGCGTGAATGTGCCTGCATAAAGGTTGCAAACTCGTCGACTCGGGTGGCAATGGGCATTCTGCACGGAACCAGGTTTGTGTAAGCCGCGATGATAGGCCAATCGCCTTTTGCGCGTGCACTGGGCGTTCATGACAGCCGCGGAAACCACCTCAATCCGGCGCTGATTCCCCGTGCCGGGCAAGGCCCGGTGCGCCCGTCTCTGCGCGAGATGCGGCATGGATCGGCCGGCAGTGTAGAATCCCGGCTTCCTCAGAACCAGCCAAGAGCCCGATGGATCAGGAACCGCAGTACAACGCAGAAGGCGTCGAGCAGCTCCCGCTTCGCCAATTCACCGAGAAGGCCTACCTCGACTACTCGATGTACGTCATTCTGGACCGGGCATTGCCGTTTATCGGCGACGGCCTGAAGCCGGTCCAGCGCCGCATTGTCTACGCCATGTCCGAACTCGGGCTGTCGGCGGCCTCCAAGCACAAGAAATCGGCACGCACGGTCGGCGATGTGCTGGGCAAATTCCACCCGCACGGCGATTCCGCCTGCTATGAGGCCATGGTCCTGATGGCACAGGACTTTTCCTACCGCTACCCGCTGATCGACGGCCAGGGCAACTGGGGCTCGGCGGACGAGCCGAAGTCGTTCGCCGCCATGCGCTACACCGAGGCACGCCTGACCGCCTATGCGCAGGTGCTGCTGTCGGAACTCGGCCAGGGGACAGTGGACTGGCTACCCAATTTCGACGGCACCCTCAAGGAGCCGGCGATGCTGCCGGCGCGCCTGCCGAACGTGCTCCTGAACGGTGCCACGGGTATTGCGGTGGGCATGGCCACCGATATCCTGCCCCACAATCTGCGCGAGGTGGCGTCGGCCTGTATCAGGCTGATCGATGACCCGAAGGTGTCGCTGGCCGAGCTTTGCGAGCATGTGCCCGGCCCGGACTTTCCGACCGAGGCCGAGATCGTCACACCGCTCGCCGATCTGCGCAGGATCTACGAGACCGGCGGAGGTTCGGTGCGTCAGCGCGCACGCTGGCACAAGGACCAAGGCGCCATCGTCATCACCGCGCTGCCATACCAGGTCTCGGGTTCGCGTGTGCTGGAGCAGATCGCGGCGCAGATGCAGGCAAAAAAACTGCCCTGGATCGAGGACTTGCGCGATGAGTCCGATCACGAGAACCCGAGCCGGCTGGTGATAGTCCCACGCTCCAACCGCGTGGACATCGAAAGGTTGATGCTGCACCTGTTTTCCACTACCGACCTGGAACGCAGTTACCGCGTCAATATGAACATGATCGGCCTGGACGGCCGGCCGCGGGTCAAGGACCTGCGCCAGATCCTGGTCGAGTGGCTGGAGTACCGCTTCGAGACGGTCCGGCGCAGACTGCAGTTCCGGCTGGACAAGGTGCTCGAGCGCCTGCACCTGCTGGATGGCGTGCTGGTGGCCTTCCTCAACCTGGATGAGGTGATCCGGATCATCCGCAGCGAGGACGAGCCCAGGCCGGTGCTGATGTCGCGCTTCGATCTGAGCGAGGTGCAGGCCGACTACATTCTCGATACCAAGCTGCGCCAGCTGGCACGCCTGGAGGAGATGAAGATCCGTGCCGAGCAGGAGGCGCTGGCCGAAGAACGCGATCAGCTGCAGAAGACCCTGGGTTCGAAGCAGCGTATGAAGACCCTGATCCGGAAGGAATTGCTGGCAGATGCGGAAAAGTACGGCGACGAGCGCCGCTCACCGATCGTGTCGCGTGCCGCCGCGGAGGCCATGGACGAGTCCGAGCTGGCGCCCAGCGAGCCGGTCACCGTGATCCTGTCCGAGAAGGGCTGGGTGCGCGCGGCCAAGGGACACGAAGTCGACGCGCGGGAACTGAGCTATAAGGCCGGCGACGCTTACCGCCAGGCCGTGCGTCTGCGCAGTAACCAGCAGGCAATATTCCTCGATTCGGCGGGCCGCAGTTACTCGCTTGCGGCGCATACGCTGCCGTCTGCGCGCGGCCAGGGCGAGCCGCTGACCGGGCGTTTCAATCCGCCGGCCGGAGAGTCGTTCGTGGCGGCGCTCGGTGGTGACCCCGATCAGTGGTGGTTGCTGGCGTCTGACGCCGGGTACGGTTTCCGCGTTCGTGCCAGCAACCTGCTGGCCAACAAGAAGGCCGGCAAGGCGGTCCTGAGCCTGCCGGCCGGTGCACGCGTATTGCGGCCCTCGGTGATCACGGACCCTGACACCGACCGCCTGGTTGCAGTCACCAACGAGGGCCGGATGCTGGTCATACCGGCCAGCGACCTGCCGGAGCTGACGCGCGGCAAGGGCAACAAGATCATTGCGATACCGTCAAAGGCGATCGCAGAGCGCAGCGAATACGTGGTCGATATCCTTGCCGTACCGGACGGCGGCAAGGTTAGACTGAATTCGGGCAAGCGTTACCTGAACCTGCGCGCAGCCGATCTGAACGCCTATGAGGGCGAGCGCGGCCGGCGCGGCAACAAACTGCCGCGCGGGTTCCAGAAGGTCGACGGAATCGAGCCCGACGACTGAGATCGCGTCGGGCGCTGCTGCGGTGGCTCAAATAATATTTCAGATAGGAGATGAACAGGATGCAAACCACATCGATGTCGAGATCGCTGGTCGCAGCTGGACTGGCGTGCGGCCTGCTGGTTAATGCCGGGTGCTCCGGTCCGCACGAGGACGTACGCGTGACCCTGTGCAAGAACCTGACCGCAGCCTTGCTGCCAGACGGCGGCTCTGTCGAATGGACGGGCAACGAGAACGCCTTCTATCGACCGGAGTACGCTGTGACCGGGTTGACGTTCGAGGCGCTCGAAAATGGCGGCGATCGCATCAGCAAGCGGTCGGCCTGCCATTATGCCTACACGGCGCTCGACGATACCGCCATCACCCTGGCCGACCCGCTGTCGGCCTATGCGACCCTGCCTTTCAAGATGACCTTCGACGGGAGACAGCTGACCGACGCAGAACTGCTCACGCTGGTCAACGCAGAACAGAAACGTCTCGGCCGGAAGGCAGTCGAAACCCTGAAACAGGGTGCAAGCGACATGGTGGACAAGGTGCGTTCGGGCATCGGCCAGTAGTTGGGCATGCAGTTCCTGACTTTACTGCCAGCGAAAGGCCCTCGCCGACAGGGTCAACAGCACTGCGCCCAGGCCCAGCAGGACAACGATCTCGAATGCCACATCGGCCAGCCCGGCGCCGTCGAGCATGATCCTGCGCGCGCCCTCGACCATGTGCGTCAGCGGCAGGAACTCGGCAATCCGCTGCGCCCATGGGTTGGTGCCCTCGAGTGAGAACCAGACACCGGACAGGATCATCATGGGCCAGGAAATCAGGTTCAACAGCCCGTCCGCCAGCTCTTCGCTGCGCACCCGTGCCGACACGGTCAATCCCATGCTGACCAGGGCGATGGCACCCGACAGAAAGACCATGCCCAGGGCCAGGTAGGATCCGCGCATCGGGAAATCGAGCAGGGCATTGGTGCCCGCGAAGACAATGGCCGTGACCACGGTGACCACCAGCAGGCGTGAGATGATCTGGGCGACCAGGAATTCACCGGCGGTCAGCGGTGTGGCGCGCAGGCGTCGCAGGACACCGTTCTTGCGGTAACGCACGATGACCCAGCCGACCCCCCAGAGGCTGCTGAACATCACGTTCATCGCGAGTACGCCGGGCAACACCCAGTCGACGTAGCGCACGGGTCGACCCCGGACGGACTCGCGTTTGATCGTCGTATCCGGGGGTGTATGGCTCTGCAGCAGCAGGCGCTCGACGAGATAGCCTTTGGGTGAGAGTTCGTTGATCCAGTAGCGCGGTTGGCCGCTGAGATCGAGCAGCAGGTCGATGCGGTGGTAGCGCAGCTTCTCGATCGCCGCGGCCTCGTCATCCTGCGGGATGAAGTCTATTTGGCGGGTCTCGAGAAAGACCGATGTTTGTGCATCTTTACCGGTGCCGAGCACGCCGACCTTGAAAAGATCTTCATTCGGACTGCTGAAGATGAACGCCAGTCCGAGCACCATCACTGCAGGCATGAAGATGTTCCAGCCCAGTCCGGCCTTGTCGCGATAAAACTCGCGGTTGCGCGCGTGGACCACGGCAAGGATGCGCCTGAGTTTCATGATTCGCGCAATCCGTGTCCGGTGAGTTTGAGAAACAGGTCATCCAGCGTCGGGGCACTGATATGCAGTTCGTCCAGCGCCACCGACTGCCGCCGCAGGTCGGACAGGGTGAGTTCGATGTCGTCACTGGCGGCCACGGCATGGTCGCGGCGTGGCTCGAACCCGGCCGGCAGCCTGGCCGGGTCAGGCAAGGCATGCAGTGGGATGCGAATCAGGGCACGTGGAAAGTGTTCTGCCAGCAGGCGCCCGGGCGCGCCCTGCGCGATGATCCGGCCGCGGTCGATGACCGCGATCTCGTCACACAGCACGCTTGCCTCCTCCATGTAATGGGTGGTCAGCAATATGGTCTTGCCCTCGCGCCTGATGCCTTCGATCAGCCGCCAGAAATTGCGTCTCGACTGCGGATCCAGGCCCGTGGTCGGTTCATCCAGAAAAACCAGGTCCGGGTCGTTCACCAGTGCTATCGCGAGCAGCAGGCGCTGGCGCTGGCCGCCGGACAGCTTGCGCGTGTCGCGTCCCAGCAGTTCGCCAAGGTTGCACAGTTCGATCAGTTCGCCGAGCGGGCGATGTTTCGAATAAAGGCTGGCGAACAGTTGCAGCGCCTCGCGCACCGTCTGGAAATCCTGCATGGCCGTGGTCTGAAACTGGATCCCGATCACCTCGCGGTAGGCATCGTCGCGCGGTGCGCCACGGTAAAGGACACGGCCGCCATCGGCCTGCGTGATCCCCTCCAGGATCTCCAATGTGGTGGTCTTGCCGGCGCCGTTGGGGCCGAGCAGACCGAAGCAGCTGCCTTCCCTGACCGCAAAGCCGATGCCGTCCACGGCGCGCAGCCCCGGGTAGTCCTTGATCAGATTGTCGACCTCGATCAGTGCCGGCACCTTCACTCCAGAAAACTTCGTGTTCACGCCGCTTGTCATGTTAACGGCCTTTTCAGTTTCGTTTCAGCTTGTTGTCCCAGACTCTGCAGCCAGGGACCGGATAACCGGTTCCCGGATATCGGTGACCGGGCCGTCAGGCCCAGCCCGGTGCGAAATCAGAGATTGAGGGATCGTAAGATCGGGGAGCGGATATGCAGCTTGAACGGGACAGGGTCCAGGTCTGGGATCCATTCGTGCGTGTTTTTCACTGGTCGCTGGTGTTGGCCTTCATCATGGCCTGGGCGAGCGCGGAGGAATGGGATTGGCTGCACGAGCAGACGGGTTATTTCATACTGGTGCTGGTCGGTCTGCGGACGTTGTGGGGCCTGCTTGGATCGTCGCATGCAAGGTTCAGCGATTTCCTGTACAGCCCCGGGCGTACCCTGGCCTACCTCAGGGGACTGCGGTCGGGGAGGCCGCAACATTACCTCGGACACAATCCGGCCGGGGGCTGGATGGTCATTGCGCTGCTGCTGACCCTGCTGGCGACCGGTGCAAGCGGTATGCTGATAGGCGGCAACGAGCACGGGTACTGGAAGGACCTGCACGAGGGTTTCGCCAATCTCACAGTGGCACTGGTTTTAGTCCATGTCGGTGGCGTGCTGATGGCCAGCGTGCTGCACAGGGAAAACCTTGTCCGGTCGATGTGGACTGGCATGAAGTTGCGGAGGAGCGAAGATGTCTGAGATTGCAAGAAGCCGTCTCGCCTGGTTGTTCGTGGTGCTGGTGATCACCACCGGGGTGGTCCTTTTCCAGGGTGGATCCCCGGCTGTTGCATCGGACGACCACGACGAGGCGCGGGCGCTGCGCCATGCCGGAAATATCGTTCCACTGTCTGAGCTGATGCAGAGACCCGAACTGGCCGGCCGGCGGGTGCTGGAGGCCAAGCTGGAGCGCGAACACGGCAGCCTGGTCTACGAGCTCGAACTGCTCGACGACGCCGGGCGCGTGGAGGAGCGGTACTATGACGCCGTTACCGGAAAGTTGATGCAGGAAAAACGGGAGGACTGACTTGCGACTGCTGCTCGTCGAGGACGATGAACAGCTTGCCGATGGCATCGCCACCGATCTGCGCCATGCCGGTTTTGCCGTCGACAGGGCGGACAACGGTATCGATGCGGAGTATCTCGGTCGCGAACAGATCTACGACGCAGTGATCCTCGACCTCGGTCTGCCCGGCAAGCCCGGCCTGGAGGTGTTGAGGTCGTGGCGTGAAGGCGGGCTTGCGACGCCGGTACTGATCCTGACTGCACGCGACTCCTGGGCGGAGCGGGTCCTGGGTCTGCGCTCTGGAGCGGATGATTATCTCGGCAAACCGTTTCACTTCGAGGAACTGTCGGCAAGGGTTCAGGCCCTGCTGCGACGCAGTGCCGGGCGGGCGGAACCACAGCTCACGGTTGCCGGCCTGCGCCTGGACGAGGAGCGCCAGCGGGTGCAACTTGCCGACGGCACCGAGGTGGAGCTGACCGGTACCGAATTCCGGCTGCTGCGTTACCTGATGAGCTATCCCGACAAGGTCCTGTCAAAGGGGCGGCTTACGGATCACGTCTACGAAGCTGATCACGATCGCGACAGCAATGTACTCGAGGTCTATGTGCGACGGCTGCGCGAAAAGATCGGCCGCGAACGCATAGAAACCCGACGTGGTCAGGGCTACCTGTTCAGGAGTCGGTCTTGATCTCGCTCGAACGGCGTTTCGTCACAGGGCTTGCGACGACCTTACTGGTGGTGTTCGCGCTACTCTTCTGGGGCTCCATCACCGCGGTCAGGTCACTCAGCGAGGCCTATGTCCTGGCGCGCCTGGAACACGATGCGGAGGCCCTGGTCGGCGCGCTTTGGGTGAACCCGAGTGGCCAGACGCGGCTACGCGAGGGCCGGATCACGCCGATCTATCAGCAGCCCTTGTCCGGCCACTACTTCGTGGTGAGCCTCGCCGATGGCACGGAGATCCGTTCGCGCTCACTTTGGGACGAGACCCTGGAGGTTCCGTCGCTCATGCCGGGCGAGGTCAGGGCATACCTGGGGCCGGGGCCAGTTGGCCAGCGTCTGCAGTTGCGCTCGGCCGGATACAGCAAGGGCGGCATGGATTTCAGCCTGACGGTGGCGGAAGACATGGCGCCGATGGCTGCCGATATCCGTCGTTTCCAGATGTTCGCGCTGACGTTGCTTGGTTTTGCGCTGCTGGCCATCGTACTGATTCAGCGATACGTGGTGCGTCGGGGCTTTCGTGTACTCGACGAGGTCCGCGAGCAGGTGCGGCAGGTAAGCACGGGACAATTGCAGCAACTGCAGGAACCGGGGCCGCTTGAGATCCGTCCCCTGACGGCAGAACTCAACCGCCTGCTGAAACAAGTGCAGCAGCGCCTGCAGCGTTCCAGGCGGTCCCTGGGCAACCTGGCTCATGCACTGAAGGCGCCGCTGAGCCTGATGACCCGTGAACTCGACCGCCTGCCGCTACCTGCGGCGGACAGCCGGCGTCTGTCTGAGCAACTGAATCGGATCAGCGCGCTGATCGAACGCGAGCTCAAACGTGCGCGCCTGGCGGGCGAGGGCGGGGGGCAGCACTTTGTGCCGCGCCGCCAGGTCCCTGAGCTGATTGAGGTCTTGCGCCAGATGTACGCCACGCGCGGTCTGGATATCAGCTGCGGCCCCCTGCCGGACGCCGTGCTGCCTTTTGATTATGAGGACATGCTCGAGCTGCTGGGAAACCTGCTGGACAACGCCTGCAAATGGGCGAGCCGGCGTGTCGAACTGCAGATCGCACTGGATGACGGGATGGTGATCCGCGTGGCGGACGATGGGCCCGGTGTGCCCGAGGATCAGCGGGCGCCTCTGCTGCGACGGGGCAGCCGCCTGGATGAACAGGAGGCGGGTCATGGATTGGGTCTGGCGATCGTCAAGGACCTGGTAGGTGACTACCACGGAAGCATCGGTCTTGCACGATCGTCGACCTTGGGTGGCCTGGAGGTCAGTGTGGTGCTGCCTTTGCCCGCCCACCACGCATGATGTCTCGGGCCGCCCGCAATTGCAGGCCCTTTGCCGGGTAAAAACCTGCAAGAGGCGCGGTGAAGGATATCGGCAGCGGCGTGATCGGCGGTGTTGAATGCGATCACCTCGCCTTCCGGGCGAAAGAGGTCGACTGGCAGATCTGGATCGCACAGGGCGAACGCGTCTATCCCTGCCGGTACACCATCACCTCCAAGCTCCTCAACGGCGGGCCGCAATACAGCATTCAGGTCAGGGCCTGGAAGAGCGGGGCGAGGTCGCAGCGACCGATTTCAGTTTCAAGAACACGACCGATGCGAAGAAGGTGGATCTCAAGGACCTCGACGAGGGCGACGATCTGCCCTCACATTTCGCGACTGGAGAAGCCAAATGAGTATGACGAAGCGATTTGCCGCCTTTCTGGTTGCCGGGGTCCTCGTGATTTTCGGTGCTGAACTTGGCGAGCGTCTTTCGATCCCCGGGGTTCATAGCCTTATCCCGACTGCCGAGGCCAGGGTCGGGCGTCCGCTCACGCCCGTGAGCGTTGCCGGCGTGGCCCGCCGCTCGGTGCGACGTTGTGCCGTGGGCGTATACCTCTGCTGATCTCTCCGGGGGCACCAGGACCCATCGCCTGAATCAGGCAGTCAAGCGGCCGGCCCTTGATGGCCAGCCGTTCTTCACGCGGCGGAGATCGCAGGCGTCATGGTGCACTGAGGCCCGAAGCCAGGTACCGCGGCGGCTCCTGGCTGGCCGCCTGATCCGCAAACCCGTTGACCAGTTCGACCAGCGGCTCGGCGGGGTATTTCATGGGCCACATCTGGCCACCGATCCGGGTGAACAGGCCAACCCAGTTTTCGTTGGCGCTGTACAGGACGTGGTGATTGGCCGCTCCGCCATTGTTTAACCAGTAAGTGTCGGTCAGGTCCATCGGGGTGTGGCCGACGATGAAGGGCGTGTCCGGCTCAAGGTCCAGGCTTTTGCGGAACCGCTTTATGTCTCCCTTGGTATATCCGCCGGGCCGGTTGGGCCGAATCATGCGATTGCTCAGCAGTTCGGGCACCAGGCCCGGATAGCGATGAATTTCGACCAGCATGTCGGTGGAGATCTTGCTCCTGGGCGGCGCTGCATGTGCGGCACAGAAGTCGGGTGAGACGACTACATAGGGCAGCAGGTCGTAATAGCGCTGCATGGCCCGGCGATACGCCTTGCCGCGTGTCTTGTTCAGGGCCCGCTTCCATAGCAGGCCCTGGGGCACCCCTCCCTTGGAAATTTCCTCGCCAAAGCTGTCATGGTTGCCGCGGATAAAGAACAGGTTCTCGGGAAAACGTAGCTTCAGCCGGAAGATCAGATCCATCATCAGGATCGAATCGTCCATCTGGTCCATGGCCCCATCCCGCTCGGAATGCACGGCGTCGCCGATGATCACGAGGCAGGCCTCGCCTTTTTCGAGGGCATGCAGAAATCCGTTGTGGCTGAGGATCACCAGCAGGTTGTCGACCAGGGCATGCAGATCGGCGACCACGATCGGGGTGGGTCCGGCGGGCAGTTTCAGCAGCCCGCCGGGCAGGCCACGATCGTCACGTGGACGCAAGACCTCCTGCTCCATGAGCTGGTTGACCTCCTTGATCAGGATCAGGGCCTCGTCCTTGGGCAAGGGTTTCAGGGGGCCGCCGAAGATGTCGTAGATACGCCGCAGGCAGGCCATCCGTTCGGACTTCTCTTCGTTCAGTGCCGGCGCAATACAGGTACCGACTGAGGTCTTGTCCTCGAACACCACGGCATCATCGTCATGGATCACGCGCAGATGCTGCGGTGCGACGCTCTCGGGGTAGTTGAACATGGCCTGCTGCTCTGGATCGTCGCGGCCCAGGGTGAGCCGTTCGCCGGGCTCCAGGCGCAAGAAGCCGCCAATGGTGGCAGCGGAATGATCCGGGTCTTCGATCAGGAAGCTCGGTGGCTCTCCATCGTCAGCGGGTCCTGCCAGCGGGTGTTCCGGGTAGAGCCTCAGGCGTTTGCCGTTTTCTCCCAGGATCAGTTCCATCGGAAAGCCTTCATAGGGAACCCGCACGGTATCACCCACCAGCCGGTAGGCGTCACGCAGTTTCAGCTGCCGGCAACGATTGAGGCCGGAAAAGGCCCGGCGAAGCCGATGCAGCAGATCGGGTTTCGCCCTGGGCGACGACTTAATCATTGGCGTCTCCTGCACCAAGGATGCAGATGGGAGGGCTTGAGGTTCCTTCTCTAAGATAGACGCGAACCCCATTTCGCGAAAGGTGAACCGCGCATCGGCGAAAGACGTCGATCTGCGCCTTTACCAGTTCCAGACTGAGATTGAAGTCTACCGGGTGAGTACCCTTTTCGGCACGACGGCTGCGCTGTTCGAACAGTACCTCGGCCGGCGGCAACAGGAACTCGAATACGTAGCGCTTGCGCCAGTCTGGCGATAGGAAGGTGCGCTTGGGTGGCGGGATCTGGATGCGTGCCAGGTCCAGCTGGGGGTGTGGGGTGGCCTCCAGCCACTCGGGGTCGAACACCGCGAGCGCCTGTTCGAAACCCACGAAGGGAAATCCGAGATGGATCTCCCTTGGACGAAAGGCCAGGGCTTGATCCGTCCACCAGCGCGGCCTCGAGAGATCGAGATAGCCCTCTTCGGACCAGCCACCGAGCTGGAGGATAAGGGTGCTCTTGCCGGCCCCGGGTGGTCCTGTGACAAGAACATGTCGAAACTTGACGTCCGCCGGAAAGGACAGCCCCTTCATATGACGCAGGTCCGGACACGGCTGCGTTGCGTATTCGGACATGTCGATTTCCGGAGGCAGTTTGGTGGTGGCGGCGAAAACGGGGATTCATAGAACTGGGACCCGCCGAAGCGGGTCCCAGTTCACTACACGCCAGCCGTTGAGCCAAATATCCCCTTAAAGATGAAGAAGAAGATGGCAGCGAGTATGCCGCCGGCCGGCAGGGTGATCACCCAGGAGACCACGATATTGCCAATTACACGCAGGTCAAGGGCACCGAGGCCGCGGGCCAGACCCACACCCATCACCGCGCCTACCGCGATATGGGTGGTGGATACCGGCAGACCGGTCTTGGATGCCAACACCACCGTGGTGGCCGCCGCCAGGGTGGCGCAGTAGCCACGGGTCGGGGTCAGTTCCGTGATCTTGGTGCCGATGGTCTGCATGACCTTCCAGCCCATGGTGGCCAGGCCGACCACGATACCGACGCCACCCAGCAGCAGGATCCAGATCGGCAGGGACGCCTTCTGGCCCACCTGACCGCCACTCTCGACGATGGAAACGACTGCGGCCATGGGGCCGATACCGTTTGCCACGTCGTTGGAACCGTGCGCGAAGGCCATGGCGCAGGCGGTGAAGATCATCATCGGAACGAAGGCCTTTTCGACGCTGGCATAGTGGAAGTCACGATCCGCGGTCTCGTCCACCTTGACCCGGTTGATCATTATTCTGCCGACGACGGCACAGATTATTCCAAAGACAACGGCTGCGAAAATGCTCTCGGCCATGGAGAAATGGAGGTTGAGGTGTTTCAGACCCTTGAACATGGTCACCAGGCTGACGATGAAGCCCACCAGGAAGACGTAGAAGGGGCCCCATTTCTTGGCCTGGGCGAACGGGTTGTCCGCATTCAGTATCAGCTTGCGGATACTCAACATCAGTACCAGTGCGATGACCCCGCCGAGCAGCGGCGAGACCAGCCAGCTGGCGACGATCTGACCGATCTTGCCCCATTGCACCGCTTCCATGCCGATGCCGGCCACGGCGAAACCGACGATGGCGCCGACGATCGAGTGGGTCGTGGACACCGGCCAGCCGCGGGTGGAGGCGATCATCAGCCAGATAGCGGCCGCGAGCAGGGCCGCCAGCATACCGTAAACCAGCAATTCCGGTTGGCCGGCGATTGCCGAGGGATCGATGATCCCCTTGCGGATCGTCGCGGTTACGGTGCCGCCAGCGATGAAGGCGCCGGCAAACTCAAAGATGGCGGCGATCACGATCGCCTGTTTTACGGTGATGGCACCGGAACCCACCGAGGTGCCCATGGCATTGGCGACATCGTTGGCGCCAATCCCCCAGGTCATGTAGAGACCGAAGACGATGGCCATGATCAGGAAGATCGTGCCATTTTCGACAATAATTTCCATAACTTTTACCTATGTACAGTTTTCTTATAGTCAGGCCCCACCGCGCGCGGCAGGTCCGGGATGGTTTTCGTCAGTCTTGAAAAACTCTGACGATACTCAACGAGCGATCAACAACCGGAGGCGGTCGCCAACCTTTTCCGCAAAGTCGGCCAGATCGCCGATCCACTGGATCAGCTGATACCAGAACATCACTGATACCGCGGACATGCTGTCCTCCTGGGCGAACAGGCTGCGCGTCAGCGCCATGCCCATTTCGTCGGTCTCATCCTCGATCTTGTTGAGGGCCTCCATCATCTCCTCGACCCGGCCGGCCTCTTTACCGCGGAAGCCCATCTCGACCAGCTCGTCCAGCTCCTCGATGATGGTGCCGGCCTGATTGCAGGTGTCGACACAGCGGTTTACCAGGGCGACCAGGGTATCTCCCATGTCGGCGGGCACTTCCATCTTGCGCTCGACCAGCAGACCGGCGATATCCTGCGCGGTGTCTGCAATCGAGTCCTGCATGGCCAGCACGTCCAGCAGGTCGCGACGGTCGACGGGCATCAGGATGCTCTTTGGGAGTTGGCCTCGCAGTTGGTTCTTGATCTCATCCGCGGCCTGTTCTTTCTCGAAGATCAGGTTCTTCTGGGCCTCCACCTTGGCCTGATCACCCGCCACGAGGGCCTCAAACATCGGTGGGACTTCGGACACGCAGTCGATCACGACACGCATGTGCTGCTGTATGGGCTTGAACGGCGACTTCCCGAATAGGGCGGCCATGGGATTGGTCGATTTCATCTAGTTCTCCTTCTCCAAAAGGTGACGAATTGCACGAGGGCGGGCTGCAATGACATTGATCAATTCTTCCAGAGATCTTGTCTGAATTGGGCCCTTCTTCCCACGATGAACTGCATTGCCGGCTTCGGCAATCTCTGAGTACGTGCACTGCAGCAATTTTGACGTTTTTGTTAAACTTTTTTGATCTTAAGCAAACTCGTGTGGATGGCTTTGAGTCGGCGCTGTCGTATGTTGAAACAAACCCGCGTTTTAACCATGGCGGAAGAGTGTATATACACTGTAACTAACATGCTTACACAGCAGTTATACAACAGCTCTATATCAATTGCGGGGGCCAGAATCCCCGATATTGCATCTGCAACGCATAGGTGAGCGGCGGTGAAAGAACGCTCGCATATCAAGGCAGGTCAAAACGCCTGCCGTGGCGTTCCGAAAGATCGATACGCGGGGGAGGGATCCGCGGGCTGACCTGACGGTGCGTGCGGATGCTCAGTAGTTGGAGAACAGTTTGTTCAGCCTGGTGCCCAGGCGTTCCAGCTCCGAAAGCAGGTGATCGTAGTGCAGCTTGTCCTGGGTGAAGCGTGATCGGCCGTCGGATCCTGAATCACGGTATCCCGCCTCGTCCTGCTCGAGGTTTTCGAAGATAGCCTGCAGCCCGCGCGTGGTCTTGCCCAGCGCTCGGGTGTAATCCAGCAGCACCTGCTGAAGCTCGCGTTCCGCACCCGTGGCGGGGGCGATCTGCGCCGGGTCAGCAATCTGCGACACCAGCGCGGAAAGTTCCTCGTTTAGCCCGTTCAATGTCTGGGAGAATCTTTTGTAGACGCGTCGCCGCTTTCCGAGCATTGCATCGAGTAGCAGCCTCAGCGACGAAGCACCGAACAGGGCACCATGGATCTCGTCGTACCGATGGTGTACGTCTGCGACCTTGCACCCGAGGTTAATCAGATTGGGCATCTTTTGATTGTCTGTCTGGTTCTTTTCGCAGGTGCAGCTGGTACCGGGTCTTCAGCCACACGCCGATCAGCAGCATGCCCAGTGCAATCGAGACCAGGATCAGGTTGAGCTTATTTTCGATGAAGAAAACGATCCCGAGAATGGATGCACTGACCCAGAATGCGATCACGGAAGCGACCCATTTGGTCTTGAGGCTGTCCCGGCCACGCGCCCACTCCGAATGGGCATCCAAGTTGCCCTCGACAGGCTTGGCCGGTTTTCCGCAATTCGGACAGGTATCCAGGGTGGCCGGGTGCTCATGCCCGCATTGCGGGCAGGTGACAGGCATCTTGTTCAGGTGCTTCATGGTTGATCTGCAGTCGGTATGAGTTTCGGATCGGCGTCGATGTCCGGGTACCCGCGGGCGTGCCAGCGACCATTTTAATCCGTAGTATCGCACCGGGGCGGACGGGAGCGTGCAGTTTCTGTTCAAGTGACGGGCAGAAACACGGATCAGGGTGTTTCTGTGCCCGATATCACCATGTGTCGGTAGCTCTCGAGGCGTTCCGGCATGATCCTGCCGGCCTCGACCGCCGCGCGGACGGCACAGCCCGGTTCGGCCAGGTGGGCGCAGTTGTGGAAGCGGCATTGGCCGAGCAGGGGGGTGAACTCCCTGAAACCCCGTTCCAGTTCCTGCCGCGTCAGCTGGCCGAGCCGGAAGCTGCGCACACCGGGAGAATCGATGATCTCGCCGCCACTCTCGAGCGGGTACAGGGTGGCCGCAGACGTGGTGTGCCGGCCCAGGCCGGTCGCATCCGAGAGGCCGCCCTCAAGTATGTCCTGACGCGGGACCAGGGCGTTGATCAGGGACGATTTGCCGACCCCTGACTGACCCACCAATATGCTTGTCTGGCCGCGCAGCCGCTGCAGCAGCGGGTCCAGCCCGTGCTCGGTCTTGGCACTGATCTGAATGACCGGGTAGCCGATTTCCTCGTAATGTCCGAACCTTCGTCGGAATCTGGCGCAGCCATCTTCATCCAGCAGGTCGGCCTTGTTCAGGCAGATCAGGCCGCCCACGCCGATGCGTTCTGCGGCCACCAGGTACTGGTCGAGCAGGTAGCCGGTCGGCTCCGGTTTCGAGGCCAGTACCACGACGAGCTGCGTGACATTGGCGGCGATAGCCTTTTCCTGGCCGCCAAACCCGGGGCGGGAAAGCGCAGTGTCACGCGCCTGTACGGCGACCACGACCCCTTCATCATCCGCGGTCGGCTGCCAGACGACCTCGTCACCGCAGACCACCTCCCCGAGGTTGGCCCGGAACATCGCATGGACGCTGCGTCCGTCTGCGGACCGGATCAGCAGGCTGCGTCCATGCCGGACGATCACCCTGCCGGCCTGTTGCGCCAGACCCCCGTTGGCAGACAGCGAGTGCTCCACCTTCACTGCGGTCCGTTCGCGGCGCTTCTCCTGGATCTTTGCGATGCGCGTCTTCTGCTGGTCGCTGAGCCGTCGGCGCGCCACAGGATCTATTTTTCGAACTTGTAATAGTTGGTGTTCAGGTAATCAACCAGGGCGGGCAGGCCATCGGCCGGGAGCTCTTCACCGAATCTGGCATCACAGGCAGCCACCCGTGACTCCAGCATCTGGTAGGAGCCCATTGCACGGTCTTCGCGCGTGTAGACGCCGGTGTCATGGCAGCGCGTGCAGTTTGCGTCATGGTATGTCTCGGCCGCGAATTGGGCGGCCGGCAAGGCGGTGAAGGTTGCGAGCAGGGCCGCGCCGAGGGCGAAGCGGGCAATCAAAGACATGGTAATCACTCCTATGCGATTGAGGCTGGGATTTTAGATGACAGGTGCGCGATCCGCATCGGTGCCGGTGGGTGGCTGTGATGAAAGGCCGAATAAAGGGGGTCGGGGGTCAGGGTGCTGGCATTGTCGCGATACATCTTCAGCAGGCCGCTGATCAAGTGGCGCGGGTCGGTTTGTTCGGCTGCAAAGTCATCGGCCTCGAACTCGTGGCGGCGCGAGAATGCGGCCATCAGCGGGCTGCTGAACACGCTGAACACCGGCAGTACGAACATGAACAGCACCAGGGCCAGGGCGGGTGTCGCGCGATCCACACCCAGCCCCTGGTAGAACCAGCCATGCTGCGACAGCCAACCCAGCAGGGCCAGCCCGAGCAACGACATGATCGAGGACAATGCCAGCATCTTCACGATATGGCGGCGCTTGAAATGACCGAGCTCGTGCGCCAGCACCGCCTCCACCTCGTCGCCGTCCAGGCCGTCGAGCAGGGTGTCGAAAAACACGATCCGCTTGTTCGGCCCGAAGCCGGTGAAATAGGCATTGCCGTGCGCGGAGCGACGCGAACCGTCCATGATGAACATGCCGTTGCTCCTGAAGCCGCAGCGTTGCAGCAGCGCCTCGAGACGGCTGCGCAGGGTTGCGTCCGCCAGGGGCTGGAACTTGTTGAACAGCGGGGCGATCCAGATCGGGTAGGCCCAGGTGATCAGCAGCGAGAAACCCATCCAAACCAGCCAGGCCCACAGCCACCAGTAGGCGCCGGCCCCGGCCATCAGCCACAGGATCACCGCGACCAGCGGCGTACCCAGGAGCAGCGTCAACAGGACGGCCAGCAGCTTGTCCCTGATGAAACCGGCCGGGGTATTGCGGTTGAAGCCGTACCTGGCCTCGACGCCGAAGGTCCGCCAGATCGACAGCGGCAGCTCGATCAGGCCACCGACGAGGACGGTCGAAAGAATCAGGGCGACCCCTCCCCAGAGTGCAGGCAGGCCCGCCAGACCTATGACGCGATCTAGCGCGTTCAGTCCGCCACCGAGAGTCCAGCCGAGCACCACCACGGCGCCCAGGACCAGGTCCCAGCGTTCGATGCCCAGGCGCGCGAGGCTGTAGCTGGCCGCCTTTTGATGCTGTTCGAGCGAAATGCGCCCGGCGAATGCCGCAGGTACAGTCTGCGCATGCGTGAGTATGTGTGCCGCCTGGCGTGCCGCAAGCCAGAGTTGCAGCACCAGCCCGGCGAACAGGGCGATCAAGAATATCCAGGTGAAGGTGTCCATGGCGTCGATTCTACGCCAGCGGGGTGAGGGCAGGGGATCTGACCCAGACAGGCAGTGGTTTTTTGTACATCCCTGCCGGTGCTGGTCCACCTCTGGCGTTGCAATGTCGGTAGAATCCCCTGCCCAGCAGTCACACAAAGGGAAATTCGGCCGATGGCGGTATCTGAGCACAACCTTATCTGGATCGATCTGGAGATGACGGGCCTGGATCCTCAAGAAGACCGGATCATCGAGATCGCTACCGTAATCACGGATTCCGAGCTCAACGAGTTGGCCGAGGGGCCGGTGATGGCCATCCACCAGCCCGATTCGGTGCTCGCCGGTATGGATGAATGGAACACCAGACAACACGGCGGCTCGGGGCTGACCGAACGGGTTCGAGCCAGTAACCATGACGCTGCGGCGGCAGAACGTGAAACTTTGGCTTTCCTGGAAGACTGGGTAGTCAAGGGTGCCTCACCGATGTGTGGCAATTCGATCTGCCAGGATCGTCGCTTCATGGCCCGCCTGATGCCCACCCTTGAGGAATACTTCCACTATCGTAATCTCGATGTCTCGACGCTGAAGGAATTGGCCTCGCGTTGGGCGCCCGAGGTGTACAAGGGGTTCAACAAGGACTCATCCCACCTCGCGCTGGACGATATCCGTGATTCGATCGCCGAGCTGCGCCACTACCGTGAGCACCTTCTGAAGATCTGAATCGTTTTGCGCGGGCTGATGAATAGACCGCGCCTGCTGCCGGCCTCTCTGGTGCCGGCGGGGATAGGGCCGGGCACGTCTTGCCGAGGCGTCCCGGCCGATTGATGCCAGGCGCCGGCCAGGCGAAATGATGGTAGGAGCGGCCATGAACTATGGTGTTTTTCTGAGTTATCGACGTGCCGACACCGCAGGCCACGCCGGCAGGATCTGCGATGACCTCGAACGCCATTTTGGATTCCCGGTCGTATTCCGTGATATCGACTCGATCAAGGTTGGCAGCGATTTCGTGCAGGCCCTGGAGGCCGCGGTCGCGAATGCCACGGTGGCGATCGTCCTGATCGGAGAAACCTGGTTGAGCGAGGCCTCTGCCGATGGATCCCCGCGGATCAACAGTCCGGAAGATCATGTCCACCGCGAGGTGGCAATGGCCCTGAGCAAGCCGTTCCTCACCGTGATCCCGGTGCTGGTGGAGGGCGCATCGATGCCGGCCGAAAAAGAACTGCCTGAACCGCTGCGGGATCTGGCGCGGCTGCAGGCGATCGAGCTGAGTGACAGCCGTTGGGGATACGATATCCAACGCCTCGCGCAGGTGCTCGAGACGGCGGGAATCCACATCGGGTCACGCCGGCTGCCGCGCTGGTTTGCGCCACTGGCCGGGGTCCTGGTGGCGGCCGCCATCGCGGCGTTTGCCTGGTGTTGGCAGGGGTCGACCGCGGCAATTGATGAATACACCGGGTTGTGGCACCTGCCGAACGGCAGTTTCTGGACCGTCAGGGAGAAGGAGGGGGAGCTTTGGGTGGAAGAAACCCACAACGATTCAAAGCAGGTCTGGAAGCGCGGCCCGGCAAAGATCGATGCGGATGGTTTGTCTGCGGAACTGGATCTGGTTTTCGACCGTGAACCTCTGCTCTATCTGCACCGGCTCAGGCTGTCTGATGATCACCAGTCGTTGATCGGCTCAGTGCGGCGGTCGGACCAGAAGGTCGAGACTTCGCTGGTGCTGACGCGGGGCACGCAGTAAAAGGACGGGTGCCCGGGAGTCACCCGCCTTGGATCAGTGTTGTATCCCGGTCGCGTCGGGATCGCTTCTGTCTATGTAGCTGATGACCTGGTCGACACCGTCGGTGTCTGCTACGCCGCGCGACTTGGCCTCGACAAACGCCGCTCGGGCCGGTCCCAGCTGACCCATGTGCAGGTAGGCCATCCCCATGCCCAGGAATGGGCGGGCACTTCTGTCACCCAGCGAGACGGCACGCTGGAAACTCTTGACGGCGTCCGGGTAATGCTGATCCAGCAGTTGCATCCCGCCCAGCAGTGCATGCGCCTCGAAAGAGTCCGGGTGGGTCCTGGTCAGTTCCAGGTATTCCTGCAGCGCACCTTTGAAATCGCCTGCGGCGGCCTTTTCCTGTCCGGCTGCAATTGCTGCCTCATCCTGAGCCAGAGCCGTGCTGGTGGGACCGAGCGCGATCGCCAAAAGGCAGCCGAGCACAATGATCAATCGGGGCATTCGGGTATCTCCACAAAGAAAAGGCGTGCCCGGTTGCCCGGACACGCCGTCTCACGCATGACGCTTACTTGAGGGCGCCCTTGCCGTAGCGCGCCTCGAAGCCTTTGCGGACCTTGTCGATCTGGTCCTTGCTCATGCCCTCGAAGTACCAGGCATGGCCCTCGATCGGCTTGAAGTACTTGTCGAGCATCGCGTCGGCAAACTTCTCGTTGCCGTCCTTCTTATGCACGACCTCTTTCAGCTCGGGTATCCACTTCATGTAAGTGTGCTTGGCCACGTCATAGATGCCGTGCCACCAGGTATAGTCCGGGCCGCTCATGGAGGCGCCGTGACGTGCACGACGACCCTCGTGGTGCCAGATCTCCCACCAGGTCCACTCGATCTGGTCGTCGAAGGGCGCGGCGCTGATGTAGCCGGCCGTCTTCAGCTCGCCCATGACGGCCGCGATCGGCTGGGCGAACTTCTCGTTGTAAAGCTCAACCACATCGTCGAACTGCTTGTAGTGGCCAACGATCACACCCTCGCTGTGGCAGGCCGCGCAGACCTCCATCATCTTCTCGCGACGGTCCTCCCAGGTGAGCACTTCGACCACCTTGGAGCCCTTGGCCTCGTCGCCCACTTTCGGGATCTGGCCGCCCTCTTTGACGTCGAACTCGTCGCCGTTCTCGAGCTTGACCAGGTTGATCTTGGTCGAGATCGGCGGACGCAGGGTCCAGGAGATACGCTCGCCCACGTTGTGGGTCTTGGGCTGGTCGCCGCCGCGGCTCATATGGCAGGTCGCGCAGGTCGGTGCGGCCGAGTAATCGACACCGGCGACCCACTTGTCCGACTCGAGGTTCATCTCGTCGACCTTGGCGCGGTAGATGATGCCGTGCTTCGACTCGTTGTAGACCTCGATCTGCGGGTGGTCGGGACCGACGTGGCACTTGCCGCAGGTGTCGGGTGTACGGGCCTGGGCCTTCGAGAAGCGGTGACGGCCATGACAGGCGGTACAGGAACCGGCCGAGCCGTCCGGGTTGATCCGGCCTATGCCGGTGTTCGGCCAGGTCTCGAGCGTCGGCTTGCCATCCTTGCCGACCTCGACTATGCCGCCATGGCACTGTCGGCAGCCGGCGTTCACGGCAGCCGGACCACCGACCACCTCACCGAGCAGGTTGTCGAGCGAGGCCAGGATCTGTGCACCCTTGGAGTGGTGCGAGCCGTCCATCTCCTCGAACTCCTGCTGGTGGCAGCGCGAGCAGTCCTTCGGCGAGACGATGATCGAGATCAGCTGCTTTTTGTGCATGAAGGCGTCTGCATCGCCTTTCTCGGCCTTGTGACAATCGAGGCAGTTGACCCCGGCCTGGCCGTGCTGGCTGTGATTCCACTCCTGGGACAGGCCCGGGTTTTCGGTCCAGTGACACTCGACACACTCTTCTCCGGCAGGGTCGCCCCAGTCTTTTCCGATCTCGCCTGCCGGTCGGGCAGCAAACGCCGTGCTGACGGCAAGCATCAGCCCCAGCGCCAGCAGACCACGTATCAGGCTCTTTGCCGCCGGGCATATCTCATCGCTCATTGCGAAATCCTCCATTGGAATAGTGGGTCGGGAAAAACAACCCGACGATTCTTCTTGATTCGACGAGAAACGCGGCGCTTGCAGACCACCGTCGTCGCTCAAGCCGAAAATTACCCACAAAAGGTATGGTTAAACCTTGAGGCAGATCAAGAATCACAATCCGGTGTACCGCATTGGTGCAGGTGGTTTTTTAAATTGATTCAGGTCAAGATTTCCCTTTAAAAACTTCTAACTTGGATCAGTGCTTTTTTCATACTTGCGCCTGAGAATGCCCCTGCTTTGGTGCTTGCGGTGTGCGCCGGGTACTGGCGCAAGTCGGCAACAGGAGAAATGATGCATTCCACCGGCATAGCCGTTGACGTTGAGCAGATGCGCGCGCAACCCCTGTTCAGAGATATGGACAAAAAGAGCTGCGAGTTGGTCGCCAGGGGCGGCTGGGTGGTGGAGGAAGGTCGCGGGGTACGTGTTCTCGGTCGCGGTGACCGACTCGATGGCATGTACACGGTGTTCGAGGGCAACCTGAAGCTTTACATGCTGTCTTGCAGCGGGGATGAGCGAGTTTTGCGTGTGCTCGGTCCCGGCGACAATTTCGGCGAGGCCATCATGTTCAACGCCATCCCAAGCCCGGTGTTCGTCGAAACCTTAAGCCCGGTCAGGCTCGGCTTCTTTCCCCGTCGGACCATCACCAATACTTTGGCGAGCAACCCGAAGTTCACGGCATCCATGCTGCGTGGCATGAGCATGTTGATGAGCGAGTTGATTCATGACCTGGAGACATGCTGCCTGCAGAATGCCCAGCAGCGCACCGTGAACTATTTGCTGCGTCAGGCAGCAGCGTCGGCCCCGCCGCACGTCGAGATACAGTTGCCGGCGCCCAAGTCAGTGATCGCCAGCACCCTCAATATCTCGGCCGAGACCTTTTCGCGGGAGCTGCACCGGCTGCAGGATGACGGCCTGATCGAGATAAACCGCAGGACCATATATGTCAGGGATCAAAAGGGCCTGATCGCATTGGTGGAAGACGCAAGCCTTGGAAAGAAATCGTCCTGAGCAATCATTCAGGATTCCCGGCCCTGCTGTTGCTCTATCGCCCAGGAGATGTGCTCGCACACCATGGGGTTGGCAAAGCCGGCCCTGCCCCTGAGTGCACGCAGGATCGCTGGGTCGCGGTTGGCATTCCCCAGGGCCACGGCGATATTGCGCAGCCAGCGCGCATAACCGATCCGCCGGATTGCCGTGCCTTCGGTGCGCGACAGAAACTCGTCTTCTGTCCAGCTGAACAATTCCAGCAGGGTCGCCTTGTCCAGCCCGTGTCGCGGTACGAAATCCTGTTCGGGCGTCGGTGTGGCGAAGCGGTTCCAGGGGCAGACCTGCTGGCAGTCGTCACAACCATAGATGCGATTGCCGAGCATTGGCCGTAGGTCCTCCGGGATCGCCCCCTTCAGTTCGATCGTCAGGTAGGAGATGCAGCGCCGCGCATCGACCTGATAGGGCGCGACAATGGCCCGGGTCGGGCAGCAGTCGATACACGCCTGGCAGGTACCGCAGTGGCCCTCGACCTCGGCGTCCACCGGCAGCGCCAGGTCGGTGTAAAGCTCGCCGAGAAAAAACCACGAGCCGGCATCCCGGTTGAGGAGGTTGCTGTGTTTGCCGATCCAGCCCAGCCCGGCCTTTTCGGCGAGGGCCTTTTCCATGACCGGCGCCGAGTCGACGAAGGCCCGGTAACCGAACGGGCCGACCTCCGCCTCTATCTTTTTCGCCAGCCCTTGCAGTCGGTTGCGCATCAGCTTGTGGTAGTCGCGCCCGAGTGCGTAACGTGAGACAAAAGCCCGGGCCGGATCGTCCAGAATGGCGCGGGGATCCGGTTCGTCCGGCAGATAGTCCATGCGCACCGAGATCACCCTCAGGGTGCCGCTGACCATTTCGGCCGGCCGGGTCCGTTTGCTGCCGTGGCGATGCATGAAGTCCATCTCGCCGTGGTAGCCCTGAGCCAGCCAGCGGTTAAGATACCGTTCGGCGATGCGCAGGTCGGTGTCGGCGATCCCAATCTGCTGGAATCCCAATGCCGCACCCCACTGCCTGATGCGCTGGGCGAGGCCGTTGAAATCGATGTGCTGCCGGGGTTCCATTTCACCCCTTACGATAACCTGTTTGGATGCCCATGACGTTTCGAACGCTGCCCGATACCGATCAACTGCCGCACGCCCTGTACACGGCAGAGCAGGTGCGTGGTTTCGATCGCATGGCCATCGAGCGTTTCGGTATCCCCGGGCTGACCCTGATGGAGCGCGCAGGACAGGCGGCGTTCGATCTGATCCGGCACCGCTGGCCGGATGTCAGGTCCCTGGCGGTGCTTACCGGGACCGGGAACAATGGCGGCGACGGTTTCGTGGTGGCACGCCTCGCCAGGCAGGCCGGCTTGACCGTCAGGGTGCTGCAACTCGGCGACCGGGACCGGCTGCGGGGTGATGCGGCCGCCAATGCCGCGCGCTGGCGCGATGAGGGCGGTGACTGGCAGCCTTTCGAGGCCATTCCAGCCGATGTTGATCTGATCGTCGATGCGATGCTTGGAACCGGGCTGGAGCGCCCGGTTGGCGGCCAATGGGCGGCGGCGATCAAGGCCGCGAATGCGCATAGGGCGCCCTGTGTGGCCGTCGATCTGCCCTCCGGGCTGAATGCGGACAGCGGCATCATGCTGGGGGCCGCGATTCAGGCCGCGGTGACCATCAGCTTCATCGGGCTCAAGCCGGGTCTTTTCATGGCAGATGGCCCCGATTGCGCGGGAGAGATTGTTTTCGACGGCCTGAACGTCCCGGCCGCGGTATATGCCAGTAGCGTTCCAGCTGCTCGCCGGATCGATTGGCGAAAGCAGGCTGCAATGCTGACCCCGCGCCGGCGCAACACCCACAAGGGACACTTCGGGCATGTCCTTGTGATTGGGGGCGAGCATGGTCTCGGTGGGGCGGCGCGGCTGGCCGCTGAGGCGGCCCTGCGTGTGGGCAGCGGTTTGGTCAGTCTGGCGACGCGTTCCCGGCATGTCGCCCCGGTACTGGCCGCCCGCCCCGAGATCATGGCGCATGCGGTCGAGGACGTGGCCGGGCTGCAGCCATTATTGCGCCAGGCCAGCGTCATCGCGATAGGACCCGGCCTCGGCCGGGGTGAATGGGGCCGCGCCATGTGGGCGGCGGCGCTCGCGGCCGGGCGGCCGCTGGTGGTGGATGCCGACGCCCTGCATCTGCTGGCCTCTGAACCAATTCAGCGGGAAGACTGGGTGCTGACACCCCATCCGGGCGAGGCCGCCGCACTGCTCGGTTTGTGCAGTGCCGAGGTGAATGCGCAACGGATCGAAGCCGCGCAGCAGATTCAAAGACGTCACGGTGGCAGCGTCGTACTCAAAGGGGTGGGCAGCATCGTCGCTAGTGCGGGGATGTCGCCACCGGCGCTGTGCAGTGACGGCAACCCCGGAATGGCCTCGGGTGGAATGGGCGACGTGCTCACCGGGGTGATCGCGGGGCTTTTGGCCCAGGGGATGGCTCTGCGTGATGCTGCCGAGACGGCGGTCTGTCTGCATGCCGCAGCCGGGGATGCGGCGGCTGTCGCCGGCGGCGAGCGCGGTCTGTTGGCGGGCGACCTGGCGGCCCATCTGCGTGCACTGGTCAATCCGCGGTGACGGCGATGCAGGCGAGGGTGCTGCGGGACGAGGCGGCCCAGGAGGGCTTCGGCGCACGGCTGGCGGCGGCCTGTGCCGGATCGGCATTGATCTTCCTCGAGGGTGATCTGGGTGCCGGCAAGACCACCATGACGCGTGGTTTCATCCGTGCCCTGGGGCACCGTGGGGCGGTCAAGAGCCCGACCTATACCCTGATCGAACCCTATGATATCGGCGATAGGCGGGTCTACCACCTTGATCTGTACCGCGTGGCCGATCCGGGGGAACTCGAGTATCTCGGTCTGCGCGAGATGCTTGCCGAGGATGCCGTTGTTCTGATCGAATGGGCCGAGCGGGGGGCGCGCTGGCTGCCTGTGCCGGATCTGCGGGTGCGTATCGAGCACCTGTCGGTCGGTCGGCGGGTCAAACTCGAAGCGGCGACTTCCAAAGGCGGGGAGATCATGGCCAGATTGGAATCCAACCTCTAGTGTTTGTCTAGGAAGGCTATATATCCGACCGATTTATCTAGGAAAAATATTTTTGCTGTGCTAGGTTTGCCACATCGGCTCAGGGAATATTCGGACCTCTGAACCCATGAAGAAGATACTGACCCTTATTATATTGCTGTTCACCACGTCCCAGTTGCCTGCCGCGCAGGTGGCGGGCGTTCGTTTGTGGACTGCCCCGGACCATACCCGCCTGGTTTTCGATACCGATGCCCCGGCCGATCACAAGGTGTTTTCGCTCAGTGGTCCGGACCGGCTGGTCATCGATTTTTCTGACGCCAGTCTGGCTGAAGGTTTTTCCGACAACGGGATAGAGGACAAACATCTGGCCGGCATGCGCCGTGCTGAGCGTCCGGACGGAAGCCTGCGGGTGGTGCTGGATCTGAAGCAGGCGGTGCGGCCCAAGACCTTCGTTTTGAAACCGAATGCCAGTTACGGGCACAGGCTGGTGGTAGATCTGTACCCGGTCGACGCCACAGGCAAGCCGCGGGTGGCCAAATCGGCCAACGATATGAAGGGGGCACGTGACGTCGTGGTGGCGGTCGATGCCGGTCACGGTGGAGAGGATCCGGGTGCCGCCGGGTCGCGTTTCCGCACCAAGGAAAAAGATGTAACGCTGCAGATCGCGCGACGTCTGAAACGTCTGATCGATGCCCAACCCGGGATGCGCGCGGTGCTCACCCGCAATGGTGACTACTATATCGGGCTGCGCAAGCGCATGGCATTGGCCCGCCAGCACCGCGCCGACCTGTTTGTCTCTATTCACGCGGATGCATTCCGCGACAAGCGTGTGCGCGGTTCTTCGGTCTACGTGCTCTCGAAGCGTGGTGCCTCGAGTGAGGCGGCGCGCTGGTTGGCGGAGAGCGAAAATTCATCCGACCTGGTCGGTGGGGTCAGTCTGGACGACAAGGACGATGTGCTGGCCTCAGTCCTCCTGGACCTGTCACAGTCGGCCACTCAACATGCGAGCCTGAGCGCCGCTTCCGAGGTCTACGGCCAGTTGCGTCGGGTCGGCAAGGTGCACGGGCGGCGCGTGCAACAGGCCGGGTTCATGGTGCTCAAGTCGCCGGATGTCCCTTCCATGCTGGTGGAGACAGGTTTCATCTCGAACCCAACCGAAGAGCGCAACATGCGCGATCCCAAGCACCAAGAGCTCACGGCCAATGCGATCATGGGTGGGGTGAAGGCGTTTTTCGCCAAGGCGCCACCGCCCGGGACGCTGCTGGCCGAGCAGCAGAAGGGCACCACGGAGCATGTCATCGCCAGAGGCGACACCCTGTCCGAGATCGCTGATCGCTACCGGGTCAGCCTGGCGACCTTGAGGCGCGAGAACCAGATCCGCAGCGACAATCACATCCGGATCGGACAGGTCCTGGTCATTCCAGATACCTGAGGCATCGGCTGTCTGGATGGCTTTGGCCCGCGCTGGCGCGGGCCTTTCTGCTTGATGGCATCTGGCAAACCGGGCGTTGCCCCAGCAAGAAGTCCCCCTCAGCGGTCGGCAGATGGCAGAATGCGCATATGCCCTCGCGTATCCATGCCCTGCCCACCCAGCTCATCAATCAGATCGCCGCCGGCGAGGTGGTCGAACGCCCGGCCTCGGTGGTCAAGGAACTGGTCGAGAACAGTCTGGATGCGGGTTCGGGACGGATCCAGATCGACGTGGAGCAGGGCGGTATCAAGCTGATCCGCATCAGTGACGACGGCTCCGGGATCGAGCGCGACGACCTGTCGCTGGCCCTGTCGCGGCATGCCACCAGCAAGCTCCAGGCACTGGAGGATCTTGAGCGTATCGCCAGCATGGGATTTCGTGGTGAGGCCCTGCCGGCAATCGCCTCGGTCTCGCGGCTGACTCTGGCCTCGCGCGCGGCCGGCGCAGAGCAGGCCTGGCAGCTCGAGGGGGAGGGTGCTGACATCCGGCCGGCCGCGCTGTCGCAGGGCACGGTGGTCAGTGTGCGCGATCTGTTCTTCAACACGCCCGCCAGGCGCAAGTTTCTGCGCAAGGACAAGACCGAGTTCGGCCACCTCGAACAGGTGGTCAAGCGGCTCGCCCTGGTGCGCCACGATGTGACCTTCGTGCTGAACCACAACGGCCGCGAGGTGTTCTGTGCCAGTCGTGCATCCGACCGCGCCAGCCAGGAACGCCGTCTGTCAGACCTGCTCGGTCCCGCATTTTTGCAGGAGGCCCTGTATTTCGAGCACCAGGCCGCCGGCCTGAGTATCAACGGCTGGGTCGCGCGCCCGACATTCTCGCGCAGCCAGGGTGATATGCAGCACTTTTACGTCAATCAGCGCATGGTGCGTGACAAGCTGGTGGCCCACGCAGTGCGCCAGGCCTACCAGGACGTGCTCTACCACGGCCGCCATCCGGCCTACGTTCTTTTTCTTGGACTCTCGCCAGCGCTGGTGGACGTCAATGTTCACCCCACCAAACACGAGGTGCGCTTTCGAGAGGGCCGGCTGGTACATGATTTCCTGTTTCGGACCCTGCACCAGGTCCTGGCGGAGCCGGCATCCGACGTGGCGGCGGGGATGCCCGAGGGATTGAGGCCTGCGATGCCCGCCACCGCCCCACCTCCAACGGTCCCACATCAGGCCAGGATGCCGCTGCAGATCGCCGAGCGGCGCGAGGCCTACCGCGCCTCGCGGGAGTGGCAGGCACCACCAGGCGGTCCTGCCGATGCCGGCATTGACCTCGCTGGGGCAGTCGCCGAGAGTGGCGCCGGCGAAAATGAACATCCGCTGGGTTTTGCCATTGCGCAGCTGCACGGGGTCTACGTGCTGGCCCAGAACCGGCAGGGACTGGTGCTTGTCGACATGCATGCCGCGCACGAAAGGATCACCTACGAGGCCTTCAAGCGTGCGAGAGAGGGCGAGGGCATAAAAAGCCAGCCGCTGCTGGTGCCGGTGGGCGTCGCGGTCAGCGCGCGCGAGGCCGATCTGGTCGAACAGCATGCGGCGTTGTTCGCCGAGCTCGGCATGGAGGTGGACCGCCTTGGCGATCAGAGCCTGGTCGTACGGGCCCTGCCGGCCCTGCTGAGACATGCTGACGCCGAGCGCCTGCTGCGCGACGTGCTTGCCGACCTGGTGGTGCACGGCAGCAGCCGGCGTATCCTGGAGCAGATCAACGAGGTGCTGGGGACCATGGCATGCCATGGCTCGGTGCGCGCCAACCGCCGCCTCGGCATCGAGGAGATGAATGCCCTGCTTCGGGACATCGAACGTACCGAACGCAGCGGTCAGTGCAACCACGGTCGCCCCACCTGGACCCAGCTCGACATGCAGGCGCTGGACAAGTTGTTCCTGCGTGGGCGTTGATACGAATGGGGTCCCCATCTGCTTATGTTTCTTAACCACGAAGGACACAAAGGAACTCAAAGGAATTTCGCGGGTTCTCTGATTGAACGCCACAGATCCGGGCAACAACTGGGATCAGTTGGCGCCACCTTTTTGAGTCCCTTAGTGATCTTTGTGTCCTTCGTGGTGAATGACTTAATTCTGCATGGCATCTGAAATAGAATCTTTGCCGCTGGCCATTTTGCTGATGGGCCCCACCGCCTCGGGCAAGACCGACCTGGCGATCGCCCTGCGTGAGCGCCTGCCGGTGGAGCTGGTCAGCGTGGATTCCGCCATGGTCTACCGCGGTATGGACATAGGTACCGCCAAACCAAGTCAACAGGAACTGGCGCGTGCCCCCCATCGCCTGATCGATATCTGCGATCCGGCCGAGAGCTACTCGGCGGCGCGGTTTCGGGAAGATGCGTTGCGCGAGATGGCGGACATCACGGCCGCCGGCCGGATCCCGCTGCTGGTCGGCGGGACCATGTTGTATTTCCGCGCGCTGCAACACGGCCTCTCGGATCTGCCGCCGGCCGACCCCGGGATCCGCGCGCGCCTCGAAACGGAACTCCAGGTAAGCGGCCTGGACACACTGCACGGGCGTCTGGCGCAGGTGGATCCCCTGGCAGCACGGCGAATTCACCCAAATGACCCGCAGCGGACTTTGCGCGCGCTCGAGGTCTACGAGGCGAGCGGGCGGCCGCTGAGTGAACTGCAGGCGAGGGCCGGTCAGCCGATGCCGTTCCGGGCGGTCAAGCTGGTGCGTGCGCCGGTCTCGCGCGAGGTTCTGCACCGGCGGATCAACCGGCGGTTCCTGGACATGCTCGAACACGGATTCGTCGATGAGGTGGAACGTCTGGTCGCGCGTGCCGACCTGCATCCTGACCTGCCTTCCATGCGCTCGGTGGGATATCGCCAGGTCTGGGCCTGGCTGCGCGGTGAACTCGGTCGCGAGGAGATGGTCCAACGTGGCCAGGCGGCGACGCGCCAGCTGGCGAAACGCCAGATGACCTGGCTTCGCAGCGAACAGGGCTGCCATTGGCTTGACGAGTCGCGAGACGTAACCGGGCAGGCGCTGACGCTGATCCGCGAAAACCTGCCAGGAAAGACCCGGTAGCCGAACTGATCGCCCGTGTCGCGAAATGCGCCTAAAGGTCCGGGAAACATACGGAATTCACATTTTCGAGCAGATTGCCGTGCTATAGTTCGGAAGCTATGTTCACGAGCGGATGTTTGGTGCAGTGATGCTGGCCGATTCGGCCTGGGCCGCTGCACAGTCTCTGCGCTCGAGCCGCCGGGCGGATAGAAAAACAGAATCGAATCAAAATAACAGGGAGACCCCCATGTCGAAGGGACAGAGCCTGCAGGATCCATTTCTGAATGCGTTACGCAAAGAACGTGTTCCAGTGTCCATTTTCCTGGTGAACGGAATCAAACTCCAAGGCACCGTCGAGTCGTTCGACCAGTTCGTGGTCCTTTTGAAGAACAGCGTCAGCCAGATGGTGTACAAGCACGCGATCTCCACCGTGGTACCGGCGAGGAACGTCCGTATCCAGCATGCCCACGGTGAAAGCGAAGGTGACCCGGACCCTGGCAACGCCTGATCGCCACTGCCCCGGTGTAGAGACGACCCCACGGGCACCCCGTGGGGTTGTTCTTTTGCGTGCGGCTTTTTCCTTTGATCAGAATTTCGTCTTTTGCGGTTTCAGTACCGGCAGCCTCCGGTGCGCGGTTCGCCGACAGGGAACCCCTGGTCCCCGGGGGGCGCCCCTTGCCACCCCGAGCGCAGGTTTCGTTGATGTTTGAACGCCCCCAAAGTGGTGAAAAGGCAGTCCTGGTACACCTCGGACTGCATGGCTCGCCGGATCCCGACGAGTTACAGGAATTCAGCGAACTGGCGCGCTCGGCAGGCGCCGACCCGCTGGCCCTGATCACCGCGCAACGCAAGGCGCCCGACACCAGGCTTTATATCGGCAGCGGCAAGGCGGAAGAGGTGCGCGATCAAGTCCAACTGCACGGCGCCGAGTTGGTCATATTCGACAACGCGCTGTCACCGAGCCAGGAGCGCAACCTCGAGCAGCTGTTGCAATGCCGTGTGCTGGACCGGACCGGCCTGATACTCGATATCTTCGCCCAGCGGGCCCGCTCGCACGAAGGCAAGCTGCAGGTCGAGCTTGCTCAGCTGCGCCATCTCTCCACCCGCCTGGTGCGCGGCTGGACTCACCTGGAACGGCAGAAGGGTGGTATCGGTCTGCGGGGCCCGGGTGAAACTCAGCTCGAGACTGACCGCCGCCTGCTCAATGTGCGTATCGATCAGATCGGGCGTCGCCTGGCGCGCGTCGACAGCCAGCGCGAGCAGGGCCGGCGCTCGCGTCGTCGCAACGAGATTCCGACCGTGTCGCTGGTCGGCTATACCAACGCCGGCAAGTCGACCCTGTTCAACCGCCTCACCGAGGCGGGTGTTTACGCCGAGGACAAGCTGTTTGCGACGCTCGATCCGACACTGCGCCGGGTCGGCCTGAACGACGAAAGTAGCCTGATCCTGGCCGATACCGTGGGGTTCGTGTCGCGCCTGCCGCATGAACTGGTCGCCGCCTTCAAGTCGACCCTGCAGGAGACGGTGGAGGCCGATCTTCTCTTGCACGTGATCGATGCGCACAGTCATCAGAGGGCCGGCCAGGTGGCCGAGGTTGAGGACGTGCTGGCACAAATCGGCGCTCAGGGCGTGCCCCGTATCGAGGTCTACAACAAGACCGACCTGATGCCGGATGCCGCCCCACGGGTGGAGTATGACGAACAGGGCGTGCCGACGCGCGTGTGGCTGTCCGCGGCGACCGGCGACGGGATCGACGGACTGCTCGGCGCTTTGACCCAATGGTTCCACAGCGACGTCGTGAGCGGGCATGTGACGCTCGGCCCGGCGGAGGGGCGGTTGCGAGCCAGGCTGTTCGAAAAGGGAGCGATCGTTCATGAAAACCACGCCAAGGACGGGGGTTGGGAACTGGACGTCGAGTTGAGGCGTCAGGACTATGAGCGCCTGAGAAAGCACGAACCGCGGCTGGCGGAGCAATGGGCCGACGCTTCGATGGCGGCGTCGAAGACCGGATAAACCCCGGGAATGCCCTTTCGGGCGTCTGAGTTGATAGAATCGCCGCCAGCAAATACCTTCGGGTCCAAATCAATGAGTAGTGCACGGGAGTAAGGCATGGCCTGGAACGAGCCGGGTGGCGGTAATCGCGACCCCTGGAACAACAAGGGTGGTGACAAAGGTCCGCCGGATCTTGACGAAGTAGTCCGCAAGCTGCAGGAAAAGATGGGCGGCCTGTTCGGCGGCAAACGCCGTGGCGGTGGCGGCGGTGACGACGGAGATACCGGAGGCAGCACCGGCGGTGGCGCCAGCCGCAAAGGTATTGGCGTGATCATCGCCCTGGTGGTGGTTGCGGTGCTGGGTATGGAGGCCTTTTACATCATCCAGCCGGCCGAGCGCGGCGTCGTCACACGCTTTGGTGCCTACCACATCGTGACCGCACCGGGGCCGCATCTGAAACTGCCGTTCATCGATGCAGTCGATGTGGTCAACGTCGACCAGGTCAACAAGTTTCAGCACCGTGCGCAGATGTTGACCAAGGACGAAAACATCGTCGATATCACCCTGGAGGTGCAGTTCCGCATACAGGACGCCGCCGACTTCCTGTTCCAGGACGCCGATCCGGGTGGCACCATCCATGGCGCCATGGAGTCCAGCCTGCGTGAGGTGGTCGGCAAGAGCCGCCTTGACGACATCATCACCGAGAACCGCAGCGCAATCGCAGTGGCGGCGCAACAGGGTACCCAGCAGTTGCTGGACCTTTATCGCACGGGGTTGATCATCACCAATGTCAACATCCAGCGTGCCGAGGCGCCAGAGCAGGTGGCCGAGGCATTCGCGGATGCGATCCGCGCACGTGAGGATAAGGAACGCCTGCAGAACCAGGCCGAAACCTACGCCAACGACGTCGTCCCGAGGGCGCGTGGTGAGGCCGCACGCCTGGTCGAGGATGCCAAGGGCTACAAGGCGCGGGTGATTGCGGAGGCCGATGGTGAGTCACAACGCTTCCTGGCCCTGTTGCGCGAGTATGAGAAGGCGCCGAAGGTCACGCGTGAACGCCTCTACCTGGAGACCATGCAGGACGTACTCAGAAACACCGGAAAAGTGTTGCTGGACGTGAAGGAGGGCAGCAACCTGACCTACCTTCCGCTGGATCGCATGATCCAGCCGGGTAATCGGGCAGAGGAATTCAAGGCACCCGATTCTCCGCGTATCGCCCTGCCGCCGACAGGTGACCAACGCGGCTCGCTCAACGATCGTCGCGGCACTGACCGCTCACGGAGGGAACGCTGATGAATACCGGAAAAGGCATGTTGGCCCTGATCCTTATCGCTGTGCTGGTATTTGTCGGCAGTGCTTCGATGTTCGTGGTGAAGGAAGCGCAACTGGCCCTGTTGTTGCGACTGGGTGAAATCGTCGACGCCGATTTCAAACCGGGACTGCATTTCAAGATCCCGGTCATCCAGGACGTGGTCAAGTTCGACAAACGTATCCAGGGTCTGGATTCCGACTCCGAACGTTTTCTCACGGTCGAGAAGAAGTTCGTGGTGGTGAACTCTTTCGTGAAATGGCGTATTTCGGATGTGGCCCAGTTCTACCGTTCGACGCGAGGTAACTCCGATGCGGCCTCACGGCTGCTGTCGGCACGGATCAATGCCGCCCTGCGTGACGAGTTCGGTAAGCGCACCGTGCAGGAGGTGGTGTCCGGGGAGCGCGCGGAGATCATGGCGACTCTCGCCAGGAACGCGAATGAGCAGGCGGCGGACCTGGGTGTCGAGATCGTCGACGTACGTATCAAGCAGATCGATTTTGCCGAAGACATCAGCGAGAACATCTACGAGCGCATGCGCACCGAGCGTCATCGCGTGGCTGCAGAGCTGCGTGCCCAGGGTGCCGAGGCGGCGGAAAGGATCCAGGCGGATGCGGATCGTCAGCGTATCGAGATCGTAGCCGACGCCTACCGCCAGGCGGAACTGTCGCGCGGTGAGGGTGATGCCGGTGCGGCCGAGACCTATGCCAAGGCATTCAATCAGAATGCCGACTTCTACAGCTTCTGGCGCAGTCTGACGGCCTACCGCGACGTCTTCTCCGACGGCGGTAGCATGATGGTCCTGGATCCGGACTCGCAGTTCTTCCGCTACTTCAAGGCCGAAGGCGAATAGGCGCGAGAGGCTCTGATCCCCATCGCGCAGGACGGGCCGGGGTGTGGACACCCCGGCCTTTTTGTTTGAGGGATAAAATGGACAACTTGGTGCCGATCTGGGAAAATTTCGCCAGTTCGGTGACACGGCTCGTTCTGGCCGTCACCGGTGGTCGAACCGAGTAAGGCCGGGTATCCCCCGGCTTTTTTTTGGACAAAGCGATGTGGCAGGATCTTTTGGCCGCGCTGGCGTTGATGCTGGTGATCGAGGGCATCCTGCCTTTTGCCAGCCCGGGCGGTTTCCGCAACATGATGCGAATGGTCGGCGAGATGGATGACAGGGCGCTGCGCAACGGTGGCCTGTTCACCATGCTGGCGGGCCTGCTGCTGTTATATCTGGTGCGGTAGGGCCTCTGAGCAAGCGATGAACCAAGACAACACATGGTTGTTGCCGGAAGGCATCGACGAACTGCTGCCCGCGCAGGCGCGTGCGCTCGAGGCGCTGCGACGTACCTTGCTCGACTGCTACACGGGCTGGGGTTACCAGCTGGTGGTGACCCCGTTCATCGAATTCCTCGAATCACTGTTGACCGGCACCGGCAAAGATCTTGACCTGCAGACCTTCAAGCTGACCGACCAGGTGAGTGGGCGTCAGCTGGGCGTTCGCGCCGACATCACGCCACAGGCTGCACGTATCGATGCCCACCGCCTGCGTCACCAGGCACCGACCCGGCTGTGTTACATCGGCAGCGTGCTGCGTACGCGCGCGGATGGTTTTTCCGGATCCCGCAGCCCGTTGCAGATCGGCGCCGAGCTGTATGGCCATGCCGGTGTGGAGAGCGATGTCGAGATCGTCTGCCTGATGATGGAGACATTGGCGGTTGCCGGCCTCGATGGATATCTACCTGGATCTCGGTCACGTCGGGATCTACCGTGCCCTGGCCCGGGCCGCCGGTCTCAGCGCGCGCCAGGAGGCCGATTTGTTCGAGGCGCTGCAGCGCAAGGCTACCGCCGAGATCGAGGCCCTTGTGGACAGTTTCGGGCTGGATGCCGGAGATGCGCGGCATGTTGCTCGCACTGGCCGAACTTAACGGCGGAGAAGAGGTGTTGCCGCGAGCACGCGCGGCTCTCGCAGCGGCGCCTGCCGAGGTGGCTTACGCGATCGATTACGTCGAGGCCGTGGCGGCGCAGCTGCGCCGCTATCTGCCCGATCTGCCGGTGCATTTCGACCTGGCCGAGCTTCGCGCCTATCGCTACCAGACCGGCGTCGTGTTTGCGGCCTTCGTGCCTGGCGAAGGCCAGGAGGTCGCTCGCGGCGGACGCTATGACGAGATCGGCGAGGTCTTCGGCCGGGCGCGTCCCGCAACCGGATTCAGTGCCGATCTCAAGACCCTGATGCGGCTCGGCAGCCACGTCCGGCAGCCCCTGGTGGGTGCAGTGCTTGCCCCGAGTGAATTCGACGAGGGGCTGAAGGCGGAGATTGCACGCTTGCGTGCCGCCGGCACGGTCGTGATCCGCGAGCTGCCCGGGCAACAGGGTGACCCGTCGCAGATGGGGTGTGCGCACCGATTACAGAAACAGGCTGACACGTGGGCCATCGTTCCACTCTAGCCATCAACCGAGAAGAGACTATCCAATGGGCAAGAATGTAGTTGTCATTGGCACCCAATGGGGCGATGAGGGCAAAGGCAAGATCGTCGATCTGCTGACAGACAAGGCCGATGCCGTGGTGCGATTTCAGGGTGGGCACAATGCCGGCCATACCCTGGTGATCCAGGGACGCAAGACGGTCCTGCATCTCATCCCCTCGGGCATCCTGCGCGACGATGTCCGCTGCCTGATCGGTAACGGCGTGGTGCTGTCACCCGGTGCCTTGCTCGAAGAGCTGGAAATGCTCGAGGCGGGTGGCGTGGAGGCGCGCAGTCGCATGGGCATCAGCGAGTCCTGCCCGGTGATCCTGCCATACCACATCGCGCTCGATCAGGCGCGTGAGTCTGCACGTGGCAAGAAGGCGATCGGCACCACCGGTCGCGGTATAGGCCCCTGTTATGAAGACAAGGTGTCGCGGCGTGGTATACGTCTGGGCGAGATGCTGGACGCGGAGCACTTCAAGGAGCGCCTGCGCGAGGTCATGGACTACCATAACTTCTCGCTTGAGCATCTGTTCAAGTTCGAGACTGTCGATTACCAGCAGGTGCTCGACCAGACGCTGGCGCAGGCGGAGCAGATCAGGCCACTGATCGAGGACGTGCCGGGAAGCCTGCATACCCTGCGTCGCCAGGGGCGGAGCGTGATGTTCGAGGGCGCCCAGGGTGCATTGCTGGACATCGACCACGGCACTTATCCGTACGTTACCTCGTCGAATACCATTGCTGGCGGTGCTGCCTGCGGCAGTGGCGTCGGCCCCTGCGACATCGACTACGTGCTGGGTATCGTCAAGGCATACACCACGCGCGTCGGTGCTGGCCCGTTCCCGACCGAACTGTTCGATGCCGATGGCGACTACCTCGGTGAGAAGGGCCACGAGTTTGGTGCAACCACCGGGCGCAAGCGCCGTTGTGGCTGGCTGGATGCGGTGGCACTCAGACGTTCGCTGCAGATCAACAGCGTGACCGGCATGTGTATCACCAAGCTCGATGTGCTCGATGGCCTGGATACCGTGAAGATCTGCGTGGCCTACCGCCTCGACGGCCAGGAGGTGGATATTCCGCCGGTGGGTGCAGACCGCTTCGAGCGATGCGAACCGGTGTATATAGAGATGCCCGGCTGGAAGGAGTCGACTGTCGGCGCCAAGACCCGCGACGAATTGCCTGAGACGGCACGCAGCTATCTGCGCAAGGTCGAGGAGCTGTGCGAAACCCCGATCGACATCATATCCACTGGACCTGATCGCGAAGAGACAATCGTGTTGCGCCACCCGTTCGACTGAGACCCGCCTGACAGAATGGGCTGGATAGGCCCTGCTCGCGCCGTTCGCTGAGCAACTGGTCGTCGATGATCACGATGTGGCCGTCAGTATCACGGTCCAGTTTGATATGCCTGCATGCAAACTCGTACTCATCCCGATACCAGTCCAGTACATTGCAGACCGCCCCGCAGTCACTGGAGTATTCATGACCTTCGGTCTGCAACCGGCGGTAGATACCGAACCCGGTCTCGGGCCCGTAACCGACAGGACATCGCTGAAGCGGGCGGTGATTGCGACTGCCGTTGCCGCCGTCGCGCTCAATCTGTTCTTCATCATCTTCTGGCCGTCACTTTGAACTCACACGGTCGGCCTGGCCAGATCAGATGGGTGGGCTTTTTGGGATCCGGTTCTTTGTATCCGGGACTGACACTCGGTTAGACTCGGGCTCCCGGTGGGGGCATTTTCGAGCGCAAAAAATAATAACACCATGGGGCGAAGTGTCTGCCTGTATTTCCGATTTCGTCTCTGATCTCTGCTGCCCGGCGTGGACGTCGCCAGGAACGCCGGGGATGTGCGGGCGGAGACTGTGTTTCGCGGTGTTTGTCGTTGGTCGTGGACAGGGTGGCTGTGCTGCCTTCAGGGGGTGGGTTGTGAACGGACCGAGCGGATCTCGGCAGGATGAAATCGTCGCCGGCGACGCTGTAAACAGGAGGCGCTGGTGAATGCACCAAGCGGGGCGCTGAAGAAGACGGGCAGGCCCTTTGTCAGTTCCAATCTCTGGGTACCTCTGCTGCTGATTGTTTTGGCCTGTGCCGCCATTGCCTATTACGGTTACGAGGTCGTGAATACGCTGGAACGATCGGTCGCTGCGAATGCACGCGCGCAGGGCCAGGCGACCGCACACGAGATTACCGCTTTCATCGGGCGCGAGCAGGAGCGTCTTCAAGCCTTCGTTGCCGAGAAGGATGAGGAGATTCGCAAGATACTCTCTTTCCCCGACGACTGGCCGGCCATCGACGCGCTGCAGGGCAGTCTGCGACGCATGTTTCGTGGCGCACTTGCCTTCAGCATCACCGGTGCGGATGGCAAGCCGCTGTTCGAAGACTTCGAGGGTCTGGTCGGACTCGTTTGCCAGGCATCCATGCGTGAATATGCGCAGTCGATGGGCCGTCAACCGGAGGGGGTGGCAATCCCGCCCATACATCCTGTCCCCGGCGCCTACCATTTTGATTTGATCAGCCCCTGGCAACTGGATGCCGGCGATTCGGGTTTGTTCTTTGTCAGCATGTCTCCGGGGCGTCTCGCCGAGATCATCGATGCCGCCGAGCACGCCTCCGGAAACCGCATCTTCCTGGTAAACAGTGCAGACACCGCTCTGATCGAGGTGTCTGCGGCCGGTGCGCGAGATGTCCTGGGAGAAGACATCCGGCTCGACGCCGACGACATGGTGCCCGGCTATTTCAGTGCCGACCTGCCGGGTACGGGCTGGCGCCTGCTGGTGCTGCCGGACGGCGAGGCGCTGGCGGCAGCGGTCGACAAGGTCTACATCAACGTTGCGGCGCTGATTCTGGCGCTGTTGGTGATCAGTGCGGCCCTGTTGCTGGTCATCCGTCGCTTCGAGCAGCGCAACAGTTCGCTTTTTATGCGTAGCCTGCAGTCGAGCGTCAGCCGCCAGCGCGCCATCCTCCAATCCATGGTCGACGGGATGGTGACCATCGATGCACGCGGCAGGATACTCAACGTGAACAATGCCGTTACCCGTCTGTTCGGCTACGAGCAGAAGGAACTGGTCGGCTCGAATGTGCGGATGCTGATGCCGGACCCCGATCGTTCGGCGCACGACGGCTATCTGCGCAATTATCTGGAGACTGGCAATAGCAAGATCCTGGGAAGCGGGCGCGAGGTCATGGCGCGCCGCAAGGACGGCAGCCTGTTCCCGGTCCTGCTTACCCTGGGCGAATCAGTCGAGGGCGACGAGCGCATCTTCGTGGGGATCCTGCACGACATGAGTGCGTACAATGACGCTCAGCGAAAGATCGTTGCACAGTCGCTGGCCATCGAGCGTTCCAACCAGGAGTTGGAGGAGATCAGCCAGATTGCCTCCAAGGATCTGCAACTGCCCCTGCAGCGAATCACCATGCTGGGCGCGACGCTGGAGTCGGAATTCGCAAGCTCCCTCAGCGGGAGCGAGAAGGCTCGGCTCCGGGTGCTGGCCGAAGATGCACGCAACATGAGCGAGGTGGTCAAGGGCCTGGTCGATTACACTCGCGTGAAACCCGAGCCGACCGAGCAGCAAGTGGATCTGGATCGCGTGCTGCAGGAAGTGCAGGAAGACCTGGCCACGGTAATTGCAGATACCGGCGCAAGACTGTCAGTGGGCCCCCTGGGGATGGTATCGGGTAATCGCAAGCAGTTGCGGCAGGTATTTTGGAACCTGGTCGAGAACGCAGTGAAGTTCCGTGATCCGACCCGGGTGCCCGAGATCGATGTGTCCCTGGCGACCGATTCGGATTTGCCGGCGGATGCCGACCCCGATCAGGTCACGGTGCTGGTGCGGGACAACGGCATGGGAATTCCGGAGGATCAGCTGGACCCGATTTTCGAGGCCTTTCATCGCCTGCACCCACGTGACGCCTATCCCGGTGCCGGCCTTGGCCTGTCATTCTGCCGCAAGATCGTGGAGCGCATGGGTGGGCATATCTGCGCCGAGAGCAGGCCGGGGGAGGGCAGCACGTTCCGGGTGACCCTGCCGAGGGCGCTACCGGGCTAAGGGCCGATCCCCAGTGCCCTGTCCCAGTCGGGCAGATCGCCGAAACGCCCGGCGAGGAAATCGGCAAGCACCTGTACGCGCCTGGGCATCAGTCGGCCCGGCGGGTACACCGCATGGATCCCGACTGCCGGTCGTCGATAGTCGTCCAGGATGGATACCAGTTCGCCGCCTGCAAGCAGCCCTGCCACGATGAACGTCGGGGTGTTGACAATTCCCAGTCCGGCGACGGCGGCCGCCGCCAGGGCATCGCCATTGTTGGCGCGCATGCGGATGTCGGGGACAACAACCATTGGGGCATCTTTTCCGCCTGAAAACTGCCAGGTCTGTCTGGGTGTTGCATTGGCGTATTGCAGTCCGGTGTGTCGTTCGAGTTCCAGCGGATTTTGCGGCACCCCGTGTCGGGCAAGATAGTCGGGGCTCGCGCAGGTGGCGAAACGCGCGGTTCCGAGGCGCCGTGCCAACAGGGTCGAATCGTGCAGGGCGCCGATCCGTACCGCCATGTCGAAGCCTTCCTCGACCAGGTTCACCTCCCGATCGTTCAGATCGAGGTCGAGTTCGATCGCGGGGTGCTCGCGCATGAAATCGTTCAGCGCCGGATTGAGTTGATGCAGGCCGAACGACAGCGGTGCGGCGAGTTTGAGACCGCCACGCAGGGCGCCCGAGTCAGCGACCATTGATTGCTCGGCCTCGCCCAGGTCGGCCAGGATGCGGGCGGCATGCCCGTAGAAGGTCCGCCCCGGCCCGGTCAGCGACTGGGTACGCGTGGTGCGTTGCAGCAGCTGCACACCCAGGCTCTGCTCGAGCACACTGAGCCTCCGGCTGACGACCGATTTGGCGATGCCCAGCCGCTCTGCCGCCTTGCTGAAGCTGCCGCTTTCGACCACGGCCACAAAGGCCTCGAGGCTCGAGAATTTGTCCATATTGTTGAAAAATATAGAACAGTGTTTCCCTTATCGCTCGATTTATTCTTTATTCGGTGACAACCATACTGTCCACAGAAGGCAGCCGGAAGGGCCGCCTCGGCACTTCTCACCCACACACGGCAGGACGGATTGAATATGAAGCAGAAGGTAATCAGGAACGTATTGCGCATCGACAGCAGCGCACGCAAGTCGGACTCGATTTCACGTGCAATCGGCGACGAGGTCATGCGCCGGCTGACGGCACGCAATCCCGGCATGCAGGTGACGGGGCTGGATCTGGGCGCCGGCATGCCGCACATCGACGGTGACTGGGTCGGCGCCAATTTCACGCCGCAGGACCAGCGTTCGGCAGCCCAGCGTGGGCGCCTGGGGGCATCCGACCGGGCCGTGACGGCGCTGCTGGAGGGCGATGCGGTCGTGCTGACAGCGCCGGTCTACAATTTCTCTATACCCTCGGTACTCAAGGCCTGGATCGATCACGTCTGTCGTGCCGGTCTCACATTCAGGTATACGGAAGAAGGCCCGCAAGGTCTGCTGGAAGACCGCCCGGTTTACCTGGTGATGGCTTCGGGCGGCGTCCCCTTTGGCAGCCCGGTAGACTTCGCCAGTGGCTATCTTCGGCAGGTGTTCCGCTTCCTCGGGATCGAGGATGTACGCCTGATCGGCGCCGAGCGCGTCGCCTCCGATGCACAGGCGGCACGAGAGTCTGCACTGAGCGCATTGGATGAATGGCTGCCTGAGCCTGCCGGCCGGGCGGCCTGAGGAGATGGAAATGACTGATCTGGCGAAAGTGACCAAACAGGCGACACGGCGTGTATCACGCGTGATTCGCGGCCTGCCCACCAGCGACGGGGCCGGCGTGGAGCTTACCCGGATGATTGGACAGCCGGCACTGCCGATGCTGGACCCTTTCCTGCTGCTCGACGCCTTTCGCTCCGACCAGCCAGGGGACTACATCGCCGGGTTCCCGCCGCACCCGCACCGTGGCTTCGAGACCGTCACCTACCTGCTGGCCGGGCGCATGCGTCACCGCGACAACGCCGGTCACGAGGGCGTGATCGAGAGCGGCGGAATCCAGTGGATGACGGCGGCCAGGGGTATCGTTCATTCCGAGATGCCGGAGCAGGAAGAAGGCCTGCTCGAAGGCTTCCAGCTGTGGGTCAACCTGCCGGCCGGGCACAAGATGGACGAGCCGGCCTACCAGGAACACCCGGCTGCGGATATCCCGCATGAGCAGCGCGACCAGGGGAGTACGGTGAGGGTGATTGCCGGGGAGACTTCGTCAGGTACCCGCGGCCCCGTCGTTCAGCCGTTGACCGAACCCCTCTATCTCGACGTGGAACTGGCGCCCGGTTCTCTTTTCGAGGAGACCCTGCCGGTGAATCACAATGCCTTCGCCTATGTGATTGCCGGTACCCTGGATGCAGAGGATACAGACGCAAAGCAGGTGCGGCTTGGACGCGACGATCTTGCGGTGCTGTCTCACGGCCACGTGGTGATCCTGCGTGCGGGGGGTGAGGGCGCAAGGTTCCTGTTGATTGCCGGCCGGCCACTGAATGAACCCGTGGCCCGCGGTGGCCCTTTCGTAATGAACACCAAGGCCGAGATCCGCCAGGCCTACGAGGACTACGAAGCGGGCAGGTTCTGAAGCGGCCGGGCCCGTCCCGCCGGGGCGGGCAGGTGCTGTTTGGTCCCCTTCAGTTTTCACAGGCGGTTACCCGGGTCATTTCGCAATGGCCGCGACTTTGGCTTAATCTTGGCACCAGGATCGAATGACGAGGGGATCTGGAGATGCGGGTTCGGAGTTATGTTGCGGCAATGCTGGTGCTGGTTTCGTCCGTCGTTCTGGCGGCTGACCTGGAGCCCTTGGGGCGTGACGACATCATCGAGCTGGTCAGCGAAAAGACCACTGAGTGTCGGAAAGAGAAGGACCAGAGCATGTGCTCCAATTACTTCACCGGGGATGGTGTCATCAAACGCGTGATGCACGAAGACGGTGAGCGCAGGGACGGGGTCTGGTTCGTCGATGATACCGAGCGTCTTTGCATCCTTTGGAAAGGGAAGATCAAGCCGCTGTGTTTCAGTGTTTTCGAACAGGACGATGGCAGCTTCAAACTGATCAAAAACGACAGACACATCACGACGATCACCGGCGTCGAGGACGGCAACACGAAAGGTCTGTGATTGTAGTGTGTCTTGTATCGGTTCTTTGGGATGTCGGACGTAAAAGCGGCCACATCGCCAATCTGGGGAGACTCCGCTACCGGTCATCGGCTCCGTCAACGCCGGCCGCTGTCATTCTCCGCCACGGGGTGATCGCAGTGCAGCCTGAACCTGCTGTCTACAATCGTTCGAGCAATCGGATCAGCGTGTTCAGCTTCTTGTCTTCTTCCAGAGCACCTTCCCAGAAAAGGTAATTCACCTCTTCGCTCTCTGCCCCAATGGTCAATTGGGCCTCGAAAGCGGTTGCGCCCTCCGGCATCGAGTGCTCGCGAGGCATACCAAGCGTTTTGATGGCCTCGATCAGCTGCAGCTCCTGATCTTCCGACAGCTGACCTTTTCGGGGCGCTTGGCTCGTGTAGGAGCCACTCTCGACAAGGTATTTGCCGTTGCCTCCAATACTGATCTTCAGTGCGTAGTCTTCCTCTCCGGTCACCTGATATTTGATGGGTACCATGGCTTCCTCCTGTCGGTATCAAACCATTGAAGCGGTCCGCTGAATCAATCCGCAGTTCAGGTCCGTAAGCATGAACCTACCAGAAATCATGGTTGGACGCGCCAGAGGGACAGGCATGTCGGTTTGAGCGATTGCCACAGTCGGGTCAACCCGACGCGTTGAACACTCATCCGCTGATGAGTGCTTGAGGAAAGTGCGGAAACGCGCGCCGCCGGTTGTGGCTGACTGACTGTCGACACACTGTGGTTATTGGATAGATTGGCTGGATTGGCAGGTGCCGTTTCGGCAGGTGCTGTTAAGGGTTCGCCAGATGCCTGCCCTCAGCTGCAGATCTGCTGGGTAATGGATCAACGAACACGCGGCGCCATCATGGCCACCGTCGAGGTTTTTTACACTAGTCGTTTTGATCTTAATATATTGCTTCCGGTTCGATCTATAACAATATGAAAATAAAGATAAAGTAAGTGAATTTTTTTACTTGGATCGATAGTTGCATGCCAGGTAGATAAGAGCCCTTATGGAATTTTTGGTGGCATGAATACCTTTTCAAAATATCTGGCCGGTTACGGGTTGTTCATAGGACTCTTGTCATTTTGGGGTGGGTCAAATGCAAGCGTGATTTCCACCTACACTGAGCGCCCCGACCTCAAGTCAGCAATATTCGAACTAGGGCTCCAGAAGCGCACGAAAAGCTTCAATCGTGTGAAAGGTGTAAGAAAGGGTGGGCAGCGCTCTTTCGCCAGTCAGCCTCTTCGTATCGGTGATCTCAGCATGGCGATGGAAGCCGAAGGAAGTGCTGCGATCCCGGAAGGAAAGCGCAACCGGGTCACGAAGAGGCCCAGATTCCGGGTCAACCAAACCAAGTATGCGTGGGTAAAGACGGCAGAAGGTGTCAAATTGGTGATGACGTTTGACACCCCTGTATATGCCTTCGGAGCAAAGTTCCGAGGGTTGAACAACGACTTGGCTTCCATGTCGATCATGTTGGATGGCGGGGCAGTTGGTCAGCTCGAACCGCCGAAGACGAGTAACGGGAAACGGTCATTTTTCGGATTTGTCTCAGACGTGGCATTCACTTCCATCACCTTCTCTGGCAAAGATGCGTTTGGAATGGACAAGCTTATTTACGGAATGACGCCTGCAGCGCCGTCGATAATCCTGTTCACTCCGTTATCAACAACTGAACTTGGGGACCCGCGCGAGAAGGGGCCTCAGTCGGCGGCCGCGTCAGTGCCCGCTCCAGCTCCGTTGTTGCTTGTGGGTTTCGGAATAATCGGTTTGGGCACCACCCGATTCATCAGACGCCAAGTCATTGAACGGAGCAGATAGCAGATAACTCTTGATGATGGCTGAGCCCGTGTCCTGCAATCAATCAGCGTTCCTCTGCGAGGCCCTGATGGCCGCCTCGGACTCGTCGACCAGGGCCTGATCGCCGGCGAGATTTCCAAGCTCCCTGGCACGTTCCAGCCAATCGCTAGCCTGCGGCTCCGCACGCTGGGCCGCGCTGCGCCCGGCACGTAGGAAATAGCTGCCCGCGAGCCGCAGCCGCCCCGCGCGCTGGGCGAGATCTCCGGCTTCCGCGAGGGCGCGTACCATGCCGCGATAGTCGCGCTGCAGGCGACGCGCCACGGCCACCTGGTCGAGCAACTCGAGTGAACCATCGACATCGCCTTCCAGCCCCGCCAGCCGGCCCTGAAGCTCCAGCCTGTCGATAGCTTCGTCGCCGCCGGCGCCCGGGGGCAGGGCGGCCAGTTCTCGAGTGAGCCCGGGGATGGAGGCCTGGTCTGCCGCGATCAGGCCGGCCACGAAGTGCGCCTTGGCGCGGGTCGATCCGGACGCCCCCGCTGACTCCAGCACCTCGTTCAGCAGGGCCTGCGCCTCAATCGTCTGCCCAGCCCGGTAACGGATGGTCCCGGCCAGCAGCTGCAGCTGCGGATCTGCCCCCAGTCCACGCCTTCGTCGCTCGGCATCCGCCTGAGCGACCTGTTGCAACGCCGCCTCGTAGTCTCCCAGATAGGTCTGACAGAGCGCCAGGTTGAACCGCGCATCGACGATCGCACCCGGCGCGTCCTCGGTCAGGGCCGACTGCAGGGCCGCCTCGTAGAGGGTCGCTGCCTGCGCGTAGTTCCCCTGCCCGAACGCCAGGCGTGCGGAACGGTCCAGCGACTGTTGTTCGGTCTGCGTCTCGGGTGCACGCTCCGGCCTGCCGGCACAGCCAGCCACCGTGACAAGACCGATGATCAGCGGCAACAGCACCAGGTGCCGGATCACGGCCGCACCTCACTCGGTGGCAGCCGTCCGCCGCCGGGTGGCGCCGCGCCCGCGCCACCGAGCAGCCAGCTGTTGCGCAACTGCCGCAACAGGGCCCCGAGCTCGGCCAGGGTCTGCTGCGTCATGCCCAGCAACACCGGCACGTTCGCCGTCGAGGCGCCGATGTCGCGGGTGATCTGGGGAAGCTGCGGGGTGGTCGCGCGCAGGTCAGCCAAGACGGCATCCAGGGACGACAGCAGCGACTTTACGCTGGCGCTGATCTCCGGCAGGTCCTTGCTCTGCGCGTTGACTGACTTCGACAGAAGGGTCATCTGGGCAGCGGTTGCCTGCAGTTCCACGAGGATGGGTTCCAGGCGTGTCACTGCGTTGTTTGCGGTACTCAACAGCTGCTCCAACTCACGTGCCGCACTGTCCTCGGTGAGCAGCCGCCCGAGCGTACCCTCGCCGCGTTCGATACGGTTCGTCAATGCACTGAGATCAGCCAGCACGAGCTGCACATCGCCGGCCGGATCAGCGAGACGCTCGGTCAGATCGGCCAGCGCGGTCATGGTCCTTTCGGTCTGGGTAAGGATCGGGATCACCCGGCTGCGCACGTCCTCGAGGATCTCGCCCATGCTGTCGGTCGGGGCCCGGTCCGCCTGTGCCGTCAACACCGCGTAGTCCCAGTCCATGGCTTCACCGGATCCGCGCGTGATCTCGACATAACTCTCGCCCGCGACACCGAAGGTCTTGCGGATGATCGCCCGTGAATCCCGTCGCACGAACGGCAGCAGCGAGCCGCTCAGGCGCGCCTCCGCATGGATCTTCTGGTCGGGGTCGATCACGATACGCAGGACCTTTCCGGCAGGCGTGCCAAGCACCTCGACACTGGCGCCCTCCGCAAGCCCGAAAAGGCCCTCGTCCGGCAGCACCAACTTTAGCGTCTCCCCGGGGTCCAGCCATTCACGCAGCGCCTCGGCCTGGATCAGGCTGAGCAGGAACAGAATCAGGGCCGCCAGGACGCCCGCTCCCAGCAGGACGCGCTCGCGACGATAACTTATTGGGCCGCTCATGCCGCGAACCCGGTGTCGAGCAGACGCCCACCCGCGATCTGCAGGCGTCGGCTGGCGGGAATGCTCTGGTCCTCGAATACATCCCTGCTGCGCGTGCACCAGATAACCGCCCCATGCCGGCGTCGCACCTGTTGTATGGCCTCCATCAGGGGCACAAAGAGCCCGTAATCGGCGAAATCCATTGGATGTTCCAGGATAACCAGCTGCGGACGTCCGAGGAAGGCCTTGGTACAGGCCGCCCTCTCCAGGTCCGACTCAGGGCATTGGTGTGGCAGCAGCGTGGGCAGCCCCGGCAGCCCGAAATGTCGCGCAAGGTCACAGGCCATCTCGCGCAACACCTCGTCCGGCAGGGTCGTGTGATGCCTGATCGGCAGCAGCAGGTTCTCCATGACCGAGCGTCCGCTCATCCAGTTGCCTGCGCTCAGCACCCGCCCGATGTTGCCGCGCAGCCGGTTCGCCTCCGTTGGCGTCAGCTCGGACCAGGCGCGACCGAGGAACTGCACGTCGCCTTGCGCGAGGCCATCCAAGCCGAGCAAAGCATCCACGATGGCGGTGCTTCGTGTTGTGTCCCGCGAGAACACCAGCTGCAGATCACCCGGCTGCAGCTCCAGGTCCAACTCCAAAGAGGGTGCGGTGCCCGACCCGGCTATCTGCAGTGAACGCGCGCGCAGCAAGGGGTTTTTCGCTGGGGTTTCGACGGGCTGTGGCATTACAGGACCACCGATACCGCAACCCCAATCAGGAACGCCGCGAGGAGCGAATAGACGAAGCTGCGCGGCAGGGCCTGACGCACGGCCAGCACGCTCGAGTCCACCCGAAGTCCCAGCCAGATGGGGATGTAGGCGACGACGAAACCGATCACCGCGGGCTTGGTCAGCAACAGCAGATTGTCGCCAAGGGTCATATGACTCAACACACTGTCGACGAACTCCAACAGCGAGATGGGGGTCAGGCCGGCAAGCGAGGCCGCAATGAACCCAAACCACAGGGCCACATAGAGAAAGATCAAGGTCAACATGAAGGTCGCCAGCGCCAGGGCGAAACATCGTGGGACGGCGATGAAATCGGTCGGGTCTATGCCGATGGATTCGAGCATGCGGATCTGCCCCTCCGCCTTGAGTCGGCCGACTTCGTCGAGCAGCACTGAGCCACTGCGACCGATCACGACCAGTGCGGTTACGATCGGGGCAATCTCACGCACCAGCATCATCACCAGGAAGGTGCCGACGCTGTCCTTCTGGCCGACCAGATTCAGCCAGTACAGGATCTGCACCACCAGCCCGACACCGACCAGCAGTGCAACCACCACCACCGCGGGTACGGCACGCACCCCGACATGGAAGAAAAACCGCGTGAACTCTTCGCGCATTGTCCGGCGCCAGATGCCCGGATCGAGCCCGCGCGCGAAGGTCGCCGACAGGTCGCCGACGAACTGCAGCACCGACAGGGTCCTGCGTGCGAAACCATCGGCCCGCGCGAATACGGTGGCAGCGCGACCCGTCGCCGGCTGTGGTATCCGGGCGGGAGGCCGGTTCAAGGATGCCCACTCATCAGATAGGTTGAGAATTCGCCGACGCCTTCGAGATAGTGGTGTCCGCGCAGCTGAAAAAGGTACTGGCCATTCAACGCCTGGTAAACCGTCTCGGTCACCTGGATGACACCTGGAAGACCGGTCCGAGCCATACTGCCGGCCATCTGTACGGCCTCGCCCCAGAGATTGAATGTATGTCGCTCGCGGCCGACGATGCTGCCGATCACTGGCCCCACGTCGATACCGATCCGAAACACCAGGGGCGTGCGTTGCTCGACGAACAGCCTCTCGCATATACCCTGTGCCGCGACCGCGAAGTCGGCCAGCCGTTGCAGGCCCCTGTCGGCGTCCTCGTTCGGATCGCCTGCGACCACAACCTGGTCGGTGAGAAACTTGAGGTAGCCCAGTCCCTGCTCGCAAGCGGCATTCTCCAGCTCCCGGATCAGGTAGACGATCACGGTCTCTTCGGCGGTGCCCAGGACGGGTTCGGCCAGTGCGCGCGCGTCGGTGAAGTACAGCGACATGACCCCGAGCCGATCGATCAACCCGGCACCGGCCACCCCGGTGTCGCCCGCGTGTTTCGCCAGCCGGGTGGTAAAAGCCATGGCGCGCCTGCGCCCAAGGCCGGGATCGATGTCAACCGGGATATCGACCCCCGAGGCGTCAACAGCCGATCCCGCCCCGGACGACGAACCGTCAACGCCGGGGCGGGGTGCGGCGGCTTGTGGAACATCCGCCGTTTCACCCGCCGCTTCGCGGATCGCCAGCAGGTTGGCGATCGCCCGGACGAAGCCCTCGACCTGCTTCGGCCACTCGGTACGCCTGCTGCCACCCTCTAGCCAAAGCGAACCGGTGACCCTGCCACGCACCACGACAGGTGCCGACAGCAGGCCAAGACAACCCACAGGTACCAGATAACGTTGGTGTAGTGATGCGATACGGGGATCTTTCGAGGCATCAATCACGCTCAGGACTTCACCGCTGTCGAGCACATCGAAAAGGCCAGGATGCTCGGCCCGGTCGAGCACGCTGCCCCTGGTGTGACCCTCGGTCTCCAAGTCGAAGCAGTCCAGGCAGATCAGCCGGTCTCCGCTCTCATCGAGATGCCAGAGGCTGGCCCGCCTTACCCGTGAGGAACGCGTAACGGCCTCGGTCACCGGCTCCAGCCTGCCGGCCCCACCCGCGCCGGAGAGTGCAGACTGCAAGGACAGGCTGCCGAAGGCCTCACTCTGCGCATCCAGCTGTGCCTCGCGCTCGAGAATCCGGGTGGCTTCACGATCGGCCTTCAGCCCCTGGCGGATCAGCACACCGGCCAGTATCGCAGCGAGGGCGACGACTGAAAGGCCCATGACGAGCGTCTCTCCAACGTTCTCACGCACGAAACCGACGAAATCCTCTTCCGGCACCACCACCACGACCGACCAGTCGTGCTGTACCAGCTGTTTCAGGGAGGACACCGAGCTGATGTAGCGACGGCCGTTCAGCTCGAAATCGCGCCGGCCATGTCCTTCGACCCTGAAACGGTCGAACGCCCGGCCCACCACGGGATCGCCAAGATCCTCCACCCGTGTAAGACGCAGCGCGCCCTCCCCATCCACCTTCAGCAACTCCGCCCTGGGGTGCGCGATCACTCGCCCTTCGTCATCGACGATGAATGCCAGACCCGTCTCGCCGATCACCAACTCCGAGAGGAACCGACTCAGGTTTTCGAGCTTGACGTCCGCACCGATCACCGCGCGCAGTTCACCGTCGGCGTCAAGGAAAGGCAATGCCCCCGTGATGCCGGCGGCCTGATCGGTAAAGAACGGGTACACGTCCGTCCAGTAGAGCCCCTTCACCTCGGCCACACCCTTGAACCATGGGCGGGTGCGCGGGTCGTACCCGTCCCAGGGCACCGCGTCGTCCGAAGACAGGATTTCGCCATCCGGGCCGCGACGGGTGATGCTGACCCGTGGTTCGCCGGCCCCGTCTGCCGGTCTTCGGATCAACTTGGTCTCGAGACCCCTCTGGTCGCCATCTTGGAAACGCCGCACCATGAAGAAATCGCCCACGGTGTTGCCGATAATCAGGCTGGCCAGTTGCGGCGCATTTTCGAGGATACCGACTGCCAGTGGCTCGGCGAGCTCCTGCTGCACCTCCGCCAGATCCTGGTTGGTGAGCAGATCGCGGGACATTCGGATGATACTGGGAATCGGGCGCAGGTAGCCGGCGACCTCGGTCTCGATGCGGCTCTGCAGGTTGCTGATGACGCCCTTTGACAATGCCAGGGCATCGGCACGCATGGCCCTGTAATCGTGAACGGCTATACCGATAAGCGCCATCAGCATGACCACCACGACGGCGACGGGCAGCCACACCCTCAAACGCCGCCGCCGCGCCAGCAGGCGGGCCTCCTCGAACGCGATCAGATGGTGCGCCGCCGTGGCCATTTCCGCTGCCGGTCCTCCAGTACGTTTTCTGACCGCATGGTACCCAGCTCAGGAACCCGGCTGCATCCATACTGCATCGCGCGAGACAAGTCCGCTGGCAACACCGCCGATTGTAGTCGAGTGATGATATCGCTGCATTGAGGGGCCGGTGTACAGGCCGCAAACGGTTTGCAGCGCAGTAAACGGCCAGTTACCGGGGCACCCGTCGGCAGCGGTTGGCCAATCGCCACTCGGAAGCTCCATCAGGCCGTTCGCTGCGCTCGCAGCGAGCAGCGCAAGGGCATCGTGGCTACCGGCAGTACGTTCGCTTTGACCGGCAGCCGTCTTGGTGGATGCCTCGAGCGGCTGGTTTGTGCGGCAGAAGTCAGCGTGACACCAGGGTGACCAGGCGCCCCCCGCGCCGCAGCTTGATCCGACTGATGGGTTGTTCGGCGGCCTCGCGCAGCTGATCCAGGGTCTTGATCCGGGAGCGATTGACCTGGAACAGCACGTCTCCCTCGCGCAGGCCACTTCGCCAGGCGTTGCTGTCTTCCTCCACGGGTCCGACCGCGATCCCCGGGTTACTGCCCAGGCTAGATTCGTCCACCACCTCGCCGAGCAGTGCGCCCCGAAACCGGCGGCTGATGGTCCCGCCCCCGACAAAGCCCTGGAATGGGTCGGCGATTTCGGCGGCAAGCCGCGTGCTGTTGCCGTCACGAATCACCTGTAGCGCCACGCGGTCACCGACTCGCAGCAAGGCGAGCTGGGTATTCAGGTCCGTGGAGTTGTTGATCGGGTGCTCGTTGAGGCCCACGATCAGATCCCCTGCGCGCAACCCGCTCCGCGCGGCGGCTGAGTCCGACTTCACCTCGGTGATCACGGCGCCCCTGGCATCGGGGGCCAGCTTCATGGCGCCTGCCAGGTCCGGGGTCAGATCCTGCATGCTGACTCCGAAGGTGCCGCGATGGACGCCGCCGTACTCGACAATCTGACGCTTTATCGCCTCGACCATGTTGACCGGGATTGCGAAGCCGATACCGATGTTGCCGCCGCTGGGCGCCAGTATCGCAGTGTTGATCCCTACCAGTTCGCCGCGCAGGTTGACCAGTGGGCCGCCGGAGTTTCCTGGGTTGATCGAAGCGTCGGTCTGGATGAAGTTCTCGAAGCCTTCGATCCCCAGGCCGCTGCGCCCGAGCGCACTGACGATCCCGGAAGTGACCGTCTGGTTGAGGCCAAAGGGGTTGCCGATCGCGACCACGAAATCCCCGACCCGCAGTCGGTTGGAGTTGCCCACGGGAATCGCGGTCAGGTCCACGGCCTCAATCTGTAGGAGCGCGACATCGGTCTCCGGGTCGCTGCCGAGCAGTTCGGCCTTCAGCTCGCGGCCGTCGTTGAGCGTGACCTGGATCTCGTCCGCCTCCCCGATCACGTGATGGTTGGTGAGCACGTGGCCGCGTTTTGCATCGACGATCACTCCCGAGCCGAGGCTCTGGCTTCGCTTCGCCGGCGCATTGCGCGGCAGCTCGAAGAACCAGCGGAAGAAGGGGTCGTTCAGCAGCGGGTGATCCTCGCTGCGCACGGCGCTCAGGGTGGAGATATTCACCACGGCCGGCGTGACCCTTTCGAGCATGGGTGCGAGGCTCGGCAGCGGCGCACCGTCGAGCTCGGCCGGCAGGGCAGCGGTCGCCATCCGGGCAGCGAACAGAAGTGGCAGCAGAAGCAGCAGTTTTCCCGTGGAATGCATCGCGGTTGGAACCCCCGGGCCGCGCGGATCCGAAACGTGAGGTCCCCGGCGGCCTGGCCGCCGGGGACTGTGATCCAGGAGTCTGGGCAGCAGAACATGGAGGCCCTGCGGCTTCCCTACTTCGGCGCGCTCCGGCGCTCGTTCTCGTTGCATAGTACCCACTATGCTCCTCGAACGACCACCACACCGCACTCGAACCGGGAAACCCCCGGCCACCGCCAATTCTACCGCCCAGACTCCTAGGCGCCGCGGTATCAGGCCGCGTCGGCCTCGTTTTCTATCAGCCTTTCATGCTCGCTGCGGATCTCGATCCGACGCGGCTTCATGGCCTCCGGAATCTCGCGTACCAGGTCGATATGCAGCAGGCCGTCCTTCAGCTCGGCACCGTCGACCCGCACATAGTCGGCCAGCTGGTAGGCGCGCTCGAAGTCGCGTTTGGCGATGCCCTGATGCAGAAACTTGCGGTCGGCGATGTCGTTGCCTTTCCTGCCCGTGACCTTGAGCAGGTTGTCCTGGGTCTCGAGCTCGATCTCGTCGGCACCGAAGCCGGCGACAGCCATGGTGATGCGGTACTGGTGCTCGCCTGTCAGCTCGATGTTGTAGGGCGGGTAGCCGCCGGCGTCGGCGCGGTTGGCCGATTCCAGGGCGTTGGCCAGACGGTCGAAACCGATCGCGGTGCGGAACAGGGGCGATAAATCAAATGCGGTCATGGTTTTGTCCTCGAATAAAGCAACAAAGTTGGTCTGGTGTTCGTTCGAACCACCGGATTGGCGGGCCCTGACGGCGCCCGTGAAAGGCAGATGGGGATGCTTTCGCGGCTTTCAAGTGCGGGCTTTCAAGCTGCCCTGGCGGGTTTCAGCGGCCGCGCTGCATGGCCCGTTTGACCACGAGCTTCTCGAGTTCGACCAGCCACAGGACACTGGATGCGACCAGGACAATGGTGCCCCAGGTAGCCAGGTCGAGCGCCGCGGTGCCGAACATCGTCTGCATGACCGGTACATAGGTGAAGGCGATCTGGAACAGGATCAGCAGCCCGACTGCCATCAAGACGTAACGGTTGCCGAACAGGCCATGCCGGTTGAGCGTGGGTTCGAGGATGAAACGCGAGTTGAACAGGTAGAAGATCTCGTACGCCACCAGGGTGTTGACCGCCACGGTGCGCGCGTGCTCGATGTTTGCACCACGCCCCAGGTCCCAGATGAACAGGCCGAACGTGCCGGCGACCAGGATCAGGGAGACGAACAGGATGCGCCACAGGAACAGCCGTGTGAGCACGGGCTCGCGAGGGTTGCGCGGCGGCCGCTTCATAATGCCGCGCTCGGCCGGCTCGAATGCAAGTGCCAGCGCGAGGGTTGCGGCGGTGATCATGTTGACCCATAGGATCTGAACCGGGGTCAGCGGGAACTGCTCGAAGCCGAGCATGATGGCCGCCAGTATCACCAGCGCCTCGCCACCGTTGGTCGGCAGGATGAACAGGATAGCCTTGCGCAGGTTGTCGTATACCGTGCGCCCCTCTTTGACCGCATTGACGATGGTGGCGAAGTTGTCGTCGGTCAGCACCATCTCGGCAGACTCTTTCGCAACCTCGGTGCCGCTCTGGCCCATGGCCACGCCGACATCCGCACGCCGCAGGGCAGGGGCGTCGTTGACGCCGTCGCCGGTCATGGATACCACCAGACCACGTGCCTGCAACAGGGTCACCAGGCGCAGCTTGTGCTCGGGGGTCACACGTGCATACACGTCCACCTGCTCCACGAGCTCACTGAGCTCGGCATCGTCCATGGCCCCGATCTCCTGCCCGTCGAGGACACGATCGGTGTTAAGCAGGCCGACCTGAGCGGCGATCGCCCGCGCGGTGACCCGGTGATCACCGGTGATCATCTTGACCCTTATCCCGGCGCGCTGGCAGGTTGCCACCGCCTCGATGGCCTCCGGCCGGGGCGGATCGATCAGGCCATACAGGCCGAGAAACAGCAGGTCTTCATCGATGTCCGTAAAATTCAGCTCGACCTGGTGGTCCGGCAATGTCTTCATCGCCACCGCCAGCACGCGGTAACCCCGGGCGCCGAGGTCCTCCATCCGGTCCTGCCAGCGCACCTCATCGAATGCCGCCGCGCCGTCGGGCGACCACTCGCTCGCGCAACGTCTCAGCAACTGCTCTGGGGCGCCCTTGACGAACACATAGGTTTCGCCACTGTGGCTGTGGTGCAGGGTGGCCATGAACTTGTGGGCGCTGTCGAACGGGATCAGGTCGGTACGCGGGTAGCGCCGCGCCTCCTGGTCCGGGTCGAGGCCCGCCTTGATCGCGGCGACGCTCAGTGCGGCCTCCATGGGATCGCCCTGTGCGACCCAGTTGCCGCCCTCCTGGCACACGCCGGAGTCGTTGCACAGCAGCATGGCGCGCAATGCCTGCATGGCACCGGGGTGCGCGGTCACGTCGAAATCCTGTCCGGCGACCGCGAAGGCGCCGTGCGGGTCGTAGCCGGTGCCGCTGAGCTCGAGGTCGGTGTCGCTCAGGGCCAGTGCGCGCACCGTCATCTGGTTGCGCGTCAGGGTGCCGGTCTTGTCCGAGCAGATGACCGACACGGTGCCCAGGGTCTCGACGGCGGGCAGGCGGCGGATGATGGCGTTGTTTGCTGCCATGCGCTGCACGCCGATTGCCAGGGTGATGGTCATGATCGCGGGCAGACCCTCCGGGATCGCCGCAACAGCAAGCCCGACCGCGGCCAGGAACATATCGGCCGGGGTGTAGCCGCGTGCCAGCACGCCGAATACGAATGCCAGGCCGGCGACCAGGACGATCGCGGCGGTCAGCCAGCGGCTGAATATGGTCATCTGGCGCAGCAGCGGGGTGGTCAGCTGTTCGACCTGCGCCACCAGGGTGCTGATCTGGCCGAGTTCGGTTTCCGAGCCGGTGGCGGTCACCAGGCCCAGGCCCTGCCCGGCGGTGATCAGGGTACCGGAATAGGCCATGGAGCGCCGGTCCGCCAGCACCGCATCGTCGGGGCAGGGCCGGTCGGTCTTTTCGACCGGCACCGATTCGCCGGTCAGGGCCGCCTCCTCGATGCGCAGGCCCTTGGCCTGCAGCAGGCGCATGTCCGCCGCGACCTTGTCGCCGGCCTGCAGCGGCACGACGTCGCCGGGAACGATATCGGCTGCATCTAAGGTGACGCGCCTGCCGTCGCGGATGACCATGGTCCTGGGCGACAGCATCTGGCGGATCGCCGCCAGCGCATCCTCGGCCTTGCCTTCCTGCACGAAACCGATCAGGGAGTTGACCAGGACTACGCCGACGATCACGGCGGTATCCACCCAGTGCTGGAGCAGGAAGGTGACCAGGGCCGCGACCAGCAGCACGTAGATCAGGATGTCGTGAAACTGCAGCAGCAGGCGCTTGAGCGCGCTGCGTGGCTTGACCTCGGGCAGGCGGTTGGGGCCGTAATCGGCGAGGCGCCGGGCGGCGGTTTCGGCACTCAGCCCGGACGCACTGCTCTCAAGATCGGCGAGCGCCTCGGAGACAGGCATCGCGTGCCACAGGGGACAGCTTTTCTCGATCGGCTCCAGCGGGTCGGTCATCGGGGCAACCTGGCCCGGAGTCGGCGGATGCGCCGACCCGTCGGGTCAACTCCTTAGATCCAGCGTACCAGATAGTATATGCGCTGGCTCTCGGAGGAGACGGAGGGACCATAAACGATCGCGGCGTGCAGGTTCCTGACCGGATCGGCGCCGGCACGGGCCGCATCTTCAGATGCCATGATCTCGACACAGCCTTCCGGGTAGCGCTTGCGCGTCGTCCGCGGTGTCTTGATCAGCGCAAACCGCTGCTGCAGCGAGGTGGATTCGGGGTCGACAATGATGTGTGCCATGGCCGCCGGGCTTGAATCCCGTTACACGGTTACGGGTCTCTTTACTGCAGGGGCCGGACAGATTCCCTGCCGCTGCAGAAAGTCCAGCACCTCGTCCGCGAGCATATCGGGTGTCTTTTCGGCCGCCGACAGGGTCAGTTCGGGCGATGCGGGGGCCTCGTAGGGATCGTCGATACCGGTAAACCCCTTGATCTCGCCCGCGCGTGCCTTTTTGTACAGGCCCTTGGGGTCTCTCGATTCACACACCTCGATCGGCGTATCGACAAACACCTCGATAAATTCGCCGGGAAGAAGTTTGTTTCTGACCCGGTCGCGATCGGCGCGATACGGGCTGATAAAGGCTGTCAGCGCAATGGTGCCGGCCTGCGAGAAAAGCTGGGCCACCGCACCGATTCGACGGATATTCTCTTCCCGGTCGGTCGCGGAGAAGCCCAGACCGAAACGCTGTGCGAACTCCTCGCCATGCGCGTCCAGCAACATCGATGGCCCCGCGTTGAGCGCATGACGGACATTGTCGCCGTCCAGCACCGCGCTGTGCATGCCACTTCGGTGAAGCTTGTGGTCGAGGGTGTTTGCGATGGTGCTCTTACCCGATCCGCTCAGGCCGGTGAACCAGATGACACAGCCCTTGTGGCCGTTCAGGGACTCTCTTTTGTCACGGCTTACTTCGTGCTCATGCCAGGTGACATTGGTGTCGTTACTCATTATCGCTCCATGGTTCGAAGAACCTGCTGTGACTCGATGGTCCGGGAGATGCGTTCTGCAGGTTGAACAAATCGGGGCGGTAGGTTAGCAGATCGGCGGCCACGCTGCTGTACCCATCCCTCGCTGCGGGTACACTCGGTCCCGCGGCCCGTGTGGGGTCCGCGATGCTCAACGGGGGGCGGATGTTCATGCCCGGTGGAATAGGTCCTGTCAGTCAGACCACGATGTCTGCCTGCGCGCGCAGGGACCGCGCGATCGCGACGGTGAGGAACGCCAACGAGATCTTCTACAACCTCGACGGCCGACGGGTCTATTACGATAGCGCCGAGAACTGGCTGTATTTTGTCGACGCCCCGCAGGATCCGGTAATACGCACCATCACGGCCGCGCTTGGCGGCATGGGAGCCGCAGTGGTGATCGAGCAGCTACACTTGGATATCCACTGTTTCTTCAACGCCGCGCGCCGGGTCGCCCTGGGCAGCGGTCAGGCCGGCGCGGTGCTGATCGCGTTACGACTCGCCGGTGTCAATGTGACCATCCGTTAGTTTTGCGAGCAGGCCTTCCAGGCCCGGGTAGCTGGCCGCGTCGAGCTGGTACTTGCGTCCCGCCGCGCCCCAGGACTCCCCGCGCGTCAGGTGGGCCAACAGCTGCTCCCTGTCGTCGAAGCTGACGCCGCCGATCCGGGCCACCCCGCGCGCCAGCAGGGGGTCCGGCAGGCCGCTGCCGCTGGGCCCGATCAGTTCGATGACATTCTCCCGGCCGGCACCGGCGAGTATCTCTTCCAGGCTGTCGTTGATCAGGGTGGATGCGCTGCACAGTACCCGTGCGCAGTCGCGCAGATCACGCGGGTCGCCGGTCACGGATACGTGCTGCGCGACCGCGACCCGTTCGGGTGCACGCTCGAGTACCAGCACCTCGCAGCCTTGCGCGCTCAGCTTTTCGACCAGCGGGCAGAAGTAGCCGACCATGCCGACACTGAGCCGCGCCGGGTTGTCGCTCAGTCCCGAGTTGGGACCGCGGTCCGGGGGCTCGAATCCGGTGACCTTGTAAAGCCAGGCACTCAGCGCGTTGTAGGCGCCCAGCGCCAGGGCTCGGCCGGCCAGGTCCGCGCCGTCGAAACCCTGCAACAGGTTCATCGCATCCGGTTTGGATTGGGCGGGTTCGGGATAGTGCTGCCACAAGCGCACCAGGATGTCTTCCATGCTGACGTAGAAGGGGCCGACGCTGCCGTCTTCGAGAAAGACGAAGCCGAACTCGTCGCGAAAGGTCTCGTCCGGGACGGGCGCCGGCAGGTACAGGCCGATGATGCCGGGGCGGCCCGGCAGTGCGGCGAGTCTTTCTCCGATGCGTCGATAGTCGTCGTTGATCGATTCGGAATTCATCCGGTCACCCCCCGTAGTCCCATACCCGCCAGTCGGGGAACATCGGGAAATAAAGTGCCAGGCGGATCGGGCGGTCCTCGAGCAGGCACAGGATCCGGCCATAGGTCTCGAGCTGCTCGCGATAGCGTGCCTGCTCCTGATCGAGGAAGGCCGCGCGGTCACCCGCGAGATGCTCGCCGGTCTTGTAGTCCACGATCCAGCGCGTGCCCTGCTCGTCGATAAAGGTGCGATCGATCACGAAGTGACGGGGCTGGTCCTGGAGCAGGGTCAGCGGCAATTCGCAGCGTGCGTCCCGGTGCCCGGCCAGTATCCAGCGCCCGGTGTCGTGGGCGAGCGTCTGGTGCAGGGCGCGCAGGGTCTTGTCCACCGCCGTGTCGAGTTCTCCCGGCTGCACGCCCAGGTTGCACAGGCCACGGCGCAGGGTTTCCCTCTGCGAGTCGATACGCATCGCCGGCCATTCGTCGATGCCCTCGTTGGCAATACGCTGAAGCTGACGGTGCACCAGGGTGCCGACGTGCCGCGCGGTGTCGCCCGCCCATGCAAACTCGATCCGGGCGTCCGTTGCTTGCTCGTCCAACCCGGCGGTTTCGAGCGCGAGCTGTTCGTCGATCGCCGGCCGCCAGTCGGCCGCCAGGCGCTGCAGTTCCCTGAGACCGGGCGCGGCATCTTCCTCCGCCGTCGGGGCCGGCGGTTCGAAATCGGCGAAATCGGCTTCGACGACCGGCCAGAGTTTTTCCAGCAGGCAGCCGGCAGCCGGTTTGCCGCTCGGGCCCCGGGCGTTGAGGCCGATGTGACCAAGCAGGTGCAGACGACGTTTAGCGCGGGTGGCGGCGACATACAGCAGGCGCGCGGTCTCGAGCCGGTTCTTATCCTTGTTGAGCTCGCGCAGGTAACCGGAGATGGCCTCGTTTTCTTCGCCGGCGGCGCGGATCGGCGCCATCAGCAACTGGGTTTCGCCTGTGGAGCCGGTGCGTTCCAGCCAGTACAGCAGCTCGTTGCTGTCGGATGCCGGCAGGCGACCCAGGCCGGGCAGTATCACGGTGTCGAATTCCAGCCCCTTGGACTTGTGCATCGTCATCAGCTGGATACGGCCGTCGGCCCTGCTGTCCGGTGCGGCGTAAAGCCTCGACAGTGCGGTCTCCAGTTGTGCGAAGTCGATCAGCCCGCCGGCCTCTTCGTGCTCTTCGAGCAGCCGCAGGAAGGACTGGGCATCGGCCGCGGCCCCGGGGCCGGCGATCGCCAGCCCCCCCAGCATCAGCCAGATGCTCTCGACCCATTGCCGCAGCGGGCGCCGGCCCCGCGCCGGCAACTGGGTGTCGACGACCTGCAACAAGCGATCGACGCGCCGGTGGCCATCTTCGCTGAGCAACGCGCGCAGCTGTGGCTCACGCAGCCGGGCCAGTATGCAGTGTTGCGTGGACTCGGCGATGGTCAGCAGATCGGGCAGGCCCAGCCCGAGCCAGGGCGCGCGCAGGACCACCAGCCAGGACAGCCGATCGGCGGGGTGCAGCAGTGCGCGTGTCAGCGCATGCAGGTCCTGAACCACCGGTTGCAGGGCCAGCGGGTCGACATCGACCGCCTGGAATCCCAGCCCGGCCTTGCGCAACCTCAGCGCAATCTCGCGCAGGTGGCTTCTCGCGCGCGCCAGTACCGCGACCTGTCCTGTCTCCGATTCGTTGAGTGCTACCCGTACCAGTTCCAAGACCCGGTCGGCTTCGGCCTGCGGGTCCTTGTCGACGAAAGCGTGGACCTGGACCGCCCGGTCGTCCGCTGTCCGGTCGTGTGCGATTGCGGGTGAATAGGGCACGGCACCGCGGCCGGCATCGACCTGCGCGGGGAAGATGGCCGGAAAGCCGGCGTTGACCCAGTCCACGATGCCGCTGGTCGAACGGAAATTGACCTCCAGGGTCAGCGGCGTGAGCCTGAGCTGTCCGATGCCGCGATCGCGCGCCGCCAGGTACTTGCCTACCTCGGCCTCGCGGAAGCGGTAGATCGACTGCATGGGATCGCCGACCGCGAACAGGGTCCGGCCGTCGTCTGGTTGCCAGCCGGCGGTCAGGGTCCTGAGCAGTTCGTACTGGCTGCTCGAGGTGTCCTGGAACTCGTCGACCAGCAGATGCTGCAGCCGGTAGTCGAGGGACAGTGCGAGATCGGTCGGTTCTTCTGCCGTGCCGAGGGCGCGCTGGGCGCGCATCTGGATCTCGGCGAAGTCGACCTCTCCGCTCTCCTGGAACACCAGCTGCAGTTCGGCCGCCGCGCGCAACAGCACGCGGAAAAGGCTGGAGAGCACGGCACGTTGTTGATCGTTGAGTCCCTGGCGGGGCAGCAGGCCCAGCCCCGCCCACAGCTCCAGCAGGTCGGGCTGGTCGGCAAGCTCGGTACCCAGTTGCTCGATCTCCGCCTTGGCCAGCTTGCGGCGTTTCACCTCATCGGCCGGCAGACCCCGCTCGCTCGGCGCGGGGAAGCCGAGTTTGGCGTTCCAGGTCTTGCGGGGTTCGGCCTTGGCGGTAAGCAACAGATCGCGAAGCCCCAGCCAGTCCGGCAGGTCGCTCCAGGCGGCATCCGGGGCCTCATCGCGGTCCTTCCAGGGGGCCAGCTCACTGGACTGCTGCGCCTCGCCGAGGTTGCCGGCGGCCTGTCGGGCGACAAGAATCAGCCGGTGCAACCAATCCGGCCGGCAGCCCTGCAGCAGCCGTTGCAGGTGGGAGGTCACCGCATCCTCGAGCCCGGCGTCGATCTCGTCCCCCTGCGGCGACGACATGATGTGGCCCAGCCATTGGTCGCGTCGGGCCAGCATGCCGCTGAGCAGGCCTTCGAGCTGCCCCTGGCGGTTGTCCAGGTGCACCAGCAGGCATTCGACATCGGCCCCGAGCTCCGGGTCTTCGAGCAGGCGCAGGGTCGCGCGTGCTGCCTCCCGGTAGTAGGGGTCGGGCCTTTCGGTGGTCGCGGGAGGCGCCCCCAATTCGCTCAGCAGCGGCATCTGCCGGGCCAGTGCATGACTGAGGCTGTCGAAGGTCTGCACCCGCAGGCGGTTGGGGTTGCGGGCGATCTGCCAGTCGTGACTTGCGTCCTGCGCCAGAGCGGCGCGTGCCAGCGTCCAGGTCAGGCGCTGATGGGCCGGCCCGGGCTCCGCCCCGCTGGCCATGTCCAGGGCGGCCAGGACGCGGTTGCGCATCTCGGCGGCGGCCTTGCGGGTGAAGGTGATGGCATAGATCTCCTCGGGGTGCGCCACCTCGGCCAGCAGGCGCAGGTAGCGCTGGGTCAGGAGCTCGGTCTTGCCGGAGCCGGCCGGGGCCTGGACGATGAAGGACTCGCCGATATCGAGTGCCCGCCGCCGCTGGTCCGCGTCGCTTGCCATGGGCTCATTCACCGTCGTTCTCCGCGATCATCTCCTGGACCCGGCACAAGGCGCCGAGCGCGCAATACCGGCAGGCCTGTGGCGACGGCGTGGCATCGGCGCGACCCTGAACGATCTCGCCGGCCAGCCCGCTCAGGGCCTGCCGCCAATGCGCGAGCAGGCCGGGCCAGTCAATGCCATCCTCCTGTTGCTGCGGTGATTTCACGCCGGGCGCGAAATCCTCCTGCTCGCTCAGGCCCACGAATGCACAGCCGGGCCCGTCATGCCTGACCCGGGCGAGCAGTGCGGCATGCACTTCCCCCTCGCTTTGCAGGCAATACAGCGGCAACTGCGGTTCGGTCAGGCGCTCGTCGAACCAGCCGTCGTTGCGCACGCTGCGGCCGGTCTTGTAATCGATGACAGCGAGGCTGCCGTCGGCCAGGCGGTCGACGCGGTCGGCGCGGGTCTTGAGCCGCAGGCCCGAGAGCTCGATGGTCTGCTCCTGCTCCAGTGCCGCAACCTCGAAGGCCTGGGTACGCCGGCGTTCGAGTGCCAGCCAGTCGAGCATCAGGCGGCCGAGGCGTGCGGCCTCGATGGCCCGGAACCTCGGTGTGAACAGGTCGGGCCGCCGGCGCCCGATGTCGTCCAGGGTCGCCTGCGCCAGGGGTTCGATGAGGCCCCGCAGCGTGTCGTCGTCGTGGCCGAGCAGTGCGGCGGAGTTCCCGAGTCCCTGCCACAGGCGCTGCAGCAGTTCGTGGATCAGGTTGCCGGTCAGGGCGCCATCGGGCGCGAAGCTGGCTTCTTCGAGCGGCCGGGCCTTGAGGCGGAAGCGTGCGACCGCCTGGAAAGGGCAGTTTGCCTGGGCCGCCAGCAGCGCGGCGCCACCGCTCGGCTCGTCCGGCGCGCCGTCCGCTCGCGCAGCCGGCAGGGGCTCGAGTTCGCCGGCGCATCCACAGGCGTCGCGGACCGTGTCCGCTGGTGTAGCGACCAGTTCGCTGGCCTCTGCCACGGGCCAGTCGAGGACCAGGGGACTGGGGCGTTGTTCCTGCCCGGCCTCGGTGCGGGCGTGGCTGGCGACCAGGGTGGCGGCACAGCCCGCGAGGCGCTCGGTGAGTGTTGTGGCGAATGCGAGTTCGCGTGCCGCCGAGGCGTGAGGCATCTCCAGTTCGCGCTGCAGCCGCGTCGGCAACAGCGGATGGGGATGTGGTGGGGGCGGCCAGTTCCGGTCGTTCATGCCGAGCATCCAAAGTGCGTCGAAGTCCATGCCAGCCGCCTCCAGACCACCCAGGATCTGGATCGGCGCGGGCGGCGATTTGGATTGAAAAAGGGTGTCTGCCGCCAGCCTGCCGAACTGGTTTACGGCCTCGCCAAACAACATGCCAGGGCGCACCTTGGTCAGTTCGGCAAACTCGCTGAAAAGCCGCTGCGTGCGCTCGCGCTGCTGGAACTCGCGGCTGTCGAGGGGCCGATCGCCTGGCCAGCCGAGTTCGCCGAGGATCGCCTGGAACCGGGCGGCCCAGCCGTTCGGTGAATCGGTGGCGGGTAGTTCCCGGCGCATCTCCAGCAGTCTTTGCATGCGTGCCGCCAGGTCCGGACACGCGCGTGGATCACCGGGCTCGAAGTGCCCCAGCCGGTTCGACAGGCGTTGCAGATCGATCTGCGGCAGGCCGTCTTCACGCAATGCTGAATCGAACAGGGCGCGGCCTTCCCATTCGCGTTCATGTCCACCGATGAAAGGGCTGCGCAGCAACTGACCGATGGCGTTCAGGGATTGTTGTCCGCCCAGAAGCCGGAGTGCCAGCAATGCTTGAGCGACCTGCGGACACCCGGACAGGGGCTCACCGAGCGAGATGTTTAATACGCCCTGGCTGGCGGCGCCGGTCAGAAAGGCTGAGGGTGTCACGATCTCGCCAAACACGCGTTCGAGGTCGGGGCGCTGCTGGTCCAGACGTGGTGAGACGATGCCGACCCTGATCTCCGGGGCGACCTGCAGCAGGCCGTGCGCCCAGTGGGCGGCAAGGCGTATCTCTTCTTCGGCGTCTGGGGCCTCGACCCGTTGTCGGGTGTTCGCGCGGCCCTGGGCGCGGTGTTCCATGATGACGCAACCCCGCTTGCCCAGTGCATCGAACAACGCGAGCTGCTGAGGCGACAGGGCATCGAAGCCGCTGTGGACAAGGCGCGCCGGGACCGCCAGGGCCCCCTGCGAAAATACCGATGCGAGCAGGGTCGGCAGCTGTGCGGCACTCAGCAGTCCGTGTTTCGAAAGATGGGCGTTGTAGGCCCGCCTCCACGCCAGGAATCTGCCGGTCTCTTCGCTGCCGAGGCTCGCCAGCGTATGCGCGTCAAGTTGCCAATCGTGGCAAAGGGCGAATGCAGCCTGAGCGCTCTCGGCGGCAGCGGCGGGTCGCAGCAGACCTGCTTCCGCGGTGTCTTGACCGACGATGTCTTCCCACAGCAGCCTTTCCTGGGTGGGACTCAAGAGGTCGAGGTCGGTGTGGCCGACATCCAGAAGCTGTTCGTAAAGACGTGCCAGCCAGGCATTCCAGGGCAGGATGTCCGCGCTGGGCCAGGCCTTTCTGCCGGCGGCAAGTTGCGTACGGTCGTAGCGTGCGTGCAGTTCCGCCGCCAGGCGGTTGTTGACGGTAAGCAATGTGGTGGCGCCATCCATGGCGTCGAGTGTCCAGGTCACTATGCGGGAGGCCCATGCAGGTAGATCGCGCAAGGCTACCAGAAGCGCCGGCTGCGGTGTTGCCCGGCGGTGAAAGGGGAGATTGGCCCCGGGGTCAGCTCTCGAGGATACGGATCCTGGCCGGGTCGAGTCCAACCAGCACCTGATCACCGATGTTGATGTTCAGGGGTCCGGCAGCGCGGGCGTGATCCATCCAAACGATCTTGCCGGCTAGGTCGATGCAGTAGCGAATGGTGTCGCCAAGAAACTCGGTTTGTTCCACGCGCCCGGCAAACCGGATATGGTCACCGAAAGGCTCCTGGTCACGGTTGACGATGCGCAGATCGTGTGGCCGGAACATCGCCGAGCCGGTGCGCGCGCGTTTCAGCGGGCGGTCGAACAAGGGGATCACGATGCCGTTGTCGGTACGGAAAAGCGGCTGGTCGCCGGCATATTCGATTTCTCCGTCGAACAGATTGGCGCCGCCCATGTAGTCGGCAACATAACGGTTGCGCGGCGTGTCGTAGAGTTCCACAGGTGTGCCGATCTGCTGCAGTTCACCTTCGTGGATGACTGCGATTCGATCGGCCACGCGCAGGGCCTCAGCCTGGTCCTGGGTACTCAGCAGGGTGGTTGCCGCGGACTGCTGTTGCTGTTTCTTGAGTATCCGCAACAGGCGTTCACGCAGTTGCGCATCCTGTGCACTGAAGGGTTCATCCAGCAGGTTGACCCGGGCCCCGGCCATGAGGGTGCGCGCCAGCGCCACGCGCTGTTGCTGGCCGGGCATCAGCTGAGAAGGCAGGTGGTCTTGGAAATCGCTGAGGCCGACTGTGGCAAGTTCGCGTTCGGCCCTGCGGCGCACCGCGGCGCGTGTCAGGCCCTGATGCCTGAGAGCGAAGGCCAGGTTTTTTGCCACGCTCATGTGCGGCCAGAGGGGGAAGGACTGCAACATCATCGCCACCCCGCGCCGATGTGCCGGGGTACGGGTGATCTCTCTGTCGTCGATCCACAGTTCTCCTGCGGCGACCGGGTCCAGACCGGCGAACGTGCGCAGCAGCGTCGATTTTCCGGAGTTGGCACCGCCCAGCAGGACGAACAGTTCACCCGGCAGGACACTGAGGTTGACGTCGCGAAGGACCTGGCGCTCGTCGATGGTGACGTCAAGGCTCCGCAGTTCGAGACTGGCCGGCCCGGTGCTCGTCATAGCTCTTCTCTCGTGTTGTACCCGTCGCTTGCGATGGCGCTCGGGGCCCGGGTGCGGCGGCGCAACAGTGCATGGGCCATGAGCAGGCCCGATGCCGCGAGGCCGACCAGAACGATGCCCTGCGCTGCGCCAAGGCCCATGGTCGCGGGCGTCCGCAGTGTCCGGAACATGCTCAGGGTGAGTGGCGCATGCGGGTCCTCGATGAGCAGCAGTACGGCCGACAGTTCCATCGTGGCGGCGGCGAACCCGAGCGCGAATACTCCGGCGATCATGCCAATCAGCGCGGGCAGGCCAATGCGCAACCAGGCTTCGAGCCGGGTCGCCCCCAGATTGCGCGCCGATTCCAGTTCTCCGTGGCGCAGCGTACGCAAGGCCTGGGCGACCAGGCGCTGGGCAAAGGGCAGTTGTTTGAGCGCGACCACCAGTGACAGCGCCAGCCAGCCGAAACCGGTCCATCGGGCCGGCGCGAAGCCGATCAGGTCCTGCATGCGCGCGTAGGCCAGGGCAAGTACCACCCCGGGGATGGCGAACATGCCGGTGGCCACAAAGCGCGTGAGGCGTGCGACCACACCTGGACGGACGGTCAGTGCACCTGAGGCCCCGCCGATCAGCAGGGTCAGGATGCCCACACCTGTGGCATAACCCAGGGTTGTGCCAAGGTGAGGCAGGGTTTCGGTCGACAACTGCCAGTAGTGCACCATGGAATAGCCGTCCGGCAGCAGGTCATCCGACCAGGATGTCCCCAGTGACGTCAGGACCAGCCAGAGATGCGGCGCCAACGTGAGCACACCGAGACCTATTGCCACTGGCGCTGCCACGAGCCCAACCGCGTTGCCGGCGCGCCAGCGCACCGGATGATCCTGTGTCGTTCCGCGTGCCTCCAGCGACGGCAGCAGCGCAGACCATGCCAGGGCGGCAATCACCAGCGAGACGCCAAACAGCAGCAGTGCCCCGACACTCAGGAAGGGATCGGAAAAACCGGTGCCGTCGAGGCGCAGCATTATCTGCGGTGCCAGCATCTGATCGACCCCGAGCATCAGCGGGGCGCCCAGATCCTCGAGGATCTTCAGCAGCATCAGGGCTGCCCCTGCGGCATAGGCGGGTGTGGCCAGCGGCAGGGTGATGCGACCCCACACGGTCAGGCGGCCGGCCCCCAGGGTGTGCGCGGTCTCGGCGTAAGCACGATCGATGCGGGAAAGTCCGGCCATGAGGCTGAACAGGATCAGGGGTAGAAAGTGCGCGGCGAAGACCAGGCTCAGCGCGATGTCGCTGCCCCGGACATGGAGTTCACCGAGACTTGAAGCAAGGACCGTTTCATTGAAGACGACGGCGAACCGGTCGAGCATCGCCGCGGCGACGAAGGGTGGCATCGTTAGTGGCAGAAAGCCGAGAATCGAGATCAGGGTCCGCGTGACCGTACCGGATCGTACCGCGACGAAGGCGACGGGTATGGCGATCACGCTGGCGGTGCCGCAGGCGAGCAGTGCGACCGCCAGGGTGCGCAGCAGGGCCTGCTGCAGTTGCGGGGCCTGCAACAGCTCTCGCAGCGCATTCAGCTCGGCCGAGCTCTTCGGCAGGGCATCGCCGATCAATACGGCCAGGGGTGCGACGACCAGGACGAAGAGCAAGGCCAGCAGCAACAGTGCCAGACTGGCGCCCTTCCACGTCGTTTGCTGCGGTTCGGTCATCGGGTTCCAGGTTCGTATTGCGCGGCGCGGCGCATATTACAGACTGGGCACGCAGTCTGGCGCGTGAAATGGCCTGGTGGAGGGTCTCAGAGAGTATCGGCCACCCGCAGTATGCTTGAAGAATGGCGTTCCAGATCCAGTCCGGGGTTTGATTCTGTCGATTCCACGACGGTCTGCCAACCGCGCCAACTGCCGCTGCGGCAGAATGCTGATCGTACGAAAAATCAGATAATTCTCATTTTGTTCATGGACTTGCATCAAAGTCCGAGCATTCCCAGACGCGCCTGTTTTAACCGTTATACTCGATCGGAGGCTAGGCTCCGATCGGTTGATTGAATTTGCGCCTTCGAAGATTCCTAAAACGAAGCGGGCTGTTCGTTTCCGCGTTTCTGTTGCTCGCTGCATGCAGCGAGGAGGCCGCGTTGGACCTGGCAGCATCGACGCCTATCCCCGTCGCCACCATCGGGCAGGAGCGGCAGCCGCCGGAATCTGCTGCTACGAAGGAGCAACTGCCTGCTTCGCCACCGGTCGAGGTGTCGGAGCCGCGGCCGGCATATGTCGGTGACCTCAAGGCCCTGAAGAAGCGCGGCAAGCTGCGCATCCTGATACCGGCAAACATCGGCGGCGTGTTCTATCTGCCGCGGGCAGGCTGGCCGGTCGAGGCCCAACACGAGGCCGCTGCGGATTTCGCGCTCAGCCATGGTCTCGAACCCGAACTCATCGCCGTGGAGAAGTTCACTGACCTGATACCCGCTCTACTGGAGGGCAGGGGTGACATCATCGCCGCCAACCTCACGGTCACCGAGTCGAGGCGCAGGAAGATCCTTTTTTCGGTGCCGCTCACCAGCGTGCACCAGCAGGTGCTGGTGGCCCAGTCGCAGGACGGCATCCGGGCCGAGGAGGATCTGGCCGGCAAACGGGTCATGGCCGATCGGGGTTCCTCCTTCTGGGAGCGCCTGCAGGAATTGCGCAAGACTTATCCGGATATCGAGCTGTTGGAGCGCCCGGCCGGGATGTCCGATGAGGAGGAACTCGACGAGGTCGTCAGTGGGCGCATCGATGCCGTTGTACGTGACAGCAACATCGCCAGCATGTACCTGGCTTACCGCGATGACCTGAAGGTGGCATTCGAACTGCCGGGCATGGACGACATCGCCTGGGGCGTCCGTCCCGGTTCGAGGCAGCTGCAGGCGGCACTCAACCAGTTCCTGCATCTCGAGTTCCTCGCGGGAAGTGAGCATGCAAGGCACCTGGACGGACTGGACGGGATACGTAAACGCCGGGTGCTTCGGGTGCTGCTGCGCAACAATCTGGCATCCTATTTCCTTTACAAGGGGGAGTTGCAGGGATTCGAGTACGAATTGGCCAAGGCCTTTGCCGATGCCAACAAGCTGCGCCTGGAGGTCATAGTGCCGGGTTCGCATGCGCAGCTGCTCGAATGGCTGCAGGATGGACGTGGCGATGTCGCGGCTGGCTTCCTCGAACCGAGCGAGGAGCTGGAGTCGCGCGGAATCGCCTTCTCGAGGCCTTATCACTTTGCCCCGCGACACCTGGTCGTGCGTGCGGATGATGGACTCGCCGGTCCCGCTGACCTGCAGGGGCGGACGGTCACAGTACGGCAATCCAGCCCTTACTGGCAGGAACTGATCGCCCTGCAGGCGACGGGTGTTCAGTTCGACATCGAGGCCGCACCGGAAGACATGGAGACCGAGGGACTGATCGAGCGCGTGGCGGCCGGAGACATCGAGGCGACGGTGGCAGACGGTCACCTGCTGGATATCGAACTGGCGCGCGGCCTGGAGGTGAAATCTGGGTTCCAGCTCAGTGACGACCGACCGCACGCGGTGGCCGTGCGTGCACAGAACCAGCAACTGCTGGCAGCGCTGAATGATTTCATCAGCAAGGAATACAAGGGGCTCGTATATAACATCCTGTACAAAAAGTACTTCACCAACCCGCGCAATATACGCAACCTGACCGCCGGCCGCCTCGGTGGTGAGAACAACAAGGGCCTTTCGCCCTATGACGAGGTGACTCGCAGGTATGCGGATGAATATGGCTTCGACTGGCGACTGATCACGGCACAGATGTACCAGGAAAGCCGCTTCGATCCCGATGCCAGGTCCTTTGCCGGTGCCCGGGGCCTGTTGCAGGTGATGCCGCGCACGGCGAAGTTCATGGGCTTCGGCAAGATCGACAAGCCCGAGGTGGGCCTTCATGCCGGCATCAAGTACCTGGACTGGGTCCGCAACCGCTTTGACCCCGAGTTGCCGTTCAACGAGCGCATGTGGTTTACCCTGGCGGCCTACAATGCAGGCCACGGTCATGTACAGGATGCGCGCAGGCTGGCGCGCCGCAAGGGTTGGGATGGCGACCGCTGGTTCGATAACACGGAAAAGGCGATGTTGCTGCTGTCCAAGAAGCAGTATGCGAGCAAGGCCCGTTACGGCTATGTTCGCGGGATTGAACCGGTCAGCTACGTGCGCGATATCCATCAGCGCTACCGGGCCTACGCCGAGATTGCCAGCAACAGGTTGTCACAGACCACCCCGATCAATGAATCGGATGCGGGCCCTGAGGGGGTGCAGGGCGCCGCCGGTCGGGTGGGTGGCTGAGTAAGATACCCATTCCGGCCCCGGCCATCCGCGGGGGTCTCCCGGCCGGTTGTTGGGATCACGTCCGTGTCGATACACGATAACCGGATACAGAGATGATCACGATCGATTACTTTTCCGACATCCTGTGCGTGTGGGCCTATGGCGGCCAGATCCGGCTCGATGAGCTGCAACGCGAGTTCGGTGAGCAGATCCTGGTCAGACACAGGTTCATGGCCCTGTTCGCGGATACCGGGACCCGCATCGGTGAAGGCTGGCAGGACAAGGGCGGTTTCAGCGGCTTTGGTGAACACATGCAGGAGGTGTGCAAACAGTGGGGGCACGCGCATTTGCACCCGGAGGTTTGGTTGGCATGTCGCCCCACCAGCTGCGTGACCGCGCATGTATTTCTGAAGGCGGTCGGTCTGTGCCTGGGACTGGAGCGGGCCGAGGGCGAGTCTGACAGAGGGTCGCGCGGGCGCTTCGATGCACTGCTGGGTAAGACACGAAGTGCCTTTTTCGAGCAGGCGCGGGATGTGTCCAGTCTTCCGGTGCTTTTGCAGTTGCTGGGTGAGACGGGGATTCGGGCCGACGCGGTGATGGCCGAGATCGAGAGTGGCGCGGCCTTCGCGGCCCTGCACCGCGACGGGCAACTCGCCAGGACCCACGGTGTGCTGGGCAGCCCGACTTATGTCTTCAACGAGGGCCGGCAGTTGCTGTACGGCAATGTCGGGTACAGGATCATTGCCGCGAACCTGCGCGAGTTGCTGTCGTCGAAGCACCCGGAGGGTGAGCCGAGCTGGTGCTGAATTCCCTGGTTGGCCGATTGCCCGTCTACTGGTAGGTGCGCCCCTGGTGCTTCAGCCAGCCGTCCGCGTGGCGACCGCCCGGATCACGATGGGTCCAGTGCACCACGCCGCCCTTGTTGTTCCACTCGTACTCGCCGTAGAACTCGACGCTGTCGCCTTCGTGCAGGTCGTCGACGCGTGGCGCCAGGTCGATGTTGTGCGCAATCAGCAGGGTCTGGCCGTTGTCCAGCCCGAGCAGGAAACGCTGGTGCCGACTGCCGTCGAGATCGTCGCGCAGCACCTTCTTCACCGTGCCCTGTGACCTGACCTGCACATCGCTGCGCTGGGCCCGGTACGCTTCGGCAATGGCCGCCGTGCCGTTGCCTTCCGATACCTGACCGATGGTCTGCGTTGGGTCAGGGGTGATACTGCCGGTGGGGATCAGGCCCTGTTCGTTGAGATAGGCGAATAGCGCGACCGCCAGGGCCAGGATCAGGCCGATGTTTTTCCTATTCACTCTGGCTTACTCCGTTGTGCTGGCCGCTGGGGCAGGGTGCGGGTAGATGGCCAGTTCCATCGCGTGCCGGTGGGGATCAGGGTCATCGACGGTCTGCACCAAGGCGATGGCGGCTTGGTAATGATCCGGCAGGCGGTTTTCGCGCGCGCCACGCAGGACGTGTTCGAGGTACCAGGGGTAGGGTCGGAGGGTCGGGTCCACATGGGTGGCGTAAAAGGTGATGGCAAGGGACTCGGTGCCGTCGGCCAGTCGCACGGTCACCGATTTCTGCTCGTAGCCCCGGCCCAGACCCTCGATATCGTCCAGCCGTGGTTTGTGCCGCGGGTCCATGCGGTAGAGCACGCCGTGCACCCTGTCGCGGTCATCCCTGCTCAGCGCGGCGTCACACTTGGCCGACCCGTCCCTCCCGACCTTGTGGAACGTCAGGCGGTGACCTTGCAGCACGGCAGGTTGCAGTGCGCAGGCCGAAGGCACGCGTTGCTGCAGGCGTCGGGTCGACATGTTGGAGCCATAGGCAAAATAGAGCATCGTTTGGTACGGGGGCATGCGCAGGCGGGGCGGTCAGGCTCGGCCTGTGGAATCACCCCTGTTCGCCAGGCCCGGTCACTCGTGCGCGATCGGTTTGTCGGTAAACAAGTAGTCCTTCAGCTCCTTGTCGAAGCGTGGATCCTGGCGTCGAATCCATTCCAGGACCATCGCGGCGTGCTCTTTTTCCTCGTCGCGGTTGTGGGCGAGGATAGCCTTGAGCTCGGAGTTCTTGCATGCGTCCACGCGCTGGTTGTACCAGTCGACGGCCTCCAGTTCCTCCATCAGTGACACGATGGCACGGTGCATATCGCGGGTCGTGTCGGAAAGTTCTTCTATCGGCTCGTGATAGCCTTCGTTCGACATTTCTGCCTCCCAGGTCGTTGGTATTCTGTCGCCCTATGATAAACGCAATACACGGCGATTGGCGCCCGCCCCGTGGGCGCGATGCAGGTTGCGCAGCAAGACCACTGCATACGGGCTATCGGGCCGGGCGCGCAGCATGAAAGACATAGGGCATGATCAGCACCCAGACCAGGAAAAGGACCCACACCCGGCCTGCGGTCAGGTCGTAGTCATCCCACAGCCGTTCCCAGTCGTGCCCAACGACGAAATGGCCGAAGGTGAATTCGAAGCCGATCGTAAGAAGCAGCCAGGCAGCACCGACCGTCCATGCCTCGGCCGGCCCCGGCAATGGCCAGCGGCGCGAGAGCATCCAGGCGAAAAGGCCCGTAAAAAGCATGCCCAACGCGGTCGAGACCTGGTGTGCAGCCAGTTCCTGCAGCTGTCTGCCGTAGGTGAACTCACGCAGCACACCGTTGGCGACCGCGATCAGCATTAGGATCAGCCAGGCGGAAATGTGACGGACGATCATGTCGGATTCAGGCCGGGGACTCGGCGAGGAGCCGTTTGTATATCTGCAGATCCTCTGCGGAAAAGCAGCAGAAGATCACCTGTTCGATGGTCGTGTTGCTGGCCATTGAGGACCGCACCGTGTTGACTGCGATCCTTGCCGCCAGTTCGGCCGGGTAACCGTAGACTCCGGTACTGATGCCGGGGAAGGCGAGCGAGCGTACCTCATGCCGGATGGCCAGTTCGATACAACGTTCATAGCAGGAGGCGAGCAGCTCGGGCTCGCCACGGGCGCCACCTCGCCAGACCGGTCCCACGGTGTGGATGACATACCTGGCCGGCAGCCGGTACGCACCGGTGATCCTGGCGTCACCGGTGTCGCAACCACCGAGTTGTCGACACTCGCGCAGGAGTTCGGGACCCGCGGCCCGGTGTATGGCGCCGTCCACCCCGCCGCCGCCGAGCAGTGAGTTGTTGGCCGCGTTGACGATTGCGTCGACCTGCAGCGTGGTGATGTCTGCCCTGAGGGCGTCGAGTCTAAGTGGCATCCGGATTGCGCCGCGATTCAAGGCGGACCCGGCTTGCAGGTGCCTGTCGCGTGCGTGCGCCATCTTCCCGAGCTCATTTGGAGCGGCCCCTCAAGACTTTGATCAATGCACTGTGATCGAGATCGCCATGTCCGTTCTCGATCAGCGACTTGTAAAGCGATAGGTTGAGCGCCGTGGCGGGCAGGGTCTGGTTGTATTTTTTGCCGAGTTCAATAGCCTGCTCCAGGTCCTTTTGCTGCGTGGTCGCCTTCGCGCCCGGCATGAAGTCATTGTCGATCATCCGCTTGCCGTGCACCTCCAGTACGCGCGAGGCGGCAAACCCACCCATCAAGGCATCACGCACCTTGGCGGGATCGACACCGGCGCTTTCCGCCAGCGCCAGCGCCTCGGCCACGGCACCTATGTTGAGTCCGACGATGACCTGGTTCGCGGCCTTCGCGACCTGGCCCGCGCCGACCCCGCCGACATGTGTGAAAGCGGCACCGAGGACGTCGAACACCGGGCGTGCGCGCTCCATCGTGCCGGGTTCCCCACCCGCCATGATGGACAGGGTACCGTCGATGGCGCCGATCTCGCCGCCCGAGACCGGTGCATCGATGTAGCTGGCCCCTGCCTGCCGGATACGGGCGGCGAACTCACGTGTCGCTACCACCGCTGTGGTCCCCATATCGATGACCAATGAGCCTTCCTGCAGGCCGTCGATCAGGCCATTGGCACCGAACAGGACCTGGTCCACCGCCGGGGTGTCGGAGACCATCACCAGGATGACCCCCGCATCACGGGCCACTTCGGCAGGTGTTGCCGCAGGCACGATGCCGGGGCGCCGGATCTGCTCGGCCACGCCAGGGCTGCGATTGTGGACGACCATGCGCGCGCCCGCCCTGTGCAGATTCAGGCACATCGGCCGGCCCATCAGACCCAGCCCGACAAAACCCAGGGTGTATCCTTCGAGCATTTTTTTCATATCGAAGTCACTTTGTTGTCCACTCGGACCGGGGCTACTTTAGCTCAAACCTGAATTCGCCGGTTCAACGCCGAGCCATGCCTGTTCAGTGCAAGTGCCTGCAGCGGGTTTCGCGTGTAAAGAGGATGAGTATGAAGGCGAGGGTAAGCCAGGCCAGCATCAGACTGAAGCCGCTGCGATAGGCCTCGAGACCGTAGACACGTACACCGTCGACCATTTCCCCTTGCCAGGATCGATCAAGCATCCAGCCCACGGCGGGTTGCAGCAGCATGGGGCCCATCATCACCCCCATGTTGACCAGGCCCGAGGCGGTGCCCGCGAGGTGCGCAGGTGCCGATTCCTTGGCGAAGGCGAATCCGATGATCATGTTGCCCGAGAAGAAACCGACCAGCAGCAAAAGCAGCGTCAGCAGGCCGATCGGCAGGGCGGGCAGCATCAGAATCAGCCCCCAGCCCAGCAGTATCACCAGGCAGCCGAGGATATAGAGTGGTTTGCGCCTGCCGAGCCGATCGGATAGCCAGCCGAATATGGGGCCGCCGATCGCCCATGCGATCAACAATGCCGAGCAGAGCGCGGCGGCCGAGGTCTTTTCCACACCATAGTGTGTGGTTAGATAGGGCACACCCCAGAGCCCGGCAAAGGTGAGCACGCTGCCGACCACCCCACCCGGGATCAGGTACAGCAACCAGGTGTTGCGATAACGAAGCACCTCACGGATACCAGTCATCACACCTGTACGAATCCTGGTTTCGTCATCCCTTTGCCGTGCGGCGTAGCTTGAGTAGCCCCTGTCATCGGGATCGTCACGGACGATCGCCCAGATGCCAATTGCGACGAGGGCCGTAACGGCCGCCGATACCAACATGACCGGGCGCCAGCCGAATGCGTCGATCAGCAGGCCAAGGGGGACGCCTGCGAACACCCCACCGATCACACCACACATCAGTGCCAGGCCCGAGGCGAGGGCATATTGGCCGGGCGGCAGCCAGTGGGCGGCCAGCTTGAGCATGCCGACAAAGGCGACGGCAACCGACCCGCCTATCATGAGTCGGCCGACGTTGGCCCACCACGCATCGGCGGCGATGGCGAACAGCAGGGTGCCGAGGGCCGCCACTGCCGCGCCGAGTGTCAGCAGACGTCTCGGTCCCCAGTGATCGGCGAGCAGCCCGGTGGGTACCTGCATGGCGACGTAGCTGTAGAAATAGAAGGCCGACAGATTTCCAAGGGCCGCTGCGCTGAGACCGAAATCGGACATCAGTTCGACGGTCATCACGCCCGGTGCAACACGCTGGTAGAAACCGACCAGGTACAGCAGGGCTCCCAGGCCCCATACCGTCCAGGACAGCCTCAATGGTGGAAACGGTTTGGCGTGCATCGGCGGCTTCGTGCAGTTGAGTTTTCGGGGGCGGCATGCAGTCCAGGTTTCGAACCGTGGGTGGCGCCCTCTATCCCAATCCGATCGCCTCGATGCCGGCCCTGGCGCAGATCTCGTCTTGGTCTGACGGTCCCCCGGCCACGCCGACAGCGCCGAGGACCTGCCCCGACCGGTCACGAATCAAGAGCCCGCCCGGGAGCGGGACGACCTGACCTTCGGACATGGCATTGAGCGCATTGATGAAGCCCTTTTGCAGGCTGTCCTGTTCGTAGCGTTCTGCGATATTGCGCGAATCGGTCGCGAGTCCGAGCGCGCCCCATGCCTTTGCCTGGCAGATCTTGACCCTCAGAAAAGACACACCGTCCTCGCGCTGCAGCGACTTGAGATGCCCTCCGGCGTCGAGAACGGCAACGCACAGCGGCGGAAGGTTCATCTCCCGCGCCATTGCGAGTGTGGCCTCGGTCAGCCGATTGGCCTGCGCCAGTGTGAGTTCCGACATATTAGGGATCCCTTGATTTTCCCGCTGGAGGCCCCGTGGCGTGAAGGCCTATTGTGGGATGCTAGCCCAGTCGTTATCGTTGTGCGAAAAGAAAGCGTTACGCACGAGGGTGATACGGATATGCCATCGTGCACTGCCTTGGGATGATAGAACTGATGAGCAAAAAGGCCGTTGTTCTGGTGACACGCAGGCTTCCGCAGGCCGTCGAAGACCGTCTGGCACGTGACTACGACGCCCGCTTCAATGCCCAGGACCGCGTTTATACCAGCGATGAGCTGATCGAGCTGGCCGCCGGTGCCGATGCGGTCATCCCCTGTCACACCGAAAAACTCAATGCCGAGGCGATTGCGCGCCTGCCGGACAGCATACGCGCCATCTGTAGCTTTTCGGTCGGCTACGACCATATCGACCTTGCTGCAGCAAAAGCGCGCGGAATCGCCGTGACGAATACGCCCGACGTTCTCAGTGACGCCACGGCCGAGATTGCGATACTGCTGATGTTGGGTGCGGCCCGGCGGGCTCATGAAGGTGAGCGCCAGATCCGAACCGGGACATGGGCGGACTGGAGTGCCACCTACCAGTTGGGAGTCCAGGTCACCGGCAAGCGTCTGGGGATCCTCGGCATGGGAAGGGTCGGGCAGATCATGGCCAGACGGGCGCGTGGATTCGATATGCAGATCCACTACTACAACAGGCATCGACTGGCCGCGGAACTGGAGTCGGGAGCGGTCTATCACGACAATGTGGAAGCGTTGTTACCTCATTGCGATTTTCTCTCCATCCATTGTCCGGCGACGCCCGAAACCCACCATTTGCTGAATGCGCGACGCATAGCCCTGCTGCCGGACGACGCCGTGGTTGTCAACACCGCGCGTGGCGCAGTGGTCGACGACGATGCGCTGATTGCCGCGCTGCGCGCAGGCAAGCTGTTCGCCGCGGGCCTGGATGTCTTCAACAACGAGCCGAACATCGATCCGCGTTACAGGGACCTCGACAATACCTTCCTGTTGCCGCACATCGGTAGTGCAACACGCGAGACCCGTGATGCCATGGGTTTCCGTGCCCTGGACAACCTGGATGCGATCATGGCCGGCAAGGAGCCGCGCGATCGTCTGGCGTGAGTAAGATTCGTCGTGGCGTGGCGTCCGTGCCCCGAATGGATTCATTTCGATTTGGAGTGGAAGGTCTGCCAGAAATCGTAGGTAGCCAAGGCGGAAACCACCGCGATCACGATGATCAGGTCGATGTCCGGCACAAATACGGCGACGATCACCAGTGAGGCGATCATCATCGAGAGTGCCAAAATTGCCATGATTTTGTCAGACATATCTGTTCACCTTGCCTTGGCCCGATGCTTTCAGGCGCTCAAATTTCGCACCAGCCAGCGCGCGGTGCGCAGCAGGCGGCCATCGTCGTTGCGTGGCCCGATCAGCTGCACGCCGATGGGCATTCCATTGGCCCCGGTCAGCAGCGGCAGGGTTACCGCCGGAACACCCAGGAATGACCACAACACATTGAATGCGGCGCTGCCGGTGCTTCCCAATCCGACCGGTGCCTCGCCCGGCGCCGCCGGTGTGACGATTGCGTCATAGCGCCCAAATATCTCTCCCAGTCCGGCGTAGAGGGTCTCACGCCAGTCCAGCGCTGCGAGATAGGCTTCCGCGGAGACCGTGCGGCCCTCTTCGATTGCGCCGCGCGTCTCAGCGGCCAGGCGCTCTGATCCCCGATCGTAGTAGCGGCGCAGGTTGTGCGCCATCTCGGCAAGCATGATGCGGCGGTGCGCCGCCGACCCCTCGGCGAAGATCCCTGGAAGCTCGACCTCATCGCAGCGGTCGCCGAGCGCCTCGACCAGCTCCGCAAATCCCTCGGCACAGTCTGCATCGATGTCCGCCCAGGCCGGCGTTTTGACGAACGCCAGCTGTGGTGTAACCGGGGGTTCGCTCAAGGCGGTCTCCAGCAGTCGTGGCGGCGCCATCGGTACACTGTCTGGGTCGGCCGCATCGTGACCTGCGAGCACGTCGGCGAGCAGGGCGGCATCTTCCACCGTGCGTGCGAAAGTGCCGACCGTGTCGAGCCGCCGTGAGGTGCGCAACACCCCAGTGCGCGGGATCAGGCCGAAGGTGGGTTTGAAGCCGACCACGCCGCAGAACGAGGCAGGCCGGATCACCGAACCCCCGGTCTGGGTGCCGACCGCGAAAGGGACCATGCCGCTGGAGACGGCGGCGGCGGAGCCCGAGGATGATCCACCCGGTGTGCGCTCGGGGTTGTGCGGATTGCGCGTCTTTCCCGGCGCCAGGTAGGCACATTCCGCAGTGACCGTCTTGCCCGGAATTACCGCGCCGGCGGCTCGCAGGCGTGCGACCAGCCAGGCGTCGTCGGTCGGCCGACGTCCGGCATCGAGCGCATTGCCGTTTTCGGTAGGCAGGTTGCGAGTATCGATGATGTCCTTGATGCCCACCGGCAGCCCATGCAGTGCCCCAAGCGGCCGCCCGGTCTGGCGATAGTCATCGAGCATCCGGGCTTGGTTCAGCGCCAGTTCTTCATCGATGCAGGCCCATGCCTGCACGACCGGTTCGCGCGCGGCGATCCGGCCCAGGCATGCATTTATGAGTTCGGTCGCGCGAAGCGACCCGCTAGCCAGACGTTCGCGTGCCTCGAGCGCGGTCAGGTCCGCCGGGTCGGTCATCCCGCTCATCGGCAGTGGTTCCTTAACGCCCACCATACACCTGGTCAGGCAGCCAGAATGCGATCTGCGGGAACTGGTACAGAATGATCATGGCGAAGATCACCATCGCCAGGAACGGGTAGTTGCCCTTGAAGATATCGTTGAGCTGGACATGCGGTGGCGCTATGCCTTTCAAATAGTATGCCGACATCGCCATCGGCGGCGTCAGGAACGAGGTCTGCAGGTTGAGTGCGACCAGGATGCCGAAGAACAGCGGGTCGATGCCGAAATGCGGCAGCAGCGGCAGGAAGATCGGCACGAAGATGATGATGATCTCCGACCACTCCAGCGGCCAGCCGAGGATGAAGATGATGATCTGGGCCATGATCAGGAACATGATCGGCGAGATCTCCAAGCCAGTGACGAATTCACTGATGATCTGTTCGCCGCCCAGATAGGAGAACACCGACGAGAAGGTCCAGGAGCCGACGAACAGCCAGCACACCATCGCCGTCGTGCGCACCGTCAGGTAGACCGATTCACGCAGGCGCTGCCAGGTGAACGCGCGGTAGGCGAAGGTGAGCAACAGGCCACCCAGCGCACCCACGGCGGCCGCCTCGGACGGAGTCGCCAGTCCGAACAGGATTGCGCCGAGTACCGCAAGGATCAGAAACGCGAGCGGGAAGAACGAAGTCAGCAGCCGCCACATGATCTCGAGCGTCGTGATATCGCCGACCTCTTCCTTGGTCGGCTTGGGCGCCAGGTGCGGCTGCAACATCGAGCGCACGACCACATAAACTACATACAGGCCGGCCAGCAGCAGGCCCGGGAACAGCGCCCCCGCATACAGCTTCACGATCGAGACACCCGAGGCTGCCGCGTAAACGATCAGCATGATCGACGGCGGGATCAGGATGCCCAGGGTGCCACCTGCGCAGATGACGCCTGCGGCCAGGCTGACATCGTAACGTGCCTTGAGCATCGCCGGAAACGCCAGCAGGCCCATCAGGGTCACGACTGCGCCGACGATGCCGGTGGCGGTGGCGAACAGGGTGCAGGTGATCAGGGCGGCCACGGCCATGGATCCGGGCACACGGCGCGCCGCAATATTCAGGGTTTGAAACAGTCGGGCCACGATGTTCGCGCGTTCGACGATATAACCCATGAACAGGAACAATGGGACCGCGGTAAGGACGTCATTCGCCATGACCGAGTAGGTCTGGTTGACGAACAGATCGAATATCCGGTTGTTGAACAGTCCCTCGACCCACAGCTCCGACTGGGTAAACTGATCCGCCCCGGCCTCGACAGCCTTGTTGTAGGACCGCCACATACGGTCAGGGTCGAAATAGGCGTAGTAGCCGAACCCGATACCCATCGCCATCAATGTGAAGGCGACCGGGAAACCGAGCAGGATGATAAACAGGAAGATCGCCAGCATGCTGAGCGCGACGATTGGATCAGACATGGTTCAGCCTCGCTGCTGGTCGTTGTTTTCTTGTTTCAGTTCTTTGTATTCTTCTCTGAGTCCGCGGGCATCCTCGCGCGCGGCGCCGGCCGCAAAATCGCCCGCCTCCTGCTCCATTTGACGTGCCAGCTGGACCTCCGTCTCCTCGATGTCTTCGGCCGCTTTCAGCCATTTCCCGGTGCGGATACAGATGATGCAGCGGAATACCTGGGCGATGCCCTGAATGAACAGCAGGACGCCGGCGGCGACGATCACGGTCTTGAATTGGTAAATCGGTATCCCAGCCGGGCTGTTGACGCTGATCTCGAGGTAGCCCCAGGAACGTTCGGCATATTTCCAGCCGGAGATGATCAGCGCGATGACGCCGGGGAAAAAGAACAGGAAATAAAGCACCAGCTCGACCTTTCCCTGAGTCCTCGTCTTCCACAGCCGGTAGACGAAATCGCCGCGTACATGACCGCCGCGCGACAGGGTATAGGCGCCACCCATCATGAACAGCGTGCCGTAGGTGATGTAGGACATGTCGAATGCCCAGCTGGTCGGGGCGTGGAAGATGTATCGGACCACCACCTCGTAGCCGATTCCCAATGCCATGAACATGATCAACCAGGCAAATGCCTTGCCGAACCAGGCCGACAGCCGATCGGCGAACTCTATATAGCCGAGCATCCGCTTCCCCTCGGAATCCGAAAAGTTGGCGCTTCATTCGCTAAGGCGCGGCGGTATCGCTCCAGATACCACCGCGCGTAAACGACCCCTTAGATCACATCTTGAGCTTGCCCGGGAAGTAATGGTCGTATGCGAGGGCGTAGTCGGGCGCGTTCATCAGCTCGTAGTAGACGACGCGTTCGACCCAGGCGCGCTGGCTGTCCAGCACCTTGTTCATAAACGGATCCTCTTCCAGCACCGGGATGATCTCATCCCAGGCCTTGAGCTGGGCGGACAGGATCTCCTTCGAGGTGCGCTCGACGTTCACGCCGTCCTTGGTCTGCAGGGTCTGCAGGTCCCGCGAGTAGTTGTCCATCGCCGAGGCGGTATTGGCCGTACTCGCGGCCTCGACACCGTACTGCAGAATTGCTTTCAGGTCGTCGTCGAGATCGTCGAAGAAGTCCTTGTTGAACAGGAACTCGAAGCTCTCGCTGGCCTGGTGGTAGGACGACAGGTAGTAGTATTTTGCGACGTCCTGGGCGCCGAAACGCATGTCCGATGACGGGTTGTTGAACTCGAACGCATCGATGACGCCGCGTTCCATGGCGGGTACGATCTCTCCGCCCGGCAGCTGGGCGACGCTCATGCCCATCTTCTGCATCAGGTCCGCCGCGAGGCCGACGGTGCGGTACTTGAATCCCTGAACCTGGGACGCCTTGGTGATCGGCTCTTTGAACCATCCGAAGGGCTGCGCGAACATCGGGAAGCCGAGGAAGCCGTAGACATTAAGCTCCATGATGTCCTGGGTCAGTTCACGGTACAGCTCCTTGCCGCCGCCGACGCTATACCAGGCCAGCATGGTGGTCGCGCTGCCGCCGAATACCGGGCCGGTGCCGAACAGCGAGGCCGCCTTGTTCTTCCCATACCAGTAAACGGGCACCGTATGCGCCGCGTCGAGCAGGCCGTCGTTGACGGCGTCCATCACCTGGAACGCCTTGACCACCGCCCCGGCCGGCAACAAATCAATCTTCAGGCGTCCGCCGGACATCTTTTCCACACGGTCGACGTACTGACGGGCAAAGTCCATCCAGATGTCGGACGAAGGCCAGGACGTCTGCATCTTTATGACCTTCGGGGCCGCCGCTGTGACTACCGCCGGGGCGCCAAATGTGCCGGCGGCGACACCGGCCGCGGTGGCCAGGCTTCCCTTTAGGAATTTACGTCTGCTGTTGTCCTCCGCGATTACTTCTTGTTTTGCTTCTGTCTGCTTCTTCTCTTCGCTCATCTCGACCCTCCAGTCATTTATTGGTAGTGCGATTTCGGCTCACCGCGGCAGGCTTCGCCGCCACCGCTTTCGTGATCTTTGCTGGTTTCGTAGTGGAAGTCACGCGTTCGGTGCTGGATTCCAATTACCCTGATTCTTTGTTCTGATCGCCCGCTGACACGGGTCAGCGATGCAGGCAGCATGGTATATACCTTGTCCATCATCCAGGCGCCTTCCCAGCTAGTATAGCCATTGCGCGTGGGGGGGTGTCTTTCTCACCGGCGCAACCGCCCACCTAACTGGTGCATTCGACCCTCAAATCAAGCGCATTGCGCAGGGTGTTGGCAACGATACAACCGCGTTCGGCGATGGTGCAGAGTTTGGCCAATTCACCCGGTGCGCCGCATTCGGCCGACAGTTTCATGTGGACGGAGGTATAGCGTGGGGGTGCATCGGCCAGTTCGCCGGTGATATCCAGGCTGGCGTTGCTCAACTCAATATCCCGTGCCCTGGCGGCGGCCAGCAGGTTGCTCATGAAGCAACCGCCGAGGCCGAGCAGCAGCGCCTCTCCACCCATCGGCCCCTTGTCCTGCCCACCCTTGGGTTCCGGGCGGTCCATGACGAGCACATGGCCTCGCGCCCGTCCCTGGGATGACGAATGATCGAGCTGGTCGACGGTGGCGCGGATGGTGGGCATGACGATCTCCGTTGTTTGTTTGACAGGGCCGATTGGGGCGGGGTGAGAGTGACGACACCTCGGTGCGGTCCGCCGCGCCGCAATCCGGCATCTATTTCATCGTCGGCATATGGAAATCGGCGCCGGCGCGAATCCCGGTCGGCCAGCGCGAGGTGACCGTCTTCAGCTTGGTATAGAAGCGGATACCCTCCATGCCATGAACATGTATGTCCCCGAACAGGGAGCGCTTCCAGCCGCCGAAACTGTGGAACGCCATAGGCACCGGGATAGGCACGTTGATGCCCACCATCCCGACCTGTACCTGCGAGGCAAAGGCCCGTGCTGTATCTCCGTCGCGCGTGAAGATTGCCGTACCGTTGCCGTATTCGTGGTCGTTGACCATCTGCAATGCGGTCCCGAAGTCGGGCACGCGCACCAGGCACAGCACGGGGCCAAAGATCTCCTCCTTGTAGATCCTCATGTCCTTACCCACCCGGTCGAACAGGCAACCGCCGAGGAAGAAGCCACCGGCATGACCCTCGATCGTCAGTCCGCGGCCGTCGACCAGCAGTTCGGCGCCTTCTTCGACGCCCAGGTCCACGTAGGCCTTTACCTTGTCGCGATGCTCCCGGGTGACCAGCGGACCCATTTCCGAATCAGGGTCTGTGCTCGGTCCGACCTTGAGGGCGCGGACACGTGGCGCCAGCCGCTCGATCAGCGCGTCGGCAGTGGCGTCGCCAACGGCAACCGCCACCGAAATCGCCATGCAGCGTTCACCGGCGGAACCATACGCCGCCCCCATGAGGGCATCGGCAGCCTGATCCAGGTCGGCATCCGGCATGACGACCATGTGGTTCTTGGCGCCACCGAGGGCCTGGACCCTTTTGCCGTGGCTGGTCCCCGTCTGATAGATGTACTCTGCGACCGGTGTCGAGCCGACAAAGCTCACGGCGGCCACGCCCGGGTGGGTGAGCAGTGTGTCCACCGCCTCCTTGTCGCCATTCACGACGTTCATCACGCCGTCGGGCAGGCCTGCCTCGCTGAGCAGTTCGGCGAGCCTCAGGGCGGTCGAGGGTACCTTCTCGGACGTCTTGAGGATGAAGGTGTTGCCACACACGATCGAAAGCGGAAACATCCACATCGGGACCATCGCGGGAAAGTTGAACGGCGTGATCCCGGCACACACGCCCAGGGGCTGACGTATCGAGTGGCTGTCCACGTTGGTCCCGACGTTTTCGGAAAAATAGCCGGTCAGCACGTGCGGGGCGCCGCAGGCGAACTCGGCGACCTCCATGCCGCGGATCACCGAGCCACGCGCATCGCTGAGGACCTTGCCATGCTCGGCCGAAACCAGCGAAGCGAGTTCGTCGAGGTTCCGGTCCAGTAGTTCCTTGAAGCGAAAGAATACCCGCGCACGATGCAGCGGGGGGGTATCGCGCCAGCCTGGAAATGCCGCGGCCGCCGCCTCTATTGCCCTGGCTGTTTCTTCTGCGGATGCCAGCGGCACCCGGGCTCTTATGTCTCCATCGGTAGGGTTGAATACATCCCCGTAGCGGCCGCTGGATCCCTCCACGCGTCTACCGTCGATATAGTGGTGAAGTGTGTCAGCCATTTTTCTGTGCTCTCGGGGCAGGTGAAGGACTGCTTTTTCGGCCACCGGTATAGCTTTGTGGCCGGCGCGTGTCGTTTGGGAGGGGGCTCATTCGAACCATAGATAAAGGCCCCATGTTTGGCAATACTCAGTGGTTTACGCGCAATATGCGGCACAGACCTCCATGGAGACGTCACGGGGCGCCACTGCGCAGATGAACAGCTATTTCCTACCGGTTGGCCTGTTGCTGGCATTTGTCCTGGCCATGGTTGAGCCCGGCCCGGGAAAGACCCTGCAGGAATGGGGACTGGTGCCCTGGATGGTGGTCACGATATTTTTGGTCAACGGCTATCAGGTCAACCTGCGACAGCTCCCCCGCGGAGGGAAACTGCTTCCGGCCGCGATGGTGGGAATCTTGATCAGTCTCCTGATCAGCCCCATGGTCGGACTTGCAGTCATTTCGGTTTTGGATTTGCCTGCGGGCGTCGCCATGGGGCTCGTGGTCATGGCCACGGTGCCTCCCACGCTCTCGTCGGGAATCGTCATGACCCAGTTGGCGGGAGGCAACGTCGCCAAGGCACTGTTCCTGACCATCTTGCTGAACCTGGTTGGGGTTTTTACCATACCTTTCATGCTCAAGCTGACACTTGGGGCCGCAGGGCTGGTGTCGCTCTCTGCGTGGCCGCTGCTGAAGCAATTGCTCTCGCTGGTACTCATCCCCTTCATCGCCGGCATACTGTTGCAGGGGGTCTTTCGCATTTCTGCACGTCACCGGCTGCTGACACTCATCCCCTTGAGTTGCGTGATCGCCACAGTATGGATGTCGGCCTCGGCATCATCGGCTACCCTGAAGGGGCTCGATATCGCACTGCTTTTACTCGTGCTCGCGGGGTCGCTCTTCGTCCATGGCAGCTTGCTTTTCTTGTGCTGGCTGTCGCGGTTCCTTTATCGCCCGGCGCGTAGCGAATGGATCGCGCTGCTGTTCACTGCTTCGCAGAAGACCCTGCCTATCGCACTCGGCGTGCTGGCGATCATGGACCAGTCACTCGGGATGGCCATGGTGGGCTGCATCATGTTTCATTTCGTGCAGTTGTTTCTTGATTCGATGATTGCCTCCAGGATGGGACGCAGGAGTGAGGCCCAGGAGTCGACCGGAGCGCGATGAATGTCCAATGCGCCGTCTGAGCGCCTTGGGAACCTAAAGGACCATGTTTTCAACTTCCATGATCGGCGGCCGCAATCAAGGGTGGCGGCGTGACCCATTCGGCCTGTTCAACCGGCCCAGCGACACGGCGCTCTCCGCTGGCGCGAAGATCGCGCATCACGGGCCTCCGCTCTCCCCGCGGTCGCCCGTTTTTTTTGCCGCTATTCGGTATCCTGGGCCGGCCGGAAACGAAAAAAGCCCGGTTCATTTCTGAACCGGGCCTTCGTAATGGTGCCGAAGAGAGGACTTGAACCTCCACCTGGTTTCCCAGACATGGACCTGAACCATGCGCGTCTACCAATTCCGCCACTTCGGCAGTGTGTCGGGGACGGGCCCCCAAAACGGAAGCGCGGACTGTACAGCGACACCATAGGGCTGTCAACGCTACAATAGGCGGGAATCCAAGTGTGAAAGAGAACCCTAATTACTGTGTCAACACGTAAACCACGGCGAGGCGGTCGCGATCGCGACCCTTACCAGGCCCGCGAGGCCAAGAAGTACGAAAACCCAATCCCCAGCCGCGAATTCATCCTGGGCCTGATGGAGGAACACGGGGCCCCGTTGCAGTTCGATGATCTGGCCGCGGCACTCGAGCTTGTCGAACCGCAGCAGCTGGATGCGCTGTCGCGGCGTGTGAACGCGATGGCACGCGATGGCCAGGTCGTGTGCAACCGGCGCGGCGGCTACTGCGTGGTCAATCACGAGGACCTGATTCATGGGCGGGTCATCGGGCATCCGGACGGCTTCGGGTTCATGCGCCCGGACGAGGGCGGCGATGACCTGTTCCTGAGCCCGCGCGAGATGCGCCGACTCTGGCATGGCGACCGTATCGTGGCGCGGGTCTCCGGTTTGGACCGGCGTGGCCGGCGTGAGGCGGCCGTGGTCGAGGTCCTCGAGCGCGCGTTCGAGAACATTGTGGGGCGCGTGCAGATAGAGGCCGGTGTCGCCTTTGTGCTGCCGGACAACAAGCGCATCGCCCAGCAGGTCCTGATCACCCCCGACCACCTGATGGGGGCCAAGGATGCGCAGATGGTGGTGGTTCGCATCACCGAGCATCCGCAGCAATGGCGCCAGCCGATCGGCGAGGTGGTCGAGATCCTCGGAGACCACCTGGCGGCGGGGATGGCGACCGACGTCGCGATTCGTGCGCACGATATCCCGCTGGACTGGCCGGAAGTGGTGGAAAGCGAGATTGCAGCGCTGAAGCCCGAAGTGCCCGAGGAGGCAAAAAAGGGCCGGGTCGATCTGCGCAAGATTCCACTGGTAACAATCGACGGCGCGGACGCTCGCGATTTCGACGACGCGGTGTTCTGTGAGCGCACCAAGAAGGGCTGGCGCCTGCTGGTGGCGATCGCGGATGTTTCATCCTATGTGGTGCCCGGCACTGCGCTGGACGATGAGGCCTACAAGCGCGGCACCTCGGTGTATTTCCCGGACCGCGTGATCCCGATGCTGCCGGAGGTGCTGTCGAACGGCCTTTGTTCGCTCAACCCGCGCGTGGACCGTCTGTGCATGACGGCGGAACTCTATTTCGACGCCGAGGGCAATCTGTTCCGCTCGCGCTTCTTCGAGGCGGTGATGAATTCACATGCACGCCTGACCTATGACCAGGTCGGTGCGATGTTGCTCGATGGCGATCCCGCATTGTGTAAACAGTACGCCGCTGTCCTGCCGCATCTGCACGATTTGTACGGCCTGTACCGGCTGCTGCACGAGGCGCGCGCCGAACGCGGTGCAATAGATTTCGACACAGTGGAAACCCGTTTCCAGTTCGACGATCAGGGCAAGCTGGCGGCGATTGTTCCGCTGCAGCGCCACGACGCCCACAAGGTCATCGAGGAGTGCATGCTCGCCGCCAACGTCGCGGCCGCACGTCACCTGCTGCGCAAGAAGATGCCGGCGCTGTACCGGATACATGACAAGCCGAGTGCCGAGAAACTCACCGATCTCGGTGAGTTCCTGGCCGAACTGGGGCTTCGTATGGAAGGTGGCACGGACCCGACGGCCAAGGACTACGCCAACCTGCTGGAGAAGGTCAAGGACAGGCCCGACTTCCATGTCATCCAGGTCGTGCTGCTGCGTTCCATGATGCAGGCCGTCTATTCCGACAACAATGTTGGCCACTTTGGCCTGGCCTTCCCGGCCTATGCGCACTTCACCTCGCCGATCCGGCGCTACCCGGACCTGATGGTCCATCGTGCGATCAAGCATCTGCTGACCGGCGAGTCTCCGGAGGCTTTCGATTACACCCATCAGCACCTGGCAGCGATGGGCGAGCATTGCTCGGCCACTGAGCGCCGGGCGGACGATGCGACCCGTGATGCCTCCGACACGCTAAAGTGCGAGTTCATGCTGGACAAGGTTGGCGAGTCTTTCGAGGGCGTCATATCCGGCGTCAACAGCTTCGGGGTCTTCGTCGAGCTGGATGGCGTCTACGTCTCCGGGCTGGTTCATATCACGGCCCTGGATTACGACTACTTCCATTTCGACCCGGTGGGCCACCGTCTCACCGGTGAGCGTACCGGCAGGGTCTACCGCCTTGGCGACACCCTGAAGGTCAAGGTGGCTGCGGTGAACATCGACGACCGCAAGATCGATTTCGTCCTCGCCGAAAAGGTCGAGGGACCGGGCAAGGGCCAGGGGCGCCCGAAGCGTGACGGTGGCTCCCGCCGCCCCGGCAGGTCGTCCCGCAAGGCCGGCGCAGGGGAGGCCAAGCCCCGGACCAAGGCCACGGGCAATGAAGAGCGGGCCGGAACGGTGGTCCCGAAGGAAACACCTCCGGGCGGAGGCGGCAGGCGCAGAAGGCGGCGCAAGAACTAGGACTGACCGATGTCCGGACAGCTGATTGTCGGGATCCATGCCGTACGCACGGCGATGAAACATGGTGCGGAACGGATCGACAGTCTTTGGTTCGACAGTGCGCGAAAGGACCGACGCTTGCGCCAGTTGCTGGACGAGGCGCGCAGTGCGGGCCTGCGACCGCAGATAAGTGACAAGGCGGCGCTCGACCGCATGAGCGGCGGGGCCAACCACCAGGGGGTGGTGGCGCGTGGCGAGATGCCGAGCAGTCTCGGCGAGTCGGCGCTGGATGAACTGTTGGGCGCGTTGGCGGTGCCGCCGTTGCTGCTGGTGCTCGATGGTGTTACGGATCCGCACAATCTGGGTGCCTGCCTGCGCACGGCCGACGGTGCCGGGGCGCATGCGGTGATTGCGCCGCGTGACCGTGCCGGAGGGCTTACACCCGTGGTGTGCAAGGTCGCCAGCGGTGCGGCCGAGACGGTACCCTTCGTACAGGTCACCAATCTTGTCCGAACCCTTCGCTACCTGCAGGATGCCCATCGCGTATTCGTGGTGGGTACTGCCGGCGAGGCGGACATCGAACTGTTCCGGGCTGATCTGAAGGGTCCACTGGCGATCGTGATGGGGGCGGAAGGCGAGGGCATGCGGCGCCTGACCCGTGAGACCTGCGACCAGCTGGTGCGCCTGCCGATGGCCGGGCATGTCGGCAGCCTCAACGTGTCGGTGGCGGCAGGAGTCTGCCTTTACGAGGCGGTGCGGCAGCGCAATCCTGTATAGACCCAGGGCCGGTATTTCCCGATTACGCCTTGGTGGTTGGCTAAGCGTTTGCAATCCATGGGGTTTTCTCCTAAAATCCCGCGCCTTCCGATCAGCCGAAGGTTGGTCCTCCTTGCCTCACCGCCGCGAGCGGGAGGCTGTTTAAACCGTAAGGAGCAACAATGCGTCACTACGAGATCGTTTTTCTGGTCCATCCGGACCAGAGCGAGCAGGTCCCTGCCATGGTGGAGCGTTATCGCGCCACCATCGAAGGCAGCGGCGGAACCATTCATCGCCTCGAGGATTGGGGGCGTCGTCAGCTGGCCTACCCGATCAACAAGATCCACAAGGCGCACTACGTGATGATGAACGTCGAATGCGGCGGCGAGGCACTGGCCGAGCTGGAAAGCGCATTCCGGTTCAACGATGCTGTCCTGCGCAACCTGACCATTCGTCGCAAGGCGGCCATCACCGAGACCTCGCACCTGGCCAGGGAAGAGGAAAAGGACGAGGCACCTGCACCTGTACCTGCAGCTGCCAAGGCACCCGCAGAAGATTCGGCGCCTGCCGAAGACGCTTCCGCCTGACGCATAGGAGAATTTTGCGATGTCACGTTTTTTTCGTCGCCGTAAGTTTTGTCGTTTCTCTGCCGAAGGGCTCGAGATCGACTACAAGGATCTGGTCCTGCTGAAGCAGTATGTCAGCGAGTCCGGCAAGATCGTGCCGAGCCGGATCACCGGTACCAGCGCGAAGTATCAGCGGCAGCTGGCGGACGCGGTCAAGCGTGCCCGTTTTCTGGCCCTGCTGCCTTATTCCGACAGCCATTGATCTGCTGCCGGGCGGTCCTGCGATTGCAGGGGCGTCCGGCTGGATGAACGCATGAAGGCCTTCGCCAGCTGGGTCATGAAGGGGCGCATGCAGGCCGTGATCGCCACGACGGTGCTGGCCTTGCTCGCACTCCTGGTGACGCCGCTTGGTCTGGCCAGTGCTGCCGTCGTCATGCTGACGGTCTTGCGGCAGGATTGGAAGGAATCGGTCCTGGTTCTGGGTTCGGCGCTGCTCGCCATAGCCGGCCTGGGCGGTCTGCTGTTCCAGATGCCGGTCGCAACCCTGCTGACAGGCCTGGTGCTTTGGGCGCCCGCGGCGGTGCTCGGCGGCGTCATGCGCCGGACGGGCTCTTTGCGGCTGGCCATTGAGGCGGCCACGATAGGGGCGGCGGCCATAGTCCTGTTGCAGTATGGCTTGCTGGCCGACCCGGCTGCCTTCTGGGCCGATGCGTTGAACGAGTTTCTGGCCCGGCGCCTGGATGAAGAGACGCTGGCGGCCTCGAATGTCGATCAGCTGATTGCAATGATGGCGGGTTGGATGGCCGGCGGTGTGGCCGCAACCTGGTTTCTCGGTGCAGTCGCCTCGCTGTTGCTGGCACGTTACTGGGCGTCGCTGCTGGATCGACCGGGCGCCTTTGGCGAAGAGTTCCGGCAGTTGCGGTTTGGCCGCTGGTTGCTGTTCCTGGTCCCGGTGTTGCTGCTGGTCGGGGTCGTGCTGACGGGCGGCGAGCCCAGCCTGATCGGACAGCTGTACCTGGTAGGAATGGTGCTGTTTCTGATCCAGGGTGTCAGCGTGGGGCACGGCTTGGTGGCAGAGTTTGGCGCATCGCCGGCGTGGCTGCTGGGCTTGTATCTGCTGCTGATTTTTGTCGCGCCGCATGGCGCAACCATGGTTGCCCTGGCCGGTTACGCGGACGGGTGGCTGAATTTTCGGGCACGCGCCCGGGCACGGCGGTCTGGGACCGACGACAACTGAATTGATCATGTGAGGTTGAGTACGATGGAAGTCATTCTTCTGGAAAAAGTGGCTAATCTGGGTGGCCTGGGTGAAAAGGTTTCGGTGAAGTCCGGCTTCGGTCGCAACTTCCTCATTCCCCAGGGCAAGGCGGTATTCGCAAGCGCCGAGAACATTCGGGTGTTCGAGGAGCGTCGTGCGGAACTCGAGCAGGAGGCAGCCGAAAAGCTGGCGACGGCCGAGGCCCGCAAGGGCCAGATCGAGGCCCTGAGCAATGGCGTGACCATCGGTCACAAGGCCGGTGAGGAAGGCCGCCTGTTCGGTTCGGTCGGTACCGCGGATATCTCCCGCGCCTGCTCCGAGGCCGGTGTCGAGGTGTCCAAGGCCGAGGTTCGCCTGCCGGAGGGTCCGTTTCGGGTTGCTGGTGAGTACGAGGTGTCGCTGCACCTGCACACCGATGTCGATGCCGTTCTCAAGGTGACCATCGTCGGCGAGGAATGAGCCTGCGACAGCGGCGCTGTCGCCGGTGAACCGGGCCCGCACCAGCCCCGGCACCAATGCAAAGCCCGGCCCCGGCCGGGCTTTTGCGTGCCTGTTCCATGCAGTTCGCCTAACTGCGTCCGCGGTGCTGCGAACCGGCCCCTGCATGTGTTGTAATCATCGCCCCCCACGAATCATTTTGGCAGCGGCATGGTTGACGCGGTGTACGAGTCTGTTTCCCAGTATATCCCCGACCCGGGTCGGGACGACCAGATGGAGGCATTGCGCATGCCCCCACACTCGGCACAGGCGGAGCAGGCCGTGCTGGGCGGCCTGATGCTTGATAACGGCGGCTGGGACAAGGTCGCGGACCAGGTCGGCGAGCAGGATTTCTATCGTCGTGAGCACCAACTGGTGTTTGCGGGCATCGCCAGCCTGGCCGAAGCTGACCGCCCCTTCGACGTGGTGACCCTGGCAGAGGAGCTGGAGCGCAAGGAGTCGCTCGACGAGGTGGGCGGCCTGCCTTACCTGGGCATGCTGGCCAACGATACGCCCAGTGCCGCCAATATCCAGGCCTACGCGGCGATCGTGCGTGAGCAGTCCGTCGTGCGTCAGCTGATCAAGGTCGGCAACGGGATCGCGGAGAGCGGTTATCGCCCCAAGGGGCGCAAGGTGCATGAGCTGCTCGATTATGCCGAGAACATGGTGTTCCAGATCGCCGAGCAGCAGGCGCGCGGTGGCGGCGGATTCCGCTCGATCACCAACCTGCTCACCGAGACCATCAACCGTATAGAGGAACTGTACGGCAGTGACGACGCCCTGACCGGTGTGCCGACCGGATTCACCGACTTCGACAACAAGACCTCGGGCCTGCAGAAATCCGATTTGATCATCGTTGCCGGCCGGCCTTCCATGGGTAAGACCACGTTTGCGATGAATGTTGCCGAGAACGTCGCAGTGGCTACCGGTTTGCCGGTGGCGATCTTCTCGATGGAGATGCCGGGTGAGGCCCTGACCATGCGCATGATCTCCTCGCTGGGCCGGGTCAACCAGCAGGCGGTGCGATCCGGCAAGCTGGAGGACGATGACTGGCCGCGCATCACCTCGGCAGTCAATATCCTGAACAACACCAAGCTCTTCATCGACGACACGCCGGCACTGACGCCGACCGACCTGCGCGCCCGCTGCCGTCGCCTGACAAAGGAACACGGGACGCTCGGGCTGGTCGTGATCGATTACCTGCAGCTGATGAACGCGCCGGAGTCGGGTGAAAACCGTGCCACGGAGATTTCCGCCATCTCGCGATCGCTCAAGGCCCTGGCCAAGGAGCTGAACGTCCCGGTGGTTGCTCTGTCCCAGCTCAACCGCTCACTCGAGCAGCGACCGAACAAGCGGCCGGTCATGTCCGACCTGCGCGAGTCCGGCGCCATCGAGCAGGACGCCGACATCATCGTCTTCATATACCGCGACGAGGTCTACAATGAGGACAGCCCGGACAAGGGCAAGGCCGAGATCATCATCGGCAAGCAGCGTAATGGCCCGATCGGCAGCGTGATGCTGACCTTCCAGGGCCAGTTCACACGCTTCGACAACTTCGCCTATGACGTCTACGGCGATGACGAATATTGACGGAAGGAAACGCGATACGCTTCGCCCTCTGCGTATCTCTGCGCCCTCAGCGTCCCAAAGACTTGCCGCCTGCAGCCTGAGGTACCCGTGAGCAAGCCGGCCAAGTCCATCTATGTCTGCACCGACTGCGGCGCGCAGGCACCCAAGTGGGCCGGGCAGTGCGGCGATTGTGGGGCATGGAATACGCTGCAGGAAACGGTCGGCGCACCGTCTGCCAAGGGCGAGTCACGATTTGGCGGTTATGCCGGCGAGCAGGCCGCCGCCGGCATCGTCAAGTTGTCCGACGTGGTTGCGCAGCATACCGAACGCATGTCCACCGGACTCGCGGAACTCGACCGGGTACTCGGTGGCGGCCTGGTTTCGGGTTCGGTCGTTCTGATTGGCGGTGACCCGGGGATCGGCAAGTCGACACTGTTGGTGCAGGCCCTGGCACTCTTGTCCGAACGGGTGCCGGCGCTCTATGTCAGCGGTGAGGAGTCGGCCGAGCAGATCAGCCTGCGGGCACACCGGCTCGGTCTGCCGACCGGGCGCCTGCGCCTGCTCACCGAGACCTGCATCGAACGCATCCTTGCCCTGATCGCTATGGAACGCCCCAGGGTCCTTGTGCTCGACTCCATCCAGACCTTCTACACCGAGTCGCTGCAGTCGGCGCCCGGGTCGGTGGCGCAGGTCCGCGAGTCGGCCGCACGTCTGGTGCGCTTCGCCAAGCAGACCGGCACCTCTTTGTTCCTGGTCGGTCACGTCACCAAGGATGGCACCCTGGCCGGGCCGCGCGTGCTCGAACACATGGTCGACACGGTGCTGTACTTCGAGGGCGAGAGCGGCAGCCCGTTCCGCCTGGTGAGGGCGATCAAGAACCGCTTCGGCGCGGTCAACGAACTCGGTGTCTTCGCCATGACCGACAAGGGGTTGCGCGAGGTCAGCAATCCCTCGGCGATCTTCCTTTCGCGGCATGAGCAGCAGGTGCCGGGTAGCTGCATCCTGGTCACCCGCGAGGGTACCCGGCCGTTGCTGGTGGAGGTGCAGGCGCTGGTCGACCAGAGTCCGCTTGCAAACCCGCGTCGGGTGGCGCTTGGTCTGGAACAGAACCGCCTTTCGATGCTGCTGGCGGTGATGCATCGTCACGGTGGCGTATCGATGTTCGATCAGGATGTCTTTTTGAACGTCGTCGGCGGGGTCCGCGTGACCGAGCCTGCAGCGGATCTGCCGGTGCTGCTTGCTGTGCTGTCGAGCTTTCGCGACCGGCCCCTGCCGAGTGACCTGGCCACCTTCGGGGAGGTTGGGCTGGCAGGGGAGATCCGCCCGGTGCCCAACGGTCAGGAGCGCCTGCGCGAGGCTGCAAAGCATGGCTTCAAGCGCGCAATCGTGCCACGCGCCAATGCGCCGAAGAGGTCCATCGATGGCCTGGAGGTGATCGCGGCCAGCCGTCTCAGTGAGGCGATCGATGCGCTGGCATAGCGGCATGCCGACGCTTTCGGGATCGACGCCCGGGCATCCGCCGGATCCCCGGTTTTTTGATCAACCGTCAGCAGGTTCGGCGGCAGTTGAACCTTCTCTTTTGTATCTATTGACCTTCGGTTTTGGGGCGGCGGTCGGTCGGTCGGATGCGTGCGGTCTTTACCGCGTTGTCCTGCGTTTGTACCACCTCGATCGGGTAGCCCGCGATCATCAGCGAGGTCCCGGTTTCAGGCAGGCTCTCGAGATGCTCCACGATGAGGCCGTTGAGCGTCTTGGGCCCGTTGGTCGGAAGCTTCCAATGCATGTTCCGAACCAGTTCGCGTAGGTTGGCGCTGCCATCGACCAGGAAGCTGCCGTCCTCCTGAGGCACGACGTCGGCAATCCCGTCTGCCGGGTCGGTCGCGAACTCGCCGACGATCTCCTCCAGCAGGTCGGCCATGGTCACCAGGCCCTGCACATCGCCATACTCGTCGACCACCAGTGCAGAGCGCCTGTGGTTGCGCTGGAAGTTGACCAGCTGGCGGTTGAGCGGCGTGCCCTTGGGGATGTAGTAGGGCTCGCGGATAAGGCCTTCGAGGGATTCGCGCGTCAGTGCACCGTCCAGCAGGGCCTGCATGGCCCGCCGGGTGTGGAGGAAACCGGCCACATGGTCGATGCTGCCGTGGTAGGCCAGTACCCGCGTGTAGGCGGTCTGTTCGAGCTGTTCCAGGATTACGTCGAAGGGATTGTCGAGATCGATCCCGTCGAGTTCGTTGCGCGGCACCATGATGTCGTCGACCGTCACTTTCTCCAGGTCGATGATATTGAGCAGCATCTTCTGGTGGCGCTTGGGGATCATGGCCCCGGCCTCGTTGACCACGGTGCGCAGTTCCTCGCGGCTGAGCGCGCTCTCCGGGGCGTCTTCGGGCGCCGCCCCGAGCAGGCGCAGCACGCCGTTTGCCAACAGGTTGACCAGCCAGACCAACGGAAACATCAGGCGCAGCAGGGGGGTGTACACCCAGGCCGCCGGGAAGGCGATGCGTTCCGGGTTCATGGCCGCCATGGTCTTGGGTGCGACCTCGGAAAAGATCAGCACCACCAGGGTCAGGAGCCCGGCAGCCGCGGGAATGGCACCCTCGCCACCAAGCCGGATGGCGATGATGGTCGCCAGCGAGGATGCCAGGATGTTGACGAAGTTGTTGCCGAGCAGGATCAGGCCGATCAGGCGGTCGGGCTTGCTCAAAAGGCGTTCTGCCAGTCTGGCTCCAGGGTGACCGGCATTCGAAAGGTGGCGCAGCCGGTAACGGTTGAGCGTCATCAGCGCGGTCTCCGAGCCGGAAAAAAAGCCGGAAAGAACAAGAAGGAAGGCCAGGGAGCCGAACAGGGCGCCGAGAGGTAGATCATTCAAGGGGGCGGGTCCGCGTCACTGCTGAGGAGGTTCACTTTCTAGGAGGCATGGCGGGCGCTGTCAAGCCGATCGGCCGGGAGACTGCTTACGGCATGGTTTTGCGATCTGACGTAATTTTGACATCGTGATAGATGCGTGCTTAACTTTGAAAAAACAAGCACTTCCAGTGTGAACTGTCTCGCTCAAGCGCCGGAGTCGGTTGGATGACACCCGAAAACACCAAAGCCCAGACCCTCAATGCGTCTACCGTGATGCTGGTTCTGTCCGACCATTCATCTGCCGAGTACCTGAAGAACATCCTGCAGTTTATCGATTGTGATGTGCATGTGCCTGATTCCCCAAAGGATTTTCAGCGTCTCATGCAGCGCTTCAACGATCGCTCGACCTCGGTCTTTCTGAGCGGGCAGCTGCCGGATCAGGATCGCAGTGCCTATCTGAGCGCCATGAACGAATGCAATCCGCGTCCCGCCCTGATCCAGATCCAGGAAAAGAGCGGTGACGAGATGCTGATGAGCGGCGATGTCCTGGGCACCCTGCGCGTGCCATGCCAGTACGACGCAATTGCGTCGCTGCTGCACAAGGCGCAGGTCTACGACGAGTCGCAACGCCACGGCGAGGCGCCGCGGCGCCCGCTGGAGCTGTTTCGCAGCCTGTCGGGAAACGGCCGCGCGACCCGTGGCATCAACAAGATGATCGAGCAGGTGGCCGATTCCGATGCCACGGTGCTGATCCTGGGTGAGTCGGGTACGGGAAAAGAGGTGGTTGCGCGCAAGCTGCACTATCACTCCAAGCGTCGTGGCCGGCCCTTCGTGCCGGTGAACTGCGGCGCCATCCCCGGTGATCTGCTCGAGAGCGAGCTGTTCGGCCACGAAAAGGGCGCCTTCACCGGGGCCATCACTGCCCGCCAGGGGCGTTTCGAGCTTGCCGAGGGCGGAACTCTGTTTCTGGATGAAATCGGGGACATGAGCCTGCACATGCAGGTCAAGCTGCTGCGGGTGCTCCAGGAGCGGACCTTCGAGAGGGTCGGCAGCAACAAGACGATCCACTGCAATGTGCGCATCATCGCCGCGACGCACCGTGATCTCGAACAGGCGATCAAGGAAGACAATTTCCGCGAAGACCTCTATTACCGCTTGAACGTGTTTCCGATCGAGGTGCCGCCGTTGCGCGAACGGGTGGAGGACATCCCGGTGCTGGTAAATGACCTGATCCTGCGCATCGAGCACGAAAAGCGGGGCTCCGTGCGCCTGACCCCGGCGGCGGTAACCGCGCTGACGCATTATCGCTGGCCGGGCAATGTGCGCGAACTGGCGAATCTGATCGAGCGCCTGGCCATCCTGTATCCCTACGGGGTGGTGGATATCGCCGATCTGCCCGAGAAGTTTCGTGCCGGGATCACGGTGAACCCGGTCGATCTGCCCGGCGACGACGATGCGCTGCCGGTGATCAGTACCCATGGCGATCAGCCCAACACGGTGTCGAGCATGCCGCGCCTGCCGGCGGAAGGGATCGATCTCAAACAGCACCTTGCCAATATGGAGCAGAGCCTGATCCGCCAGGCGCTCGAAGACGCGAACGGGGTGGTGGCGCATGCGGCCAAGAAGCTCAAGATGCGGCGCACTACCCTCGTCGAAAAACTGCGCAAGTACGGCCTGCAGCGTGGCCAGGAAATGACGGGGCTTTGACGTAATCGTTTAGTTCATTTTATAAGCTATTGATTTAAAAGCAGTATTAATCATGGCACGTGTCTTGCTGAGTTCCTTCCCGGGATATTTTGGGAAACGGGATTCAGCCACATGGGCAAGCTGCAGACACAGGCCGTACGGGATCCACAGCACCTGGAACATGCCTTCGGCGTGTTCAACGAGCTTTCCGAGCGGCTGACCAGCGCCTACGGGCAACTGGAGGGTCGCGTCGCCGGCCTCACCGAGGAACTTGCCCGTTCGCGCACCGAGCGATTCGCCGAGCGCGCGCAAAAGGAACACCTCGCCGATCAGCTCGGGGTAGTCCTCGAGGCCCTGCCGGCGGCCATCGTGCTGGTCGACGTGCGCGACCGCGTGGACCGTTTCAATCCAGCTGCCGAACAATTGTTTCCGGGCCTCGCCTGGGGGAGGCGCTGGAGCGAGGTGAAGGACGAGGTGGTGGCCGCGGAGCCGGCACCGGGGGACTGGCGCCTTCATGACGGCCGTCGGGTCAGCGTGTCGCAGCGCCCGCTGAATGACCGCGGCCGCATCCTGGTGGTGGTCGACATGACCGATCAACGCCGCCTGCAGGAACGCGTGGAGCGCCAGGACCGACTCACCGCCATGGGCGAGATGGCGGCGCAACTGGCCCATCAGGTGCGCACGCCGCTTTCCACCTCGGTGCTGTATGCGGGACAACTGGCCAAGGGCAAGCTCAGCGACGCGCAGCGTCAGGCATTCGGCCAGAAACTGCTCGACGGGCTGCGGCATACCGAGACCCTGGTACGCGACATGCTCGCCTTCAGTCGCGGCGGCAACTTCAACACCTGCCCGATCCGCGTCGATGATGCCCTGAATACCGCCCTTGCCGGCCTGCAGCCACGCCTGCGACAGATGCGTGCGCGGCTCGATGTCGATGTATCGGATTGCCGGATCAACGGCAATCTGGACGCCCTGGCCGGCGCCTTCAGCAACCTGGTCGACAATGCGCTCAATCATGGTGGCGAGAACGTGACCATCAGGATCAGCGCGGCCGATGGTCCCGATCAGTCGGTGTTGCTGGTATTCGAGGATGACGGTCCCGGAATCGATCCGTCGGTGCTGCCGCGCATCTTCGACCCCTTCTTCACCACCCGCGAACGCGGTACCGGACTGGGGCTTGCCGTTGTGCAGGCGGTCGTGCTTGAGCACGGCGGCGCCCTGCGTGCCGGTGACTCCCCGCTGGGTGGTGCACTTTTCGAGATTCAGCTGCCGCTGCTCGACGCAGTCTCGCAGCAAAGGTCAAACCTGAGGAAGCAAGCATCATGAATCCCTCGCGCATACTGGTAGTCGAAGACGACAGCGCACTGGCGCAGGCGCTTACCGACACCCTGGTCCTTTCCGGCTACGAGGTGGTGAATGCCACCGATGGCGAGCAGGCCCTGGCCAGACTGGACCGGGAACAGGTGGACATGGTGTTGACCGATGTGCAGATGCGGCCGATGGACGGGCGCGCGCTGTTACGCAATCTTCGTAGCCGGTTTCACGATCTCCCGGTCCTGATCATGACTGCATACGGGACCGTCGAACAGGCGGTGGAGGCGATGAAGCTGGGCGCCGTGGATTATCTCGCCAAGCCGTTCGAGGTGGATGATCTGCTGGAGAAGGTGGAACGTTATCTGCCGCACAGGCATCTCGAAAGCGGGCAGATGATCGCCGAGGATCTGCGTACGCGCGAGTTGGTGGAGCTGGCCGGCCGGGTGGCGGCGAGCGATGCGACGGTGATGATCGGGGGTGAGTCCGGCACCGGCAAGGAGGTGCTGGCACGCCATATCCATCGTCACTCGGCACGGGTCGACGGGCCCTTCATCGCCATCAATTGCGCCGCCATTCCCGACAATATGCTCGAGGCGGTGCTGTTCGGCTACGAAAAAGGCGCCTTCACCGGTGCGGTGCGCGCCAGTGCCGGCAAGTTCGAACAGGCCCAGGGCGGCACCCTGCTGCTCGACGAGATCTCCGAGATGAGCCTTCCGCTGCAGGCCAAACTGCTGCGGGTACTGCAGGAGCGCGAGGTCGAGCGGCTCGGTGGGCGGGACCTGATCCAGCTGGACGTGCGGGTCCTGGCGACATCGAACCGTCACCTGCGCGAAGAGGTCGCTGCCGGCCGTTTCCGCGAAGACCTTTTCTACCGTCTCAACGTATTCCCGCTCACCCTGCCGGCATTGCGCGATCGTCCGCGCGACATCCTTCCTCTGGCGCGCCACCTGATGGAACGGCACCTGCGAGGCGGCGAGATCTTGCCGCCTTTCGAGCCGGAGGCGGAGGCGCGCCTGCTGGCACACCGCTGGACAGGCAATGTGCGCGAACTCGACAACCTGATGCAGCGCGCCCTGATCCTCTGCAACGGCGAGTGCATCTGTGCCGCCGATATCCACTTCGAGATCCTCGATGGCGAGTCCCCGGCGTTGGTGCCGGCTACCCCCGCCGGTGACGACGGCCCCGGCAAGAGCCGCCTCAACCACGATCTGCGCAATGTCGAGGAGCAACTGATCCTGGATGCCCTGCGCAACGGCAACGGCAGTCGCAAGCAGGCCGCCGAGATACTCGGAATCAGCCCGCGCACCCTGCGTTACAAGCTGCAGAAACTGCGCGAGGCCGGCATATCGCTGCCTCGTCACTGAGTTGGCGCGAAAACTGCAGCGTACCTCCACACGCGGTTGGCGCGTCAGAAAACCGAACAGATCGACAGGAACAGCAAGATGAGTACTCCGGAAATCAATCAGGTCCTTGCACAGATGCGGGTTGCGAAGGCCCAGGCGATGGGGGGTGGTGCGGTCAACGAGACCACCCAGAATGACTTCGGCGATCTGCTCAAACGCTCCATCGATGCGGTGAACGAAACACAGCAGGACGCCACGGCGCTGCGCACCTCGTTCGAGCAGGGGCAGGAGGGCCTGGATCTGGCCGACGTCATGATCGCGGTGCAGAAATCCAGTATCTCCTTCCAGGCCATGGTCGAGGTCAGGAACAAACTCGTCGACGCCTACAAAGACGTCATGAACATGCCGGTCTGATCTTCTCCGGACAGCGTGCAACTTCAACAACTGACGGATTCAAGCAATGGCCGAAGCAGGTAATACGAACAGGCTCCCCAGCACTGACCTGAGTGGCGGCGTAAGCGCCATCGCCGACAATCCCTGGTTGCGTCAGCTTGCGGTCATGGTCGGGATCGCGGCCAGCGTGGCGCTGGGTGTGGCGGTGGTCCTGTGGTCGCAGGCACCGAACTTCGCGCCCCTGTACGGCAACCTTGCAGAAAAAGACGCCAGCCAGGTGATGGATGCCCTGCAGACGGCCGGTGTCGAGTTCCGGGTGGATGAGGCCAGCGGCATGGTCATGGTCCCGTCTGCCAAGCTCAAGGAGATCCGGATGACGCTGGCGGGGCAGGGCCTGCCCAACAGCGTCGGCATGGGCTTCGAGTTGTTGCAGCAGGATACCGGTTTCGGTAGCAGTCAGATGATCGAGAAGGCCCGTTATCAGCAGGCGATGCAGGGCGAGCTGGCACGTACGATCGCCACCATCGGGGCGGTGCAGAGTGCGAGGGTGCATCTGGCCGTTCCCAAGCAATCCGTTTTCGTGCGCAAGCGCCAGCCGCCGAGTGCCTCGGTTGCGCTGCGCCTGCACAGCGGGCGAGCGCTGGAAGATGAGCAGGTCGAGGCGATCGTGCACATGGTGGCCTCGAGCGTCCCGGAACTGGAGCCGGGCCGGGTGACGGTCGTGGACCATAAGGGCCGCCTGCTCAGTGGCGATCCGCAGAGCCGCGAAATGAAGCTGTCCGCCACCCAGTTCGAGCACACCCGGCGGCTCGAGGAACACTACCGTGAGAGGGTGGAGGGCCTCCTGGTGCCGATCGTGGGACGTGACAAGGTGCGGGCGCAGGTCACTGCGGACATCGATTTCACCGTGACCGAGCAGACCCAGGAGCGGTACAACCCCGATCAGCCCGCATTGCGCAGTGAGCAGGTCAATGAGGAGCAGGTCGGTGGCGCGGGTGCCGGTGGCGTTCCCGGCGCCCTGTCCAATCAGCCGCCGGCTGCCGGAAGGGCGCCGCAGGAAGCGCGCGGTCAGGCCGGTGTGCAGGGTGGGGCTGAAGCGACCAACTCCAGTCGTCACGCGACCCGCAACTACGAGTTGGATCGCGTGGTCAGTCATACCCGGATGGCCCCGGTGTCGCTGCGGCGCCTGTCGGTGGCGGTGGTGGTCGACGACGTCACAATCGTGGGCCCGGAGGGCGAGGTCAGTGTGCGCGAGCGCACGCCGGAGGAGATCGAGCGTCTGACCGAACTGGTGCGCGAGGCGATCGGCTTCGATGCGCGGCGCGGCGACAGTGTGCGGGTAATGAACAACTCCTTCCTGAGTCCCGAACCCATTGCGGATCTGCCGGAGGTCCCGTTGTGGGAGCAGGGCTGGTTCATGGATATCGTCAAGCAGGCTGGTGGTCTGGCGCTGGTGCTGGTCCTGATCTTCGTCGTCCTGAAGCCGACCATGAAGCGCCTGACCGCGAGCCACGCGGAACTCGCGGGCGAGGCCGCAGGGGCCCGTATCGAGGGTCCGCTGGTCGAGGGTCCTGAAGCCGGAGGGGAAGGCAAGGAGAGTCTGATGCTCGGCAGCGACGGCGAGCCCATCAGTCTGCCGGGTGGCGGCAAGTACGAAAATATCATGGATGCCGCGCGCCAGCTGGTGGATGACGACCCGAAGCGCGTGGCCCAGCTGGTCAAGACCTGGGTGAACGAGGAAGCGGCCTGAGATGGAGCAAAGCGACTCACAGGCGGTAAAGAAACTCAGCGGACTCGAGCGCTCTGCGCTGTTGATGCTGGGGCTGGGTGAGCAGCACGCGGCGGAGATACTGCGTCACATGGGACCGAAAGAGGTGCAGGAGATCGGGCTGGCGATGGCCGGCCTGACGCATGTCACCAATTCGCAGATGGAACTGGTGATGCAGAAGTTCGTCGGCACGATCGGTGAGCAGACCTCGCTGGGTATGGGATCGGACCAGTACATCCGCAACATGCTGAACTCGGCACTGGGTGCGGACAAGGCCGGCGGCATCATCGACCGGATCCTGCTTGGCAAAAACAGCAAGGGGCTGGAGCAGCTCAAATGGATGGACGCGCGCGCGATAGCCGAGCTGATCCGCCTGGAGCATCCGCAGATTATCGCTATAGTCCTGTCTTTCCTCGATCCCGACCAGGCCGCCGGGAGTGTTGTGCGAGTTTCCTGAGCGGGTGCGTACCGACGTCATCATGCGGGTGGCCGCACTGGAAGGTATTCAGCCTGCTGCCTTGCAGGAACTCGACGAGATCCTTGAAAAACAGTTCTCCGGTGGCAACAACGTCAAGTCGTCCGCGCTGGGCGGTGTCAAGAAGGCGGCGGACATCCTCAACTTCGTCGACGGCGCGATAGAGAGCAAGGTGATCGAGCAGATCGGCGAGGCCGACGAGGAGCTTTCGCAGCAGATTCAGGACAATATGTTCGTGTTCGAGAATCTGATCGATGTCGACGACCGCGGCATGCAGACACTGTTGCGCGAGGTGTCCACTGATCAGTTGCTGTTGGCATTGCGCGGTGCTCCGGAGCTGCTGCGCAACAAGATCTTCAAGAACATGTCCTCACGCGCCGCCGAGATGCTCAAGGACGACCTGGAGGCGGCGCCGCCGGCCAAGCTCAGTGACGTCGAGGCGGCACAGAAGGAGATTCTCACGGTTGCACGGCGACTCTCCGATGCCGGCGAGATCAACCTCGGTGGCAGCGGTGAGTTTGTATAGGCTGCCCCTGCATGAATGAACGCAGACATGGCGCTACCCAGGTCATCCGGGCCCAGACCTCGGAGGTCACACAGTGGCAGCCGCCGCATGTTCACAGAAAGGGTGAAACCCCGGTGGACGAGGCGCATGGCCTGCTGACGGCCGCGCAGCTCGACGCCATCCAGAAGGCGGCACACGACGAGGGGTTCGAGCAGGGGCGAAAAGAGGGCCAGGCCTACGGTCATCGCGAGGGGCTGGAAGAAGGGCGGGCCGCTACCCGGGTCAAGATCGAACGCCTGGATCAGATTCTCAATACGCTCGAAAAGCCGTTCGAGCACCTCGATCAGCAGGTCGAGAACGAGATCGTCACCCTGGTGATAAGCATGGTGCGCCAGCTGATCAGGCGCGAGGTCAAACTGGACCCGGGTCAGATCGTGGGCGTGGTGCGCGAGGCACTGGGCATACTTCCGATCAATGCACGCGGTATCCGGGTGGTGCTGCACCCGGAGGATGCGGAGCTGGTGCGCAACGCCTACAGCCTGGGCGATCACGATCAACAGTGGCAGATTGTCGAGGACCCCGTGATCCAGCGCGGAGGCTGTCGCATACATACAGACACCTCGCAGATCGACGCCACCCTGGACTCACGACTCAACAGCCTGATTGCGCCACTGCTCGCCGCTGAACGCCAACGCGATGCAGAAGAGCAGGGGGGCGGCGATGCCTGAACTGGACCGCAGCCCGATCTGGGCCTCGCGTATCCGTCGTCTGGGCGAGCGTATTGGTGCGAGCCGTGGCTTGGTGGTGGAGGGCAAGCTGACCCGCATGGTTGGCCTGACACTCGAGGCCGTGGGCTGTCGTGCCGCGATCGGGGGTTGTTGTGACGTCATCAATGCCACCGGCAACCGCGTGGAGGCGGAGGTGGTCGGTTTCGCGGGCGAGAGCCTGTATCTGATGCCGACCGGTGAGATACGAGGACTGGAACCCGACGCACGGGTGGTGCCCGCCGGCCGTATCAGCGAGGCTGCCGTCGGTGACGAACTGCTTGGGCGGATCATTGATGGCAGCGGCAATCCGCTCGATGGAAAAGGCATCCTGCATACTTCCAAGCGTCGCGCTCTGAACGGTGGCTATATCAATCCCCTGGCGCGTGCGCCCATACGTGAGCCCCTGGACGTGGGTATAAGGGCGATCAACGCCCTCATCAGCGTGGGACGTGGACAGCGCCTGGGTCTGTTCGCAGGCTCCGGCGTGGGCAAATCGGTACTGCTGGGGATGATGACCCGTTACACCGATGCGGACGTGGTGGTGGTGGGCCTGATCGGCGAGCGTGGTCGCGAAGTGAAGGAATTCGTAGACAACATCCTCGGTGAAGAGGGGCTGGCCCGCGCGGTCGTGGTCGCCGTACCCGCCGACCAGCCGCCCTTGCGGCGTATGCACGGTGCCATGCTGGCGACCGCCATTGCCGAGGACTTCCGCGACCAGGGCAAGCATGTGCTGCTGCTCATGGACTCGCTCACCCGTTTTGCGCAGGCCCAACGCGAGATCGGTCTGGCGATCAACGAGCCGCCGGCCACCAAGGGTTATCCGCCCTCGGTGTTTGCGAAGCTTCCGCAGCTGGTCGAAAGGGCAGGGAACGGGGATCGCGGGGGCGGTTCCATCACCGCCTTCTATACGGTGCTGGCGGAAGGCGACGATCAGAACGACCCCATCGCCGATGCGGCGCGCGCCATCCTCGATGGGCATATCGTGCTGTCACGACGCCTGGCCGAGTCGGGCCAGTACCCGGCAATCGATATCGAGGCCTCGGTGAGCCGGGCGATGAATGAGATTACCGGCGAGGGACATCGGCAGGCGGCACGTGAATTCAAACAGCTCTACAGCCTCTATCAGCAGAACAGGGATCTGATCTCGGTCGGTGCCTACGAACCGGGGTCGAATGATCAGATCGATCTGGCCATCGGTGCCATGCCCTCCTTGCAGGAGTTTCTGCACCAGGACATGCATACACGTCTCGACCTCAAGGACAGTCTGGATGACCTGCTGACGCTTTTTCCACAGGAGGCGCTTCCGGCCAGCATGGCGGAGGCGGGGTAAGGGTCCATGGTGCCACCATCTGAAAGGTTTCGGCCCATCCAGAAGATCGTCTCGCAAAAGGAACGCAAGGCGGCGGCGGCACTGGGCGAGTCGCTGAAGCGGCGTGAGGCCGCCCGGGTACGTCTCGACGAACTGCGCAGTTACCTGACGGACTATCTGGACAGGTTTTCCGGCGCTGCGCGCACCGGTCTCTCGAGTCGTCAGATCCTCGAGTACCAGGTATTCATCGGCAAGCTCGAGACCGCGATTGCGCAACAGGAAGAGATCGTCGCGCAATCCCAGCAGGCCTGCGATTCGAACAAGGCACGATGGCGCGGCCGCTATACCAGATCCAAGGCGATGGACAACGCGGTAGGCCTGATGCACAAGGAGGAACGCAAGGATCAGGAGCGCAAGGAGCAGTCCGAGGCAGACGATCGCGCGCAACGCAAACGCTGATCCTGCCGGTCAGCCGGACCGTGTTCCTGCCGTTTCCTCCTGCAGGAGGCGGCCCATATCGTCCTCAGAGAGTGGCCGCTGAAACAGGTAGCCCTGCCCGTAGCAACAACCCTCGTCGAGCAGGAACCGTCGTTGGACCTCGGTTTCCACGCCCTCGCCGACGAGCTCGAGATTCAGGCTGTTGGCCAGCGCAATCACTGCACGGGTGATTGCCATATCGTTGGGATCGTCCGGGATGTCGCGGATGAACGATCTGTCTATCTTGAGGCGGTGGATGGGCAGAGACTTCAGATACGCGAGTGATGAGTAGCCGGTTCCGAAATCATCCACCGCGAGCGCAAGGCCAAGGCTGCGCAGTTCGTTCAGGCTCATGATGGCCTGCTGCGATTCGCCCATGATGAAGCTTTCTGTCACCTCGAGCTCGAGCTTGTACGCGGGCAGCCCGGTCTTTTCCAGCACGCGACGAACCACCGCCGCAAGGTCGCCACGGCGCACCTGGACGCCCGATATGTTTACCGCCAGGGTGCCCTTGAGTATGCCCATGTCGAGCCAGGCCCTGGCCTGTCGGCAGGCTTCCTCGAGTATCCACTCGCCGAGCGGAAGAATCAGGCCGTTGTCCTCCGCGATCGGAATAAACTGATCGGGCGGAACCTGTCCGAGTTCTGCATTGTGCCATCGCACGAGGGCTTCCATGCCCACGAGTTGACCGTTTTCGAGTTCGATCTGCGGCTGGTAACAAAGGCTGAATTCCCCCTTCGGGATCGCCTGGCGCAGGGCGCTGTCCATCCGCATGCGCTCGAAGGCCAGCTTCGTCAGTTCCTCGGTATAGAACTGGTATGTGTTGCGTCCCATGGCCTTGGCGCGGTACATGGCGGCATCGGCGTTGCGCATCAGTGTTTCGGCATCTTCCCCGTGATCGGGCGAGATGCTGACACCAAGGCTGGGTGTGACCCGGACGGTCGACTCGCCCAGGTGAAATTCCCGGTTGAAGGCCTCGATGATCTTCTCGATCACGCTTGCCAGCATGCCCCTGTCGCCGACCTCTTCGATCAGGATCGTGAACTCGTCACCGCCGATTCTTGCCACCGTGTCGTCATTTCTGACCAACGATGTCAGCAGTTGTGCGACATCGATCAGCAGCCGGTCACCATAGCTATGGCCGAGACTGTCGTTTACGTGCTTGAAGTGATCGAGATCGACAAAGATGACAGCGACGCGACCATCACGCCTTGAAGCACGATCCAGAGAGTGCCGCAGACGCTCGTTGAACATTATCCGGTTGGGCAGGTCGGTGAGCGCATCGTGATGCGCGAGGTGAGCCAGTTGCCGCTGCGAGTCCTTGATCTGGCTGATGTCCGTGTAGATCGCAACATAGCTGATCCGCTCGCCCGATTCGTTGCGCACAGTGCTGATCGCAGCGAGCGCAGGTATGATGGCCCCATCCTTCCTGCGGTTGATGATCTCGCCGCGCCATTCCCCGTCCTCGGTCACCGATCGCCACATGTTCTTGTAGAAGGCGCGGTTGTGGACATTCGATTTCCAAAGGCTGGGCGTGCGGCCGATCAACTCTTCGCGCGTGTACCCCAACAGCTCGCTGAAGGCGTTGTTGATATCGAGGACGACCCCTTGTGCGTCGGTGATCAGGATGGCCTCTGCGGTGCAGTCGAACACGGTAGCGGACTGGCGCAGCTTGCGTTCGGACTCGCGGCGGGCCGATATGTCGTGGACCAATGCGATGTAGAACGCCTGCTCTTCGTACGCAAGATGGTTGGCATAGACCTCGGCCGGAAAGCTGGAACCGTCGCCACGCCGGTAGACCGTCTCGTAGTGCAGGCTGCCGCTTTGCCGGGTGATCTGCCAGTGCGTCTGCCAGTCGACCTGATCGAACGAGTCCGTGATATCGGTGAGCCGGGTGTTGAGTGCCTGCGCCTGGCTCAGCTTCAGGAGTTCGCACGCGGTGTCGTTGATGTACAGCAAGCGGCCCTCGGCATCCGCCCAGTAGACGCCGACGTTAGCCCGGTCGACGGTGGTCTGGGTCAATGCCAGGCGTCGCTCGACCTGCTTCCGCTCACTGATATCGGTGGCGATGCCACAGACGCCGTCGACCCCACCCTTGCTGTCGAGCAGCGGGAACTTGGTGGACAGGTAGTCGTGCATGCCATCTGCATGCGGCGCCTTTTCGTCCAGCGCCAGCGATCTTCCGGTGGCAAGGACCTCGAGGTCGGTGTCGTGAGTTGATTTCGCGATGTCCTCCGGGAAGAGTTCATAGATCGAACCTGCCGATGATCTGCTCGCGGGGGCGATCAACCAGGCGTTCGTAGCTGCTGTTGACCAGCAGGTATCTGCCGGTTCGATCCTTTATGTAAATTACCGCCGGTGCATTGTCGATCACCGCCTGGAGCTTTGCCTCATTGGCCTGAACGGCATCCAGCAGTTCCTCATTGCGTTTCAGCAACAGCTGCAGGCTGCGGGTCTCGGTCGAGATCTTTCTCACCAGCGGCTGGACCACCCGACCTGTCAGCGCGATGCCGAGTAGCGTCAGCACCAGCACGCTGAGTGCGACATATGCGGCCTGCATCCGCGCTGGTGCAAAGAACTCCGAAGGATCGGCATAGAAGATGAACACCCAGTCGGATTCTCCGATCGCCCGGTGCATCAGAATCAGATCGTTCGGTCCGGATATGTCCGGTGCATGCAGGCCTTCGTCGACGCCCAGCCGCATCTGTTCGGCGAACTCGTTCCTGAGGCCCTCGTCGCTGAGTGACAGTTCGGTGTGCCCGAAATCGTAAAAGTGGACGACGCGGTCCCCGAGCAGGCTTGCCGCCTGGACCGAGCCCGCGGCATCGATGCGGTCGAAGAACCCCTGCACGATGGCCTGCAGGCGGTGGTCCCGAAACATCACGAGGTCTATGCCGACCAGCTGCGAGGAATGGTTGAGGATCGGGGCAGATACGACAATCATACCGTCGCTGGGTATGCCGATGACGATATTGGACCTCGAAATTTGCTCTGGCCAGAGGCCGCTGGGAATCGGGGCACCGACCTCGATCACTGGCTGCATCTGCGGTGACAAGCGCGTAATGCCGAGCAGATCGCTGATCGAAAGCATCGCGTCGGAGAGCTTCGGGACAGTGAATTCGATCAGCTGCTGTCTGCTGATCTCGCTGCTATTGTAGCGCTCGAATTCCTGGCGGATCCGTGTTCGGCTGGTGACCTGGCTGGCGATGTTGCTCAGGCGCCCGAGCTCCGCGTCCATGGCGGAGGTCTGCAGCTGAATGGCGAAAAACAGCTGATCGTTCAGCTTGTCGGCCTGGTACCGGTAGGAGAGGACCGTTGCCAGGCCACCGATTACGAAACTGGTCAGCAGGATCCCAATAAGCGCCATCAGGCGCACGCGTCTTTCAAATTGGTCCGATCCATCCATGGTGGTTGGCCGATTCTGTTGTGTGCTGCGCGACATCAGTCAGGGCGTCGCCACTGCCGACCCGTGGCAGATGCCTGCGTAAACCTGGATGTGGGAAAAGCGGGTGCGGGCCCTTGTCATCTTCGCCCCTTGTTCGTGTCCGGGGCTGCGGGATGCGAATAAATGCCTCAGGCCCTGTTTTTGCGCTGGCTCGCCTCGCGAAGACGCTTGATCTGGAAAAGGGTGCCGCGCTCCTCCTCCTCCAATGCCTCCGCGATCCTTTTTATCGCCCTAGTATAGGATGGAATGATGTTGTATTTCAGGGCATTGACCCGTTTTTGTGCCTTGCGTTGTTCGCTGATCAGACGGTACAGGGCCATCTCCACGGCGGCCAGCCGTGCGAGGTCTACCGCAGCCTGGGCGAAGGCGTGGCGGGCCTCGTCGAAGCTGGGGTCGGTACCGAGCAGCCCGACCGGCTGGGGTGCGACGACCCTGGCCTCCACCGAGGGGTACTGCACACCCAGAGAGCGTCGTGGCAGCACCTTCATGCTGGTCGACGGCGCCGCGCCGAGGATGGCCTGCGTGATGGTGCGGTCACCCATGCGCAGCTGGGCGATGCTCAACCAGCGATAGGCCTTCTGCACCGCCGCATGTGCGGTCGTCTTGAGGTCCTGGTATTCCTTGATGTGCTGGTAGACCAGACGCGTGAGCAGTTCGCGCTTGCGTTCCAGCAGGGTATGTCCGTCTTTGAGAAAGCGAACCTGCTTGCGCAGGTTCAGCAGCGCACTCTTGGTCGGTGCCGTGCGCAGCCGGGTCACGCCGCCTGCTCTCCGGAACGGTGATAGTGCGCGAGATCGGTCTCACTGACCCGGGTCAGCGCCTCGCGCGGGAACTGTGACAAAAGCTCCCAGGCCAGGTTCAGTGTCTCGACGATGCTGCGATTCGCATCCTCGCTCTGGCCGACAAAGCGCCGGTCGAACTCGCTGGCGAACTCCAGGTAGCGTTGGTCGCGCGCCGAAAGCTCCTCGGCACCGATGATCGAGGCCAGGTTGCGGGTCTCCTGCGCCTTGGCATACAGGGCATACAGCTGGTTGGCGACGCGCGGATGATCGTCTCGGGTGTCGTCCTTGCCGATGCCGTCCTTCATCAGTCGCGACAGTGACGGCGCGATATCCACCGGCGGATAGATGCCCTGGTTGTGCAACTCGCGTGACAGCACGATCTGACCCTCGGTGATGTAGCCGGTCAGGTCGGGTATCGGGTGGGTAATGTCGTCGGACGGCATGGACACCACGGGCACCATGGTGACCGAGCCGTGCCTGTCGCGGATACGCCCCGAGCGTTCATAGATCTCGGCCAGGTCGGAATACAGGTAGCCGGGATAGCCCTTGCGCGCAGGCACGTCGCCCTTGGCCGTGGCGACCTCGCGCAATGCCTCGGAATAATTGGTCATGTCGGTCATCACGACCAGTACGTGACGGTCGAGGTCGAAGGCGAGGTACTCGGCGGCGGTAAGGGCCACGCGGGGCAGCGCGAGGCGTTCCACCGGCGGGTCGTCTGCATGGTTGATGAACATCACCACGTTGCCCAGCACGCCCGAGTCGGAGAAGGATTCGCGGAAGAAGCGGGCATCCGTGTAGGACACGCCCATCGCCGCAAAGACGATCGCGAAATTGCTGGCCTCGCCGGGCAGGCGCGCCTGGCGCACGATCTGGGCCGCGAGCCGGTTGTGCGGCAGACCCGAGGCGGAAAAGATCGGCAGCTTTTGCCCGCGCACCAGCGAATTGAGGCCGTCGATGGTCGATATGCCGGTCTGGATGAACTCGCGTGGATAATTGCGCGAAGCCGGGTTGATCGCGGAGCCGTTGATCCCACGGGACTCGCCGTCGACGATCGGCGGGCGCCCGTCGCGGGGTTCGCCCAGTCCATTGAAGACGCGCCCGAGCAGCCCCGGGCTCACGGTGAGTGTCAGGGCCTGATCGAGGAACCGAACCCAGGTGTTCTCGAGGTCCAGGTCGTCGGTCCCTTCGAATACCTGGATCAGGGCCTCCCGCTCGGCCGTACGGATGACCTGGCCGCTGCGTTTTCGACCCTGGTGGTCGCGAATGCTCACACGGTCGCCGAAGGCGACACCCTCGACATTCGAGACGACCAGCAGGCCGCCCTGCGCGGCAGTGGCCCGACGGTACTCTACAGAGCTCATGAAGCGGTCTCCTTGCTGGATGCATACTCGCTGCGCAGGGCCCCCAGGGCCTGGTAGACCTCGGCGGAAAAGGCGGCGAGCTGTTCGCTTTCATCGCTGCGCCAGGTCGACTTGGCGCGCCGAATGCGCGCCATCACGGGGTGCTCGGCGAGCTCCTGGACCGGGGCGCCCAGCCCGATCAGTTCCATTCCCTGGTCGAATACCTGCATCACCAGCTCCAGCAGCTGAAACTGCTTTTGCGGCGAGCAGTAGCTGTCTGCATCGTCCAGGGCGCTCTGCTGCAGTACGGCCTCTTTCACCAGTGCGGCCCCTTCGAGTTCCCAGCGCTGCGCCGAAGACAGGGCCTCGGGACCGACAAGGTTGACGATCCGTGACAGCTCGGCATCGCGCGCCAGCAGTGACAGGGCCTGTGCGCGGCGTTTGCTCCAGGCGCCGCTGACCTGCTTTGCCCACCAGCCGCCGGCGACGGGTACATCCTGGGAAAAGCTGTCGACCCAGTCGACCGAGGGGTAGTGGCGGGCATCGGCCAGCTCCTTGGACAGCGCCCAGAAGGTCTGGATGATCTCCTTGGTATGACTGGTCACGGGTTCCGAGAAATCGCCGCCCGGCGGAGATACCGCACCGATCAGGGTGACCGAGCCGCGCTCACCGTCGAGCGTCTGCACGCGCCCCGCGCGTTCGTAGACGGCAGCGAGCCGTGAGCCCAGGTAGGCTGGGTAACCCTCTTCCACCGGCATGTGCCCGAGCCGTCCGGCGACCTCGCGCAGGGCCTCGGCCCAGCGCGAGGTGGAATCGGCCAGCATCACCACGTCGTAGCCCTGGTCGCGGAAATATTCGGCCATGGTCATGCCGACGTAGATGGAGGCCTCGCGCGCGACCACCGGCATATTGGAGGTGTTGGCGACCAGCAGGGTGCGCTCCATCATGCCCCGGCCGGTGTGAGGGTCCTTGAGCTTGGGGAAGCTCTCGAGCACGTCTACGAGCTCGTTGCCGCGCTCGCCGCAACCGACATAGATCACGATGTCCGCGTTCGACCAGCGCGCCACCTGTTGCTGGACCATGGTCTTGCCGGCCCCGAACGGGCCAGGCACCGCGCCTTTGCCACCCTTGAGCAGCGGGAAAAAGGTATCGAGAATGCGCTGCCCGGTGATCAGCGGCTCGACACCGTGGTCTCGCTTCATGTAGGGACGGGGCAGGCGAACCGGCCAGCGGTGGAAAAGCTGGAGCTTGTGCACCGTACCCTTGGCATCGCGTACCCTTGCGACGGTCGCATCCAGTTTGTAAGGGCCGGCCGGTGCGAGATCGATCAACTCGCCGCCGATACTTGGCGGTACCAGTATCCGGTGTTCGATGGTCTCGGTTTCCTGGACGGTGCCAAGACGGGCGCCGGGGTGGATCTCGGTGCCCGGCTGCAGGTCGTCGTTCGGTTCGAACGGCCACTCGCGTGTGCGATCCAGGGAATCCATGTGCAGACCGCGCGGGATATTGTCGCCGGCCACCGCGGCTATTTCTTTCAGTGGGCGCTGCACGCCGTCGAATATGCCCTGCAGCAGCCCCGGGCCGAGCTCGACCGTCAGGGAGTGGCCGAGCCCGCTGACGGACTCGCCGGGGCGCAGTCCCTCGGTCGATTCGTAGGCCTGTACGATGGCATCTTCACCCTCCAGCGCGATGATCTCGCCGACGATGTCCAGGCTGCCGATCCGCACCTGTTCGCCGTTGCGCCCGCCCGGGAGGTGGACCCGCAGAATGGGGCCGTTGATCTCGCGGATGTGGCCGCTGCGTGACTGGCTCATTGCGGTCCTCCACTACGTGCACTGGCGTTGATGTCGGCTGGAAAAAGCTGTTGCAGGATCACCCGCTGGATCTGGGCCTCGAGGCGTGACAGCCGACCCTCGAACCGATTGTCTACCTGGGCGCGGTTGTCCGCGGTGCGCAGGCGGATGCCGCCACTGCCCCAGGTCGGCTTTTCGGCCAGCTGGATACTGCGCCCGGGGGCCGCTTCGGCCGCCAGGTCCGGCCATTCACTGCGCAGCCAGCCCAGGTCCTCGGTATTGACCTCGGCGGTCAAATCACCGTCGGGCAACAAATCCGCCGCCTCGCGAATCATCTCCACGAGCCACTTGCGGTAGCCCGGCCGGTCGGAACATAGGGCGCGCATACGTTCAGTCAGCCGGCCCTGGACCGTCTGCACCAGTTCCCAGCGCAATTGGTCAAGTCGCCCCTGGAGCCTGAGCTCGCTGGCCTGGGTCACGCGCCGGAACAGCCGCTCGGCCTCGGCCTTGGCGGCCAGTACCTCGCGTTCCTCCACGATATGCAGGCGCTCGGCGGCATCGCGCAGGATATGGTCGCGTTGCCGGTCGGCCTTGTCCTGGAACTGCTGGGCCAGATTCTCGGCCCTTGCCAAGATGGCCTGCTCCAGGGCTGCGAGCTGCGTGTTCGGTGCGGACTGGCTCATGCGGCGTCTCCGGTCGCACCCAGGAGTTGCTGGATGTGGTCGTCGACCGAGCTTCGCATCTGTTCCGGGTGGGTCAAAGGCGGTACCTGGGTCAACAGGATCCGGCCGCCCTCGCGGCGAATCTCCTGCAGGAGCCGGCTGTCGGATTCCGCCAGTCCCTGATCGATGACGACAAAGGCCGGGGTGCGCGCGGCCTGCATTTGTTCCAGCAGCCGTTCGAGCTCGGATATGTCTGCATCCGGAAAGACCTCGAAACCGGCCAGCCGAAATCCGGTCGCCAGGCTGGCGTCGCCCAGGAAGAGTTGGCGCGTATTCTCCATGCCGGCCTCTCAGACCCTGTTCAGCAGCAGGATCGATAGCACCAGACCATAGATGGCGATGCCTTCGGCAAGTCCGAGATAGACCAGTGTGCGCCCGAACATCTCGGGTTTCTCGGATACCGCGGCCAGCGAGGCCGCACCGATCGGCCCTACCGCAAGGCCCGCGGCGATGGTGCTGCCCGCGGTGGGCAGTGCAATACCGATGAAGGCCAGTCCCATGCCGAGGCTGATCTCGGCCCCGCCGGCCAGTGCGGCCTCGACCCCCGGTGCCGCGAGCGCATCATTGATGCCGATAACGGTGACCAGCAGCTGGGCACCGAAAAACACCGCGATGTTGGTGGCGATGGTGGGCATGAAAAGGCGCCGGGCGCGGCCCGGTTCGAGCGGACGGTAGTGCAGGTATACGCCGGTCGCGATGACGCCGAGCAGTGCGGTGGTGAGTAGGGCGATTATTGTGCTCATGGATGCTCCTGGTAAAGCTAGTATGTCTGGGTTCGGCCGACACGCAGCGGCCGGAACGGTTTGCCGTCACCGTAGAAGTAGTGCGAGAAGCCCTCGTAGTACTCGAGTCGCAGGGTCTGAATGGCGACGATGAATCCTTCCAATACGATCACGAACAGGTTGCCCAGCACGAGGGTGATCCAGTGGCCGACGGTTCCCATGGTGTCGGCCAGGGTGAACACGGCCAGTGACAGGGCGACATGGTTGAGGCTGAAGGCCGCGACGCGCAGGAAAGAGAGCGAACTGGTGGCATAGCCGTTGATGATCTCGTAGGTCTCTATGATCGTGATCATGATGCGCTCGCCGAAAGGCGCATCGGAAGACTGCCATTTATGGACGATCAGAACCCCCAGGCTGATGACGATCACCGCTGTTTCAACGATCGGAAAACCCTGTCCCTGGGCCAGACTGACCAGGCCGCTGAGCAGCGCAAAATAGAGGACCAGGGGCAACAGCCCGCCGGGTTCGAAGAGGGCGCCCGCGTGATCGTCGGCCAGGAAGCGGTTGCTGATGGCAATGATCGAGCCCAGTGTCAGGAAGGCCACGCCCCAGGCCAGGGCCACGGTGAGCATGTAGATCGGATCCGACATGGGGGCGATCCACAGCGGGTGCAGCCAGTGTTCGACGCCGAAGACACTGCCGTACAGCCAGCCAAACAGCATCGACGAGGCGCCCGCGAGGGCAAAAAGGTAGGTGAAGGAACCCAGGCGCCGATGCAGGGCGATGCCGGTCAACACGATGACGGCACCGTGCCCCACGTCCCCGAACATCATGCCGAACATGCCGGCAAAGGTGATGGCGAACAGGATGGTCGGGTCGAATTCACCAAAGCGGGGAACGCCGTATTGCTGCACCAGTACCGAGAACGGCTGCAGGAGGCCCTTGGTGTTCACCGGCACCGGCACCAGGTGCCTCTCGTCCGCCCGGGGGCGGCGTGATTCGAGCAGGAAGGGCTGGCTGAGGTTCGCAGTCAGCCGTGCCTCGACCTCTTCCAGGCGGGAACCGGGGATCCAGCCCTGCAGGGCCGCCAGGGAACCCTGCGAGCGCGCGGCGCCATGCACGTGTACATAGGGTTCCGCGGCCTCGAGCATCTGCCCGGCACGCTGCAGCTGACTGCCGTTGTCGCGCAACCAGTCCCGCATCTGGCCATGCCATTGTTCACGTTCCGCCTCCAGGCGCGTGCGGCGTTCCCGAAGTTCCGCACGCAGGGCCTCCGGGTTGTCGTCGAAACTCTCGGGGATGGTCAGCGGCTGGTAGGCGGCGGCCAGCAGGACGCTGTCCAGAACATCTGCGTTCTGCCGGCTTCCAGCAACCACGATGCGCTGGGTCTCCGCGTCGCCTGATACATTCAGGATCATGTGGTTCGACAATGCGAGCACGTCACTGAGCCGTGCGAGGTTGTCGGCCGGTATCGAACCGATGCGGATGTCCAGCAGTCCCTGGCCGCCCTGCAGGCGGCTCAGGTCGACGTCCAGGTCCGCAAAGTCGTTCAACGACTGTTCCAGATGAGCCAATTCGCGAAACTCGTCATCGAGTCGATGCAGACCTTCCTCGCAGGGCCTGCAGTGCTGCCACGCATCGGCCAGCCATTGGTCGATCTCGACCAGCTGTTCGCGGCTCATGACCGGTTGTGGTGTCAGTGGGTCCAGCTTCGGCAACCCACCGAGGATCGAAGTCAGGCGGTCCAGGTGCCCCCAGGCGCGGCGGATCCGGGTACGAAAGCTTGCACCGGGTATTTCCGGCAGCTCGGATTCGAGCAACGGCCGTTCGTCTGGGGCAAACGATTCGAGTTCGGCCAGCACCAGGCTGGCGTGCGGGAGGTCATCGCGCATCAGCTTGATGGTGACATGCTGCATGTCGGCACCTGCGCGCATCAGGCGGCCTCTTCGTGCAGGGGGTCGAGCGCCTCCTGCAACAGCCCGTCATTCAGGCCGTAAACGCGTGCGTGCACGATGGTATACAGGGCATTGATGCCACCGTAACGCAGGACCAGATAAGACAGGACACTGCTCAATGCCGAGGGACTGTGGCGCATGGCACGCCGGGCGTAGGCGAACAACTCGTTCCGCATGGCGGCCTCGACCAGGGTGATCTGCTGCGGCATCTGGCCTTGACTCAGCAGGCCGTCAGGCAGCAGCCCCAGGGCGTCATCGAGGGTTTCGGCATTGAGGATGTCCAGCAGGCGCGAACGGTCCAGTATGTGGCCGCCGTCGATAGCGAGATACAGTACCTCGCTTGCCTGAAGGCCGTAGTTGTAACGGTATCGCAGGCTCCACACCAGGTTGTGTCGATCGACGATGCGCCCGATCAGGCTCAGGACCTCGGCGCGGTCGGTGCCGGCCAGGTGACGGGCGTGGTCTATCAGTTCACCGTAAAACTGCTGGTCCAGGGTCGCATCGAGCAGAAAGGGGTCTGGGCGTTCCTCGTAGCGGCGCAGGGCCTGGGTGGCGAGGCGCCGGTAAGGCGTCTTCTGCAGTTGGCGCAGCAGTTCGGTAACGCTGTCCGTGTTCAGCAACTGATCATGATTGAGGCTGAGGAAACCGGGCAGGACGAACAGGCTCTTCTCGATCTCCTCGTTTGGCAGCTGGCCTATCTTGCCGCGGACCAGCGCTTTGATGTTGAGGACCTCGTAGCGGCTTGCCCAATGGGTCAGCAGGCGGCGTGCCGAGCCCTGGAGCGGGCGCAGAAGTCCGCCGAGTTCGTCCAGCCAAGTCTGCATCAGTGTGCGTTCGAAGATGGCCAGACGGGCAGCGTCACTGCTTCCTGTAACGGCGTCGAAACCACTCACGGCGAACAGCTCTTCGAGCGGGAGTTCGGCAAGCGAGTTGATTTCTTCCCGGCTGAGCAGGTTGGCGCCCATGATCGCCAGGCGGGTCCGCAGGTACGCCTGTTCGGTGAATCTTCTCACTACGTGCCTGCTGTGTTGTTACCAAGCAATTGGTGAAAAGCCGCATCCAGTGCGGTTTCCTCGTTGGCATCGGCGGCATTGCGCAGGTGTGACAGCCTTTCCTCGAAGCGGCGTTCCATCTCGGCCACGGTCTGCTGGGCACGCTGCTCGGATTTCTCGACGAACGAGGCCTGCAGTTCCGGGACCCGCGCATGAAAGCGCTCCTCCTGCTGACGGGCCTCGCTCAAGGCGTTCTGAATGAGGTGTTCGCTGTCGGCTTGTGCCTTCCTGACCATTTCGCTGGCAGCGCTTTCTGCTGCCAGCAGGCTTTTCAGTGTGTCATCCATAATGACGTCAATCTCAGGGGTGGATTGCTACAGGGCCCGGCCCACAGTCTAAGCGGTGGTTGTACCCGGGCCTATATTTAGAAAACACTTTTGCTTGACCTGCGTCATGCCCTTGCCGGTGCTGTGGCGAACCGGCTCAGTCATCCCTGGCGGAAAGGATCAGCGCCAGCGCGGCGCGGCGTTGCTCTGCCACGAGCACATTGTAGGTGCGGCAGGCGGCAGCATTGTCCATGACCTCGAAACCGACACCCATGTCCATCAGGGTCGCGAATATGGCTGGGTCCGGAAAGACCTGGGTATCGCCGGTGCCGAGGATCAGGACCTCGGGGTGCCATTCCACGATCGGACCCAGGTGGGCGGTGCACAATTCGGCCGCATCGCGCGGTTGCCAGTCTGGGAACAGCTGGTCCGGCAGCACGATCAGGCTGCGGGTGAAGTACCTTCCCCTGATCTGGACCCGGCCGGGCTCGTAGGTCTTTACGCTGTTGACGCCGGCGGCGCCGTCGAGGGCCATTTTCATGTCAGGGTTCCCGATAATGCCTGTTCGTTCAGAGGCTTGTGACTGCAAGCTAATCATTTAATTTCATTGACATTTTGACAGTCGTTCATGTAGTTTAGCCGGTCTGTTTTTGCCCCTCCAGCGCCAGAGGTTGCCCCGTGTCGTCGCCCGAAATGGAAGATTTCCAAAGAATCAAACGCTTGCCGCCCTACGTGTTCGCTATTGTGAACGAGTTGAAGGCGGAAGCGCGAGCGCGTGGCGAAGACATCATCGATTTTGGTATGGGCAACCCCGACCAGCCGACGCCCAAGCACATCGTCGACAAACTGGTCGAGGCTGCACAGCGCAGCGATACGCACCGCTACTCGGTCTCGCGCGGCGTGCCGCGACTGCGCCGGGCGATCTGCAACTGGTACAAGGACCAGTATGACGTGGTCCTGGATCCGGACACGCAAGCTATCGTGACCATCGGTTCGAAAGAGGGGCTGGCGCACCTTGCGTTGGCCTGCATGGGGCCAGGTGATTCGGTGCTGGTACCCAATCCCGCTTATCCAATTCACCCCTATGGTTTCATCATTGCCGGCGCCGATGTGCGGCACGTGCCCATGACGCCCGAGCATGATTTTTTCGAAGAGTTGCGCAAGGCGATCGAGGAGTCCTGGCCGCGACCGAAGATGCTGGTGGTGAATTTCCCGGGCAACCCGACGACCCAGTGTGTCGATCTGGATTTCTTCCAGCGGATCATCGACATCGCCAGGGCGAACGATATCTGGGTGATTCACGACCTTGCCTATGCCGCCATCTCTTTCGATGGTTATAAAGCGCCGTCGATTTTGCAGGTGCCGGGGGCGGACGAGATCGCCGTCGAGTTCTACTCGATGTCCAAGACCTACAACATGCCCGGATGGCGGGTCGGATTCATGCTTGGCAACCAGATTCTGGTCGCGGCCCTGGCGAAGATAAAGTCGTACCTCGATTACGGCATGTTCACGCCGATCCAGGTTGCAGCCATTGCCGCGCTGGAAGGCCCCCAGGATTGCGTGAACGATATCCGTGCCATGTATCAGCGGCGCCGGGACGTCTTGTGTGACGGGTTGAACGCGATGGGCTGGATGGTCGACAAACCCAAGGCAACCATGTTCGTCTGGGCGCCGATCCCCGAGCCCTACAAGGAGATGGGTTCGCTGGAATTCTGCAAGAAGCTTTTGCAGGACGCGAAAGTAGCAGTGTCTCCGGGCATCGGTTTCGGCTCGTATGGTGATGACCATGTGCGTATCGGACTGATCGAAAACGAGCACCGTACACGCCAGGCATTGCGCGGCATCAAGGAGATGTTCCGTCGCGATGGCCTTGTAAAGGTACCGGGCTGACGGCGGCGCCTGGCCGTCGTCTGATCCGGGAAGTCAGCAAGTGGGGAGAGAGTCTTGAATCCTGTCAAAGTCGGCCTGCTGGGCCTCGGCACCGTGGGTGGTGGCACCCTGAATGTGCTGGTGAGAAATGCCGCTGAGATTGCCCGCCGGGCGGGGCGCGAGATCGTGGTCGCGCATGCCGCGGCGCGTGAGTTCCGTGCTGAAGGACTGGAGGGCCTGGATAAAGTCGAGGTGTGCGACGATGCCTTTGCGGTGGTCGACAATCCCGAGATCGATATCATCGTCGAGCTCATCGGAGGCTATTCGCCGGCGCGCGAACTGGTACTGAAGGCGATCGAGAACGGCAAGCATGTGGTCACCGCCAATAAGGCGCTGATTGCGCTGCACGGCAACGAGATCTTCGCGGCCGCGCAAAAGAAGGGTGTGACCGTGGCCTTCGAAGCGGCGGTGGCCGGTGGTATCCCGATAATCAAGGCCCTGCGCGAGGGCCTCGCGGCCAACCACATCGAATGGATCGCCGGGATTATCAACGGCACCGGCAATTTCATCCTCACCGAGATGAAGGACAAGGGGCGCGCCTTCGCCGACGTGCTGGCCGAGGCCCAGGCGCTCGGTTATGCCGAGGCCGACCCGACGTTCGACGTCGAGGGTATCGACGCGGCACACAAGCTGACCATCCTCGCCGCGCTGGCGTTTGGGATACCCCTGCAGTTCGACAAGTGCTACACGGAAGGGATCAGTCGCATCGAACCCCAGGATGTCGATTACGCAGAGCAGTTCGGGTACCGAATCAAGCATCTGGGTATAACCCGCCGCACCGCCAAGGGTATCGAGTTGCGGGTCCATCCGACCCTGATTCCGGAGCGACGTCTGATCGCGAACGTCGACGGGGTGATGAATGCGGTGCTGGTCAAAGGCGATGCCGTGGGACCAACCCTGTACTACGGGGCTGGCGCAGGTTCCCTGCCGACTGCATCCGCTGTGGTGGCCGACATCATCGATGTTGCCCGGACTCTGACCACCGACCCTGAAAACCGGGTACCGCATCTGGCGTTCCAGCCCGGCGAATTGTCCGATCTGGCCGTGGTGCCCATGGACGACGTGGAGACCGCGTACTATCTGCGCATGACGGCGGAGGACCGGCCCGGCGTGGTGGCCGCGGTGGCGGGGATCCTCGCCGATGCTGGCATAAGCATCGAGGCCATGCAGCAGAAGAAGCCGCTGGAGGGCGAGACCCAGGTGCCGCTGATCATGCTGACCCACCGCATTGCCGAGCGCCAGATGAACGGGGCGATCAGCAGGATCGAGGCGCTGGATGCGATCCGCACCGGGGTGACACGTATCCGTGTCGAAAGCCTCAGCTGACGGTTTGAACCGCCACCTGTTCGTGCCCGGCCTGCTGGGCCCCATGCCGGGACTCGAGCGCGAAGATCAGATTGCATTGCCGCGCCTGGAGATCCTGCTGGCGCGCGCCGACCGGCTTGTCGAGCCTGTGGGCTACGCCGGGGGCCTGTTCGCCCTCTTCGGCGTCGAGACACCGGCCGGCACCGACCTGCCCACCGCCGCGGTCTGTTTCCTGGCCGACACCGGCGAGGCACCGGCGGGCTTCCTGCTGCATGCCGATCCCCTGCAACTGGTTCCCGACCTCGACCGTTTGCTGGCCTTCGATCTGGAAGATGATCCGCTTGATCCCGACGAGATCGCCGGGCTGGTGGAGGCCTTCAACGCCCATTTCAAGGACGACGGAGTGTGTCTGTATGGCAGTCCCGCCGGGCGCATCTACATGCACTGCGATCGGACACCGTCGATTCAGACGCACCCGCTGTCGACAGTGATTGGGCGCAATCTTGATCGGTTTCTGCCCGATGGCGAGTACCGGCGTTGGTGGCGTGGCCTGCTCAACGAGATCCAGATGCTGTGTCATGCTTTGGAATTCAACCGCGAACGCGAGGCCCGGGGGCGGCCGACGCTGGGTGGCCTCTGGTTCAGTGGCGGGGGCAGCCTGCCGCCGGAGGGGCAGGGCCCGGTGGCCAGGCTGGTCGGTGATTGCGCCCTGTCACGCGGGCTTCTTGCGCTGCGTACCGGGGTGGGCGGAGATGAATTGATCGTCGAGCACGCACCGGGCAGGGCGATGATGCGTGCCGACCCTGGTCCCTGGCTGCAGGCACTCGCCGAACTCGAGGATCGCATGGCGGGCCTGTTGCGGGACTGCGAGGAGCTACATGTCCATCCCGGTAACGGGACGGTCTACCGCTGGCACGCACGCGCGGCCAGGCGTTTGTGGCGTAGGCGGCGATCCCTGTTCGAGCGTCTGGACCGGAATCCCCAGGCGCTGCGCGACCCCAGTGACCACAAAGGGTTATAATTGCACGCTTTGTTGGACACTCAGCGCGCACCATGAACTTCATCGAAACCCGGGGCAATGACGGCAGCCGCCCGTCGTCCGTCACCTTTTCCCAGGCCATTCTCAGCCCGATGACCTCTTTCGGCGGCATTTACGTGCCCGAAAGCCTGCCCGAACTGGGCGAACCTTTCCTGCGCGCGCACCTGGACAGCGACTACAAGACCCTGGCGCGCGCGGTGCTCGATGCCTTCGAACTGGATATCGACCAGGCGGTGATCGACCGCGCACTGGACCTGTACGACGGCTTCGACGATCCGGCACACCCGGTGCCCGTGGTACGGGTGCGCGACGACCTGTTCGTCACCGAGCTGTACCACGGGCCCACGCGGGCCTTCAAGGACATGGCGCTGCAACCCTTCGGCGTGGTTCTGTCCAGCCTGGCCCAGGCCCGGGACGAGCACTACCTGATCCTCGCGGCGACCAGCGGAGATACCGGGCCGGCAACCCTGGAGACATTCAAGGGCCGCGCCAACGTAAAGGTGGCCTGTTTGTACCCCGATGGCGGGACGTCAGACGTGCAACGCCTGCAGATGGTGACCGAGGATGCAGCCAACCTTAAGGTGATCGGCATCCATGGCGATTTCGACGACGCGCAGTCCGCGCTCAAGACCCTGTTGTCTTCCGATTCCTTTCAGGCCAGGCTGCGCGAGCGTCACACTCACCTGTCCGCCGCAAACTCGGTCAACTTTGGCCGCATCATCTTCCAGCAGATCTACCACATCCACAGCTACCTGGAGCTGGTACGCCAAGGCGCCATTGCGATCGGTGACAAGGTTTACCTGAACTTGCCCAGCGGCAACTTCGGCAACGCGCTTGGCGGTTACTACGCCATGAAGATGGGGTTGCCGGTGGAGAAGATCCTGATCTCCTCGAACAGCAACAACGTGCTGACCGAGCTGATTCGCAGCGGGGCTTACGACCTGCGCGGCCGCAACGTGATCGCGACCAGTTCGCCGGCCATGGACATTCTCAAGTCGTCGAATGTCGAACGTGTGCTCTACGACCTGTTCGGTGCCCAGCGCACGCGCGAGCTGATGGCCGAGCTGGACGAGAACCGGGTCTACCGTTTGACCGCCGACGAGCTGGCCTCGCTGCAGGCCGTGTTTGCCGCCGACTACGCCGACGATGCAGAGGTCGAAGCCTACATCGGCGAGACCTTCCGCGACGGCGGCTACCTGATGGACCCGCACACGGCCACCTGTTTCAAGGCCCATGCCAGCTGCCGCGACAAGCCGTTGCCGGGTATCGTTTATTCCACTGCGGAATGGACCAAGTTCTCGCCGACCATCGCGCACGCCCTGACCGGCGAGGACGACAGCCACGATATCGATGCCCTGAAATCCATATCCGCTGCCGCGAACACACCCATCCCGCCGATGATCGAGGCCCTGTTCGACAGACGAGTGGTGCAGGATACGGTGATCGACAAGCAGGATATCGAGCGGGAAGTGCTCGCGTTCGTCTGAGGAAGGCGGCGTAAAAAAGGCTCTGTCTGGGTTGACTGTTGAGGCTCCCTTCGAACGACTTTGAGCGGCCGTAGGGCAGGCTGCGCCTGCCGATGTCGGGCACAGCCCGACCGACTGTCAGAAGGTCTACGGACCTCGAACTACAACCCTGAGCCGCCGCTCGGTTTGTTCATGGCGCCACCTCCTTTCAGGAGCCGCCCTTTTCAGTTTACGCCTTTGCAACACTTAACTCAGACAGAGCCTAAAAAAACTGGGTTTGCCCCGTTTTTACGTGCGTTTTTACGAAAAGGCCGCCGCCAAATCTGAAAGAGGCGGGACCGGTCAGACGTGGTAATACGCGCGATACCAGTCGACGAATTCCGCGACACCCTGCTCAACCGAGGTGGTTGGTTTGTAGCCGAAGTCGGCCACCAGGTCTTCGACATTTGCGTAGGTGTCGGGTACATCGCCGGGCTGCAGCGGCAGCAACTCCTTTTCTGCCTTCATGCCCAGGCACGTTTCCAGGGTTTCGATGTAGTGCATCAATTCGACCGGGTTGTTGTTGCCGATGTTGTACAGGCGGTAGGGCGCGCGGCTGCTTGCCGAGTCGGGTACATCGCCATTCCAATCCGGATTCGGCCGGGCGGGTTGGTCCAATACACGCACGACACCCTCGACGATATCGTCGATATAAGTGAAATCACGGCGGTGCTTCCCATAGTTGAATACAGGGATCGACTCACCGGCAAGGATGTTCCGGGTGAATTTGAACAGCGCCATGTCGGGCCGGCCCCATGGGCCATAGACGGTGAAGAAGCGCAGCCCGGTGGTGGGTATGTCGTACAGATGACTGTAGGTATGTGCCATCAACTCGTTCGCCTTCTTGGTCGCGGCATACAGGCTGACCGGGTGATCGACGTTGTCATGCACCGAGAACGGCATGCTGGTGTTCGAGCCGTAGACCGAACTCGAGGAGGCGTACACCAGGTGCTCCACACCCTGGGTACGACAGCCCTGCAGTATGTTGCCGAACCCGACCAAGTTGCTGTCGATATAGGCGTCGGGGTTCTCGATCGAGTAACGCACACCCGCTTGCGCGGCCAGATTGACGACCCGCTCAGGCTGGAATCGGGCGAAGGTATCGGCCATCGCATCGCGGTCCTCGATACGTGCACGCACTTCGGTGTAGCCGTCGTATTGAAGGGTGCGTGCGAGACGGGCCTCCTTGAGCGATACATCGTAATAAGGATCGAGGCAGTCGACCCCGATGACCTCGTCACCACGTTCGAGCAGGCGCAGGGAGAGGCTGGAACCGATGAAGCCGGCGCTGCCGGTGATCAATACACGCATGATGAATCGCTACCTGTTTTGGAAGACTACAGTCTTCCGTCCGTCTCGGACGCCGGGAACAGGTACTTGACGTCGTACAGAATCGCATTGGGCACCCCCATCGCGCGAAGCCTGCCGATGCCAAGTTCGGCAAACTGGCGGTGTGAGACCGCCAGGATCATCGCGTCGTAGACACCGTTTTCGGGCTGCGATATCGGGGTGATTCCATATTCGTGCTCGGCCTCGGTCGCGCTGACCCAGGGGTCCCAGACATCGACCTGCATCCCGTAGCTTTCGAGTTCGTCGATGATATCGGTGACCCGTGTGTTGCGCAGATCGGGGCAGTTCTCCTTAAAGGTGAGCCCCATGATCAGGATGCGCCCGCCGTGCACCTTCAAGTCGCGTTGCAGCATCAGTTTGACCACGGTGCCGGCCACGTGCGATCCCATCCCGTCGTTGATCCGGCGTCCGGCCAGGATCATGGCCGGGTGGTAGCCGATCGCCTGTGCCTTGTGGGTGAGATAATAAGGGTCCACGCCGATACAGTGTCCGCCGACGAGGCCCGGCCGGAACGGGAGGAAATTCCACTTGGTGCCGGCGGCCTTCAGTACCTCCTCGGTATCGATGCCCAGCTTGCTGAAGATCAGCGAGAGTTCATTGATCAGCGCGATATTGACGTCACGCTGGGTGTTCTCGATCACCTTGGCGGCCTCGGCCACCTTGATGCTGCTGGCCTTGTGCGTGCCGGCAACGATGATGCTGGCGTACAGGGCGTCCACGAAATCGGCGATCTCCGGGGTCGAGCCCGAGGTGACCTTCTTGATCGTGGTCACCCGGTGTTCCTTGTCGCCCGGGTTGATCCGTTCAGGGCTGTAGCCGGCGAAGAAATCCCGGTTGAAGGTCAGACCGGACACCTCCTCGATGACCGGGATGCAGTCATCCTCGGTCGCGCCCGGATACACGGTGGACTCGTAGATGACCACGTCGCCCTTGGAGATGACCTTGCCGACCGTGCGGCTGGCCGAGATCAGCGGGCGCAGGTCGGGACTCTTGTACTCGTCGATCGGTGTCGGGACCGTCACGATATACACGTTGCAGTCACGAAGGTCCTCGAGTTGATCGCTGTAGCGCATGGAAATTTTTTCCAGCTCTTCTGGTTCCACCTCTAAAGAACTATCCTTGCCCTGCCGCAATTCGTTAATACGCGGGACGCTGATATCGAAGCCGGTCACCGGGAACTTCTTTGCGAATTCCACGGCCAGAGGCAGGCCGACATACCCGAGCCCGACAACGGCAATTTTTGCGTCTTTGATTTCCATTGGGAGAAACACCTTCCTCATCGTGTGTTCGGGCTGGTTTGCCCATAGCGCGGGGATAATAACCCGGCTTCGTGACCGAGGCGAGGCAGCCCAGTTCAAATGGTGACAGCGGTATGAATTATTCGCCTATCCGGTTGATTGAGCCCGCGTGGTTTGTCAGTCTCGGCGCGCCTGCAGCTAACCAGGATTTTGTGATGTCATGATGATCCGGCTTTTCGGCCACTATGTGTCCAAGCTCTACCTGCTGCTCGGGGTGGTCGAGTTCCTGGTCATGTTCTATTCGCTTCTGGCGGGATTCCACATGCGCTTTTCGGTGGTCGCGGCCGACCGGATGGAGACACCCGAAACGCTCTCGTACACCGCAATGGCGTATGCCGCGGCCATGACGATCTCGATGATCTCGGTCGGCCTCTACCAGCGTGGACTGCCGTTCAGCGCCGGGTTGCTGGTACGTATAGGCCTGAGCTTCCTGATCGCCAGCGTGGCGATGAGTGTCGTGTTTTACACGTTCCCCGACCTGGTTGTCGGGCGCGGGGTCATGGGCTACGCGATGCTCTTCACCTTTGTCGGCGTATTGGGGTTGCGCAGCCTTTTTTTCCGTCTTACGTACAGCCGGGCCCAGCTGACCAATGTGCTCGTTCTGGGGACCGGGCGTCAGGCTCAGATGATTGCCGAACTGGAGCCGCGCCAACCGGGTTTTCGGGTGGTGGGTTATGTCCCGGTCAATGAGCAGGAAACGGACATCCAGGTTGAGCGCTGGCTGCCTTACGACCGCCCCCTGATGGAGATCGTTCTGGCTCACGAGATCGACGAGATCGTGGTGGCGCCGGATGACCGGCGCCTGCGCCTCCCCGTGGACGATATTCTCGACTGCAAGATGTCCGGGACGATGGTCCTGGATCTCTTGAGTTTTTTCGAAAAAGAGACCTCCAGGATCAAGCTCGATGTACTGCATCCGAGCTGGATCTTCTTTTCGGATGGTTTTCGGCTGAGCGGACTGGCCCAGTACGCCAAACGGGCGCTCGATCTTTCGGCTGGCGTGCTGATCTTCCTGCTTTCCTGGCCGGCCATGCTGTTGGTCGCGCTCGCGATCAGGTTCGAGAGTGGGGCCAAGGCCCCGATCCTGTTCCACCAGGTTCGCGTGGGTCTGAACGGCCGTGAGTTCAGGGTCCATAAGTTTCGCAGCATGCGGACCGACGCGGAGGCCGATGGCGTGGCGCGTTGGGCAACCAAGGATGACAGCCGGATCACCCGCGTCGGCGCCTTCATCCGCAAGACCCGGCTGGATGAACTGCCGCAGGTGTTCAATGTCCTGCGCGGTGAGATGAGCCTGGTTGGGCCACGGCCGGAGCGGCCTGAATTCGTCCATCAGCTCGAAAAGGAGATGCCGTTCTATGCCGAGCGCCACAGGGTTAAGCCCGGACTGACCGGTTGGGCCCAGCTTTCCTATCCGTATGGCGCCACGGTCGACGATGCACGCAACAAGCTTGAGTTCGATCTCTATTACGTCAAGAATGCCAGCGTCTTTCTGGACCTGATCATCCTGCTCGAAACGGTAGAAGTGGTATTGTGGCGTAAGGGCGCGCACTAGCGCGACGGTCTGGCAATAACACAACCGGGACCGGACGAAATGGATTCGATGCGATGGTGAATCAACTCGCTTTCTACGGCTACGGTCTGGCCGGCCTCGCGTTTTTCTTTCTTTTTCTACTGCTGCTCACAGGTTGGCGCGCCCGTTTCCAGGGCTCCCATCTGATGTTGGCGGTTGCCTGCTCGGCTGTCTGGAGTCTCGCCGCGGCCGCACAGGCGGGCTACGGTGTCCCGGGCCTGGATGTGGTCTGGGCGGCGGAGGTGGTGCGCAACCTGGTATGGATCTTCTTACTGATACGCCTGCTGCAGCCGTTTGCCGAAGGGAATGCGCTGTATGTACGAATGCTCGGCTACGTGCGCCTCGCGTGTCTGGTCCTGGGTCTCCTGATGTTGGTCATGCTGGTGGATATTCCGCAACTGGTCGCGCATCTTCGACCCTCGGCCGTGCGCCAGGAATTTTCGCTGATCGGGCAGTTGTTGTACTCGGTGCTGGGTCTGGCGCTGGTCGAGCAGCTGTACCGCAATACCCCTGTCGAAGTCCGCTGGGGGATCAAGTACCTGTGCTTCGGCCTGGGTGCCCTGTTCATTTTCGATTTCTATCTTTACACCGATGCACTCCTGTTTCACCGTCTGGACGGCGCAATCTGGTCCGCGCGCGGTTTCGTCAACCTGATGGCGATCCCGCTGATCGGAATCACGGCGGCACGCAATCCCGACTGGAGCCTTCCGGTCTTCCTGTCACGTCGTATGGTCCTGCACTCGACCACCCTGTTCAGTGCTGGCCTGTACATGCTGTTGATGGCGCTGGCCGGTTACTACATCAAGCTATACGGCGGCGAATGGGGGGGCGTGTTCCAGATTGCCTTCCTGTTCGGCGCAATCATCGTGCTGGTCGCACTGTTATTTTCCGGCCAGTTTCGCGCCCGCACCAAGGTCTTTCTGAACAAGCATTTCTTCAGTTATCGCTATGACTACCGCGAAGAGTGGCTGCGTATGATCGACCTGCTGGCCGACCGGCGTGTCGACAAGCCGCTGAGCGAGCGGGTGATCTGGACGCTTGCAGAGGTTGTCGAGAGTTCGGGCGGGCTGCTCTGGCTGCGTTCGGAAAAAGGCGACTACCGCCACAGGGCGAGATTCAACTGCCAGCATCCTGCTGAGCCTATGGTCGACGCGAATGAGCCAATGGTGCCGTTCATGGAAAACCAGCGTTGGGTCATCGACATCGACGAATTCCGTGAGGCACCCGATGTCTACGGCGATCTGGAGCTGCCCGACTGGGCGCTCGGCAACGCGGACGCCTGGTTGATCGTACCGCTGGTACACGATGCGAAGCTGTTGGGTTTCGTCATGCTGCTGCAGCCGCGTGCGCCGCAGTCATTGAACTGGGAGAACCTCGACTTGCTCAAGACGGTGGGCATGCAGGCCGCCAGCTATCTGGCGCTCAATCAAGCGGCCGAGGCACTGGCGGAGGCGCGCCAGTTCGAGGGTTTCAACCGCTTGTCGGCATTCGTCATCCACGATCTCAAGAACCTGATCGCACAATTGTCGCTTGTGGCAAAAAACGCCGCGCGACACAAGCACAATCCGGAATTCATAGATGACGCTGTCGGCACCATCGAGAACGCGGTACTCAAGATGAACCGGCTCATGGCGCAGTTGAAAAGTGCCGATATCACGGGTGAGAGCAGGCCGATCGATCTGGTGGAAGAACTGCGCGGTGTCGTATCTGCCAAGTCGAACGGCAGGCCGGTCCCGACCCTGCGATCGAGCGTTGATACGGTCTGGGTCTCTGCAGAGCCCGATCGACTGTCTTCGGTCCTCGGCCACGTGGTGCAGAACGCGCAGGATGCAACGCCCCCGGACGGGGAGATCGAGCTCGCACTGCGAGTGTCTGGCGACCAAGCTATAGTGGAGGTCCGCGATTCGGGCAGCGGCATGGATGCGGAATTCATCAAGTCTCGCCTGTTTCGGCCGTTTGACTCTACCAAGGGTTTGACCGGCATGGGCATCGGGGCCTACGAGTGCCGCGAGGTGATAGTCGCACTCGGCGGACAGGTGGTGGTCGAGAGCACGCCAGGGAAAGGTACGGTGTTTCGCGTCATGCTGCCCATTGCCGGGAACCCGCCGACGGAGTGATGTGGCAAATGCTTTTTGAGGAAGGATCTGAACACGGTGGCTGAAACCAAAGACAAACTCTTGGTAGTAGAGGATGACCCTGGCCTGCAGAGACAGTTGAAATGGAGTTTTGAAGACTTTGACGTGACCGTGGCCGAAGACCGGGAGGGTGCGCTCGCGCAGTTGCGCAGGCTGGAACCCCCGGTTGTGACGCTCGATCTTGGGTTGCCGCCAGATCCGGGCGGAGTGACCCAGGGATTCGGCCTGCTGGAGGAAATCCTTTCTCTCGCCCCCGACACCAAGGTCATCGTGGTCACCGGCCACAACGATCGCACCAACGCGATGCGTGCGATTGCGATGGGTGCTTACGATTTTTACGAGAAGCCCATCGACCCCGATCTGCTCGGGATCTCGATCAAGCGAGGGGCCCGTCTCTACCACATCGAACAGGAGAACCGTCGCCTGCAGGGGGGGCATGGCGAATCCCCGCTGCAAGGCCTGATCGCCTCCAGTCCCGAGATGTTCAAGGTCTGCCGCACGGTTGAAAAACTGGCGCCCACGGATGTCTCCACCCTGATCCTGGGGGAGAGCGGCACGGGCAAGGAATTGCTGGTCAAGGCCCTGCATCAACTGAGTGACCGCAACAGCAAGCGCCTGGTGGCGATCAACTGTGCGGCGATCCCCGAGGCCCTGCTCGAAAGCGAGCTGTTCGGATACGAGAAGGGTGCCTTCACCGGGGCGGCCAAGACCACACCCGGCAAGATCGAGACGGCGAGCGGCGGCATCCTGTTCCTGGACGAGGTCGGTGATCTGCCTCTGGCATTGCAGGCCAAATTGCTGAGATTCCTGCAGGAGCGGGTGATCGAGCGCATCGGCGGCAGGGTCGAGATACCGGTCGACGTGCGCGTGATCTGCGCCACCCACCGCGATCTCCAGGAGTTGATCCAGACCGGTGATTTCCGTGAAGACCTTTACTACCGCATCAACGAGGCGACGATCCGGGTACCGCCGCTGCGTGAGCGCCAGGGGGACGACCTGCTTCTGGCCCGCGCCATGCTCGAAAGATTTGCCACCCAACTCAAGCGTCCGATAAAGGGTTTTACGCCTCAGGCGATCGAGGCGATCGAGGCCTACGGCTGGCCCGGCAACGTCCGTGAGCTGGAGAATCGTGTCAAACGCGCGGTGATCATGGCCGATGGCAACCAGGTGTCGCGCGAAGACCTCGAACTGCCGCAACAGCAGGATGCGGGAGACCTGGAGCCTTTCAACCTGCGCGAGGTCCGCGAAAAGGCCGAGTCGCAGGCGATCGTCAGGGCCCTCGCACGAACGGACGGCAATGTCTCCAAGACTGCCGAGCTGCTGGGGGTGACGCGTCCCACGCTCTACAATCTGATGAAGAAGTACGCTATCGGGGATTGATGATTGGACTGGCGCTGGATACCCTGGCAGCGCGAATCATCCCTTCACGGACGAGTCATCTGCCCCTGGTAGCCTGGGGCGCAGCACCCAAACCCAACAGGAGAATGCCGGATGTTGGCACGAACCCGAATTCGATCCATTTGCGGCGTGACCTGCGCCTTGTTCCTGGTCCTTGGTCTGCAGGCGGCGATCGCCTCCACAGCCGATGAGTATATCGAAGAGGCGCAGGCATTCGTCGTCGGCGGCGAGATCAAGTCCGCGATCATCCAGCTGAAGAATGCGCTGCAGTCCGATCCCTCCAGTGTCCGGGCAAGGGTCATGTTGGGCTCCCTTTATCTGCGTACCGGTGATGGCGCCGCCGCTGCAAAGGAGTTCGGGCGCGCGCGCGATCTGGGTGCCCCCAAGGCGGAATGGTTGTCGGGTTATGCCGGGGCGCTGATGATCCAGGGGGATTTCAGTAAATTGCTGGCCGAGGTGCAGGTCGACGACAGCCTGGACCCGGATCAGCGCGCAGGACTGCTGGTGTTGCGCGGCAATGCCAACCTCGGCCTGCGTCGAATCGATGATGCCAAGATTGATTATGACGCGGCCCTTGCGCTGCAAGCGGACAACCCGTCGGCGCGCCTGGGCAAGGCGCAGATCCTGGTGACCGAAGGGCGCGACCAGGAGGCCCTGGAGCAACTCAACAGTGTATTGCTCGAGCGCCCGGGGCACGTGGAAAGCCGTCTTGCGCGGGGTGATCTGCTGCGACGCCTGCAACGTCTGGATGATGCCGAAACGGATTACGCCCGTGCCGCGGAGGAGGCGCCAAAAAATCCGCGTGTTCATATCGGTCTGGCCCTGATACACGTCGCACAGCGCGATGTGCCTGCGGCGAAGAAGGATCTCGCAGCACTTGATCTGCTCACCAGGAACCTGCCGGCCGTGAATTATTTGCAGGCCCTGGTGTCGTTCCAGGAAGGGGATCACGAGCGTGCTTCAGACGAGTTGCAGATCCTGCTGCGGGCGGCTCCGAGCAACCTTCAGGCCCAGTTGCTGTATGGAATAGTGAGTTATGCGCGCAATGAATTCACGATTGCAGACGACTATCTGACCCGTGTCCTGGCCAGCACCCCGGGCAATCTTCAGGTGGTCAAACTGCTGGGTGCCGCGCGCCTGAAGCTCCGACAGCCGGACCGTGCAGTCCAGGTACTCTCGACGGTCGTCGACCAGGGCACCAGCGACCCCCAACTGCTTGCCTTGTTGGGTACGGCCTATATTCAGGCCGGCAACAATACCCTTGGCTCCGAGTACATCGCGCGCGCAGTCGAGCTCGATCCGGACCAGGCCCTCCTGCGGACCCAGCTGGCGGTTGGCAATATCGCAACTGGGGATACGGCATCGGCCATATCCCAGCTCGAGGCGGCGGTTGCCCTGGGGCAGGACGTGGTGCAGGCGGATGTCCTGCTGGTGCTCAGCTATCTCAACAAACAGGAATTCGACAAGGCGATCGCCGCATCCGAGGCACTCGAACAACGTATGGCGGACAGCCCGATTCCGTACAATCTCACCGGCCTTGCGTACCTGGCCCAGCGCAAACTGACGGAGGCCGAGGCCAGGTTCCGGCTGGCACTGGAGAAGGACCCGGAATTCCTGGTTGCGCAGATGAATCTGGCGCGCCTTGCACTGGTTGCACAGAATCCCGAGGCCGCTGCCCTTGCCTACGACAAGGTGCTGAAAAAGGATCCCAAACACCTTGGGGCGCTCATGGGTATGGCGGCGCTTGCACGCGCACAGAATGATGCCGAGGCGGCCGAGCGCTGGCTGTACCAGGCCAACGAGGCCAATCCGACCGCACTACAGCCTATCCTGGTCCTCGCCGAGATGTACCTGCGCAATAATGAAGGCCTGAAGGCAGCCAACGTGCTGTCCGGCCTGTCACCCGAGCAGGCGGAAGTCCCGACGGCTTTGCGCCTCAAAGGCATGACCCAACTGCAGAGCGGCGACTATTCAAGCGCTATGCGCACGCTGCGTAAGCTGACCGAGTTGGAGCCCGAGTCGATGGAGGGCTGGTTCCAGTTGGCGCGTGCCCAGGCGGCGTCCGATGATGTAGATGGATCCCGGGCAAGTTTCGAGCGCGCGATCGCGCTCGATACCGGGCACAAGGTACCCGTGGTTTGGATAGGACTCGCGGAACTGGAACTGCGTGAGCGCCGGTACGATGCGGCGCTCGCACTGGCCGGGCAGATCAAGACCCACTTCCCCGATAACGTATATGGCCTCGATATCGAGGCCGCGGCCTATCGGGGCAAGGGGCAGCCCGATCTGGCCCTGGCGGCAGTCGAAGCCGCATGGCGTATCGAAGGCACTTCAAGGCGTGTCACGACCTTTGCGAATTCGCTCGTCGTGGCGGGGCAGCCCCAGAAGGCGGTCGATGTGCTGGAGGGCTGGCTGCAGGAAAACCCCAACGATGGGGCCGGTTGGGCCGCCCTCGGTATGATCTACCAGCGCATGGATCAGGAGACGAGCGCCATCCAGGCCTACGAGAAATCGATCGGCCTGGCCGATCCCAACCCGGCCATTCTGAACAACCTGGCCTGGTTGTACCTGGAACGCGATGACAAGCGTGCGCTGGAGCTTGCGACCAAGGCCTACGAACTGGCCCCGTCGCGGGCAGAGATCGTCGATACGTACGGTTGGGTTCTGTACCGGCAGGGTCGCAAGAACGATGGTCTTTCTGCGCTGCAGCAGGCACTGGTGATCGCACCGCGCAACGCGGAGATCGGCCTGCATGTGGCGGAGGCCCTGCACGGCCTGGACCGCGATACCGAGGCCCGGCCCATGCTGGAACGTATCATCCGCGAAAACCCGAACAGCAGTTTCGAGCAATCGGCGCGTCAGCTCCTGGGCAAGTTGAGTGGCTGAGCGGGATTCGAATGCCGGCCTAAGTCGGCTCAGCGGGGCGGGGTGCCTGAGTGCTCCAGCGCGGCGGTACGCGCGAGCAGGGCCGTCCCGAATGCCGCTTCGGTCTGCGTCGCCCGCAGCACAGGGATGCCGAGCCTGCGTTCACGGATCTGCCGCCATGTGTCATTGATCGCGCCCCCGCCGCTGGTAAAAATCCTGTGTGGAAAGGGTGCGCCGAGGTCGGCCAGGCGCGCGTAGCCCTCGGCCTCGATTTCCGCGATACCCTCCAGGAGGGCCTGCAGGAAAACCCTTCGAGTATGTGGACGCGGCTGCATACGTGCCTGCATCGCCGGGTCGTTGTACGGAAAGCGCTCGCCGGTGGATGGCAGCGGGTAATATCCGAGGCCCGTGGGCCGTGCGGGATCAATCTGCAGGCTCAGTTCGACCAGCTCGATGTCGTTGAAGAACTGCCGCAGCACCGCGCCGCCCGAATTGGACGCGCCACCGACAAGCCAGTTGTCACCGATGCGGTGGCTGTAGATCCCGTATCGTGAAGACGACAACGGTTCGTCACTCAATACCTTCAGCACCAGCGTACTGCCCAGGGAGGTGACTGCATCACCCGGCTCGCTGATGCCCGCTGCCAGGGCCGCCGCATTGCTGTCGGTTGTCCCTGCGACCAGCAGGACATCGTCCGGCAGTCCCAGTTCACTGGCGACAGCGGTTGCGACCTTCCCCAGGGGAGCGCCGACCGGCCTTACACACGGCAGCAGGTGGTTTGGGAACGGCAGCCCGGCCAGCCAATCGGGCCACCGTTTTGCAACCGGGTCATAACCGAGCTTGAGTACATTGTTCTCGTCGGCAAGCCCGAATTCACCCGAAAGTCTGCCATTGATCCAATCGGCCTGATGCAGCGCGTGCGCCGCCTGGGTGTCCGGTTGCCGGGCAAGCAGAAAAAGCAGCTTGGCCAGCGCGGAGCCGGGGCCATGCACCGGGCTGTCGGGCGGTGCACGCCGCTCGATCTGTCGCGCCTGTTCCAGTGCCCGTCGGTCGTCATACATCAGGGCGGGCGTCAGCGGGATCCCGCTCCAGTCGCACAGCAGCAGTGTCGAAGAGGTGCCATCGACGCTCAGTGACCGGACCCGGCCCGGGTTCTGCCCGGCCAGCCGGATCAAGGCCTCACGGACTGCCCTCCACCAGTCGCCGGGATCCTGTTCGCTCGCCCCGGGCTCGGGATGCCGTGAGTCCGGCAGGGAGGCGCGCGCCTCGGCGAGGATGTCGCAATCGCGGCCGATGGCTACCGCACGACACCCCGAGGTGCCCAGGTCCAGGCCGACGTAGCAGTCGGCCCGGCACGCTTGCGACGGCATCCGGGCCGCGGCTCAGGGAAGTTGCACGGGCACCGGCGCCATCCAGTCAGGCGCGCGGTGTTCCGCGACCACATGGGTGTAGACCCCGCCGCGGACGTTGAACTCGGCGGTGAGCCGCATAAAGCGGGGCGCAGTGGCCGCCACCAGGTCGTCCAGTATCCGGTTGGTCACATCCTCGTGAAAGGCCCCCTCCTCGCGAAACGACCAGACGTAGAGTTTGAGTGATTTCAGTTCGACGCAAAGGGCATCCGGGACATACTCCAGGTGCAGGGTGGCAAAGTCAGGTTGTCCGGTTTTCGGACACAGGCAGGTGAACTCGGGGACGCGGATCCGGACGGTGTAGTCGCGCTGTGGCCGCGGGTTGTCGAAGGTCTCCAGATGTTTGCCGGGCTGTGTTGACATGACTGATCCTGCTGGTGGGGCACAATTGACGGTCGATTATACCCAAGCAGGGTCCCGATCGGCGCATAATTCACTTTAACTATCCATAGAAAACCATTTAAAAACAATAAGATACAGGAATAATTTGCAGTGAACTGAGAGCTGTTCGGTGCTCCTTGTATCAGCCGCGAGGCATCCTGTATCTTTGCGCGCCATGCGTCTGGAAAAAATCAAGCTGGCGGGCTTCAAGTCCTTTGTAGACCCGACCACCGTCCTCTTCCCCAGTAATCTCGTCGCTATCGTCGGCCCCAATGGCTGCGGCAAGTCCAATGTGATCGATGCGGTGCGCTGGGTCATGGGTGAAAGCTCAGCCAAGATGCTGCGCGGCGAATCCATGGCCGACGTCATCTTCAACGGGTCCAACAGCCGCAAGCCGGTCGGTACGGCAACCATTGAACTGATCTTCGACAACGCGAATGGCAGCGCTGGCGGGCAGTATGCGCAGTACAGCGAGATCTCGGTCAAGCGCCAGGTCTCTCGTGATGGTCAGTCGAGCTATTTTCTCAATGGTGTGCGCTGCCGACGGCGTGACATCACCGACCTATTTTTGGGTACCGGTCTGGGTCCGCGCAGTTACTCCATCATCGAGCAGGGCATGATTTCGCGCCTGATTGAGGCGCGCCCCGAGGACCTGCGCGTCTACCTGGAAGAGGCGGCCGGGATCTCCAAGTACAAGGAGCGACGGCGCGAGACCGAGAACCGGATCGGGCACACGCGCGAGAACCTGGAACGCCTGGACGATTTGCGCGAGGAGGTTCAAAAGCAGCTCCGGCATCTCGAGCGCCAGTCCGCCACCGCGCAGAGATACAAGGCGCTGCGCGAGGAGGAGCGCCAGGTGCGTGCGGAACTCCTGGTCCTGCGCCTGGATGAGATGCTCGGCGATATCGACAGGCGTGATCGCGTCATTGCCGAACAGGAGAACCGGTTGCAGGCGGCGATTGCGGATCAGCGCAATCTGGAGGCGCAGATCGAACAGCAGCGCGCTGACCATGCCGTGGCCAACGATGGTTTCAATGAGATCCAGGGGAAGTTCTACGCCGTTGGATCGGAGATAGCGCGGCTGGAGGAATCGATCCAGTATGCGCGAGAGGCGCGCCGTCAGCAGGAGGCCGACCTTGTGCAGGCGCGCCAGGCGCTGGCCCAGGCCAGGGCACTCAGCGAGCAGGACAGCAGCCGCCTGGCCGAGCTGTCGGGCGAGCTCGAGCGGGATCAGCCCATCCTCGAGGAGGCCCGAGGCAGATCCGATGCCACGGCCCGGGAACTGCAGGAGGCCGAAACGGCCATGCACGCCTGGCAGGCCGAATGGGACAGGTTCAATCAGGGGGCCAACGAACCGGCGCAGCAGGCCCAGGTGGAGCGTACCCGGATAAACCACCTCGAGCAGCAGGAGACTCAGCTCAGACGCCGCCTTGCGCGCAACGAGGAAGAGCGGCACCAGCTGTCGGATGTCTCGCTGCAGGCCGAGATCGTCGAGCTTTCACGCCGCGAGTCTGAGGGTGAGGCCGGGCTGCTGGCGGTGCGCGAACGCCTCGAGACCCGGATCCGGTCTATAACCAGCCTGCGCGAACGCAGTCAGCTGGCTCAGGAGGAACTGGCAGCTGCGCGCGCCGAAATGCAGACGCTCAAGGGCCGCCTGGCCTCGTTGCAGGCCTTGCAACAGGCGGCGCGCGGTGAGGGCGACAAGGAGGTCGAGCAATGGCTGGCGTCCCGGGGGCTCGGTACCGCAAGTCGTCTGCTGGAAACACTCGAGGTATCCGGCGAGTGGCAGAAGGCGGCCGAGGTGGTCTTGGCCGAGCAGTTGCAGGCGGTCATGGTCGAAGGCATTGACGGACCCGCCGCACAGATCATGCAGCTCGAGCACGGCAGCCTTGGATTATTCGAGACGGCGCCGGGGCAGACGCCTGCGCGTGCCGGGACCCTGGCCGAGCGGGTCAAGGGCCCGGGGCCCCTGACCGACCTGCTCAACAGCATCCTCACGGCTGGCGATCTTGGTGAGGCCCTGCGCAGGCGGGGCGAGTTGGCCGCCGGGGAATGCCTGGTAACGCCGGAGGGTGTGCGTGTCGGGCGTGGCTGGGTGAGTCTGCAGCGTGGGTCGGATGCACGGGCCGGGGTCCTGGCGCGCGAACAGGAGATCAGGGGGATGCTGCAGCGCCAGGCGGAGATCGAGCCGCAGCTTGAGCAACTGGCGGCGCAGTTGGCGGAGGACCGCAAGGCCCTGGTCGAGGCGGAACAGGAACGCGAGGTCCAGCAGCGCGAGCTCGAGGCCGCACAACGCGTAGTCGCCGAGGTGCGTGCACTGTTGAGTGGCAAGCGGGCGCGGTCGGAGCAGATCCGGCACCGCCTCGAAGGCCTGGAGGCAGATGCGGACGAGCTGCGAGAGCAGATCGAGCAGGGCACCTCGGATATGGGGCTTGCGCGAACGCATTTGCATCAGGCCCTGGCGGCGATCGAGGATCTCGGCCAGCAGCGTGAACAACTGGTGTCCAGGCGCGATGGGCTGCGCGTCCAGTTGGAAGCCGCGCGTACTGGGGCGAGCGATGCGCGTAACCGCGTGCACGAGATCGCCCTGCGCGTGGAGTCGATGCGCAGTTCCGAGGATTCGCTGCGCTCTGGCGTGGGGCGTATGCGACAGCAGCTGGAACAGCTGACAGAGCGCTGCGCCGGGTTGGAGTCTTCGCTGCAGGCAAGCGAGGCGCCGGTCGGCGAACAGCAGGCCAGGCTGGAGCAACAACTGCAGGATCGCAGCGCGATCGAGGCCAGTCTCTCGCAGGCGCGCAGGAATCTGGAGGAAATCGATCACCGGCTGCGCGAAATGGATCAGTCCCGGCACCAGGTCGAGAGCCGTGTACAGGATGAACGAACGCGACTGGATCAGGCGCGCATGGCCCGTCAGGAGATCCTGGTACGCAGCCGCACGCTGGAGGAACAATTGGCCGAGAGCGGATTTGAACGTGAGCCGCTGAAGGCCGGGATGCGGGAGGACGCCGCCGTGGAGCCCTGGCAGGTGCGTGCGGAGCAGCTGGCCAACCGCATCCAGCGCCTGGGACCGATCAACCTTGCGGCCATCGACGAGTTCGAGGAACAAAGCGAGCGCATGGCCTACCTGGACAGTCAGCACGAGGACATCAGCAAGTCGCTGGAGACCCTCGAAGAGGCGATCCGCAAGATCGACCGCGAGACCCGAACCCGTTTCAAGGAAACATTCGACCGTGTCGACTCGGGTTTCAAGGACCTGTTCCCGAAACTTTTCGGCGGAGGCCATGCCTACCTTGAATTGACCGGCGAGGATCTGCTGGATACCGGCGTGACTGTCATGGCGCGTCCGCCCGGCAAGCGCAACAGCAGCATTCACCTGCTTTCGGGCGGCGAGAAGGCCCTGACCGCAGTGGCGCTGGTGTTTGCGATCTTTCGGCTCAATCCGGCACCCTTCTGTATGCTGGACGAGGTGGACGCCCCGCTCGACGACGCCAACGTCGGACGTTACTCGGCGCTGGTCCGGGAGATGTCGGAGCATGTGCAGTTCATTTTCATCACCCACAACAAGGTGACGATGGAGGTTGCGAACCACCTTACCGGCGTCACCATGCATGAACCCGGTGTATCGCGCCTGGTTTCGGTGGATGTGGAGCAGGCGGCCGCCTTGGCCGCGGTTTGATTTCCTGTCCGGGTCGGCAGGCTGGTTGGGGCTTCTTCAACGGTTCTACGGCAGACAACGATGGATCCAGATCTTGTACGGCTAATTCTCGTGGTGCTCGGTATCCTGCTGGTTGCGGGTATCTACCTTTGGGACCGCTACCGGCGTTCCGTGCCGCGTTTTCGCATGCCCAGAAGGTCGCCCTCCAGCATCTCGATCGATCCTGAAACGCTCGAAGCGAATCCGTCGGCGCGCGCCGAGCCCACGATCGGTGAGGCCGTGGAGTCGATCCCGGAGATGCGTCTGGACGATTCACCGAACGACGTCGAGATCGCGATTGACGTGCCGCGCGCCCGCTCCGAACTCGATCCGGATCCATCGGACCTCGGCGAGTGGTCCGGCGCGGGTCGCGACCAGGATCCGCAGTTTTCCATGGATCTGAATTTCGATGCGCACGGAGACGGCGACTACCTGAGCACCGATCCGGCCCTGTATGACGAGGTCGAGCGCAAGCTCGTGGTGATCAACCTGGTCATGCGGGGCGGGACCTTCTCAGGGGTGGCGATCGAGAAGGCGTGCAGCGCGGTGAACCTCGTGCTCGGCGATATGTCGATCTATCACCGGCACGACGGCAGCAACGGGCGCGTGATGTTCAGCATGGCCAGCATGCTCGAGCCAGGCAATTTTCCGAGTGACGGCATGGCGGGTTTCGCAACCCCGGGGCTGTCGCTGTTCACCCAGTTACCCGGTGTGCGCGATGGTGTCGAGATCTACGAGGAGATGCTGTCCACCGCCAAGCAGCTTGCCTCCCTGCTGCACGCTGAACTCCAGGATCAGGAACACAACAAGCTGACCCGGCAGATGCAGGAGCACACCCGCGAGTCGATCATCGAACACCGGCGCAAATTGAATCTGGTACGAGGTCGGCGTTGAGTCGGAAGCGGGAAATCCGCGCGCAGGCACAACAGCTGCGCGAACAGATCGAGCATCACAACTACCAGTACTACGTGCTCGACAGCCCCCAGGTCCCGGACAGCGAATATGACCGGCTGTTTGGGCGCCTGCAGGAACTCGAGGCCGAGTACCCTGAGCTGGTTACCCCCGATTCACCAACCCAGCGCGTTGGCGGCACGCCCCTGGCGGCGTTCGATGAGGTCGAGCACCGGGTGCCCATGCTGTCGCTGGAGAACGCGCTGTCGCCGGAGGCGATGGTGGAGTTTGATCGCCGCGTGCGCAACCGGCTCGAACGTGATGAAGAGGTAACTTACGCCGCCGAGCCCAAACTCGACGGCCTGGCGGTCAGCCTGTGTTACGAGGGAGGTCGCCTGGTGCAGGCGGCAACACGGGGTGATGGCACGCGAGGCGAGAACGTCACCCAGAACGTCCGTACCATCTCCTCGATACCCCTGCGGCTTCTGGGCAAGGGCTGGCCGCCGTTGCTCGAGGTGCGTGGCGAAATCTTCATGCCAAAAAAGGGCTTCGAGAAGCTCAACCGGCACCAGCGTGAAAGCGGAGAAAAGACCTTCGTCAATCCGCGAAATGCGGCGGCCGGCAGCCTGCGCCAGCTGGATCCCAGGATCACCGCCAGGCGTCCCCTGGCGATGTTTTGTTATGGCCTGGGGAAGGTCGATGGACATGCCATGGGTTCGACCCACAGTGCGAGTATGGCCCTGCTAAAGGGCTGGGGGCTGCCGATTTCGCCGGAACTGCGCGTGGTAACCGGACTCGAGGCATGCTCAGCCTATTTTGCGGACATCGGGGCGCGGCGTGCCACACTTCCTTACGACATAGACGGCGTGGTGTTCAAGGTCGACAGCGTGGCCGACCAGAAGGCGCTGGGTTTCGTATCGCGCGCGCCGCGCTGGGCGGTTGCACAGAAGTTTCCCGCACAGGAGGAACTGACCGTCGTCGAGGCGGTGGAATTCCAGGTCGGGCGCACCGGGGCCGTAACCCCTGTCGCGCGGCTCAGGCCGGTATTCGTCGGTGGTGTGACGGTCAGTAACGCGACCCTGCACAACATGGACGAGGTCCAACGCAAGGACGTACGTGTCGGTGACACGGTGTTTGTCCGGCGCGCCGGCGATGTGATCCCGGAGGTGGTGCGCGTACTGCCGGAGCGCCGCCCCCCGGGGGCCCAGGAGGTGACGATGCCCGCACATTGCCCGGTGTGCGGTTCCGAGATCGAGCGCCTCGAGGGTGAATCCGTCGCACGCTGTTCCGGAGGCCTGTATTGCGCCGCGCAACGCAGGGAGGCGGTGAAACATTTTGCCTCACGCCGTGCGCTCGATATCGAGGGACTGGGCGACAAGCTGGTCGAGCAGTTGGTCGAACAGGATCTCATCGGCGACCCGGCCGACCTGTTCACCCTGTCAGTGGACACCCTGGCGGGCCTGGAACGCATGGGTGAAAAGTCTGCGCAGAACCTGGTCGCCGCACTCGCCAGGGGGGCCGTCACGACTCTTCCTCGGTTCCTTTACGCCCTGGGCATACGTGAGGTGGGGGAGGCGACCGCGCAGGCCCTGGCCCGGCAATTTGGCAGTCTCGATGCGATCCGTTCCGCCACCGAAGACGAGTTGCAGCAGACACCGGACGTCGGACCTGTTGTGGCGCGCCATCTGTTTACCTTTCTGCGCCAGCCCCACAATCTGGAAGTGATCGCCAAGCTGCGCGCCGCGGGCGTCAGCTGGCCGGAAACCGGACCTGCCCCCGCTGCCGGGCAGTTGCCCCTCGCGGGCAAGATCTTGGTCCTCACCGGCACGCTCAGCCAGCCACGCGATTTGGTCAAGGAACGCCTTCAGGCCCTGGGCGCCAGGGTCTCTGGCAGCGTTTCGAAAAAGACCGACTATCTGATCGCAGGCGAGGAGGCCGGTTCAAAGCTGGCAAAGGCGCAGGCCCTCGGCGTGGCCGTACTCGATGAGCAGGGCCTGCTCGATCTGATGTCTGAATCTGGTTCCTCTTCGCAAGAATGAGTCATGTCTGGGCATGCCGGCAACCCGCCGCACCGGATCAGTGCAGGTTTCCGTCCACGGGCCCGGATTCCCGGAAAATGCCTGTCGCCGGCAGGATTGCATCACCTGGCCTGCCTTGACGCTCGCAGCTCGGGGGGAGACACTCGGCCGGGAACCCCGCGCTGGCGGCCGCTCCCTTTGGCTGCTTGGCTCTGGTCGTCGAATAAGTTAAATAAAGATCCCGGTGTACCTGGGAGGAGATCCAACATCATGCAATCGAAACTCGTAATCGGCCTCGGTATCACTGCGGCGCTGTCTCTGGCGGGCATGGCAAATGCCGGCACCACCCTGGATGGGGTGAAATCGAAGGGTTATGTTCAGTGCGGTGTCAGCACCGGTATTCCGGGCTTTTCGAGCGCCGATGAGAAAGGCCAGTTCACCGGCATCGATGTCGATGTGTGCCGTGCGGTCGCCGCTGCGATCTTTGGTGACGCGGGCAAGGTCAAATACAGCCCGCTGACCGCGAAAGAGCGCTTCACCGCACTGCAGTCGGGTGAGGTCGACATGCTGTCGCGCAACACCACATGGACATTCACCCGCGACACCTCACTGGGCCTGAACTTCACCGGGGTCAACTACTACGACGGCCAGGGGTTCCTGGTGACCACGAAGCTTGGGGTGAAGAGTGCCCTGGAGCTGGATGGTGCATCGTTCTGTATCCAGGCGGGGACCACCACCGAACTGAACCTGGCGGATTATTTCCGCGCCAACAAGATGCAGTACACGCCGATCACCTTCGATACCTCGGATCAGACCATCAAGGCCTTCGAGGCCGGGCGTTGTGATGCGTTGACCTCTGACCAGTCGCAGCTGTATGCGTTGCGCATCAAGCTCGGGGACCCCAAGAGCGCGGTGGTGCTGCCGGAGGTTATCTCCAAGGAGCCGCTGGGGCCTGCCGTGCGTCAGGGCGACGACGAGTGGTTCAATATCGTGAAATGGTCGCTGTTCGCCATGGTCAATGCCGAGGAGCTGGGCGTGACCTCGGCCAACGTCGATGAAATGAAGGCCAGCTCGACCGATCCGAACGTGCGTCGTCTGCTCGGTATCGAGGGTGTGAAAGGCGAATGGATGGGAGTCCCGGACGACTGGGGTTATAGCATCGTCAAACATGTCGGGAACTATGGCGAAATCTTTGATCGGAATGTGGGCAAAGGGAGTGCCCTGGGCATCTCGCGTGGTCTCAACGCGCTGTGGAGCAAGGGTGGTCTGCAGTATGCGCCGCCGATCCGCTGATTCTCTCTGACTGAAGGCCGCCCCGGGATGCTGCCTGCGTCCCGGGGCCATACGTCCAAGTCCACGTATCAGATCGCAGGAAAGCCATGCCTCCGCAGAACATGCCGCAGACCTCCGCAAGCAAGGTGCCGCTGTGGCGTCAGCCCGTATTCAGGGCGACCGTTTTCCAGATCCTGCTCGTATTGGGCATTCTGCTCTTCGGCTATTATCTGCTAAGCAATACGCTGCAGAACATGGAGCAGCGCGGCATCACGACCGGTTTTGGCTTTCTGTCCAACGAGGCCGGTTTTGGGATTCTCAAGAGCCTGATCGAGTACGACGAAACAGACACCTACGGGCGCACCTTCCTGGTCGGGCTGCTCAATACCCTGCTGGTTGCTGTGCTGGGAATCTTCTTCGCGACCTTTATCGGTTTCTTCATGGGGATCGCGCGCCTGTCGAAAAATTGGCTGGTGGCACGCCTGGCAACGGTCTATATCGAGACATTCCGCAATATCCCGCTGCTGCTGCAGATCATGTTCTGGTATTTCGCGGTGCTGCGGCCATTGCCGCTCCCACGGCAGAGCCTCAGCATGGGTGATTTGGTGTTCCTCAACAATCGCGGTCTTTTCATGCCGCAACCGATTCCGGAGCCGGGTTTCTGGGTGGTTGGTGTCGCACTCCTGATCGCTGTCATTGCAGTCGTGTTCATCACCCGATGGGCTCACCGCCGGCAGGAACAGACAGGTCAACAGTTTCCGACCCTGAGCGTAGGTCTTGGCCTGATACTGGTTCTGCCACTGTTGGTGTTCTGGTTGAGCGGGTCACCGATGCACCTGGAGTATCCGGTACTCGGGGGGTTCAACTTTCGTGGCGGTATGGAGGTGATTCCCGAACTGGCTGCCCTGGTCTTGGCCCTGAGTATCTATACCGGGGCCTTCATCGCCGAGGCGGTGCGTTCAGGCATCCTCTCGGTCACGCATGGCCAGACCGAGGCGGCCTACGCGCTGGGCCTCAGGCCGCGCACCACACTGAAGCTGGTGATCGTTCCGCAGGCCATGCGGGTGATCATTCCGCAGCTGACCAGCCAATTTCTCAATCTGACCAAGAATTCGTCACTGGCGACCGCGATCGGTTACCCCGATCTGGTCAATGTGTTCGCCGGCACCACACTCAACCAGACCGGCCAGGCGGTCGAGGTCATCGCAATGACCATGGGCGTGTACCTCACGATCAGTCTGCTGATCTCGATGTTCATGAACTGGTACAACAAGCGCAAAATGCTGGTGGAAAGGTAGATGAGCACACATACTCCGCATCCGGATCTGTCACCACCAATCACTAATGTTGGTGTTATCGGTTGGTTGCGTACCAATCTCTTTTCTTCGTGGCCGAACGCCATACTGACCGTCGCTGCGGCCTTCGTAATCTTCGCTACGCTTCCGCCGCTGATCGAATGGGCCTTTATCAAGGCCGACTGGGTCGGTGATTCCCGCGACGCCTGCACCAGTGGCGGCGCCTGCTGGGTGTTTGTCGGCGTCCGCTTTAACCAGTTCATGTACGGGCTCTATCCCGAGGCGGAATACTGGCGGATCAATCTGGCCGCGGTATTGATCGTTGTGCTCATGGTCCCGCTGTTCATCGGGCGCTTTCGCTGGAAGCTCCAGCTTGGCCTGTTCAACCTGGTCGGTTACCCGATCATTGTGTTTTTCCTCTTCTCCGGCGGCGTATTTGGCCTGGAGTATGTGGAGACCAGCCGATGGGGCGGACTGACGCTGACCCTGGTCCTGGCCTCGGTCGGGATGGCTGCATCTTTTCCACTCGGTGTTCTGCTGGCCCTTGGCCGGCGTTCGACCATGCCGATCGTGAAATCGGTTTCCGTGGTGTTTATCGAGTTCTGGCGTGGTGTGCCATTGATCACGGTGCTGTTCATGTCGTCGGTGATGTTGCCCCTGTTTCTGCCCGAGGGGACGCACTTCGACAAACTGCTGCGCGCGATGATCGGAATCTCCCTGTTCCAGTCGGCCTACATGGCTGAGGTTGTGCGCGGTGGTCTGCAGGCGATTCCCAAGGGTCAATATGAGGCAGCCCAGGCACTTGGACTGAGCTTCTGGAAGTCGATGGCACTGATCATCATGCCGCAGGCGCTGAAGCTGGTAATCCCCGGCATCGTCAACACCTTCATCGCCTTGTTCAAAGACACGACACTGGTCCTGATCATCGGACTGTTCGACATGTTGGCGATGATCGAGGCCGCGCTGGCCGATCCGAATTGGTTGGGTTATTCCGTCGAAGGGCTGACTTTCGCCGCTTTCGTCTATTGGGTTTTCTGTTTCAGCATGTCGCGTTACAGCATGGCCCTGGAGAGAAAGCTTCATACCGGCCACTCCCGCTAACTGATTAGACCAGAGGCTCTCTGATGTCCGATTCAAATACTGATCCTACCGTTTCCGAGAAGCCGATGATCGAGTTGCGCCAGGTGCACAAATGGTACGGCCAGTTTCATGTGCTCAAAGACCTCAATCTGAGCGTGAAAAAGGGCGAGCGCATTGTCATTTGCGGGCCGTCCGGGTCCGGCAAGTCGACCATGATCCGTTGCATCAACCGCCTGGAGGAGCACCAGCGCGGCCAGATCATCGTCGACGGCACGGAGTTGACCGACGATGTGAAGAATGTCGACCAGATCCGCCGTGAGGTGGGTATGGTCTTTCAGCACTTCAACCTGTTTCCGCACCTTACGGTGCTGGAGAATTGCTGCCTGGCCCCGATCTGGGTGCGCAAGATGCCGCGCAGAGAGGCCGAGGCGGCCGCGATGCAGTATCTCGAAAAGGTCAAGATACCGGAGCAGGCGAAAAAATACCCGGGTCAGCTCTCAGGGGGCCAGCAGCAGCGGGTGGCGATTGCACGCAGCCTGTGCATGAATCCCAGCATCATGTTGTTCGACGAGCCCACGTCGGCGCTCGATCCCGAGATGATCAAAGAGGTGCTCGATACCATGGTCGAGCTCGCCGAGAGTGGCATGACCATGATGTGTGTTACCCATGAGATGGGCTTTGCCAAGACTGTCGCCAACAGGGTGATCTTTATGGACGGTGGCGAGATCATCGAGGAGAACGAGCCCGAGGAGTTCTTCAACAATCCGCAGTCGGACCGGACAAAGCTGTTCCTCAGCCAGATCCTGGGTTGATGATCTTCGCGATCTATCAGGCGTCCGGACTGGAACCGGCATCGTCTGGCGGGACGAAGTTTTGCGGAAATTTTCCAGCCAGGATGTAGGCGAAGGCGATCACCTCGGCGATGGCCTTGTAAAGACTGTCCGGGATCTCTTCGCCCAGCGGTATCTGCGACAGCACCATGGCGAGTTCGGGGTCTGGATAGAGTGGAACGCCGGCCTTCTCGGCAGCCTCGACGATCTTTTCCGCGAGGTGTTGCTCACCTTTCGCGGTAACTTTGGGTGTGTTCCTGCCATCGTAGCTGAGCGCGATGGCAATGTCGGGTTGCCCGGTGACGGTTCTCTTGCCGTTTCGCATCTCAGGCGTGCTCGTCCAGCAGGGTATCGGGGACCGGGATTCTGATCAGTGGCTGCGGGGGCTCGCCCCTTACACCGGCCAGATGTACCACCTCCAACCCTTGTGCCTCGAGGGCCTCTTTCAGGCCCGGCAGACGCTGTTCGACGATCTGCCGGGTATTGTCGCGGTCACACCAAAAGGTGGCAGAGACACGCTCGCCCGCCAGCGCGATCCGGGTCTGCAGGGTGCCGATGGTGTCGAATTCGAATGCCAGGTTGACCGCCCAGGTCGCTGATCCCTTATCGTCCTTCCCGGCAGTCTCGCGCTCGATCCTGAGCATCGCCTGGTGCGTTTCGCCCGGCAGCTGGATAGGCAGGTCGAGTTGCCAGGCCTGACGCGGTCCTTCCTCGGTCGGCAGCGCGGCCGCCTGCTGCAGTTGGACGCGGGAGACTGACGCCTCGATCAGGCGTACCAGCCGGTTGAGCAGGGAATCGCCGCCCAAGTTGCGCGCCGCGACCGCCTGTTCCGGGGCAGGTGCCGTTGGACGCAGGCCTTTTTCAGGCGGGATGGCTTCACTGCTCAGCACCGCCAGCAGTTTCAGCAACTGGGTCTTGGTATCTGCCGGCTCCAGCGGCAGGGCGCCCGCGAGCCGGGCCTCGTGAAACAGCCCGCTCTGTGAGACCGCGCGCTGAACCCGGCCCGCATTCAGCTGGTCGAGCCTGACACCGGCGTCCTGGAGGATCGTCGCAAACTTTCGCACCGCCTCTGATTGTCCCGGCGTCTGCGTCTGGGTGCGAAGTTCACCGAGCGCCTGGCGGATATCGGACGGCGGCAGCTGTCGTGCGATGGCCGAGCGGACCGTTTGCTGTTGCCTTTCTGGTGGTGTGGGTTCGCGCAGGATGCGCAACTCCGGCAGCGGCTGTCCCTTGACGACCTCGAGTTCGAGGCGTGTCCCGGCCTTGAGCGCGACCGGGCTGCGTGCGAGCAGTTCGGTGGTTGCAATCTGAAGGCGGATCAGACCGGGCTGCAGCTGGGCCAATACCCTGGCCTGCAATATCTGGCCGACCTGCAGCTGTTTGAGCAGGGAGGATGGCCCCAGGCGATTGACGTCGATCAGCGGCTGCAGTGTGGCAGGAATCTTCACTTTTCGCATACCAGCACGGGGAGGTGCACAAGTTATCGGCCTCGAGGCCGATTAATTCAGCATCTATCGATTTGGAAACTCAGATGTCAGCAACCAGGACCAAAGGCAGCGGGCTGGAATGGTTCGTGCGCAGGGGGGGCGTGGTACGCGGGCCCTTCAGCAGTACCCGGGTCCGACACTTCGTGCTGGAGGACAAGCTCGGACTCGATGATGAGGTCAGTGCCGACAGAAAAGACTGGCGGCTTCTCGGCGGTGTTGCCGAAGTGGTCCCGTTGCAGATGCGCACCGACGCCCCGGCCTTCGCTGCCGAACAGGATGTGCGACGCAGGAGTGAGCGGACACATGCGACACGCGCGATCGTCGTGTCCCTGCTGGTGGTCGTAGCGCTGACAGCGGCGGTCTCCCTGGTCGGCCGCCAACCAGACGAAGGCGCACGAGACTGTGCGGCCGTACCGGTCCCGGGTGTGATTCTCGAGGGCTGCCGACTGGATGGTGCTCGGATGACCGCGGCATCATTGGCTGGCGCCAGGCTGGCAAATGCCTCGCTCGCCGGGGCGAATCTTTCCGAGTCAGACCTTGGAGATGCCGATCTTCGTTATGCCGATCTGACAGGTGCGGACATATCCTATGCGAAGCTCGATCGGGCCAATCTGAAGGGGGCGAGTCTGCGCATGGCTGATCTGACGAATACCGATCTGAGCTCGGCCGATTTGCGTTTCGCGGATCTCAGCGGGGCGCGCCTGGGTGGCACGCGGCTCGGGGAGGCGAAACTGGATGGTGCGATCTGGACAGATGGACAGGCATGCGGCACCTCGGACTGTCCGCGCTGAATCAGGCTTGAGGGGGCTTCTAACAATTCGTACGCGGTCATCTCGCGGCCAGGATTCCGCACCCTGCGTTGCAAACCTTCGCAATAGCGGGCTATTACGCGCGGTTTGCGCCTTGATCTGCGAAATCCTGTTTCGTGACCTGCCTCGCGCAGAATTATTAGACGTCCCCTTGAATCACCCGCCATTGCGGAGTTAGACTCCGCTCAGGCACCAGGATCGGTGTCGGCAATGTTCAAGGAGAGAACACTATGCATTTCATCAAAAACTCACTTCATTGTTTTCACGCCGCATTGCTTGCGGGTATGGTGCTGGGCGTTCCATCCGCCTCGGCCGCCAGTCAATGCCAGGGCATAGCGCAGGACCAGTGTGCTTCGCAGGCAGCTTGCACCTGGGTGAACGGTTACGTACGCAAGGACGGCCGCTCGGTAAGCAGTCACTGCAAGGCCAGGGGCGGGAAGAAGTCTGCCAACCAGGCAGATGCCGATGCACTGAAGGCAAGCGCTGCCGACAAGTCCTGATCGGAACCCCAGGGACGTGCAGTACTTAATACACCCGCCGCGAGGCGGGTGTATTTTTGCGGGGATGGAATTGATATCGTGTCTTTGTCCCTGGTTCACTACAGCGTGCGATGCAGCAGGACCCAATCGTCTTTACCGTTTTCCTGGTGTTCACCGGGGCCGCCGTATTTGCCACCCTCGCGCTGTTCGCGCGCCAGTCCCTCCTGGTTGCGTACATCGTCCTGGGTGCGCTGTTCGGACCCTCGGCACTTGGGTTGGTCAGTGATCCGGAGCTGATCCGCAGCATTTCCGAGTTCGGGATCATGTTCCTGCTGTTCCTGTTGGGGTTGAACCTGCAGCCACAGGAACTGATCCGGATGGTGCGCAAGACGACCCAGGTCACCGTATTGAGTTCGCTGGTCTTTTTTGTAACCGGATTTGCAGTGTCCGTGGCGTCCGGTTTCAGCGCGATAGAGGCCCTGCTGGTCGGCGGGGCCGCTACCTTTTCGAGCACCATCGTCGGCCTGAAATTGCTGCCCACCACCGTGCTGCATCACCAGCGCACCGGCGAGGTGATCATCAGTATCCTGTTGTTGCAGGATCTGCTCGCAATCGTGCTGCTACTTGTTGTGCAGGGCAGTTCCAAGGGCAGCATGCCTGTGGGTGACATCCTAAAGCTGTTGATTGCACTCCCGGTGCTGATCGGCTTTGCCTGGATGGCGGAGCGCTTCGTGCTCATCCGCCTGATTCGCAAATTCGACAAGATTCAGGAATACATCTTTCTGATGACCATCGGCTGGTGCCTGGGGATGGCGGAGCTGTCGGAGGTGCTGGGCCTTTCGGCAGAAATCGGCGCCTTTATCGCCGGCGTCGTGCTGGCCTCCAGCCCGATTGCCATGTTCATTGCCGAAAGCCTCAAGCCGCTGCGGGATTTCTTTCTGGTACTGTTTTTTTTCTCGCTCGGGGCCGGTTTCGACATAGGTCTTATCGACGAGGTCATCCTGCCGGCAGTGGTCCTGGCCGCCGCCCTGATGCTTCTCAAGCCACCGGTCTTTCGCTGGCTGCTGCTGCGTACTGGCGAGTCGGAGAAGCGTTCGCACGAGGTGGGATACCGGTTGGGTCAGATGAGTGAGTTTTCGCTGCTGCTCGCGGTGCTGGCCTTCGAGCAGGGCGTCATTGGCGCTGAGGCGTCTTACCTGATCCAGCTTTCGACGCTGTTGACCTTCCTGATCTCCTCCTACCTGGTGGTGTTGCGCTTCCCGACGCCGATTGCCGTCAGTGACGCCCTGCGCAGGGACTGAGAACCGCCGTCAGTCGCTCAATGCGACCCTGTCTGCCGAATGGGCGCCGGGTGAACCGACCCGGAATGGGGAGAGGGGATGTCCGCGGCGGCATAGAGATCGGCGCTGAACGCGAGTTCTTCCAAAAAGGCCGCGCGAGAAAACGGCGGCCGACCGAGATAGCCCTGGTAATAGCTGCAGTCCGCTTCGCGCAGGAACTGCAGCTGGCCCCGTGTCTCCACGCCCTCGGCGATCACCTGGAGCCCGATATGACGCGCCATCGACAGGATCGCCCTGACGATTGCGGCATCGTTCGGGTCGCTGTCGATATCACGGATGAACGAGCGGTCGATCTTCAATGTGTCTATCGGCAGCTGCCGCAGGTCGGACAATGATGAATAGCCGGTGCCGAAGTCGTCGATGGCGAACCCGATGCCCAGCAGTTTGAGTGCATTCATCCGTGCGACCGAGTCCCTGGTGTCCTTTATCAGTATGGTCTCGGTAATTTCAAACTGTAGCCGTCTTGCTTCGGCACCGGTTTCGGCCAGGATCTGTTTCACTCGCTCGACGAAATCGGACTGATGGAACTGCTGATGGCTGACATTGATTGCCAGGCACTCGGGTGTCTGCAGTCCTGGGTCGGCCTGCAGGCTGCCCAGCAGGCGGCAGGATTCGAGCAGGACCCAGTCGTCCAGCTTCAGCATCAATGCACTGTTTTCGATATACGGAAGGAATTCGGCCGGTGCAATCAGCCCTGCCGTCGGGTGCTGCCAGCGCAACAGGACCTCGGCGCCCAGGGCGTGGCCGTCCTTGATTGCCAGCACGGGCTGAAAATAGAGTTCGAACTGGCCCTCGCGCAATCCGCTGCGAAGCTCGTTTTCGAGCCGCAGGCGTGAGATGGCTGCCTCGTCCATCCGCCGCTCAAACATGCGTGCGCCATCGCGGCCCGCACCCTTGGCGTGATACATGGCGGTATCGGCATGGCGGAGCAAGGTGTCCACCGTGTCGCCGTCGCGAGGGAAGGTTACGATGCCGATGCTGGCAGTGACGTACAGTTCATGCCCATTGAGGCGATACTCGTCGGTGAAGACACCACGCAGTTTCTCGGTGATCTCACCGGCCTTTGCCACGGCGCCGTCCTGCCCCTTTCCGAGGCCTTCCAGGAGCACGACGAACTCGTCACCGCCAAGGCGTGCAACCGTGTCCTCTTCGCGCAGCGCACTGCGCAGGCGTTGTGCCAGTTCCTTGAGTAGTTCGTCTCCGACCGAGTGCCCGAGCGAATCGTTGATGCGCTTGAATTTGTCCAGGTCGAGGAACAACAGGGCACCGATCTGTCCGTTGCGACGGGCGCGTGCGAGCGCCCGATTGACCCGGTCAGTGAGCAGTGTCCGGTTGGGCAGGCCGGTCAGGGTGTCGTGATAGGCGAGGTGCTCGATGCGTTGTTCGGCGTCCTCGCGTTCACTGATATCGCGGGCGATGCATAGCAGCAGGTTGCCGCTGTCGAGCTCGATCCTTGAAGCGGATACCTCGGCCGGTATGATCCGCCCGTCGCCGGCGCGGTAGTCGATGCGCACAATTCTGCCTGACTGACGGTCCATCACTTCGTCGATGAGACTGCGCAGATAGGGTTCATCCTCGTCATGCAGCTCGAACAGGTTCATCCCGTTCAGGACCTCCCTGGGCAGCGCAAGGAATTCGGCCGTCCTGGGATTGCAGTCCACAAGCCGGCCGTCACTGGGGTCGAAGATCATGACGGCATCGTGTGAATGTCGGTAGATCGATTCGAATCGCGCCAGCTCATGCCGCAGCTGCCGGGTATAGACGGCGATTTTCTTCTGGCGCGCGATCAGAAGGCGGTCGAGCCGGAGGGTGTCGGCATCGCCCCTCGGGCCGGGGTGGTCGGCATCGTCCTGCAGGCGTGGTGACAGCGTGCGCAACCTTGTCTCGAGCTGTTCGAGACCCCGGCGCAAGGGCCGCTGTGCCGCAATGTCCCATAGCAAAGCGATCAACAGGGATATCGCTAAGGCGGGCAGCAGGTCGGTCGCGGTGATGGCGCCTGTTCCCCGGCTGGCCAGCAGGGCGGTGAGTTGCCCGATCAATACCAGCAGGAACAGCACCAGGGGTTTGCGGAGGATAGCGGGCATCAACCTTTACACGGTCAGGCTGGATGGTCTGAACAGGGCATCGGCGCCTGTGCCTGGGTCATGGTGTAACCTCCGATTTCTTCAGCTATCGTCCGAATGACGAATAGCTTTAGGTTCCTGCGAAAATAGTTCCCAGCCGGTTCCCCGAAACGGCCTGTGGCGGATCCGGGCCGGTGCCGTTTTTTGGGTCGCGTAGAAGAACACAGATGTGGAAGACGTGAAAGGGCAAACGATGGTGCTGGAGCCGGTCGCGATCATACGCTCGCCGTTCGAAGAGCGGTTCGGAATACCGCGCCAGCCCGGTCTGGCGCCCAGTGCCCTGGGCGAGGTCTTGCTGCTCGAGCCCTACAATGATCCCGCCATGCTGCAGGGGCTGGCGGGTTTTTCGCATATCTGGCTGACATTCCTGTTCGATCGCTGTGTCGACCAGGGCTGGCGTCCCAAGGTCCGGCCACCGCGCCTGGGCGGCAACGAGGAGGTCGGCGTTTGGGCCAGTCGCTCGCCATTCCGCCCGAACTTCCTCGGGCTGTCGGCGGTCCAACTATTTGAAGTCGTGGAGCACCCGGAGCCGCTCCTGCGGGTATCCGGAATCGATCTGCTCGACGGCACGCCGATCTTCGACATCAAGCCATACCTGCCTTATGCGGATGCGATCGCCGATGCCGAGGGCGGGTTTGCACCCGCCGCACCGGCGGCCCGGCTGGCCGTCTGCTTCAGTCCAAAGGCAGAGGGCGACCTGGCGGGCCTGCCGAATCCCGCCGAAATGCGTTCGCTGGTGACCGAGGTGCTCGCCCTGGACCCGCGCCCGGCATACCGGCGGGGCGCCGAGCCCGGGCGAATCTATGGCATGCGCCTGGCCGGTCTGGACGTGCGCTGGAGTGTCGTCGAGGCCGGGGTGGAGGTGCGCGAGTTGAGGTCCGCCACCTGAAAGCCCTGCAGTCTAATCGGTGGTGTCGTTCGGTCCGAGCTGACGATACTTTTCCAGCTGTTCGGCGGTGGCCTCTTTCTGGAAACTCGACTTCCACTCGTCATAGCTCATGCCATATACGATCTCGCGTGCCTGTGGCTCACTGAGTTCGATACCCTGGCCGGCGGCTGCATTGGACATCCAGCGTGACATGCAGTTGCGGCAGAAACCGGCCATGTTCATCAGGTCGATGTTCTGTACGTCATGGCGCTTCTGCAGGTGCCCGACCAGGGTGCGCCAGGCGGCGGCCTCGATTGCTGTCTGTTCTTCCGGTGTCATATTCAGATGGTCCATTCGTGCTGTGCGTTGGCAGGGGGTGCGGACGCGATTCAGTGCAGCAGGTTGAACATGCGCGCACGATAGCGGGTGACGGCGGGATCGTCGCCGAGCATATCAAACAGCCGCAGCAGGGCGAGGCGAGCCGCATCGTCGCCGAACTTGCGATCCTTCTGAACGATCATCAGCAGGTTGTCCATTGCGTTTTCGACATCGTTGGATGTCACCTGCTGCGCGGCCAGCTGGTAGCGCGCCTCGCTGTCGTTGGGGAATTCTGCGACGCGCCGGGCGGCGGCATCACCTGGACCGGCGTCCTTGGCGATGCGGGCGAAGAAAAGCTGTCCACGCAGTCCCTTCGTCTCGGGTTTTTCCTGCTCGTCGGCGGGCAATTGGTCTAGGGTCTGTTCTGCGGCTTCCGGGTCGCCGTTCGCGGCCTGCACCTGCGCCATGCCGAGCAGGATGCGTGGGTTGTCCGGGTCCGCGGCACGGGCCTCCTCCAGCAGGGCGAGCGCGCCTACCGTATCGCCGACGGACAGCCGTTCCCCCGCCTTCGACACTGCACCGTCCGAGGCACGGGGGAGGTGGCGGTCGAGGAAGGCCCGGATCTCGTGTTCGGGGAGCGCCCCCGCGAACTCGTCGACCGGTTTCCCGGCGCGGAAAAGCTTCACGGTCGGGATGCTGCGGATCCCGAACTGACCGGCAATCGCCTGCTGCTCCTCGGTATTGATCTTGGCGAGGATGAATCGGCCCTGGTACTCCTCGGCGAGCCTGGCCAGAACGGGCATCAGGATCTGGCAGGGCTGGCACCAACTCGCCCAGAAATCCACCAGCACCGGTACCCGGTGCGAACCCTGCAGGACGACCTGCTCGTAGTTTTCGTCATTGATCTCGATCACGAATGGCGAATCTGCCATTGCTGCATGCTCCGGATTCATCATGGTGGACGAAAAATGCGGTCGTTGGCGGCGAAAAACAAGTCCTGCGGACGCCTTGAACCCGCTCAGATCCGTCCCAATCTCTTCGGAAGACACTATCGGCCCCTGGAGACATCAGTGAACGAGTCCAAACACGTCGTCTGCCCGCATTGTGCGAGTATCAACCGGGTACCCGGCGAACGCCTTGGAGCCGGCGGAAAATGCGGGCGCTGCAAGGCCCCGCTGTTCGTCGGCAAGCCCCAGGAGATCGGCGCCGCGCAATTCCGCACCCAGCTGCAGCGCAGCGATATCCCCCTGCTGGTCGATTTTTGGGCGCCCTGGTGTGGTCCATGCCGGGTCATGGGCCCGGCGTTCGAGCGCGCGGCCGCTGAGCTCGAGCCGGCCGTGCGCCTGCTCAAGGTCAATACGGAGCAGGAGCAGGGGATTGCCGGACAGTTCGGGATCCGCAGCATCCCGACCATGGTCCTGATTGCGGGCGGTCAAGAGTTGGACCGCATGTCGGGCGCGCTGAACACCCCCGGTATCGTTTCCTGGACGCGCCAGCACCTGCGCTGAGCTCAAGGGCCGTTCGCGAATTGTCCCGGTCAGGCGCGCGCTTCAGTGATGGGCCGCACGAAGCCGCCGCGACTGATAGAATCCCCACCGGGACGTGGACAGCGGCGCGTGCCTTGCCGTAACATTGCGCACTGCAACATGGCGTTGCAGGTCCACCAGTTTCATATTTGATAAACCACCGGACGAGATAGCCTGCGGCACATCTCTACCGGCTTTTTGTGCGCGCAAAATGACCATACCGGCGATACTAGTTCTCGAAGACGGCAGTGTGTTTCACGGCCGATCCATTGGTGCTGACGGGCATACGGTCGGTGAGGTCGTGTTCAACACTGCGATGACCGGCTACCAGGAGATCCTGACGGATCCCTCCTACAGCCGGCAGATCGTCACCCTGACATATCCGCACATCGGAAACACCGGCATCAACTCGGAAGACGAGGAGTCTGCGGCCATCCACGCCGCGGGCCTGGTTATCCGCGACCTGCCCCTGCTGGTCAGCAACTTTCGCAGCGAGCGCAGCCTCGACAACTATCTGCAGGGCCATGGGGTCGTCGGTATCGCAGATATCGATACCCGCCGCCTGACCCGCCTGCTGCGCGAAAAGGGTGCCCAGAGCGGCTGTATCATGGCCGGCCGGGTCGATGAGAGGGAGGCGCTGACAGCGGCGCGCGCCTTCCCCGGCCTTAAGGGCATGGACCTGGCCAGGGAGGTCACGACCTCGCGGACCTACACCTGGAATCATGGCTCATGGGTGCTCGGCGAGGGGCATCCGCAGCGGGCCGACGCCGAGGCACGTTTCCACGTCGTGGCCTATGACTACGGCATCAAGCGCAACATCATGCGCATGCTGGTGGATCGTGGATGCCGCGTCACCGTGGTGCCGGCGCAGACATCCGCCGACGAGGTGATGGCGATGTCGCCGGACGGTGTCTTCCTATCCAACGGGCCCGGTGATCCGGAGCCTTGCGGTTACGCCATCGAGGCGATAAAGCAGATCGTCGATGCGGGCATGCCGACCTTCGGCATCTGTCTCGGGCATCAGTTGCTCGGCCTGGCCTCCGGCGCGAAGACGGCCAAGATGAAGTTCGGACACCATGGCGCCAACCATCCGGTGCAGGATCTCGAGACCGGCAGCGTGATGATCTCGAGCCAGAACCACGGGTTTGCGGTCGACGAGGCGAGCCTGCCGGCAAATCTGCGAGCGACACACAAATCCCTGTTCGACGGCTCCCTGCAGGGGATTCATCGTACCGATCGGCCCGCTTTCAGCTTTCAGGGGCACCCGGAGGCCAGCCCGGGACCGCACGACGTGGCACCGGTGTTCGATCACTTCATCGAGCTGATGGAAACAAACTGACCTTTGCGCCCTTCGCGGTTGATACAAAATGCCAAAAAGATCAGACATAAAGAGCATCCTCATCATCGGCGCCGGCCCGATCGTGATCGGTCAGGCCTGTGAGTTCGATTACTCCGGCGCACAGGCCTGCAAGGCACTGCAGGAAGAGGGTTTTCGGGTCATCCTGGTGAATTCCAACCCGGCCACCATTATGACCGACCCGGACATGGCGGATGCGGTCTATATAGAGCCGATCACCTGGCGCACCGTCGCCAAGATCATCGAGAAAGAAAAACCGGACGCGCTGCTGCCTACCATGGGCGGTCAGACCGCATTGAACTGTGCCCTGGATCTGGTGCGCGAGGGCGTGCTGCAGGCGCACGGCGTGGAGATGGTCGGCGCCAGCCGCGAGGCCATTGACAAGGCGGAGGATCGCGACCTGTTCCGCCAGGCGATGCGCAAGATTGGCCTGGATATGCCGCGTTCGGCGGTCGCGCACTCCCTTGAAGAGGCCCACCAGGTGCAGGTCCAGGTCGGTTTCCCGACCATCATCCGGCCTTCGTTCACCATGGGCGGCTCCGGCGGGGGCATTGCCTACAACCGCGAGGAGTTCGAAGAGATCTGCGTGCGTGGCCTCGACCTGTCGCCCACGTCCGAGTTGCTCATCGAAGAGTCTATCCTCGGCTGGAAAGAATACGAGATGGAGGTGGTGCGTGATTGCAAAGACAACTGCATCATCATCTGCTCGATCGAAAACCTCGACCCGATGGGCGTGCATACCGGCGATTCGATCACGGTCGCACCGGCACAGACCCTGACCGACAAGGAGTACCAGATCATGCGCAACGCCTCGCTGGCGGTGCTGCGCGAGATCGGTGTCGACACCGGGGGTTCGAATGTACAGTTCGCGATCAACCCGGAAGACGGGCGGATGATCATCATCGAGATGAATCCACGTGTCTCGCGTTCCTCGGCCCTCGCGTCCAAGGCCACCGGTTTCCCGATTGCCAAGGTCGCGGCCAAGCTGGCGGTCGGCTACACGCTGGACGAGCTGAGGAACGACATCACGGGCGGCGTGACCCCGGCCTCATTCGAGCCGTCGATCGACTATGTCGTCACCAAAGTGCCGCGTTTCGCGTTCGAGAAGTTCCCGCAGGCCGATGCCCGCCTGACTACGCAGATGAAGTCTGTGGGCGAGGTGATGGCGATCGGCCGAACCTTCCAGGAGTCGATTCAGAAGGCTTTGCGCGGGCTCGAGACCGGAAAGGCAGGCCTGGATCCGATGCTCGACCCGGGCAGCGAGGATGCGCGTGGCAAGGTGGTGTCCGAGATCCGCCAGCCGAGTGCCGAACGCCTTTGGTATGTGGCAGACGCCTTTCGGGTCGGGATGTCGATGGAAGAGGTGTTCGAGCATACCAGGATCGACCCGTGGTTCCTGGTCCAGATCGAAGACCTGGTGCGCGAAGAGGAACTGGTGCGACAGCAGGGGCTGGCCGCCCTGGACTCGGATCGCATGCGTCAGCTCAAGCGCAAGGGATTTGCGGACAAGCGTCTTGCAGATCTGCTGGGCAGGCGGGAGACGGAACTGCGCCAGCACCGTTACGACCTCGGCGTGCGCCCGGTCTACAAACGCGTGGATACCTGTGCGGCCGAGTTCGCCTCGAATACGGCTTACATGTACTCGACCTACGAAGAGGAATGCGAGGCCGCGCCGACCGACAGGCAGAAGATCATGGTCCTCGGCGGCGGCCCCAACCGGATCGGCCAGGGTATCGAGTTCGATTACTGCTGTGTCCACGCCGCCTTTGCGATGCGCGAGGATGGCTATGAGACCATCATGGTGAACTGCAACCCGGAGACGGTCTCGACCGATTACGACACCTCTGACCGCCTGTATTTCGAGCCATTGACGCTCGAGGATGTGCTGGAGATCGTGCACAAGGAAAACCCCTGGGGCATCATCGTGCAGTACGGGGGACAGACCCCGCTCAAGCTCGCCGAGGACCTGGAGGCGGCTGGCGCACCCATCATCGGGACCTCGCCTGATTCGATCGATCTTGCCGAAGACCGCGAGCGTTTTCAGCAACTGGTCGAGCGCGAAGGCCTGAAACAGCCGCCCAACCGTACCGCCACCGAGGCCGAGCAGGCAGTCCGCCTGGCCGATGAGATCGGCTACCCGCTGGTCGTGCGTCCTTCCTACGTGCTGGGCGGCCGGGCGATGGAGATCGTGCATGACGAGGACGATCTGCGTCGCTACATGCGCGAGGCGGTCAAGGTTTCGAACGAATCACCGGTGCTGCTCGACCGTTTTTTGGACGACGCGATCGAAGTCGATATCGACGCCATCTGCGACGGCGAGGAGGTGCTCATCGGCGGCATCCTGGAGCATATCGAGCAGGCGGGGGTGCATTCCGGAGACTCGGCCTGTTCGCTCCCGCCCTATACCCTGAGTGCGTCCATCCAGGATCGCATGCGTGACCAGATGCGCCGCCTGGCACATGCGCTCAAGGTGGTCGGCCTGATGAATACCCAGTTCGCGATCAAGGGCGACGATGTCTATCTGCTCGAGGTCAACCCGCGTGCCTCGCGTACCGTGCCCTTCGTGTCCAAAGCGACCGGTCAGCCCCTGGCCAAGATTGCGGCGCGGTGCATGGCCGGGAAATCGCTCAAGGAGCAGGGTATTGAGGGAGAGGTCATCCCCAAGCACTATTATGTGAAAGAGGCTGTTTTCCCGTTCGTGAAGTTCCCCGGCGTGGATACCCTGTTGGGCCCGGAGATGAAGTCCACCGGCGAGGTCATGGGTGTGGGCAAGACCTTTGGCGAGGCATTCGCGAAGGCCATGGAGGGTGGCAGCGTACGTCTGCCGCGCAGTGGTCGCGCGGTATTGTCCGTACGTGATGCGGACCGTCTGCGGGCGGTCAATGTCGCCCGACAGCTGGTCGAACTGGGATTCGAGATATCAGCCACCCGCGGCACCTGTCGTTCAATCACGGAGGCGGGCATCGAATGCAGCGTGGTGAACAAGGTCAAGGACGGACGGCCACACATCGTCGATATGATCAAGAACGATGAGTTCTCGCTGATCATCAATACTACCGAGGGCAAGCAGGCGATCATCGACTCGGCCTCGATTCGCCGCGCCGCCCTTCAGCACAAGGTGAGTTACACCACCACCATATCGGGCGCCGAGGCCACCGTGCTGGCATTGCAGCAGCCCGATGAACTGAATGTGAACACGCTGCGCGAACTGCACGACTGATGACAACCGGCTGAGGATCCGACGATGGAAAAGCATCCAATGACTTCCAAGGGCGCAGAGAGCCTGCGTTCCGAGTTGAACGAACTCAAGACGGTCAAACGTCCCGCGGTGATTGCAGCGATCGCTGAGGCGCGCGCGCACGGAGATCTGAAGGAGAACGCGGAATACCATGCGGCCCGCGAGCAACAGGGATTCATCGAGGGTCGGATTAAGGACATCGAGGCCAAGCTGTCACATGCCCAGGTCATCGACGTCACCACCCTGGATCCCGGTGGCAAGGTCGTTTTCGGGTCGACGGTGGTGCTGCTCGACCTCAACACGGACGAGGAGAAGACCTACTGCATCGTCGGTATCGACGAGGCCGATCTGAAACACGGCAAGATCTCGGTCACCTCGCCGGTGGCTCGCGCCCTTATCGGCAAGATGGAAGGTGATGAGGTGGGTCTGCAGGCGCCTGGTGGCACCCACGAGTTCGAGATCCTCGAGGTGCGCTACGAATGAAACTGGCGCCTGTAGTGCCGGCATGAAGATTCTCCATGTACTCGATCATTCCCTGCCGGTGCATACTGGGTATACCTTTCGCACGCGCAATATTCTGAAGCAGCAGCTCGCCCGGGGCTGGCAGACCGCCCAACTGACCGGTACCAAGCACCCCTTGGATGGCCCGGATCCCGAAACAGCGGATGGGCTCCTTTTTCACCGCACTCCCAGGGGCAACTCGTTTCTGGGCAAGCTCCCGGTGCTCAACCAGCTGGAGGTCGCGAGGACCCTGTCGCAACGGCTGGATGCCGTAATCGAACAGGAGCGGCCGGATATTCTGCATGCCCATTCGCCGGCACTCGACGGGCTCGCGGCATTGGCGGCGGGAAAGCGGCATGGCCTGCCGGTAGTCTATGAATGCCGTGCCTTCTGGGAAGATGCGGCCGTCGATCATGGCTCGACCTCGCAGGGCAGCCCGCGCTACCGGCTGACGCGCGCGATGGAAACCTATGTGTTCAAACGCGCGGATGCCGTGACCTGCATCTGCGAGGGCCTGCGCAGGGATATCGTGGCGCGCGGCGTACCCGAAGACCGTGTGACCGTCATCCCGAACGCCGTCGATATCGCCAGCTTTGGGGAGACCGCGGGATACGACCGGCAGCTGGCGGAGGAAGTGGGCGTCCTGGACCGTCCGTTGATCGGGTTCCTCGGCTCCTTCTATGCTTACGAGGGACTCGACCTTGCGATCGATGCCCTGCCGCTGATCCACGCCGACATCCCCGATCTCAAGCTGTTGCTGGTCGGCGGCGGCCCCCAGGAATCAAATTTGAAGGCCCAGGCCGACCGCCTCGGCCTGCGCGAAAGTGTCGTGTTCACCGGTCGCGTGCCGCACGATCAAGTGCAGAGGTATTACGATCTCATCGATATCCTGGTCTATCCACGCCACCCGATGCGACTGACGGAACTGGTCACACCCTTGAAGCCCCTGGAGGCGATGGCCCAGCGCCGCTTGCTCGTTGCATCGGATGTCGGCGGACATCGTGAACTGATCCAGGACGGTTCCACCGGAAAATTGTTTCGTGCCGGCGACAGGCAGGCCTTCGCCGATGCGGTCGTGGAAATGTTTTCCCGGCGCGATGAATGGGATCGGTTTCGCCAGGCGGGGAGGGCCTTCGTCGAAAATGAGCGCAACTGGCAGGCTTCCGTCGCGCGTTATCAGGGCGTCTACGATCGCTTGCTAGGCTGATGGCAGCGCGATCTTGGGTTTCTTTGCGTTGCGTTTGAACAGGACCAACATCTGGCCGATGGCTTGGATGGATTCAGCACCGGTCTGCGCGCAGATGTCTACGGCGATCGCATTCCGCGTATCACGCTCCGCTGCGATCTTCACCTTGATCAGTTCGTGAAAATCCAGCGCCTGTTCGATCTCCGCCATCACGCTCTCTTTGAGCCCATGCTGGCCCACCCGGACGACCGGCTTCAGGTGGTGGCCGAGGCCACGCAGGTGGCGTTTCTGGGATTCGGACAGTTTCATCGTCGGGCTCGCAAAAAAGGCGCCAACTATAACGGCATGTGGGGAAGGGTGCACGGACTGGCAGCGATTCGGTGCCAATTTCGACGGGATGGCATAATTGTTCCTGTACCCAACTCCCGTAACCGGCCGATAACCCCTGATGGCACGATCGAAAAGCAGTCACCGCTGGATGCAGCGGCACGTCAACGATGAATTTGTAAAACGGTCCAAACGTGAGGGATATCGTTCGCGCGCAACGTACAAGCTATTGGAAATCCAGGAGAAAGACCACCCGTTGCGGACTGGGCAGGTGGTCGTCGACCTGGGCGCCGCACCTGGCGGCTGGTCGCAACTCGCATCGGAACTGGTGGGGCCGAAGGGCGATGTGATCGCGTTCGATATCCTGCCGATGGAGCCGTTGCCAGGGGTCACGGTCATCCAGGGCGATTTTCGCGAAGACGAGGCGCTGCGCGAACTCGAGGGTTTGCTGGACGGGCGCCAGGTCGACCTTGTGATTTCCGACATGGCCCCCAATGTAAGCGGGGTGGCTGCGGTCGATCAGCCGCGCTCGATGCACCTGTGTGAACTGGCGCTCGATTTTTGTGAGCAACATCTGCGCCCCGGCGGCGGCTTTGTCTGCAAGGTGTTTCACGGCGAGGGCTTCGATCCCTGGATGCGCGCCGTGAAATTGCGTTTCGGGCGTGCAGTGACGCGTAAACCGAAGGCGTCCAGGGCGAATAGCCGCGAGGTTTATCTGGTAGCCGGGAACTACCATCCGTAGTAGGTTACCAACTTCGTGTGGAAAGCTAGGCGCCTCTAGGGCGTCAAAGAACAGCGTCCGGTGACTGGCACCGGACAGCATCGCCTGACAGGCGCGAGGAAACTGCCGTGAACGACATGGCCAAAAACATTGTTCTCTGGGTCATCATCGCCGTGGTGCTGATGACCGTGTTTAATAGTTTTACGGCACCAAAGACCGGTGCGCCGCCGATTTCATACTCGAAGTTCCTGGAACAGGTCGAACGCAAGAACGTGGCGAGCGTCACCATCTACAAGGATGGGCGCGTCGATGGGGTGATGACCTCGGGCAGCCGCTTCGCGACCGAGGCCCCCAGTGATCCGGGCATGGTGGGCGACCTGCTCGATGCGGGCGTGGAAATCCGCGCCAAGCCACCGGAGCAGCCGTCGATCCTTTGGCAGATTCTGATCAACTGGTTCCCGCTGTTCATTCTGATCGGCCTGTGGATCTTCTTCATGCGGCAGATGCAGGGGGGCGGCGCGGGGCGTGGTGCCATGTCCTTCGGCAAGAGCAAAGCACGCATGCTGTCCGAGGATCAGGTCAAGGTGACCTTTGCCGACGTGGCCGGCTGCGAAGAGGCCAAGGACGAGGTCAAAGAGCTGGTCGATTTCCTGAAGGACCCGTCCAAGTTCCAGAAACTTGGCGGCAAGATTCCCAGCGGCGTGCTGATGGTCGGCCCACCGGGTACCGGTAAGACACTGCTGGCACGTGCGATCGCCGGTGAGGCCAAGGTGCCTTTCTTCACCATCTCAGGTTCGGATTTTGTCGAGATGTTTGTCGGTGTGGGTGCATCGCGCGTACGCGACATGTTCGAACAGGCCAAGAAACACGCACCCTGCATCATATTCATCGACGAGATCGATGCTGTGGGTCGCCATCGCGGTGCCGGTCTGGGCGGCGGTCATGACGAACGCGAGCAGACTCTGAACCAGTTGCTGGTGGAGATGGACGGATTCGAGGGCAATGAGGGCGTAATCGTTATCGCGGCCACCAACCGTCCGGACGTGCTCGACCCGGCGCTGCTGCGCCCGGGCCGTTTCGACCGCCAGGTCGTGGTCGGTCTTCCGGATATCCTCGGTCGCGAGCAGATACTCAAGGTGCACATGCGCAAGGTGCCTCTGGCCGAGGACGTCAAGCCGTCGCTGATCGCGCGAGGCACGCCGGGCTTCTCCGGTGCGGATCTGGCCAATCTGGTCAACGAGGCCGCCCTGTTCGCGGCACGGGCCAACAAGCGTCTGGTCGAAATGGACGACATGGAGAAGGCCAAGGACAAGATCATGATGGGCGCCGAACGCAAATCGATGGCGATGAAGGATTCGGAAAAGCGCCTCACGGCCTATCACGAGGCCGGGCATGCAATCGTGGGCCTCAAGGTCCCTTCACACGATCCCGTGTACAAGGTCTCGATCATCCCGCGGGGCCGAGCCCTGGGCGTCACCATGTTCCTGCCCGAAGAGGATCGCTACAGTCACAGCAAGGAGCATCTGGAGAGCCAGATCTCCAGCCTGTTTGGCGGTCGTATCGCCGAGGAGCTGATTTTTGGCCCCCAGGCGGTGACCACGGGGGCGTCGAACGACATCCTGCGTGCAACCGAGATCGCGCGGAGCATGGTCACAAAGTGGGGGCTGTCCGATCGCATGGGTCCGCTGTCCTACGGCGAAGACGAGGGCGAGGTGTTTCTTGGTCGCTCGGTCACCCAGCACAAGGCCCTGTCCGACGATACCGCGCATGCCATCGACGAGGAGGTCCGGGCCTTTATTGACCGCAACTACGAGCGTGCAGCGAGTATTCTCAACGAACATTTGGACAAACTGCACGCCATGGCCGATGCCCTGATGAAATTCGAGACGATCGATGCCGATCAGATCAAGGACATCATGGGAGGACGCGATCCACGCCCGCCGGCCGGCTGGGATGACGATTCCCACGCGAGCCCGGGTGGCGGCACTCCCGTTGAGGGTGAAGATGCCGGTGCCGACGCGCCGATCGGTGGGCCTGCGGGGCAGCACTGAGCCGGGGATTCGCGGGTCTTGTAGCCCGGATCTTGTTGAAGTAACGCTACGGGACCGGGCGGGGATAACTCAGCCCGGTCCTTTTGTTGTTGAAGACCATGCTCGACTGCGCCGGAAAATCGCTCGATCTTTCACGCCCGCGCGTGATGGGTATTCTGAACGTCACCCCCGATTCCTTTTCTGATGGCGGCCTCTTCGCCGACGTTGACTCGGCGTTGAGGCAGGCCGAGGACATGGTGTCGGAGGGTGCTGATATCCTCGATGTGGGCGGCGAGTCCACGCGCCCCGGGGCTGCTTCCGTGTCCCTCGAAGAAGAGATGGCCAGAGTCCTTCCGGTGATCGAGCGGATCCACGCGGAGCTGGATGTCATTGTGTCTGTCGATACCACCAAGCCGGAGTTGATGCGTGCGGCCTTCGCAGCGGGTGCCGGCATGATCAATGACGTGGCCGCGCTCTCCGCGCCTGGCGCGATGGCGTCCGCCGCGGCGACCGGGATGGCGGTTTGCCTGATGCATATGCAGGGTGAGCCGCGCACGATGCAGATGAATCCTCAATACGGCGAAGTGGTGGCCGATATCATCGGGTATCTGGCGGATCGCGTGGCAGCATGCGAGGCCGGCGGTATTGCACGTGAGCGCCTGCTGATCGATCCCGGATTTGGTTTTGGCAAGACCTTGCAGCACAATCTCGCGCTTCTGAGCAATCTGGGTGCCCTGCAGGGCCTTGGCTTGCCCGTGCTTGTGGGCATCTCGCGCAAATCCATGCTGGGTGCCGTGACCGGCAGGGCAGTGGATGGGCGACTGGCGGCAGGTCTGGCGGCCGCCGTGATGGCGGTGGAACGCGGGGCGCGCATCGTGCGCGTGCATGACGTCGCCGCTACGGTCGATGCACTGAAGGTTTGGCAGGCAGCCATGGATGCCGGTGTCGCAAAGCATTGAGTAAGGAATAGAGATGGGACGCAAATATTTTGGGACCGACGGTATCCGGGGGCGTGTCGGCGAGGGGCATATCAACCCGGAGTTTTTCCTCAAGCTGGGGTGGGCTGCGGGCCGGGTGCTTGGTAGCGGTGCCGGCAGCAAGGTGCTGATCGGCAAGGACACGCGCATCTCCGGTTATATGTTCGAGGCGGCCCTCGAGGCCGGTCTTGCCGCAGCGGGGGTGGATATCCGCCTGCTGGGGCCGATGCCGACGCCGGGTGTCGCCTACCTGACCCGCACGCTGCATGCGAGCGCCGGCATCGTGATCAGCGCCTCGCACAACCCGCATGAAGACAATGGCATCAAGTTCTTTTCCGCCAGCGGCAACAAGCTTCCCGATGCCACGGAGGAAATGATAGAGCAGGAACTCGACAAGCCGATGAGCACGGTCAGTTCGGTTTCTCTGGGAAAGGCCAAGCGCCTGGAAGATGCACGTGGGCGCTACATCGAGTTCTGCAAGAGCACGATACCCTCGAAGATGGACTTTCGAGGATTGAAGGTCGTCGTCGACTGTGCGCATGGTGCCGCCTATCACATCGCACCGGATGTCCTGGAGGAGATAGGCGCCGAGGTCATCACCATCGGCGCAGAGCCGAACGGACTCAATATCAACGACGGATTCGGCGCGACCAAGCCGCGGGTCCTGGCCAGCTCGGTGCGCGTCAACAACGCCGATCTTGGCATCGCCCTCGATGGTGATGGTGATCGGGTGATCATGGTCGACGGCAACGGCGAGATTGTCGACGGCGACGAACTGCTGTACATCATCGCGCGTTCCCGCCTGGACAACGGCGGGTTGCTGGGGAGCGTTGTCGGTACCCACATGAGCAACCTTGGCCTGGAGGTGGCGTTGCGTGAGCTCGGCGTGGGATTCGAGCGGGTTGCGGTGGGTGATCGCTACGTACTCGAACGCCTGACGGAGCAAAACTGGAGCCTTGGTGGCGAATCGTCCGGGCATATCATCTGCCGCGACCGCACCACCACCGGTGACGGCATCGTTTCCGCATTGCAGGTGCTGGCCGAGATCAACAAGACAGGCAAGAGCCTCGCCGAGCTGCGCAGCGGTATGTGCAAATTTCCACAGGAGTTGATAAACGTCCCGCTGGGTACTGCGAGTGCTGCAGAGATCATGGTCTGCAATTCGGTGAAAGAGGTGATGCGGGCAGTGGAATCGGAAATGGGCAGCAATGGCCGGGTGCTATTGAGGCCGTCGGGGACCGAGCCGCTGATCCGGGTCATGGTGGAGGGGCGTGAGTCGGATATCGTTTCCGCCAATGCCAACTCGATCGCCGAGGTGGTGCGCGCCCAGGTGGGCGGTTGAACCCCCGCCCGGGGGCGCAAGGATTCCCGCCATTGATTCGGCAGCGTTCCGCCGTTAAGCTACGCCGCCTGATTTCAAGGGGAGTGAGAGATGCGTCAACCGCTGGTAGCCGGAAACTGGAAGATGAATGGATCGCGGGCCAGTATCGCAGAACTGCTGGGCGGACTGAAGGCCGGCATTGGCCGTGTCGAGGCCGCTGAAGTGGCCGTCTGTGCGCCCGCCGTCTATCTGCCGGACACTCAGGCGCTGCTCGACGGAACCCCCATCGCGTGGGGCGGCCAGGACGTGTCGGTGCATGCCTCGGGCGCATACACCGGCGAGATTGCCGGCTCAATGCTGGCTGACTTTGGCTGCCGTTTCGTGATCATCGGCCACTCCGAGCGCCGCGCCTACCATGGCGAGACCGACGAGGTGGTGGCACAGAAATTTGCTGCGGCGCGTGCGGCCGGTCTGGTGCCGATCCTGTGTGTGGGCGAGACCCTCGAAGAACGCGAGCAGGGAGTGACCGAGCAGGTCGTGGGTCGGCAGATCGATGCAGTGGTCGCGCACTGCGGTATCGAGATGGTGGGTGAGGGCGTCGTAGCCTATGAGCCGGTTTGGGCCATCGGTACCGGCAAGACCGCCAGCAAGGAGCAGGCGCAGGAGGTCCATGCCTTCATCCGTGGTCGCCTGGCCGCTGGAGATCAGGCGGTGGCTGAGGGTATGCGCATCCTGTACGGTGGCAGCATGAACCCGAAGAATGCCGCGGAGCTTATGGCCCAGCCCGATATCGACGGCGGACTCATCGGTGGTGCCTCGCTGAAGGCAGAAGATTTTCTGGCGGTTTGCTCGGCGGCAAATCGTTGATTTTTGAGGTTTTGTGATGGAATCCGTATTGGTTGTCGTGCATCTGTTTCTGGCCATCGGCTTGGTGGGATTGATCCTGATTCAGCATGGCAAGGGTGCAGACATGGGGGCCGCGTTCGGCTCGGGCGCGTCTGCGAGCGTATTTGGTGCGCGTGGTGCCTCCAACTTTCTGAGCCGGACAACCGGAATCCTTGCAGCCCTTTTCTTCGCGACCAGTCTCACGCTGGCCTATTTTGCGATGCAGAGCAATGAACCCGAGACCCTGATGGAGACGGCCCAGCCGGCCGCGGTCGACGTCGTGCCCGAAGTGCCGGTGGCGAGCGATGTGCCGGTGGTTCCCGGGGCCCCGGCGGCCCCGTCACAGGATGATGTCCCCAAGGTGACCGAGTAGGGGAGGGGGTTCTTCAGTTTTCAGCCGAAGTGGTGAAATTGGTAGACACGCTATCTTGAGGGGGTAGTGGCGCAAGCCGTGCCGGTTCGAGTCCGGCCTTCGGCACCATACGAGCGGTATCGTCAGTTCGCTGGCGATACCGTTTTTTTTATGTCCAAGAAAACAAATAATTAACGTTTAAAAACAACCAGATAGTTATGGGGCTTGATTTGACCTGACGGCCCCCGGTCGCTATGATCCTTGGCGATCCGAAAACGGTTCTGGAAAAGGCCGAAACTCGGGCAATCCTCCGGGAGAAAGCCTCGAATGCTGGAAAATTATCTGCCCGTATTGATGTTTATCGTCATTGGCGCCTTCGTTGGTGCGGCGATGATCGGTATTGGGTTCGTGCTGTCTCCAAGCCGGCCGGACAGTGAAAAGAATTCCCCCTACGAGTGTGGCTTCGAGGCCTTCGAAGATTCGCGCATGAAATTCGATGTGCGCTACTACCTGGTGGCGATCCTGTTCATCATCTTCGATCTCGAGATTGCGTTCCTGTTCCCCTGGGCTGTGGTGCTGGACCAGATCGGTATGGCGGGTTTCTGGGCCATGATGATCTTCCTTGGCGTCCTGGTGGTCGGCTTTATCTACGAGTGGAAGAAAGGGGCGCTGGAATGGGAATAGAGGGCGTTCTCGAAAAGGGCTTCTTCACCACGTCACTGGACGGGGTGATCAACTGGGCCCGTACCGGCTCGATGTGGCCGATGACCTTTGGGCTGGCCTGTTGCGCGATAGAGATGATGCACGCCGCCGCTTCGCGTTACGACATCGATCGCTTCGGCATGGTGTTTCGCCCCAGTCCCCGCCAGTCGGACGTGATGATCGTCGCCGGGACCCTGGTGAACAAGATGGCACCGGCGTTCCGCAAGGTCTATGACCAGATGGCGGAGCCACGCTGGGTCATCTCCATGGGTTCATGCGCCAACGGTGGTGGTTATTATCACTACTCCTACTCCGTTGTCCGTGGCTGTGACCGCATCGTCCCGGTGGATGTCTACGTGCCGGGCTGCCCGCCCACTGCGGAGGCCTTGCTTTGGGGCATCCTGCAACTGCAAAACAAGATCCGTCAGACCAACACCATCGCCCGTTAATCCCTCTGGAACACACCTGCAATGACACCAGAAGATCGCCTGGATGAGCTCGAAGAGGCCCTTGATGAGCACCTCGAGGACTTCGAAGACTGCCAGCGGGAGCGCGTGCGCGGTGAGTTGACGCTGACCGTGCCGCGGGAGCAGTTGATCGCGGTGATGAAGTTGTTGCGTGAGAAGCGCGCACTGGCGTTTGAGCAATGTATCGATGTCTGTGGCGTCGACTACGCGACCTACGGTCAGACCGAGTGGGTGACGAGCAAGGCCGCGAATTCCGGATTCGGGCGCGGCGTGAGCCGGGACCTGCCGGAGATGAACCCGCAGAGCCGCTATGCCGCGGTCTATCACCTGCTGTCGATCGCGCACAATGTACGTCTGCGGGTGAAGACCTTCCTGGATGCCGACCGGCCGATCGTCGACTCGGTGGTGGGGATCTGGTCCGGCGCAAACTGGTTCGAGCGCGAGGCCTTCGATCTGTTCGGCATCATGTTCAAGGGGCACCCCGATCTGCGCCGCATCCTGACCGATTACGGATTCATCGGTCACCCCTTCCGCAAGGATTTCCCGCTGATCGGCCAGGTCGAGATGCGCTATGACCCGGAACAGCGTCGTGTGATCTATGAGCCGGTGAGCATCGAGCCGCGCACCCTGGTGCCGCGGGTCATCCGCGAAGACGGGCGCTACGAGTCGGGCTGGAAGCCGGAACCTCCAACCGGGGAGACGGAATAAGCCAATGGCTGAGATCAGAAACTACACGCTCAACTTCGGTCCCCAGCACCCGGCCGCGCACGGTGTCTTGCGCCTGGTGCTCGAGATGGACGGCGAGGTGATCGAGCGTGCGGACCCGCATATAGGACTGCTGCATCGCGGTACCGAGAAGCTGGCCGAGAGCAAGCCCTACAACCAGTCCATCGGCTATATGGACCGGCTCGATTACGTGTCAATGATGTGCAGCGAGCATGGTTACGTGCGTGCCATCGAGAAGCTGTTGGGCATCGAGGCCCCTGAAAGGGCCCAGTACATCCGCACCATGTTCGACGAGATCACGCGCATCCTCAATCATCTGATGTGGTTGGGTACACATGCGCTGGACGTCGGCGCGATGACCATGTTCCTTTACTGTTTCCGCGAACGCGAAGACCTGATGGACTGCTATGAGGCAGTATCGGGCGCGCGAATGCATGCCACCTACTACCGCCCGGGTGGGGTGTACCGGGATCTGCCGGACCAGATGCCACGCTACGACACCGCCCAGTTTGGCAGTGCCGCCGAAGGCAAGCGGCGCAATGCGGCACGCGAAGGCTCGTTGCTCGATTTCATCGAGGATTTCGCGAACCGGTTCCCGGGTCTGGTCGACGAATACGAGACCCTGCTCACGGACAACCGTATCTGGAAGCAACGTACGGTGGGTATCGGCGTGGTGACGCCCGAGCGCGCCATGCAGCTCGGTTTCACCGGCCCAATGCTGCGCGGCTCCGGGGTCGCCTGGGACCTGCGCAAAAAGCAGCCTTATGCAGCCTATGACAAGGTCGATTTCGATATCCCGATCGGTACCAACGGTGATTGCTATGACCGCTACCTGGTAAGGGTCGAGGAGTTCCGCCAGTCGACACGCATCATCAAGCAATGCGTGCAATGGCTGCGCGCCAACCCGGGGCCGGTGATGCTCGGCGACCACAAGATCACGCCCCCCCGGCGCGCCGATATGAAGGACGACATGGAGGCCTTGATTCATCATTTTAAATTGTTCACCGAGGGCTACTGCCCACCTCCCGGCGAGGTCTACGCGGCCGTCGAGGCGCCCAAGGGTGAATTTGGCTGCTATATCGTGTCGGATGGTGCCAACAAGCCTTACCGCTTGAAGATCCGGGCGCCGGGCTTCGCGCACCTGGCGGCCATGGACGAGATGGCACGCGGCCATATGCTGGCCGACGTGGTGGCGATCATCGGCACCATGGATGTTGTTTTCGGAGAAATTGACCGATGAGCATGCGCAGTGAACCCATGGCGCGCGCCAACAAGTGCGAGAACAAAGATTCTCTGTTCACCCCCGAAGTTCGCCAGGAGATCGATGCCTGGGTCGCGAAGTACCCGCAGGAGTGGCGACAATCGGCATGTATGGCCGCACTGACGATCGTGCAGGATATAAATGGCGGCCATCTTACGGAAGAACTGATGGACCAGGTGGCCGACTACCTGGACATGCCTGCGATCGGCGTGTACGAGGTCGCGACCTTTTATTCGATGTATGAGCACAAGCCGGTTGGCAGGCACAAGATCTGCCTGTGCACCAACGTGTCGTGCATGATCAACGGCTCCGACAGTATCCTCGAGCACCTCAGCAATCGTCTGGGCATCGGCTTCGGCCAGGTGACCGGAGACGGCAGGTTCAGTCTCAAGGAAGTGGAATGTCTGGGCGCCTGTGGCGGTGCACCGATGATGCAAATCGGTCGCACTTATTACGAGAACCTGACACCGGAACTGGTCGATCAGATTCTGGACGGGCTGGAGTAAGGCGATGACGAACGAAGTTTGCTTCCGCACTCTCGACAAGGACCGCCCCTGGCGCCTGGAGACTTATCAGGCGGAGGGCGGATACGAGGCCCTCAAAAAGATCCTCAGCGAAAAGACCGCGCAGGAAGAGATCATCGAGACGGTCAAGCAATCGGGGCTGAGGGGCCGCGGTGGTGCAGGTTTTCCGACCGGGCTCAAGTGGAGCTTCATCAACCGTACCGCACCGGGCGACAAGTATGTCGTATGCAACTCCGACGAGGGCGAGCCGGGCACCTTCAAGGATCGCGATATCCTGCGTTACAACCCGCATGCCCTGATCGAGGGGATGATCATCTGCGGCTATGCGATCGGTGCTGTCGCCGGGTACAACTACATCCGCGGCGAGTTCTGGGAGCCCTACGAACGTTTCGAGGATGCCCTGGCCGAGGCGCGAGAGGCCGGTCTGCTGGGCGAGAACATTCTCGGTTCCGGTTTCGATTTCGATATCCACAGCCACCTCGGCGCCGGTGCCTATATCTGTGGTGAAGAGACCGCTCTGTTGGAGTCGCTGGAAGGCAAGAAGGGGCAGCCGCGTTTCAAGCCGCCTTTCCCTGCCATGTTCGGCCTCTATGGTCGTCCGACGGTGATCAACAACACCGAATCGCTGGCGTCTATACCCGACATCATGCGCCAGGGCGCAGACTGGTTCCGCGAGATCGGCGTTCCAAACAGTGGTGGTCCCAAGCTGTTTTCAGTGTCTGGCAATGTGGTCCGGCCCGGCAACTACGAGATCCCGATGGGGACGCCGTTTGCCGAGCTGCTTGAGATGGCCGGTGGCATGCGCGACGGCCGCGTGTGCAAGGCGGTGATACCGGGTGGCTCCTCCGCGCCGGTGCTGCCGGGTGATGTGATGATGGATCTGACCATGGACTACGACAGCATCGCCCAGGCCGGCTCGATGCTGGGTTCGGGCGCGGTGATCGTGATGGACGACAGCAACTGCATGGTGAAGGTCCTGGACCGGATCTCCTATTTTTATTTCGAGGAATCCTGCGGTCAATGCACCCCCTGCCGCGAGGGTACGGGATGGATGCATCGCGTCGTGCATCGCATAGAGACAGGCCGGGGGCGCCCGGAGGACCTGGACCTGCTGGACGATGTCGCGAAGAAGATCATGGGGCGCACGATATGTGCGCTGGGTGATGCCGCCGCTTTGCCGGTGGCCGGATTCATCAAGCATTTCCGGGATGAGTTCCAGTATCACATCGACAACAAGAAGTGCATGGTGTGAGATCGAGCAACGAAACACGAAGGACACAAAGACGCGAAGTGCCCCGAACGATTGGAGTACTTTGCCTGATAAAGAATCTTTGTGGCCTTTGCGCCTTTGCGAACTTTGCGTTTCAAACGCCGAACTGAAAAGAGCACATGGCAGACAATCAAACCATCGTCATAGAAGTCGACGGCAAGCAACTCGAGGCGCAGCCTGGGCAGATGTTGATCGAGGTGACGGATGCCGCCGGCATCAGCGTCCCGCGCTTCTGTTATCACAAGCACTTGTCGGTGGCGGCCAATTGCCGCATGTGCCTGGTCGAGGTCGAGAAGGCGCCCAAGCCGCTGCCGGCCTGTGCCACGCCGGTCATGAACGGCATGAAGGTCTACACGCGTTCGCCTCTGGCGCGCGAGGCGCAGAAGGGCACCATGGAGTTCCTGCTGATCAACCATCCGCTGGATTGCCCGATCTGCGATCAGGGTGGCGAGTGCGAACTGCAGGACGTGGCCATGGGCTACGGTGGTGACGTTTCACGTTACAGCGAGCGCAAGCGCGTGGTACGCGACGAGGATATCGGCGCCCTGATAGCGACCGAGATGACCCGCTGCATCCATTGCACCCGCTGTGTGCGTTTCGGTGGCGAGATCGCGGGCATGCGTGAGCTTGGTGCGACCGGGCGCGGTGAGCACATGCGTATCGGCGTCTACATAGAACACAGTGTTTCTTCCGAGCTTTCAGGCAACGTCATCGACCTTTGTCCGGTGGGAGCGCTGACTGCCAAGCCCTCACGCTTCAATGCGCGGGCCTGGGAATTGACCGAGCATGACGGGGTGGCCCCGCATGACGCCCTCGGCAGTAATCTGCACCTGCACGTGCGTGGCAATAAGGTGATGCGCGTGGTGCCGCGTGAAAACGAGGCAGTCAACCAGACCTGGATCTCCGATCGCGACCGTTTCAGCTACCAGGGCCTTTACAGCAAAGACCGCCTGCTGCGACCGATGCTGCGTGAGAACGGCAAGTTGCGGGAGGTCGACTGGCAGGTGGCCCTGCAGGCCGTGGCCAAGGCCTTGAAGGGCGTCGCGGCCGAGCAGATCGGCTGCCTGGTGTCTCCCAGCGCAACCCTGGAGGAACAGTACCTCGCGGCACGCCTGGTGCGCGGTCTGGGAAGCTCCAATATCGACCATCGTCTGCGCCAGAGTGATTTCCGCGGCGACGGTGCAGACCCGGCACTGCCCTGGCTGGGCAAGAAGATCGCGGATCTCGCCGGCAACCAGGCAACTTTGCTGGTCGGTTCCTGGCTGCGCAAGGATCAGCCGCTGCTAAATCACCGTGTGCGTCAGTCGCACATCGAGGGTGGCGAGGTCATGGCGATCAACCCGGTGGCCTACGACAGCAACTTCGAGCTGGACGTCGACATCGTGTGCGCCCCCTCCGCCATGGTCACCGAACTGGCCTGTGTCGCAGCGGCGCTCGGGGTGGATACCTCGGGTGTCCCGGCTGAACCTGACCAGGCGCATTGCGCCATCGCGGAATCGCTCAAGTCGGCCGGGCAGGGCAGCATTCTGCTCGGCACCGCGGCCGCCATGCATCCGGACTTCTCGATCCTGCGCACCCTGGCTGTCGGTATCGCCAAGGCCGCCGGGGTGAGTCTTGGTTTTGTCGGCAGCGGCAGCAATGATGCCGGTGCCTGGATGGCCGGTGCAGTGCCGCACCGTGTCGCGGGCGGCGCGAACGCCGATCCCGTTGGTCTCGATGCGGCCGAGATGATGCGCCAGGCGCGTGATCTGTACCTGACGATCGGTATCGAGCCGGAGATGGACGTGGCCGATCCCGCGCTGATGGCTGCCGCCCTGGAATCCGCGCAGGTCGTGGCGTTGAGCGGCTACCTGTCGCCATGGTTGCAACAGCACGCGGACATCCTGCTCCCGGTCTCGTCCTATGCCGAGACATCGGGCACGCTGGTGAATATCGAGGGGACGGTGCAGGGATTCAAAGGGGTGGCTTCTCCCCAGGGCGAGGCGCGTCCGGCCTGGAAGGTGCTGCGCGTGCTCGGCAACCTGCTCGATCTCGACGGTTTCGATTACGTCGACTCGACTGAGGTACGCGACGAGGTGTTGCGTGCTTGTGCCGAACTCGCACCCGACAACACCGTCGGCAAGCTGGACCCACAGTCACCGCGGACCGAGGCAGGTGCCTGGGAACGTATCGGCGGTGTGCCGATGTACTCCGTGGATGCACTGACGCGGCGTGCGCATTCGCTGCAGCTGACCCCGGATGCCTGGGGTTCGGGCGTGCGTCTGAACGCGGCTGCGGCAAAGACACTGGGACTCGGGGAGGTGGCATCCGTGCGCATCACCCAGGGTGATGCCAGTGCCGAGTTTTCGGTGCGGGTGGACGATGTGGTGCCCGATGGCTGTGTGTGGCTGCCTACTGCGGTTCCCGGATCTGAAGCGCTGGGGGTCGGGTTCGGTCCGGTCTCCGTGGAGAGGGTGTAACCGATGGATACCCTGATTGAACTGTGGATGGCGCTGCCGGTCGTGATCCAGATCGTGATGAAGATCGTCGTGATCATGATGCCATTGATGATTCTGGTGGCCTATTACACCTATGCCGAGCGCAAGATCATCGGCTACATGCAGGTGCGCATGGGCCCCAACCGGGTGGGTTTCTTCGGCTACCGCCTGTGGGGGCTGGGCCAGCCGATCGCCGATGCGGTCAAGCTGATGTTCAAGGAGATCATCATCCCCTCGGGGTCCAACAAGCTCCTGTTCCTGATTGCGCCGACCCTTTCGATCGGGCCGGCGCTGGCGGCCTGGGCCGTGTTTCCCTTCGACGCCGAACTGGTGCTCGCGGATGTGAACGCCGGCCTGCTGTATATCCTGGCCATGACCTCGCTGGGTGTCTATGGCGTGATCATCGCAGGCTGGGCATCCAATTCGAAGTATGCCTTTCTCGGTTCGATCCGTTCGGCCGCGCAGATTGTCTCGTACGAGATTGCGATGGGCTTTGCCCTGGTCGGGGTACTGGTGGCCGCGGGCAGTCTGAACCTGGGCGATATCGTGGCCGCACAACAGGGCAGCCTGTTCCACTGGTTCTGGCTGCCGCTGTTCCCGCTGTTCCTGATCTACTTCATCTCCGGGGTCGCGGAGACCAACCGTGCGCCATTCGACGTCGCCGAGGGCGAGTCGGAGATCGTGGCCGGGTTCCACGTCGAATACTCGGGCATGACCTTTGCCGTGTTCTTCCTCGCCGAATACGCCAACATGATCCTGATCTCGGCGTTGAGCGCACTGATGTTCCTCGGTGGCTGGCTATCGCCGTTGCCGGCCAGTTGGGTAGACGGCGTGTTCCTGCTCGACGACGGTTTCCAGTGGCTGCTGATCAAGACATTCTTCTTCATGTTCCTGTTCCTGTGGTTTCGCGCGACCTTCCCGCGTTACCGCTATGACCAGATCATGCGCCTCGGCTGGAAGGTGTTCATTCCGATCACGATCGTCTGGATCGTGGTGGTTGCCGTCATGAAGGTGACCGCGATGCCCTGGTGGTTCAACTGAGGTCCGGTGTGATGAAGACGATAACGAACTACATCCGCAGCCTGTTCCTGTTCGAACTGCTCAAGGGGCTCAGTGTCACTGGCAGCTATTTCTTTGCGCGCAAGTTCACCCTGCAGTACCCAGAGCAGAAGGCCCCGGTGTCACCGCGTTTTCGTGGTCTGCATGCGTTGCGCCGCTATCCCAACGGCGAGGAGCGCTGCATCGCGTGCAAGCTGTGCGAAGCGGTCTGTCCGGCGCTGGCGATAACCATCGAGGCCGAGCCGCGCGCTGACGGTTCGCGTCGCACCACCCGTTACGACATTGACCTGTTCAAGTGCATCTATTGTGGCTTCTGCGAAGAATCCTGCCCGGTGGACTCGATCGTCGAGACGCGTGTCTACGAATACCATTTCGAGAACCGCGGCGAGCAGATCATGACCAAGCAGATGCTGCTGGATATCGGTGACAAGTATGAAGTGCAGCTGGCGGCCGACCGCGCTGCGCAGGCCAACGTGCGCTAGCGCCGGGGACAGGAAAACCAAATGACTGTTGAAAAGTTCCTTTTTTATGTCTTCGCGGCCTTCCTGGTGTTTGCCGCGGTGATGGTCATCACGCGCAAGAACCCGGTCCATTCGGCACTCTTCCTGGTCCTGGCCTTTTTCAACAGCGCCGCCCTGTGGATGCTGGCCGAGGCCGAGTTCCTGGCAATCGTACTGGTCCTTGTCTATGTCGGTGCGGTGATGGTCCTGTTCCTGTTCGTGGTGATGATGCTGGACATCAATATCGCCGAGTTGCGTGCCGGCTTCGTGCGCAACGCACCGGTCGCGATCCTGGTCGCGGTCGCCATGGTAGTCGAGTTGTTGATGGTCGTGGGCCCGCAGCGCTTCGGCCTGGACTCGGTCGCTTCACCGGCGGCCAGATCGGCTGAGTACAACAATACCGAGGAACTCGGTCTGGCACTGTTCACTCAGCACATTTATGCATTCGAGATCGCCGCGGTGATTCTGCTGGTCGGTATCGTGGCGGCCATCGGCCTGACCATGCGCAAACGCCCGGAAACCAAGAGCCAGCATGCGGCCAGTCAGATCGCGGTCAAGGCATCTGATCGCCTGCGCGTGATCAAGATGGATGCAGAGGAGAAGGCCTGATGATTGCCCTTTCGGACTACCTGATGGTCGGTGCGATTCTGTTCTCCCTGAGCGTTGCGGGTATCTTCCTCAATCGCAAGAACGTAATCCTGCTGCTGATGTGCATCGAGCTGATGCTGCTGGCGGTGAACATCAATTTCATCGCCTTCTCGCATTTTCTAGGTGATACCGCGGGGCAGGTGTTCGTTTTCTTCATCCTGACCGTGGCCGCTGCTGAGGCCGCGATCGGTCTGGCGATCCTGGTCGTACTGTTCCGAAACCGCGGCACGATCAACGTCGCCGATCTGGATACCTTAAAGGGCTAGAGATGGAATCGATCCTACTGACCATCGTACTGGCGCCTCTCGCCGGCGCAATCATCGCCGGCCTTTGGCGCAACCAGGTGGGGCGCGTCGGTGCGCACTCGGTGACAATCCTCGGCGTCGGTATCTCCTGCCTTCTGTCGATATATGTCTGGTGGCAGTTTGCTTTCGAGGGTGCGGCGACCTACAACGAAACCGTTTACACCTGGATGGTCAGTGACGGCCTGCGCATGGAGATCGGCTTCCTGATCGATCGCCTGACCGCCATGATGATGGCGGTCGTAACCTTCGTCTCCCTGATGGTACATATCTACACCATCGGCTATATGGCGGACGATGACGGTTACCAGCGTTTCTTCAGTTATATTGCACTGTTCACCTTTTCGATGCTGATGCTGGTGATGGCCAACAACTTCCTGCAGCTGTTCTTCGGCTGGGAGGCGGTGGGTCTGGTGTCTTACCTGCTGATCGGTTTCTATTTCAAGAAAGAGACCGCCATCTTCGCCAATATGAAGGCGTTCCTGGTCAACCGCGTCGGCGACTTCGGCTTTCTTCTCGGCATCGCGGCGATCGCCATGTACTTCGGCAGCCTCGACTACAAAGAGGTTTTCGCCACTGCACCCCAGCTGGCTGACACCAGTATCACCATCTGGGGCGACAGCGCCTGGTCGCTGATGACCGTGATCTGCATCCTGCTGTTCATCGGGGCCATGGGTAAATCGGCCCAGGTGCCGCTGCATGTGTGGCTGCCCGACTCGATGGAAGGTCCGACCCCGATCTCGGCGCTGATCCATGCCGCCACTATGGTTACCGCCGGTATCTTCATGGTCGCGCGCATGTCACCCCTATACGAGCTGTCTGAGACCGCGCTGACCTTCGTGCTGGTGATCGGTGCGACCACCGCCTTCTTCATGGGCCTGATCGGTATCGTCCAGAATGACATCAAGCGCGTGGTGGCCTATTCGACGCTGTCACAGCTCGGCTACATGATCGCGGCCCTCGGTGCCTCCGCCTACGCGGCCGGCCTTTTCCATTTGATGACCCACGCCTTCTTCAAGGCCCTGCTGTTCCTTGGTGCCGGTTCGGTGATCATCGCCATGCACCACGAGCAGGACATCCGCAAGATGGGCGGTATGGCCAAGTACATGCCGATAACGCGCTGGACGATGTTGCTCGGGTCCCTGGCCTTGATCGGTTTCCCCGGCTTTTCCGGCTTCTTCTCCAAGGATGCGATCATCGAGGCGGTTCACAATTCGCAGATCGCAGGGGCGGCTTACGCCAACGTGCTGCTGGTCGCTGGCGTGTTCGTGACCGCACTGTACAGCTTCCGTATGTACTTCCTGGTTTTCCATGGTGAAGGCCCGCGTCACTTCGAACCGCATCATGAAGCGCATGACGAGCATGGCGGTGCGGAAGCTCAGGAGCATCACCATGTGCATGACGAGCCCACACCACACGAGTCACCCTGGGTGGTGACGGTGCCCTTGATCCTGCTGGCCATCCCCTCGGTGTTCATCGGTTACTTCACGGTCGGCCCGATGCTTTTCGGGGACTACTTCGATGGCGTGCTGACGGTCGCTGCCGTTCACGACACCCTGGGACAGATCCACTTCGACAGCGCCTTCGGTTTCATATTGCACGGAATGATGGGTCTGCCGTTCTTCCTGGCCATGGGTGGGCTGGCGACCGCCTGGTACGTCTATACGCGCAAGCCCGAGATCGCGCGCAACCTGGCGATCAAGTTCGACTGGATGTATTTCATCCTCGATCGTAAGTATGGGTTTGACGAATTCAACCAGGCCATGTTTGCAGGCGGCAGCAAGCTGCTGGGCAAGTTCCTTTGGCTGGTGGGTGATCGTGCACTGATCGATGGTGTCGCGGTGAATGGTTCCGCGCACTCGGTGGGCAGGTTCGCCATGGTGGTGCGCCGCGTCCAGACCGGCATGCTTTACCAGTACGCCATGGTGATGATCATCGGCCTTTTGGCGTTGCTTGGTTGGTTTGTAATGGCTGCGTAGTGTTGATCTTTGCGGTATGGATTTATTGAGCCGCGTCGAGGCGAGGGCAGTCGACGCAAAAGTGGCTGGCGGCAGACCGCCCAAAGCGGGCGTGTATCGCCGGGAACAGGACTAGAGACAACAGAATCATGACTGCAGATTGGCCGATTATCAGTGCGACGATATGGCTCCCGATACTGGGCGGCGCCCTGGTGCTCGCGAGCGGTGACAAGGCACCGAACGTGTCGCGCTGGATGGCGCTGATATTTGCAGTGCTGACCTTCCTTGTCAGCATTCCCCTGTACACCGGCTTCGATATCGGCACTGCACAGATGCAGTTCGTCGAGCGGCTCCCGTGGATACCTGAATTCGATGTTCAGTACTACCTTGGTGTCGACGGTATCTCGATGCCGTTGATCCTGTTGACCACCTTCATATCGATCCTGGTGATCATCGCAGGCTGGGAGGTCATTCAGTACAAGCCGTCGCAGTATATGGCCGCCTTCCTGATGATGGAGGGCGTGATGGTCGGGGTGTTCGCCTCCCTCGATGCCATACTGTTCTACGTGTTCTGGGAGGCCATGCTGATCCCGATGTTCATCATCATCGGCGTCTGGGGCGGCCCCAACCGGGTCTACGCCACCATCAAGTTCTTCCTGTACACCTTCCTGGGCTCGGTGTTCATGTTGGTCGCCCTGATCTACATGTACTTCAAATCCGGCTCGATGGAAATCCTCGCATTCCACGAACTGCAGCTGAATCTTCATGAGCAGGTGCTGATCTTCGTCGCGTTCCTGCTGGCGTTTGCGGTCAAGGTGCCGATGTGGCCGGTACACACCTGGTTGCCGGACGCGCACGTCGAGGCACCAACCGGCGGCTCGGTGATCCTGGCCGCGATCATGCTGAAGATCGGCGGCTATGGTTTCCTGCGCTTCAGCCTGCCGATCACGCCCGATGCGAGCAGCGAGCTGGACTGGATGATCATTTCGATGTCATTGATCGCGGTGGTCTATATCGGCTTCGTCGCCCTGGTCCAGCAGGACATGAAAAAGCTGATTGCCTATTCATCGATTGCGCACATGGGTTTTGTCACCCTCGGTTTCTTCATTGCGTTCATCATCATGTCGCGCGGCGACGTCAACAGCGGCGCGGTGCTGGGCATGCAGGGCGGCATGGTGCAGATGGTCTCGCACGGCTTTATCTCGGCGGCCATGTTCCTGTGCGTCGGCGTGCTTTATGACCGCATGCACAGTCGTGAGATCAATGACTACGGCGGCGTGGTCAACGTGATGCCCTGGTTCGCGGCCTTCATGGTGTTTTTTGCGATGGCCAACGCGGGCCTGCCAGGCACGTCCGGCTTCGTCGGGGAATTCATGGTGATACTGGCCAGCTTCCGCGCCGACTTCTGGTTCGCCTTCCTGGGTGCGACCACCCTGATCGTAGGTGCTGCCTATACCCTGTGGATGGTCAAGCGGGTGGTCTACGGCGAGATCGGATCAGACAAGGTGGCGGCACTGGAAGACATCAACAAGCGCGAGGCCCTGGTACTCACCTCGCTGGCGGTTGCGGTGCTCGTTCTGGGTATCTGGCCGGCCCCGCTGATCGAGGTGATGGATGTCTCGATTGAGAACCTGGTCAGGCACATCGCCGTCACCAAACTTTGAGCGGTCACACGCGGATTCGGTAAGCCTGTATGGAATACAACCTGATTACACTGCAACCCGTGCTGCCGGAGATATTTCTCCTGACGGCCACCTGCCTGATTCTCGTGATCGACCTGTTCCTCACGGACCGCACGCGAATGCTGACCTACGGGCTGTCGCTGGCCGCCATTATCGGTGCCATCGCGCTTACACAGTTTGCGGCCGGTGCCGAGCGCGAGGTGATCTTCGACGGAAGTTTCGTGCGCGACCCCATGTCGGACGTGTTGAAGACGGGCCTTCTGCTGGTGACGCTGTTCGCTTTCGTCTACGCCAAGGACTATCTGAGTGAGCAGGGCATACTGCGCGGCGAATACTACGTGCTCAGTCTGTTCGCGGTGCTCGGCATGATGGTCATGATCTCTGCCAACAGTTTCCTGACCGTGTACCTGGGTCTGGAACTGCTGGCGCTGTGCCTTTATGCACTGGTTGCCTTCCACCGCGATTCCAAGACCGGGGCCGAGGCCGCGATGAAGTACTTTGTCCTGGGCGCGCTGGCCTCGGGCATGCTGCTGTACGGGATCTCCATGGTCTATGGGGCCACCGGTCAGCTGGTCTTCCCGGAAGTGGCTGCGGTCATAGCCAGTGGCGCGGCCGATCAGACCGTGCTGGTGTTCGGCCTGGTGTTCATCGTGCTGGGCATTTCGTTCAAGTTTGGCGCGGTGCCGTTCCACATGTGGGTGCCGGATGTATATCAGGGTGCCCCGACCTCTGTGACCCTGTTCCTGGGTAGTGCGCCCAAGATCGCGGCCTTCGCTCTGGCCATGCGGCTGCTGGTCGACGGCCTGGGCGGCCTGCTCGTGCAATGGCAGGACATGCTGATCATTCTTGCGGTGCTGTCCATGGCACTGGGTAACGTGGTGGCGGTCGCCCAGACCAACATCAAGCGCATGCTGGCCTATTCGACCATCTCGCATGTCGGTTTCATCTTTCTCGGTCTGCTTTCAGGTACCGAGAAGGGTTACTCTGCCGCGATGTTCTATGCGATCGTCTATGCGTTGACTGCGGCCGGCGGCTTCGGCGTGGTCACCATGCTGTGTCGCAAGGGATTTGATGCCGAGAACATCTATGATCTCAAGGGGCTCAATGACCGCAGCCCCTGGCTGGCATTCATGATGATGCTGATCCTGTTCTCGATGGCGGGTGTGCCGCCCACCGTCGGCTTCTTTGCGAAGCTGTTTGTGTTGGACGCAGTGGTCAGCGTGGACATGGTCTGGTTGGCGGCGGTGGCGGTGTTCTTCTCCATCATCGGCGCCTTCTACTACATCCGTGCGGTGAAGGTCATGTACTTCGACAAGCCCATCGTCAGCGAACCTCTGGCCTCGTCGATGGACGTGCGTGTCATGATGTCGATTAACGGGCTGGCCATGCTCTGGTTTGGCCTGTTTCCGGCCGGATTGCTGGGCGCCTGCCGGGCCGCGTTCGGGATCTGAGATGCCCCTTGTTCAAAACAGAAAGCGCCAGAAAGGGTTGTCCAAAACCCGGTAAATGTGTATAGTGCCCGCTTCCAGATGCGGGGTGGAGCAGTCTGGCAGCTCGTCGGGCTCATAACCCGAAGGTCGTAGGTTCAAATCCTGCCCCCGCTACCAAATTTGTGCTTTAGAAACAACGGCTTGGAGAGTAATCTCTAGGCCGTTTTTCTTTTCAGCAAAGTCAATGCGGGAGTTTTGCGGGACTCGCCTCCACAGACTCTGTTTGCCGCGTCTAACAACTCCTCAATTTCGGGTGCCGAGTAGTGCGATGTGATGTCGCCGTTACGGTGCCCAAGTAACACTTTCCGGGTTTCCAGCGGTACACCGGCGGCCCGAAGTCTCCTGCCGAACGTGTGCTTGAGATCGTGAACCCGTAGGTTCGCAAACCCCCACACCACCGGCTCCTTGTTCTCCCGGGCATACACTTCTGCCGCTTTTTCCCGGGCGCGTTTCCATCCGCTGTTGTAGATCTTCCCAATCGGTCGTCCGCGGAAGGTGAATACCCTGCTGGCATGTTTACCACGTTGCGAGTCAATCACTGACTTTGCGACGCGGTTGAGTACCACCAGGCGATCATCCGTGTTCTTTACCATCGCTCCCGGGATCAGGAACACCGAAGTCTCTAGTTCCGGCACGTCCACCTCCCAATCCCAGCGCAGCTGACAGACCTCCTGTTCGCGGCATCCCGAGTTCACCTTAAACAGAGCCATCGTGGCCAGGTGATCGGGCAGGGCCGCCAGCAGGGCTTTCTGCTCCTCCCAGTTCAGCGGATAGGGGTGACCGCGCATCGTGCGTGTCCTGCATGCGAGAGCAGGGGAGGTGTCTCAAGCCAAGTCAGGCCATTAACGTCCCGCCACTTCCTTGCCGCCAGGTTCAGAATCCGCCGGACGACCTCAATCCCATTGTTGATCGTCTTTGACTTCAGACCCCTTGGTCTTGCAGTCAGCGACATAGCCACTAAGCGTGCCATCGTGAACCTGATGCAATCCGAGTTCACCAATGAACGGCAGCAACCCTTTCAGCCGCGACGCATCGTCAGCGATGGACCGCTTGTCCATGTTCTCGCGCAGAAACTTCGCTGCGGCCTCCTTGAACGTCTCGCTGGGGCCTGACCCCGTAAACCTCGGCCTTTCGGATTTCCTCGATCCGGTGGACTAGGTACCTTTCCGCTTCTTTGAGGTCGCTTGTACGAGTAGATTCGTCTAACTCGTTGTCCGTAGACAACCTTGTCGATATGCCAAGTTTCTCCCCGAAGGTAGAGGCCGGGCATTCTTTTGCGTCCCATAATCGGTCTCCTTTCTGTAGACCGGGACGCCCGTTGCGGGATTTATAGTGATCCACCCAGGCGTCCAATTCAACTCGGTCGAAGGCAATGCCTTGTTCACCGATGGGTATTTGGACCAGATACGGCCGCACTTCGATGTTGAAGCGGTTCTTGTCCATACCCGTGTAAAAAGGCGCGTCCCGTAGACGAATCAGCCGGGGTAGGAGGGGATGGCAATTGTGTGCCCGTTGTGAAGTTTTATCTGACATGACCACTAAGAGCGAACAACGGTCTTCTGGTCATTCTTGGGGATTCCTCGCAAGAAATGTGCGCTGCCATTCAGATAGGGTCGATGAATCATTTCCCAGAGATTCGGCATTCGCGCTCTCGCTTGATGTTGGTTCCGTTCGGTCGTAGTGCGTTGAGATGTACAGTCACAAGCCTTCCACGTGGCGGTAAAAACATTAGCATGGGGAAAAATTGCTGGGCAAAGGATAAATATTTAGCACAGCGGTAAATTCAACGGATCAAAGAAAAGTCGGGACGCATGCCGGAGACCTAGCTTCCCTGCATGGTTGGGAAAGAACAGTAGCGTGAGAGAGGGACTAACCGCGGGTACTGTGATTGGGCTAGATCATCTCGCCTTTGAATACGACGACACCGCAGATTTTAGTTTTTTCATCAATCTCGATGATTCGATCAGGCCAATCTGGGTTGAGTGCCTTGAGGTACTTTCGGCCACCTTCAGTGATCAGTTGCCTAAACATGGCTTCATCGGCGTCTTCCAGTTTTACGACGACATGTTTCCCGCTCTCAGCCACGACCTCTGGATCCACGAAGATAAGGTCGCCGTTGTAGAAACGGGGTTCCATGCTGGCCCCTTTGACGCGCAGGATGAATGTTCCCTGACTGCAGGGGACAGGGCAGGGCAGGATGTTTTCTGATATCCGCTGTTCGGAAGTCGTTGGAACGACCGGCATTTCGCAGGCCTGTGCCCATGAAATGAGAGGGCAGAGCATGATGACGTCTGCTTTGGTTGTTGCTCTGGTCTTCGAAGAAGGGGATTTCCTGGCATCGGTATCTACCGATTCGTCTACTTCGAGTGGCTGCCCCTGACCCGATAGTTCGACGGCAACCGCCTGTTCTCCCGCGTACACTATGCGATTTCCTACACGCACTTTCCGATGAGTGTCTGAAGTCTTGTAGACAACTTCATGTGTCTCGTCCATCCACCCTTCCGGTTTGCCCAATCCCTTTTCCAGTTTGGCGGCCAGTTCGTTTCCCAGTCCTCTGGGGGTGCCGCTCTGAGTCAGCATCTTTCGCCGAACCTGACTGAGATAAGACTCACTGGTACCCGCCAATTGGGCCACCTTGGTTGCTGAGCCTGCCTCTGCAATCAGAATCTCGAGGTTATTTAGACGGACTTGCTCACGTTGCCGTTTCATAAGTGCTTCTAAATGGCTTGCTTAGCTAGAATTTAGCAGAATGATAAGAATTTTCAAGCTGAACGCGGTTGTTGGGGTGTTACCCCACTGCTAGAGTTTAGCATCATGGAGCTGAAGAACTTCTTACGACTGGCCACGAAACGAGAACGCGCTGAGGTGGCCATCGTTTGTAATGACTCAGTTCCCTATCTCTACCAGATTGCCGGTAAACATCGCCGCGCCAGCCCACAGATGGCCACCCGTATTGAGCAGCTCACCCGAAAGGTTGCCTTGAAATCCAAAGGCAGACTGGATGCGGTGCCGCGCGAAAGTCTGGTGCGGCATCCGGAAATCTTCACCGGTCTCATGGAGGATGCTTGATGGCGGCGAATACATCGCATCCCGGTGCCCGCGAATCACTGCCTGGGCTGCAAGACCATGACCCTGTGGGCCATATCGTCGAGGTCGATATCGCGCGCATCCAACCCTACGAACACAATCCCAGACACAGCCCGAATCCGGAATATGACCGGATCCGGGACTCGATCCGAAACAATGGCCTGGATCAGCCCCTGGTAATTACCCAACGGCCAGGGGCCGCAGATTATATCGTGCACGCCGGCGGTAACACCCGCTTGCTGATTCTGAAGACCTTACTCGAAGAGACGGGCGAGAGCCGCTATTCCCAAGTGCCCTGTCTGTTCCGGCCGTGGCGCCGTGAGTCGGACGTCATGCTGGCACATCTGCGGGAGAATGATCTGCGTGGCAATCTCGCTTTCATTGACAAGGCACAGGCGGTGTTCGCGACACAGCGGTTGCTTGCCGAAGAGCTTGGGCTTGATGAGATCACACAGCGGCGTCTCGAGGCGGAACTGCGCAAAGCGGGCTACCGTATCAGTCAAGGGCGTATTTCGCAGATGGCGTACGCGGTCTTTCGACTGCTGCCGTTGATTCCCCAGGCGCTCGCAAATGGTATGGGCCGACCCCAGGTGGAGCGCATCCGCAGCCTGGAACGGGCGGCCAACACGGTTTGGCGCGCGCACTGTTCGGACGACGCGGGTGAGTTCGATACCGTCTTTACAACGCTGTGCCGCCGCTACGATGGTCCGGACTGGGATACCGACCTCCTGCGCGAAGCACTGGAAACCGAGATGGTCGAAACGGCGGAGGTCAGCATCCATACCATCCGGGTGGTGCTCGATGCCGAGTTGGCCGGGCGGGAGCTGGCTATCCCGAAGATCGAGCCGGAGCCAGAAAGTACGTCGGAAAAATCCCGGGCTGATACCCGTATATCCAGCGCGGGCGACTCGGGGGACGCGGAGGATATCGACGCGCACGAGAATCCTGACATCGATGCGACAAGGCCCGACAGCATCGTGTCTGATCGATCTGAACAACCCAATTCTCTGGCGGATTCAGATCGACAGCCTGATCAGCCGGATGAAACCGATTCGGACCACCTTGAACGGCTTGATGAAGAACTGATCACGCATGAAGGTCCCAGTGATCTCAAATCACTGCGTGGCCGGGCCTGGACCTTGGCGATGCGTCTGGCGCAACGCAACGGGTTGGGTGAACTCGTCGAGCCGCTGTCCGGTAAGGGGCTGGGCTTTGTGCTGCGCGATGTGCCCGATCCTGCGCTCGCCGAGCAACTGGACGAGGAGAGTCTCAGTCAGCTGTCCATGCTCTGGTGGCAACTGGCTGCCTGCGCGGAGCTTACCTATGCACCGCTGGAATCCATATTGCCGGTGCTGCCCGAGGATTCCATCCTTCGGCGTGCCCTCGAGACGCATGATGCGGATCTGCTGTTCAAGAGCATCTGGACGCTCGACCCCGGGCACACCGGGTACCGGCTGTGGTGGCCACTCAACGACCGGGACTGGCGTGACCTGATCCATCTGATGGATACCTATCGGCGGATCCGAACAATCGCCGCGGACACCGGGGCCAGAATCTGGGGGTAACGGCGATGGAGGGAACAAAGGAAGCTGATCTGATCACTGCGGTCCTGATGTACGCCATCCGTTGCCTGGCCGAAGGTGATCAGGCGGCCCTGCGGAACATGCGATTCGGCCCCGCGGAGATCGAAGCGCTGCGCGAGATGAATCTCGCCGACCTCTATCGGATCGAGTCGCTGCGTGCGCATTGCCTGGAGATCGGACTGAATCGGCAAGTCTATTGGCCGATGATCGATCATCTGCGCGAACAACGGGAATCCGAGGAGACGCTACGGACGTTGATTGCCGCGGATGCCCCGCATGAGATGGTGCAGGTGCTCTATGGCCTGAACACCCGGGACTATACCCGGCTGCGCCGCATGATGTCGGTAGACCCCTCGGTGGGGAGGCCTTCGGAACCCGATGAGGCGAGTTCCCATCGGCTTTGGGAGGCCTGGTCGAGCCGGGCCGATGGGGAGGAAACCGGCCTACTGACCCCGGCAGGGGTATCTGGATCTCCAACGCGAAACCAAGGTATCCCTGCGCGCGATCTGGAACCTGACCCAGCGTTGGGCACAATATGGCAACCTGACCGGCCACAATGAAGCGGAGACAACGCAAACGGGTGGCAATGAATGAGCCGGTTCGCCCAGAGACCCTGGCCCTCGATGCCCTGATTGAGAAGACCGTTGTCCAGGCCGCATCCGCCGCCCGGCACGAACCGGCGGATCGTGTGCTCTTTCTCGGCAATCGGCATCATGCCTTTCCCACCGCCGTGATCAAAGATCCGGTGCTCGAGCCGGTGGACAAGCTGGTGTGGATGGCCATCATGCTGGGGGTACAGGAGACCGGGGGCAACACCGCCTTTCCCGGCTACGGTGCGATCGGCCGCATCGCCAATGTCGCCTCGCGCTCAACCATCGCCCGGGCGATTGCCATCCTGCGGGCCACCCGATGGCTGACCCTCTGTCGCCGGGTGCGCACACGCAGTGGTCGTTTTTGCGGAAACGTCTACGCCCTGCACGATGAACCCCTGCCTCTGGCCGATGCCTGTCACCTGGATGCCGACTATCGGGTCTTTCTACGGCAGGCGGCTGAGCATACACATCGCCGGGTACGGGCTGTCGCGCAAGGGGTTCTGCAGTCCATCGACGAAGACGCCCGAATGGG
>CAVWEI010000002.1:0-430035 GCA_963753845.1 uncultured Gammaproteobacteria bacterium
TATGAAATGATGAGCCGAGGTCGGTGAATTGACGGTGATTGGGCGTGAGCAGGCTCTGGGTGTTGGATCGCCGCCTACCGGCGAGCCAATGCGTTTTCGAGTTCGCCCTACATGGCTGTTCCGCGTCCCCTGCTGAAAATAGGTTCTTGCTCAGCATCTCGGGGCGTCACCGCGACTCCCAGTAAAGTGTTTCAGCGAGTGGCGCTTCCGAGCGCGCGCTGATTTGAAGAAACCTGGTTTTCTTGCCAATTCTGTGTCATAAAATTCCTACGCGCGGAAAGGAGCCCGGCTCATTCTGATTAATATGCCAAAAATCAACCACATGATCTTGTATTGGGCACGCGAAACCGCCGGGCTTGACGTTGAAGATGCCGCCGGCAAGTTGCAGATCGCCGATGGCAAAGCAGCTAGCTCCGCGGAGAAGCTCTCGGCCTACGAAAACGGTCAGAAAGAACCATCTCGTGCAATGCTCCTCAAGATGGCGAAACTGTATCGTCGCCCTCTTTTGACCTTTTATCTCGATGAGCCGCCCAAGATTGGAGACAGAGGCGAAGACTTCCGGACGCTCCCGGAGGGATTCGCAGCGCAAGAGAATTTCTACGTCGATGCTCTGATCCGGGAGGTCAAGGCCTGCCAGAGTACCATTCGAGAAACTTTGATCGATGAAGACGAAGACACTCGTTTAGAGTTCGTTGGAAAGAATTCCGTAGCGCAGGGTGTGTCCGCCGTTGCTCGAACGATTCGAGAAGCGCTTAGTTTCGATATTCATGCGTATCGCGCTACGGGTTCTTACGATGAGGCGTTCAAGTACTTGCGAACACGGGCAGAAGATGCCGGAGTGTTCGTCTTGTTGAGAGGTAATCTCGGGTCTTTCCATACGAACATCGGCGTTACAACCTTTAGAGGATTCGCACTTTCTGATGAGGTCGCGCCATTTATCGTCGTCAACGATCAAGATGCGAAGGCAGCATGGTCCTTCACCCTCTTGCATGAACTAGCGCACATCATCCTCGGGCAAACTGGCATAAGTGGCGCATATGCAGAAAGACAGATAGAAAAATTCTGCAACGATGTGGCGAGTGAAGTCTTGATCCCTGAAGCAGATTTTGAAGATTTCCGGCTGTCCGGGATAACGCCGGAAAGTACCCAAAAAGAGATCACTCAGTTTGCATTTTCAAGAAAGATTAGTAGCTCCCATGTTTCCTATCGCCTATTTCGTCGTGGCGATATAGATAAAGTCTACTGGGAGAAACTGCGTGAGTACTTCAAGCAGCAATGGCTTGTGCAACGAGAAAAAGAAAAGCAGAAGAACCGCCAGCAGGAAGGTGGGCCAAGTTACTATGTCTTACGCCGGCATAAGCTTGGTGCATTAGTTGGTTTGGTTGAAAGACTCACGTACTCTGGCGCTTTAACGACTACCAAAGCAGGTATGTTGCTTGGCGTTAAGCCCATCAAAGTACACAACCTATTCAAGACCGAACAAGCCGCATAAAGGATTGTGCATTGCTGTATCTGCTGGATGCCAATACCTTAATAGACGCAAAACGGGATTATTATCCGATCGAGCGCGTGCCGGAATTTTGGGATTGGCTGATGTCCCAGGGTCGGCTTGGAAATATAAAGATCCCTGCAGAGGTGTACGAGGAATTCTCTGATACGAAAGATAAGAACGGAAAGATGGATGAGCTGGCAACTTGGGCGGAGAGCCCAGAAGTCAAAGATTCTTTGCTTTTCGCAGAGGAGGCCGAACAGGACCTGGTTGCTCGCATTGCATACGGGGGATATGTAGCGAATCCTACAGATGATGATTTGATAAAGATTGGGCGCGATCCTTTCTTGTTGTCATATGCGCTCAAGGAACCCAGCAACCGCTGTGTCGTTACGACGGAGTCTTCAAAGCCTTCCAAGCAAGGTGCCAATCGTCACATACCGGATGTCTGCAAGGACTTCAACATTAGGTGCATCGACAGTTTCCGTATGATTAGGGAATTAGATTTCAGAACCGGCTGGAATCGGACATAAACTGCATCGAACTGAAGCAGTTTAACTTCCGCCACGGTTCGCTCCAAGCAATTGCTGGCGCGCCACCGCGTGTGTATTACCGCGATTTTCTCAACCCGGAACGTCGCCACTTAGCGACCGTCAGTTCGGGCTACGTGGTCTCGTCGAGCAGATCGGGCGTGTGCTTTAAGTGCTCATTCCTCACGAATGTAGCGTAGGCATCCTTGGTGGACTCGACGGATGAATGGCCGAGAAGATGCTGAACGTTCGTAAAAGCGGCTGATCGGAAGTCAACCAACGTACGCCCCTTGCAGATTGCTTGTGCTGTCCATCCTGAAAATTAAATCGAGTCCCATCCTTGGCGATTCTCGAACATGGCGGCTATGCCGCCAATCGTCCGTAACGATGATGGAGTCCGCCAACACAGGGAAATGCGACAACATTGCCTAAGTCCGGCGGTTGAACAGTGCGCGGCTTGGGCGAATCTTTGTTCAACGACAGATGCGTCCTGCAGGTATGGTAGTAGCCGAAGTATTCACGAAGGATCCGGCGCAGGTGTCGCTCATTGAGCACGATGACGTGATCCAAACAATCCCGGCGAATGGAACCGATCACGCGTTCGACGAATGGATTTTGCCAAGGCGATCGAGGCGCTGTAATCACCTCCTCGATACCCAAGCTCTTGATCCGTCGTTGCACAGTGTCACCATAGATGCGATCGCGGTCACGCAACAGATAGCGCGGTGCGGTATCAAATGGAAACGCTTCCACGATCTGCTGGGCTGTCCATCGAGCGGTTGGATGCGCGGTCACGTTGAAGTGCACGATTTCGCGACGGTCATGACGGAGGACGATGAACACATAGAGCACACGAAACGTGGCGGTCGGAACGGTGAAGAAATCCATCGAGGCCAAGTCCGTGACATGATTGTCGAGGAAGGTTCGCCAAGTCTGCGAAGGCGGATTTCGATGACGGGCCATGTACTTCGAAACTGTGGCTTGAGAGATCTCAATGCCCAGCTTGAGCAGTTCTCCATGGATTCGCGGTGCGCCCCATCCAATATTCGCCGACTGCATTTCATGGATGAGATTTCGTATTTCTCGATCGATCGGCGGTCGGCCTACGCGCCGGCGCCGACTTTTCCAACGCCAATAGCGTCGAAAGCCTTCTCGGTGCCAACGCACGACGGTATCAGGGTGCAATGCGTGCAACATCGCCCGCCATCCGTTTACATACTTTGCGAACAGAACCCAGAACAGGCGGTCAAGAGCGGACGCCCGCGGACGCTTCACCGACGACTTGAGCATTGCGAGCTGCTGGCGCAGTGCCAAATTCTCGAGGGCCAATCGTCGGTGCGACTGGAATAGAGAGCGTAACGTTTTCAGTACTGCCAGCAACCGATTCAGCATGCCGATGATGCTTCAACAAACGCCAAGAAATTTCAAGGATTTCCGACCGATTGAGTTTTCAGAAGTGGATGGGGTTGGGAACGGGGCTACGGAACGACCTAAACGGGCACGAAGGGGGAAACCCTGGATACTGACAGGTCAGTCCTAGCGAGCTACCGCGCCAACTCTCGACCCTACCAGGTTGTTCGATGCGGTTATTTACGCCCGGTCGCTCCAGTATCCGGGTCGTCTTCGATGGTGTGCCACGGCAAGCACTTGGACCGAATCATCGACGCTGCGATAGACGACCCTGAAAGGGAACCCGTTTAGTGATACCCGACGAATATTCGGTTGAACAAAAATCCGGTGGCGCGAGGGACTGTCACAGATTCTGCGCATGATGGAGCGAAAGGCTCGGTGATATCGGGCGCCCAAACCTGGTGACTGTCGCTCGTAGAAAGCTACTTGCTCTTCGTGTTCCAGAGCCGCTTCCGGATGCAGCTCATAAATCACTTGAGGCGTGCATTGACTCGTTCTTCCAGTGTTTCGGCAGAAACCAGGTCCACTTTATGTTCGTCAATCTCCCGGGCGCGACGGCTGACTTCATCCGCCCACAATTTGTCCGCATCCGCGGTGAACTCGTCATTGAGGCTCTCAAGCAGGCGTAGGGCCAGTCGGGCCCGATCTTCTTGTGGAAGATGGAGCGCGTCTTGTTCAATTTGGATGTTCATGCGTCGAGTATAGCAATAGCTGTGCGGGCTCAGGTAGCTGCTGGGCATCGCGGGGGGAGGTCGCCTTGATAATAATCTGCAGAGTTGTCGGCGAAATCTTCGACAGCTGCAATTGCCATCTTCCTAACTCCGCAGAAAATGCCGAAAAACCGCGCCGGGCAACACTTCTGGCCGAACCTTTTCCTGGGACGGTGGCTCAAGGGGTGTCCTAGTGTTTGCGTGAGAAATGAATGAGTTAAGTCTGGGGTAAAACCAAATGCCCGCGCAAATCAGGGTGTTAGGGGTACGCGTGAAGAGATTCGAACTCTCTTCGATTCTCGCGGCGGTTGAGATCGCGAAACTCGCGTTGGTGCAGGTTTCGAATGTTTTACATTGACACCAGGCGTCCTCGCAGTCCCAAGCCTCCCAACTCCTGAGCTAAACGCGATTCTGACTCGACCGCGTGGTTTCAACCAGAATCGACTCGATAACACGCACAATCTCTTCTTATTTACGTGAATTCAACGCATCGGGATGGGGCGAGGCGAACTGGCCTGAATCGTTGTCTAAATACTGGCCGGAAGCCGCTGAGAATTCATCGGACAGCGCCGTGCGGAAGCGTATTTCCGCACCGATGCGGATATCGCCGCCGGCCACATCAAAGCCTTCTTGCACCATCTTCATGCTAAGCATCGAGCCGGGAGTGCCGACCTCGTGTTCCGATGGCCGCAGGCACGAGGTGCTGCTGGCCGCAGGCACGAGGTGCTGCTGGACGGAGAGTGTTTTTATGCCGCCTATACTCGTTTTCCAAACTGCGCTGCAATCGCCATGCAATGGCACGGCGTCTTATTCTCACTTGATGCTGAGTGTTTTCCCGCTCCAACCTTGCACTGCGCTGTTGATCTCTGCGAGCCTATGCGCTGCAACCTTCCCCATCTTTCGCTCGCATAGGCCGCTTATGCTGTATCCAAGACTTTACCTGCCGACACTCATGCTGCTACTCACTCTCGTCCTCGCTGAGGTTCACGCCGCCGATGGGACCGTCAGTGCGCCGCCGCCGGCCCTTGGCGCTGAGCAGATCGAGACCCTGATCGGCAAGCTCGAGGACAGCAAGCAGCGTGAACAGTTGATCGACGCCCTGCGCGCCCTTGCCGAGGTCAGCGCTACCCCGGATGCGCCAGCGACGGCGCAGGATGCGAGCGTCAAGACCGCCGTGGCGGAGGCGTTGAATCTGCTGGCGACCCGGGTTGCCCAGGTTGCCGAATCGGCCGATGCGCTGCTGGTCAAGCTAAAGGGCTTGCCGGCAGTCGCGGCAGGCTGGGCCGGAGAGCTTCGCTCCCCTGAAACCCGTCGCCGCTGGTTGGGTATTGCCGGAAGGCTGACGCTGGTGCTGGGCAGTGGATTCGTCGCCGCGGCCCTGCTCGGATGGCTGATCGCGAGAGTCCGACGGCGCGTTGAGGAGACGGGCCCTCCGGGTCTGACAAAGCGCATCATGCGCCTACTCGGCCGGATGCTGGTCGACCTCGCGCCTGTGCTGGTGTTCGCCACGGTCGCTTATGCCGTTCTGGCGTTGACAGCGGCGGCGCATGAGACGCGACAGATCGCGGTGGCGCTGATCAATGCCTCGATACTGTCGCGTTTGGTGCTCGCCTTGTCGGCATTTCTGGTCTCGCCCGGGGCCGCGCAGCTGCGCCTGTGGCGCATCAGCGACGAGACGGCGTATTACATACAGCATTGGGTGAGGCGTCTGGCATTCATCGCCCTGTACGGCTTTTTCGGCCTGCAGGCTGCCCTGCTGCTGGGCCTTGACGGCGACAGCTATCAACTGCTGCTGTATCTGCTGGGGGCGGTGATCCTCGGCCTGCTACTGGTCCTGGTGGCGCAGAATCGTGACGACGTGGCAGCGGTGATTGCGGCCGAACACCAGCCTGAATCGGATGAGCCGCGGCAACTGATGCCGCTGCGCCGCACAATTGCCCGCGTCTGGCACCTGCTGGCCGGACTTTACCTGTTGATCGTGTATGCGATCTGGGCGATGCAGGTTGAAGATGGTGCACGCTTTGTGCTGCAGGCGACCGTGATTTCGCTGGCCGTGTCTGCCGTCAGTCTGCTGGTGTTTCGTGCCATTGGCCGGGTATTCGACCGCGGGTTGCGTCTGTCTGACGAGCTGCACCAGGGCTTCCCCGGACTGGAGCGGCGACTAAACCGGTATTTTCCGGTGTTGCGCAAGGTGTTCAAGGCCGCACTTGCGGCGTTCAGCGTGCTGTTGATCGCCGATGCCTGGGGCATCGATGCCCTCGATTGGATCATCTCGGGCAGCGGCAAGGTACTGCTCGGCGCAACACTCAACATCCTGCTGATTCTGGCGGTTGCAGTGGTAGTCTGGGAGTTGGCCAGTGGATCGATTCAGCACTACCTTGCCAGCGATGGCTCCGAGGGGCAGGACCGCGGCCGATCGCCGCGGGTCCGCACATTGCTCACGGTCGGACGCAATGCCCTGCTGGTCGTGCTTACCCTGGTGTCGACCCTGATGGTGTTGTCCGAGCTGGGAATCAATATCACGCCGTTGTTGGCGGGCGCTGGTGTGTTGGGTCTGGCGATTGGGTTTGGCTCGCAACGCTTGGTACAGGACGTGATCAATGGTGCGTTTATCCTGTTCCAGGATCTGATGGCGGTCGGCGATGTGGTCAAGTTGGGCGACAAGGCCGGTGTGGTTGAGGCGTTGTCGATCCGCACCGTGCGGCTGCGCGACCTGGCCGGAGTAGTGCATACGATTCCCTTCAGCTCGATCGAAGCGGTCAGCAACCTAACCCGCGAATTCTCGTTTCACGTGTTCGAAATTGGCATCGCCTATCGCGAGGATGTGGACAGCGTAGTCGCATTAATCAGGCAGATTGGCGAGGAGCTGCGCGGCGATGCCGAGATCGGTCCGCTGATTCTCGAGCCGCTGGAGGTTTTCGGTCTGGATGCGTTCGGCGACTCGGCCATCGTGATCAAGGGGCGCATCAAGACCCAGCCAATCAAGCAATGGCAGGTCGGGCGCGCATTCAATCGCCTAATCAAGATGCGCTTTGATGAACATGCGATCGAGATCCCGTTCCCGCATCGCACCCTTTATTTTGGGCATGACAAGGACGGTTCGGCGCCGCCGGCGTTCGTGCAGATGGAATCGCTGCTGCGCGAGGCGTCGGGCGGGCCGGTTCAGAGCGTGCGGCCAACATAGGCGCGTTCATCACTGCTTCGGCGCAGCGTTGGGTAATTCTGCATCAATGGCCCACTAGGGCTTCGTGTACGTGGCGTCGCCACCGTGAGCCAAACCGCTGCGCCATTGTGGATCCGGTGTCTTTTCAGAGGACCTACGCTATAAGGGAACGTACCACGATAAACGCGTTGAACGGTTGTCCGCGGAATTGTCGACTGCCTACGCTCCCACCTCTCTAACTCCGCACGAAACGCAGAAAAACCACGCCGGGCAACACTTCTGGCCGAACCTTTTCCTGGGACGGTGGCTCAAGGGGTTGTCCTGGTGTTTGCGAAGGAATTCAGCGGATTATGAAGTAGTGGGTTGGGAATGCCCACGGGGATCAGGCGAGTTAGGTGCTCGTGGGAGAAGAGAGTGGGTCGCTTCGATTTTCGCGGCGGCCGATAAAAGGGGCTGCTGCTTATCCGATCCACCGACAAATGCGGTTTGCCCCCCATTTTTCCGACGCGGCTGCTACACACCAGCAAGCCAACGGAGGAAAAGGCGATAGAATTGCTTATCGCGGCAGGTATCCTTGAGAAAGTAGGGGGGAGCGTAAGCGCCACCGGCTGAATCGGTATCAGAACGACATGGAGTTGCTGGAATAGGTCGATGGCAAGAACGCAAAAGAAAGCGGGCAAGAGCGCCGCAAGCGATAACAAAGACAAGCCCCTCGAATCCTGGATCTGGGATGCCGCCTGCTCTATCCGCGGCGCCAAGGACGCCCCCAAGTACAAGGACTTCATCCTCCCCCTCATCTTCACCAAGCGCCTCTGCGACGTGTTCGACGACGAGATCAACCGCATCGCCGCCGAGGTCGGCTCGCGCAAGAAGGCGTTTCAGCTCGCCAGGGCCGACCACAAGCTGGTCCGCTTCTACCTGCCGCTGGTGCCGGACGATCCCGAGCAGCCGGTTTGGTCGGTCATCCGCAAGCTCGCAGACAAGATCGGCGAAGGCGTTACCACCCACATGCGCGCCATCGCCCGGGAAAACCCGCTGCTGCAGGGCATCATCGATCGGGTCGACTTCAACGCCACCACGCACGGTCAGCGCGACCTCGACGATGACCGCCTCTCCAACCTCATCGAGGCGATCAGCACCAAGCGCCTTGGGCTTGACGACGTCGAGGCCGACATCATCGGTAAGAGCTACGAATACCTCATCCGAAAGTTCGCCGAGGGCGGCGGCCAGAGTGCCGGCGAGTTCTACACCCCTCGCGAAGTTGGCGAAGTGTATTCGGGGACAGACCACGTTTTTCCGGATCATCGACATCCCAGATGTTTGGCTCATTGGCCAGACGGGGTCGGCAGCCACAACTAACGGAAACCTAATTGATCATTCACTGCTCAAAAAAGCTCGCCGCCAAAATCCCCGGGGTGTCTCCGACGCCCCTCGAGGAATCCAGCCCGCTTGGCAGCTGGCACGCCCACCTGTTCACACTCGACCGGCGCCAGTGTGTGATGTTCTGCCACGACGCCACCCGTTACGGCCTGTTCCTCGCCGGCCTGCGCAAGCCGCATTTCGCCGAACTCGGCAGCAAATGGTTCCGCGAACTGTTCACGGCCACGCTGGCGGTGGTCGGTGTTCCCGATACGCAAATCAAGAAGGTTGAGCTGATGCTCGGGCCTGTCCGCTTCGATACGGCCACCGACCGCTCGGTGCAAGGCTCGATCAACATCGCCCGCCAGGATCTGCAGGCCTGGGTATTCCAGCTGCCGAACGTGATGGACGTGGACCCATTGAAGGTGTCGGTCTGGCTCAACCAGCGTCCGGTCACGGTCAGGGGAAAGTTCATTCACCCGGATCGTGAGATGCAACAACGCTTGGCGAAGGTGGGTTAGGGATGCCGCTTGGCCTAGAATCTATGCCACAGACGACAGGTCAAGGGCGCATTTCGTGAAGGTGGACAGATGAACAGACAGCAGACACTACAGACGCTGAAAGCGGCCAGCCCGGTACTGGCTGAGCGCTTCGGCGTGACGCGGCTCGCGTTGTTCGGTTCGAGCGCGCGTGGCGAGGCACGCCCGGACAGCGACGTCGACGTCGTCGTTGGTTTCGACGCTCCGGCCACCTCGGCGCGTTACTTTGGGGTGCAGTTCTATCTTGAAGATGCGTTGGGTTGCGCCGTCGATCTGGTGACAGAAAAGCCGATGCGGCCGGAGCTGGAGCCCTTTATCGAATGCGAGGCCGTGAATGTCTGAACGCGAGTGGCATGATTACCATGAATACAACTGACACCCTGACCATCGCAGGAAATCTTTCGATTTCCCGAACAGATCTGGACCTGATCGCGAGGAAGTTTCACGTCCGCAAACTTATCCTGTTCGGCTCGGCAGCGCGTGGCGAGATGCGCTCTGACAGCGACATCGATCTGCTGGTCGAGTTCGAACCCGGGCATGCGCCGTCGCTTGGCGGGATGGTGAAACTCAAAGACGCCTTGTCCGGGTTACTCGGGAACCGGGCCGTGGACCTGGCAACTCGATCGATTCTGGAGAATCCTTATCGACGCCGGGCGATCGAAAAAGATATGGAAGAACTGTATGCAGCCTGAAGAACGGGATACCGCATACCTTTGGGATATGTTGCAGGCCGCTGAAGAAGTGCGCGATATGGTTGCCGATCGGGATCTCGCCGCATTCCTGGAAAACCGCATGCTGGTGCGCGCTGTCGAACGTGGCGTTGAGATTATCGGTGAAGCGGCGCGCAGAGTGTCTGCTGATTTCGCGGGTGCACATCCGGAAGTACCCTGGCGGACGCTTATCGGCCAACGGAATATTCTCGCGCATGAGTATGGACATATCGATCACGAGTTGCTGTATCGAACCGTGATGGATGACGTGCCAGGGTTGATTGTTCAGCTGCAGTCTCTGTTGCCGCCCTTGGAGCCGACCTGAGCGATGAGCCCTTCCGATATCACAAACAAGCTGTGGAACTACTGCAACGTCCTCCGCGACGACGGCATGAGCTACGGCGACTACGTCGAACAGCTCACACCTACCTGCTGTTCCTCAAGATGGCCGACGAGCGCACCCAGGCGCCGTATCACCAGCCCAGCATCGTGCTGCAGCCGTACAGCTGGACAAGCCTCATCAAGAAGGACGGCGACGAGCTGTTCGACCACTACCGCCATGCCCTCGATGCGCTGGGCAAGGAAAAGGGCCTGCTCGGTCTGATCTTCAACAAGGCCCAGAACAAATTCCAGGACCCCGCCAAGCTGCGTCGCCTGCTGGTGGACCTGATCGACAAGCCAGGAGGTCCAACAAATACCTGGTCGGGGATGGGTGCCGACATAAAGGGCGATGCCTACGAGGGGCTGCTGGAGAAAAACGCCCAGGACACCAAGTCCGGCGCCGGCCAGTACTTCACCCCGCGCTCACTGATCCAGGCCATGGTCGATGTCATGGCCCCGGAGCCCGGCGAGACCATCGCCGATCCGGCCTGCGGCACCGGCGGCTTCCTGCTCGCGGCGCATCAGTATCTGGTCGACAACTACCCCAACATGACCCGACCACAGAAGAAGAAGCTCCAGGCTGAATCCTTCAAGGGGTGGGAACTGGTGCAGAGCACTGCGCGCCTGTGCGCCATGAACATGCTGTTGCACGGCATCGGCAGCCAGGAGTTCGAACCCATCGTGTTGGGCGACTCCCTGGCGGCGGATCCGGGCGACCGCTTCGACCTGATCCTGGCCAATCCGCCGTTCGGCAAGAAGAGCGGCACCACCATCGTCGGCGAGGGCGGCAAGGTCAGCAAGGAGCGCGACACCGTCGAGCGCGACGACTTCTGGGCCACCACATCCAACAAGCAGCTCAACTTCGTCCAGCACATCAAGACCCTGCTCAAGGTCAACGGCCGCGCCGCCGTGGTGGTGCCGGACAACGTGCTGTTCGAGGGCGGCGCCGGCGAGACGATTCGTCGGAAATTACTGCACGAATGCGACGTCCACACCCTGCTGCGCCTGCCCACCGGCCTGTTCTACGCCCAGGGCGTGAAGGCCAACGTGCTGTTCTTCGACAAGAAGCCGGCCTCCGAAACCCCGTGGACCCGCAAGCTGTGGATCTACGACCTGCGCACCAACATGCACTTCACCCTCAAGACCAACCCGCTCAAGCGCGAGGACCTGGACGACTTCGTGAAGTGCTACGTGCCGGAAGCCCTGCACCTGCGCGCCCCGACCTGGAGCGAGGAAAACCCCACCGGCCGCTGGCGTGCCTACAACTACGAAGAACTCATTAACCGCGACAAGGCCAGCCTGGATATCTTCTGGCTCAAGGATGACACCCTGGAGGACTCCGACAACCTCCCAGAGCCCGGCGTGCTGGCTGCCCAGATCGTCGAAGACCTGCAGGCGGCCTTGGAGCAGTTCCGCGAGATTGCGGAGGATTTGGGCGAGCCGGCGGAGATTGACGCATGAAGTCAAAAAGGATGTGGATGGTGCGAGCAGGTGAAGGCGCCAAGTGGATCGAGGATTTCGCAGAACACCAGGTGGTGGCGATCGGGTGGCACGAACTCGGCGAAGTCGACGTCGGTGAATCCCGAGAGGCGATCACCGAGCGAGCGGCGAAGCAATGGCCCAATCACAGCAAGTCGAAGCTGGCGAGTGGCGTTGGGCAGATCTTTCGCTTCCTGAACGAATTCAAAAAAGGCGATGGAGTAGTCAGTTATGACCCCAGTCGCCGGGTATATCTGATAGGAACCATCGAAGGCGATCCGGAATACAAACCCGAGCTGTTTGAGCAACTGCCACGGGTAAGGGCGGTTCAATGGAAGGATGAGGTGCCAAGAGACAAGCTCACTGTGCCGACTCGAAACAGCTTGGGTGCGATCTCCACGTTATTCCAGCTGCCGCCCGAAGCTGCGGAGGAGATCCTCAAGGTCCAGGCTGGATACGAGATAGCCGAAGCGACTGACCCGGAAGAGGAAGGCGAGGACACAGACGAGCTCGCCCGCGATCTCCGTGCGCGATCGCTGGAGTTCATCAAGGACCGGATCAGTAGCTTATCGTGGGAGGAAATGCAGGAGCTCGTTGCAGGCCTACTGCGGGCGATGGGTTACAAGACACGGATTTCGCCCGCAGGATCTGATCGAGGGAAGGACATTATCGCTTCCCCGGATGGCTTTGGCTTCGAGCAGCCGCGCATCGTCGTTGAGGTCAAACATCGTCCCAACACGGCTATGGGATCACAGGAACTCAGGAGTTTTCTGGGTGGCCGTCACAAAGATGACAAAGGCCTCTACGTGAGTACCGGCGGCTTCACCAAAGATGCGAGATACGAGGCCGATAGAGGGAGTATCCCGGTGATCTTGTTGGACCTGGATGATCTGTCCAATGAAATAGTCCGCCATTACGGTGAGATGGATATGGAGGCGCGGAGCCTGATTCCGCTCACCAAGATTTACTGGCCGACATAGGAACCATCGGACGACCCGGCAGCTTGGTGGGGTGCTGGTTGAGCACGTTAGTACTCATCGACTCGCATGATCGTCAGCACACGGATCATGAATAATGGGTCGGCTGGATCTGGCGAGTGGGACTCCGGGCTCCTGTGCGGGGCGAAGTCCAAATTCATGCGGCCGCGGGTGTATGAAAAAGCCCATGACAGTGCTGACGCCAGGAATAGTGACGAAGATTTGCGGGTTGCACTTGCGCTTGACCGGTAACGGCAGCCGGCGAATTACCCTCGAGACGCTGAACGCGATCCAATAAGCATTGGCATAAAAAAACTGACCGGAACAGATACCGAAAGGCTTATTTGGAGTGACGTCATGGAAGGTTTGATCGGTTCGTTCATTGGCCCCTGGGTACCTGTCGCCATGATGATGCTGAGTTTCGGCATCGTCTTCCTGTTGCTCCAACGTGCAGAGGGCAAGCTGCAAAACGGGAAGCGTTCGCCGTTTCCCCAAGAGTTCCTGCGTGGACCAGGGCATAGTCTCTACGTAAAGATTGAGGATCTGCGCCTCGACTTCATGGGGTGGCTGATGGGCGCTATATTGATGCCTGCGATCTTGCTGTTAGTGCCTTTGAGCCAGGCATATTTTTCCGGAAAGACGGTTTCGCCGACAATGTGGTTGTTGATGGCGCTTGTCTGGATGGGAGGAACCATCTGGATTGCCCGCAAGGCAGTCGATACTTTTAAAACGATCCGTCAACTTCGACTCGGCTACGAAGGTGAAGTCGGTGTTGGCCAGGAGCTCAACCAGTTGATGCTGAGCGGATACCGGGTCTATCACGACTTCCCGGCCCAGCAGTTCAACATTGACCACATCGTTATTGGCCAGACCGGCGTTTTTGCTGTTGAGACTAAAGCAAGATCAAAGCCGGTCACCGGGCGCGGAAAACGGGACGCAACGGTCGTCTGCAATGGCAGCGAGCTGGTTTTTCCGAACTGGACTGATCGGGACTCGATCGAACAGGCGCAGAGACAATCGATTTGGCTATCTCAATGGCTCTCCAGTGCGGTGGGCGAGAAGGTGCCTGTCAAGCCCGCACTCGTGATTCCTGGGTGGTTTGTAGAGCGGAAGAAGATCGGTGACGTGCTGGTATTCAACGCAAAGGAGTCTAAGCAGGCAATTGCCGGCTATCATGGCTCACAGTTGCCCGCGGCCATGGTGCAGCGCATCGCGCATCAGGTAGAGGCTCAATGCCGCGATGTCGCGCCGAAGGGGTACAGCAAGACCAACGCTCAGAAAAACTAGGCGAGATATATAACGGCAAAAAGAGCGCTCGGTTTTGTGATGAGAAGGTGATTGCAGATGATTCGCTTTTCTTTTAGCAGATCTGCCAAGTGCACGATGGCCGCTGCGATTAACCGAAAAGTTGGCGATATCTTGCACAAGTACGACTTCCGTGCCGTATCGTTTGCGCCGCGTAACGTCGCGCAAAGTTTGATCCTCCCGGGTGAGCAACAAGGGTGACCTATCTGATGCCTCCTTTTGTCATTATCTGTAAAACAGTGTTCCCAAGAGCCAAGCAGCCGATGGTTTGACTGGCCCTCAGGATACATTCAAGCTTTACAAACTTTATTGAGGTCTTTGTTATTTCCTAGTCTGATGCCGACCGCTTATAGCGGTTTCCTAATTTTCACTCTGCGCCAAGGGCATGCTGGTGCGGAGGTCTTCAGCTTCCTGGCTCGAGTAGAGCCCGGATGAGGAAACGTCGCCGTTGATACAGGCCTCCAAATCTTGGTCGCTGACCGCAAGGCGGTCGCTAATGAACCGGTCTTCGTCTTCCTGCGAGGCGAAAAGCCCGGATTCCGAGACGTCACCGTTGATACAGGGCTCAAGATCGAGATCATAATCCACTGCCAGTGCATTGGCTGCCATTGCATAGAGGCCAAACAGTGCAAAATTGATAGTCGCTTTCATGTCGATTCTCCCGTGCGTGTGTATTGCATCCCTTCTGTTCTACTGCTTTCCCTTATTGATAAGCCTATAGGCTGCATGGTCATAGGCGCGTGACCTGGTGAACACGGAAAGTGCGGAAAATTCACACTGCAGCGCAAGGTGGACAAGCCTTCTTGCAGGAATCTCGAAGAAAAGGATTTGAGTTCGGTGTACTAACTGATCTGGAAAAAACCGACCGATGGCGCGGAAACAGAAACCCCGCCACGGTGGACGGGGTCAGCTTCGAATGTGTTATGGGGCTAAAATGTAACGGCTCGTCCGTCTTGGATATCGGAGAGTACTGCAGACATCCCGCGGGGCTTTATCGCTGGATGACGTTTAAGATCGTCGGCTTCGTCGTCGCTCGGCACGCTGCAGACCCCGTCACAGGTTGAGCAGACGTACATCTCGCCACCCATTTCGATGAGGCAATCCATTAGCTCCTCCAGTGGCGGAAACCCTTTCTGCAGCACGCCAGAAGTACGTCCCTCATAGGCCCAATGGGCGCCGTCACCCACCATGAACATCACAGTCCGCTTGTCCATGGCGGCAGCACAGGCTGCTGCGCTGAACGCTAGTGTCGCGCGCTTGCCACCGTCATCTCCGCCTGTTGCGAGCATTACCACCAGCGTTTCCCGAGTGGCCATGTCGGTGTAGTTCTCAATCACTTCGGCTGTGTTGTTTGTGTACATTTCGGCTCTCCCCTGGAAGTGTCCCTGTTGTGTTTTTGCCGTTTAGTACACTGTGAACCCGTTTCGCTTTTGCTGAGTGAAACTTTGACACACCAAGAATGTGAAGTATTCACATTCAAAAGCGCTCATCGAGAATATCCGGTTCACCCCGTCCCGGTATTCACGGGCCTGGTTGTCGTTCGCTGACCACCTTTGCGAGCCAAGCGAGGGTGAGTAGTCCTCGGTAGGCGAGGCACTTATTGGAAACGTTTTGTTTCAGCATGGCCGCCATAGTATGTGTATGTGCGCCGGTGCCACACGGATAGAAAGAGACCGAGTGTCTGACATATCCATCAGCTACAAACGCGAAGATCAGCTTCCCGCCAGGCAACTCGCTGACGTGTTTGAGCGGCAGGGTTGGTCGGTCTGGTGGGACCCGAAGTTGCGCGCCGACGAACGCTTTGATGATGTAATAGAAAAAGCACTAATAGCAGCACGCTGCGTCGTTGTCGTCTGGTCTCGGCGTTCCATTGACTCGATATATGTAAAAGACGAAGCCACCTATGCGCTAAACCGCAACAAACTGGTTCCTGTCCATCCTGAAAACTAAATCGAGTCCCATCCTTGGCGATTCTCGAACAAAGCGTCTATGCCGCTAATCGTCCGTAACGATGATGTAGCCCACCCACAAAGGGAAATGCGGTTACCTTGCCCGAGTCTGGGGGGTGAATAGTGCGCGGCTGGGGCGAATCTTTGCTCAGCGATAGATGCGTCCTGCACGTATGGTAGTAACCGAAATATTCACGAAGGATCCGGCGCAGGTGTCGCTCATTGAGCACGATGACGTGATCCAAACAATCCCGGCGAATGGAACCGATCATGCGTTCGACGAATGGGTTCTGCCAAGGCGAACGAGGCGCTGTAAGCACACCCTCTATAGCCAAGCTCTTGATCCGTCGTTGGACAGCGTCACCATAGATGCGATCGCGGTCACGTACCAGATAGCGCGGCGGGGTATCAAATGGAAACGCTTCCACGATCTGCTGGGCTGTCCATCGGGCGGTGGGATGCTCGGTCACGTTGAAGTGCACGATTTCGCGACGGTCATGACGGAGGACTATGAACACATAGAGAGTACGAAACGTAGCTGTCGGCACGGTGAAGAAATCCATCGAGGCCAGGTCCGCTACGTGATTTTCGAGAAAAGTCCGCCAAGTCTGAGAAGGCGGTTTTGGATGACGGGCCATGTATTTCGAAACCGTGGCTTGAGAGATCTCAATGCCCAGCTTGAGCAGTTCTCCATGGATTCGTGGAGCGCCCCATCCAGTGTTAGCCGACTGCATTTCATGGATGAGATTTCGTATTTCGCGATCGACCGGCGGTCGGCCTACGCGCCGGCGCCGACTTTTCCAACGCCAATAGTGTCGAAAGCCTGCTCGGTGCCAACGCACGACGGTATCAGGTTGCAATGCGTGCAACATCGCCCGCCATCCGTTTACATACTTTGCGAACAGAACCCAGAACAGGCGGTCAAGAGCGGACGCCCGCGGACGCTTCACCGACGACTTGAGCATTGCGAGCTGCTGGCGCAGCGCCAAATTCTCGAGGGCCAATCGTCGGTGCGACTGGAATAGAGAGCGTAACGTCTTCAGTACTGCCAGCGACCGATTCAGCATGCCGATGATGCTTCAACAAACGCCAAGAAATTTCAAGGATTTCAGACCGATCGAGTTTTCAGAAGTGGAGGGGGTTGGGAACGGGGCTACGGAACGACCTATACGGGCACGAAGGGGGAAACCCTGGATACTGACAGGTCAGTCCTAGCGAGCTACCGCGCCAACTCTCGATCCTACCAGGTCGTTCGAGGCGGTTATTTACGCCCGGTCGCTCCAGTATCCGGGTCGTCTTCGATGGTGTGCCACGGCAAGCACTTGGACCGAATCATCGACGCTGCGATAGACGACCCTGAAAGGGAACCCGTTTAGTGATACCCGACGAATATTCGGTTGAACAAAAATCCGGTGGCGCGAGGGACTGTCACAGATTCTGCGCATGATGGAGCGAAAGGCTCGGTGATATCGGGCGCCCAAACCTGGTGACTGTCGTTCGTAGAAAGCTACTTGCTCTTCGTGTTCCAGAGCTGCTTCCGGATGTAGCGCATAGATCACTTCAGCCGTGCATTGACCCGTTCTTCCAGCGTCTCGGCAGAAACCAGGTCCACTTTCCGTTCGTCAATCTCCCGGGCGCGGCGGCTGACTTCATCGGCCCACAATTTGTCTGCATCCGCGGTGAACTCGTCATCGAGGCTCTCAAGCAGGCGCAGGGCCAGTCGGGCCCGATCTTCTTGTGGAAGATGGAGCGCGTCTTGTTCAATTTGGGTGTTCATGCGTCGAGTATAGCAATAGCTGTACGGGCTCAGGTAGCTGCTGGGCATCGCGGGGGGAGGTCGCCTTGATAATACTCTGCAGAGCTGTCGGCGAAATTGTCGACAGCCTTGATTCCCGCCTCTCTAACTCCGCATAAACCGCAGAGAAACCACGCCGGGCAACACTTCTGGCCGAACCTTTTCCTGGGACGGTGGCTCAAGGGCGGATCCTGGTGTTTCTGATAAAGAATTCAATCGATTATGAAGCAGTGGGTTGAGAATGCCCACGTAGAACAGGGAGATAGGTGCCTGTGGGAGAAGAGAGTGGGTCGCTTCGATTTTCGCGGCGGTTGAGAAACCGCAGTGATGACCTGACCGACCCAGCTCCCATTCGAACGCGGCACAGTCCGTGTTGTCGTACAGCGTATATGATGACAATATACGTTCATGATCGATTGGGCACTAGTCATCGGCTTCGATTGGGACGAAGGCAACGCCCGAAAGAGTGTCGAGAAACACAGCGTCAGCCAGGGCGAGGCAGAGCAGGTCTTCTTTAACCAGCCGTTGCTGCTGCTACCTGATCACAAGCACAGTGACAAAGAGCAAAGGTTGCACGCGTTGGGAAAGACCGATGTGGGCCGGGCGCTTCATGTGACCTTCACATTGCGTGACGGTGGCACATTGATCCGCGTGATCTCTGCAAGAGACATGCACCGTAAAGAGAGGATGTTCTATGGCAAAGCCAAAAAAGAAGATTCCTGAGTTCAAAACGGAAGCTGAAGAGCGTCAGTTCTGGGAGAACAACGATTCGAGCGAATACCTGGATTGGAGTCAGGCGAATTCTGTGCGTCTGCCGAACCTGAAGGCATCGACTAAAACGATCTCCCTACGACTTCCGGTGGCGTTGCTCGAGCGCATCAAGCTTGAGGCAAACAAACGTGACATACCATATCAATCATTGATAAAGGTTTGGCTTGCCGAGGATGTTGACCAGCGTCGCCCGTAACGCCAACGCAATATTGATTTGTCATGATGCATGTATTCGATCTGAGCTGCGGGCTCGAGAAGTATGGGGTTTTGTTTGAACTAGCTGCACATTTTGATTCTTTTCCTCGACAAGATCGGGCATTCAACAAAAGAGATAACCAGTAACGGCAGCAGCGTACCCAGCCACCTTCCCCAGTTCACATCAGGAGAAGGCGACACTGCTGGAGGGCAGAGCTCCGGAGGTGAAAATCAACATGTCCATGGCGAATTGTAAATTTAAGCTGCCACAGGTAACTGGTATAGGCCGCGGCAATAAGATTTCCATTGGAATGCGTTGAGGTGGGCACGGCGGCTGGTGGTTTCTCCCGTGGTTTCTGATGGCGTGTCGCCGTGAAGTGAAGTGTGCATGCGATGCGCATTGTAATAACGCCGGAATCCTTCCAGTTTCCGCTCCAGATCATTGGCGTTCCAGAAGAAAATGTGGTCAAGGAATTCGCGGCGCAGGGTTCCTATCAGTCGCTCGATGAAAGGGTGCGATAAGGGCACGTAGGGAACGGTTTTGATCTCCTGAATCTCCAGGATGCGAAGATTCGCCTTCCAGCGGTGATAACGGAATAAGGGGTCATTATCAGAACTGAGATAATGCGGAGCACCCTGGGTAGAAATGGCTGTGCTGAACATATGGCAAAGGGCGATACCATCGACATCACCGGCATGCACATCGAAACCTATGATGCGCCGAGTGAACTGATCCATGACCACGAGCACCCAGTGGCTCTTCAAGTGAATAAATTCACACCGAAACAGTTCAATGCTCCAGAGGCTATCCTTCGTGTGTCCCAGGAAAATGAGCCATGACGGGCCACTGTCACCGGGCGTTGGGTGGTAGTATTTAGCAAGGACACGCCTGACTAGGTCCTTGTCGATCTCCACCCCGAATGCATTGTTGATCTGTTGTGCGATTCGAGGACATCCGAACCGTGGGTTGTGCTGCTTTATTGCAATGATGGCCTGGATGAGTTCCTGTGAAGGACCTTTGGGCCCCGGCTTCCGTTTCTTACCAGACGAATAAAGCATTCGATACTTGCGTTGCTTGAGCAGGCGATGAAATTTCAACAGCGTTGATGGCCGGATAATTACGGCAGCTCGCCGAATGCGGCGTGGATCGAGAAACAATGACCAGCAGCCGAACAGGCATCGATCGAGTGCCGATAGATTAGGCGCACGTCGCCGAGAGCCGGTTGATGACCAGGAGCTGCTTTTTCATGAGCAGGCTGTCGGCGACGACTGCCTTGGTGCCACCCATCCGAGGAGCTTGGCGGCTGTTGTCAGTAGATGGAAGAGGAGTATCAGCAGATCCTTCATGCCGTGCAGGGTAGAGGAGCTTTCGTTCCGGAACAAGACTGCCTAAGTTGCCCGATTCAGGTAACAATTATGAATTCACCAGCCACACCTCAATTCCCAGCTTGCGCAGTTCTCCATGGATTCGCGGTGCTCCCCATCCAACATTCGCCGACTGCATTTCATGGATGAGATTTCGTATTTCTCGATCGATCGGCGGTCGGCCTACGCGCCGGCGCCGACTTTTCGACCGCCAATACCGTCGAAAGCCTTCTCGGTGCCAACGCACGACGGTATCAGGGTGCAATGTGTGCAACATCGCCCGCCATCCGTTCACATACTTCGCGAACAGAGCCCAGAACAGGTGGTCAAGAGCCGACGCCCGCGGATGCTTCACCGACGACTTGAGCATTGCGAGCTGCTGGCGCAGTGCCAAATTCTCGAGGGCCAATCGTCGGTGCGACTGGAATAGAGAGCGTAACGTCTTCAGTACTGCCAGCGACCGATTCAGCATGCCGATGATGCTTCAACAAACGCCAAGAAATTTCAAGGATTTCAGAGCGATTCAGTTTTCAGAAGGCACAGGTTATCCTAGTGTTTGCGAAGGAATTCAGATTATGAAGCAGTGGGCTGGGAATGCCCACGGGGATCAGTCTGCTAGGTGCGCGTGGAAGAAGAGGGTGGATCGCTTCGATTTTCGCGGCGGTCGGCGTTTCGACGGCGTTTATCGCCGTCCCAGGCAGGTTCTATCAATTCAAGGCGACGGTCACAGTCGGGGAGCCCGAGCCTCGACCGTGACGAGTCATTACCAGCTCAACACCTGATAACTCGGATCGAAGAGATACTCCGCAACAAGTTCGGGGTTACCCAGCATCGCGCCTTCGATGAAGTCGGACGGATCCAGTCCGTTCATCTTTGCGCACATCTGGCAGACGATAACCGTCGCGCCCTTCGCCATTGCGTTGGTTAACATCTCCCGAACGGTCTTGCCGGCCATGTGGAATTTCCCAAGCGGCGTCTGTTTCGACGCAAACAGGACAGCTTGATTGTTCAGAAAGAAAGTCACCGGATGGCCGCGTTCCATTTGCTTTTCGGCCATGTGAAGAGCGTGTCCGGCGGGGACGGTAGCCAACATAGTCAGGTTGATGAACAGCCCCATCGACTTGTCTTCTTTCGCCTGGGCGGGCGCTGCGAGCAGCATCACCGTCGCGATGACGCCTATCGCCAGCGCTTTGATCGTTTGCATCGAAAACTCTCCTTGATATCAGGTATATAGAACAGCATGAAATTCATTCGGCTGAACTGATTTAACTGTACTACATTGGCCTGGCTGCTCAATACTCCTCGATGCGCATGATCGTCAGCACGCGGATCGTTACTGACGGATCAGCAGGATCCGGAGAGTGAAACTCCACGTTCCGGTCGTAGTAGTCGATCTTCCAGTAGTAGTCTTCGCCGCCGACGGTGATTCGGTGTTGATTTGCGCCAGAAGTTGATCCACGAATTGCACGTGAAATTAACCGGTTGAATCTGACGTACCTGTCTGACCATCGTCGAAATCTGGTTCTCCAGATGGGTCAATCTGAAACGCAAAGATGCTGGCAAATTTGCTCAATATTCAATGCAACTCAACATTAGTGACACCGACGCGGCAGCGGCATTTGCTCAGTTGGTACCGGTCCTGCGAATTTCGACTGCGGTCGTCGCCGAATCGGTGAGCAAGGTTTGCTGATCCCTGTCGCCGTCGCCCGGTTTTCGGCCCCCCGTTCGCCGCCAGCTCAGCACCATGACCGACAGGGCCGGCAGAAAGGTCAGTGAGACGATCGCCGTGCCGAGCACACCGAACAATACGATCGCCCCGACGCCGCGGTACAGTTCGGTGCCGGCTCCGGGCAGGAACACCAGCGGGGCAAGGCCGCATACGGTGGTCAGCGTCGACATCGCGATCGGTCGCAGCCGTGTCTCGACTGCGTCGCGCACCGCGTCATTTGCGTTCATGTTCAACTCGCGGATGTTCGACATAGCCTGATGGACGATCAGGATCGGGTTGTTGACCACCGTACCCATCAAGATCAGGAAGCCGAGCATCGCGATCATGTCGAACGGCTGGGTAAGCACTGGCTGCCCGATCAGCGGCAGCAGTCCACCGACCCAGTTCATCAGCCATAGCCCGATGATGCCGCCGGCCACGCCGAGCGGGATCGTCGTCATGATCAGCCAGGGATAGCCCCAATGCGTGAAAATCGCGACCAGCAACAGGTAGATGATCACGATGGCGACCAGGTAGTTGCCGGCCAGCGCCTCGCGGGTGGAATCGAGTTGATCACTGGCGCCCGAGATCCCGATGCTGACGCTGGCCGGCACCAGGCCCCGCGCGCGCAGGTCCTGGACCAGTTGCTCGCGCACGGTTTGCACCGCGGTCTCCAGTGCGACCGACTCCGGCGGAATTATGCTCAGGGTGACCATGCGCCGGCCATCGACCCGACGGATGCTGTTGGTGTCGACCCGTTCGACGACATCGGCGACGCTGGACAGGGGCACCACGGCACCGGCAGGCGTGTAGATCGGCAACCTGCCCAACGACTCGAGCGATGCCTTGGTGCCGGCATTGCCGTAAAGGTAGATATCGATCTTGTCGTCTTTGAGAAGGAACTCGTCGACGAAGGCGCCATCTGTCAGGGCCGACACCGCAAAGCCGATGTCGGCCGCCGTGATCCCGAGCTCGGCCGCACGCGTCCACTCCGGGCGTAACTCGACCATCGGCTGGGACAGCGACAAAGAGGCCGGTTCCGCCTTGACGCGCGGGCGATCGAAGATCTCTTGCGCGCGGCGGTCGGCGGCACGGGCCACTTCGTAGATCGTTGCCAGGTCCGGTCCTGCGATGTCGAGATCGACACTGCGTGTGCCGCCATCGTTGCTGGTGATGATCGAACCGCGCGAGACGAACGAACGCATACCGGGGTATTCGGCAAACTTGTCGCGCAAGGCATCCATCAGCGGCTTGATCTGGTTGGGATCCTTGGGCTCGGCGATGATACGCAGGTTGTCGGACTGGATCCGCAGGTTCAGATACTTCAGCGCCGGCACCGTCACCTCGTCGCGCTCGAACTGGTCCGGGGTCTGATCCAGATACGGCAGGAAATAGGCCTGCAGCTTGGCGCCGACGCGGCTCATTGCCTCCAGGTTGTAGCCGGGTGGCGCACTCATCCGCGCGAAGGTCTTGGGCTCCTCACCCTCCGGCAGGTATTCGGCTGGCGGCGTCAGCCAGACAAAGGCTGCGAGGCAGGCGCCCGCCGTGACGCCCAGGGTCGCGATGCGACGCAGACGTCCTGCGGTCAGCCAGGCGACGCTGGCCAGCACTGCATTGCGTGCTGCACCGCCGGTCTGCGGTTGCGCTTCGTTGCGAAACGACATATGTGCGGTCGCAGTCGGCAGCACGGTGATTGCCACCAGCATCGATGCGAGAATCGACGCTGACACGGCGATCGCAATGTCGGAGTAGAGCTGCCCGGCCTCCTGCTCGATGAACACGATGGGCACGAACACCAGCACCGTTGTCAGTGTCGAGGCCAGTACCGCGGGCCAGACCTGGCGCACCCCCTCGACCGCCGAGCGGAAGCGGTCGAGACCCCGGCGGCGCGCCTGCTCGATGCTCTCGAGCACGACAATGCTGTTATCGAGCGTCATGCCGATCGCAAACGCGACGCCGGCCAGCGAGATCACGTTGATCGTCCGCCCGGCCAACAGCAGGCCGAGAAAGGCCGCAATGGTGCAGATCGGAATCCCCATCACCGCGACCAGCGTCGCCCGACCCGAACGCAGGAACAGGAACATCACCGCGCTGGCCAAGGCGGCGCCGATCAGCAGGTTCTTCCAGACATTGTGCAGCGAGGCCTCGACGTAGCCGACGTCGTCGGCGACCAGCCGCATCACCATGCCGGCGGGCTCGAGCACCTCGCGATTGATCTCGTCGAGCTCGTCCAACATGGCTCGCTTGATCTCGATCACGTTCGACCCCGCCTCTCGGCGCACCGAAAGGCCAAGCACCGGCTGACCATCGGAGAACGAGCGTCCGCTGAGTTCGAAGTGGCTCAGCTTCACCTCGGCCAGGTCGCCGAGCCGGATCAGGGCATCGCCGCGTCGCGCCAGGATCAGGCCGCGCAGACCGTCGAGGTCTTCGAAACGACCAATGGTGCGCAGCAGGTAGCGGCGCTTGCCCGACTCGATTTCACCACCGGAGGCGTCGCGGTTGCGTTCGGTGATCGCGCGACGCACGTCGGTGACACTCAGGCCGTGCTCGGCGAGGCGGGCCGGGTCGAGCAGGATCTGAATCTGGCGTTCGGCGCCCCCGTAGACGCTGACCTGCGATACGCCCGGGATGCTTTCCATCCGCGTCTGCACATTGTCTTCGAGGAAATCCTGCATCAGCACCATGTTAAGGTGGCGCGGGTTGCCCGCCAGTGGCGCGACCCGGAAGAACATGAAGGAGTTGCTGGAAAACGAGGTCGCAAAGATCCGTGGCTCGTCGGCGTTGTTCGGGTACGAGGGCACTTGGCTCAGGGCGTTGCTGACCCGGATCAGGGTCTCGTTGATATCGACGCCATAGGGAAACTCGAGCTCAATCGTCGCCTGGCCAAAGGATGCGTTGGCCACCAGGCGCTGCAGGCTCGGCACGTTGCGCAGGAATTCCTCCTGTTCGATCAGGATCTCCTTCTCCACATCCTGCGGCGTCGCACCTGGCCAGGCGGTGCGCACGGTGATCGTGCGCACATCGAGGTCGGGGATCATCTGTACCGAAATGCGGGTGGCCGCAACCACGCCGATCACGGTGACGATGAGCACCGCCACCGTCATCAGGGTGCCCCGGCTGACAATCTTCTCGAACATCAGCGCACCTCGCGGACCGTCACCGACTGACCAGGCCGTAGGGCCTCGTTACCCTCGACGACGACGCGCACGCCGGCGTCGAGGCCCTCGGTAACGACCACCCTGCCATCGAAGGCAAGCCCCGTCTGGACCAGGCGTTCGCTCACCGTGACCGGCTCAGCGTCGTTATCGACCACCCATACCGTGACCCGGCCATCGGGGTGGCGTAACAGTGCATCGCGCGACACCACCACCGCATCCGTGGCGGTCGCCAGCCGAAGCAGGCCGCTTGCCGACATCCCGGGGGTCAATGGCAGCCCCTCTTCACCCGGGTAGACGCGCACGAGGAAACTTCGCGCCGTCGGGTCGCTTATCGGCACCACCTCGCCGATCGCCGCGTCCAGGCGCCGACCCGGCAGCGCATCGAGCCTGAGCTCGATCCGGGTGCGGCCGTCGACCCGCGGGAAATAGGCCTGGGGGACCTGGAAATCGATCCGCAGGTTCTGATCGGCGATCAGCTCCAGCACCTGGTCGCCCGGCGCGACCCACTCGCCCGCCTCGGTCAGCTTGCGGCTGATCACGCCGGCAAACGGCGCCTTGATCTCGTGCCGGCCCAGGCGCTCCTGCTCGCGGCGCAGCTCCGCTTCGCGCAGGCTCAGGTTGGCCTGGTCGGTACGCACCTCGGAGCGACGCGCCTCGACCTCCGTCTCGGGGATGCCGCGCGACTTGGCCAGTCGTTCGGCGTCCGCCAGGCGTCGTCGCGCATCCGCCAGCTCCTCGCGTGCCTGCAGACGCGTGGCGTCTGCCGCCTCGACTGCCAGTGACGCCAGCGTCTGTTCAAAGCGCACTAGGATTGCCCTTGCATCGACCCGTGCGCCGGCATCGACCAGCACCTCGCTGACCAACCCGGCGACCTCGGGAGAGAGCCGGGCGACCCGTGGCGAGGTGACGGTACCGGTGACCGGCACCTCTTCGACCACCGCTTGGCGCTCCGCGACACCGACGACCACCGGCGCGCCGGCCGCGTGCACGAAACCAGTGGCAACGACGGCGAGCGCGATCAGCGCCGTTGTGATGGGCCGGATCAACGCGTCAGCGCGCCGACACTTCGACAGGATGGCTGCCGAGGCGACGGTGATTGTCCGATCAGCACGAATAAGGGCTGGGTCTCCGCACATTTTCTGACCACTGGCGAAATTCCGAGCTTCAATTGTAGCGTGGCGAAACCCAGTGACATTGCGAAAAAACGTGGGATTTACCGCTCAAAGTATTGGGAAGAATGCGGACCGGGAAAACGTTGTCTGGCGACAGGCGGGGTGTGTACGGCGGATTCTTTGTTAACGCTGCCACGGGTAACCAGTACTGCCCGCGGCAATGAGATTTCCGCGGCAATTGGTTGAGGTTGGCGTGGGGGGGCCGGTGGCTTCGCCAGCGGTTTCGGATGGTGTGGCGCCGTGAAGTGAGGTGTGCAGGCGCTGCGCGTCGTAATACGGGGCGATATTGCCCGTTTGCGTTTTGACAACTGAACCTAATGACATTGTGCCTGGACTCCTCGTTATCGAAAATGCTCAGCCGAATGCGGCCCAATCCGTCTGTCGGCGATTTCGTCGACCGCGCTCATCCACGCTTCTGTAACTCCGCGCAATCTGCAGAAAAACCACGCCGGGCAACACTTCTGGCCGAACCTTTTCCTGGGGCGGTGGCTCAAGGGGGTGTCCTGGTGTTTCTGAAAGATTTCAGACGATTATGAAGTAGTGGCTTGGGAATGCCCACGGGGATCAGGGTGTTAGGTGCTCGTGGGAGGAGAATGTGGGTCGCTTCGATTCTCGCAGCGTTTAAGACTCCTGATGCCTACTGCACCGCAGCGGCGTTGCTGGCGTCACGGCCTGTAGCTAGAAATCCCGGTGCTCAATCGAAACTGATCCCTCTGGTCTACGTCTTCGATTGTTGCTCGCCATATTGATCGAGACTATCGTCAAGCATTGCGCGGAATTCGTTGAGGTAGGCATCCAGCGCCTCTGCCTTGTCGCGACGAAGGTCATCGGTATGCAGCGACGCCTCAAACGGAGTAAATCGGGCGGCGGCGTAGCGTAGCCCTGCGGCAAGGGTCGCGAGGTCAGTGCTCTCGGTAAGTGTATTCTGTTGAATTGCGTGCTCGTTTGACCCGGATTGGCATGCTTGCGTGGACCACCTCGAGTCATGCATTTCTTCAAGTTTTCAAATAGATGGAATTTCGTCGCCGGGGCAAGCTTCGATGCATAAAGTGGTTCAATGTTCAGTGCAATTCAACACAAGACTTAGATGCAAAGGTGGTTCGACAGAACGAAAATCAAGAGTCCTGGACTCAGAAATACCCCGGGCCGAACAGACCGACCCAGTTATAACCCTTCGCGAAACGCCGCTTTGGCGTGCGGTTTTCGGGTGATAGTTGCCGGTTCGTGTTACCCAGATTCAGGAAGGCAGCCTGTCTATGCAATTCGACAATACCTACGCCCGTCTGTCGGAAGGTTTTTATGCCCGTTTACAGCCGGAACGTTCGCCAGATCCCCACTTGCTGGCTTGGAACGAGGAACTCGCACAGGAACTGGGCCTGCAGGAATTCGCTGATGATCCGGCCCGTCTAGCCCAGTTGTTTTGTGGCAATGATTTGTTGCCTGGTAGTGAGCCGATCGCCCTGGCGTACGCCGGTCATCAGTTTGGCAACTTCGTCCCCCAGTTGGGTGATGGCCGGGCGCTCCTGCTTGGCGAATTGCTGAGTTCGGCGGGCAGGCGGCTTGATGTTCAGCTCAAGGGTTCAGGCCAGACCCCATTTTCGCGCCGTGGCGATGGTCGGGCAGCACTTGGGCCTGTGATCAGGGAGTACCTGGTCAGCGAGGCGATGCATCGTATGGGGGTGCCGACCACACGGGCTCTGGCGGCGGTAAGTACCGGCGGGTTTGTGTTGCGGGACGGGCGTCTGCCCGGTGGGGTGCTCACGCGCGTGGCGTCCAGCCACATTCGTGTCGGCACCTTTGAATTTTTTGCTGCACGGCGCGACAAGGAGGCGCTTCAGACCCTCGCCGATTATGCGATTGCGCGCCACTATCCGGAGGTCTTGGATGAGCCTCAACCCTTGGTGGCTTTTTTTGCCAAAGTACTCGAGGCGCAAGCCAGCCTGGTTGCCCATTGGATGGGGCTGGGGTTCATCCACGGGGTGATGAATACGGACAATACCTCGATTTCAGGTGAGACCATCGACTACGGTCCTTGTGCCTTCATGGACGAATTTGATTATCACAAGGTGTTCAGCTCTATCGATCAGTTCGGTCGTTACGCGTACGGCAACCAGGGACAAATGGCGCATTGGAATCTGGCGCGCCTCGCCGAAACCCTGATGTTGCTGGACGATTCTAGATCCTTGTTCGAGGAGCAGTTGGCACGATTTCAGCCCTTGTTCGAGGCGCAGTTCATACAGCGCATGGCGCGCAAGCTGGGCCTGCAGGACTTGCAGGAGGGTGACGACCAGTTGATCACCCGCTGGTTGCAGCAGATGCAGGAACAGGAGTTGGATTTCACACTCAGTTTTCGCCATCTGGCCGATCGTGTTGATGCCGATGACACGGCAGACTTTGGCGATTTTGAAACTGAGTGGCGGCGCCGTTTGCAGGCACAAAAGCTATCGGTGAGTGAGGTCAAAGAGGCGATGAATCAGGTGAATCCCTTGTTCATCCCGCGCAATCATCAGATAGAACGTGCCATCGATGCGGCGATCGAAGGCGATATGTCTATATTCAATGAATTGCGCCAAGTGCTAGCGAAACCGTTTGGAGCGCAGCCGGAACTGCGTGTTTACGCTGAACCGCCACGCCCGGCTGAACGTGTGATTGAAACCTTCTGCGGCACCTGACAGAGATATCCGGGCGCCGTCTGTTGAAGGTTTCCGGTCTGATTGGAGGAATAGGGCATGATGTCCAGGACGAGAAGACAGTTTTTGGTCGGTGCCGCCGGTCTTTTTACGACACTGGCGCTGCCGCCATCGGCCCGTGCGGCACTGCTTACACCGCGTCAGCCGGCGGGGCCGTTCTACCCGACGGAATTGCCACTCGACGATGATAACGACCTGGTCCAGGTCGCCGGGCAGGAAAAGGTCGCCAATGGGCGGATCAGTGATCTCAGTGGCCGGCTGTTCGATCGCAACGGCCGGCCGCTGGCCGGTATACGCATCGAGATCTGGCAGTGCGATGCGCATGGCCGCTACCGCCACCCGCGCGATCCAGGGCCGGGATCGATCGATCCCGGTTTCCAGGGCTTCGGCCATACGCTGACCGACGGCGACGGTCGTTACCGTTTCCGCACCATCCGCCCGGTGCCCTATTCGGGGCGCACGCCGCACATCCATGTCGCAGTCCGGCCGCGTGGTGTCGAGCCGTTCGTGACCCAGCTGTACGTTGCGGGCGAAACGCGCAATGCCGATGATTTTCTGTTCCGTCGCATACCGGTCGAACAGCGCGCGCGGATCCTGGCCGAATTTGTGCCGGGCGCGGATATAACCGTACCGCTGCGGGCAGAATGGGACATCTTGCTCGGGGTTGCCGGGAGTTGAACGGTCGGTGAGCAGTCGGATGTGGCGGCGCACCGGGCGCCTGATTGCCTTCAGCCGGGCGCTATTGGCCGGTGCGGCGGTGGCCTGGTTTGGAGGCCGGCCCAGAACAGCTGAATGCAGGTCGGGCAGTAGCGCACGATGGACACCTGCCGGCGTGCTGCAGCTGCACAGTCGGGCACGCAGCTGATACTGTTCTGACAAACCAGGTCTTCGTGCCAGGCGTCTCCGCGTCCGATCGCGAACCGGCGGCGGGATTGGCAACTTGCCATGTGCCGCAGAGAAACTGATTCACACGTGTTACGGCGGTATGTCTGGGAGTCGAGTGAATGGTCCAAACCCAGGAGCTGAACCACATTGATGGACTCATTGTCATGGAACGCGGTGTCAGGATCGTTTCGGGTGGTTTCAACCTGGGTGCGGTTGGCGTCAGCGGGGCCCCCGGCGGAGAAAAAGACGCCGCCTGTGCACAAAAGGCGTTGGAAAAACTGAATGAGCGAATCGAGTTCGCCATCGAATAGCGGATGCCTGTGGTTGCAGGCAGCACGAGAAACAAGGGTCGGACATTGCATTGCTCCGACTTTCAGGATTCGAACAGCAAAAAAGAGGATCAGAGGATATGCAAAACAAACTCGTCGTATTGATTGTGGGAATCGTCGCCATAGCGGGGCAATCGGCCGTTATGGCCGGAGACCAGTCGATGGGCTTCTTCATCACCAGCCAGGGGCCGGGTGACGGTGGCAATCTCGGTGGACTCGCGGGTGCCGATGCACATTGCGCCAGTCTGGCAGCCGCCGCGGGTAGCAGTGGGCGGACATGGCGTGCCTACCTGAGCACGCAGGGCGCCAAGCTGGATGATCCGAACGTCGTGCATGCGCGTGATCGCATCGGCTCGGGCCCGTGGTACAACGCCAAGGGCATTATGGTCGCAAAGAACGTCGATGACCTGCATTCCGCGAACAACAACCTGAACAAGGAGACGGCGCTGGATGAGAACGGCCGGATGGTCAATGGCCGCAGCGAAAAACCGAACAAGCATGACATCCTCACCGGCTCGCGTCCTGATGGCACCGCCTTTGCTGGCGCATTCTTTCCAGACATGACGTGCGGTAACTGGACCAAGAACAGCGCCGAAGGCGCGGCAATGGTCGGTCACCACGACCGTGTTGGCCCGATCGACCACCCGTGGGCACGCTCCTGGAACACGGCGCATCCGACAGTGGGATGTACTCCGGAAAATGTTCGCAAGACAGGTGGCGACGGTCTTTTCTATTGCTTCGTGGCGGATTGACTTCTTTATTGCAGGGAGAGTCGGCATCGGCTCTCCCGGATCTGGCCGACACGAGGGACTACACGACAATGTATGTGCTAGCTTGTGATCGTGAGATCCAAGCCTGGTGAATGCAGTTTATCGATGTAAGTCGAGCTGGTCACAGAGTTGCCAGCGGCGATCGCTCGTTGTCTGCGATTCGGGCAAACAGTATCCACTTGGACTAATCGAAAGATTGGCCGGAGGCTGCAGTCGTCTGCAGAAGACTTGTAAGGTCACGTGGGGGCGGATCGCAGCCGGGACCAATGAAGGATCTGCCTCTCTTGGCGACATTTCTTGTGCTGTATCCGGCAGGCAGCTGTTAGCAGTAGCTGCTTTCGCGAATTGATTGTCACCGAAAACGTCGACAGACCTTATTCCCACCTCTGTAACTCCGCGCAATCCGCAGAAAAACCACGCCGGGCAACACTTCTGGCCGAAGCTTTTCCTGGGGCGGTGGCTCAAGGGCTTGTCTACTGGTGTTTGCGAAGGAATTCAGCGGATTATGAAGTGGCGGGCTGGGAATGCCCACGGGGATCAGGCAGTTAAGAGCTCGTATGAGAAGAGAGTAGGTCGCTTCGATTTTCGCGGCGGTTGCGATCGTCCAGCGAGCAGCGAACCAGGTTTGGCGGCTCGGATGATCGCAAAGTGTCCAAAACTCCCATAGCCAAGATATGTCCGAGGGCATTCCGGAGGTGATCTTGCATCACCCTGAATGCTGCCGGTCGAGCGGGCGGAAATGTGCAACAGTCCGGCCGCGAGGATCAGCTGGATACTCAGGGTTGCAGCAGCCACTCCAGGAGATTCTTCATCAGGAATCCAAAAATGCCGAACGAAAGAACGAAGAACAGGATAAAAGTGCCGAACTTGCCGGCGTTGGACTTCCTGGCGAGGTCCCAGATGATCCAGAGCATGAAGGCGATAAAAAAGCCCAGACCCCATGTCAGACCGATGTTGGAGATTTGTTCTTCAGTTAGCTGCAACGCCAGATACTCCTAGGCGGTGTAGGTCGGTAGCTCGGAGGCGTCCACCAGTTCGCGATAGACGTGCCAGGACGCATGTCCCATCAGCGGATAAAGAAAGAGAAAACCGAGCATGCCGGTAATGAATGAGATGCCTGTGAGGGCCATGATTACCATGGCCCAGGCCACCATCGTAACGGGGTTCTCACTGACCGCGCGAATGCTGGTTTGCACCGCCACCCAAGAGTTGACATCGCGGTCTGTCAGCAATGGCATCGTGACTACGGTAACTGCAAAGGTCACCGCCGCGTACAGGCCACCCAGAATGGTCCACAGCGCAAACAGATCGTCTTGCTGTGTCAACACGTAGCGCAGGAAATCCATTGGATCCGCGATGGAGACGTTGACGAAGAAGTAAAACAGAACCATCGACAAACCGACCCACCAGGCGCCGATGAACACCAGCAAAAGGCCGAAACGGAACAGGCAACGACTGGCATGACGCCAGGCCTTGATCGCATCGGAGAATGCGGGTCTATCCTGGTTTTCCAGCGTCCGGCTGATGGCGTAAAGGCCGGTCGCCAAAAAAGGACCCACGAACACGAAGCAGGACGCGGCGATGATGACGAGTTCCCATCGCAACAGGGTGGTGGCCAGGACGGCATAGCTGAGCAGCACGACCACGAGCCCGTGCAACAAGCTGATTCCCATGGCTGAGCGCATGTCCTGCCAACCCATCTTTAGCCAAGCGAAGACGCGCCTGGGCTTGGCGATATGCACCGGGGGCGGATCTTGAACAGGTGTCGAGGTTGGGTAATCAGCGCTCATAGGGCGTGCCAGTCTAAGCGAAATCGGGCAGTCCATACTGGCACGGGGGTTCTGGCGATCACAAGCGCCAAGCGTCTCTTACCGCTCGGGATCGTTCTGTGGGCAAACCGGGGGGCAACTGCCACTTGATGCTTTCCTATTGCCGGTCGGCCTGATTTCGCGCTGGTGGCCGTCGCCGGAGTCGACGACAGTCTCGATTCACGCGGGTCCAATGCCGCCGAATTTGCAGGAGCAACTCGCCGGGCAGCAGTCTGGCCGAACATTTTTCTGGGGCGCTGGCTCAAGGGGCTGTCCTGGTGTTTGCGAAGGAATTCAGCGGATTATGAAGTAGCGGGGAGTGAATGCCCACGGGGATCAGGGTGTTAGCTTTTCGTTGGGGGAGGAAGTGGGTCGCTTCGATTTTCGCGGCGGTCGGAATTCAGTGCGAAAACGTTCTTCTATTGAATGACTTCACTTGATTCGGTGTCATATGACTCAATATGCGTGTCGATCGGCAACGGGGATTGGGGATTGCTTGCAGGCTACACTCGGACGGAAAGGCCATCGATCAATGACAGCTTGTATGCGCGATAACTCGGTATGATGCCGACAAGAGATCCGGCAAGTATGACCGAGGCGAGCAATCCCGCCTCGGTGAATGACGGAGCACCAAAAGCGAGCGAGATCCCGAACTGGCTTTCCATGATCGGCCGGGCTACCAGAAGAATCGCATGGAGTGCGGCAAACCCCAGCAACACCCCGAGCAGTGTGAGAAAGCCGGCCTCTCCCATGATCAATGCGAATACATGGACCGGCCGTGCGCCGACAGATCGCAGTATGGCCATTTCACGGCGTCTTTCGTTCAGTCCGGTCATCAGTGCGGTCAGCATGCCGAACATGCCGACGATCACGACAAACACGGAGACCAGCAGAAGCGCGTTCTCGGCGATACCGATCAAGTTCCAGAGCTGATTGAGTGCGACCCCAGGCAGGATTGCACTGAGCGGCTCCTGCGGATATTCGTTGATGAAGCGTTGTACCTGGAAGGTCGATACTTTCGACTTCAGGCCCAGCAGAACCGCCGTGATCGTTTTCGGTGTCAGGTCCAAGTGGCGCGCCTGCTCGGCAGTGGTGGCGGTGCCGGGCAGCGGGGCGCCGTACTGCCAGCCGATGTGGATCGCTTCCAATCCTTCCAGGCCGACATGTACCGTATGGTCCACCGGTGTGCCTGTCGGCTCGAGAATGCCGACGACGCTGAACGGCTTATCGCCGTGACGGGCAAAGGCCACATCACTGGCACCATGCGCCAAAATGATCTGATCGCCTGGCTTGTAGTTGAGTTTTTGCGCGACCTCCGATCCGATTACTGCCTCATAGACGTCATCGAACACGCGGCCCTGCGCCAGCTGCAACGCCTTCTGGCGCGCATGGCGGTAATGCTGGAAATAATCCTTCGTGGTGCCGAGTACACGGAATCCGCGGTGCGAATCACCCAGTGACAGCGGGACTGCCCATGCCACCTTGGGGTGGTTGGACAGGTCCAGATAACTCTTCCAGGACATGTTGTTGGTTGCGTCACCAATGCGGAACACAGAGTACAGAAGTAGCTGTGCCGGGCCGCTGCGTGCGCCAACAATCAGGTCGGTGCCGGAGATGGTATTGGAGAAACTAGAACGCGTCTCGTTGCGCAGGCGTTCCACACCCACCAGCAGGGTAACGCTCAGCGCAACCGATATCACGGTCAGCGCGGCGGTGAATCGTCGATTCATCAGGCTCTGCCAGGCGAGTGTTGCTATCGGCATGTGCTTATCCTGCCCGCGTTTCCGGATGGGCAGCGCGGTTCGCTTCTAACAACGGAATGCGCCGGTCGAACAGGGGCTCCAGCGATTCATCGTGGCTGACAAAGACCAGTGTCGCCCCGGATTCGCCGCATTCTTTGAACAGCAGTTGAACGAATGCCTCGCGCCGGTTCGCGTCGAGCGAAGAAGTGGGCTCATCGGCAATCACGATCTCCGGGGAGCCCATCAGCGCGCGCGCGGCGGCCACGCGCTGCTGCTGCCCGACGCTCAAGGTGGTGACGGGACGTCCAAGCAGCTCATCATGCGCCATGTCCAGGTGGTCCAGCAGCCGTAATGCTTCGTGCTCGGGCGTGCCGCTGCGCTTGACTGCCTTGTCGCGACGTTGCCGGGAGAAGCGGCAGGGTAAGGTTACATTGTCGACCATCGAGAGATAGGGAATCAGGTTAAACATCTGGAATATGTAACCGATATGGTTGGCGCGGAAATGGTCACGCTCGACGCCGCCGAGTCTTTCCAGTCGGTTGCCCAAAACCTGCAACGAGCCCTGTTCGGCTGTCGTGACGCCTGCCAACAGGCTGAGCAGCGTACTCTTGCCACTGCCGCTCGGCCCCGAGATAAAGACCTGTTCGCCGCGCGCAATGCGAATGGCGTCAAGCGATAAGACGGTTGCTCCGTCCCGCTCCCAGCGGAATATCAGGCCGTTGATCTCGATTGCGTGCATACAGCTCTATTCACTTGTGCAAACCGGCAAGGTTGTTCGACCGTTGTCCCCGAGGTGTGATACGTAAGACAATCAGAACGTCAGAAGCGGCTCGCCGCTGCTCAGGGTCGCGGCACCCTGCCCCCCATCGGTGATGTACTGCACGGCCAGATTGTTTATCGCCGGAAAGGCATCGAACAGGCCGACGCGCAAGGTGTCGAGTTCACCCGGGGCATCACAGGTGAAACGGTAGATCGCAGTTATGTCGGAATGCCGCGTATCCGCGTGTTCTTCATCGTCGGATTCGTGATGCCGATGCCCGTCCTGGGTCGGCGGCCGTGCTGCCTGAGTCGAGCCGGATTCGATCTCGACCTGCGCTGCATGGCAGTTCGCGGTCTTGTTGAAACGAAACAGCTGGTCTGCATTCTTCAGGGTCGAAAGCGCATTTTCTTGTGCCGTGTACTCCGCTTCCGAAACTGGCGCATGTTCGAAACCGACCAGGTTGGCGGCAGGGCTGTTCAACTCGATATGAACGGCCTTGCCGTCGAGCGCGAGGTTCAGCGCTGCAATGCCATGCACGTGGCTGGTTTGCGGGCGGTGTGAGTGTGACTCGTCAGCCTGGGAACCGGCAGCGATCAACATCGCGATGATGCAGACGCCGGCACGATGAAGAAAGACGATGCGGTTCATCAATTGACCTTCGAGGAAGTTGCCATGTATTTGACCTGGCCGGGCCCGAGGCATTCAGGCCTTGCCATCAGTCTGGTCCAGGTGTCGAGCCGGGATGACTGTTCGTGAAGCCGAAGTATACCCAATGGAAAGCGCGGACAGACATCGTGTTCGCCGTCTTTGGCGGGGCGCACAGCGTGAGTTGGGTTGGCGACCCGGGAACTTCATTGATCCGCCAGACGTCACTCGTTATGCTGCTTCGGCCGCAAGATTCGGCCCGGCGCGTGTATTTTGCACCTGCGTCGCCTCACTGGAAAAATACCCTACACGCCGATGATTTATAGACTTTTTCGAAAAGCCCTTCTGTTACCGGTGCTGTTCCTGACAGCCTGTGATTCCGAGCAACCGCCGACGGCCATTGCCCCAGCTACCCAAGTGCTGCCTGCAACTACAACCGCCGCCGAGCCGGCAGTCGTTGAATCAGAACCTTCGTCACCGTTGGAGATGCCGGCTGACGGGGCCGATGCAGGCGTTAAGGAAATCGACTGGGATTCGCTGATCCCGGACGACTATTCACCCGAGAAGCTGCTCGCGGAATATCAGCCGGAAAATATGGAAGACGACGACCCCCGTGCGGCGGAGCTGATGGAGAAGCTGCGAAAGCTCTGGGACGAGGCCCCGGTCAGGGCAGAACTGGATGGAAAGGTGGTGAAGCTACCGGGTTTTACGGTGCCGCTGGAGGGTGACAGTCAGGAAACCAGCAGTTTTCTTCTGGTTCCCTATTATGGCGCTTGCATCCACGTGCCGCCCCCACCCGCCAATCAGACCGTTTTCGTCCTGACAGAACCCGGCAAAGGCACCAGGCTTGGTGAATTCGACGTCGTTTGGGTTACCGGCACCATGAGTGTCAAACGCATGGACAATGATATGGCGGAAGCCGGTTATACCCTGTACGCGACTGAAATCGCGCCCTATGAAGAGTAGCGTCGTCTTATGTGGTCGCGCCTTTTCGGTCTGAGTATCTGTCTGGCGGTCGGCTGCGCCGTCGGCGCCGGTACGAGATCGAGTACCTGCCACATCCATCCGCCCGGGTCCACGCCGGACAACCCGGTTAACATCATCGGGCCTTTTGCCTCCGTGGCGGAGTGCGAGACAGAACGCAAACGTCGTTTCTCGGGTGAAGGGCGCTGCCATTGTCAGGCCGATTTCACCCCACGCTGGTATCCACCAGACCCGACATTGAACGGACGAAGACAACCGACCGATCTGCTTTGATGGCGGGATCTGCGCCTGTGCCCACTGTATTCAGGCATCCCCTTTTTCTGATTCTGTTTGCGATGGGCCAGAAACTACTGGTGCATACCCAGGACGCCTTTAATCTCGAAGCAACACTTTATGGTCAGAGCAAAGTGAACCGCCCCGGGAATCCCGGAGACTGTTTTGCTTAAGTCAAGCTGACAGCAATACGCGTTGACGCTGACGCAGATCCTGTCGACAGCTTCGCAAACATTACTTCGCAAACCGCCTGTCATAGTGGCCATTAGATCCACGTCGATGATGGGCCACTCTTTCATCGGCAAAGATGACCTGCTTGGCCTCGCGATATCGTTCATGCGCGGACGGTCGGAAAACAAACGCTGTTACCAGCAGAAGAAACAGGGGTGCGCCGAAGAAAGCAATCCAGAAGTAGACATCGTGCATTTTTGAATCCTCCTCAAAAAGCCAACCGGCTTGCGTAGCGGTACGGGTTAGCGGTCCCGAGCGTTTCTCTTCCTATCTGCAAGTGCGGGCCGAAAACCCTACCTTCAACACCATCATTTGTGCGGATAACCGGGGCTATACACATAACCCCAAGATCAGAAACAAACCGACGTTGCTGTCGCACTCTGCTGCCACAGTCGTCCGCGAGGACGCTCCTGCTTTCCGGTCACGCCGCATCGGCCAGGCCGCAATGGCGGTTGGCTGGCACAGCGATATCCATCATATTCGGGTTGCTGAGCACCAGGCCGTCCATCAAGCCGATGTATGCGGCCCGGTCGGCCACCTGCAGGCGCGGGTTGTGACGCTTCTCCTCGCCGATACTGCTAACGGTCATGCCGTTGTAGTCATGCGCGGGGTAGACCAGCGTGTCTTCCGGTAACTTCAGCAAACGCCCAAACAAGCTGTCATATTGGGCACCGGCATCCCCGTTTTGGAAGTCGGTACGACCGGTGCCACGGATGAGCAGCGTGTCGCCTGTTAGCACGCGGTCTGGCAGCAGAAAGCTGTACGAGTCGTCGGTGTGACCAGGGGTGTAAATTGCCTGGATATCGACACCATCCAATTTGAGCTTCTCGCCATCGCCAAAGCGGGTGCTCAGGCATTCTGCCTGCGTCATCTCGCCCATCGCGGTGATGCAGCCAGTCTGTTCACGCAGTCGTCCGAGGCCGGTGATATGGTCAGCGTGGATATGCGTGTCCACCGCCAGCACCAGGCGCAGGTCGAGATCGCGGGCCAGCTGAATATAGCGGTCGGTATTCTCCAGCACCGGGTCGACGAGCAAGGCTTCACCGCCCTGCCGGCTCGCGATCAGATAGCTGTATGTGGATGAGGCGTGGTCAAAGAGTTGTCTGAAAACCATGTGTATCTCCTGATGAGTTCATATTCGGATGCGCGGTCAATCAGGCCTGGGCCGCGTGACCGCAGTCACGACGGCGGTTCCAGGGCATGCGCGCAATCAGTTGCGCCATACCACACCAGCGGGTGACTCCCGCGGCGATCAGTCCGGCACCGATGGCGGCGCCTGCGACAAAGAACAGTTCATGCACTGTGAAGCCAAAGAGCACCTTGAGGATGAGTAGGCTGCCCACCGCGATCTGTACCTGACGTTCCAACGAAAGGGCGGTGCCACACTTGTTTACCGGCAGGCCGGCTTTTTGCCACGCCTCAGTGCCACCCTTCACCAGCGCCAGGTGCTCCAACCCGGCTTCACGCAGTAGCTGTGCAGCTTTTTCAGCGCGCTTGCCCGCATGGCAGGTGAGGTAAAGTGGGTTATCCGCCCTAAGGCCGGCATCATCAACGAAGTCAGCAAGGTTGCTGGCTTTGAGTTCGTCGACAGGTAAAAGGCGTGCGCCGGGAATGTGACCAGCCCGGTACTCAGCCGGCGATCGGACATCTAAGACGGTGGCCTTAGGGTCGCTTTTCAAGCGGTGGGTGAGCACCATCGGCGAAATCTGCGTAAATCCGTTGTTCATCAAGCCTCCAACGAGCTGTCACTGCTGTTTAGCTCTTGTGGGTTCAATATAACGATCATCGAATATTCGAACAATTCGAAACATATATTTCGATAGTTCGAGAAAACCGAATCATCTGGACGGGTGGAGTCCGACAAGAAGACGCGCTTTGGCGACCCCGGCGATCGCTACTGCAGGCAGCTGCTCGATGCGCCTTTCTGCAGATACCCCATAGAAGCGTTGAAGTCGGGGAAGCCCGCCTGGCCGAACCTTTTCCTGGGGCGGTGGCTCAAGGGCTCTACTGGTGTTTGCGGAGGAATTCAGCGGGTTATGGAGTAGCAGGCTGGGAATGCCCACCGGGGGGTGGGGTGGTTAGGTGCGTGCGACGAGAGATAGTGGGTCGCTTCGATTTTCGCGGCGGTTATGAGAAGAGCATTTGCAGTGCAAGTGCAAACGACTAGGAAGAGAGTTTCTACAAGATCTCAAAGCGAAGTGTTGGCGTATAGGGCCATTTGAGTCTTTGGTCGCATAGGTAGGGGCGCTGAAATGCGCCCTAGACCTCTTCGATTTTTCCCGGCCCGCGGTAGATATAAGCCTTGTTTGGTTTTACCAGAAATTCGGCATTGCCCTTGTTGTCGGCAAAAACTTTGAAGACCGACCCGCCGGCGGCAATCGTGCCTGAATAGCCCTGCGCAATTGTCGGTTTGGAATAGGGTACCGCCATGATGAAATCGCCACCATTGTAGCAATAGAAGGTAACGGACTTACCGCTTTCATTCAAAACCAGAGCCGTGCCCGCGTCCAGCGCTTTAGCCAGACCCGCCGCCTGATCCACGAAAGTGTTCACATCGACCTTGCCGCTTAATTTCATCTTTGACGCCATCGGAGATTTCCTTTTTCTTTCATGAAGACCCTACGATGGTCTATGCCCTGTGCCAATACAACCAAAAATTCCCTGGGGCGGTGGCTCAAGGGGTTGTACTGGTGTTTCTGAGAGAATTCAGAGGATCATGAAGTAGTGGGCTGGGAATGCCCATGAGGATCAGCGAGTTAGGTGCGCGTGGGAGAAGCGAGTGGGTCGCTTCGATTTTCGCGGCGGTTGAAAGCGGGCTGGAAGTTGCCGACGGCAAGGTATAGGCGGTATCAACAGGCTATGAGACGAAATGCTCTCTTGGCATCTCGGGTTTCTGCCTGAGGATCACGCGATTCGTGGCTGAATATCTTCCAATCGCACTCGTATTGATCCTGTGGCAGGCAGGCTTACCGCGACGGCGCCACGCACGTCATCTTTGAGCCGCTTGATTTCATCGCCTGGCTGGCGGCCCTGGTGCCCAAGCCGCGAGTCAACCCCACCCGCTTCCACGGCGTGTTTGCGCCGAACAGCAAACACCGCGCGCGGGTGACACCAGCCAATCGGGGCAAGGGTGGTCAGCGTGCAGCGATGGGGGAAAGGGAGTGTGATTCCCCGATTTGCGCTTCGCCGTCCCAAGTACCCCGCAGATACAGAAAGCCGCGGCACATGTCTTCGCTGTAGGTGCCCGTAAGAAGACGCGGTTCTTTGGTAGCGGAGTATCCTGTGGTGAAGTTCAATCTCCCGTAAGTCGAGGTGCCGAAGTGGGAAAAGAAAGTCTTTTGCAGCAAATCGATCACCCGGCGGTGAATGCGGCCATCTTTTTCCCGCGTCCCGCGACCGGGCTTCCGGCTCCACGGGGGAGCGAGGACCTCACGATCCCGGTTGGGGGCGGTGTCACTGTCGCGGCCCGATACCATCCTTCCGATTTGTCGCTACCGATCGTTTTGCACTTTCACGGCAACGGCGAGATCGTGCAGGATTACGATACCATCGCACCGGCGTTCCACTTGGCCGGCGCATCGCTCGTTTCAGCCGACTATCGCGGGTACGGGAGCAGTACCGGTTCTCCTTCGGTCAGGTGTCTTCTCGACGATGCACCGGTCGTTCTCGATCACGTCATCGCATTTCTGAAGGAACGCGGACACACGGGACCCTTGGTGGTTATGGGGCGAAGCATGGGTAGTGCGCCCGCCATCGAGCTTGCCTCGACGCGCGGCGGCGACATCGCCGGCCTTATCGTGGAAAGCGGGTTTGCCCAAACCCCTCCGTTACTGACCCTGTTCGGGATCTCGTTGGAATCACTGGGACTTCGGGATCTGTCGGGAGCGGACAACGAAGACAAGATGGCAAACGTGCGAATGCCAGTGCTTGTGCTGCACGCAGAGCGGGATGTCCTGCTTCCGCCCTGGAACGGGGAACGGATTCACGAGCGTGCCGCCTCGGATGAAAAGCGTCTGGTGATGATTCCGAACGCTGACCACAACACGATCATGGCATTCGGCGGGTCTCTGTATTGGGGCGCTATTGCTGAATTTCTGGCGATGCTCGGGAAATGACGAAACATGCTGTTTCGTGGTCCGATGGTGCAGGCTGTCCATGCGCCTGGGCCACCTGCAACGCAGTACTACATAGCGGCCTTTGGGTATCATTGCGACCGCTATTGCGTGCCGTGGCCAAGAATCGTCTGTTGAATTTATCTCCGGTACACCCGGTCCCGTAATCCCGCACAAACATAGGGTATCCACACAGGGTGCAGTTGAAAATACGACCTCATTATCCTGGCATCGTTCGCCGGACTGCTACAATCCACTACTCTGCACGAATAAAAACTTAGAAAAGGTCTAAAAAGGGAACAGATCTATTTAAAGGTCGCGGACAATGAATCCGTCCCCTTGTTACTGCGTTGGCAGGCTGCTCGGGAAATGACGGGAGTGCAATGAAAGGTCCAGACGAACCACTTATCGATGGGGATGACATCAAGGAACGTGCAGGTGCTGCAGCCGATGCGGCTGTACAGGCGCGCGTCCGGCTTCTGGCCGAGAGTCAGCCCTACGCGGTGCTCTGTACGCAGGGCGATGGCCATCCGTATGGCTCACTGGTGGCCTTTGCGTTCTCGCAGGATTTGCGCCACGCAGTTTTTGTCACGCCGGTTGCAACCCGCAAGTACCGCCTGCTCAGTGAATGCGACCATGTCGCACTGGTCATCGACAATCGGCCGAACAACCCGGATCAGCTAATGGAAATCGAAGCCGTAACCGGCACAGGTCGCTCACAAATGATCGAACGCGGAGACGAGTTCGACCAGTGGGCAGGGTTGCTGGTCACTCGTCATCCTTATCTGGAAACATTCGTGAATGCGCCCAACTGTGCCTTGTTTCGCATCGATATTGTGCGTTTTCTGCATGTCGGGCGATTCCAGGAGGTCAGCCGGTGGATTTTGAACGCCCACGCCTGACCAGGTTCGACTCAACCGCAGAATGGGACGTGTAAGGCTTAAAAAGAGGCGGATTTATTACCCGGCACTAATAGATTTCCCTGGCGGGTAATGCCAAAACGGTTCGACTTACCACCGGATGCGTAATCGCGGATGTCCATGCCAACCCACGAAACCAACTGTCGTGGATGAGCGAAACGCCTCACATCACCGATCTCGGTGATCATGGTCAAGGCAAACAGATTCTTGATGCTGAATGCGCGGAACGCGGGGCGTAAGCTGCTTGGCTCCACCTTCCTGGCCGGCTGTTTCGCCATTCTGTTCTGGATGATGTTGGGTGTCTTGACCGATCCGTGGATGTTTTTCCTGCTGATGCTGCTGTTTGGCGTGTATTTTTCCAGCAAGATCTATCAGCTGATCAAGAGCCGTTATCCCGCATCCATCCAGCTCAATGTCGGCATAACCATGCTGATCCTGCTCGGTCCGGCGGTGGAGGACAGCGACAGGAAACCAATAGGGGACGTACCAAGAAACCAATAGGGGACGTACCACGATAAATGCGTTCGAAGGCTGTCGCTGAAATCGTCGACAGCCGTCATTCACACACCTTCTAACTCCGCGGTGTCCTCAGAAAAACCACTCCCGTTTTCTGGTGACACGCGTCACCACGACAGCGGAGTGAACCGGCATCTGGCCCCGCCAACGGCGCCCGTGTCGTAGGGCCGGCTGGGCCGGCCGATCATCCGTCAGGCGCAGCCTGACCTACCACTTGTTGTAGACAACCGGCATCTGGCCCCGCCAACGGCGCCAGGTGTCGTCGTCAATGATCATGCCGGCCATGAAATCCGCAACGTTCCTTCGGCTCGTCTTGCCGGCGTCGAAGATGGCGCTGCGGATGGGGGAGGGATAAACCTCATACTCGGTAACCTCCGGCTCGTTGATCAGGCTGTCAGGACGGACCACGCACCATTCCAAAGCGCTGTCGTTTTGACCGATCTCCATGCGCAGGAAATCGGCAGCACTTTCGTTGTCGGCATGTGGCGGCACGGCCAGACGAATCAACCCGATCACAAGTCTCTGAGCGAGGCTCACGGGCTCGTCGAGATCCCGATTACGGTTGCCGGTCGTGTTCATGAGCACGAACCGGGCCGGCTTTTCGCGTGCGTGAGCCCTGAGCGCAACGGACAGGCGTCGGGTGGCTTCGGTCACCAGCTGGTAGGGCGGGCCGAAGATGCCCATGAAGCTCAAGCTGTGTCCAAGGCATGAGACTACCGCATCGCAGCCATCGGTCAGTCGCTTCAGTTGATCGGAGCCAAGCTCAAGCAGACTCGCGTGGGTGACTGCAAGGCGGGGGTGGCCGCGCAAAGCCTCTGGCATCCGATCAGGTGATCGTACGACCGCCCGGACGTTCGCCCCTTTGCTGAACAGTTGTTCAACGAGTAGCCGTCCCGTCGCCCCGCTGGCACCAACCACCAGGACTGTTTTTTCCGACTGAGCTCGCACAATCACCTCGAATTCAACAAGACGGTTCCCAGTTCGAACTGCCAGCGGATGGCGGCGTTCGATTCTCGAGGATTGCCTCGGTGAAAGGGAGGGGTGCTCTTCTGGCCGGTGGCCTCATCAGCGTCTATCCTGAACCCCAGCGCATCCAAACGCCAACAATACCGGAATCAACATACTTGCGGGCGGGTCACCCGTCCTGCTGAAGCATCTGCATTCGATGCGCTTGGGGGCTAAGGCCACGGACGCGTTTGAATGCAGCGCTGAATGCAAATGGCGTCGCGTAACCGACTTTCCCGGCAACGGTACCCACCGTTTCGCCGGGCTGACACAGCAGGTCTGCCGCCAATGCCATCCGCCAGTTCTTCAAGAACGTCATGGGCGGTTCACCGACCAGGTCCTGGAAACGACGGGCCAGCGACGAACGCGAAGCGCCTGCTTCCGCGGCGAGGGAATCCAGCGTCCAGGGATGGGCTGGCTTGTCGTGCATGATATGTAGGGCCTTTTCGATGATTCGGTCACCCTGGAACCGCCACCACACCGGCCGGTTGGCATCGTTCTGCGCGAACCAGGCTTTGAGTACCGCGGTGAGGAGCAGGTCAAGCAACCGGTCCAGTACGGCGGCCTGGCCGGGTTCGTCCTTGACGACCTCATCACACAGCAACGTCACCAGCGGGGACTCCCATTCACCGCGCGTGAGCGAGAGCACCGGCGGTAGCGCGCGCAAAAGGCGGTCGCTGATATCGCTCAAGTTGTCATACGCACCGACGAGAAAAACCGTATCGCCGCGAGGGTCGTTACCCCAGGTCCGCACGCCATGTGTCATTTCCTCCGACACGGAGTTCCCTTCCAGATCACAACACCGTTGCCCAGTGTGAATGATCACGGTTGGCGGTGTCGCCGGTGAGTCAGAAACGATGTAGTGGTCCGGCCCACGGGTGACGGCAATGTCGCCCGGACCGATCCGTATCGGCTCACCCTTGTCGGGTACGACCCACAACGCGCCTGTCACACCGGCGATCAGCGTCACCGGCGACGCTGCGAGGATCCTGAGCGACCACGGCGACCGCATTACCGCGCGCAGGGCAAAGGCGCCACGAGCGCGTGGCGCGTCCAGCAGTCCGCCTAGTGTATCCATTGTTAAATTCTAGACGAACGCGTATGAATCTGGCCGTCGTGCGCATGGGCGCGCCGAGGAATTCCCTCTAGCCTTAATACCGTGGATCCCGAACTTATCCACGTCATTTGAAAAACTTACGGAGAAGACCATGCACGACACCATGAACCACAGCTCGCCCTCCGAGGGCATCACGCTTGTCATTGGCGGTACCGGAAAGACCGGGAGTCGGGTTGCAGAACGACTGCTGGCCCTCGGTCGCGAGACGCGCATCGCGTCACGATCCGCAACCCCGTCGTTCGACTGGAACGACAAGAACACCTGGGACGCTGCGCTCGCGGGGGTCACGGCGGCCTACGTTAGCTATGCCCCGGACCTGGCGATACCCGGCGCGACGGCCGCGATTCGCGCATTCGTTGCGCTGGCTGTCGAGAAAGGCGTCAAACGCCTGGTGTTGCTGTCAGGCCGGGGCGAGGTGGAGGCACAGGCGTGCGAGCGAATCGTCCAGGAAGCAGGTGTCGTTTGGACCATCGTCCGTGCCAGCTGGTTCGACCAGAACTTCTCCGAAGGCGAGTTTCTCGACATGGTGCTGAATGGTGCGATTACGCTACCTGCTGCGGACGTCCCGGAGCCTTTCGTCGACGTAGAAGACATCGCAGAAGTGGCGGTGGCCGCCTTGACGGAAGAAGGGCATGACCACGAAATCTACGAGGTCACGGGCCCCCGATTGTTGACGTTTACCGAGGTGGCGCGGGAGATATCCCAGGCTACCGGTCGCGAGATTGGCTTCGTACAGATTCCGAAAGAGGCATTCGCCGAAGCCGTCGCCGAATCCGGTGCGCCTGACAATATTGTGTGGTTGTTGAACTACCTCTTTGAAACCGTACTCGATGGCCGTAATGCCTACCTGGGGGATGGTGTGCAACGTGCGTTGGGCCGCGACCCCACAGACTTCGTCGACTATGCCCGCCGGATCAGTGCTCAGGGCATCTGGAATCGAAGTGACAACGAGGTTGCAGCCTGAATATATTTACTCGTGTGCAGAGCGCATCGGTTTGATCGTGCATAGCAGGTCGGCCGATAACGGATGAAGCTGCCTCAATGGGGGCGGCTTCCAACAAGCGGCGTGGGAAGACTCCCGAATCGGTCGCAAAGGCTGTTGGCAATTTCGCCGACAGCCTTTGTTCAGGCAGCTCTAACTCCGCAGGAAACGCAGAAAAACCCCTCCCGGTAACAGTCCTGGCCGAACCTTTTCCTGGGACGGTGGATCAAGGGGCCTTTTCTCTTCTGGCCCAGGTCACTAAAGCCCGCGTGTATCCGCTTGATCGAGCAGTAGCTCGCGATCTTTTTGCTGCGCAGTGATCTGCTGGGTGTGCGACATGTTGCTCCAGGCTTTTTCCTCCTTGGTACCCGGCAGCCATTGCAGCGTCATAGATATGCGCCACATTGCCTTGCCGTCCCGGCGCCCCTCGGTCAGTTGCATTTGCAGATTGTGGGGATGCTTGTCCAGGTTCACCTCGACCACATTCATGTTCGCGTCCATTACTTCGCGACCAAACGCCCAGTCCGGGTACTTGGCGCGCAGCAGCCTGATGTATGCGCGGCCGAACTCGCGCGCTTCGGCTTCCGTGTCGAACCAGGTTAGCGCGTTGATATAGCCAATAGTCAGCGTTTCTGGAGTGGTGATCAGTGTTACCTCACCGACGTTGGCTGGCTTGACCGGATTCTCCGCCGTGATCTTCAGGTTACCGTTGGTTGTTACTATCGTCTGAGTATTCGCACCGCGCTGATAGTTGTTGCCCAGTTGGAAACCCATAAACTGACCATCGGCGGCATCAGCCAAGATGACGCCAGGCATGGCGATAACAAGCACAAGGACAAATAGTTTTCGCATGAACCTGATCCTTTCGTATGTCCCATGAAGCACCCAACCTATAGTGCCATACTCGTGTTGCATTCTGACTTGGCCAAGGGCAGACGGGAATTGGTGTGTCCTCCAAGTGTTGGGCTCAGGTCTGGTCGGCACCCTCTGTGAAACGCCGACTGTCGAAATCGTTGGCAGGCCATGGTGACACCTTTCTAACGTAGCAAAATCCCCAGAAACACCTCTCCGGGCAATAGATTCGACTGAATCCTTTCCTGGGGCGGTGGCGCGAGGTATTGTCGAGATTCTCTGGTTGCACCATGTCACCTGAGTTGCCCGTTCTGCTTTCGAAAAGCGGTCATCGGTGGCCCGCAATGGCAGGCCACCAAGGTCGCTGCGGTATGCCACATGCATGCGCTTTGCGATCAATCGGTAGCGATCGCCCATCAAGGCTTCAGGTAGGCGAATCCTTCCTTCACCTGCAGTCGGGCGATTTCCGATATACCCGACGGAACGATCTTCACTTCCTTGAGGACGTTTTCCTTGTTGATCTCCCGTGCCGCAAGGGTTGCCGCGCAAACGCGAAAATCCACGCCGCGCTCGGTGAGGCCCTGGATAACGTAATCATAGGGGTTGTCGTGGCGATCCATTGCATCCTCGAGCAGGAAGTCGATACCGGGGCCGTAAGCGACGAAGACAATCTTTGCCGTTGGCACGTCGTCGAGGTATGAGCGGGCCAGCATGAGCGCCCAACGTGCAGTTCGTGTGTCGTCCACGTGAAAGACCACCTTGTCCCATGTATTTTCTGATTGCTCGGCGCAAACCGGCACGAGCAGCCCGATAAGCAGCACGGTCAGTAATGAGCCTTGCACCAGGCGTTTCTTGGTAGTCATCTGTTGCTCCTCCATTCTGTGATCTGAGTTGTCAGCATATGCAGTCGGTTCTTGCGGGCAATGCGTTGATTCGATGCATGTATATGATGCTTCTTTCCCCAGGTTTGACCGGTTGCGTCTTGCTCCGACGGACCAACGCGGGAAACCTTCCCATTGCGGCTTCACTCTGGAAGCTAGACCCTCGCGACACGTCCGTGTGTTGCGCATATCGTTGGACGAGCAGGGGCTGCCTTTATCCCATTTCCGTCACTTATAGGCCCCAACACCGCAGAAGAAGCCGGCGTCGTTTGTGGCAATGTAGCTGGTCTTCGGCCTGATCTCGTCAGTACCGGGATAAGGCCACCTATAGTCCACCCAACCGGCATCCGACTTTTTGGCCAGGGCGATCATGTCTTGGAAGAGCAGGTCACCGTACTTGTTGAAATTGAACATGTTCTTCCCGACCAGTTCTGGCTTGATGGGTTGCAAGAGCAGCACGCCTTCCATGTCGATGCAGAAGACGTACAGATCCCTGTCTCGAAACCCGCCGTTGGGGTCGGCGAAAGCGGCGAATGCCTTTTCGCGACCCATTTCATTGACAGCTGCTCGGGCTTTCAAGCTCATTGCCTTGGCCTCTTCCGGCGCCGCCATCTCGCTGGCGCAAGCTGAGCCCGCCAGTAGGGCGGCGAGCATACCGAATGCGATGTGTCTCATGTTTCTCTCCCAAATCTGTTGCTGTTGTTACGTGCAGGCCTGAATACGGGCCTGCCTTTTGGCGCGTCCTCTCACCAGACTGCTGGTGAAGGGATCGCTTACTTTCAACATAGCGCTATGCTCTGCTTAAGCAGTGAATTTGCCCCGACCTTTTCCGGAAGAATTCACGACGCGCCGAAAAACGTATTTTTATCAGCAACATGTGATCCCAGGCGGCAACCTTGACCGAAAGGCCACTTACCGAAACGACCCCGTTCGAAGTCGCCGGCAACCCCGTCGACCCCGCGGGCCTTCGGGTGACGATCGGCCGCAGCGAGATCAGGCTGGAAGCCAAGGCCATGCAGGTCCTGGTCTATCTGGCCGAGCGTGCCGGCCGCGTGGTTAGCCGGGCGGAAATCGAGGAGCAGATCTGGCCGGGGCGCGTCGTGACCGAGGACTCGGTCATCAAGGCGATCGCCAAGCTGCGGCGCGTGTTTCATGACGATGCCCGCGACCCCCAAATTATTGAAACCGTCCCCAAGAGTGGCTACCGACTGATTGCGCAGGTCACGCGAGCCGCTGAAGCCACATCGCGAACCGCCGCAGACCCGGGTGCCGTAACGGGGTACCCGTTGCGGCAGAGCGGTACTGCCTTCAAGTGGTTTGCCGGTGCCGTTCTGGTGGCGCTTCTGCTCCTCGGATTATGGCGTGTGTTTGATGAAAACAGCCCTGACTCCTCGTCGTCTCCGCCGACCTCTACGAGGCCTGCAGTTGCTGTCATCCCGTTTACCAATCTGGGCCGAACGCCGGAGGATGACTATTTTGCCAATGGCATAACGGCGGACCTGATCACCGACCTGTCGAAGCTGAAAGGGCTGCTGGTGATCGCCCCCGAGACTGCGTTCGGCCATCGCGATGGCGGTGCCGACCCGGCGCTTATCTCGTCCGATCTGGACGTCGACTACCTCGTGACGGGCAGCGTTCAGCGGCTGCAACAGGCCCTGAGGATCAACGTACGTCTGATCGAGGTGCGGGGCAGGCAGGCGCTCTGGGGCGAGCGCTACGTCGGTAAATTGAACGACGTCTTTGCCATACAGGACCGGATCACGACCGCGGTGGTCGCAGCTCTGGAGATAGAGCTCGCACCGGACGAGCGGAAACGACTGGTCAGCCGCTCAACTGCCAGCATTGCCGCCTACGATGCCTACCTGCGCGGTTTGGAGGCACACGGGAGACGTAGCGAGGCGCAGAACCAGATCGCTCGACGCCACTTCGAAGAGGCGGTCGCGCTCGACCCCCAGTTCGCTCGCGCCTATACAGGCATTGCGCTGACTTATTCCCGCGAGGCTATCGATGGGTGGACATCTGATCCAGCGGATTCGCTCAAACAGGCGGCGGATTACGCGGACAGGGCTGCCAGCATGGACTCGTCGCTGCCGCAGGTGCATTTCGTCACCGGTCAGATTCGGCTGTTCCAGCGCCGACATGCAGAGGCCGTAGCCGCTGCCGAGCGTGCTATTGCGGTTAATCCGAATTACGCGGACGCCTTCGCGCTCCTGGCCTGGACACTCAACTATGCCGGCCGGCCCGAGGAGGCCATTTTGGCCTTGAACATGGCGATGCGGCTGAATCCGCGGCCGCCGGCTTCGTACCTGGAAATCCTGGGTGAGATCTATTTCGCGCGGGGCAGATACAAGGATGCAGCCGGCACGTTTCAAAACGTGTTGGAGATCAACCCTGCATACCTCCGCGCGCGGCTCTGGAACGCCGCGGCCCTGTTCCATTCCGGATCGCGAGATCTTGCCGAGTGGGAGATCATCGAGGCGTTGGCTGCCAGTCCGAACCTGACCCTGGCGCGCCTTGAGTTCGCTTTTCCTTTCAAAGATCCGCGAATACAGGAGAGCGTACTGAGCGCGCTGCATGACGCAAGTTTGCCGGATTGATAGACAGCGGAAACGGCCAGACCTTAGATGGGTGCATGCACAATACGACCGACGGGTAACTTGCAGCTTTCCGCGCAATCTGGGTACGACACAGTAGCCGCTGGATCCAGAGCCGTCGGCATCGTGGAATCCCGTCCAGACTTTGAGATCGACATGCGTCTACTTCAGCTCTGTGAGACCGCGCCCGTACCTCGATCTAAGTGCATCAACGAATATTTGCGGCCAGAGTACAAACACGGGACCCTGCTCCGACGCAGACTTGAACGTTGCCGGCGAAATCGTCGATAGCCCTCGTTCACCCCTTTCTCACTGCGCAGAAAACCCAGGAATACCACTCCGGGTAACAGTTCTGGCCGAACCTTTTCCTGGGGCGGTTGCTCAAGGGGTTGTCCGTTCGCAGTAACAGTAGTCAGTCTAGCCTTTCAGACCCATTTCACCTTGGAATCAGCCCCTCGCTCCAGACTCATTTCATATTGGACAAGGCTTTGGCTTTTCCTACGAAAAGCGTGGTGCCATTGCCTGAGCTTGGCCACAAGTCATGAGCACTCGGGGAAGACACACACGCTGAGCCTAACCTGCAAAAGGATGGCGGGTCAGCGGCACGCAGGACGCTTGCCGAGCTGACGGGCCTGCTCCTGCAGACGCAGCGCGACCGGCATGTGTTTTTGCAGGTCGCTGATACGGTTGGCGTGCGAGGGGTGGGTGGAGAGGAACTGGGGCGGCTGGCCGCCACCGCTGCGACCCATGTTGATCCAGAGTTTGGTGCTCTCGCGCGGATCGAAGCCGGCCTTCGCCATGAGGTCGAGGCCCAGCAGGTCGGCCTCGCTTTCCTGGATGCGGTTGTAGGGCAGCAGCACGCCGTATTGTGCGCCTACGCCGAGCAGCCCCATCAGGGTCTTGCCGGTGCCGGTCTGGGGGCTGGCCGCGGCACTGATCAGCCCCAGGCCCTGTTCGACCGCGAACGTCTGGGAGACGCGTTCGTTGGCATGGTTGGACAACACGTGCATGACCTCGTGGCCGATCACCGTGGCCAGCTGGTCCTGGTTCTCGGCCACCTTCAGCAGGCCCGTGTTCACCCCGATCTTGCCGCCGGGCAGGGCAAAGGCATTGGCATCCTCGTCCTTGAAGACCACCACCTCCCAGTTGCCGCCCACCTCGCGGATGATGGCCTGTGCGACGCACTGGACATAGCTGTTGGTTGTCCTGCCCCGCTCGATGGGCGTCTTCTTCTTGATGTTGGTAAATGCCTGCAGGCCCATATCGTTCATCTGGCTGTCCGGCATCAGCGCCAGCTGGGTGCGGCCGGTGGGCGAGGTGGCGCAGCCGGAAAGCAGAACCAGCGCGGCAAGGGTGGTGATAAGGTGTTTGAGCATGGTGTGGCTCCTGATGATGTGCGGCAACCAGTATAGTCAGTCGCCCGTCATCTTTGCGCCGCTGGATTTCATCGCCCGGCTCGCCGCTGCCGGCAACAAGGCGCGACGCGGCCTCGCCGTGCTGAAGAGTTTTGTCGGGGCAATGGGGTCGATCTCGAACCGGAGGCCGGCATTGCGGACAGCGGCGCCAGCTTCCCGGTGCTGATAGGCGCCGGTCTCCCGATCCTGCCGGGATTGGCGGGTGAGTCGAAATGCTACGCCGGGCGGCTGTTCAGCTTCCCGGATGTCGGACCTCTGCACGAGGCAGATGCCGCCAAGGCCAACCGCGGACTGATCGGAAAGGCTGGCGAGACCATGCCTGATGATCAGCTCACCAGCGTGCTGCCTGGGGGTGGCCCAGGCAGTCGAACGTTGTTTCCCGAAGGTTCCAGTGTCTGAACAGTACGTGCACCGAGGTCTACCCGTCGCTCGTTCGCCGTCCCCCACCAGCCTGGTGGGGGCTTGAGATCACTCCGGACCACGGGGGATCTATACCGCGGGTGCTTAACCGCTTCTCGAGCTATAACCCAGTGGCCAGGCACGCATCTATTACCGCTGCCTGACATCTATCCGCTTGTGCCTGGGTCAGACTACCATCCGAGGTGCTGAGGGTACGCGATACTGTGGGGACAGGGGCATCGCTTTGGTAATGGCAGCGCTGGGGCGAGACGAGTGCGGAACTCCCGTATGTGGTTCTTGTTCTTGAAGAATCTATGACGGTCTCAAAAATCTGCTTGCCCCCGAACTCTTCGGTGGGTCGGCACGCCGCGCGGTACGTGGACCCCCCGCCATCGAAATCGTACGTGGGCCCGCCATCGAAGTCGCTAATTCCATCGATCGCAGCCAGTTCAGCGGCACTCCAACACGGGCAGTCCTCCTCGACTAATACGCACGGCATATCCGGGTCTTCGGGAGATTTACGCCTGTTGTAATTCTGGAGGATTTTGCCTGAAGGCGCACCGATCTGGAGTGCCAGGAGATCCGCCTGCGTGATCGTATCAGAGAGGGTGGCATGGTCCTGCGCCTCACAAAAGGCCACACAAAGCCCGTACAATCCCCTGGTGACTCCGTCGGCCCGGAGCACGTCGCATACGCCCTCGTTGGCAGGCGGTATCCCGTCCGGGGTCCCTGCTGCGATGGCCGGCGTGCCGAACATCGGTATAGATACAAGCATGAGACATAACATGCCGCTTTTTATTTTCTTCACGATGAATGCTCCTGAACAATTATGGTTGCTACTGGTTGGTCACTTGGCGGACGAGAAAAACCATGCCCGGTTTCGGAATCAAATGCTTACATGTACGGCGCGTCGCGATTGTAAAAGTACCTGACCACTTGAAGGCCTCTCTTGGGTGGGCCGCACCAATTGAGCGCGTTTGTGTCAGGCATATTGGCGGCCAAAATCCCCGTTTCTTTGCTGCGACTTTTTTCTGATACCAGATACTTGATAGACCGCCCGGCGTGTGTCGACTGCGGTCCTTTCATGATCTCCAGAGTTATGCAGTTGGGGTAGCGGCGAGAAGCAGAAATTCTGAAAGCCTGAAGTGCTGGACCCAGCTCCAGATTCGCAGCTTTTCGATTCTTCACCGCCCCCAGAAAAATCTTGCCGGCAACCCCGACGTTCCTGACGACTCGACGCCAGGTGATAACCATCATGTGGTTGCTCAGCGGGGTTTCCGTGTATGGCTAATTGCTATTCAAGCTGCTTCGCGTAACTGATACAGCCCGCGGCAATGAGATTTCCACTGGAACTGGTTGAGGCCGGCATGGCGACTGGTGGATTTGCCAGTCATTTCTGATGGTGTGTCGCGGCTGAGCGAAGTGTGCACGCGATGCGCATTGTAGTATTGCTAGAATCCTTCCAGTTTTCGCTCGAGATCATTGGCGTTCCAGAAGAACATATGATCGAGGAATTCTCGACCAACGGTCCCGATCAGTCGCTCGATGAAAGGGTGCGATAAGGGCACGTACGGAACGGTTTTGATCTCCTGAATCTCCAGGATGCGCAGATTCGCCTGGCAGCGGTGGTACCGGAATAATGGGTCATTGGCCGGTAATGGATGGCAAGGACACGTCGCACGACGTCCTTGTTGATGTTGACGCCGAAGGCCTTATTGATCTGCTGTGCGATTCGAGCGCATCCGAACCGTGGGTTGCGCTGCTTCATTGCAACGATGGCCTGGATGAGTTCGCGCGATGGTCCCTTGGGGCCAAGCTTCAATTTGCGGCCAGATCAATACAGCAGTTGAACTTCCGCTGCTTGAGCAGGTTGTGAAACTTCAGAAGCGTCGATGGCTTGATATCAGTAGATGCGCGAGGAGTACCAGCAGGTCCTTCATGGTAGCGCAGGGTAGGCAAGGCAGCGTTTCGGAACAAGACTGCCTAGGGCCTTTTCACACTATAAACATGCAAGCGTTGCTGCCCCAAAATGGGCCAGGCAAGGCGCGACGAGAGACGTTTAGAGTCCCCGATAGATGGATCTGTAAACCCCTCGCCTTTAGGCGACGGAAAGTTCCGGTGAGATAAGCTCGGTGCATGGAATCTTACAAGAGCGGGAACCATAAGGTCTGGGACTGCAGGTGTCGTAGGGCCGGCTGTGCCGGCCGATCATCCGTCAGGCGCAGCCTGACCTACCACCGGGTCCGGCATTGCTGGGCGAGGGGATATCGGCAGAGCGCAGTGGGCATGTGACCGCTTAGGTCTGGCAGGAATACATCACGAAGCAGAAGCCGCCGGAACCGAGCGATGATTTTCATGTTGTGTAGCGACAGCAATCGGCCGGATGGCCGATCGATCCGGCTTTCAGCCGTAACCCGAAACCATCGGCTTTAGCCGGTGGAGTACAACGTGTGCAAAGCGCTCACTGCGCTTTGTCCTGCAGCAAAATGGCCGCCGTCGCTGGTGTATTTGTAGTGTGAACAGGCCCCAAGTCACCATTTTGAAGTGATAATTTGAGGTTCGCCACACACACGCCCCTCTTTCCGCCACTTGTAGACAGTCGCTTCCGAGATCCCCTCTTGCTGGGCGACCTCACGGACAGGCAGATTACGCGGTGGCAGCAGCTTGGCCGCCACAGCCTCTCGACGTTCATCAGAATAACTGGGCATCACACACTCCGTCCGTCCCCAATCAGATTTAAGATACGCGATCAAGGGACACGACAGGTAGCCTGACACTGGGGGGTAGGGAATGCCCACGGTATTGGGTAGGTAGGGATTAGTGGGGAGCGATTTTAACGCGCTTGGATGTTTGCGGCGGTGGAGGACGAATCAGAGAGCAGACACTGGACCGACAATTCCGTGGGGCGGTCAAGCACTGGTGCCGATGGCCGCGATCAGACGATTCAGTTGGCGGAAAAGACCTTTCGTGCCGCCTATGCCCATTTTCCACACTGCATTGCGGTTGCCATGCAATGGCACGGTGTTTGACTCTCACTTGATGCCGCGTATTTTTCCGCTCCAAACCTTGCACTGCACCGTCGATCTCTGCGAGCCTCTGCGCTGCAACCTTCCTCCATCTTTCGCTCGCACAGGCCGCTTATGCTGTACTCAATACCTTACCTGCCGACACTCCTGCTGCTATTCACTCTCGTCCTCGCTGAGGTTCACGCCGCCGATGGGACGGTCAGTGCGGCGCCGCCGCAGAACCTTGGTGCAGAGCAGATCGAGACCCTGATCGGCAAACTCGAGGACAGCAAGCAGCGTGAACAGCTGATCGACGCCCTGCGTGCCCTCGCAGAGGTCAGCGCTATCCAGGATGCGCCAGCGACGGTGCAGGATGCGAGCGTCAAGACCGCCGTGTCGGAGGCGCTGAATCTGCTGGCGACCCGGGTCGCGCAGGTTGCCGAATCGGCCGATGCGCTGCTGGTCAAGCTACAGGGCTTGCCGGCAGTCGCGGCAGGCTGGGCCGGCGAGCTTCGCTCCCCTGAGACCCGTCACCGCTGGTTGGGCATTGCCGGGCGGCTGACGCTGGTGCTGGGCAGTGGATTCCTCGCTGCGACCCTGCTCGGATGGCTGATTGCGAGAGTGCGACGGCGCGCCGAGGAGACGGCCCGTCCGGGCCTGACAAAGCGCATCGTGCACCTGCTCGGCCGCATGCTGGTCGACCTCGCGCCCGTGCTGGTGTTCGCCGCGGTCTCTTATGCCGCTCTGGCGTTGACAGCGGCGGCGCATGAGACGCGCCTGGTCGCGGTGGCGATGATCAACGCCTCGATACTGTCGCGCCTGGTGCTCGCCTTGTCGGCATTTCTGGTCTCGCCCGGGGCCGCGCAGCTGCGCCTGTGGCGCATCAGCGATGAGACGGCGCATTACATTGAACACTGGGTCAAGCGTCTGGCATTCGTCGCCCTGTATGGCTTTTTCGGCCTGCAGGCCGCCCTGCTGCTGGGCATGGACGGCGACACCTATCAACTGCTGCTTTACCTGCTGGGGGCGGTGATCCTCGGCCTGGTGTTGGTCCTGATTGCGCAGAATCGTGACGACGTGGCCGCGGCGATTACGGCCGAGCACCGGCCTGAATCGGACGAGCCGCGGCAACTGATGCCGCTGCGCCGCGCGATTGCCCGCGTCTGGCACCTGCTGGCCGGACTTTACCTGTTTATTGTGTATGCGATCTGGGCGATGCAGGTCGAAGACGGTGCACGCTTCGTGCTGCAGGCGACCGTGATTACGCTGGCCGTGTCTGCCATCAGCCTGCTGGTGTTTCGTGCCGCTGACCGGGTGTTCGACCGCGGGCTGCGTCTGTCTGAAGAGCTGCACCAGGGCTTCCCCGGGCTGGAGCAGCGACTGAATCGGTATTTTCCTGTGTTGCGCAAGGTGTTGAAGGCCGCACTTGCGGTGCTCAGCGTGCTGTTGATCGCCGATGCCTGGGGTATCGATGCCCTCGAGTGGATCATCTCGGGCAGCGGCAAGGTACTGCTCGCCGCAACACTCAACATCCTGCTTATCCTGGCGGTTGCGGTGGTGGTCTGGGAGCTGGCCAGTGGGTCGATTCAGCGCTATCTTGCAGGCGATGGCCTCGAGGGGCAGGGTGGTGGCCGATCGCCGCGGGTCCGCACATTGCTCGCGGTCGGGCGCAATGCCCTGCTGGTCGTGCTTACCCTGGTGTCGAGCCTGATGGTGTTGTCCGAGCTGGGAATCAATATCACGCCGCTGCTGGCGGGCGCTGGTGTGTTGGGTCTGGCGATCGGGTTTGGCGCGCAACGCCTGGTGCAGGACGTGATCAATGGTGCGTTTATCCTGTTCCAGGATCTGATGGCAGTCGGCGATGTGGTTAAGCTGGGCGACAAGGCCGGTGTGGTTGAGGCATTGTCGATCCGCACCGTTCGGCTGCGCGACCTCGCCGGGGTAGTGCATACGATTCCCTTCAGTTCGATCGAAGCGGTCAGCAACCTGACCCGGGAATTCTCGTTCCACGTGTTCGAAATCGGCATCGCCTATCGCGAGGACGTGGACAGCGTAATCGCATTGATCAGGCAGATTGGCGAGGAGCTGCGCGGCGATGCCGAGATCGGTCCGCTGATTCTCGAGCCGCTTGAGGTGTTCGGTCTGGATGCGTTCGGTGACTCGGCCATCGTAATCAAGGGTCGCATCAAGACCCAGCCAATCAAGCAGTGGCAGGTCGGGCGCGCATTCAACCGCCTGGTCAAGATGCGCTTCGATGAACATGCGATCGAGATCCCTTTCCCGCATCGCACCCTGTACTTTGGCCAGGACAAGGACGGTTCGGCGCCGCCGGCGTTCGTGCAGATGGAATCGCTGCTGCGCGAGGCGTCGGGCGGGCCGGTTCAGGGCGTGCAGCAGACATAGGCGCGGCCATCACTGCTTCGGCGCAGCGTTGGGTAATCCTACATCAATGGCCGGCTGGGGCTTCGTGTACATGGCGCCGCCACCGTGAGCCAAACCTCCGCGCCATTGTGGATCCGATCTCTTTTCAGAGGACCTACGCTTACGCTCCCACCTTTCTGACTTCGCAGAAATTGCAGAAAACGATTCTAGGCGAAAGTCCTGGCCGAACCTTTTCCTGGGACGGTGGCTCAAGGAGTTGTCCTGGTGTTTGCGAAGGAATTCAGCGGATTAGGAATCGTCTGGGTGGGAATGCCCACGGGTAACAGGATGCAAGGGCTTCGCCCGGAGAGAAGAAGGGTCGCTTCGATTTCCGCGGCGGTCGGAGCGCCCCACTCGTTGCTGTTCAATCGCCCGCGTGCTGTTCTGGTCTGCTGATGCCTATTCGACGATTGTCAGATCCCCGGGCTTCCAGGTCTTGTCTAACCACGCCTCAAGTGGCCCATAGAGCCGAAGGATCACAGCGAAGCCCTTATTGGGTACGGTCTGGACCCAGTTGCCGTCTGAGTCCCGGTAGGCCCCGATGTATTGAGAGCCCTGTCCGGGTACGGATACGACCATCGACTTCGCCGTGCCGACCGCCTCGAATGCGTATTTGCTGCGAATGTCGATCGCCATGTATTCCGGCTCGTGGAATGTCGGATCGCCGAAAAAGAGGTGTTTCCATCGACGCTTCCCGGGGTATGCGTACAGCATGTCATCGGGAATTCTCGAGGCCCAGGCCAGGGTCTTCGTCATCGCGGGTCTCTTCATTTCCGAAGACCGCTCAGGGTTGTCTTCTGCCATTTCCGGCCATCCTCCCGCGAACCGATCCGACTCAGTTCGCGAATGTCTCTTGTGCGCATGAAGCTGCCGGTGATCGGGAGCTTGTCGAACCGAAGACCATACCCACCAGAGACGTTCGGCTGTCTCAGCTTCGGCGTCCCAGATCGCTTTACACTGATCGCGTTTGTTCCGGCTGCATAAAATGCATATTTGGCCTTCCAGCAACCGGCAAATGTCATTACTCTGTCGCTACTTGGTGGACCGCGGAGCTCAGGTTTTCCGCTGACCCGTTAGCGGGCAATGATTTGAACCAGCATGACAGCCCGAAGGGGAAAAGGCAGAGACTGTAAGCACGTGTAGGGAGACAATATTGAGCATCCGGTTGAGTGAAGATCTGCAGCGGCGCCTGCTGAAGGCAAAACTGCCAAGCCTCCCAGCCATGGCCGTTCAGCTGCTTGGATTGGGCCAATCGGCTTCCTCGAATGTCGCCGCGCTCACAGAGATAGTCTCCAACGATCCTGCAGTGACTGCGGCACTGATTCGCCTTGCCAACGCTGCCGCGTACCATCGTATCAAGCCGGCTGAGACCCTGGCTCAGGCAACCAGCCATTTGGGCTATGAGCGATCTCGCATGATCGCCATGTCTGCCACCCTCTTGCCCACGCTGCGTGGCGTTGAGGGGCCAGGGTTGTGCTACCAAGAATTCTGGCGGCGTTCCTTGATTGCCGGATCGACGGCGCGTGCTATCGGGCAGCAACTACGCCCGGATGATGTAGAGCCTATCTTCCTGGCTGCAATCCTTCAGGACGTCGGCATACTCGCGCTGGCACAACTCCCAAGCGCCATCTATAACGGCATCGACTGCAGCAAATATACCCACGAGGTCGCCATAGAGCACGAACGTGAGGCCATCCAAGAGGACCACGGTGCAGTCGGTGCGTGGCTGCTGGAACAATGGAGATTCCCGGCAAGGTTTGTACGTGCGGTTCGCCTCAGCAATACGCCTGGCATCGTGCCGGTTCCGACCGAAGCGGAGGATTTCAGTAGCCTCATCACAGCAGCAGGGTTGTTAGCCGATTTATGGATGTGGGCGGGGCGGTCGCACCCGAAACTCATCTTATATCAGTCTCACATTACGAAACTGCTGGGCCTGGATTGGCAAGAGGTGATACAGATCTTGGCCGATGCGTCATCTGATATCCCCTTGGTTGAAGCGCTCTGCGGCGTACAAATCGACAACGTAAAGACCATGCACATGGCACTCTCTATGTTGCGCGATCGTGGTGAATCAGATCCATCAATTGAAGGGGACCTCTAATAATACCGGGCAAATCAGATTGGTGATCAAAAAGGCTCGGATCGCACGTAATAGCTGGCTATTGCGAAGATTTGCAACACAGAGCTGAGATTTTTTGGCGCCAAGATAGCTGATCGTGAATTGTTTGAGGTCTACTCATTAGCATCGAACGATTTGAATGTAAATCTGGCATGTTGAAGAGATGCTCAGGCCATTGATAAAACACATGGCTTTCTGGTCGCGATCCGTGGGTGAACCCTTTAGAAAAAGTACCCGGGTTCAACCAGAAGCAGCCTGTAGATTACCGGGTCACGATGACTGAAAAAACCTCGTCTCTTGGTTTTCTTGCAGCGTCAACTGGTTTTAAACACTTTCAGTTGGCGGCAAGCTGACTGCTGCCGAGTCTGCCACCTCATCGTCGAAGCTTTCCGGACATTATGTGACCGGCGCACCTGCGCCCGCCGATTGTTTCACTTCGTAAACCTGATATCGCCGAACCAAGCGGTCGCCGATTCGCCGGTCTGGTCTGTATCCGCGGCGATTGCGATACCCGTCACGAGCGGTGCCACATCGCCGAACACGGCACCAAAGTCGGCAGCCAAGTCGCGTTTTTCGTCGGCCCAATCGCCGACGCCACTGTCGGCGTTACGCAACACGATCATCCTTACCCGGCTGGTGTAGGCATTCCATATGCTGGTGCCTGGCGGCTCGCGGTTTGCCCAGACGTAGCAGAGTGCGGCTGCCGGTACATTGTCACCGTACCACCACCGGGCCAGGCGCAGTTTGGTGCGTTCGACCAACGACAGGCGGTCAAGCGGATAATCGAAAAACACATACAGGCGGGCTGCAAAATCGTCGCCCTGTTTGGTCGCGATGTCTGATTTTTCGACAACCCGGTCGATGCGCCAGCGCCAGCTCAGCACGGGTTCGGCGCTGAGATCCTGGTGCATCGTTCGGATCAGGCTGGCTGCGGCGTTCTCGGCGGTCGCCTTGACGACGACCTGGCCGTCATCGTTGACGAGATCGAATCGTGTCGGATTCACGTCGTTCAGCGTGGTCACTGTCCAGCCGTCTTCGAAGCCGCCACCATTGGCCGACATCGAAGAAAAAGCACCGATCGTCGATGCCGATGCGACCAGGATCCAAGCGCCAGCAAAGGCGACAAAGGTGCCGAGCAGGGCGCCCTTAGGCACCACGGTTCCAGGCGTGATAGCGGCCGACCCATTCGAGCACGCGTTGCGGTGCGTGCGCACGTTTCCAGTTGCCGGCAGCGTACTTGTTGGCCTCGGCCCAGGTTGGATATATATGGATGGTGCCGAGGATCTTGTTCAGTCCGAGGCCGTGGCGCATCGCCAGGATGAACTCGATGATCAGGTCGCCTGAATGGTCGCCGACAATCGTTGCGCCAAGGATCTTGTCTTTGCCAGGCACCGTAAGCACCTTGACCAGGCCTTCCGCCGACTCGTCGGCGATTGCACGGTCGAGATCGTCGATGCCATAGGTGGTCAACTCATATTCGATATTGCGTTCCCTGGCTTCGGTCTCGTTCAAGCCGACCCGTGCAACCTCAGGGTCGGTAAAGGTCGCCCAAGGGATCACGGAGTAGTCGACCTTGAACTTGCGGAAGCGACCAAACAGGGCGTTGACCGAGGCATACCAGGCTGTGTGGGCCGCCATGTGGGTGAACTGGTAGGGTCCGGCGACGTCGCCGCAGGCGTAGATATTGGGATAGTTGGTCTGCATGTATTCGTTGACCACAATCGTTCGTCGGTCGCTGACTTCGACGCCGATGTCGTCGGCGCCGTAGCCGGCCACATTCGCCGCACGGCCGACCGCAACCAGCACCTCGTCGAAGGCGATGTCGATGGTCTTGCCATCATGTTCTGCGATCAGATGTTTTTCACCGTCAACCAGGCGGAACGCCTGGGCCTTGGTGTCGAGGCGTACATCGATGCCTTCATCGGCGAAGCGTTGCCGTACCATCTCTGAAATCTCCGGGTCTTCGCGCGGCATCAGCCGCGGTGCCATTTCGACCTGGGTCACGTTGGCACCGACCCGCGCAAAAGCCTGGGCCAGCTCGCAGCCGATCGGTCCGCCACCGAGCACGACGAGGCGTCTGGGTAGATCTTGCAGGTCCCAGACGTCGTCGGATGTCAGGTAGCCAACCTCGTCGATACCCGGTATCGGCGGCACGAAGGGGCGGGCACCGGCGGCAATGATGATCGACTTGGCCGAGATCTCGCGCTTGCCATCCGGCGTGTCGACCTCGACAGTCCACGGGGACGTCAGATGCGCCTCGCCCTGGATGCAGTCGACGCCAAGCTTGGTGTAGCGCTCTACGGAATCGTGCGGTTCGACGGCCTTGACCACGCGCTGGACGCGCTGCATCAGGTCGGCAAAGCGGAAATCCACCTTGACCGCCTGCATGCCGAGTTGCTCCGCCTTTTTCGCCTGGGCGATAAACTTGGCAGAGCGCAGCAGTGCCTTGGACGGCACGCAGCCGGTATTCAGGCAGTCGCCACCCATCTTGTGCTTTTCGACGAGCGCCACCCTGGCCTTCACGGCGGCGGCGATGTATGCCGAGACGAGCCCGCCGGATCCGGCACCGATCACCAGCAGGTTGTAGTCGAATTTTTCCGGCTTCTCGTGTTGCCAGCGGGCAAACACCTTGCGTGCCTCGATCCAGGCCAGCACCCGCTTGGCGATGAAAGGAAACACCGCGAGCAAGGCGAAAGATCCAAGGATCGCCGGTGACAGGATCCCGCTGACGCTGTCGATCTTGGCGAGCTGCGTACCGGCATTTACGTACACGATCGTCCCAGCGAGCATCCCGAGCTGACTTACCCAGTAGAAGGTCCAGGTGCGGATCGGCGTCAGCCCCATCAGCAGATTGATGGCGAAAAACGGGAAGATCGGCACGAGGCGCAGTGCGAACAGGTAAAACGCGCCTTCCTTCTCGACGCCTTCGTTCACGGCGCGCAGCTTGTCGCCGAAACGCCGTTGAACGCTCTCCTGGAACAGCAGGCGACTGGCGAGAAACGCCAGTGTGGCGCCGGCGGACGATGCGAACGAGATGATCAACGTGCCCCACAGCAGGCCGAAGATGGCGCCGCCGACCAGGGTCATCACTGCGGCTCCCGGCAGTGACAAACCAGTTACCGCGACGTAGATCAGGAAGAAAAACCCGGCCGTCAGTATCGGGTTGCTTTCCCTGTAGGCCTCGATCGCGCCTTGCTGCTCCTTGAGGTACGCCAAGTCGAAAAAGCGCCCGAGATCGAAGGCGAAAAAGGCGGCCATCGCGGCGACGACTGCGATCAGCAAGATAATTTTGGACTTCGACACTCGATTGCTCCTGGCATCAAATCGTGGACAGCATGCCACGCTATCATCTCGCCATTCGGTAAATTTGAGTGGTTGGCGGGGGCGAGCGCCTGCCAATCGTTATACATAGACCCTTTGCGCAGCTCTATTCATTCAGCGGTTCAAGCAATGGGGCCTGCAAGCGGCCAGTTGCTCGCCGCGGGTACTGATGCTGGCGTGTCTCCCATCGCGCTTCGCATTGCGCTGAAAAGTTTTTCAGTGTTGCCCGGTCTACGCTCGTATTGGCCGGTGCTCTCCAGTCGGCTTGATGCGTCACGTTATCGCAGGAAGTTTTCCAATGCACAGGTTCGGTTATCGCAGCGTCGCCGTCTGCAGCAAAAGCGCGTTGGCCGATAGTCTGTTTGAACGCCCCGGGGCAGTCATTATCGAAGTGCGCTAAGAAACAGTTTTGCGCGCATAAGTTCTGGCCGAATCTTTTCCTGGTACGGTGGCTCAAGGGCTTTTTCTGGTGTTTGCGAAGGAATTCAGCGGGTTATGAAGTAGCAGGCTGGGAATGCCCACCGGGGGGGTGGGGTGGTTAGGTGCGTGCGACGAGAGATAGTGGGGCGCTTCGATTTTCGCGGCGGTTGGAATCGGTAACCGCGCTATCGAAGCCGTCAGATCGAGTCGCGATTTCCAAAAATGCAAGAGGGGCATCGGCCCCGTTCAACACCCTTCCGACCTTACCTGCAATCTGCAGGTTAACGTCAAACATCAACGGCCAGATCGCAGTACCTCATAAGCGAATGCAATCATCTGGCCGGCTTGTTGCAATAATCTCCCGGCACCATGTCGACGCACAGCTTCATCCAGCTGATATCGCTCGGGCAGCGCCAACGCGTCGGCGAGATCATTGAGCAGCAACGGCGCGCCGTGCTCATGCCTCAGATTGATGATGGACTCGCGGCTCTGAATCGGATTGGCCTATTTTTCGGCCTCTCGGGCCTGGCAGGGGTCACGACCGGCGATCGACACGCCGGGGTTTCCTTTGCAACATGGAGAGCGGTTTCTCTTCAGGCCGCGCTGGGCTCCATTATGGTGTTGACACCCCAAATGTGTCGCTGTAGTTTGGTTGTTTCTTGGTCGGGGTCACCCTACGCCTTGCCGAACCGTCAGAACTGGCTGGCGCACATGGTTCGGGGCCATGTCGGGGAAATCCGGCGGAGTTTCAAGTCATCTCCTCGTCACCATTTTCGATTCGGCAGTCATGACGCTTCTGATCACGTTTGCGACAATGACGGAGGCAAGCAGCCGCATCAGACCAACAAGCTTGTTCGCGGCCATCGAATCCGTGGCCAGCCGCCTGCGGCCGCATGCACCGATCGTTTACCGACGAGATTGGTAATCAGGAATTGGTTGCCGCCGCTGCGCTCATCATAGTTGCATTCCTCCAGATCGCCGTGGGCTTGTGGGGTGCCTTGTTCTTTCTCTCCCGTCTACGCCCGCTGAGCTCAATACGTCCGGCTAATGCCAGCCTGATTCTGCCCCTGACCGGCCAGGCCGCTGGGCTTGAGCGACTGCTAAAAGCGCTCGATCGCCAGACTCTCACGCCCCGCCGGCTCATCGTCAGCGTCGAGAGCCAACGCGACCCAGCTTATCGGCGCGCAGAGTCTTTGGCCCAGGGTTGGTCGTTCCCGATCGAGATCGTGATTGCGGAGCAGGCCTCTCACTGTGCGCAAAAATGCGCCAATCTGATAGCAGCCTTGCGGCGCATCGATGCGCATGACGAGGCGATCGTGCTGCTGGATGCGGATATCTTGCCTCCTAAGTGGTGGTTATCTGAACTGGTCGCACCGCTGCTCGACGGCAAATGGGATCTGGTTAACGGCTATCGCTGGCCGACGGTCGCTGCACCCACGGTCGGGGCCCATGTGGACGCGAGCATCGAACGCACTATTGCCCTCCTCCCCCGACCCAGGGGGCTGAACGCGGTTTGGGGCGGTTCCCTTGCGCTTTCACCTCAAGCCCTTGAAACCCTCGAGCCGGAACGCATCCTTGCAGACACCTTGTCCGACGACTGCACCATCGGCAAACAGGCGGGGGCGCACGGATTGCGGGTCCTGACCCGGCGTGTGCTGTTGGTTCCAACCCCGATGGCCGGGCAATTGCTCCCGGTCTGGCGATTCGGACGGCGTCAATATCAGATTTTGCACACCTATTTGCCCGCCCTGTGGTGGCTCGCGTTCGGCGTCCTGAGCACGCAGCTTGCGGCCTGGGGCATACTGCTCGCCCATCTCGACCATGCGGAGGTACGTCTGGCCATAAGCGCCCTGATCATTGCGGCCGTTGCTGGATGCCTTATCCAGGCAGGGGTCGCGCGCCGCCTGGGCTTTCCCGATACGGCTTCCGCACAGCTGGTGCAATGCCTGCTCGCCCTGTTCAAACCGGTGGTCCACCTGTTCCACTGGACCATGGTCATGGCCGCTATCGCCACTCGCGACGTTCGTTGGGGTCATGTCAGCTATAGGGTGCTGGGTCCCAATAACGTGACCGTCAGAAGGCGCGACCCATGGAAGTCATGAAACTTGCGGGCCGTCTGGCCCGTTTCTCGCCGCGCCTGGTAAGGCTGGCGGCCCGTCTTGCCGGCAGTCCCTTGCGCTATATGTCGGGCGCTCCCAGCGAAAGCGAGATGATCGTTCTGAATCTGCCGGCGGCCAAACTTGCGCTGCTCAACGACCTCAACTTGGTCAAGCAGGTGCTTAATGACCGCGACGGAACGTTCCCAAAAAGCAGCGACTTGGAACTTCTCCTGCAGCCGCTGATAGGTCGCGGCGTATTCGGTCAGCCCGGTGGAGATGCGGTCAAGCAGGTGCGTCGTGTTTATGTGCGTGCGCTGTCGCAGGTCCCCGATGGTGTTGTCGATCGCATAGCGCGCCAACTGACCCGCCAGTATCTGGCGGACTGGAAACAACGCGGTAGGCCCGTGCCCATACCGAGCGAACTCTCCCGCCTGACCATCGATATCGTCAGTCAGGCAACTCTCGGAACCCGTTTCACGCCGCAACAGAGCCAACGTTTCGTCGACCTGTTTTTTGAGTATCACAAACGGGCCAATCCACTGGTGCTACTGCTCGCGCCGCGCGGATTGTCGAAACGACGCGGCCTGATTAAACGCGTTGGTTTGGAGGAGATCGGCGCGCAGATGCGCGTCCTGATTCGCGAATGCTTTGTCGATCCGTTGCTGGACGAGGCATCGAGGGCACGGCTGTCGCCGTTTGCTACCGCCCTGCTGGAATCGGCGGACCTCCCCAACATCGCAGGCACCCCCCTCGCGCGTGATGAGGCGCGAAAGACGGCCCTGGTCGACGAGATCTCCGTCATGCTACTCGCCGGGCATGAGACGTCTGCGTCGGTATTGAGCTGGCTGCTCTGGGAGCTCGCCGGACAGCCGGACGAGCAGGACAGCGTTGGTGAGCTACTGCGGGCGCAGGAAACAGAAGCGGGTGGCAGTCTCGCAGCGGCCAGTGCATTGCAGGAGAGCGCACAATCCCGTTTGAGCGCCCTGATTCAGGAATCACTGCGCATGTATCCGCCGATCGCCTTCCTGCTGCGGGAAACGCAGCAGGACGTTGTATTTCGCGAACGAGCGATTCCGAAGGGAAGCTACGTGGTCGTTTCACCCTGGACCGTTCAGCGCCACCGGCGCCTGTGGCAGAATCCGGACCGGTTCGACCCCACGCGGTGGCTAGGCGTGGAACCGCCAGCGGAACGTATGGCGTTCATTCCCTTCGGTCAGGGACCACGGGTCTGCCCCGGCAAGCGTTTTGCCGAGCTGGAGATGCTTGCCATCATGTCTGAGCTATTGCTTTACCACCGTTTCGCGCGCGCCCGAGGCCGGCGTCCACAGCCACTGGGCAGCCTTACATCCCGCCCGGATCGTGACTTCCGGCTGGTGGCCAGAGAGATCCGGGAGTCCTAGGCGTATGTCAGATCTCCCACCTTGCCCCATCACTGGTCGGCCGGCCAAGCGACGTGTACAAGGCATAGGCGTCGGCTTACTTAAGAAGATGTGGCGCTACGCGGGCGCCGGAGACGTATCACACCTGTTCCCTGATGCGGGTCAGATCACGCTCTATGAATCCGACACCGGTCTGTATTTCTTCGAGCCCCGCATCGCCGGCGACGCCGACTTCTACACCCGCTTTTACCGATCGCATAACGGTCATGCCCTGCTGGAGGCATACCCCGAGCAACGCGCGGAGTATCGGCAGGTGGCCAGGCACTGTGCCCATGGCGCCAGCGTCCTCGACATTGGCTGCGGCAACGGCGAACTGGGAAAACATCTGCCCGGCTGCACCTATTGCGGACTCGACCCCTATGCGGGATCGGACGCCAGTGGCAGCGTGCTGCGCGAGACCGTTGACGAGCACCTCGAGAAGGCCCGCGGTACATACGATGTGGTCACTGCGCTTCAGGTGCTCGAGCACGTCGCCGATCCCAAGTCCTTCGCGGCGAAGCTGGTATCGCTGCTGCGGCCCGGCGGCACGCTGATGGTTGCCGTACCGCTGCATCCGTCGCCGCTAACCGAGATACCGAATTTTCTACTCAACGCCCCACCGCATCACCTGACTTGGTGGAGCACCCGCGCACTCGCAGCCCTGGCCGATGCACTGGGACTGACCCCCATCGAAATCGCCGAGGTGCCATTCTCTCCGCACGAGACGCTCATCTACCGCATGTCCCAATTTTCGCGGATCCGCGCAGGCTGTGGGAACGATGAGCGCTACTTTGCACACCGCTGGAGTTGGCATCTGAACCTGATCATGAGTTACCTGCTTGCCCGTCTCACGATGCGATGGTTGCCGGCGAACGACCGTGCCCGAGCCGCCAACGTCATGCTGATCGCGCGCAGACCGTCCGTCGACTGAATCCTGTGGTCGCGGTTGCTTGGATAGGTCGCGCAGGGTCAGAAAAGCGCTCATGGACAGCAACAGAGCGAATGACTGCAGACGGTTGGCACCCGCATGCTGATGCAAATGTCTCTGGGTCAATGAAGTCTTCGCTCATCGCATGGACATCCTCCGATTACACCCAATGTAAGCGACAGAGTCACTGTTTCGCCGGTTTTACGCATAAAACATTTTGAAGAAAGTGTGCAAGGTAACCACGTGCCAACGCGCCCGCGATGCCAGTGCGCATGACACCCACGTCGGCTATGCTTTGCGCATTGTGCGATTGGGAGACGTGGCGTTGAGCTCGACAAGTGAGAAACACCAGCAATTGAATCCCGTGTTTTCCAGTGGGCAGGTATCGCGTCTGTTCGATCGCGTACTCGGCTACGATTTCTTCATTTCCTATGCGCACGCCGATGCGCCCGGCTATGCCGAGCAACTCGACAACCAGCTTGTCGGTTTGGGATTCAAGGCATTTCTGGACAAGCATCAGTACGTCGCCGGTGATGACCTGAACGAGGCAACATTGCGACGCGTGCGCGCGAGCAGCAAACTCGTCGTGATCGTCGGTCCAAACGCACTGAACAGCCACTGGGTATTGCAAGAGGTCGAGGCTGCCATTCAGGCCGAGCGCCCGATTATAGCCATTGATTTAATTGGCGATCTCAGTAATCAAGAGAAGCACAGCAGGCTTGCTGAGCTTTTGCGCGACAGGATACATATCCGTGAGCCTGGCGGACTGGAAGCTGCACAGGCAGACAAGCAAACGCTCGAAGCCATTACCCGGAGCTTTCAGGCGACCCGCCGCGAAGCATTGCGCTTCCGACTCGCGCTTGCCGCGATGCTGTTCTTTGCCGTGCTTGCCGGTTATTCGTACTGGCAGAAGAACCTGGCCGACGACAGGGCCGAACAGTATCTGGCGTTCTGCAACCGGGTGGTCGATATGGTCAACGCCGGCAACAAAAAGATCGAAAGTTTGCGCATCAGCGAGTTCGGCAAACTGATCGCGGATGTCACCGATACACTGGCCCAAATGCCCGATCCTGGCACCGACCCCGACTTGCGCTGCATACCCGCAGGCGTTGAATAGCCGAACCGGCTACAAAGACAGCGCGATATTGAGACGCGCTTTGCCGGTCAGCATCACATTGGCAATTATCGCCTCGTCATTTACCCAGACCCCGATCAGATCCATGTTCAGATCGAAAAAATGCACGCTTCCACGCGTATCGACCGGGATCGCAGTTTCCTCTTGAAAGACATCCAGCAGTCTGCGGAACGCATTCACCTCGCGTCTCAACCTGGGTATGCCTTCGACACCGCTCCACAAGGATTGGTCGTCAAGCCAGGTGACGATTTCGTTCAACACCTTGGTCATGCTGCGATTGAATACGCGTACCTCGGGCGGGGGCGCTTCATTGGCGCCGCTGAGCCAGATTACGTTTGACCCGACGTTGGGGCCGCAGCGCTGCAGGACAGCGAGGTCCCGTCGCCCCGGCACCGGGTGCAAACGAAAAGAACCCAGGCAGCCGGAAGCCTTGTGCGCGGACGAGTCCGGCAACAGCATCGGATCGGTAGGAAACAGCAAACGCGCCGGCAGACGGAACCCTGCATTGGCAGCAAGTTCGTCGGGATTGGCTTTCTGCGCCACCCAACCGTCGTCACCAAACAAGAGCCGCGGACGCCCCTCTACGACACCGCTTATCCGGTAAACATCGCCTTTGAACGCAACATGTTTTATTCGCAGTCGGGACGCATCGATGCCCAGCATAACTGCGCCGCCGAACCCGGCAGGCTTCCTGAGCATTCCCAGCAGCTCGGCATCTTTGGGCAAGAGCGAATTGAATTCATCCAGTGTCGTTTCGAATGCGGTCCTTCCGAGCTCCTTGAGCTTCTCCCGTATTCTTGTGTCGACATCATCGACCTTCACGATTACGTGCAGACTGCAGTTGTAAGCAGCGTTGTCGAGCTCTACGTCACCGAGTGTGAAGCGCAATCCGCTCGTCGATGTAATCTGGGGATCAAACGTGGCGCTGACGTTGAACGTCGTGTCGTCGCAACCCTTAACACCGACCGAGTGCGCTAGCCCTTTCTTTTCTATTTTTAACGCAATGCTGATTGGCACACTGACGACCAAGGTGCCGTTCGAACTGCCGCTCAAATCCAGGCCGTTGGCAAGCACCTTGGGTGTAACAGTGACCCGCACGCCATCCCGTTCACCGCTGACAGGTTTAGGTGGCGATTTGCGGAAAGCTGCGGCAGCCGATTGACGCAGCTTGGTACGAATCGCATTGATCGAAAGGGTCGCGTTGAACTCGATCTGGCTCAGCGTCGCAGATCTTCCCGGCAGCGCGAGGTCCGTCATGGCCGACGCGGTTGCCGAAACGAGCACACAGGCCAACAATAGAACCAGGGTGAGAGACGAATAGCGCTTCATGCAGACAGCGTAGCGCATTTCACGAAAAACACGCCAAGTCGCCATGCCTTACAGCAGGTTGTGCAAAACTCACCGATCGGATTTGTGCGCGAATAACTGAAAGCGTCTTGCGCAACACCCTATCTGCGCCTGATCCGCTTCGGCAAGACACAAGAACGGCCAAAAAGCGATCGGCGCTCACGCCACACTGGTATCGTCGCAGGCACGGCAGACCGCTCTACATGGAGATCGTGACAGATGGTCGACGGCCGCGCGGCTCAGCCGAGTGCTCAATCCCTGCGGCCCTCGATCTGGACGCGCCGGCCTCGGTTCGATGACACAAACCTATGCCATGGAATCGAAGCGTTTGAAGTCGGCCACCGTGTCGTTCACAGCCGCGTTGAAGATGCGCTCACCATGCTCGGCGGTGGCCAACGCTGGATTTGAACCAATCCGACCATCAGGGAATTGGCTGCGGAAAGACGTCGCATCATAGATGCGCCCCGTTGGCGCACGGGTTGGTGACATCTCTACCGTCTTTTGCGAATCCGGGAAGAGGTAGTACGTCACGGATACCTCGCTTGGCGTCGCGTGCGAGCCTTCGTTGGAACCGAACAGGTCTTTCGAAAGCCGTTTAACCTCGTCTCCCGCCCACCAGTTCTGAAGCGCACAACGGATGGATGGGTGATTCTGATTGAGTGCTTCGAGGCTTGCTTGCGCATAGAGCTCTGAAAATGCCGCTGTCAGGCTGGCCACGTTACCGCCGTGCCCATTGACGAAATAAAACCGCCGAAATCCATGGCGTGATAGCGAGTTGACATAGTCACAGATGTAGGCGATCAACGTCGATGGTCGGAGTGTGATGGACCCCGGAAAAGCCATGTGATGTTGAGCCATACCAACGCTGATAATCGGCGACACGACGGTTTCGGTTCGATCGCCTACGCCCTGTGCAATGGCCTCGGACGTCAGGGCGTCGGTGCCGATAAGACCGTTGGGTCCGTGCTGTTCTGTCGAGCCTATCGGCACAATCACTGTGGCAGACCGGGAGAGGTAGTTTTTCACCTCGGGCCATGACATAAGATCTAATCGCATCGAACGTTTGTTTCCCACGTATAGCGACTCGGGATTGGATGATGGTAACCGACATTCACGAGTACGTTTATCATCTTTCAAAACGGATATTTCAACTAACATCAATAGTGGGCCAGTTCTATGAGGTCAAGCAACCGTTTCCGTCTTCGTCAGTGCATTAGTATCGCGTGCTGGGGTGTGGGGGGGCTTTGAGTTCGATATGGTGCGTTAGCGTTTCTCGGGACGCATCCCGGCCAGGAATGATCACGAGCTTATTTGCCGGGCGATGCTTTATGATCGGCAAGCATAGGCCGGTCTGGGCGCCCAACATTGAGGACGTTTCGTGTTAAAGGTTAAAGTACTGGGCTCGGGTGCGGGCGGCGGGTTTCCGCAATGGAACTGCAACTGCGACAACTGCGCTGGCATGCGCGCGGGTGCGCTAAACGCGCGGCCGCGCACCCAGTCATCCATCGCGATCAGCAGCAATCAGGTCGACTGGCTTTTGGTGAATGCATCGCCAGACATTCGCCAGCAGATCCTGGACTTTCCGGCATTGCAGCCCGCCCGGGCCAAACGCGATACAGGTATCCGCAGCCGTATTGCTGATCGACAGCCAGATTGATCATGCCACCGGCCTGTTGATGCTCAGAGAGAACAAGCAGCCGCTGGAGCTCTACTGTTCCCGAATGGTCTACCAGGACCTGACCACAGGCTTCCCGGTACTGCGTATGCTGGAAAACTACTGCGACGTGAACTGGCACGAAATTCCGATCGATGGCGCGCCATTCGAGGTCGTGGGTATCGATGGACTGGCTGTTTTCAGCGCTGGCGCTGAGCAGCAAGGCGCCGCCATATTCGCCGCATCGGGAGGATCCTCACCCGGGAGATAACATTGGTCTGCAGGTGCGGGACCAGCAAAGCGGTCGCAGCCTTTTTTATGCGCCGGGCCTCGCCTGTATCGAGCCGCACCTGGAGCCGGTGATGCATGCAGCGGATGTCCTGCTGGTCGACGGTACCTGCTGGACCAATGATGAGATGATGCGCCGTGAGGTCGGTACGCGCGAATCGCTGGCGATGGGACATCTGCCACAATCAGGGCCCGGGGGTATGATCGAGTCCTTAAGGCCGTTCTCCCGTCAGCGCAAGGTGCTGATTCACATCAACAACACAAATCCCATACTGGTCGAGGATTCTCCTCAGCGTGCTGATTTGTCGGCCGCGGGTATCGAAGTTTCCCACGATGGTATGGAGATCAGCGTCTGATCAGGCGAGGGAAAGAACATGCAGCGCAAACCCTGGGGTAGAGAGGAGTTCGAGGGAAAGCTGCGGGCCCTCGACCGCCGCTACCATATTCACCATCCCTACCATCGCATGATGGCAAGTGGTGAACTCGACCCGGACCAGATCCGTGGCTGGGTGGCCAACCGCTTCTACTATCAGGTAACCATTCCGCGCAAGGATGCGGCCTTGATGGCCAATTGTCCCGACCGGGAAACCCGCCGTTTGTGGATTCAGCGCATCGTCGATCACGACGGTAGAGCGGACGGGGAGGGCGGCATCGAGGCATGGGTGCGCCTGGGGGAGGCGTGCGGACTGGATCGCGAGGAGCTCTGGTCCATGCAGCGAGTGCTGCCGGGCGTGCGCTTTGCGGTCGATGCCTACCTTCGCTTTGTGCGCGACGCGGAATGGCACGATGGTGTCTGTTCATCGCTAACAGAACTTTTCGCACCGAAAATTCATCGCCAACGTTTGGAAAACTGGCCGCGCGATTATCCCTGGATAGAGTCCGCCGGTCTGGACTACTTTCGGAAGCGGGTCAGTCAGGCCAACCGCGATGTGGAACACGGCCTGGCGGTTACCCTGGACTGGTTCAATACGGTGGAAATGCAGCAACGTGCACTGAACATTGTGCAACTGAAGCTGGATATCCTGTGGTCCATGCTGGATGCCATGTACATGGCCTACGTCCTCAAGATGCCACCGTATTTCAATGAAGGGGAAGGGGAGGTCCAATGAGCATTGTCGATCTGCAGGCGTGTTATGGCATTGCGCCGGGGCACCGCATGCAATGGGAGGAGGCTCAGCAGAGTTGGGTGATTCTGTACCCCGAAGGCATGGTGAAACTCAATGAAAGTGCTGCGGAAACTCTGCGCCGTTGCGACGGTGTCCAGCCTTTGAGCGCGGTGATCGCAGAGCTGGAGGCCGCCTTTGGAGAGTCCGACTTGCAGGCGGACGTCCTGGAACTGGTTGGCGCAGCCCTGGAGCAGGGCTGGCTGGCGAGGCTATGAGGCAGGTAAATTGCCTGCTGGCGATATACCGGGCTAAAAATTGGGACAGCACCGCTATTCAGGACTGGATAATTCAGGCGCGTGGACTAAGCTTAATTCGATTAAAGGTATCCAAATTAACCTTACAATAACCCTGTTAATCTTCGGATAAGCGGGCAAATCTGCGAACCTTGCCAGAGAACCGCAGACTTATGGTTGGGAGCAACCCTCAAACTGGAGAGTGAAACGATGAAAAAATGGTCGAAACCCGAATTTGAAAATCTCCGTTACGGCTTTGAGATCAATCTGTACGTAACGGTGCGCTGATCCTTAACCGTATGTCTTGGCGGAGGGCGGGAGAGCAGGGCTCACCCGCCCTTTTTGTTGTGGTCGTTAATGCCCATGAATGAGACCTCTCAAGAACCGTTGCGCCCGCTATGGCTGCTCGCCGAGCTGACCTACAGCTGCCCCTTGCAGTGTCCCTACTGCTCGAATCCGCTGCGCCTTGGCGAGCGCTCGCGCGAGCTGTCCACCGAAGACTGGTTGAGGGTTCTGGGTGAAGCCAGGAAGCTTGGAGCCATCCAGCTTGGGCTATCCGGGGGGGAGCCCCTGCTGCGCAAGGATCTGGAGTTCATTATCGGCGAGGCCCGTCGGCTTGGTTATTACACCAATCTGTTGACCTCAGGCATGGGCATGGACGAGGCCCGCATCAGCGCGTTGAAAGAGGCCGGACTGGATCATATCCAGGTAAGTTTTCAGGCCGATGACCCCGATCTCAACAATCGCCTGGCCGGTACGGACAGCCACCGGCATAAAGTCGACGTGGCGCGTCTGGTCAAGGCTTATGGCTACCCTATGGTGCTCAACGTCGTGATGCATCGCCACAACCTGGATCGCATGCGCGAGATCCTCGATATGGCGTTGGCGTTGAAGGCCGACTATGTGGAGTTGGCTAACACGCAGTACTACGGTTGGGCACTGGCCAACCGCGATTACCTGCTGCCGACCCGCGATCAGTTGCAGCGTGCCGAAGCCGTAGCGCACGACTATCAGGCACGCTTCGGCGATCGCATGAAGATCTATTTTGTGGTCCCGGACTATTTCGAAGGGAAACCCAAGCCCTGTATGAACGGTTGGGGCCGAATCTTTCTCAGCGTCGCTCCGGACGGGACGGCGTTGCCCTGTCATGCGGCTGCTGATCTGCCGGGCCTGAAACTGCCGAACGTGCGCGACCACAGCCTTGAGTGGATCTGGCACGAGTCGCCTGATTTCAATCAGTTCCGCGGTGAGTCGTGGATGCAGCAACCCTGTTCCACCTGCGACGAACGCGCCAGCTGTTTCGGGGGATGCCGCTGCCAGGCCTACCTTTTGACGGGGGACGCCGCGGCTGCGGATCCGGCGTGCAGCAAATCTCCATCGCACGAGGTCATCCTGCAGGCGGTGGAGCATGCCGCCGGCCTGACTTGTGCCCCGCAACCGATCATGCGCAACCGGCGTAATACATCAAAGGCCTTGAATGTCCCGGTGCGGGTTGAATGCCTACCGGGGTCTGGCTAGCCCGCAAGACGGGCAACGGCGCGTTATTCAGGAATCTCGAAAGTCGCGACAATGCTGGAATACCACTCGGTAACATTGTCGATATCTTCGTCACTGAGCATTTGTACAATGATGCTCATCTGCTGGTGTTGGCGTCTTCCGGCGCGGTAGTCTCCGAGCTGTTTGACCAGATATTGTTTCTGCTGCCCACCGATATTGGCGACCATCGCCACAATGCCCCTGCCGTCCATGCCATGGCAGGTCTGGCAGACCGTTTCTGCCTTCGCTTTCCCCGCCGCAATATCCGCGGCGCCAATTGATTGGCAGAACAGGCCAACCGCCAGGGCCACAGCGAGATCAACAGTGCGTGGTGCCTTAATCATCGAATACCCATGCCAACGGATTCTCCTTGTTATCCGGTGCAACAGATCGGTGGACACGTGCACCAAATAGAAAAGAAAAATCGGGCCGGATTTCAATCCGGCCCGTAACCAAACGTGGTCTCAGTCTCCCTGGTAGGAGATCCGGTACACGGCACCCGCCTTGTCATCCGATACGAGTATTGACCCATCGATATACTGCTGTACATCGACCGGCCGTCCCAGATAGTAGCCACTGTCGGTCATCCAGCCCTCGGCAAATGGCTCTGTGCCGGTGGCATTGCCTTCCTCGTCCAGGAAGGTCACCATCACCCGTGCACCTCTGGGTTTTACGGCGTTCCAGGAACCGTGCTGGGCGCTGAAGATGGCGTTCTTGTACTTCGCCGGGAACATGTTTCCAGTGTAGAACATCATGCCCAGATCGGCCGCATGGGCGACCGTCTCGACCTGTGGTTTTACGTATTTGGATGCGAGTTCTGCCGGGATCTCCTGATCCTTGTACTCATTGGTCCGCACTTCACCTCCACCGTAGTACGGGTGCCCGAACCACATGCCTTCCTCGGGCATCCTGTTCAATTCGCCGGGAGGTATCTCGTCACCCATGCCGTCGACCTGGTTATCCGTGAACCACAGGCTGCCGTCCTTGGGATTGAATGCGTGACCGACCGAATTGCGGATTCCGGTTGCAATCACTTCGCGTCCCGTCCCGTCCCTGTTCATTTTGAGCATGCCGCCGATACCCGCTTTCCGGTACATATCCACTTTATCTGCAGGGGTAACGTTATGCGGCTGGCCCAGACTGATGTATAGCTTGTCATCGGGGCCGATCGCGCATACACGGGCGGTGTGGTTGTAAGATTCTTCGTCTGCCGGGATCAGTTCGCCCTGTTTTACTATCGGAACCGCCACGGTATCGGAACCCTCCATGAAGAATTCCGCCGCGGGGAACATCATTACCCGATTTCTCTCCACGATAAATAGAAAGCCATCCGGGGAATAACAGACCCCGTTTGGTATATCGAACTGCACACTCGGGCTGAACTCCTCCACCGTGTCGGCGACATTGTCCATGTCCCGGTCAGTAGCCGACCAGACGGTCGTTTTTCGGGTGCCGATCCACACCGTGCCCTTGTTGCGGCTTACTGCCATGTGCCTGGCATCCGGCGCGATGGCGAACAGTTCAATCTTGAAGCCCGGTGGCATCTTTATGCCCTGCAATACCTTTTCCAGGTTGGCCGCGTATTTGCCCCCCTGTTCCACGCGCTTCATGGGGGCCGAGTCCGTGCGCTTGAAGGATCCCAACTTCTCCAGATTCTGGTCGTCCCCCTTCGCGAAACCGGTGCTGGCAGTCAACGGCAATGCCAGGCATGTAACGGTCACAAAAAGTATCCTTATATTCATTGCCTCGATCTCCTCACTCTGGTCATTATTTAATTGTCATGCTAGGCGTATGGCTTCTGCTTCTGATGGCATGAGTGTAATTTTATAACCCGCCAGCAAAGACTAGCAGAAGGTCTGTCGTTGGCTAGGTTGGGAAACGCATAAGACCCTAAAAGAAAAGGTCAATAGCGGGGGGCAGCTCCAGGTTTGCCGTTGGCGTGGTCGCCCGCGCATGCGCGGCCTCGGCTTCATGTCTAGCTCAGCAGAAAATGTAGAAAAAACCTTCTGGGCAGGAAATACCGGCCAACCTTTTCCTGCAACAAAAAGGAATAGCAGGTACCAAAACCTCAAGGACCGCCAGCCTTACCCGCTAGTCTCGATTATCACTACCAGACTCGTGCGAGAAAGCGATGCGTTCAAGTTTATATTTAAAGCGTTCCGTTGTTGCCCATATTGCGATACCGCTGATCACAGCTGTCATCGTGGCGTTGGCCGGCTGTTCTGAAGAGGCCTCGCGTTTTGCAAGCGCGGAAGGGAAGGCGACACCGTACATTCTGAAAGAAGACTGCAGATTCACCATCGTTGAAGAGCTTAGCAGGGCAGGTGTCACCTCGCCCGAGGTTACAGGAATGGCGGGGGCAACGGCGTCCGTGTCGATTTCCCTGGGTGCCAAGTCCATTACGGTATCCGATTGCGCAGTCACGCAGAATTCCCACTCTCTGCCTATCTACGAGGGGTAAACGGATCGCGTCTGCCATCCTGTGTATGACGGTCCACTGTCACCGGTCGTTGGGTGGCCAGTATTTGGCGAGGACACGCCTGACCAGGTCCTTGTCGATCTGCACCACGAATGCGCTGTTGATCTGTTGTGCGATTCGAGGGCATCCAATCCACCTACTCATGCGACATTGGGGCTGAGTTGCCCAATTCAGGTAACAATTGTGAATTCGCCAGCCACAGGGCATATCCCATGTTCCTCCCATCTCACGCTGTCCATTGCGACGCTTGTGCCGCATGCCCTGAATACAGCGCACTGATCTCGTCCCGAAATGTCGTTTCCAGGGTGGCCCGCTTTAGTTTCATCGTCGGAGTGAGCCGACCGTTCTCAATGGTCCAGGGTTCGAGGCTCAAGTGCACGGCGCGAATCTGGGCATACCGGGGGAACGCCTGCAGCAGCATTTCCAGTCGGGCAAGCACGGCATCAAGGGCTGTATCGGCGCCGAGCGAAGCGGCGGCCTCCGGGTCCAATCCCAGCTCGGTGCACAAATCGCTCCAGGCTTCGCGATTGAGCACCAGCAGCGCCGCCAGATAGGGCCTAGCCGCGCCGACTACCAAGGCCTGCTCGAACAGGGGGTCCACAACGATCGCCATCTCCACGTTGGTGGGCGACACATTCTCGCCAGTCGACGTCACCAGCTGGTCCTTTTGGCGCCCGCGGATGAACAGGTGGCCACCGCTCAGCTCGGCGATATCGCCGGTGTGCAGCCAGCCCTGTGCGTCGACCGCTGCGCGGGTGGCTTCGGGCCGCTGCCAATAACCCAGCATTACGCCCGGCGAGCGCACCCACAGTTCATCATCCGGGCCCAAGCATGCCTCTAGTCCGGGCAGCAGTCCCCCGACCGAGCCGGGCAGGTTGTCCTCCTGACGGTTGCCGCTGACCACAGGTGCCGCCTCGGTGAGGCCATAACCCTCCACCAACGGCAGCCCGAGCGCCAGGAACACCCGAGCGATGTCCTCGTTCATCGGCGCACCACCGGTGACGGCCAGGCGGATGCGGCCACCGAGCCTGCCCAGAATCTTGTCGGCCACCAGGCGACGCAACACGGCCCAGGCCGCGCGTTGCCACCACTCAGGAGCCGGTGTACGGCCTTGCGCGGCCTCGAAGCGGCGCTGGCCAATGCTGATCGTGGCACGAAACAACGCGCCCGCCAGTCGACTGTGCGCCAGCTTGGCTTCGACCGCCAGATAGACCCGCTCATAGATCCGGGGCACCGACAGCAGCACGCTGGGACGAATCAGCAGCAGGTCTTCACGCAGCTGCTCGATAGAGCGGGCGTAGGCGACACACGCCCCGCCCATCATCGGCAGGTAGTAGTCGGCGGTGCGGGCAAAGCTATGCGCCAGCGGCAGGAACGAAAGGAAAACGTCATCGGCATAGACGGGGTTGATTTTCTGCACCGCCTCGGCGTTCCACAGGATGTTATGGTGGGACAGCATGACGCCCTTGGGCCTGCCCGTCGTCCCCGAGGTGTAGATGATGGTGGCCAGGACATCCCGCCCCGCGACCGGCGCGACCGGCGCATCAGCCTTCGTGGGCAACCACAGATCGAGGTAACGCAACATGGCATCCGCGGGCTCGGCTGCGTCGCGTTGCAGACACACCACCCGCTGCAACTGGGGAAAGGCCGCCTGTTGCTCCGCAAGCACCAGCCACGACCGGCTGTCCGCAACCAGCAGCAGCCGCGCGCCGGAGTCGGCCAGAATGTGGGCGTAATTGGCGACGCTGTCGGTGGAGTACAGCGGCACCACCACCAGACCCAGACCGAGCGCCGCCTGATCGAAGCACACCCAGTCCACGCCGTGGTGCAACAGGATGGCGACCCGGTCCTCCGCGACCAGGCCCTCCTGCGCGAGGGCGACCTGCCAGCGACCAACCAGGGCCTGCATCTCCTGCCAGGTGTAGTCGCGCCAGGCGTCGTATGTTGTGTCGAACTGCCGGTAGGCAACGGCCTGCGGCGTGCGCTGCACGCGTTGTTGAAACAGCCCGGGCAGGGTGCCCGCGGTGTCGGCGTCAATGAAATCGGCGCGGTTTGTCGAAGAAGTGTCGTTCATGGATTGCGGCCTGCGTTGTGCTGCGGCACGGTCAAAGCAGACGGCGTCTCATGGGCGAGATCGGGCTCGCCGCAATGCGCCAGAATTTGGGCGCGGGCTGCATCTCGCAGCTGCAGGGCGAGGCCCCAGATATCGCCGCCTGGCGCGGCCAGTTGCTTTGGGTGGAGCGGCGGGCAAACAGTCACTGTGATAGCGCCGCGGCGCGGAAACCAGGAGCCGGCGCGCAGTATCGAGCGGGTACCGCGGATCGCGATCGGTACTACCGGCAGCTCGGCGACCGCCGCCGCGTGAAAGGCCCCCATGTGAAAGGACAGCAGCCCGGGCATGCGCGTGAACGTGCCCTCGGGAAAGAACAGCAGACTTCTACCTTCGCGCGCAGTCTGCGCCAGGCGTTTTGCATCGGCCACCCCCTTCTCGCGATCGAAACGCTCCACCAGCTCCGCCCGGATACGGCGCATGAAGATGCGATACAGCAGCTTCTGCGCGAACTCCGCCTTGGCGACGAAGCTGAAGGGGCGGTGCAGTGCCGCCACCAGGCTATGACCGTCGAGATAGCTGGCGTGGTTGGCCACCAGGATGCAGGGCTGGTCCTCGCGCGGCAAATGCTCGAGGCCCCGCACCTGAAGCCGGGTGCCAGTGATCACTGCTGCCAGTCGCGCCAGCGCGTGCATCACGTCCCAGCGCCAGGAAAGCCGGGGAAGCAAGGCGACCAGCACCCAGGCCAGCGGCGCCAGGAGCCCGAACACGGCCCAGGCATAGCCGGCATAGGCCAGCGCCACCAGATTGCGCCACGCACGCCGCAGCACCGGCCACATGGCGCTCACCGCCAGGCGGGTAATCTGCCACCACACCGCGCGTTCAATTTGTCCCAGCTGGCCGTCCTCGTAGCGTTCGCGGCTGGCTGCGCGGCGGATCTTCCCGCTCGAAGTCTTGGGCACAGTATGCGGCGGGCCCAGTACGACATCGTCAGGTGGGATGCCCACCAGCTCTGCGGCGAGGGTGTTTATCTCCCGGCGCATTCGCTCCAACTCGGCTGCGTCCTGCTCCCGGGTCTCGGCCAGTACGACCAGGCGCTCGGTTCCCGAGGCCGGCTCGGTGCTGCCGAATACCGCCACGCAGCCCTTGCGGATGCCGGTGATACCGCCGACGGCTTCCTCGAGCTCGTGCGGGTAAAAGTTGCGGCCGGCGCGCAAGATGATGTCCTTGCTGCGCCCGGTGATGTAAACCTCGCCCGCGACCATGTACCCCAGGTCACCGGTGTCCAGCCAACCGTCCTGGAACAGGCGCTCGGTTGCCTCGGGGTTGCGGTAGTAGCCGCTCGTGGCCGACGGTCCACGGAACTGCACATGACCTTCGTGGCGCTCCGGCAGCTCGCGCCCGCTGCTGTCGACTACGCGCAGTTCATGGCCTGGCAACGGCATGCCGCAGGCGACGAACCGCAGCGCGTGCGGGTCGGCGGGATCAGCCGTCACCGCCTTGCCTTTACTGGCCAGTGACTCGCGCTGAATGCGGTCAATACGCGGTCCTCGAGCCAGCGGCGGAAATGCCAGGCCGACGGTCGACTCGGCCAGGCCGTAGACCGGCATCAGCGCCTCGCCGCGGAAACCGTAGGGGGCGAACCGCGCCGCGAAACGCTCCAGCGTGTTGGGACTGACGGGCTCGGCGCCGTTGAACGCAATCCGCCAGGAACTCAGATCGAGGCCTTGCAGGTCGGCATCGCCGAGCCGCTTCAGACACAGTTCGTAGGCGAAATTTGGGGCGGCCGACAAGGTCCCGCCGAAACGATGAATGGCCCGCAGCCAGCGCTCGGGATGACTAAGAAAGGTCAGAGGCGACATCACCACCAACGGCATCGCGAAATAAAGGCTACCGAACCAGGCGCCAATCAGACCCATGTCGTGATATAGCGGCAACCAGCTGACGAACACGTCGCTGGGGCTCGCCTGCACGCGCTCGCCCATCGCCCGGATGTTGGCCAACAGGTTGGCATGGGTGAGGATCACGCCCTTCGGGTTGCCGGTGCTGCCAGAGGTATATTGCAGGAAGGCAACATCGCCACCGCTGATCGCCGGAGCGGTGTAGTGGTCGGCGCCGCCCGCCAGATCCTCGGGCGTGACCACCTCACGCAGACTCTCGACCAGCGACTGCAGCAGGCGGGCGAGGGCTTTGGCCGCCGGTACGGTGATCAACACGCTGGCGCGGCAGTTGCTGAGGATGCCACGGTGCCGTCGCAGGTGATCCTCGAGCTGGCTCCATCGGGCTGGCGGGTATATGGGCACCGGCACAGCGCCGGCCAACAGCACGGCAAAGAAGCTGACGAAATAGTCACGCCCGGTCGGCAGCATGATGGCGATCGGCTGACCCGGCTGGACCCCCAGCCCCTGCAACCCAGCCGCGGCGGCAGTCGCGGCCGTCCACAGCTGCTCGTAGGTAAGCGTGGTGAGCTCGCCCTCGTCGGCGCCGAGGACCTGGATGTGCGGCCGCGTTGGATACGACTCGACGTGCCAACGCAGCGCCTCGACCAGGGTGGTCGCCGAGTCAGGCACCGGCCGCGCCGCCCCGACCGTGATCGCACGCACCACCGGGGCTTGTGTCGGTTCGCGGCGGCCGCGCGCACTGTCGAGGCTCCGTAGCAGATCGCGCGGCGTCTCGGCCTCGGCGAAAACGCGTTCTTCCAGCGTGACCCCGAACTGCCGCTCCAGGCGTGCCAGCAGCTCCATCCGGGCCAGGCTGTCTAATCCCAGGTCCCGCTCCAATCGGGTGTCGAGGCCCAGGGTGATGCCGGACGTCCGGCGTGGCTGCAAGTCCTGCAGCAGCGTGCCCAGCGTCTGCAGCAGGGCTGCCGGCGTATCGTCGTTATGCGCAGTGTGGACGGGCTTCGTCATGTCGTATCCATACTGAACCGGAAACACTCCAGCGACAAACCGGGCAATCGTCGCCTGCGTATGGCGAATCCTAAATTCCAGCGGCTGCGGTTAACTCGTATAGCCCGCGAGAAAGAGATTTCCACTGGAATTGGTTAAGTTCGGCACGGTGGCTGGTGGTTTCGCCAGTACTTTCTGATGGTGTTTTACCGTCGAGCTAAGTGTGCACGCGATGTGCGTTGTAATACTGCCGGAATCCTCCCAGTTTTCGCTCCAGATCATTGACTAGTGGGCTGCTTGGTAAGTTCGGTAACACTCAGCCGATCCACAAGCGTCATCGGCAAGGCTCGCGAGCGCCGGACTAGCCGTTGCTAATTCAAGCGAGCGAAACACAGGCGATGGCGCTTGTGGACCGGCCCGAAGGGAGCCCCGCTACCTGGCCAATACAGCGTTGCACTTCTTGAAAAGGGCCTGCCATTCCCTGCGAAGTGCGCCTTGTCTTGGACAGGTAGCGGGGCTCTGAGAGTAACCGAACTTACCAAGCAGCCCACTAGGCAATGCGTCTCCACTTCTGAAACGCTTCGGCTGCGTGAAGGGTATGATTGCGAAGTGGTTGAAAATATCTGACAGCAAGCCCGGCTGGCCCGCTTATTGGTCCGAGCCTCAAGCTCCTGTGCACCGGCCTTGGCGAACATAAGGATTTACATGGAACGGGTTGTCATCCTTGTCGACGTGCAAAACGTTTACTACACGACGCGTCAGGCGTTTGGCAGCAATTTCGACTACAACGCGTTCTGGCGGATAGTGGGTTCGAACAGGACCATCGTCAAAGCCGTTGCCTATGCGATTGACCGGGGTGATGAGAAACAGCGCCAGTTTCAGAACATTCTCAAGGCCATCGGTTTCGAAGTGAAGTTGAAACCGTTTATTCAACGCTCGGACGGGACGGCCAAGGGTGATTGGGATGTTGGCATAACCCTGGATGCGGTCGAGTACGCGAAAGATGCCGATGTGCTTGTACTGGTTTCAGGCGACGGCGATTTCGCTTTGCTGGTGGACAAGCTTCGCGATGACTTCAATGTCAGTGTCGAGGTTTACGGTGTATCGAAGCTCACCTCGAATACTCTGATCAACGCAGCGTCTCGATATTTTCCAATCGATGGCGATTTGTTGCTCAAGTGAGACTGGTGCACACGATAGGCACCCGCCTGACCGATGAAGGAAAACAGGCACAACACAGTCAACACAAGCAATCGTCTTACCGGCATAGCTCACTCCTGGTCACGATCAGACCCGTTGGCAACTCTATCCCGGATTCTCCAGCAGGTAGAGGGGCTTGGGAAAACACTCAATCCGGATTATCCAGCATAACCGGATCAAAGGTGTCGGTATCGGTCGTCAGGCCGGCGTCCACGAGGCGTTTATCGTGGTCACGAATCTTGTTGACGAGTTCGTCGATCGTCACAAGATTGTCGTCCAGTTCGTACAGTTGCTTCGAGCCCCGGTAGAAGAAATTCATGATGATCAGCGCCTTGGGATCGCCCGCCTCTACGGCCGCCTCCAGTTTACGCTCCCTGCGATAGATACGGTTGAGCACCTGCTTGAGCTCCCACACATATGCCACCTCTTTCATGAAGGGGTGCGGGCGCAGCTGTTGCAGCAACTTAACCACCAGGGCCACGGCAATGACGACACCGGCTACATTGAGCCAGAAATGTGATTCGTCCGGCGTGCTGAACAATCCAATCAATATCGTCGAGGCCCCGATCGCGATTGCCGTCAGCGCCACCGCGATCCCCGCAAACACCAAGTTGAGGTGCTTGCGGTAACGCTTCTTGTCGATATCCATCAGTTTCATCCCACGATTCTCATTGACAGAACCCTTTCGGGCCAAACCTTTTCCTGGGACGGTGGCTCAAGGGCTTGTGCCGGTGATTGCGGGAGAATTCAGACGATTATGAAGTAGCGGGTTGGCAATGCCCACGCGGGACGGGACGATAGGTGCTTGCGGGGGAAGAATGTGGGTCGCTTCGATATTCGCGGCGGTAACGAGTCTGGAAATACGGGTTGAACAGTTGGCCATTATCTTCTTTTTCGACGTTCCTTCGTTTTCAACCAAGGCAGCAAGGCTACTAGCGCTTTTCCTGTCCCCAGATCCTGGCGACTGCGCGCTCGTTGCCGAGCAGCCCGACGACCAGGCACACGGCGGATACGGTGCCGAATACCAGCACCGGAATCAACATGCCGTAATCGGCGCTGCCGGCCGACGAATAGATCGTGCCGACGGCAAGCACAGCAAACAAAGCGCCTACGACCAACAAAATCGTGCGGTGCAACGGCTTGTAATCGTAGGGGCCGTCGCCCTGCTCAAAATAGCGCAGGATGAACTGAAATGCTGTTCTGAGATTGTCGTGCATGGCTTGAGGCTTCGAAGAGACATCCAGCGATTGTGAGCACGCTGTGAATCACCCGGTATGTACCGATTGCAGCGCGCGGACGGCCATCGGCAGAGTCACGAAGTGTTCGACCAATTGATCGTTGCCCTGTTCACCCTGAGCCGAAATGACGATTGTCAGTGCGTCTGAGAACGACGTCAGCCACTGCTCGAATTTCCCTGCCTGCTCCACAACGGCAAGCATCTGGTCTATCGCCACGATCCCTTTGTCGGCCATTTCTGTGTACTCTGCGTCATCGTAGGCTGCGAATGCCTGTCTGGCAATCTTGCCGGGAAGTGTATTTTCAGACATTGGTGCGGCGGGCGCATCGGCCGCCAGTTGCTGGGTTGTCGAGACCAGTAACCTAATGAAGCCGATGCTGTAGGCTGCGCGGGAATGCGGTATGCAGCCGGGCGCGGGGATGACCTCAGCGTCGGCAAGCAACCTGCGGGCGACCTCGTCGAGAACGATGTCAAGCTGATCTTGGAAGCTGTCACCGCTGTTCATGGCGGTTTCGTTTCCGGAGCCGCCAATGTCGATCAGGCGGGTTGCGTAACGCCGAACGGCGAGGCGTTCCCGCATGGTCCGCTGGTGTTTTGACCTGCACAGCCTCAACGGCTTCGCGATTCGCAGAAAAAATTATGCGTCACCAACCATCTGATATCGAGCGCTCACCGTCACGGGACATCGGCAACCTGCGCCACCTGTTCGGTTTTCTACTGCCTTACCGCACACGGCTTACACTGGCCGCGCTTGCGTTGTTCGTGGCTGCCGGTGCCGTGCTGGCCTTCGGTGTCGTGATCCGCGACGTTGTCGACCGCGGTATCGGCAGCGGCAATGGCGAGATGCTCAATCAGTCGCTGTTGCTTTTTCTTGCGGTCGTCTCGGTGATGGCGCTGTCGGTGGGTGCACGGGTCTACGTGGTCAACTGGCTCGGTGAGCGCGTCGTGGCCGATGTGCGCAAGGCGGTGTTCTCACATGTGCTTACACTGGATGCGGGTTTTTTCGAGACCACCAGGACGGGTGAGGTAATTTCTCGATTGACTGCCGACACGACGTTGTTGCAGGCCGTCGTGGGGTCGACGCTGGCTACCAGCGTTCGCAATCTGCTTTTGGTCCTCGGCGGTGTTGTGATGCTGCTGATTACCAGTGTGAAGCTTACCTTGCTGGTGCTGATCGGTGTGCCGCTTGTGGTGGTGCCGGTATGGCTGCTGGGGCGTCGGGTGCGAAGGCTGTCGCGGATCAGCCAGGATCGCATAGCCGATGTCGCATCGCGGATTGACGAAGTGCTTTACGGCATTCGGACGGTACAGGCCTTCAGACACGAGGAAGCCGACCGGCGTGCTTATGGCGAGCAGGTGGATGCCGCGTTCGCTGCTGCTGTTGCCAGGGCGAAATTCAGTGGGTCGCTGACATCATTGGTGATGCTGTTGACCTTTGCCGGTATCGGCCTGGTCCTGTGGTTCGGTGGTCAGGATGTGCTCGCCGGTCGAATGACCGGTGGCGAGTTGTCGGCATTCGTCTTTTTTGCAGTCCTTGTGGCCGGTTCGGTGGGTGCGTTGAGCGAAGTCGCCGGAGAATTGATGCGTGCAGCCGGTGCGACCGAGCGGTTGATGGATTTATTGGCAACCCGCTCAGCGGTTGTCGTGGCGACGCCGCCGGTCGCATTGCCAGATCCGGCCAAAGGGCGTGTTGCCTTCAGGGGAGTCGGTTTCAGCTATCCATCCCGGCCCGATCAGCACGTTATTGACGGTCTCGACCTGATCGTTGAACCGGGGGAGACAGTGGCCCTGGTCGGGCCGTCCGGGGCTGGCAAGTCAACGCTGCTGCAGTTGCTGTTACGCTACTACGATCCACAGCTGGGTCGCGTTGAGCTGGATGGTGTCGATTTGCGCCGGGCCGACCCGGACGAGGTCCGGCGGCGTATCGCGATCGTGCCGCAGGAGCCGGTGATCTTCGGCGCTACCGCGCGCGAAAATATCGCCTATGGCATGGATGTTTCGGATGCGGACATCCAGGCAGCCGTCGATGCAGCGCATGCACGGGAATTCATTGACCGATTACCCGATGGGCTGGACACCTATCTTGGCGAGCGTGGAGTAAGGTTGTCCGGTGGTCAGAAGCAGCGAATTGCCATAGCACGGGCGCTGTTGCGTGATCCTGCGGTGCTGCTGCTCGACGAGGCAACCAGTGCGCTCGATGCTCACAGCGAGAAGGCGGTACAGCTCGCGCTTGAAGAATTGATGGAGGGCAGATCAACCCTGGTTATCGCGCATAGACTGGCAACCGTGCGCAAAGCCGATCGCATTGTCGTCATGCAGGGTGGGCGCATCGTTGCCATGGGTCGGCATGAAGCGTTGGTGGCCGAGGGCGGGTTGTACGCCGGCCTGGCTGCGCTGCAGTTCCGCGATGGTGTTGTCGGCACAAACCCGTCGGCGGATCATCCATTCGACAAATTGGCGGAACGCCCATAACGCGGCAATGGGGAGCCGATTGCCCGGCACGCCGGCTTCTCCTCGCTGCTCGACGGATTCGTAGAGACCGACTCTGTTGCCTTGCCGGTAGCGAATGCCAACAGTGCGGCAGCGAGGAAAAATGCCAGCATTCCCTGTACCGGCTGCGCTGGCCACAGGGTTTTGTGTGCCCGGAATGCGACAACACGACCGGCTGTGCGCCGCATAGCCGGAAGCTGTATATGAATCGTTCAGCTCGGGATGCCCACGGGGAAAGAGCGATGGGTTTTCGTGGGAGTAAGAGATGGCTCGCTTCAATATTGGCGGCGGTCCGAGATTGCGCTCCGAACGGCAATTCTGGCAAAGGTAGAGCCACATGAGGGCCGCATCTTAACGGGATCGATCAGCCTCAGGGCATTTCGCTGGGTACAAGAGGAAAGGCTCGACGGTAAAGGGCAAAGCTCGCATACGACATCACCGGCAGAGTCAACAGCAAGAGCGGCAGCAGAAGAATCGACAATACGATCGCCCCGCTCAGCACCAGACCCCACACCAGGCAGACCGGGAAGTTACCGACAACGGTTCGCACACTCAGCTGAATACCTTGCACGGCGTCGCAGCGGCGTTCGTAGATCAGGGGCACGGAGAATGCCGAGAGGGCGAATATCATGTAGGCGATTACAGAGCCCATCAGTGATCCCCAAAGCTCGAACATTAGAACACTGCCACCGAGTTCTGGCACCCAGGCCAAGTCGTAGGAGATGTGCTCCCCGCCGAGCGTGAAGCTGTACAGCACGCCGGCGTCGGTAACCCACACCACGAACAGAAAGGCGCAGACCAGGGCGATAAGCCAAAGTCCCTTTGGCGCGATGTGAAACGAAGCGAATGCGTCGGACAGCCGGGGGCTGGTCCCCTGTGAATATTGCCTGGCCAGCTCGAAATAGCCGGTCAGGAATACGGGCCCAAGTAACATAAAGCCCCCGGAGATCGGCAATGCCAGAGGAGAAAATCCCAAAACGCCGATTGTGGTCAGCACAACCAGTCCAAACAAGGTGAACACGCTCGCATACGCAACGCTTACTGCTGGCATGCCAGCGAACATGGCGCGCCCCTCGCGCAGAGCGGCGCCGATATCTGCATAGCCAAGGCGTGACATCGGCCGTCCGAAATCCATCAAGGGTCACCCTCCGTTTCGCGGCAGCCTTGCGTGGTTGTCGCGACACAGGCCATTGAACTCACATGGCCCGACCATTTTATTATTGCCCGTTCATGCAGTGGTGCATTGTTCATGGCATTCAGCCGCCCAAACATGACCACTGTGTATGAAGAGCGATGGCCGGCTGGTGGCCCAAGAGATTGTCCTGGTGGTTACGAATGGATTCAGCGGATTATGAGGCAGCGGGATGGGAATGCCCACGGGGATCGGACAGTTAGGTGCTCGTGGGAGCGAGATTGGGGTCGCTTCGAATTTCGCGGCGGTCGTATTGCTCAGATACCCAGTTTGCGAGAGCCAATCCGCTCCGACCTGGATTGGTCCAGCTTCCGTGACTGCGGATGATGCTTCCCGAATCACGCTGGGCCAACGATTGCCTGTCAGGTCACCAGCTTCGAAGTTGCAGCAACCAAACAGCGCGAGGTATCCGGCGGACCGCATTATCGTCTGATGGAGGCCTGATCGTTAAAAGCTATCTATACATTGTAATTAATCTATTAGACCAATCGAAACCAAGGGGCTATACACTTGGAGACCGATCAAGACGTCGCTATCGCGACAGGAGTAATAAATTATGTCTGAGCTCAAATGCCCGGTAATGCATGGTGCCATTACGACGGGCGACACGTCAGTCACGGAATGGTGGCCCGAAACCCTGAATCTCGACATCCTGCATCAGCACGATACCAAGACCAGCCCAATGGGAGAGGGCTTCGACTATCGTGAGGCGCTCAAGTCGCTCGACGTGGATGCCTTGAAGAAAGACCTGCATGCTTTGATGACAGACAGCCAGGAATGGTGGCCTGCGGACTGGGGCCACTATGGTGGTCTGATGATTCGCATGGCGTGGCACGCCGCAGGTACCTATCGGGTCGCTGATGGTCGCGGGGGCGCGGGGACCGGTAATCAGCGCTTTGCGCCGATCAACTCCTGGCCCGACAACGCGAACCTCGACAAGGCGCGTCGCCTGCTTTGGCCGATCAAAAAGAAGTACGGCAACAAGATCAGCTGGGCCGACCTGATCATCGTTGCGGGAACAATCGCTTACGAATCAATGGGCCTGAAGACCTTTGGCTTCGGGTTCGGCCGGGAGGACATCTGGCACCCGGAGAAGGATGTCTATTGGGGCTCGGAAAAGGAGTGGCTGGCACCCAGCGACAATCCGAACAGCCGCTATTCGGGGGAAAGGGACCTGGAGAACCCGTTGGCCGCCGTGATGATGGGCCTGATCTACGTGAATCCGGAAGGCGTGGACGGCCAGCCCGACCCGCTCAAGACCGCCAGGGACGTGCGTGAAACCTTTGCCCGCATGGCGATGAACGACGAGGAAACCGTCGCCCTGACCGCCGGCGGTCATACCGTGGGCAAGTGTCACGGAAATGGCGACGCCGCACTGCTTGGGCCGGCACCGGAGGGCGCCAGCATCGAGGATCAGGGTTTCGGCTGGATGAACAAGACCAGCCGGGGCATTGGTCATGATGCGGTCACCAGCGGTCTTGAAGGGGCCTGGACGACCCATCCGACCCAGTGGGACAACGGCTATTTCGACATGCTGCTCAACCACGAATGGGAATCGAAAAAGAGCCCCGCGGGCGCTTGGCAGTGGGAGCCGGTGGACATCAAGGACGAGGACAAGCCGGTCGACGCTGAGAATCCGTCGGTCCGCCAAAACCCGGTCATGACCGACGCCGACATGGCCATGAAGATGGATCCCGAGTACCGCAAGATCTCCGAGCGCTTCAACGCGGATCCGGCCTATTTCGATGAGGTGTTCGCTCGTGCCTGGTTCAAGCTCACGCACCGCGACATGGGGCCGAAAGCGCGTTATATCGGTCCCGACGTGCCAAAGGAAGACTTGAATTGGCAGGATCCGGTTCCCGTAGGCAGCACGAGCTACGACGTCGAAGCGGTGAAGGCAAAGATTGCGGCCAGCGGTCTGAGCATTTCCGAAATGGTCACCATGGCCTGGGACAGCGCCAGAACCTTCCGCGGTTCGGATATGCGTGGTGGCGCGAATGGCGCGCGCATCCGCCTGGCTCCGCAGAAGGATTGGGCCGGCAACGAACCCGAGCGGCTTGCCAGGGTGCTTGGCGTGCTCGAGGGTATTGCGGCCGACACTGGCGCCAGCGTGGCCGATGTCATTGTGCTTGCCGGCAACGTCGGCATCGAGCAGGCGGCCAGGGCAGCGGGCTTCAACATCACCGTCCCCTTTGTTTCCGGGCGCGGCGATGCAACGGAGGACATGACCGATGCTGCTTCGTTCGAAGTGCTGGAGCCCATCCATGACGGCTATCGCAACTGGCTCAAGCAGGACTACGCCGTGAGCGCCGAAGAGCTCATGCTCGATCGCACCCAGCTCATGGGGCTTACAGCTCCAGAGATGACCGTGCTTGTTGGAGGCATGCGTGTTCTCGGCACCAACCATGGCGGAACCAAGCACGGTGTGTTCACTGATCGCGAAGGCGCACTAACGAACGACTTCTTCGTCAATCTGACCGACATGGGCAATACCTGGAAGCCTGCGGGGAACAATCTGTATGAAGTCCATGATCGCAAGACGGACAAGATCAAGTGGACCGCAACACGAGTGGATCTTGTGTTCGGCTCAAACTCGATTCTTCGGTCATACGCTGAAGTCTATGCTCAGGATGACAACAAGGAAAAATTCGTCAACGATTTCGTTGCGGCATGGACCAAGGTCATGAATGCTGATCGCTTCGATCTGAACTAAACAAAATCGGGCATCCCCATGCTGCCAATCTCGATAGCGTGGGGATGCATCAAAGTCATAGCACTGTCTGCATCGAATGGGGTCCTTGACACTGTTCGTTTTGATGGTTCGTCGACAGCAGGATAGATCAGCGTTTACTGGAGCCCATTCCTGAGGGCTACTCTCGCTGCGGTAGCATCGATTCGGCGGGCTGGTCTAAATCCAGACGATACCTGGCTCAATCCAAAGGGTCCGTTAAGCCACGTGGTTAACCGCGGAAACGGATCGCCCGAAGATTCGGTCGAGAGAGTCGCAGGCCGATTGTCGTTCCTGCGGTGGTTCTGACTACCTGGGCTCAGGGCTCCAGGATGAAGCCCGGCGGCGCCTTTTCCCAAGGATAACCATCCAGGGCCATTTGATAGCCGCGGTCCAAAAGCTTCCTCATGTAAACGGGATCGAAGCTTTCGGTCGGTTTATCGGTAAAGTCTGATGGGATATAGGCCAGATTGAAGTCGTTTCCATCACGTTTGCACAGCGCATATATCTGGTAGAGATCACCGATACCCTGTGTCCTGATGAGTGAGTCAATGGTGCGCGAGGCAATCGGAAAAACACTGCGTTTCGTACCATCGTAATCCGGATCAAGAAAAGAGTTTCTAATGACGTAGACCTTGGGTTTTCCGCGAACCCTGAGCTTTTGAGTGATCAGCTTCCAGTCAACTGCTGCCGGGTAGACGAACACCTGCGATCCGGTTCCCCCATCCACGTGCATCTCGTCATACTGCTTACCCTCAGCCTCCACGGTAATCATCACAGGAGGAAAGGCGACAGGTATGGCTGCAGACGCCCGGAGTAACTCATGTATCAGGGATATCTTCTGCGGATAGTCACTGGCTGCAATGGCACCGATACTCCAGATGACCGACCGGCTGGCATCCAGGTTCAAGGTGCCGATGAACAAGCGCCGGCCTCTTCTATGCTCCCGGGCAATGGCGTCGATCATTTCGGCATCAATGTACTTCGCGATCAACGCCTTCAGAGGCGCTGTATCGGTCACCGAATCGCCAAAGGCGGCGCTTAACAGGTTGCGTTGCTTGGCGATATCTTTGGTCGTGGTGCTCGTATACACCTCTTTCATCTCATCGTCATAGTCCGGGCCCAGAAAGGCAAATGGCGCAGTCAGGGCGCCCGTGCTGACTCCGGTGACCATGGTGAATTCAGGCCGCTTACCGTTCGCCGTCCACCCCAGAAGCAAGCCTGCGCCGAATGCACCGTTCGCACCCCCTCCGGAGATTGCGAGGTAGTTATGCGGCTCCTCATAAACTCCAGCGAACTCGCGACGAAAATCCGCTACGGTAAATGTGTTGAATCTATCGGCGGCATAAGTCGGCCATTCGTCACCCCAGAATCTCGCATCCGGAATACCTGTAATGCCTGCTTTCAAAGTGAACTCGCGAGGCAGCGTATTGCGCTCCGGCACACTCGAACACCCGGCCAGCGCGAGTACAAGGAGGACAGCACACCATCGGCTCGCTTGACTCAGGGAAAGAAAGAATGGCGATGAGCGTGGCATTGTCGTTCCGTTATTTTTGATTAAGTAAACCGGGGGCGGCGACAACGTATTCGAGCATACACGAATGGAACGCCAAAACACTCATTGCCCTGCGGGTAGTCGACTATGATATGCGGGGCATATTGTCCTTGTCCGTCGGGAGCAGTAAGCCATCCTTCGAAATGCCCCGGAATTTTCTTTCCGTGCAGATCCAACTTTAGAGTCCCCGATAGGGGATCTGCAAACCCGTCGCCTTTAGGCGACGGATAGTCGTAGGGCCGGCTGTGCCGGCCGATCATCCGTCAGGCGCAGCCTGACCCGCGACCGGGGCCGGCATCGGTGGGCGCGGGGATATTCGGTAGAGAGCAGTGAGTATGTGACCGATGAGGTCTGGCAGGAATACATCACGAACTGGAAGCCACTGGAACCGAACGATGATCTTCATGTTGTGTAGCGACCGCAATCGGCTGGATGGCCGATCGATCCGGCTTTCAGCCGCAACCCGAAGCCACCGGCTTTAGCCCCAGAAATCGGTGTAGAGTTGCCGCACAGGATCAGAGAAGTTTTCAGCCGTTATTAAACCGTCTTTGGAAACGGGGTAGAACCCAAGGCTATCAATATTTCTTATGCTTCAGCCTGGGCTTGCGGCGAACTAAACTTAGAGTAGAGGACACAAAGAGGAGGTGAGAGAGATGTTGACTTACGAAGACTGTATTGGTCTGAGCGATTTGACCGAAGAGGAAGTTGAGGCGATTGCGGAGCACGAGAATATTCCGGAAATCGTGGCTGCTGAGCTTGGAAGTTACCTGGTCCACACCGACGATGGCGTACCGAAGATCCGTCGCATCATATTGGAAGATATCGAATTGGCGGAGAAGAAGGGTGATGCGGAACATGTGATCACGCTGAAGCTTGTACTCAAACATTTTGTGGACACTCATCCTCAGGCTGCGATCAACACTTGAGCCGTCGTCAGGGTGATCTTTTATGGAAGGCGTCTTTGGGTTACTGGCGCCGAGAGTGTCTTGCGTTTTTTGCTTTTCGGTTCTGATTATTGGCCGCCCTTCAGAGACTATGCGTCTTTGAGTGAAAAGTTCCGATCCCGCTGTTTTTGTGCGGTGCACAAAAAGGCTTGACCCAGCCCTGTGCTGTCCCGATAATGAAATCGGATTGTGCAGTGCAGCAATTTTAGGGGTTCAACCAACTTTAGGGTAAATACCATGGCTTCTCAGACGAATAATCCTTTTGACTTCACCAGCCTTTTCAAAGGCTATGATCCCCAGGCATTCCTTAAGCAGATGCAGGGTGGTTTCAACGCCTATCAACTGCCGAATTTCGATAGCGGCGCTTTTCTGGAGTCCCAGAGGAAGAACATGGAGGCGCTGGTGAGTGCCAACCAAGCCGCTTTTGCCGGCACTCAGGAGCTTTTCAAGTGCCAGTCGAAAATGCTTCAGCAGGCGATGGCCGATGCCACTGATGCGGCCAGGGGGCTGGCGAGTTCCAGCAATCCACAGGATTTGGCCGAGAAGCAGGCCGAGTTGTTGCAGTCCGCGATGGAGAAAGCACTGGCCAATTCCGCTGAACTGACCGAGTTGGTCAAGAGCAGTCAGGAAGCAGTTGCCAAGCAGGTCAACGAGCGTTTTCTCGCCAGTATTCAAGAAATCAAGGACGCGATCGGCAAGCTGGGCTGATTCAGTGTATTCCCTGGTCTCTCCCAAGGCATGCAGCAGGAGAGGCCATTACGTTATACGTTTTGGCGGGAAAGAGTACGCGGGTCGTCACTGGAAAGCCGGGCCTGTCCCGGTTGATTGCCGTACCCGAAAATACTTGTTGGTTGCCATTTTGCCGGAATGCCGGTCAGGAACCGAATAATAAGTCGTGCCTGCAGAACAGAAGTTTGGATTACGTGGCGGGAAAATGCGCCGAGGATGAGCCGACAATGACCGAATCGACCACCCAGGATCTCTACAATCTCGACATAGGAGAGCTGGCGCATGGATTGCTAGAAAATTTCAAGAATGTTGAGAACATAATGACGGATTTTTCCAAAGATCACGCGCAGTTGGATCTCGATCCGTTCAATCTCGGCGAGCTCTACAGTGAGTGGTTTGCCGCTGCAATTCAGGATCCGCAGAAACTGGCGCAGGCCAATCTAGAGTTATGGCAAAGCGCTATCCAACTCTGCCAGAGCAGCACCATGGGGTTGCTAGGGTTTGAGGCAGAGCCGGTTATTGAACCGAATAAGGGTGATCGTCGCTTTCACCACGAAGATTGGGCAAAGGTGCCGATCTTCATGTGCATAAAGCAGTCCTACCTTCTGGTTTCGCAATGGATGCGAAGTGTGGTGGCCGATGTCGAGGGTCTCGACGATCACACTGCCGAGAAGGTGAAGTTTTTCACAGAGCGATATCTCGACGCGATGTCACCGACCAATTTCGCGATCACCAATCCTGCGGTATTGGAGAGAATCCGGGAGACCAAGGGCGCTAGTCTGGTTCACGGCCTGAAGAACATGTTGGAGGATCTCGAGCGGGGACAGGGACAACTGAAGATCCAGATGACCGACACCAGCGCTTTCGAGCTGGGCAAGAATGTTGCCGTAACGCCGGGGAAAGTCGTCTATCAATGCCGCATGTTTCAGCTCATTCAATACGCGCCTACCACGGAAAAGGTATTCAAGCGGCCGCTATTGGTTGTTCCGCCCTGGATCAACAAGTTCTACATCATGGACCTGCAACCCAAGAACTCGCTACTCAGGTGGCTGGTCGAGCAGGGTCACACGGTATTCGTCATATCTTGGGTGAACCCGGATGAAAGCTTTAGCGAAATCGGCTTCGAGGATTACCTGAGTGAAGGCGTACTTCATGCTACCGACATAGTCGAGCAGATAACCGGCGAGAATGAAATCAACGCGATCGGCTATTGCATCGGCGGTACCCTGTTGAGCACCAGCCTGGCATACATGAAGAGCAAAGGTGACTCTCGCATCAAGAGTTCCACCTACTTCACCACCATGATCGATTTTTCCGAGCCGGGTGAACTAGGCGTTTTCATCGATGAAGAACAGATCTCCGGTCTGGAGACACAGATGGAAAAAGACGGTTATCTCGAGGGCTCCTCAATGGCTGCTGCTTTCAACATGATGCGCGCCAATGACCTTATCTGGTCTTTCTATATCAACAACTATCTGCTTGGAAACGACCCGCGTCCTTTCGATCTGCTCTATTGGAATTCTGATTCCACACGCTTGCCGGCCAAGATGCACAGTTGGTACCTGCGCAATATGTACCTGGAAAATCGCTTGTACAAAGGGGAACTAACGGTTGATGACACACCTATCGATCTGACCACTATCGATATCCCGTGCTGTTTCGTTTCCGCTGTCGAGGATCATATTGCGCCCTGGAAATCGACCTATTCGGGGGCCCAGCGTTTCTCGGGCCCGGTACGTTTTATACTCGGCGGATCCGGCCATATCGCCGGTATTATCAATCCTCCAGAGCCCGGGAAATACGATTACCGCGTTATCGATGGGTTGGTATCGAATCCGGATGAATGGGCTGCCGGTGCTGAAAAACATGCCGGCTCCTGGTGGCCAGAGTGGCAACGCTGGATAGAGCCGATGACCGGGGGTTTGGTTGAAGCGCGTCAACCCGGCGACGGTAAATTCAAAGCACTGGAAGAAGCGCCTGGCTCTTACGTCAAGGCCCGTATCGGAGAACAAGCCGTCGCGCCTTTCCCTGCGCCGGTTGCTGTGGAAAAAGCAGCGGTGCCCAGGGTTAAGAAGCCTTCGGCAAAAACAATATCAGTGGAAAAGGCCAGGACAACAAAAGCTGTTGCTGAGCCCGGAGTAGTCGATGACTTAACTGCAATAACCGGCATTGGACCCAAGTTGGCCTCTGTATTGCATAATAAGGGAATCACCAGCTATGCAGCGCTGGCGTCGATGACGGCTGATGAAATAAAGACTCGGCTGTTGACCGAAGGATCAGGTTACGCCAGATACGATACGTCAGGTTGGCCTGCAGAGGCGAAACGGCTAAGCAGTGAGTAAGCCGCCCGTGGGTAGTTAGTTGTGCCGACGCAGGCCGGAGATCTTCTCCGGCCTGCGCTGTTCTGAATAATAGCTTTCCGCTGTGGGGGAAATCCCACATCCCGCATGGCTCTGATTATGCGGGTAGGGTCAGACCGAGGTAGCGATTCCAACTCGCGCCTATCGTCATCGTTTTTGTCGGTCCCCAAGCGCCATACCGGCAATGGGTCGTATTGGTCGGTCGTGGGGCGTTTGATTTCATGCGTTTTGCGATGCATCGGAAACATGCAGGCGCATATTGGCGAAGTCCAAGTGCATTCGGGTATCGCGAAGCATGTCATGACCGATCAGGCCATTGATTCGGAAACCCAAGGTCGACTCGATGGACAGGGAGTCCAGCAACAAGCCTTTCACGTTGCGCCGCTCAAACGAACCCAGACGGAGCGCGTTGGCGTGGGCACCCGTACCGGCGATCTTTCCACCGCCCCCGACGCCCACAAGCGGCTCATGCGCGCCCGAATCCACTCCCAGATCGGGCGCCCGGGTCGCCGACACAGCGAAAGCGCCACCCGTCATCCCGGTGTCGAGGAAGACCAACGCTTGGCCAAGTGCGGGAAAATCCATATGGCTCAACAGCATCCAGTTTTCTGCCAGCCAAATGGGTACGCCTTCATTCATTGACCGACGATCATCGGGTGGCTGCAGACTCAGTAGACCAGCCTGATAATCCAACGCGCAGTCGAACAGAGACATCACCCGAATGCCGAGGATGCCGTGAATCGTCAGGTCGTGGTACCAATCGCCGAACACAGCCTGCAGATCCAACACCTGGACTGGCACGTCGTGGATGAGGGTGTCTCGCAGCTTCAACTGTTCCGCATGGCCGTGGGTTACCTGTGCATGCTGGCCACCGGCAAAATGCCGCCACTCTTGTCCGCCAAGCCGGACCCCGGCGGACACGGAGAACGATGAATCCAGAACGCAATCTCCGGCCCCGGTATCGATGACCAGGTTGGCCGCCACGCCATTGACCTCTGCCCTGACGACCGGCAGTGGATCCGAACTGATCCAGGCGAGATCGCTACCAAGCAGCGGGGCGCCCAGTCGCATGATTGCGAGATCGGCCATTGCGGCCAGGGTGCCAGCAAGGCCGTCACGGCCGAGCTGCTGGAAGCACAAGGCGGCAGGGCCAAGATCACCGACGCGGCAATAGGCCTCGCCAAGATGCGACAAGACCTCTCGCTTTCGATAACCATTCTCGAGTGCGGTGGAAAGCCGGGTCACGGCAGTCTCCGGCTCGTTGGCGATCAGATCCAGGTAACCAAGCCGAGCCTGGATGTCCATGCGCTCGGGATGGCGGTCCAACAGCGTCCGGTAGGCCTCCGTCGCCTGCTGGAACCGCCCGTCCCTGAACAGCATCGCGGCCCGGCGCTCGATCTCAGCGCTGGCCATCGCTGGCGTGACCTCGGATAAATCGGATGTCGGGTCTCTCAGCTCGATGTCCTCCAAAACCCCTGAATCATCCGCTGAAACTTCCTGGGTTCAAACCCAGAAGTCGTCCCGTTTAGGGTTGTCCGTTTGAGACCTGCACAAGCAGGCACTTGCGTTACCCCGCATAGACTTCCGCTATCCTCGCGTCACGAAGAAACTATTTCTCTTTGCTTTGCTGTGCAACTCAACGAAACCGGTCCACCCTCAAAAAATTACCCTTGGAGGGCCCAGAAAGCTGAGCCATGACCGCCCACCCTCACCGGAACCCGGCCGGAAACATGCAGCCAAAATCCGCCGCACCATATCTTTATCGATGTCGACACCGAATGCCTTGTTGGTCTGCTTGTGATTCAGGGCATCCGAGTCGTGGATTTTTTCGTTTCATTTCGACGGTCGCCCGAACAAGTTCTCGAGATGGGCCCTTGGGCCCTGGCTTGCTCTTCTTGCGCGCCGAGTACAGCCATTGATATCTGCACTTTGCCAGTGCTTTGTGGAAATGCAATGACGTTGAAGTCTGATTCTTCATGGACGTGCAGGGCAGGGGGCTTTCGTTCCGGAACAGGACTACCTAGATTGCCCGATTCAGGTAACAATCAGGAATTCGCCAGCCACAGGAAGGGTGGAGGGTGAGGATTAATTCTTTTCAGAATCGGACGCTTTAACTTGTGGTTCTCGGGCGGATAATCAATTATTCGGCATACGGCTATGAAAACAACAGCGCTGACAAGGAACCTCAACGACACGGTGGTCGGCCTGGTGCTGCTGTCGATAGGTTTGCTGGTCGCTTGTGGCGTGGCTCAGGCCGGGAGTGGTGATTCACCCTTTCCGCGCCCACCTGAAATAAAGAAGGCCGTAGATTTCTGGACGCGGGTTTACACGGAAGTCGATTCAAACAGCGGTTTCGTTCACGACGATCGGGAGCTGAATGTCGTTTACGAAGTGTACCCGCTATCGTCCAGTGCCAGTCCCAGGCGGCAACACCGCAGCATTCGGAACCGAATACGTCATTACGAGAAACTGCTGACAAAGATCGCCGGGATGCCCGAGGCGGATCTCAGCCCGGAAGAGCGCCGTGTCAGGCGCCTGTGGGGAGAGGATGTCTCTCAATCGCAACTCAGAGACGCGGCAAAAAGGGTTCGGTTTCAACGTGGACAGTCCGATCGAATGATCAAAGGCCTGAAGCGTGCTGCCACATACGAAAAGAGAATCCGCGAAATCCTGCGGCACAAAGGTGTGCCAGAACAGCTTGCCGCGCTTCCACATGTCGAATCCTCCTACAATCCCGGCGTTCGATCCAAGGCGGGGGCGGCCGGGCTCTGGCAGATCATGCCCGCCACGGGGCGGCGTTACCTGCGGGTGAACGACGTGCTGGACGAACGCCTCGACCCTTACAAGGCGACGACTGCGGCAGCCCAGTTGCTGAAACACAACTATTCAGTGTTGAAAAGCTGGCCGCTTGCCATCACTGCATACAACCATGGGTTGTCCGGTGTGCGCCGCGCGGTTCGGAAAACCGGTACCACGGATATCGACACCATTGTCCGACAATACAATGGGCGGGCGTTCAAATTTGCATCGCGTAACTTTTATGCGGCTTTTCTTGCCGCTTATGATGTTTCTGCCAGCCGCCGGGCGGAGTTCAAGCAGAACAGTGCCTCCAGCACTCCAGTCGTTGCGCTGAATGCGTATATGCCCGCCGCGGCGATAACCGAAGGGTTCGGCATCGATGAGCGACTGCTCAAGGAACATAATCCGGACCTCGGGGCGGCCGTCTGGAGTGGAGAAAAATACATTCCGAAGTCCTATCAGTTGCGCATCCCGGTCAAGCAGGACGCCGCGGTCCTGCAAGCGCGGGTGGCCCTGCTTGAACAGCAATCGGGACAGGCGAAGCAAGTGCCTGACCTCTTTTATCGCGTAAAAAGCGGCGACAATCTGGACGGAATAGCACGCCGCTACGATACCTCGATCGATACCTTGATGGCGATGAACAGCCTGCGCAGTCGTCATCGAATCAACGCGGGGCAGGTACTGCGTATCCCCAAGAAAGACGAAGTCCCGGCCGCCACGCCCCTGATCACTGCATCGCCCGCCAAAAAAACGATTGAGCCTGCCCGGCAGGCTGCTGCGATCGCGAGCGGCGCACGGATAGGGCCCGGAGCGGTGGTCGCGCATATGCCCGAATCCGCCTCTTTGTCGTCGAAAAGCAATCAGCAGGTCGATGTCGCGACGGACGGGGCGATGGATAGCCCGCCAGAGACGGAAGAGCCAGCGAGCGAAGAAAACGAAACCGTGGCAATCGCGCAATCAGATCTTGCGGCCGATCCGGCGGACTACGAGGTAGCCGAAGATGACACGATCGAGGTCCAGGTCGGGGAAACGCTGGGGCACTATGCGCACTGGCTGAATCTGCCGACTCAACAACTGCGCGACCTCAACGGCCTGAGCTACGGTCAACAGGTCATCGTCGGCAGACGTATACGCCTCGGGTACTCGAAGGTGCAGGCAGCGGCGTTTGAGCAGAAACGCAGGGATTTTCACACCGGAATTCAGAATCGATTTTTCGAGAAGCACCGGATCGTCGACGTCAAAGACCATGTGCTCAAAGAAGGCGACAGCCTTTGGGAACTGTCGACGCAGACCTATCAGGTACCGTTCTGGTTGCTGCGACAATACAATCCGGATCTGACCTCGGATACGGTATTGGCGTTGTCCGGTTCCCTGCGTGTGCCGGTCGTTCGGCTCAACGACGACAACACCACGTCGCGTTCTGACCCGATCTCCACCACCTCGCAGCAATTGGCGGGTCTGGATTGACGGAGTGTCGTCAACCCGGGTAGGCGGGCAGCGGTATCACCCTGCGGGTGGTATCCGACTGAAAGTACCTCTTTGCCATGCGGTTTTGATATGGGTGTAGTTCGTCGGCAGCTTGTGCGGCCTTGACACCAACCATGCAGTATTTGTGTGACCTGTGTCATCTTGGCAGCCGAGCATTGTCGGTAGCATGCATTTCAGGCGGGGGTCTCCCGAGGAGGCCTTCGCAGCCCTTGGACAGGTCTTCCCTGAACAAGGCCTCATTCGCAGATTACAGGAGTATGAAGGTATGAAGGCTATCATCGTTGCTTTTGGGCTTGTGGCAGGTTTCGGCTTTGCCGGTACAGCAGTCGCTGACGACAGCGGCTGTGTAGTTCACTATGTGCGGACCGCATGTCAGGGACAGGAGGCCGTGTCGTTCAAGAAGTGTGACGGCCAAGCGGAATGCGACAAGACGAAACCCGCGGATTCGGCCGAAGCCTGTGCCGCTGCTGCGCTGAAGTCGTGCGCGAATTCGCGACTCGATATCACCAAATACAAGGTGATCACAGCAAAGTACAACGGTCAGGACCTGACGGGTGGCTTCGACGTCGAGGGAAATGCCGATGCGGCCGGCATGAATTTCTGCGACAAGAATCGTCCGGACCTCAACAAGTGCGACTGACCGGCAGGCCTGATATCCAGTTGTGACCGGGGACTGACCGGCCGCCATGGTGCTGCGGCCGGTCATGTCGGGCAGTTGGATGACTGATGGATTCCCCGGTTCGGGTGCAGTACCCGCTCGATTCGCCTGCTGGCAGATAGAAGTGCGCATCCGCCTTTGGCAGGTAGTCTACTGGCTTATAGCCCGAGGGCAGGGCAGCTGTTTTCGGCGGAATCGAGCCTATACCCCTGACGGGCAGGGACCCTGTTGGCGGACGATTTTCCGTAGTGCAGATTCCAGCGCTTACTCGGCACCGTACTACAATCACCTGGGGCACCGGATAGACGCTTTGTCCATACTGCGTTCGGGATTGATTTTTGCGGAGCGCATTGCATGATTTCGCCAGTCGCGTGGCATCTGCATGGCGCCCCGCGTATCGCAATACCTTTGTAGAAAGGGAGTCCACAGATGGCCAAACTGAATATCAATGGCGAACCGGTAGACGTCGACGTCGATGGATCTACGCCCCTGTTATGGGTTCTGCGCGAGCAGCTGGGTCTCACCGGCACCAAATACAGCTGCGGTATCGGGGTATGCGGTGCCTGTACCGTGCTCATCGACGGTGAAGCAGTGCGTTCATGTGTCGTGCCAGTCGCCGCCGTTTCGGCATCGCAGAAGGTAGTCACCATCGAGGGACTGTCACCCGACGGCAGTCACCCAGTGCAACAGGCGTGGGAAGAGCTGGATGTGCCGCAGTGTGGCTACTGCCAGCCGGGCATCATCATGAGCGTAGTTGCCCTGCTCAACGCGAATCCGACGCCAAACGACGCGGACATCGATGCCCAGCTGACCAATATTTGCCGCTGCGGCACGTTCAGCCGTGTACGTCGCGGCATCCACCTTGCTGTCGAGCGCAACAGTCAGGGGAGCAAGGCATGAGTGCAGAAAGGGTAATGATTTCGCGCCGCGATTTCCTGATCGGCAGCGCGATCGCGGGGGCTGGGCTATCGCTTGGTATGTATCTTCCTGTCGGCGGTGTGGCACAGGCAGCGGAAAAAACGCGCGAGGTGAATGCCTGGGTGGTGATCGAGTCGGACGACAGCGTGATCATCCGCATCGCGCGCTCGGAGATGGGCCAGGGGACGCTCACCGGTCTGGCCCAGATGGTTGCCGAGGAGCTGGATTGCGACTGGTCCAAGGTCCGCACCGAATACCCGACGCCGGGCCAGAGCCTTGCACGCGATCGGGCCTGGGGCAGTTTTGCAACTGGCGGAAGCCAGGGTATCCGCGGCAGCCACCAGTATGTGCGCGAAGGCGGCGCGCTGGCGCGTGTGCTATTGATCGAGGCTGCGGCCGAGGCATGGGGGGTGCCGGTGGACGAGTGCGCTGCGGCAGCCAGCATCATCACCCACAAACCAAGCGGGCGAACTGTCAGCTATGGCAAGGTCGCTGCAGCGGCCGCCAAGCTGGTGCCTCCGGTATCGGTGGAACTCAAGGATCCGAAAGACTGGAATCTGATCGGCAAGCCGGTAAAGCGCCTGGATACTCACGACAAGCTGACCGGCGCCCAAGTCTTCGGTGCCGACCTGCAACTGCCCGGTATGCTCAACGCATCGATCAAGGCTTGCCCGGTTTTCGGTGGCACACTGGCTGCATTCGATGAAACCAAGGTGCGCACGATGCCCGGCGTGCGCGCAGTACTGCGCGTCGACGACAACGCGGTCGCGGTGGTCGCGGACACCTGGTGGCAGGCCGATAGCGCACTGAAGGTCCTGCCGATCACCTGGGACAAGGGTCCGAATGCACAGGTCAGCAGCGAGTCGATTGCGCGGATGCTGAATGAAGGCCTGCACGCCGACGATGCGTTCATCGGTAATCAGGCGGGTGATGTCGATGCGGCGCTGAAGGGGGCCGCAAAGACTGTCGAGGCAGTCTACGGTTACCCGTTTCAGCATCACGCCACCATGGAGCCGATGAATGCAACGGCGCGCTGGACCCCTGATCGTTGCGAGGTATGGTGTCCGACCCAGAACGGCGAGGCCGCGTTGCAGGCGGCGGCCGAGGCGGCCGGTCTGCCGGCGAACCGGTGCGAGGTCTACAAGATCCACCTCGGCGGTGGCTTTGGTCGACGCGGCTTCAGCGATTACGTCAAACAGGCCGTTGCGATCGCCAAACAGCTGCCGGGCACACCGGTCAAGCTGTTGTGGTCGCGCGAGGAGGACATGCTGCATGGTGCTTACCATCCGGTCACGCAGGCCAGGCTGGTCGGAGGGCTGGACGCCAATGGTGATTTGGTCGGCCTGCGCGTGCGCATCTCCGGTCAGTCGATTCTGGCAGCCGTGCGCCCGGCAGCCTTGAAAGACGGTGCCGACATGATCACCTTTCAGGGCCTGTTGCCGGCGGGCGATCATGCGTTGAGCTACACGGTACCCAACCTGCTGATCGACCATGCGATGCGCAACCCGCCGGTCCCGCCGGGATTCTGGCGGGGCGTGAACATCAATCACAACGCGATCTATGTCGAGTGTTTTCTCGACGAACTCGCGCATGCGGCAGGTAAGGATCCACTCGCGTTCAGGCGCAAGCTGATGGCCGATCATCCGAAAAGCCTTGCCGTGCTGAACGCAGCCGCCGAACGGGCCGGCTGGGGTAAGCCGGCCGGCGAGGGCATTCACCGCGGTCTGGCCGTATGCAAAACCTTCGGCAGTCACGTTGCGGCCTGTGCCGAGGTATCGGTCGATGCCGGGGGCCAGCTCAAGATTCATCGCATCGTCGCGGCCACCGATACCGGTTACGCGGTAAATCCGCAACAGATCGAAGCGCAGGTCGAGGGTTCGTTCGTATTCGGGTTGTCGGCGATGCTTTATGGCGGCTGCACCATTAAAAACGGGAGCGTCGAACAGGAAAACTTCGACAGCTATCCGTCGATGCTGATCCGTGAGATGCCGACGGTCGAGACGATCGTGATGCCGTCGGGCGGATTCTGGGGCGGCGTCGGTGAGCCTACGATCGCCGTCGCGGCGCCAGCGGTTCTCAATGCGGTGTTCGCCGCGACCGGCAAGCGCGTGCGTCAGCTGCCACTCAAGCATACCGATCTGCGCGCAGCTTGATTCCCGCACGGGAAAACAACGGACCGGGTATGCCAGGGCAGCGATGAAACAGCACTCGATGGCGGGCGGTGATCGGTCTGGCAAATAAGTGGCAAATAGGCAAATAAGGGTCAGACCACGGTTTCGCGATGCGGGCTAGACCCGACAAGAAGCAAGTCGCGTGTTGATCCGCAATCGTGCGCGTATCGCACGCGACAAGGCGTCGATGCCAAGATTCAGTAGCGCAGTTATCAAGATGAGCAGGACCGCGCGGTCCAGGCGGATGTCAGCAAGGGCGCTGTCGATATAAAAACCCAGCGTGGCTATACCCAGAATGCCGAGTATGGCCGTCTCACGCATGATGACCTCCCAACGATAGAACAGGAACGCCAGGAACTGGCCGTATACCCGCGGCAAGATCTCAAATGCGTAGCGGTTCAGTCCCTTGCTGCTATCCGGGCGTAGGAGTACCTCGTCGCTGTAGCGTCCAAGCAGGTGTCCAATGATGGCGCCGTTGTGCAACGACAAAGCGACGATTGCCGGCAGCATCGATGGGCCCCAGAAATGCAGAAATACGTATACGAGAATGAACTCAGGGGTGGAACGCACGATCACGAGAAACAGATGCCCCAAGGTGCGCGCGAAACGGCCAAAAAACTTTTCCGAGATGATTGGAAAAAGGGCCAGTGCCAGAAACGCCGTACCCACCAGCGCGATCTGTGTCAGCAGTACGGTCGCAACAATGCCGGGTAAGGCCTGATCTGTGAGCAGCATCGCGAACCAGTCGCCGAGGTTGGTCCAGGTCTGGGCGTCCAACAGGCTACCGTGGCGTATCGGCGACGGCACGATGTCTTCGGTGAAGAATCGCCTGATGTTCTCCAGCCGAATGTCGGAAGCCCCACCCAGCAAGAACGGTGCGATGAGCAAATAGATACCCAACAGTTTGGGTTTCAGCCACAGGCGCAGGGTCGCAATTATGACGTAAAAGATAATGAGTAACGCCGAGGCCTCTGAATAGTTACCTTCATTGAATGCCGTCTCCAGGTAGTAACCGAGCGTCGGCAGGCCAACGAAACCCAGTACAGCACTGGACCGCAGCCCGCACTCGAAGCGGTACCCGGTGTAGTTCTTGATGTGGACCCAGGCGTCCGGCAGGCGCACATAAAAAAACGTCGATATGGTCGATGCGTTTCCCGGTAGCGCTTTCAGCGCCAACGGTTGCGCCTCCTCCAGGGTCTCGGCATAGACTTTGGCGCAGATGCCCGCAAAAGGAATCGCGATGGCGAGTACACCGGTGAGCGGCGACAGCCCGAGCATCTGCAGAAAGATCAGAGCCCAAAACAGTTCATGGATGGATCGCGCGAAAGCACAGGCCCATCGCACCGGACCGAGATGGAAGAATTGGGCCAACACGAAGCCGCTGACAGCCGCCAATGCGACACCGACGAGTGCAAAGGCCACGGTTTGCAGGATTGCCTTCCCGATCGTCTCGACGGCCAGAAAGTCTGGCGTGAGTGCGCCCCAGACCATACGTTTGATTTCGGACCAGGGGTCGACGGTGGAAATCGATACATCGGCGAAAAACAGACAGACGGCCGCAATTGCGACGAACACGAAACTGATGGTGACGGTCGAGGAGTAGCGCGGCCGCAGGCCACTCACGGCATCAGCGGCGAGCGGCATCGCTATCCCCGTATAAAAAGTCCAGATCAGCGATGCCCAAGCCTGCACTCGGGCGGTCGAAGGCAATACGACCTTGCTTCAGACCTATGATGCGCGAAGAGTAGCGAAGGGCCAACTCCACATCGTGCATAGCGAGAACCACAGTGTCGAAGTGATCATGCAGGGCATCCAAAACTGTGCGTGCCTGGTGAATGTCGACTGCAGACACCGGCTCGTCGGCCAAGACCAGGTCGCCGCCCTGATGAAGCGCGCGACACAAGCCAACCCGCTGCTGTTGCCCCCCAGACAGCGCACCGGCCGGTTCGAATAGTTTTTCTTCCAGCCCCAATCGCGCAACCAGCGGGCGGATCGAGGCTATTTCCCGGCGGCGTGGCCAGGCGAGATTGAGCAGGTTGTACCAGGTAGGGTGCTGATGCAGACGCCCCATGTAGATGTTGTGGAAAACGCTCAAAGACGCGACCAGACCGGGATTCTGCGGCACCAGCGCGACCCGCTCCTGCAATCGCGCCTGCAACGCCGTTAGCAGGGTGGATTTGCCCGCGCCACTCTCACCCACCAGGGCGATGCGGTCTCCGGCCTTTATGGACAACGAGACATCGCGCAGGACAGGTTCACTGCCGTAGCCAAGATTCTCGCTGACGAGTTCTACGAGCAACCGGCAATCAATCGATCAATTTGATTTCGCGGGCCACGTCCAAGATAGGCTGAAAGTCCGAATTCGAAGCGGGTATGAAACCGCTGCGAGGAAACGAAGCCAGCAGATCCGGGTCTCGCATGTTCAGTAGCGCCGCCTGCACCTTTGCCTTGAAGCCGGCACCCCAACGGGCGTCCACATCGCCGCGGATGGACCATTGATAGTCCGGATACGGTGGCGTCTTCCAGATCACGGAAACCTTTTGCGGGTCAACCTTGCCTTCCTGCAGGTCCGTATCCCAAACCTTGAAGTTGACCGCACCCACCTGATAGGCACCCGACTGCACCAGGGCGATCGTCTTTGAGTGATTTCCGCTGAAGCCCACCTTTTCAAACACTTCTTCGGGGGCTTTACCGAAGTGCTGACGTATGTAGTACTCCGGCATCAGCCGACCAGACGTCGAACCCTTCGAGCCGAAGGTAAACACCTTGCCCGCGATCCCTTCCGGAAAGGCTTCTGAAGCCGTGAGCCCCGTGCTCGCGTGAGCGATGAAGTATGTCTCGAAAGCTGGATCTTCGACGCCCTGCGCGATTGCCTCCGAGCCGTCTACCAATTGGCGGGCACGCACCCCGGACAGGCCTCCAAACCAGGCAAGTTGCACCTGGTCGTTACGGAAGGCGGTCACGGCTGCCGCGTATGATTTCACTGGGATATATTGGGTTTCCACACCCAACTCCTTGGTGAGATACACGGCGACTTTGTCAAACCGCTCACGAAGACGCGCTTCGTCCTGATCGGGGATCGCCGTGAACACAAAAGTATCCGCGGCCAGCACGGACGTAGCCAGCAAGGCCATAAACAGGCCTGCAACTATTCTATTTCCAGGATTCTTTGACACGATGCACATTCCTCCGATACCAAGATTCGATTCGAGACACGAGAGACATTAGATACACAGTGCGCGCCTGGCAACCGTAAAGCACCCGCGTGCGACGTGATTTGACCTTGCTTTGGCTGGGGTCATTCGGTGTGTGGTTTAGGTAACCGCCAAGTCTGCTAACGAAAACAAATGCAGCACCGAGCCCTTTTTGCCCTGACTCGCCGAGTGAATTCCTCTTCACTGCCTTTTCATGAGCGCCATCTTTGAATAGCCTCAGCACGGCACTGATCATCGAAACCAGTCCGGCCGCCGCGTATGGCACTGCTTTAATCATCAGCATCGCCGCCCACAGGCGCCGGTCGGGCAGGGCACCGTCCTCGCGCCAGGGCACGGCGACTGAGCCGGTCATAAGGGCGGTGAGGAGCAGCACTTCCTCACGCGCGTCGCGCAGGGCGCGTAGCAGCCCCCTGTGTCGCGGTGTCCTTCGGTGTGCGAAAGAAGCCGATGCCGCGACTCACGCAAGTGGTCAGTATCACGGGGCTCGCCAAACCGTGGTGCCCGCTCGGGCGCTAAGTAAATCCGCTCAGTGTGCGCTCGACATTCTTTGGCAGCGGCTACATCGCGGAAGGGGTGCGGCGCTGACATGCCCCCGGAGCGCCCGATCGCGAGCTGCAGCGATCATGCGGCTTGCTAGTGGGCCAAGCGGATAATTCTGTAACGCTCAGCCACGGCACAAGCATTGTGGGTAAGGCGCAGTCCGCAGGGAATGGCATGCCCTTTTCAAGGACTGCAACACAGCCCACGATGCTTGTGCCGTGGCCCTCCGGGAGCCGCTGTGCGAGCGCGACTCGGTGTTGCGTTTCTTGCCAAGGGGGGCAGCCATTGCCTGCGAAACGCGCCTTGACTCGCACTCGCACAGTGGCTCTGAGCGTTACAGAATTATCCGCTTGGCCCACTAGGGTATGAAAATTCAACCCGACGCATTTTCGGCCCGCATAGCGGCTGGCCACGCATCGCCGTTTTGGGTGAATCCCGGCAAGTCGGTCGCATGTTCGACGTAGGGTGCAGTCCAGCCGAGCGTCGAGCTGGCGTGTTCGCAGCGCCGCGCGAGGTCTGCGGGACTGTCTCCGCCCAGATGAACAATGCCGAAGCGATAGCTCCCCAACCACTTGAAATCCCGTTGGATCTGACTGGATAACTTCGGAAACTGCAACAGCAATCCATCCGGGAATGCGACGCTGAAGGCGCGTTGTTGAGATGCCGTCGGCATAGGAACCAGGGTGGTCGGATCGAAACTTCGATACACGAAACTGGACGCGCAGGCCGCGGTCGGCTCTTTCGTGGGCAGTGTTGCCGGGTCAATGCCGTGACTCAGGGCCATAGCCATTTCGTGCAGCTTTATTCCGTCGACCCGGGCGTACAGGTCGGAAAACTGTGCGGCCATCCTTGGGTTGAACTCGATGACCTTGAGCTGGCCACTCCGTTCATCAAGCACGAATTCCATATTGAACAACCCATGGGTGAAACCGACCTCCTGCAAGAATCGAGCGGCGATCGCCTCGGCCTTTTTCTGCAGCTTCTCGGGGAGGAGACTCGGATAGTCCCAGCGCATGAACGCATCAGTGCCGGGGTACATGATGGCGTCCACAATACCCAGGCGGCGGACGCTGCCATTGAAACAATAGCCGTCCAGACAGTATTGAGGGCCTCGCAGGCTCTCTTCGAGCATCAGGCTGTGGGCCGTACCTGCGTTTGGCAGCCGTCTGCGCGCGATCTTTTCGAAGGGCTCCACAAGATTACGGATAATCCACAGTTCCCGCCTGCTGAACCGTGTGTGGTCGAAAAGAGCCTCGCGACTGTGGACCGTCCTGGCCAAAACGGAGAAGGCCGCCTTGACGGGTTTGACGAAGGTTGGATAGTCGAGCCCTTCGGGAATGTCGGCATCGTACGCTGCCTGCAGTCTGCGGAACGGGACGTTGGCTTCCGGCGCAACGCGTTCCAGGACCTCTCGAGCATAAAGCTTGTGCTGACAAGCGAGTACGGCCTCCACGGGGGTACCCGGCCATCGCATCTTTTCCGCCACCAGGGCGGCACAGAGTGCGCCGAACTGTTCATGGTTGCTGACCACAGCTCCTGCACCCTGCACCTTGGCTCGTAGCGCTGCGAGGCTGCTGAAGCGATCCATATTGAACCATGCCAGTCGTGCATTGCTCGGGAAGCTGAACAAATCGAATCCGGCATGCATCTGTGGCCACTCCCGCGATAGCTTTCGAAATTCGATGCCATCCCAGTCGTAACTAAAAAGCACCAAGGTCTTGTTGCGCTTCACGGCGTGTCCATTGCGTCGGTCTTCGGGAAATGTCCGTCGCGTTGCGGCAGGCTTGGTATGGCCGGCTACCATCGGGAGAGACGTCCTGCTCTGATCACGGTGCGTTTTGACCTCGTTTCTCTGCTTGTTCCGGTTAGGGTTTAGCGGTCTCAATCGCAACCTGTAGCGGTCTTAAAGAATATCAGATCGTACACAAGGTACGCGCACACCACGTCATCGATCAACCGGGTCCAAGCGGTGGTTTCAGCGGCCGGTGAAAAACCCGTTTGGCGCGTTGGACGATGCCGGCCAAGGCTATTCGGCCACCGACATGACCCTGGGGATGGCGCCTCGAATCCCTGCACCGTCACCGAGCCGGTCAAGCCGCCGTTGTGTATCCCCGGGCTTGTTCGGGCAAGGTGGGCGGGCCGAGCTCTGCGTTAGAGCAGAGACATCAGGCCATTGAAACAATGACCGGAAATCTCGCGGTCTTATTGCGACTCTTGTTAACAGTAACCTTTTCACGCAAACTCGAAAATGCTGAATGCAACGGCGAATTGGGCCCGCCATCATGTACCTTTCCGACTCGCCCGGTCAGTGCAGGTGAGGTTTTGACCCAGCGTTCCGATGCGCCCAATACGGCGGAAGCCGTTCGCCTTTATCGGGATCATGCCGACGGCTACGATGCCTCGGCGCGGCGCACGATGTGGATGCGCGCGCGTACAATCGAGAAACTCGACTTGCGTCCCGGGGGCCGTGTCCTGGACGTGGCCTGCGGCACGGGCCTGAGCTTTACACTCCTGCGCGAAGCAGTCGGCCCCGAAGGTGAGGTTGTTGGCATCGAAGTCAGCCCGGAAATGATCAATCTTGCCCGGCAGCGGGTCACCGAGGCCGGCTGGCAAAATGTCACGCTGTTGGAGTCGTCGATCGAGTCGGCCGACATCCCCGGGCCGCTCGACGCTGTCCTTTTTCATTTCACTCACGACGTAATGCGCTCTGCTGCAGCGCTCGAGCGGATATTCGCCGCTGCGCGCCCGGATGCCCGAATTGCCATTGCCGGCATGAAATACGCGCCTTGGTGGATGGCACCAGTCAACGTCATAGTACGTGCCCAGGCGCGCCCCTACATGACCACCTTCGAAGGTCTGGACAAGCCCTGGGACCTGGCATTGCCCTATCTCCGGGGGTTCGAGCGGCGCTCGGTGCTGTTCGGCACCGGCTACATCGGCTGGGGTCGGGTTCACAAAGCGTAAGGAGCCGCATTCGCCCCCAGCAATGGCCGCCGGTAATCTGTTTGGCCGATGCTCGCCATGAACTGCATGACGTCGTGCAAGCGTGTTCGGGATTCGCACCAGGTTCACTGTGACAATCCAACATAAAGCCCAAGATTTTCGAGGGTTGGTGACCAACAGTCGTCTGATAGCTTGCGCATGCTAAGTTCTTTGCTTCATCTGCCAGGCTGCATCAGTCCGGAACCAACCATGAGCGAACTGTTGGAAGGTCATAAATCACGGGGCAACCGATGGCTGGTGATGACCAAGGTCGGGCTGGCGCTGCTGGTCCTTAATTTCCTGGCCAGCTTCAAAAATGTCTGGTCAACCCCCTGGGTCCAGCCGGATTCCCGCATCGGTCCCGATTTCGTCGGGCTATGGTTGATTCTGTTACTGCTGGTCGCGCTGTTCGGGCGCGTCGGACGCGGCGCGATCGCGGTGCTCACGGGCGTGTTCCTAATGGCCGTAATAGGCCGCTATGTCGATGTCACGGTGCCGGCATGGTTCGGGCGCAAGGTGAACCTTTACTGGGACGCCCAGCATCTACCCACATTTCTTGAAGTTGCCAGCCAGGAGTATGCCTGGTGGCAGATTGTGGGGATCGTCGGCGCGTTCATCGTGGGCCTTTGGTTGCTGACCCGGTTGATCCGGATGTGCATCGAGGTGACTGCCGATCATGCGGCTCCCTATGCGCTGCGCTCGCCGATTGCGCTTATTGTGACGATTTTTTGTGTTGGCCTGGTGGCAGCCAGTTTCTTCAAGGTCGAGGCGGCCTCGCCCTACGTATCTGCCCCGGTCTTTGAGGTTTACAAGCGCCAAGCTCACCTGTTGGCGGCGGCATTTTTTCCAAGCTATTTCCGATCTGAACTGCCCGAATCACCGCCGCTGGACTCCGACCTCAAGATGCTAGGTGGGGCCGAGGTAAAAGTGGTGTTCCTCGAGTCATACGGTGCAACCACGTATGAACGGGACGACCTTTTCAAGGTGATTCACCCTGGCCGTCAACGCCTCGAGCAGGCGGCCAATGCCCAAGACCGTCAGGTGCTGTCGGCTTTTGTTAAGGCGGCCGCTTTCGGCGGTGCGTCGGATCTTTCACATCTGAGCTTTCTGTCGGGTATCGACCTGACCGATCCCATTCGTCACGATCTGCTGATCACAACCGATCGCCCGACCATACTCGATACCTTTGAGCAGGCCGGCTATCGAACCATCGGCCTGTATCCTGCAATGAGCTGGGATTGGCCTGAGGTGTCGTTCTACAGCTTCGATCATTACCACGACGCATCGAGTCTGGACTACCGTGGCCCGAAGTTCGGACTGTGGGGGCTGCCCGATCAGTTCTCGATGGCGCGCATCGACGAGATGTATCCGCCCGATCCTGACGGCAAACCGCGCTTCCTGTTTTACCCGACGATCACGACCCACATCCCGTTTCAGCCCACCCCGCCATATCAGCCCGATTGGTCGCGCGTGACATCAGACAAGCCGTATTCAGATGAGGCTACCGCCGAATCGATGGCTGAGGCGATCGATTGGCACGCCGTGTTCCAGGGGTATATCAACACGATCCGGTATACATTTAAATGGCTGGCCGAGTACCAGGCGCTGCCGCAGTCCCGCGAGTCGGTCCTGATCCTGCTGGGCGATCATCAACCGGCGGGTGGCATAACCGGTCCTGATGCGACCTGGAACGTGCCGGTTCACATTATCACCAGCAATGAAACCATCGCTGAGCGGCTGCGTCTTCACGGTTTCCATGATGGTGTGAATCCGCCGCGAGACTCGCTCGGCCATATCAGCGAACTGTCCCAGCTCTTGCTGTCGGTTTTCGATAGCGGCCAGACCAGCGTTTCCCTTGCGGCATCGAGGAACAGCATGTCAAAGTGAACGTCGAGTTCACCTGCAGCATCGCCCACTAGCCCGCATCCGTCACCGGCCGCACCCGGACCCAAACGCAAGTGACTGAAATATCGGTTGAAATCACCAAGTACAGACGAACGCCAAAAATACAGTGTGTTTTCGGTCCGGGCGCTATCCCGGCCCTTGCTGGTCCACGCGCGCCCGTGCTTGCGCTTCCTTCAACCCATAGCTACGGCTATGGAGCTGTTCGACACATCCCTGTGCCTCACCCCTGCGGGGCTTGCGCGCAAGCTCGCTCCAGGCGATCTTGTCAGTCCAGCGCGGCGCCCAGCCACACCTGTCCTCAGCCAGCATCCGGGATGCCGGTGACGGATGCGGGCTCGAGGGGCGTCGGCAATCACCTCGATTTCGTCGAAATCGAACGCGAGCGCGGACTTAACACTTTCCCGGGCATCGCTCAGCCAGGCGGCCCTGATGGATGGGGACCAGGTTAATGCCTTGAAGCGGCCGAAGCAGCGCCGCGACGCAGAAGAAGATACTCCAGGGTCCGCTGCGCTACGCCCGGTGGCAGGCTGTAGGCGGGCACCGAGCCAAGGTCATAATCGGCGCCATCGGCGATCGCATTGGCTGCGAGGATGCCACTGCGCACGGCGGGACCAATACCCTCCGCCAGATCGCGGGTTGCCAAACCTGCGGCGTCCCCGATCAAGAAGGCGTTGCCGATGCGATATGAATCGACGAAGTCGCGCAGGTAATACGAATAGCCTTGTGGTTGCGGTCGCAGTGAATCCGGGATAAGTCCTCGACGGCGCAGGCCGCCAACGAAACTGTCCCAATGGGTGGCGATATGCTGGCCCTTGAGCTTCAACCGCCCGGCAATCGCACCGACCCCGAGGTTCAGGTAGCCATCCTGTTTTGGCACGTACCAGCTGTAACCGGGCAGACCCTTCTCAAAGAACCATAAATGGCAGTCGCCATCCGTCCATTCGCAAGGCAACTCATGCTCGAGTGCAACCGCCTGCAATAGCTTGGCGCGCGGATTGGCCTCGCGGAACAGGTTGCGGTAGACGGGACAGCCGGTGCCACCGGCGCCGACCAGGTAAGCGCATTCGTAAGTGTCGTCAAGAATAAAACGGTCACCCTGCCGAGCGATGCGTTTGACACTATGTTGCATGACGGGCGTGCCGGACCTGCGCAGCAGCCAGTCGTCAAACTCGTACCGGCGGATAGAATGTTGCGGTGAACGTTGCTTGAAGGTAAGGCCGTAGAGATGGATTTGGGTGACGTCGAAGGTGAGGAAGCGGTATGGATAGGTTGCCAAGTCCATTTCCAGATCATCCATCACTTCAGGCGTGATCCAGCCCGCGCACAGCTTCAGGCGCGGGAAACCTGCCTTTTCCAGGATCAGCGTCTTCACTCCGCGCCGACGCAGCTGCCAGGCGCAGCTGGATCCAGCCGGACCTCCGCCCACGACGATGGCGTCAAACTTGGTCAATAGTCTTCCCCTGGGGCCAGATCAGTGACGTTAACCGCCCCAATCTTGGCACTCATGCGACGACCTTGCTAACTTATTGCCTGTGAACCAACGGGACGACGGGGCTGCGGGAAAGGACCTGATCCCAGCAACGTTTGGCTTGCCGCCGCCTTTTGCGGCGCGTTCTCGGGTTTGGAGGCGTATAACGATGAGTGTTCAGAACCGGAATCACGCCAGTGCCTCGCCAGGGGCTCAGGGTGTCATTGAGGACATGTCCACTCCGCGAACAACCCAAAACAGGCATGCGCTTGCGATAGAGCGACGCCTTCTCCGATGGGTGCTCGAGCAACTTGGGAATCCACCGCTGTGCTTCGTTCTATGGGATGGCTCCATGGCCAGCCCTCCTGGTGTCGCACCGGAATGCGAAATTCACGTTCATGACCGCGGCGCCTTGTGGAAATTGATCAGCTATCCGGAATACCAGTTCCCGGAAATGTACGCGCAGGGTCGTGTCGGTTTAGGCGACGACCTGGAACATGTGCTGGATGTCGTGCAGCGCGCCCGCCGTGACGTCGACCCAAACCGTATCAACCGACGCCTCCTCTCTGCGTTTTTTCGCCCGCGCTCAGGCTCGCTGGCCAGTGCCAGGGAGAATATTCAAAGCCATTACGACGTGGGTAACGACTTCTACAAGCTGTGGCTGGACGAACAGATGGTTTACACCTGCGCCTATTTTCCCACGCCGGAAATAGCGCTGGAGGAGGCACAGATTGCAAAAATGGACCTCGTCTGCCGCAAGCTGCGGCTGCGGCCCGGGGAGCATGTGGTCGAAGCCGGCTGCGGCTGGGGCGCCCTGGCATTGCACATGGCGCGCAACTTTGGCGTCAAGGTGCGCGCCTTCAACATCTCCAAGGCCCAGCTGGCCCTGGCGCGGGAGCGCGCGGCGCGTGAGGGTCTGCAAGATGCAGTGGAGTTTGTCGAAGCAGACTACCGCGAGATCGATGGCAAATACGACGCCTTCGTTTCTGTCGGCATGCTGGAGCATGTGGGGCCGCAGCATTACCGGGAACTGGGCCAGGTCATGGATCGCTGCCTGTCGGCCGACGGCCGGGGCCTGATTCATACCATTGGTAACGATCGCCCCGGCCTTCTCAACACCTGGATCGAGCGCCGTATATTTCCGGGAGCCCGTCCACCGTCCCTCGGCGAGATGATGCCATTGTTCGGCCCCAACGGCTTCTCGATCCTGGATGTAGAGAATATGCGCCTGCACTATGCGCTGACTCTGCGACATTGGGCCGAGCGCTTCCGTGCGGCACAGGACGAGGTGCAGGAAATGTTCGACCCGGAGTTTGTTCGCGCCTGGCGCTTCTATCTATTGTCGTCCCAAACCGCCTTTGCGACGGGGCATTTTCAGCTTTTCCAGGTGCTTTTCGCACGCAAGGGCTGCAACGAGATACCTTGGACTCGTGCACATCTTTACCGAGACGGGGGCTTCTGAGGTCGCGCTGGTTTGCAGCCGTTACGGCGACTCCAAACCAGCGCGACACAGCTGGGTATGGCGAATCGTAAATTCAGGCTGCCACGGGTAACTGGTACAGCCCGGGGCAATGAGATTTCCATTGGAATTGGTTGAGGTCGGCACAACAAAACCTGTGATGCGCCGAGTGAACTGATCCATGGCCACGAGTACCCAATGGCTCTTCAAATGACTGGATTCACACCGAAACAGGTCAATGCCCCAGAGGCTGTCCTTCGTGTGTCCTAGGAAGCTCGGTCATGACGGTCCACAGTCACCGGGCATTGGGCGGTAGTATTTAGCGAGGACATGCCTGACCCGGTCCTTTATGGCGATGCAGAGCAGGGGGGCTCAAGTTCCGGACCAAGACTGCCTAAGTTGCCCAATTCAGGTAACAATCGTGAATTCGCCAGCCACAGGTTCACAGTCAACGGCTGCTGGCGTATCTCCGCCTGGCCCTCACTCTTTTCAAGTCAGGTGTCAGATCAGGTCTGAACTACTACGGATAGGCGAACTCTCTTCGATTCTCGCGGCGGTACCGTTTTGCAGCACCGAACCCTGAACACTTCGGTTGGGGTGGCAGAAATGCCACCGGCCTCGACAAGGCGCTTTGAGTGGCTCGAATATTGAAAGCCCCAGATTTGGTCGGGGGATGTTTATTTAAACAAACCGGTAATTGATTTCCTGTTATTTGTATCCTAATTTTCAGCGACGAACGAGATCGCAGGAAACCAGATATGACCGATACCGTCCAGGGCTGAATGTTTTTGGGCAAGTATGCGCACTTACTAATTTGCCTGGCCGACAATCCTCATGCACGATTACGCGATGCTGCCGATCGAGTTGGAATTTCGGAGCGCTCGGGGCTTCGCATGGTAACCAAACTGAAATCGGCCGATATCCTTGAGCGTAAAAATGAAGGTCGGCGTAACCAATAAATGATCAACAAGAGCGCACACCTGCGTCATCCAATTGAGTCACAATGCACTGTGGGCGGGTTGTAGGCCACCGTGCTTTCGGTGGTACTGGCATCCATTGGATCGGGGAAGATCGGATGAACGCAAGAATTGCAACTATTGGCATCTGGGCCGCTGCTCCACTGCTGCAATGCCGAATCGCTGACGCCGTTTATCCGACGTTGCGCTCGGAATGCCCCTGTGAGGTGAACAATGACGAATGAGTTGCGTCCGTGAATTCCCGGCATTCGATGACGGCGAGAATGCTTTTGCTGCTGGTCCTGTTAATTGCGGCCTGGCTGCTGTGGTCGGGACTGTTCAAGCCGCTGTTGCTTGGGCTTGGTGCTTTCTCCTGCCTGCTCGCCCTCTATTTCGCACGACGAACGGGTTATTTCGACAACGAGGTTTTCGCCTTGCGTTTCGGGCCGCGATTGATTGGTTACTGGGCCTGGCTGGCAAAGGAGATTGTTCGATCCAGTCTGGAAGTAGCCCGTATCGTTTTGAATCCACGGCTGCCTATCAGTCCGCAGGTGTTTGAGATCAAGGCGACTGCAACCCATCCGGTTGACCAGGCGATGCTCGCCAACTCGATTACGCTGACGCCCGGCACGCTGGCGCTCGACGTGCACAATGGCGTCATTCTGGTACACAGCCTCACAAAGGGCGGCGCCGACGAACTCATCACTGGTGAGATGGATCGACGAGTCGCCGCACTACGAGAGAATTAGGGATGTATTACGCTGTCACAATCGCAACACTTGTCACCATGGCGCTCGCGCTGATACGAGCGCTACTGGGCCCCAGCATTTACGATCGTGTACTTGCCGCAAACATGTTCGGCACCAAGACGGTACTGTTGCTGTCGGTTATTGCTTTTTTATACGGTCGCCCGGATTTTCTCGATCTCGCCCTGGCTTACGCGTTGATCAACTTTATCGGTGTCCTCGCGGTGCTCGAATTTATTCGTCTGCGCGCGCAAAGCGAGCAGACAAATCGTAGCGACGGGGACCGATGACGATGGCATTTTTTGTCGACATCGCGAGCTGGGTTCTACTGTCTCTTGGCGGGGCCTTCGTTTTCATCGGCGGGCTTGGCGCTTTGCGCATGCCTAACCTCTATACCCGAATTCACGCCGCCAGCCTGACCGATACCATGGGTGCAATGCTTGTTATCGCGGGCATTATGCTTCAGGCGGGTGCGTCGCTCGCAACGATCAAGCTTGCCGCGATCTTGCTATTCCTGCTGCTTACGGGTCCGACCGCCTCAAACGCGCTGGCGAGCGCGGCGCTGCTTGCAGGCGTGCGACCCGGCCAAAGCGCGTCATCTACGTCGGAGCACAGCAAGTGACGATACTGTTTGGTGTCTTTCTGCTTACGCTGCTGGTCATTACCGCGCTCGCGATCGTACGCACTTCGCATTTATTTGCCGCAGTGATTCTTACCAGCATTTTCAGCCTGTTGATGGCAGCGAATTTTTTCTTGCTCGATGCGGCCGATGTCGCACTCACTGAAGCTGCTATTGGGGCTGGCATTTCCACCGTGCTGTTTCTTGGCGCGCTCGCGCTTACGGCTGAGCATGAACGCGCCACGACGGTGAAGCGATTGCTGCCGCTCGGCGTGGTGGCGGTCACCACGCTGATCATGATCTACGCCACCTTCGACAAACCCCGCTTTGGCGACCCCGAGGCACCGGTGCATCAGCACGTCGCCCCCTGGTATATCGAGAAAACGCCGGAGTACATCGATATTCCCAACGTCGTAACCGCTGTGCTCGGCAGCTTCCGCGGCTATGACACCTTCGGTGAGGTATTCGTCGTATTTACCGCCGGAATCGGTGTCATGTTTCTGTTCAGCGCGCGGCCGGGCAATAGAAAGGATTCTCGGCGGCGCGCCACGGCCGAACCCGGCCAGGGTCTGCGACACTATCTGGTGCCGCGCGTGGTCGGGCGACTGCTTATTCCCTTTATTCTGCTGTTCGGGCTATACGTGCAGTTCCATGGCGAATATGGTCCCGGCGGCGGTTTTCAGGCCGGGGCGATCTTTGCAGCGGCGATCATTCTTTATGCCCTGCTCGAGGGTGAAACGCAGGCACTTCGAGTGCTGCCTCTCGGTGCGCTGACCGGCCTTGTTGCCGGCGGTGCATTGCTCTTCGGTGGGGTCGGTGTTGCCGGCATGCTGCTGGGCAGCAGCTTCCTCGACTACTCTGTGCTGTCGGCCGACCCGGTCGCCGGACAGCATTTGGGCTTACTGCTTATCGAGGCCGGTGTTGGCATCACGGTAACCGGCGTTTTGCTCAGTATTTTTCATGCCTTTGCCGCTCGAGGGCGTCTCTGATGGAACTGCTTGGGCTGTATCACTACTGGGTATTCGCGGTACTGCTGATGATCGGTTTTTACGCCGTTATTGCAAAGCCCAATCTGTTCAAAAAGCTGATCGGGCTATCCATATTCCAGTCAGCCGTGTTTCTGCTCTACATCACGATGGACAAGGTCGAGGGCGGCACGGCACCAATCCTTAAAGACGGCGTATCAGACGTGCTGTATTCCAATCCACTGCCACAGGTGCTTATTCTCACCGCTATCGTCGTCGGCATCGCCACCACGGCCCTGGGACTCGGCATCGTGGTACGAATCAACGAAGAGTACGGCTCCATAGAGGAGCACGAAATTCAGGAGATCGACCAGCAGTGACAGGTTGGAGTCATCACCTTCCGGCACTTCAGGTTATTGTGCCGATGCTCGTCGCGCCCCTTGTGATGCTGCTGCGTCCGCGCGGCTTTGCCTGGGCGACAGCGACCATAGCGAGTCTCCTCGCCTTCGCGATTGCCATCGCACTTACCCTCGGCGTCCTTGACGGACAGAAATTTAGCTATCTGATGGGTGCCTGGCCCGCGCCTTACGGTATTGAATTGGGGGTCGACGCCTTCAGTGCACTCACTCTCCTGATTGTCACCGGCGCCTCAACGCTCGCGTTGCTCGCTGGCCGACATAGCGTCGACACCGAGATTGAGTCTGATCGTCAGCCCTTGTTTTATGCGACATGGTTGTTAGCGCTCGCCGGTCTGGTCGGTATTCCGGTGGCTGCCGATGCGTTCAATATATTCGTTTTTATGGAGATCTCGTCACTCGCAAGCTACGTGCTGATCGCGGGCGGCCCCAACCGTCGCGCCTTGCCCGCGGTCTTCAAGTACCTGATCATGGGCACGATTGGCGCGACCTTCTACCTGATCGGCGTTGGTCTCATCTATCTGATGACCGGCACCCTGAATCTCGCCGACATGGAGTCCAGAATTCACGAGGTCGCCGACCTGAAGCCGATACTCGTGGCGGCCGCGTTTATCACCATTGGCCTGGCGCTCAAAGCCGCGATGTTTCCGCTGCACGCATGGCTGCCAAACGCCTACACCTATGCGCCCAATGCCGTTACCGTATTTCTCGCCGCCTGCGCCACCAAAGTCGCCCTGTACCTGTTGCTGCGTTTCGATTTCTTCGTTTTTCAACCAAACCTGGTCGGTCACGATGTGCAGTTTGCCTACTTCCTGATGCCGCTCGCCGTGCTTGCCATAGTGATTGGCTCGGGCGTCGCTTTGTTTGAACGCAATCTCAAACGCCTGCTCGCTTACTCGTCCATTGCACAGATCGGCTACATCCTGCTGGGTGCGAGTCTCGTCAGTCTGGCGGGGCTTACGGCGAGCATTCTGCACATGTTCAATCATGCACTCGCCAAGGGCGCATTGTTTCTCGCTGTCGCCGCTCTCGCCACACGGTGTTCGGGAATCCGCCTGGAGAACATCTCCGGTGCTGCGCGGAGCATGCCCTGGACGATGGGTGCGTTCGTTGTGGCAGGTCTGAGTTTGATCGGTGTGCCCGGTACGGCCGGATTCGTGAGTAAGTGGTACCTCATCTCGGCGGCTCTCGGTGAGGGTCTTCTCGGTGGAGTGCTGGTCGCCGTGATCGTTATAAGTTCGTTGATGGCAGTCGTCTATATCTGGCGTGTCATTGAGGCCGCCTATTTCGGGCAAGCACCGGCTGGCTTTGCGTCGACTCGCGAAGCTCCGCCAGCATTACTCGCCGTCACCTGGGCCGCGGCGCTTGCAAATATTTACTTCGGATTGGTGACCTCGTTGCCGGTGACCTTGTCGACGTCAGCCGCCGAACAGTTACTAAGGCACGTACCGTGACCGCGGAGCATTCCATTCTCATTGCGCTGTTACTGCCGCTGGCGGGAGCATTGGGCATCGCGCTCGCCGGCCGCATCAATGCGAACCTGCGAGAGGCGGTCACTCTGGCGACGGCAGCCGGGCTGGCTTTTATCGTTTGGGGTATGTTGCCCGAACTTATGGACGGGGGACGTCCTTTCGTTCGAATTGCGGAGATCGTACCCGGGGTCGAGATTGCGTTTCGGGTCGAACCGCTTGGCATGCTGTTCGCAGCCCTTGCCTCGGGCCTGTGGATCGTCAACTCTGTCTATTCGATCGGCTATATGCGCGGCAACAAGGAATCGAAGCAGACGCGATTTTACGTCTTCTTCGCGCTATCGCTGGCGGCTACTATCGGTATTGCCTTCGCCGCCAACCTGTTTACGCTATTCCTGTTTTACGAGGCATTGACCCTCAGTACCTATCCGCTGGTCTCGCACAAGGGAGACGAGAAGACGGTGCGCTCGGCCCGGGTTTACCTGGGAATACTGCTGCTGACCTCGATCGGCCTGCTGCTGCCAGCCATTATCTGGACTTACTTCGTGGCCGGGACCGGCGAGTTCACGCCCGGTGGAATCCTGCAGGGCCAACTCGAAGGACCTGCCCTCGGGCTGCTGCTCGGCTTGTTCGTTTTCGGCATCGGCAAGGCGGCCGTTATGCCCGTGCATCGGTGGCTGCCGGCCGCCATGGTGGCCCCGACCCCGGTGAGCGCACTGCTGCATGCCGTGGCCGTGGTCAAGGCGGGCGTTTTTACTGTCATGAAGGTCATCGTCTACATTTTCGGCGTTGACTACCTGTTCGCAGAACCCAGCAGCGGCTGGCTTCTCTACGCGGCGGCCTTCACCGTGGTGGCGGCCAGTCTGGTCGCCCTGCGCCAGCAAAACCTGAAGCGCCTGCTCGCGTATTCGACCGTGGCCCAGTTGTCCTACGTGGTGATGGCGTCCGCTATCCTCAAGCCGCTGGCGGAGATCGGCGCGTCGCTGCACATGGTGGCGCATGCTTTTGGCAAAATTACGCTGTTTTTTGCAGCCGGTGCTATCTATACCGCAGCGAAGAAAACCGAAATCGGCCAGCTGGCAGGGATTGGTCGGCGCATGCCCTGGACCATGACCGCTTTTACCATCGGCGCCCTCAGCATGATCGGCGTGCCGCCGACCGGTGGATTTGTCTCCAAGTGGTATATCCTCGCCGGCGCCTTTCAGTCGGACAACTACCTGGCGATTGCAACCATTATCGCCAGCACGATATTGAATGCAGCCTATTTTCTACCCATTATTTTTGCCGCCTGGTTCGGTCGGGAGGCTGCGGACAATAAACTGGAACACGGCGAAGCCCCGCTGACTATGGTCATTGCGCTGACCGTCACCGCGGCCCTGACGATCGGCCTGTTTATATTCAACGGGCCGGTGATAGCACTCGAAGCGCAAATGCTGGGAGTCAGCAAATGAACCAGTCCCACGAACAGGATCCCTGGCTGGTGCGCCCGGCGTCGATCCGTCTACTGTGGCGAATTTTCTGGGCGGTGCTGGCGTTGACCGTCGCGTTGCAGGCCGTGATTAAAGTGAAGGGCTATTTCGGCGTTGATGGCTGGATTGGATTCGGCGCCGTCTTCGGTTTTCTGTCCTGCCTGCTGATGGTGCTGTTTGCCAAGGGGCTTGGTTACCTGCTGAAACGCGATCAGGACTACTATCGATCGGAGCGCGGCGATGATTGAGTTGCTGCCGCCCGCATTCATTCTGATCGCCGCTGCGATCCTGATCGGACCGACCCGCGGACACCTGCGCACGGCTATCCTGCTGGGCGCGCCGCTGATTACCTTGTGGGCCATCTGGCAGGTGCCCGACGGGGTCGTCTCTACCCTGTCGTTTCTCGACTACCGGATCGAACCCGTCGAGGGCAGTGCACTGCGGCGCCTGTTCGCGACGATCTTTGCACTGATGGCGTTTGTCGGCGGGCTCTACGCGTTCCGACAGGCGCGCTGGTATGAGCTCGCAGCTGGATACGCCTACGCCGCGGGCGCCATCGGCGTCAGCTTCGCGGGTGATCTGATTACGATGTTCCTGTTCTGGGAGCTGATGGCGCTATTCTCGACGGTGGTGGTCTGGTGCGGTGGCACACCCGCGGCGCGCGCGGCCGGTATCCGCTACGCCATCATGCACCTGCTGGGCGGCATTATTCTCAAGGTCGGTATCGAGGGCGTCGTCATCCACACCGGATCGGTCGATATCCAGCCCATGCTGGCCTCAAACTTCGACACCTGGATGATTTTGATCGGGATCCTGATCAACGCCGCGGCCCCGCCGCTGTCCGCCTGGCTGGCGGATGCCTATCCGGAATCCAGCCCGACTGGATCGGTATTCCTGTCGGCCTTCACCACCAAGACCGCGGTGCTGGCGCTGATCCTGCTGTTTCCGGGCGAGGCGCTGCTGATCTGGGTGGGTATCTTCATGATCATGTACGGGATCATCTATGCGCTGCTCGAGAACGACGCACGCCGCATCCTCGCCTATTCGATTGTGAACCAGGTCGGCTTCATGGTTTGCGCGATTGGTATCGGCACGGAAATGGCGCTCAACGGCGCGGCGGCCCATGCCTTTGCCCATATCATCTACAAGGCGCTGCTGTTCATGAGCGCGGGTGTCGTCGTCTACCGCACCGGGTTCAGCAAGTGCACCGATTTGGGCGGCCTGTTCCGCACCATGCCGCTGACCACGATCTGCGGCATCATCGGCGCGCTGTCGATCTCGAGCTTTCCACTGACGTCGGGATTCACGACCAAGACCATGATCTCTCAGGCCGCTGCCGACGAGGGCATGGTCGCCGTATACCTGCTGCTTGCGGCGGCGTCGGCAGGCGTCTTCCTGCACGCCGGTATCAAATTTCCGTGGTTCGTGTTCTTTCAGAAAGACTCCGGCCTGAGGCCCAAGGACGCCCCCTGGAATATGGGCTTGGCCATGGTGCTGTTTGCAGCGCTTTGTATCCTTATGGGTGTCTTTCCCGAGACTTTTTATCGATTCCTGCCCTACGAGACGGGCTATGTTCCATACACCGCCGGCAAGGTGCTGTTTTACCTGCAGTTATTGCTGTTTTCCGGCTTGGCGTTTTTCCTGCTGCTGCCGCTGATGAAACGCACCCTGACTATCAGCCTCGATACCGACTGGCTATGGCGGGTTGCCATGCACCGGGTGTTGACGGCCGCTGAAGCTGGACTTGCAGTCGTTGGCGAGGCCTTGCGGTCTTGGCGACTTGCACGGTTTGCGACGATTCGCGCGCGTGCCGAAATGTATTTCGATGCCCAGGGGGAGGGTAAGCGCGCGGGCGTTTTTGCACGCAACTGGTCCATTCGCGCCACAGCACTCTGGATTGCGGTGCTGCTGACCGGATATGTGCTCGTTTATCTCAGATGATCAGACAAGTCGTACATGTAGACGTGACAATTACCTTGACAAGGTAGGGTACGGAATCGGGATATCAATCGACGGAGTGGCACAATGTTGAAATCAACTCATGGTAGGCGCTTTTTCTCGTACGTCTTGGTCGTGTGTTCATTACCGGGCATCCTGTTTGGACCAGTTGCATTAGCTGCCGATGACGCTGATAAAGGCGTCTCAGTCATAGACTGTCCAGCTGAGTTGGAGGGTATGACCATGAGCTTCAGGACGAGTTACACGCCACCCAGGGGGTGGGGGCATGCCGACACCAAGGGGTCAAGGTCCAAGGGTGGCGGACATAAAGATCTGTCACCCGTCGTACTCAGTCACGCAGTGGAATCTCGCAATCTTATCTGCAGATACGGGTATGGTTCCGGTGATCATCAGATTCGGGTGGCGACGATAAAAAAGACCATGCCCTTGGATGTCAGTTGTATGGAAAAGTCAGAGTTCCGTTTCCACTGCGTGTCTACGGGTAACTGAGTACACACGAATCGGCCGTTGGCCGATCTCGATAACGCTCGGTATTCTCGTGAGTTGCTCGTCGACACCGTGTGTGATGGCTCCTCAATATCGGGGCGGGCGGGTTCAGGTCTGCCGCTGCGAAGTACGAATTTCCAGCGCGCTTTCCCGAACGCTATCGGAAACATGTGCACTGCAGTCTGATCAGCCGCTTGTGTAGCAAATGCCTATTCATGCAGCCATGGGGGCCTGAAACCGACCATTGCTGTGCGATATCCAGGGGTAGTTGCTGATTCTTTCGCGGAACCGCTGGGCTTCATCGTTAACGGCCGCCGGCGTATCTCCGCCTGGCTGGCACTGCGTACAACCGGTCGACGTGAAGGCGTGGAGCATGCTTTGCTAAAAAGTGAGATGTATAACAATGTGGTTCTAAGCTCGTTAAAGGAACACATTGTGTTGCTGGACAGTTACGGGACAATTTTTACAGTCAACGAAGCTTGGAAGGGGTTTGCTTGCGAGAACGCAACACGGCGGTTCGAGAACGCTAGCCCGCATCCGTCACCAGCCGCACCCGGACCCAAACGCAAGTGAATGAAATACTGGTTGAAATCACCAAGTTCAGACGAACGCCAAAAATACAGTGTGTTTTCGGTCCGGGCGCTATCCCGGCGCTGGCTGGTCCACGCGCGCCTGTGCTTGCGCTTCCTTCAACCCATAGCTACGGCTATGGAGCTGTTCGACACATCCCTGTGCCTCACCCCTGCGGGGCTTGCGCGCAAGCTCGCTCCAGGCGATCTTGTCAGTCCAGCGCGGCGCCCAGCCACACCTGTCCTCAGCCAGCATCCGGGATGCCGGTGGCGGATGCGGGCTAGACCCCCAAGAAGGCAAGGGTGCAATTTTTCGGTTTACTTGGCCAAAGCAGGGCGGGGTCGATTGCTCAGAAAGGCAGAATCAACAGGGAGGCAGAAGCAAGCTGCCGGGGGTCTGTCAGATCTGCCCTAATAATTTCTCTGATTACCGCCTATACATAAAGGTCTGGCGATGCACCGGTCAAGGCAGGCGGTCTCTTGGCAATATTTCCAGACCATAAGGAGAAAAACAGATGCGAAGATTCGAAAAGATTCTGGTAGCGGTCGATCTGGGGGAAGACAGCTCGTGGAAAGAAGCGCTGCCAACAGCCGTCGACCAGGCGCAACATACCGGTGGCAAGCTGCATATTGTCACCGTCGTTCCCGAAGAGCCCCCGCAGCTTGCCTGGCTCCCCAAAGACTACAGCACCAAGATGATTGCTTACGCCAACTCGCAGTTGGCGAAACTGATCGAAACGAATGTTCCGGAACAGATGGGAGCCCAGCTGCACGTGCGCCAGGGCACGATCTACAGCGAGATCGTGAAGCTTGCAAAGGAGCTCGAGATAGATCTGATCGTCATGGCATCCCATCGGCCCGAGCTGAAGGACTATTTGCTGGGTCCCAACGCGGCGAGAGTCGTACGTCACGCCGAGTGCCCGGTATTGGTCATCCGTTGACCGCGTGGACATCTTCCTTATTCGAATACTGCTTTACAGCAACTTCGATAAGCTGAGTCAACGACGTCTGAATGGCCATGCAATGACAACTTATAAAATACACAACCTTTTGTGTACCTGCGTTTTTCCGTCGGATAGTCCGTGGCGGTTACCCATATGGGGTGTGTCTGAATTTGGAGGATTCGACTAGTGGAAGCTCTCACAAATGCGGTAAATGCGATCAATGGTGTGGTCTGGGGGCCATTAATGCTGGTGCTTATTCTCGGCACTGGGCTGTTTTTGCAGCTGGGCCTCAAGATCCTGCCGATACGTAAACTCGGTTACGGATTCAGGCTGTTGTGGAAGGGGCGGGTACCCCCTAGCGAGGGAAAAGGCGAAATCAGCCCGTTCAACGCGTTGATGACCTCGCTGGCCGCCACCATTGGTACAGGCAACATCGCTGGCGTTGCGACGGCAATTTTCCTCGGCGGCCCGGGTGCACTGTTCTGGATGTGGTGTACGGCGCTGGTCGGTATGGCGACCAAATACGCCGAAGCAGTCTGTGCCGTGAAGTACCGGGAAGTCGACGAGCTCGGCAATCACGTCGGTGGCCCCATGTACTACATCAAGAACGGCTTGGGCAAAAAGTGGCTCTGGTTGGCACCGGCGTTCGCCGGTTTCGGGACAATCGCCGGATTCGGCATTGGCAATACGGTGCAGGCGAACTCGGTGGCCGATGTCCTCAGTTCGTCTTACGGTATCCCGACATGGGTGACAGGTGTGATACTGCTGGTTCTGGTGGGTGCGGTAATCCTTGGCGGCATCAGGCGTATCGCACAGGTTGCCGGCAAGCTGGTACCTTTCATGGCCATTGCCTATCTGCTGGCGGGTCTGGTAGTCCTGGGTATCAATGCCTCTGAGATACCGGCTGCTTTCGGGTTGATCTTTACTCATGCCTTTACCCCGACTGCGGCAACCGGCGGCTTCGCGGGAGCGGCCGTCTGGGCGGCTATACGCTTCGGCGTTGCCAGGGGGGTGTTTTCCAACGAAGCCGGTCTGGGTAGCGCGCCGATCGCCCATGCCGCAGCGCAGACCAAGGGCCCGGTCAACCAGGGTCTGGTCGCAATGTTGGGTACCTTCATAGACACACTCATCATTTGCAGTATCACCGGGCTGGCGATCATTACTTCGGGCGCCTGGACTTCCGGTGAGACCGGTGCCTCCTTGACCTCTGCTGCGTTCGAAACCACCATCCCCGGGGTGGGCGGGCATGTCGTGACCATCGCGTTGGCCATCTTTGCTTTCACGACCATGCTTGGCTGGTCGTTCTACGGCGAAAAATGCGTGGAATACCTGTTTGGCGTGAAGTCCATCAAGCCTTTTCGAATTCTCTGGTGCCTGGCCGTACCTCTTGGCGCCACCGCGAATCTTGGCTTTATCTGGCTGCTGGCCGACACCTTGAATGCCTTGATGGCGGTGCCTAATCTCATCGCACTGATACTGCTTAGCCCGGTGGTATTCAAACTGACCCGGGAATTTTTCGACAGCAACGGAGCGAGTGAAGAGGTGCCAGCGGGTACTGCAGACTCAAACAAGTGATGCTGGACTGGTCCGGCCGGGGGAAGGAACACCGGCCGGACCAGACAGCGATCTGTTTCTATGCTTCGCCTTACGGTTTTGTTCAAGTTTGCGTGGCGGTGTTTACGAGAACAGATTGCCCATGTCTGGACCTCGAACCGCACGGCGAGTGGGCAGAGCCGGCATTTCCGGGCTGAGCGGAACAACGCAGTGCTGGACCAAGGTCATGAATGCTGATCGCTTCAATTTTCGCGGCGATCAAAACCTACAAGGCGCAGTCTCCCTTGCGACGGTATCACCCAAACGACATTTTGTAGTTCCGTCAATCACGCATCGGCCACCCCCAGCGTTTTAATGGCTCTGCGCAAAGGCACCGATATCTCGGTTCGACTAGTGGGCCAAGCGGATAATTCTGTGACGCTCAGAGCCACTGTGCGAGTGCGAGTCAAGGCGCGTTTCGCAGGCAATGGCTGGCCCCCTTGGCAAGAAACGCAACACCGAGTCGCGCTCGCACAGCGGCTCCCGAAGGGCCACGGCACAAGCATCGTGGGCTGTGTTGCAGTCCTTGAAAAGGGCATGCCATTCCCTGCGGACTGCGCCTTACCCACAATGCTTGTGCCGTGGCTGAGCGTTACAGAATTATCCGCTTGGCCCACTAATAAGCTACCATCACCTCGTTGCGGCGCAGAAAGGGGAGCGTCCATGGTGGGTTGTAACGAGCAAGCTTAGGCTCACCGACTGGCGTGATGCCCCTGCTATCCAGCCAGGTCATCAGCTCCGCCGCTTTCGCAGCCCGCTTTTCCTCACTCACCAGGCCAGAAAAACGAATCACCGCATATCTGCTTGCGGGCACTTCACGCAAGCCGACCGCTGAATTGTTCGGCGTGGGCAGGCTGTCCAGGGTGTATTGGCTGGGCATGACAAAATGCACCCGCCACTGCTCCCCGGTCTGTTCCATGCTCACTGGCACCGTCATGCTGATCTTTTCCGGTTTGGGCTCCATGGTCACGGGTGCGGTCATGCTGATTTTCTCGTTACCGCCCGCACGTGACGTGTTATTGCCGAAGATGTAATCCGCGATCAAGCGGAACCCAGCGCTGGATGCATCATCCATCGGCCCTGACACCTGTGTTTCGGCAACGATCATCGGGCTGTACATACGTAATTCGAAATCGCCCGACTGTTCGATCACCGTATAGCTGGGTTCCTCAGTCGCCATGGCGGTTCCTGCATAGATAAAAATCAATAGTCCTGATAACAGACGCTTCATCACGGTTGCCCAGCTTGTCAATTATGGGGGTTACGACCAGGAGATACCGCAGAAATTCCATCATCTCAACAGAACCCCCAAAAACCTTCCGGTTATGGGTGGCTGAGAATCCCGCTGTTAGGCGGAACTGGCTCGAGCGGCGCCTCGATGGATTGTCTGTAAAACCTGACGTAGCGCTGGAAGCCAGACATCTACCCGCTGACATTGCCTGCATCCAGCATGCTTACGGACTTCGATATCTGAGCTTGTGACGAACTGTTAGAATCGGCTCTGCCTTTTTGACAAAGGAAATACCCATGATCAAGGCCTATGCAGCAAACGTACCCGGTGGGAAACTCGCACCGTTCGAATATGATCCCGGCGAACTGGGCCCGGACCAGGTGGAGATAGCCGTCGAATACTGCGGCATCTGCCACAGCGATCTCAGCATGCTCGACAATGAATGGGGCATGACCGTGTATCCTTTCGTCCCGGGCCACGAAGTGGCCGGCCATATCGCACAGGTTGGCGAAAATGTAACCACGCTGGCGGTCGGCGACCGGGTCGGGCTCGGTTGGCATTCAGGCTATTGTCACTCCTGCTCCTCCTGCCATTCGGGCGACCATAATCTGTGCGCAACCGCGGAAGGAACCATTGTCGGTCGCCATGGTGGTTTCGCCGATAAGGTCCGGGCGGAAGCCTACAGCGTGGTCAAGCTTCCCGCGGGCCTCGATATCGAAAGTGCGGGTCCGCTTTTTTGCGGCGGTATCACCGTCTTCAATCCTCTCATCCAGTTCGACACCAAACCCACTGACAAGGTGGCGGTCATTGGCATTGGCGGTCTGGGGCATATTGCGCTGCAGTTCCTTCATGCGTGGGGATGCGAAGTCACTGCTTTTACCTCCAGCGAGTCCAAGAAAAAGGAAGCCTTGGAGATGGGCGCGCATAACACGGTCAGCTCGCGCGACGAAGCCGAGATTGCCGCCGTGGCTGGTCGCTTCGACATGATCCTTTCCACCGTGAACGTCAAACTGGATTGGAATCTCTACCTTCAAACCCTGAAACCCAAAGGACGCTTGCACTTTGTCGGGGCAACACTCGAGCCACTGGACATTGGCGTGTTCGGTCTGATAATGGGGCAAAAGTCGATTTCCGGAACTGCCGTAGGGAGCCCTGCGACCATCTCCACCATGCTTGAATTTGCAAACCAACACGGCGTGAAGCCTGTCATCGAAAAGTTTAAGTTCGATCAGGTCAATGAAGCCATGGAACATTTGAGAAGCGGCAAGGCGAAATACCGGGTTGTCCTCGAACACTAGACATGCTGCAAATTCAGCGGGCACTGAGCGGTTAGCCGCTAGCGATTCTGGGGAAAAACAGAAGCGGGGCGTTCGTGCGGCCTATACTCTGGCGCCCCGACAAGGTGCTCCTGGAAGAAGGCCAACATGAGCTCGCGGCTGTCCCTGACCGCATACGGGTTTTCGCCAATCCACCTGCCAAGAAAGCGTTGTAGCACGATATCCACATCGAACGAATGGACCGCTTGCGGATAGATCTTGACCCGCAATGGTGCCCCACTCGCCCTGGCCTGCAGGCACTGATACGGCGGCGTCCATTCATCCAGACCACCACCAAAGATCAGCAACGGTGAGGCCAGGGTCAGGTCGCGTTCCACCAAGACCCCACACCAGGGGTAGTAGGCCACCACGGCACGAAACGTTGCCCCCACCCGACCATAAGCACGCGGGTCGCTCGCCAGTGCCGCCTTGATCGCTACGCTACCGCCATTGCTCTGGCCCATCAGAAAGACATTCTGTGCGTCAACGAAATGCCGTGCCTGGAGAAAGCGCAGCGCGTCGAAGGCGTCGTATGTTCGATAGAAACGGGCATCCTGTAGCAGCTGCCAGCTCTCACAGACCTGTCCGCCGGCCTTTTTTCTCGGTCCAAAGCTATCCAGATTCAGCACAGCGAAGCCGTGCCGGACGAGGAACTCCGCATGCTCCTGCAAGGCGTGCAGAACGGCCGGCTGCCAGCCACCACAGCCGTGCATAAGGACAACTGCAGGGAATGGCCCTGCTCCCTGTGGCAGGAACAGCTGCGCTGTCAGCAAGACCTGTCCAGATTGAGCAGGATTGCTCGCCTCGAACTGAACATACTCGAACCCGCGACTGGTGGGCGAGAAGCCCGCCGTGGCCAACAACACCACGAGTAGCGCCAGCAGCACCCGAACGTCGATGTACCGTTTTTGCAGACAGCGCGGTACAAGACCACTCGGCCGGACACCGACTGGTTTATGAGAGGGCGTCGACCTCCGCCTGACCTTTGGTGTCGTTCTTGGCTCCGGCAACGTCAACTGCATGCGATCCTCTTTCGGACTGGGCCGCCTGGCCCCGGCTTCGTGGCTGGTTCGATTCTAATACAGGTGTCGTCCACTGATCCGTACCCTTGCGCCTGGTGGGACATCCGGCCATCAGGAAGGCCTGCACCAGCCTGTGGTCTACCCGGCGAGCCCGTCGCTTACAGTTGGTCAGACTATGCTCGGCATGGCTGCTGGCAATGCTCTCAGTGGGCCTTTGGGGGACGATCCATCGAACCTTGCGGCGTAACCCGGTTGCAGTTCCCGCGAAGCCTCGGCCCACCGATTTCGTGCTGCGTATCGTAGCGCGAGGCCGGTAAATGTGCTGTCGGCGGTTGCTGATGGCGGTCGCGCAACCGCTACGTGAGCTAATCAGTGCGCTTAGAAATTCGCCAAGAGATAGATCGGGGTCAGTGTCGTCGGTCTGTGTGGCGATTAAGATGATCGCGATGGGGACCAATCGCCACGCAGAACAGTATCCGCGAGAGATCGAGACTTTGCGTAGCCGATTGCTTGCCGGCGTGCGCGATCGATATCAGACGCTGACCCGCCCATTGGGCACCATTTTCTTTATTCCCGCGTCCGGTGTTTCGGTACTGCTGCTATGGGTTGCTTTGATCCTGCAACCGCGTTTCGCGGCATTTGCCTTGATCGGCAACTTCATCGGCGCAGGCGTTGCCAAAATCCTGCGCATCGAGGACACGCCACAACTCGGCGGGGGAGTGCAGGCCAATGCTCTGCTTGCCGCCCTGATGGTCGGGTGGATTACCGGGCACGCAGGATTGTCGCTGCCTGTGCAGATCGGACTGGCAGTCTTTTCCGCTGCGAGTGCCGCTATCGTGGCTGCCGCCATCATGCGGGTATTGAGCAGAACCCCGTTGCCATCCCTGGTCTGGGGTTACTGCCTGGTTGCCGGAATCCTGTGTTGCACCCTGCCGGACTGGTCCGGCCTGGCAGCCGGTGCAATGGAGCCATGGCCTTTACCGAGTGGGCTTGTCGAATGGGTACTCATCTACGTCCGCTCTCTGGGATCGGTGCTTTACTCGCCGTCACCCGAGGCGGGGCTGCTGGTCGGGATAGCCCTGCTGCTCTGGTCTCGCACGATGCTGATCACGGGACTCATCGGTTGGCTCGGTGGTGCATGCCTGGCGATGGTGTTCACCCAGCTTGGTGTCGAGTATTTCTGGCAACCCGCATCGTACAATTCTCTCCTCGCCGGCATGGCGCTCGGGGCCGTGTATTTCTTGCCGGGCCGGAGCAGCCTTCTCGTGGCTGCCGCGAGCGGCTGCGGCGCGTCATTTTTTGCTATCGGCATACAGCATCTGCTGGATTACTCTGCGTCGTCGTACCTGCCCATTCCCGCCGCTTTGACCATCTGGGTGGGCATTGGTGCGCTCAGTCTGATGAAGGAGCGGGGGGGCATCTGGATGAGCTCTTCCTCGAGCATGGTGCCGGAAGCCGCCTGGTGGGACTCCGCCTATTGGGCAAGACGTTTCGGATTCCAGGAGGCGCTGCTCACGGTTCCGGTGGATGGCGAGGTCCTGATTGTCCAGGGTTTCGATGGCGAACAGAGCCATGCCGGACTTTGCCGCCATGCACTGGATATGCAGCGTCTTGCGGCAATCGACGACGGGGACGGATCTGCTTCAATCTTGGGGGCAGCGGTCACGGCACCCGCTGCCGGTATTGTCGAGCGCACGATTGATCATCTGCCCGACAACCCCGCGGGCACAAATCACTCTTCCGGGTGCTGGGGTAACCACGTCGTCATCCACCTCGATCAGGGTGTGTGGGCTACGCTGGCCCATTTACAGAAGGGATCGATTGCTCTCGAAAGGGGAATGCGCGTCGAGACCGGCACTCCTGTTGGATGGGTCGGCAATTCAGGGCGCTCATCTGTTCCGCATCTGCATCTGCATGTCCAGGGCTCATCTGATCCCGGGTCGCCGACCGTTCCCTTCAGGCTGGCCAATTTTAAATTCGTTGATCACGGTACAGCAGCCCGGCCTGAGTGGTATGCCGCGTCGGTCCCGAATGAGGGGGATGTGATCATGGCGGCGCCACCCAATCCGGCCGTACATAAGCTGCTGGTCAGCATGGTCCCTGGCCGTGCGGTCTGGGCCATGGATGCCGATGGCGAGCTACCGCGCGAATTCCGCGCTGCCCGGTCAGGAAGAGACTTCACCCTCAATATCTCACTGGATGCCCAAGGCCGGCTCGTATTCAATACCAGCGATGGCGGCAGGCTGGTGGCCATGCTGGCGCCGGATGCATGGCGTTTGATCGAACTGAATGACGGGTCCTCATCATTCCTGAAATTGCTGGCGTGCGGTGTGCCCTCGGTGCCCTATGCCGCAACTCAGGGTATGACATGGGAAGATCCGGTTCCGGTAAGACCGGTCAGTTGGTGGCGACTGATGACCGCGCCTTATCGACGGCAGCCGTTGCAGATCGCGCGCTGCACATGCCTATCGGTGCCGAGCGACACCAGCCAGGATGATCGAGATATCGGCAAGTCTGCGACCCGATACGGCTCTGGCGCCATCCCGCATAAGCTGCGATTTCGAATCGCTGTGCGGCCCGGTCAAGCTGCATGCAGATTTCGCAGCCGGATCGTTAACATTCAGGCGGCTTTCATTCGAGCCGGAATTGCCTCGAGACACCTGAACGACTGCTTGCAGCTCTACTCTCATATCGACCTGCTGCCGAATACCGCGGGCTATGAAATGTGGCGGGCTGGGAATGCCCACGGGGACCAGGTAGCAAGGTGCTCGTGGGAGGAAGACTGGAGTCGCTTCGATATTTGCGGCGGTTTGCTTGAGTGGGAAAGGGATCAGTGCATCGGTGTTGCTTTTGCCCGCGGTCATGTGGGTGGTGGCGAGGGTCGTCGCCATCCGCATCGGGCACGTGATGTAGTATCGGCTGGAACATGACGCCGCCACGCAGGCACTACAGGGCATCGCCCAGGCAACATGGGAGGAGAATACCTATGGACCACAAATTGCTCGGCGACACCGGCTTGCAGGTGTCGTCGCTTTGCTTCGGAACCATGTCCTTCGGAAAGGAGGCGGATGAGGCCGAAGCGAAGCGCATGTACGGTGCGTGCCGGCAGATCGGCATCAACTTCTTCGACTGCGCCGATGGATACAACAACGGCCGCGCCGAGGAAATCCTGGGCAGGCTGGTGAAAAGCGAGCGTGACGAACTGGTAATCACGTCCAAGTGTTTCAATCCCACGGGCGAGGACGTGAACGCCCGCGGGGGCAACCGGCGGCATATCGCGCTCGCCGTCGACTCGAGCCTGAAGCGCCTGGGCACCGACCGCCTGGATGTGCTGTTCATGCACCGGTGGGATCCGGTCACACCCCTCGAAGAAACCCTGCGGGCTCTGGAAAAACTGGTGAACGATGGCAAGGTGCTCTACCTGGGCGCCAGCAACTTCTCCGCCTGGCAGGTGGCCAAGGGTCTCGGCATCGCCGCGAAGCAAGGCTGGCCCCGCTTCGACGTTATCCAGCCCATGTACAGTCTGGTCAAACGCCAAGTGGAATCCGAGATACTGCCGCTGGCCCGGGAGGAGAACCTGGGTGTCATCACCTACAGCCCGGTGGGCGGCGGCCTGCTGAGCGGCAAGTACGGACCGGGCAAGCGTCCCGAGTCCGGGCGCCTCATGGAAAACCCCCAGTACATTTCTCGCTACCGTGAACAGTGGACCTTCGAAACCGCCGCCGCCTTGACCGAGCGCGCCAACGCGCTGGGCATCCACCCGGTGAGCCTGGCCGTGGCCTGGGTGGCCGCGCACCCCGACGTGACCTGCCCCATTGTCGGCGCACGCAGCCTGGAGCAGCTCGGACCGTCGTTGGGCGCGTTGCAGGTGGACATGACGCCTGCACTTCGCGACGAGCTCAGCGCCCTGTCACGCACACCGCCGCCGGCGACGGACCGGCTGGAGGATCAGTCCGGAGATTGAGTTGCCGGCACGAGATGCTCGAGGGGTTGCCCTGATGATTGCGAACGAATTCGGGTGACTATGAAATGGCGGGCTGGGAATGCCAACGGGGATCATGGTGTCAGGTTTTCTCGGGGGGTGATTTGGGGTCGCTTCGATTCTCGGGAGGCTCGAGATAGACCGCGTCTGATGGCCCGTTCGAGTTCATGATGCGCGCTTGCCTACCACTTCTCGACCTTGAACGGGTGCATGCCGATGGCTACCAGTGCCTCTTTGCCGAGTTCCAGCGAGGCGTCGAACAATTCGCGCACGGCGATATCTGCGCCCGCTTTGTTCAGCAGGTACAGGTGATTCACGTCGAAAGCACGTGCCTGTCGTAGAGAATGAACAGGCCGGGTGTCAGCAGCATCGACAGCGCCACCACCAGCGACAGCGTTGCGGCCAACTCCGGGGGTATCGCGTGATTCTGCAGACTGAAGCCAAGTAGCACGAAACCGAACTCGCCCGCCTGGGCCAGGCCGAGGGTGAACAACCAACGGTCCGCGCCTTCCAGGCGGAACAGACGGGCGAGGGCATAGAGCACGATCCCTTTGACGACGATGACGCCGAACGTCAGGCCGACAATGGTCGCGAAGTCGCCGAACAGGATGCCGAAATCGACGCCGGCGCCGACCGTGATGAAGAACAGTCCAAGCAGGAGCCCCTTGAAGGGTTCGATGTCAGATTCGAGCTCATGGCGGAATTCGCTGTTGGCGAGAACGACGCCGGCGAGAAATGTTCCGAGCGGTCGAGTGACAGATGGGCAAGCAGGACCAGAATCCGGCGCGTCGACTTCGATGCTTCATCCGCGCCGTGCTTGGTCTCAGCAGAGGTCGTTTCCATCTTCGTTCCGGTTCGCCGTCGGGATTCGCCCTGTATGTCCTTTTACCTGACTTCCGTGACGTCCTTTTGTCCCTTTCCCTGACTGTAGGGCAGATAGTGTTCGATCAGGCGTTGGCGGTAGTGGTCCGGGTCTTTCAGGGTGCCTTGAAAGACCGCCGTGCCGCACATGGATTCGTACCAGCGTTGGTAACGTGACCAGCTCGCCCCGGCAGTGGGGAGTGAGAAGTCGCGGTAATGACCGAGCAGCGCGTCGATTCGATACGCAAAGGGGATCAGGAGAAGGTCAACCGCCGTCAAGGCCGTTCCGTTGAAGAACGGGCCGGTCGGGGACATTGCATTGCTCAGCTCCCGTACCCCTTCGAGCAGCGCTTCCTGTGAGGTGTCCCGGTATTCGCCAGGCTGTTCCGCCTCCAGGTACCGGTAGAGGTAGGGTACGACCCGTTCGTTGATGTGGTCGACCCAGAATCGGTGTTCGGCTTTTTCGTTCGGATCGCAGGGAAACAGCCGGTTGACATGCGGCTCGAGATCCTCGAGGTACTCGACGATCCGGGTGGAATCGATCACCGTGGTCGAGCCGGTTGCATTCCCGGCGGGCGCAACGATCACGGGCACCTTGGCCCGGTTGCGCGAGATCTCCAGCCACCAGCGGGATTTCCGGTAAGGATCGACCTCGATGTACTCGAAGGGAATCTCCTTGTGCAGTAGCGCCATCCAGGCGCGCTGCGCGAACGGGCAATACCAGGCGGAATAGAACTTCAAGGGCGCCGCGGCGGCCTGTTGGTGGTTTTCCATGGGTCACTCAGCTCTTCGGCAGTTGGTCATCGATGTCGACGATCGTAGTAAAAGTGCGCGTTCGACTGGAATCCCTCTGGCAGATCACCATTGTTGCACTTGCGGATTAGCAACTGAGACACCAATCGCCAACCCATCGCATTGGTGTTGTAAACCGTCGCGCCGCAGTCACACTGCACCTTGTATTTTTTGCTCATGGTGATTGACTCCCGCAAATTGCGTGAAGGCGGACCCAATATCGCATTTCAAACGCACCAAAAATCGTATGTCGATTAATTCTGGCCCATGCAGTGCGAGTTTCAGATTGGCAGATGTCCCACCTTTACCCAGATCAAAGTCGGCTCATCGACGAACGGGTTATGCCTGCTCATGTGCGGGCTGCGTAACCAGCTTCCCGAGGGATAGCTGCCGAACTCGTCTTTGAACTCGCCTGAGAGCACCAGGATCTCTTCACCGCCGAAGTGGGTGTGGGGTTGAAACCGTTCGCCTGCCGGCCACCTGACGAGCGCTACGTGCTCGCCGCGAAAATCGTGCAAGGGCATGACTTCGAGGTTTCCCTGTCCTGGTAGCCACCCGGCTGTCCGGGTGTCGATGCGAACAGGCTGGGTATCCCTGGGATCAAACTGATCGAGTTTGACAAACAGCTCGCAACCTTCCCGACTGAATGGCGAGTGTGACGACCCGGGCGGATTTCGAATATAAGTGCCCGGGCCATAGTCACCGCGTTCGTCGGAGAACACGCCGTCAAGTACCAGTATCTCTTCGCCCAGCGGATGCGCATGCGGTGAGAAGCTCGAGCCTGGCTCGAATCGCACGATGCTGGTGGTACGGCCATGTTCTGCAGCTTCACGCTCCAGCGGTTTACGCCAGACTTTGCCGCTGGGGCTGGCGACCCAGCCTTGCTGCGCAGTTTCAATGACGATGCGCCGCTTGAAGTCCGTGTTGATTGTCTGTGCCTCTGACGACTTGGCAATTGCGTGCTTTTCGGTCATCGGTTGTTCCTCGAATCCGAAGATCTTGGACTTTTCCGGTTCCATGCGTTGTGCTCCGGGCTTTGTGAGCTGTTGCAGTCTGGGACGGATGGTCTCAGTTTTCACGGGGACCGATGCCCGAGAACGGTATGCCCGATAGTCGGGCCATCGACCAGTCCAATGTGGCCAGGTCATCGCGATTGAACTGATTCAAATGTGTATGACCGCAGGCACGTGCCATCACTTTCATCAGGCTCACAGAGGCACGCAAGAAATTGTTCAACTGTTCGGCTGATCGTTCGACGTTCAGACGCGCTCGAAGTTCGGGTTTCTGCGTGGCGATGCCTGCCGGGCAGTTGTTGCTGTTGCAGATACGCGCGCCGATACAACCGATTGCCTGCATGGCACTGTTCGCCAACGCGATGCCGTCCGCGCCGAGCGCCAGGGCCTTGATAAAGTCACTGGGCACCCGCAATCCGCCGGTGATGATCAACGAGACATCGCGACCGATTCCGCAGCGATCGAGGTGGTGCCTCGCCCGGGCCAGGGCCGGTATGGTGGGGACGCTGATGTGATCGCGAAACAACAGCGGTGCGGCGCCGGTACCGCCGCCGCGACCGTCGAGGATGATGTAGTCGGCACTTGCCTCCAGTGCAAAATCGATGTCCTTCTCGATATGGTTGGCACTCAGCTTGAAGCCGATGGGTATGCCGCCGGTCAGCTCACGCACATGGTCAGCGAGCTCGCAGAAGTCGGCGGTGGTTTTCAAGTCGGCAAAAGTCGGCGGTGATATCGCAGCTTGACCCGGCTCGATGCCCCGCACCTGGGCGATCCTGCCGATGTTTTTGGCACCGGGCAGATGGCCGCCAGTGCCGGTTTTCGCGCCTTGTCCGCCCTTGAAGTGAAAGGCCTGTACCTTCGGCAGCAAGGCCTCGTCATAGCCGAATTTGGCGCTGGCCAACTCGTAGAAGTAACGGCGATTCGCCGCCTGCTCTTCAGGCAGCATGCCACCTTCGCCGGAGCAGATACCCGTGCCAGCCATCTCGGCGCCTTTCGCCAGGGCGATCTTCGCTTCCTCAGACAGCGCGCCGAAGCTCATGTCCGAGACGAACAGCGGGATATCCAGCTGCAGAGGCTTTTGCGCTTTGGGGCCGATAAGAATTTCGCTGCCAACCTCGGCATCTTCCATCAGGGGCTTGCGCGCCATTTGCGCAACCATGATCTGAACGTCGTCCCACTTTGGCAGCTTTTCACGCGGCACGCCCATAGCGGCCATCGGTCCGTGGTGGCCGACATTGCTCAGGCCGTTGCGGGCCAGTTCATGAATCAGCTCGACATGGGGTTCTTCCGGCGTGGCCTTGGCTACTGGAGCCTGATCGGCGGACGCACTGACACCCGGTCCTTCGCCACCCACCTGCGCGTCGGTGAAACGGGCATGCGTGCCATCACAGAACGGCGCATTGGCAGTGTGTTTGCAGACACACAGGTAGGCTTCCTGGTTTTCTTCCGCGGTGAACTGGCGAGGCGAATGGTCGGTGCCCGCGTGCGAGCCGTCACAGAACGGTTGACTGCTGGAGCGGCCGCATGTGCAGAAGTAGTACTCCTCGCCCTTGGCCAGATTGACCTTGATCGGCTTGTTGTCGGCAATGATCGGGTTGGACATGGCTTACCTCAGCAGGTCGTGGACAATCGTTTCTACGCGAACGCCAAACGCCGAGACGGTCGCGATATCGCCGGTCGGCGGGGCTTCGTCGGTGCCGGCATCCGGGGGCGAGTGCGCCATCAGTCCACCGAATGAGCCGCGGTAGCCGATGTCGTCGCGCCTTGCTGCCCTGGTACCGGAGGGCATCAGGCCGGTACCTGCCCACAGCATTGAGTGTTGCATCGCCAGCGTCATGAAGTAGTGCAGAGTGAAATGCTTGTCACCATTGATCTGCGCCGAGCGGGTAAGGCCCGAGGCGATCCTGTCCTTCCAGTCCTGGTTGAACCAACGCTTGCTGGTCGCGTGGCCATAACCGCTATGATAAACGACGCCGATACTTTTCATGCCAGATTTGCTTGGTTTTGCAGCGATTCCGTAAGAATCTTCAAGGCAGGTCGAACAGCAGGATCTCAGCATCTTCGATGCCCTTGAGTTCCAGCAGTTCATGTTTCTGAATTTTCAGGCCGTCACCCTGGTTCAGCGTGATATTACCCACCTGCAGCTGGCCCCGCGCCAGATGAAGATAGCCGCGTCGGGCGGCATCGAACCTGTAATCCAGGGTCTCACGCGGCGCCAGCAGGGCGCCGAACATCAGTGCGTCCTGGTGTGTCGCAATGGATCCATTGCGGCCGTCCGGCGATACCAGAAGTGCCCAGCGACCGCGGCGATCCTCGATCGGGAAGTATTTCTGGTCGTAGCTCGGTGCAACGCCCAACGCGTTCGGTTGCAGCCAAATCTGCAGGAAATGTACCGGCTTGCTCGATGAGTGGTTGTACTCGCTGTGGGTAACACCGGTGCCGGCACTCATGCGCTGCACGTCGCCGGGTCGGATCACCGAGCCGTTGCCCATGCTGTCCTTGTGCTCGAGCTCGCCGTCCAGCACGTAGCTGATGATTTCCATATCGTTGTGGCCGTGTTCGGCAAACCCGCCGCCTGGCGCGACGGTGTCGTCGTTGATGACACGCAGGTTGGATACCCCCATGTGCTGTGGGTCGTAATAGCCGCCGAAAGAGAAGGTGTGGTGGCTGTCGAGCCAACCGTGACGGGCATGGCCCCGTTCGTCTGCTTTTCGCATCGCCAACATGGTGTTGCCTCCGTGATGAACGTTCTCGATGGCTATACCTTAGTGAATTACTCAATTATGAAAAACACCATGAATCGAAATAGACTATTACGGTATTCGTAATAATTGGTCAGATGAGGCTGGACGAACGCAGGGCGACCCGAATGGATGACAGAGAGTTTTTTTTCAGTGTTGTTGAAGCCAATGGTTTCAGCGCCGCGGCCAGGCGGCTGGAAACCACGCCGGCTTCGGTGAGCCGTCGGGTCAAGGCGCTGGAGCAGCGCTTGGGGGTTCGCTTGTTGCACCGTACGACGCGCAAACTGACCCTGACCGAATCCGGTGAGCGTTACTTTCGCGAGGGGCGGCGCTTGTTGCAGGAGCTGTATGACCTTGAGCTGGCGCTGACCGCCTCTGCACGTGAACTGGAAGGAGAACTTCGTGTCGTCGCGCCGATGTCTTTTGGACAACGCCGGCTTGCGCCACTCGTTGCGCGATTTGCCGCGATAAATAGCAAGCTGCGGATTTCGTTGGTCCTGGAAGATCGTGAGACCGACCTGATCAATGCGGCGGCAGACTTGGCGATCCGCATCGGTTATCCCGCGGATTCTTCAATGATCGCGCGCGAAATTGCGCCAGTTCCGCGGCATGCCTGTGCTTCGCCCGAGTATCTGGAGCGGCGCGGCTATCCGGAATCACCAGACGAGCTGTTGCACCACGATTGTCTGCACTACAACCTGATTTCGGAGCGCGACGAGTGGACTTTTCTCAGTGCCGACGGCGAGCAGACCCTGGCAATCAAAGGTCGTTTTTGCAGTAACAATGGCGATGTGTTGGCGGAAGCCGCCATGCAGGGCTTGGGGATTGCTTTGCTGCCTGACTTCATCGTTGAAGAAGGCCTGGCGGATGGCCGGCTGGTCAAGGTGCTGGAAGATTTCGAGCGCCCACCGCTGACCTTGTTCGCCCTGTATCCTTCGCGCCAACATGTTCCGGCGAAGACGCGTAAATTCCTGGCGTACTTGCTGGATCACTTCGCCGGGATCGGATGAGTTTCTTCGCCAGCGTCGCTTACCATGCCGGGAGTTCCGATTGGTATTCCTGTGTTCGAAGGTAATCCGTTATGGCGCCGCCTCCTTTCGGGAGCCGTCCCGTTCAGGTTACGCCGACTGCAGCGTCTTCCAGCCGGAATACACAGCAAGGCGATCAGCCGTCACATTGTCTTTGCTACGCCGATCGTGCGAGCCTTCATGGAGTCGTAGATTGGCGAATTGCCCATCAATGTGGGAACGGCCATAGCCGCGAAAGAAGCCCAGAGCATCGGTAATGCCTGGTTGAAGGCACCGGTCATCTCGAAGATCAGGATCATTCCGGTAACTGGCGCCCGAACCGTTGCGGTTAAAAAAGCCGCCATACCGGCGACGGCAAAGGTGACTGGGGTGGCACCGGAATCTGCCACGAACTGTGGGCAAAGCAGACCGAATCCCAGGCCAAGGCAGGCACCCAACGCAAGGATGGGCGCGAACAGGCCACCAGGCGTACCCGCGGCATAGGACAGCGGGCCGAGCAGAAACCGAACGGCGAAAATGATGGGCAATGCCGTCAGCCCGATTCCACCGACGAGAGCCTGTTGGGAAATCGTATCGCCGCCGCCGACCATGTGCGGGGCAAACCATGCTATCGCACCCACCAGTGCACCGATAAAGAGCGCCCGAACCTCCGGTCGCCAACGGGTCAAACCGTCAACCAGTGCACAGGTTCTGATAATCAACCGGTTGTATGCGACCCCCGCCAGCCCGGCCAGGATGCCCAACACGGCAAAGATCGGGCCGGTCCAGAAGCTGGGGTCGGGGAGGGTTGCGACCTCGAAATCAGGTTGCCGGCCGAGCAATACTGACGCTACCGCGATGGCCGAGCAGGAGGCGCCAAGTGCGGCAATCGCAATCCGAATATCAAAGCGACGGACCAGTTCCTCCAGCACGAATACCGCTCCGGCCATCGGAGCATTGAAGGCCACGGCCAGTCCGGCACCGGCACCCGATGCGAAAAGGGCAATACGATCGGTGGTCGGCAGCCGGAAAATACTTCCCCAGAATTGGGCCAGGTTGGCGCCCATTTGCACGCTGGGACCTTCCCGTCCGAGCGCCAAACCACCCCCGATGGCGAACAGGCCACCCAGAAATTTGATCGGCAGCAGTAGCAGCGGGGCGGCGGGCAACTTGCCCTCAATCACCGCCTCGACGTGGGGAATACCGCTGCCGGCCGCAGGCTGCCCGGAACGCTGCACCAGCCAGGCAGCAAAAGCGGTGGTTGCTGCAACCGTGGCACAAACCAGAAAGAAGCCCAGCACCGGCCACTGGTGGGCCCAGGTGATGGTGTCAGTGCGAGCAGTGTTCATGTAGTCCAGTGCCACCCGAAAGCAGCCGATGACAAGGCCGATTGCGGTACCTGTGAGAAGCGACAACAGGGCCAGTTTTGCCACGCCAAACTTTCCGCTTTCACCGCCCTGGGCCTCTTGGGGAGTCGAACTCATCGATGCAATTGTCCTGCGCTTTGAGGGAGTAGTGTGTCAGTCATTTCCTGTACTCCGATCCCCGCCATCAGCCCCGACCAAGATCACCTCCCGGTACCGGTTGTCAGGGAGCGCAGTGGTGCAACAGCGAATCGCATCCTGGAAAAGCTCAATGCCGCCCATGTCAGAAAGGCCCTCACAAGCCACTGATCGATCCAGAGGCCTTTCCATGTACCGATGTTACGCGGCATCTCCCTTATTTGGCACATGAATGCCTCTGATAGCCGCATGAAAAACTGGTTGCGTCGATTGCATGGCGTGGCAACCAAATAATCGACTGGCACCGATTGCTCGAACGCCAACGTTACACCATCACCCCTGAGCTGTGCCTGCCCGAAGCAATACGGAGGTAACTTCAACCCTTGAATCAGACAGAACCTTTCACACTCGTGACAAGAGTTACAAGTGACCCCGTTTCGGGGGAATGACGGCATCGCAAGCCTGTTGTCGAGCGATGCCGGTGGGCAAAATGCCGAAGTTGATCAATAGATGACCGCACGCCGCCAGGCACGTCGACGGGCGCCCGCGAAGGACACCGGCGTCAGCGGCATGCCGATTATGTCGATGAACAGCGATGCAGCGCCGGCGCTGGACGGGACGGTGCCTTCGAGGATCTTGACCTGGTAGCTCAGGTCGTTGCCCGCCAGCACCGGATCGCGCAGTTCGACCACCGCATCTTCGAGCGTCTCGTCTTCCAGAAACGACAAGGTCGCGTTCGGCGGGTCCTTCAGGAAGCTGTCACTGCCCTCGCTCCAGAATGGGACGAAGCGGGCCGTGGTCATATGCCCGGCGATGCGCTCCGGGCGGTCGGAGAACATCACTGTCGCCGGGTTCACCCCCTCGAGCGTCAGCTTGCCATCCGCATAGGTCACGCGATTCGCGTTCTGCACGAACAGGAAGTCGGCCATCCTGGAGGTCGCTTTTGGCTCCTGAGGCTCCCCGTCGGTCGCCTGTGCGGATCGCATCGCCAATGAGAGCGGTCCGATCAGGGCTGCGGCGGTAAGCAGGTCGCGTCTGTTGGTCATCGTATTCTCCGTCTGGGGTTGGGGTTGGTGTTGGCTGTTGCGGGCGGCGTGTTCAGCGCCAGGCGCGATGCCATGGGTAGGCGCTAATGTATCTCGCGAATCCCCGATCGCGCGACGCCCGACGACCACCGGTGGAACGTGGTTTTTTCAAATCGCTAACGTGATGCGTTTTTGCGCACGACTAACCTACCAAGATGTTGTCGTCTCGGCCCTACCATTTCACGCCAATCTGCGTGGGACCGTGCCGGTCGAATCCGACCCGGACGCCGCGCTGGAGGCCTACGTCAACGCGCCGCATTTCCACAGGGCCTTCAATCGGCTAACAGGCATGACGCCGCGGGATTACCGCCGGGGCCTGTTCTGAAACCACGACCGGGGCATGAGACTGAGACCCTCGGTCCACGACTCAATCGGTGAACTGGCGATACCGAGAAAATCGAGGAAAATCGCGTTCATGCTTCTTATACTCACGGGGCGCGTCTCCCGACGCGGCCTGAGGCGGAGGCCCGGGTATTGTCGTGCGCTGTCGACCGCGGCTTTGGATGGTACACCAGAACCCCTAGTTTCGTATCCAACTGGAGATAACCGGTTATGCCCGAGATTACCCGATTCGGTCCCGGAAAAGCTGCGGATAATACCGGTCCCGATGGCGTCACCTGGTTCGACATCGACATTGCCGACGCTGCCGAGCGCGAATGGCTGACGGCGTGGCAGGAGATCAGCGACCAGACGAGAACGGCGTTGTTGGAGCCGGTGCGCTTCAGCCATTACGAACAAGTGCCAGACGGCACGTTGCTGAGCATCAGAACGCTGCGTCCCGGTCCAACGGAAGATCTCGCCGATCTCGGCGACTTGAAGCTGCTGATCGGCCCGACCAGGGCGATCACGTTGCGATCCGGGACCCTCGCCGCCGTGGACGAGTTGCGACAGAACCTGTCGTCGGACAGGTCGCTGGTGACGGCAGTGGACTTGCTGGGATTCATGGTGTCGGGTATGACCAACCGGATGGAACCGGTTATCTCCGATCTGACCCAGGATATCGATGACGTTGAGGATGCACTGCTCGACGGCGGTTCAGTACCTCCCCAGCAGACGCTGAGCGAGTTTCAGCGCCGAATCTTTCGCACCAGACGACATGTGGACTCCACCCAGCAGGTGCTTGATCCGATGACGACCGATCCCGCCCTGGCGCTGGATGCTGATGACCGCGAAACGCTGGTCAGGGCGTCGAAGCACGTAACGCGCTATTTGCAGAGGCTCGATGAATGCCGCACGCGGGTGCAGACGCTGGGGGATCAGATAGAGGCGCGACGCTCGGAGATCATGACCCGTTCCAGCCTCAATCTAACCATCGTCGCGACCGTGTTTTTGCCGCTGACCTTCATTACCGGCCTGCTCGGGATGAATGTCGCTGGAATCCCCGACCAACATAATCCGTATGGTTTCTGGCTGGTGACCGGCTTGTCTGTCATCATTTCCCTGCTGGCTTGGCTCTTGCTGCGTCGTCAGACGTACGATCGCTATCTGGATCGGGCAAGTACCGACAAGAATAAACCTGGGCGATTGTCGGAAGCGCTTACACCAGGTGCCGCTGGATTGGTGTTCGCCCTCAAGGAGGATGCACGGGAGCAGAGCAAGCCCTCTGACCGCCTGCCCGATACCGAAGGCATGCGTCGAGACAAGTCAGATGGAGCATAAAGTGGACAATCATCTTCCTTGTTCCCCTGGAAGGATTGTGGGGGTCTATGGCTTTGCACTGGTGCTTGCGCTTGTGCTGTTCTATTTTCATGTTTTCGTGATCTTCGATGTGATCAGCGAGATTGTCCGTTACAAGCCATGGCTGCTGGAGCATCTGGGACCGCGCCATACGGGCAAGGTCTTCCTCCTCTGGTCCTTCCTGGCACTGATGTTGGCGCACCTGGCGGAGGCCGCGGTATGGGGCCTGTTCTTGCGCGGGACGCGGCTGTTACCAAGCATTACGGAAGGCATCTACTTCACCGCCGCGTCGATCACGACGCTGGGCTACGGCGACATCCTGCTGAAGTATCCTTGGCGACATCTCGGGACGCTGATCGCGATCACGGGGGTGCTGATGTTCGGCTGTTCGACGGCGTTCTTGTTCGTGATCCTGCAGGACGCCTGGATGCACCTTTAGAGTCCCTGATAGGTGATCCGTAAACTCCTCGCCTTTAGGTGACGGACAGTTCGGGTGAGATGAGCACGGTGAATGGAATCGTAAAAGCGGGGTAGTCATGCGGTCTGGGACTGCAGGTGTCGTAGGGCCGGCTGTGCCGGCCGATCATCCGTCAGGCGCAGCCTGACCTACGACCGGGGCCGGCATCGCTAGGCGAGTCGCCAAACGTCTCTCCTCGCGCATCGCCTGACCCATTTTGGGGCAGCGACGCGGCCGGACGGCTCGCGAGCTGCGTCGCGCGACCGGAGACATCGACGGCATAGAGCGGGTACGACGCGCCTTTCCCGCGACCAGGATGGGCAGGGTGCTTGCGCCTGGCAGCCGGTGATACCCAGCGCCATGGCCAAGCTCTGCCGCTCGGACCGCGGCTTGGCGCCCGAGCACGCTGGGGAGGCGCTCGCGCGCGATCTGCTGCATCGTCCTCAAGGGCTGGTTCGCTCCTGGCCGAGCATGCGTCTTTGGTCTAACGGCGGTTGACGGTATCCTCAGACGCATGAGCCCAATCCCATACAGCCCAGTAAGGCGGGGCCGCAATGTCGAGCCGACCTGCACGCTCCAGCGCTGGCGCAACACCATATTCGGCTCAGGCCCGGTGAGCCCGATGCTGATCGCTGCACTCTTCGTTCTTCTGTTCCTTTCCCCCGCGCTGCCGGCCCAAGATCGCGGCGAGCCCTACCGGGTGCTCGTGTTGCATTCGCACAGAAGCAGCCTGCCCGCGAACACGGACTGGTATAACGGGATCGTGCGGGGATTTGCCTCGGCGCCTGACCTGCGAATCGAAATCGATGTCGAAGCGCCTGATCTGATGCGCGTCGACGATGCAGACTACGTCGCTGAGTTGCACCGCAGTTATGGCCTCAAGTATCTCGACTACATGCCTGATCTGGTCATCACGACCTACACGGCGGCATTCACGTTTCTTTTGAAATACGGAGAGGCGCTGTTTTCCGGCGTGCCGATCGTTTTCTGCGACCCGGATGGCCGCATCGTGGGCGCGCACAAACTGCCAGCGACCATGACCGGCGTCGCCTTCAATCCCGACATCGCCGGTACGGTGGAATTGGCATTGGCGCTGCATCCCGACACCGAGCGGGTGGCCGTGATCGTAGGGGCCGGTGCGCAGGGCCAATGGTACGGGCGCCTTGCAGAACAGGCATTTCAATCACTTGAGACCCGCCCCGACATCTTGTGGCTAAAGGGTCTTCCGTCGGACGAACTCTCGGAGGCGGTCAGTCGGCTGCCGACCCGTACGGTGATCCTCTACCTGATTCAATATTTCGATCGAGCCGGCAATGCCTACACTCCGCGGAGCATCCTGCGCGACGTCGTCGATGTCGCCGCCGTGCCGACCTATGGCCTCTGGGACACCCTGATCGGTACCGGTATCGTCGGCGGCCGCCTGATTACTGTGGAGGAAGATGCGTTTCGCGCGGCACAGATGGGCGTGCGCATCCTCCGGGGCGAAGCGCCGCAAGCGATACCTGTCGTCAACCGGTTGGACAACCCGGCGATCTTCGATGCCCCGGCGCTTGCGCGTTGGCGGATCGACGAAGACCGATTGCCTGCGGGCAGCCGCATCCGCAACCGCCAACCCTCGCTGCTGCAGGAACATACGGGCGCGATCGCCACCGGGGCCCTCGTCATCGCCTTGCAGGGGGTGCTGATCGCGGCCTTGTTCCTGAACCGGAGACGCTTGCATCGGACCGAGCGCGCACTGCGCGACGAGCATACCCGCGGCAAGCAGACCATGAGCGACATGATCGCACTGCGAGCAACACTGGCCCGATACGGCAAGCAGCGCAGCCTCGGCGCCATGGCCACGGCCATCGCCCACGAGATCAATCAGCCGCTGATCGCCATCCAGAACTACGCCCAGGCGGCGAAACGGCGCCTGGGCAGTAGCGACGATCAAACGCCCAAGCTGCTAGCCTTGGTCGAGAAGATCGAGGGCCAAGCGAATCGGGCGGGTGAGATCACCCACAAGGTGCGGGCATTCATCAATACCAAGCAGGTCACCTTGGAGCCGCTGCCGCTGAGCACGACGTTGCAAGCGGCGGTCGGGTTAATGGAGCTGGAGACCGAGAGGCGTGGCTGCCTCATCGACTGCACGTGCGCCGGAGATCTCCCCGCCGTCCTTGCCGACGGCCTCCAGGTCCAGTTGGTGCTGGTCAACCTGCTACAGAACGCGATTCAGTCGGTCTGTGGTGACGAAGCGAGCGATCGCTGCGTGCGCGTCCATGCCGAAAGGATCAATGGCGAGGTCCAGGTCTGCGTCTCGGACCGGGGACCCGGGGTACCTTCGGAGCAGGTCGACGCCATCTTCGAACCGCTGTATTCAGCTAAAAGCGGCGGCATGGGCATGGGCCTGTCGATTTGCCAGGACATCGTTGACGCCCATGGCGGACGACTCTGGTATGCGCCGAGCCCCGCTGGCGGTGCGATGTTCTGCTTTACGCTGCGTGTGGCGAGCCATGACAAAAACACTTAAGCAAACGGTGTTCATCGTCGATGACGACGATGCGGTGCGCGACTCGATACAGGAGTTGCTCGAGTCCGTCGGTCTGCGCGCCGAGGGCCATGCCTCCGGTCAGGCGTTCCTGGACGCATTCGAGCCGGAACGCCCCGGATGCCTGATCCTCGACGTGCGGATGGCGGGCATCAGCGGTCTGGTGGTGCAAGAACGACTCAACGCCCTGGGCGCGACCCTGCCGATCGTCATGCTCACCGCGCATGGCGACGTCCCCATGGCGGTCCAGGCCATACAGGCCGGGGCCGTCGATTTCCTGCAGAAGCCCTACCGGGACCAGGCCTTGCTGGACAGCGTCAATCGGGCGTTGGAGTCGGACCTTGGCGCGCGGCAATCAGGTGCCGGGGACGGCGTTCTCGATCAGGGTCTCAGCTTGCTGACGCAGCGCGAACGCGAGGTGTTCGACAAATTGCTCAAGGGCGGCACCAGCAAACAGATCGCCCGAGAACTGGATGTCAGCCACCGCACCATCGAGGCCCATCGCCAGAATCTGCTGCGAAAGCTGGGCCTGAGTTCCGTCAAGGAGCTTCTTGCATTGGCGCTGGCGTCGGAGCGGGAACACTAGGCTGGCCGCGCGCTCATGCCTGGTTTCGTAACCGATCTGCACGGGTCCGCTCAACGCGTTGTCTGTGGCTGTTTCTCCCGGTGACTACGTACGTAGGGCGCGTACTCAATCGTATGTCCCTCCTGCCTACGCTCCTCTATCGTCCAACCAGACGCGATTTCTGAGCGCGGTGCTGGCAACGCCGTAAGACCGGCCTGCCAGCCGGGCAATGAAGTCCGGTGGGCCATTGACGACATTCGGGCGCGACGCCGCGTGAATTGGCCCAGGAAAACAAGACACTCCTGTTCAGGACATTTCTGTTCAGGACATTTCTGTTGATTCAGCTAGCAATTGGGGATTACGGTTCTGGAGGCCTGCAAAAAAGAATATCGAACGCGGGCTGTTTCAGATATCTGAGTGCGACTAAATCCAAGTGGAGGCTCCTCGTCCATGAGACGTTCAATCAAGAATTTTTCCCACGCATTGAGTTTGTTGGTGGCGGTATCGGTCCTATCCGCTCCTGCCATTGCCGCCGACAAACCCAATATTCTCTTCATTATGGGCGATGACATCGGCATCATGAACGTGGGTGCCTACCATCAGGGGCTCATGGTTGGGGAGACGCCCAACATCGACCGCCTCGCGAATGAAGGTGCGAGGTTCATGACCTATTATGCCGAGCAGAGCTGCACGGCCGGCCGCACCGCCTTCTCCACCGGCATGCATCCGTTGCGGGCGGGCATGGTTATGCCGCAGCTGCCGGGTGCCACCAGTTCGCTGTTGCCGGGCACGCCCGCGATAGCCAAATTCCTGCTGGATCTCGGCTACATCACCGCCGAGTTCGGCAAGAACCACCTGGGTGACAAGTCGGCGTCGCTGCCGACCGCTCACGGATTCCAGGAGTTCTGGGGTTACCTGTATCACCTCGACGCCATGCAGGGGGTGAGTTTCCCCGACATCAACAAGTCGCCGACCGATCAGACCGTCGTACCGCCCTGTAAGAATACCCCGGTCAAGGGTCTTGCAGAGGTCCCCGGTGCCGTGGATCCGATGACCACGCTCTGTATGACCCCGCCACGGCCGGTCATCCACTGTACTTCTTCAGACGGCACGGAGAAGAACCAGAGCTGCAAGGACATGGGGCCGCTGACGCTGGAACGTTCCAAGACCGTGGACGAGGAAATCTCCGCCCAGGTCATCGACTTCCTCGACCGCAACGACCCCGACAAAACCGGCCAGCCGTTCTTCGTCTGGTACAACCCGGCGCGCATGCACGTCACCACCATGCTCTCGGACAAGTACGCGGACATGCTGGGCTCGAAGGGTGGCAAGGACTGGGGCATCAACGAAGCCGGCATGAAGCAGATGGACGACAACATCGGCTACGTATTCAAAAAGCTCGAGGAAATGGGCGAGATGGACAACACCATCATCGTCTTTACCACCGACAACGGCGCCGAGGCAATCACCTATCCGGACGGCGGGGTAACGCCCTTCAGGGGCGGCAAGCTGACCACCTGGGAAGGCGGTATGCGGGCGCCGATGCTCATTCGCTGGCCGGGGCACGTCAAGGCTGGCACAAATCCGGACCAGATCTTCTCCTCTCTGGACTGGGTGCCCACCCTGGTCAATATCGCCGGCGGCCCCAAAGGTGATGGCCTGAAGAAGCAGATTGAGGCCGGCAATTACCCCGGCATCGTCAAGACTACACTGGACGGCTTCGACCAGCGGGACTACCTGGAAGGGAAGGCAGATTCGGCCCGTGACACCTTCTTCTACTACACCGGTGCACAGCCTTCGGCGGTGCGGTACAAGAACTGGAAGTTCTACTACACGATGGTGCCTTCCGAAGCGACTGGAGCGTTCAGCTCCCCAGTGACCTATCACTGGACCATGCTCAACAACCTCAAGCGTGATCCCTTCGAGAGATCGGTCGCGTCGGTTGACGGTACCCTCCTGGGCTACGGCGGTGCTTTGGCCGCGCCCAGCACGGCGATGATCTATGACTGGAACCTGCTGCCTATCGGACAGCTGCTGTGGCTGAAGGAACTTGAGACCTACAAGACCTTCCCTTCGCTGCAAGTACCGGCGAGCTACAACCTGGATAACATAATCCACGCGATGCAGGATGCCAAGCACGTCAGCCATCAGGGTCACTAACCAATCCGTTAAAGGATGTGATTTAGCAGTAATACAGCGGGCGGCCTGAAAAGGTCGCCCGTTTTTTTACAATATGAGGGCCTGGAGTATGGTCGCCCACCTTTTTTCGATATCCGGAGTTGCATAATGGAACGCATCAGTTCAGTCACCAATATCGCCCATAGTTTTGCGCTGCGCGCCCGGTATGCGCTGGCGCTAATGATTGCGCTGGGCACAACGGGCTTCGTGGCGCCGGCTGCGGCCGCCGATAAACCCAACATCCTGGTGATCTTCGGCGATGATATCGGCATGTGGAATGTGGGTGCGTACACGCACGGCATGATGGGCCACACGCCGAACATAGACCGGATCGCCAAAGAGGGCATGCTGTTCACCGATCACTACGCGCAACCGAGCTGCACCGCCGGGCGAGCGGCGTTCATTACCGGGCAGTATCCGATCCGGACCGGCATGACCACCATCGGCATTCCCGGTTCGGATCTGGGTCTGCAGAAGGAAGATCCAACGCTGGCCGAGGTACTGAAACCACTGGGCTACACTGCCGGACAGTTCGGCAAGAATCACCTCGGCGATCGCAACGAGTTCCTGCCGACGGTGCACGGGTTCGACGAATTCTTCGGCAATTTGTATCACCTCAATGCCGAGGAAGAGCCCGAGCAACTCGACTATCCCGGCTTGAAGGATCCGGCATTCATGGAGAAGTTCGGCCCACGCGGTATTTTGTATTGCTGGGCGACGGATAAGGATGACCCCACCGAAGATCCGAAGTTTGGCCGGATGGGCAAGCAACGTTGTGAGGACAAGGGCCCGCTGACCCGCAAGCGAATGGAGACGGTGGATAACGAGTTTCTCGAAGCGGCCGAGAATTTCATCGACCGCAGTGTCGAAGAAGAAAAGCCGTTCTTCGTCTGGTTCAATGCCACGCGGATGCACATCTGGACACACGTACCAAAAGAGTACGCTCAAAAGGCCGTGGATGAGGGCCGTCCGGAAATCGATCTGTACCGGGCCGGCATGATTCAGCATGACGACCAGGTCGGCCAGCTGCTGAAAAAGCTCGACGACCTCGGCATCGCCGACAACACCATCGTGGTCTACTCAACCGACAACGGCTACGAACTGATGCTGTGGCCAGACGGCGGTTATTCGCCTTTCCGCGGTGAGAAGGGCACGACCTGGGAAGGTGGCGTGCGAGTACCCATTATGGTGCGCTGGCCCGGCAAAATTCCGGCGGGAAGTAGCTCCAACGGCATCCAGAGCCACGAGGACCTTTATGTGACGCTTGCCGCGGCCGCTGGTGAGACGAACATCAAACAAGAATTGCTTGAGGGCAAGAAGCTTGGCGACATGGAATACAAAGTCCATCTCGACGGCCACAACAATCTGGATCTTTGGACGGGCAAGACGGATAAATCGGCGCGCAACGAGTTTTTCTACTACGACGAGTCGGACCTGACAGGTTTGCGGGTCGGGGATTGGAAGATGTCCTTTGCGGTCAAGATGGAAGGAAGCTGGTGGAACCCGCTGGTCTATCCACGTGTGCCGTATCTCTTCAACCTGCGCATGGATCCTATGGAGATCATGGATCAGGAGTCGCACGAGTTCGGCTATATCGGTCGCAAGCTGTTCGCGCAGAAGATGTGGACGCTGATACCAGCCCAGGGAATCCTGGGTCAGCATATCGAATCTCTGAAACAGTGGCCGCCGCGCCAGCGCGCGGAGTCACTGAGTTTGGAAAAGAAGATGGACACCCTGATGCAGAGCCTGAGTACGGATTCGGCGGGGATGCAGTAGCGCTCGGCGGGTCAATACCGTGCGACGACTTCAGAGTCGTTTCATGGACCGCCGGATGCGAAACCACATGTCCGGTGGTGTGAGAGGACGGCGGGGGTGACCCCGCCTCCTACTCGATGGTGATTAATGCGGTCGCGCCGCGTTTCTGAAATTCTATTCGACCGCTCTTTGTTTCGTGTTAACAGTAGGACAATCGTGCTGAATCAATTTTTTTCCAAATTCTCACGGGTCCTGGCGCTGGGCGTGCTGCTTGCATTCGGCGCACAGGCGCAGTCCGATCCGCTGCCGTCGTGGAATGACGGCGCGGCCAAGCAGGCGATTGTCACGTTTGTGAATGCGACCACGACGCCGACGAGTCCGAGCTTCGTGCCGCCCGCTGAGCGCATCGCCACCTTCGACCAGGACGGCACGCTGTGGGTCGAGCATCCGATGTACTCGCAGGTGATGTACATCCTTGAGAGCGTGCCGAGGTTGGTGAAGGCCAAGCCCGAGCTGGCCAAAGTCGCCCCCTACTCGACGGTACTGGAAATCCTCAAGGGGGATCGGGCGGCCATCGCTAAACTGACCTTGCCCGATCTTGAAAAACTGGCCATGGCAACGTTGACCGGCATGTCGGTCGAAACCTTTGGTGCCGAGGCGAAGCAGTGGTTGGCAAAGGCAAAAGATTCGCGCTGGAACAAGCCATACACCGAATTGACCTACCTGCCGATGCAGGAAGTTCTGCAGTATCTGCGTGCCAATGGCTTCAAGACCTACATTGTCACGGGCGGCGGGCAGGATTTTGTGCGTCAGTACTCGGAACCGGTTTATGGCATTCCGCCTGAACAGGTAGTTGGCAGTGCGGTCGGTGTGAAGTACGGTTATGCCGAGGATGGCAAGCCGTTCCTTACCAAGGAGCCGAAGCTGCTGGTCAATGACAACAATGCAGGCAAGCCCGAGGCCATACACCTGATGATCGGGCGCCAGCCCCACATCGCGTTCGGCAACTCGACCGGTGATCAGCAGATGCTGGAGTACACGAAGGCCGGCAGCGGCGCGCGGCTTTCATTGCTCGTCTTGCATGACGATGAAAAGCGTGAATATGCTTACGGCCCGGCCCAGGGACTACCCGATACCAAGGTGGGAACATTTACCCAGGCGCTATACGACGAGGCTGAAAAGCAAGGCTGGATTGTCATCAGCATGAAGAACGACTGGAAGAATATTTTCGCGTTCGAATAAGGCGATCGTGTTGGTGCTGCTCAGGACGCTGGGCTACGGCGTTCTCGTTCGTAGTCCTGCAGGACGCCTGGCTGCACCTTCAGGCAGCCGCTGAAGCAGCAGATGAAGCCGCTCAGGGAAGCCACCGGGATCGGGAGCGCATCGGCAGCTGGGCCATTCCGGGATACTTCGGGTACGGTACCCGAACAATGGACCATCCGGTCGATCGAGCTGCAATTTGGGGCGTTGTGGCGAACTACCCCAATGGAGTCGGATCCAATGAAAAGCCACAGACTGTTCGGAGCAATTTACCTGGTAGCGGCCGGGCTCCTCTTACCAGGGATGACAAGCGCTGCGCCTGAGAAGCCGCCGCGCCTCATCCTGCAGATCACGGTAGATGCCCTTCGCGGCGATCTGCCGCGGCGCTATGCACACATGCTGGGAGACGGTGGATTTCGCTATCTGATGGATCAGGGTATCGACTACAGCAATGCGCATTACCAGCACGCCAACACCGAGACCATCGTCGGCCATGTCTCGCTGGCCACCGGCACGGTGCCTGCCGCGCATGGCATGGTGGGTAACGTCTGGTTTGACCGCGAACTGGGTCGGCTGACGTACAACATCGAGGATGCCCGTTACCATCTGCTCACCGCGGGTGCCGACGTCGATCAGAAGACCGAGATCGATCCGACCCAGAGGGCGGCGAATGTGGATGGTCGCTCTCCGGCAGCTATCCTGTCCTCGACCTTCAGTGATGAACTGGCGGTCCACTACGGCGGCAAGTCGAAGATCTTCGGAGTTTCAGTCAAAGACCGCGGTGCCGTGTCGCTGGCTGGTCATGCCGGCAAGGCATTCTGGTTCTCGAAGTCGAGTGGCGAATTTGTCACCAGTACCTACTACTACGAACAATATCCCGACTGGGTGAAGGCCTGGAACGCACGAAAGCTGCCGCTGGCATATGCGGGCAAATCCTGGGAGCTGACGCATGCGCCGTCGGCCTATCTTTTCCAAGATGCTGACGATCGTGAATACGAGACCGATTTTCCGGGTTTCGGCCGCACCTTCCCGCATCCCTATGGCGAGGCGGGTGACAAGTACCTGACTACCCGCCTGACGCTGAGCCCGGCCGGCGACGAGTTGACCCTGGACTTCGCCAAGGCGCTGCTGGACAACGAACAACTGGGTCAGGACGAGGTGCCGGACTATCTCGCAATCAGTTTTTCATCTACCGACTATGTGGGCCACGTTTTCGGCGCCTCCAGCCTGGAGGCGGAAGACAATATCGCGCGCCTCGACCGCACGCTGGCGGACCTGTTCGCGTATATCGATAAAAAGGTCGGGCTGGAGAATACCTTGATTGTGCTGTCAGCCGATCACGGTCAGCCGGAAATACCGGGTCATCTGCATGAATTGGGCATCGAGAACGCGCATTATTTCGATACGGAAGCGCTGGACAAGGCGCCGGCCATCGCCGCGCTGAAGAAGAAATTTGGCATTGGCGGGGAAATAATTCAGGCCTACTTTCAGCCCTACGTCTATCTCAACCGGGAACTGATCCGCGAAAAGCAACTGGACCAGGCCGCGTTGGAACTCGCGATTGCCGATGAGTTGATGAAATTCGACGGCGTGGCGGCCGCGGTTTCCAGTACCGCGCTGCGCACCGCCGGTCTGCCGGACACACTTTTGATGCGCTCGATTTTGCGCAACTTTAACCCCAGGCGCTCCGGCGATATCTACCTGGTTTTCGAACCCAATGTATTTATCAATGACTTCGACGGCCTGACGGTGGCATCGACCCATGGTTCGCCCTGGCGATACGACACCTTTGTGCCGGTTATCTTCGCAGGTGCCGGGCTGAAACCGCAGGCAGTCAGTCGTCTGGTTACACCGTATGACATTGCCCCGACGCTGGCTGCGTATCTCGGTGTGAAACCGCCCTCGGCGGCAATCGGGATGCCGTTGTCCGAAGTTATGGGTGATTGATAGCGCGCTTCTGTGAATTGGTGGGATGGGCATACCCAAGGAGACGGGGTGTCAGGTTTGCGTGTGAGTGATTTGAAGCCGCTTCGGTGTTCACGTTGGTCACAGCGATTCTGGCGAAGCAGTACGCTGGTGAGAGGAGCACCCAGGACACCGCCAGCAAGCATAGATCAAGTATTGATGTCTGATCACCGCGTGTTTTGATTTCCTGTCTGACGGAATTCCCAGTAACGCCGGTGCGACAAGAAAGAGTGGGCTGACGAACAGGGTATGGGCCATTGTCAATCCAAGCCCGCCGAACTCAGATTCACAGACACCTGACAGCGTTACCCACATCTCACCTCGCGGTCAGTTTCAATTCGATGCGCCGGTTGCGGCGAAATGCCTCGGCGCTCTGGGCCGCGTCGATCGGGTGAAACTCGCCGAAGCCGGCCGCACTCAGCCGCTGCGGCGGGATGCCCTGTTCGACCAGGAAACGCACCACCGACACGGCGCGTGCGGTCGAGAGTTCCCAGTTGGAGGCGAACTGCGGCGTGTTGATCGGCACCGGATCGGTATGCCCGTCGATGCGCAGGATCCAGTCGATGTCGGCCGGGATGCGCGCGGCCAGGTCGCGTAGCGTCACCGCGAGTTTGGCCAGCTCGATCCGGCCAGGGTCGCCCAGGGTCGCGCTCCCCGAGGCAAACAGCAGTTCCGACGGCAACACGAAGCGGTCGCCGACGATGCGCACCGACGGGTTGGTGCCGAGCACCTCGCGCAGGCGGCCGAAGAAATCCGACCGGTATTGCTTGAGCCTGTTGACCTCGCGCGCCAGTGCGACATTGAGGCGCTTGCCGAGGTCCTCGATCTGCGCCGCCTGTTCGGTCTTGGTCGCCTCGGCGGCGGCGAGCGCCCGATCGATCTCCTCGAGCTGCAGGCGCAGGTCATCGAGCCTGGTCTTGAGCAAGGTGATCTCGGCCTGCGCGTCGGCGCTGAGTCTGCGCTCCTCGTCGATCGCCTGGTCGCGCTCAGCCACCAGTGCCGACAGTGCCTGGATACGGATCTCTCGCTGTTCCAGTTCGCGCTGTGCCAGCAGTGTGTATTCGCTCTGTTCTGCCAACCGTGCCTCCAGGGCCTTGGAGCGGTCGCGTTCGGCGCCGAGTGCGGCGAGATTGGTGTCCAGCTCGCTGGCCAATTTGCCGACGTCGGCCTCAAGCTGCGTTCGCAGCGTCCGCAGCTTGTCGATGTCCTCCTGCAGGCCGGCGATAAGCAGCAGTTGTTGACCGATCTGTTCCTGCTTGGCCAGATTGGCCTGTCCGAGGTCCGCGACCTTGATACCGAGCGTGGCCTTGTCCTCGGTCAGTCCCTGAACGCGGGCGGTCAGGCTGGCGACGTCTTGGCTCAGGTTGGTGGTGCGCTCCTGCTCGAGACCGAGCAGGTCGGTGAGCTCGACGACCCGCCGGTACATCACGTCGAGCTCCGTCTCCTGCTCGTTGAGCAGGTGTGACAGCAGGAATTGGGCAAAGCTGAACAGCAACAGCACGAAGATGACCAGGATCAGCAGCGCAGCCAGTACGTCAACGTAGCCCGGCCAGACATCGATCGGACGGCGGGCGCGTCGTGTCGCAGAGCTCATCTCAATGCCCCGGCTCGGCCGCCGTGGGAGGCCCGCCGGCCGCGTCCGGCGTCCCGGCATGGCGTGCCAGCAGTTCCTCGAGCAGCCGCCGCTCGGTGCGGATCGTCTCCATCAGCAACTCCATCGCCGGGGCGCCCGGCTCGCTGTTCACCTCTACCGGGGCCACAGACAGGCTGCTTCCGCCCAGGTCGTCGACCAGCTGCGTGACGCCGGACAGCCACTCCTCGAGCCCGTTGAAGAACCGGTTCTGCGCGTGCCCGGCCTGCAGGTCGAGAAAGCCGAGCACCAGGGAACCACCCAGACCGAACAGAGACGAGCTGAACGCTGTCCCCATACCGTCCAACGGGGCCTTCAGGCCCTGCTTGAGTTGGGAGAAGACCGCGGCATAGTCGCCGCTGCCCACCTCCAGGCCGTCGATCACGTGGCCGACCGCGGCGATGGTGCCGAGCAGTCCCCAGAAGGTACCCAGCAGACCGAGGAAGATCAGGGTGCCGATCATGTAACGCGAGATTTCACGGGATTCGTCGAGGCGTTCGCGCAGGCCGTCGAGGATGGTCCGCAGGGCCAGGGCCGACAGGCTGAAGCGGTCGCGTCGACGCTTGCTGAGGTGCGTGGCGAGCTGTTTCAGCAGGCGCGGTTCCGTCGTTACCGAAATACCGGTCTGGCCGGTACGGAAAACCCGGATCCAGCGAATCTCGGTGTTGAGGACCAGGACCTGGCGGAAGTTGATCAGCATCCCGACCGCGAGCACCCCGAGGATGACCGCGTTGAAGGCCCAGTTGGCCATGAAGGCGCTGCGTAGCGGCTGCAGTAGCAGGACGCAGACCGCCGAAACGACTAAAAGATAGATGAACATCCAAAACAACGAATGTCGGATAGAGAGCATGGCGGTCCTCTGTGGTCCAGAACGTACTTCCCAGGCATTCGGCAGGGCCTGCCGCATGCCACCTTGCCAGCCGTATCGGCCGTTTTAGGAAAATCTTTCGCACGATTGGATCCCACAGCCGGGTCGGCCGGCACCGGGTTCACCGCCATATTTTTTGGGGTCCAGTGTAAGAACTCGGAACGACCGTGCCGCGCAGTCCTGAGAATATGGGGACAAGACCTGCCTGCACCCGCTGTCGGTTGTTGATCTGACCCGCGTGACGGCTTCGCAAGGAGGCTACTCGGGAATCGGAAAACTGGCGGTTATGTTGCGTATACTCTGCCGGTGACAGCAACGCAGTGGAGCTGCAGGCATGAGCATAGATCTCGATCGCGCGTTTCGCTCACTCTTTGATGACGATGGCTTTGTGGCCGCCTCAGTCAATATCGTGAGCAGGGTCCGGGAGGATCTGGCGGTCGGGCAGGTTCCACGATCACGGGTCGACGCCCAGTTCGATGCAATCGCGCATGCCATACAGAAATTGTCGCCAAGGGCGGAAGACCTGCTGTTTGTCAACCTCAATAGAGTGTGTGGTGACGTCGAGGTCGGCCGTGCCACCTACTACAATTTCCTGAGTGCGCTCTATCAGGACACCCGCAACCTCCAGACGAGAGCACGTCCATTTCTCGTCGGCGCAGTGTTTCGGGTTTTTAGACAGCACAGTTTACCGATGGACCGAAGCCGTGACGGGCTGCTCGCCACGTATTACAAGCATATCGTTGAAGCTACTGGCGCGCCGTGGCCCGTCGAGCAACTCATGCGCGAAACCTGCGACAGGCATGAAGACGGGTGGTATTCGGACCCGACGCAGCCGATGCGTGATCCTGCACTATGACCGACTGATGTAACTTGCACGCTGATATGTTTTGACCTGTCAAAACATCATGTCTAGGTTTTCGAGGCGGGGGATTTTTTTTGCCGACGATACGTCAATGGGCGTCGAGCTTTCTGTCCCCCCTCGCGATTCGAGTTTGTGTTGACGAGTGAACGACCGGGGTCTCGTGTCGCCCCGGCCGTCCGTCCAGCTCAGTGCCGTCTCAATGCACTCGGCGGATACTGACCTTGGCAATCGGGTTGCGCCAGTCAAATACAGTCGGATCCAGATCGGCCCCGCCATGGATGCCGTTGCTGACGTGCACGAACCCCTCACCATCCTCATCGGAAAGGGCCGCACCGCCACAGTAGGGGCCTGGAATATTGCTGCAATCTTCATCGTTCAGCTCGCTACCCGCGTCATAGGCCAGGGCATATTCGGTGTCCTGCCACTTGGGTAAGGGCACCGAGTCCAACGCCACAAAGGTGTCATTGGTCGGTATCAACATCGCTGCCAAACTCAGACGGTTGAAGCGCCGGTTGCCTCGGATCGTCAGGATGACCGATTCGCCGGGGCCGAGCAGTCCGGTGCCGGCGGCTTGGTCGAGGACCTGCCTCGGCACGCCGTCAAGCAGGTCTGACAGCGGCATCACGTCGCCACTTTCGGCCAAGGTGGCAAGTTCCGGGCTGGCCGGGTTACCCAGTTCAAAAACGCGAAAGCTGGCTTTGTGCGTCACCGCCAGGATGGGGGTGAAGGTCTGCCCCGGGGTGATGTTGGTGATGGTGACCTCGTAGGTGTGGGCACCGTAGTAAGTGGTGTCTGCTGACACCACCCCGGTGTATGTCAGGGCGGTGGTCAGCAACAGGCTTGCGATCTTCATGGCGATCCCTCTCTTTGCAGAAATATTGATGGCATGTGGCTGCCGCTGGTGGGACGCGGCAGTACATGGGGAAATGCTAGGAGCAAATGATCACGCGGAGGTCACGCACCGATGCTGATTTGGTGGCGCCACGCGACCCCGGCTGCTTTTCGGTGTTCAACACCAGGGATCGCCGTTCGATTGTCCTGTGATATTTTCGTGATACTTCCGGTCCAACCTCCATAGACAGGCCATGGAAATCGGGGGGGCGCCGGTATGATGCAGATGCAACTGCTGCAGGATAAGAAGATTCTGATCGTCGAGGACGAGCCGGACATCGCTGAACTTCTGGCCCTGCACATGGGGGACAGGTACCGAACGGTCGATGTGGCGGCCGATGGGCACGAGGGTATGCGCCTTGCCTGTGCCAGGAACTGGGACCTGGTGGTGCTGGATCTGCGCCTGCCGGGGGTGGACGGCCTCTCGATCTGCCGTGCCTTGCGCAGTGATAGCGCCTATGTCCCAATCCTGATGCTCACGTCCAAGTCATCCGAACTGGACCGTGTGCTGGGGCTGGAACTGGGGGCCGACGACTATGTCACCAAGCCCTTCAGCGTGTCCGAGCTGATGGCCCGGGTGAAGGCTATATTTCGCCGAGTCGATGCCCAGCGCGTTGCATGCACCGAGGATGACCAGGTGCTGGCGATGGCGGGGCTGCGCATCGACACGGCGACTCGCGAGGTCGTCGTTGACGACAAGCCCGTCGAGCTTACGGCGCGGGAATTTGATCTGCTGCTGCACTTTGCCCGGAACCCTGGCCGGGTGTTCCGGCGCAGTCAACTGCTGGATGGTGTCTGGGGCTATGGTCACGAGGGCTATGAGCACACGGTCAATTCGCACATCAACCGCCTGCGCTACAAGATCGAACCCGACCCGGTGCATCCTTGTTACATCGTTACCGTTTGGGGTGTGGGCTACAAGTTCGACGCAAACCCCGGTGGCGGCCACGCCTGATGCGCACCCTGCTGGCGAAACTGGCCGGTGCCCTGTTGCTGGTGCTGCTGCTGGCCGGCTCGGCATTGTTCTGGCTGCAGCAGTACAGTTCCCGCGCCTATTACGAAGAGCTGACTCAGCGCCTCAATGCGCCAATCGCCATGTACGTGACGGGCGAGCAGCTACTTATCGAAAACCACCAGGCCAAGACCGCCGCACTCCGGGCCGTCGCCCATCAAGCCATGGTGATCAATCCCACCATCGAGGTCTATCTGCTGGACACCGAAGGGAGGATCCTGGCGCACGCCTTACCACCGGACAGCGTCAAGCAGGACCACGTGGACCTGGCCCCCGTAAAGCGCTTCATCGGAGGTGACGCTGACATCCCCATCAGGGGTAGCGACCCACGGTCGCCGACGGACCGTAAGATATTCTCGGCCGCTGAAGTGCGGGCACAGGGTCAGCTGCAAGGTTATCTATATGCGGTGCTGGGAGGGCAGAAATACGAACAACTCGCCGACTCGATTCGCGACAGCTATGTACTCACCCTGAGTCTTGGCGCCATCTTCGCCATCATCACCACCGCGTTCCTGGTTGCCCTGCTGGTGTTTGGGCTGTTGACGCGGCGCCTCGCCCGACTCACTGAGCAGGTGCAGCGCTATACCGACTCAGACTTTGACCCGACCACCGCACTGTCGACCAGCGAGGCGCGGGGCGACGAGATCGATCGCCTGGGCAATGCCTTTTCAATGATGTCGTCACGCATTCAGCAACAGTTCGAGCGACTGAAGGAAACCGACAGGCTGCGCCGCGAACTGGTGAGCAACGTCTCACATGATTTACGTACACCGGTGGCCGCCATCCAGGGCTATGTCGAAACCCTGCTATTGAAGAACGACACCCTGTCTGTGGAGGAGCGTGCACATTATCTGGAGGTCAGCCGCAAGCACACCCGTCGCCTCGGGCGCCTGATCGGTGATCTGTTCGAATTGTCAAAGTTGGAATCCGCCTCGGTGACGCCCCAATTCGAGGCTTTTTCCCTCGCCGAGCTGCTGCAGGACGTGATGCAGGAGTTTGAATTGGCCGCCGCGGACAAGGGTGTGCACATGGAGATGGCCGGGATGCAAGCGCCCATGGCGGCGGTCGCCGATATCGGTCTGGTGCAACGGGTTTTGGAGAACCTGCTCAAGAACGCCCTCGAAAACACTCCGAGTGGCGGACAGGTCATTGTGGGCGTCACGCACCAGTCCAAGCGCGTGGCGGTGACCGTCACTGATACCGGTTGTGGTATTCCGGACGACGAGTTGCCGCTGATCTTCGACCGCTTCTACCATGCCCACAAGGACTGTGCCACCGGACCGGGCTGTTCCGGCCTGGGACTGGCCATCGTTAAACGTATCCTCGACCTGCACGGCAGCCACATCTTTGTGACCAGCAAGGTCAGCCAGGGCACATGCTTCGAGTTTGACCTGCCCACGGCCGCAGCGGCCTGAGCGTCATTGGGCAATACCACGCTTTGATCATCGGCTACCGCTCGGTCTGCGGATCGACGTTGGGAACGGGGCGGTGGGTGAATCAGGTCAGGGTGCGACGAACGGCATCGCGCCAGCCCCTGACAAGTTGTTGCCGCGTTTCGCTCGGCATTGCGGGTTCGAAACAGCGATCGAGCTCCCACGCGGCAGCGAATCCATTTTCATCCGGCCATGCGCCGGCCTGCATACCCGCCAGCCATGCCGCACCCAGCGCGGTGGTCTCCAGTACCTGGGGACGGTGCACCGCACGATTGAGGATGTCCGCCAGGCGTTGCATGGTCCAGTCAGAGGACACCATGCCTCCATCTACGCGTAAGGCTGCATCGGAAGACCCTGAGTAGTCGGCCTCCATGGCGTCCAGCAGATCGAGCGTCTGGTAGCAGACCGATTCCAGCGCCGCTTTTGCAATTTCGTTGGGACCCGTGCCGCGCGTGATGCCGAAGATGGCGCCACGCGCCTGCGTATCCCAGTGCGGAGCGCCCATGCCGACGAAGGCGGGCACGAGGTAAACGTGCTGATTGGGATCGGCTTGCGCGGCCATCGGGCCCGACTGCGGTGCGCTGTCGATAATGCCCAGTTCATCGCGCAACCATTGCACGGCAGCGCCGGCAATGAAGATTGAACCCTCCAGGGCGTAGGTCGTTTTGCCGCGCAGGCGATAGCCTATCGTGCTCACCAGTCTGTTCTGCGACTGCACCAGTTCGTTACCGGTGTTGAGCACGGCAAAGCAACCCGTGCCATACGTGGACTTGATCATGCCGCGTTCGAAACAGGCCTGTCCGATGAGTGCCGCCTGCTGGTCACCGGCGACGCCGCGGATCGGAATCGTCGAGCCGAACAGCTCCGGCACCGTCTCACCGAAATCATCAGCGCAATCCCTAACCTCGGGCAGCAGTGAGGCGGGGATGTCCGAGGAACCCGAGCAGTTCGTCGTCCCAGGCATTGTCGCGTATGTTGTAGAGCAGGGTGCGCGAGGCATTGGTGGCGTCGGTGAGGTGAACCTTTCCGCCGGTAAGTCGCCAGAGCAGGAAGCTGTCCACGGTGCCAAATGCCAGCTTTCCCGCCTCGGCGCGGGCGCGGGCGCCGGGTACGTTGTCGAGCAGCCAGGCGATCTTGGTGCCGGAGAAGTAGGGATCGAGCAGCAGGCCGGTTTTCTGGCTGAACCTGGGTTCGAGGCCCTCGCGCCTTGAGCTTCTCGCATTGCGGGGCGGTGCGACGGTCTTGCCAGACGATCGCGCGATGAATCGGCTTGCCTGACTCGCGATCCCACACCAGGGTGGTCTCGCGCTGGTTGGTGATGCCGATGGCGGCGATGTCCCTGCCCGTCAGGCCTGCTTTCTCCATGGCTTCGCGCACTGTGGCCACGGTGGTGTTCCAGATGTCCTCGGGTTCGTGCTCGACCCAGCCCGAATCCGGAAAGTACTGCCGAAATTCCTGCTGTCCAGTGCTCACCAGGCGGAAGTTTCTGTCGAACACAATGGCGCGCGAACTGGTTGTGCCCTGGTCTATGGCGATGACGTGACCGTTCATGACAGCGCTGGTAGACCCATTTCCAGATTGCCGCCGCCAACACGATGGAAATGACAAACGCCCAGGTCAATGGCATGCCGAAAAAGAACAGCCAAAGTATATGCACGTAGGCGGCGCTCAGCAGTGACATGAACAGGCGGTCCCCGCGCGTGGTGTGCAGGCCCAGGATGCCATCACGGGCATCGCCACCGGGGCGCAGGATCTCCAGTGTGGTCATGAGCACCAGCAGCGTGGCGATGATTCCGAAGAACACGGCCGTCTGCCATGTCCACGCCATCCACGACAGGCTCATGGTCAGACTCTCCCCAGGGCGAAGCCCTTGGCAATGTAATTGCGCACAAAGAAGATCACGATAGCTCCCGGCACCATGGTCAGAGCGCCGGCGGCGGCCAGCAGCCCGAGCTCATAGCCCGAGGAACTGGCCGTCCGCGTCATGACCGCGGCGATGGGCTTTGCGTCCACCGAGGTCAGGGTCTTGGCCAGCAGCAGCTCCACCCACGAGAACATGAAGCAGAAGAAGGCCGCAACACCGATACCCGCCGCAATGGTGGGTAGGAATATCTTGGTGAAGAACTTCCAGAACGGGTAGCCATCGATGTAAGCGGTCTCGTCCAGTTCGTTCGGCACGCCGGACATGAAGCCCTCCAGGATCCATACCGCGAGCGGGATGTTGAACAGGCAATGGGCTAGCGCCACGGCGATGTGGGTGTCGAACAGGTTCAGTGCCGAGTAGAGCTGGAAGAACGGCAACGCAAACACCGCGGCAGGGGCCATGCGGTTGGTCAGCAGCCAGAAGAACAGGTGCTTGTCACCGAGGAAGCGGTAGCGCGAGAATGCGTAGGCGGCCGGCAATGCCACGCTCACCGAGATCACGGTGTTGATGCAGACGTAGATCAGCGAGTTGATGTAGCCGTTGTACCAGGTCGGGTCGGTGAAGATCGCCTTGTAGTTCTCCAACGTGAACTCCTGTGGGAACAGGCTGAATGTCCCGAGGATCTCGTTGGTGGTCTTGAACGACATGTTGAGCAGCCAGTAGATCGGCAGCATCAGGAACACGATGTAGACGAACGGGACGACCCATTTGAACTTTGCGGCACGCATGCTGGACATCAGTTTTTCTCCCCGCGTGTCATCACCGTGTAGAAGATCCAGGAGAACAGCAGGATGATCAGGAAGTAGATCAGGCTCATCGCCGCGGCCGGGCCGAGGTCGAACTGACCCAGCGCGATCTTGACCAGGTCGAGTGACAGCAGGGTGGTGGAGTTACCCGGCCGCCGCCGGTGAGCACGAACGGCTCGGTGTAGATGTTGAAGCTGTCCATGAAGCGCAGCAGCACGGCGATGGTCAGCACGTGCTTGAGCTTGGGCAGCTGGATATAGCGGAACACCGCCCAGGAACTCGCGCCGTCGATCCGTGCGGCCTGGTAATAGGCATCCGGGATCGAACTGAGGCCGGCATAGGACAGCAGCACGACCAGCGAGGTCCAGTGCCAGACATCCATCGCGATCAGCGTCACCCAGGCGGCGAACGGCTGGCGCGTGAAGTTGTAGTCGAAGCCCATGCTGTTGAGCGTCTTGCCCAGCAGGCCGATTTCGGGCAGCGCGAAGATGTTCCACATGGCGCCGACCACGTTCCAGGGGATCAGCAGCGGCATGCGCCATCAGTACCAGGCAGACCGAGGCCCAGAAGCCCTTGCGCGGCATGGCCAGTGCAATGGCTACGCCCAGCGGGATCTCGATAGCGAGAATGATGAAGGTGAATTGCAGCTGGCGCAGCAGCGAGTCATGAAAGCGCTCGGAGCGTCAGCACCTCCTCGAACCATTTCATGCCCTCGAAGAAGAACAGGTTGTCGCCGAAGGTCTCCTGCACCGAGTAATTGACGACGGTCATCAGCGGGATGATCGCGTTGAAGGCGACCAGGATCACCACCGGGGCAACCAGGAGCCAGGCCTTCTGGTTGGTTGTTTTCGTGCTCATGGCTCAGGTCCTCACTCGACGATCCAGCTGTCGGCATAGATCTGCGTGTAGGCGGGATCGAAGCCGATGCTGGTCCTGCCTTCGGGGACCGGCATCCCTTCGGGCACCAGTGCGCGCACCTTGTGGCCGGCGAAATCGGTTTCCACGATCTGGTTGCGGCCGGTGTCGCGCACGCTGATGACATCGACCGGCAGGGCGTCGGCGGTGCCGGGCTCGACGAACTTGACGAATTCCGGGCGCACGCCCAGTTCGAGCCGGCTGCCGGCCTTGGGCACGCTGATCGCGCGGTCGATGGCGATGGGGTGCCCGGAAACACGAGCACCGCCCGTCGGCCAGCTCGCAGGGCATCAGGTTCATACCGGGCGAACCGATGAAGTGACCGACGAAGGTGTGGCGCGGCCGCTCGAACAGCTCCACGGGCGTGCCCTGCTGCACCACCCAGCCTTCGTGCATGACCACCACCTTGTCGGCGAAGGTCAGGGCCTCGGTCTGGTCGTGGGTGACGTAGATCATGGTGATCCGGACGCGTTGATGCAGCTCCTTGAGCTTGGAGCGCAGCTTCCATTTCAGGTGCGGGTCGATCACGGTGAGCGGCTCGTCGAACATGATCACGTTCACGTCTTCGCGCACCAGGCCGCGGCCGAGCGAGATCTTCTGTTTGCCGTCGGCGGTCAGGCCGGCGGCCTTCTGTTTCAGCATGTCCGGCGAGGTCGGTCATGTCGGCGATCGCACGCACGCGGGCGTCGACCTGCTTCTCCGGAACACCGCGGTTGCGCAGCGGAAAGGCGAGGTTGTCGTACACGGTCATCGTGTCGTAGACGACCGGGAACTGGAACACCTGCGCGATCTGGCGTTCCTCCGGGGACTTGTCGTTGACCGTCCTCGCCGTCGAACAGGATGCTGCCCTCGGAGGGGGTGAGCAGGCCCGAGATGATGTTGAGCAGGGTGGTCTTGCCGCAGCCCGAGGGCCCGAGCAGGGCATAGGCGCCGCCGTCGTCCCAGACCAGATCGAGCTGCTTCAGCGCGTAGTCGGCATCTCCTGTGGGATTGGGCAGGTAACTGTGACGCAGGTCCTTCAGGTCGATTCGCGCCATGTCTGGTCTCCTATTCATCCATGGTTGCGACCAGGTCGCCCTGCGTCGAGAACAGCATGGAATGGTCGATGTCGATGTGGAAACGCGCGCTCTGTCCGACGTCGAAGGCGTGCACGCCGTGCGCCAGGGAGACCCAGGGCCGACCGTGCAGGTCGAAATGTACCGTGGATTCGGAGCCGGAGATCTCGGCCACGTGCACCGTGCCTTCCACCAGTGCGCCGTCGATGCGTCGGCGGCGGGACTGACATGATGCGGTCGCACGCCGAACTCGTAGGGCCCGTCGCGCAAAGCCAGGTAAGCGCCTCGAGCGTCCCAGCCGGTGCCGTTGTCCGCGATCGCGAACTGCTCACCCTGCTTGGTGACGCGGATCGTGTTGATCGGTGGATCGGAGAACACGCTGGCGGTGAGTTTGTCCACCGGATGACGGTAGATCTCGCCGGTGGGACCGAACTGCGTGATGCGGCCTTCATGCATGGCCGCGGTGTGGCCGCCCAGCAGCAGCGCTTCGGACGGCTCGGTGGTGGCATAGACGACGGTGCGCTCGCGCGCAGCGAACAGCCGCGGGAGCTCTTCGCGCAGCTCCTCGCGCAGCTTGTAGTCCAGATTGGCCAGCGGTTCGTCGAGCAGCACCAGGTCGGAGTCTTTGACCAGCGCCCGCGCCATGGCGCAGCGCTGTTGCTGGCCGCCGGAGAGCTCGGCCGGCCTGCGCTTCAGAAACGGCTCGAGGCGCAGCATCTCGGCCACCTCCTCCACGTGCTTGCGGATTTCGGCGCGACTGCGTTCCGCCAGTTTCAACGGCGAGGCGATGTTGTCGAACACGTTCATGTTCGGGTAGTTGATGAACTGCTGGTACACCATGGACACATTGCGCTTTTGTACCGGGATGCCGGTCACGTTCTCGCCATTGAACCAGATCTCGCCGGATGTAGGCTGAACCAGGCCCGGCCATCAGGCGCATCAGGGTGGTCTTGCCGGCCAGGGTCGTACCCAGCAGGATGTTGAAACCGTCCGGTGCGAGTTCGACCGTGGTGTCGTAGATGTGCGTCTGCCCATCCACACGCAGTGAGACGTTTTTCAATGAAAGGGTCATGCAGGGCTTCTCACCGGGTTGTCTCGGCTTCGTTCTACCGCCATGGGCACTGTTAGAGCAGCGCCCAGGGGTGGCGAATCGGGATCATCGATGGAAGGAAGTGCCGGGCGCCTCCCTGTGCCCGGCGAGTGTCGGATGCAGCCTTAGTTGGACCAACGCTTGATCAGCTCGTCGTAGGCGATGGTCTCGCCCTTGGGCTTTTCGTTGGCGAGCTTGGCCTTCGCGCCGCCCTTGCCCAGCCATTCTGCGGCAGCTTTCTCGTCGTTGAGACGGGGGCCGCAGCCACCGTAGACTTTGGCCTTCTCGTCGGCCTGCTGCATACGGGCCATGACCTGATCCATCTCGCCGGCGAGACGATCCATGGCCTGCTGTGGCGTAAAGGCGCCGGAGTTCACATCACCGATGTTCTGCCACCATAGCTGTGCCAGCTTCGGATAATCGGGCACGTTGACACCGGTCGGGGACCACATCACGCGGTCGGGCGAGCGGTAGAACTCGACGAGTCCGCCGAGCTTGGGTGCGCGGTCCGTGAAGGACTCGATGATTGATAGTCGAGTCGCGGATGAAGGTCAGGCCGACATGCGACTTCTTCACGTCGACGGTCTTCGACACGACGAACTGCGCGTAAAGCCAGGCCGCCTTGCGACGATCGACCGGGGTCGAGTTGAACAATGTCCAGGATCCGGCGTCCTGATAACCGAGCTTCTGACCCTCTACCCAGTAGGGGCCGTGTGGCGAGGGTGCCATGCGCCACAGCGGATTGCCTTCGCCATCGACGGTGTTGTTGCCATCTTCCTTGGGTTGACCATCGATGCCGTGAACGCCGTGTACCAGAAGATCTGCTGAGCGACATTACCCTGCGACAAGGGCCGGCAAGGACTGATAGAAGTCATAGTCGGCCGCACCCGGGGGCGCGTACTTGCGCAGCCACTCATCCCACTTGCGGATCGCATACACGGCGGCCGGACCATTCGCTCCACCGCCGCGCGTCACTGACGCACCGGCAGGATTACACGAACCAGCCTCCATGCGGATGCCCCACTCATCGATCGGCACACCGTTGGGCAGGCCCTTGGAACCGGCACCGGCCATCGACAGCCAGGCGTCGGTCATGCGCCAGCCGAGGTCGGGGGCGCGTTTGCCGTAGTCCATGTGTCCGTAGATCCGAACGCCATCGATCTCTTTGACGTCCTCGGAGAAGAATTCGGCGATGTCCTCATAGGCCGACCAGTTCATCGGTACGCCAAGCTCATAGCCGTACTTTTCTTTGAAGCGCTTGTGCAGATCGGGACGATCGAACCAGTCCTTGCGGAACCAGTACAGGTTCGCGAACTGCTGGTCGGGTAACTGATAGAGCTTGCCGTCGGGACCGGTGGTGAAGGACTTGCCGATGAAATCGTCGACGTCGAGATTCGGGTTCGTGACGTCCTTGCCGTCACCCGCCATCCAGTCGGTCAGATTCACGGCCAACTGTAGCCGCGAGTGCGTGCCGATCAGATCCGAATCGTTGATGTAGGCATCGTAGAGATTGCGCTTGGTCTGCATCTGGGTCTGCACGGCCTGAACGACCTCGCCCTCACCGAGCAGCTGGTGATTGACCTTGATGCCGGTGATCTCCTCAAACGCCTTGGTCAGCGTCTTGGACTCGTATTCATGTGTGGGGATGGTCTCTGACAGGACGTTGATTTCCATGCCCTTGAACGGTGCGGCTGCCTTGGCAAACCACGCCATCTCGGCCATCTGCTCTGCTTTCGACAGACTGGAAGGTTGGAATTCGCTGTCGATCCATTGCTCGGCTGCGGCCATGTCAGCCTGGCGTGCCGGCAAACATCGATGTCGTCAAGGACATGGCGGCAGCCAGCGTGCGGTATCTGCGCATGGTGTCTCTCCTCTCGGTCTTGGTTCTTTGTTAGACTCAGCTGCATGGGCAATGTAAACGAAAACAAACGAATGTCAAACAAGTCAACGAATGAGTATTTCAGCGCATATCAATCTTCTATTATTAGAGAATAGCATTGTTCTGACGTCTGCCTCGTGAGTGTATATCAAAAAAATGTTAATTAATGAACACTTTTATGAGCTTTTCAATTGTTGGCGCGTGCCTGCCTGTATTTTTCGTTTATTTTCGTTTTCTATTTCTTCTTTGCAAAACGAAATAGATACGAAATAATTCGCACTATGAATCAGTCCATTGACGATCCGTCATGCAGCCGTTGAGCCCCCGACAATCAGAGATCGTGAAGCTGGCCCGCGCTGAGGGCCGCGTCGTCGTCGATGATCTGGTAGCACGCTTTGATGTCACGCCGCAGACGATCCGCACGGATCTGAACGATCTGTGCGACTTTGGGGTGCTGCAGCGTTTTCACGGCGGTGCCATGTTCGCTGCCGGCGTCGCGAATGTCGGCTATGAAAATCGTCGCCACATCTCATCGGATGCCAAGAGGCTGATTGGTGAACGCACTGCGCACTGATCCCGAACAATTGCTCACTGTTTATCAACATCGGCACGACGACCGAAGAGGTCGCCGTTCGCTGTTGCACCACCAGGGGCTGATGGTGATTACCAACAATCTCAACGTTGCGCAGCTGTTGAGGGGGCATGCCCATATCGAGGTGATCGTCGCGGGAGGTGTGCTTCGGCATTCGGACGGCGGCATCGTGGGGGAGGCTGCGGTCGAATTCATACGCCAGTTTAAGGTCGATTTCGCGGTTATGGGTGTATCCGGGATCGATACCGATGGCTCGCTGTTGGATTACGACTTTCGCGAGGTGAGCGTGTCGCGCGCCATCATGGCCTCCAGTCGCCGCTCCATCGTGGTGGCGGATGCCATGAAGTTCTCGCGTTCGGCGCCGGTACGTATCGGCCATATTGCCGATCTCGATTTCCTTGTCACCGATCAGCGACCGGAGGCTGAAATTGCGCGTATTTGCGCAGAAAACAACGTGGCCATCGAGCTTGCCGGCATCGGGGGAGAGGAGCAGCAGACGTGAATTCCGCTAATGCTGATCGTGGAACCCTGTCGCGGCGGGCCTCCCTGCAACGGCTGAAGCAGACCAATCGATTCGACCTGCTCGTGGTTGGCGGCGGCGCCACCGGCCTGGGCGTTGCCCTCGAAGCTGCGACGCGGGGTTTGTCGGTCGCGGTCGTGGAGCGCGACGATTTTGCGAAGGGCACTTCTTCCCGTGCAACCAAACTGGTTCATGGCGGCGTGCGCTACCTTGCACAGGGAAACGTCGCCCTCGTAAAGGAGGCGCTGCGGGAACGCAAGGCGATATTGGAAAACGCGCCACATCTCGCGCAGCCGCTTCCCTGCCTCGTGCCTGCGTTCGGTATGAAGGGGCGTTTGTGGGACAGATTGTTTTACGGGACCGGCTTGATGCTGTACGACCTGCTGGCAGGCAAAGCCGGGTTGGGCGAAACGCGGTTTCTCAATCGTGCCGAAACCATCGGGACCATGCCGGGCGTGCGCGCACAAGACCTGGTTGGTTCTGTGAAGTACTGGGATGGCCAGTTCGACGATGCCCGCCTGGCCGTTGCGCTGGCGCGCACGGCGGCATCCTACGGGGCGGTGGTGTTGAACCACTGTCCCGCAGCGGCGCTGTTGCATACGGATGGCAAGGTGAGCGGTGCCTCGGTTACAAACGCCGAGACGGGTGAAAGTATCGATGTCCATGCCCATTGCATCGTCAACGCGACCGGTGTCTGGGTGGATGACCTGCGGCGCATGGATTTGAACCCGGATAGTCACATGGTATCGCCCAGCCAGGGCATTCACCTCGTCGTGGACCGCGAGTTTCTTCCCGGCGATCATGCCTTGCTGGTGCCCAAGACCGATGACGGTCGCGTGATGTTCGCCGTGCCCTGGCTCGGTAAGGTGCTGCTCGGTACGACCGATACGCCGCGTGACATGATCGAATCTGAGCCCACACCGTTGGCTGACGAGGTGGATTTCATCCTGGGTGAAGCAGCCAAGTACCTTGCCCGAATTCCGTCGGCCAGTGACGTGCGTTCCATCTGGGGCGGCGTGAGGCCTCTGGTCAGGCCGCCGGATGCTGAACCAGGCAACACCAAGGACATTTCGCGCGAGCATTTGGTCTTGGTGGACAAGTCCGGCCTGGTTTCCGTGACTGGTGGCAAGTGGACCACGTACCGAGCCATGGCAGAAGATGTCGTCGAGCGCTGTACGGCGGCCGGGCTGCTTGCGCCGCGCGAATCCTCCCGAACAATCGATCTACGCTTGATCGGCACGCCAACGACTGCAAGCCATAAGATCAGCGATCCGCCGGGTGCGCATCTATACGGCACGGAGGCCGCGCTGCTCGATGATTTGCCCGGGCATCAGCGTGAGCTTGGCATGGGCTTGACGGAAGCCATGGTACGGTTCGCCGTTCGCCACGAAGCGGCCATGACAGTCGAAGACGTATTGGCCCGCCGGTCTCGGATTCTTTTTCTGGATGCGCAGTTGGCTGGTGCACTGGCTGACGACGTGGCAGCGATCATCGCCGATGAGCTCGGCCGCGAGGTTGTCGATCTGGCCGGCTTCAAGCAATTGGCGCAGCGATATCGAACATTGCCCGAGTGATGTGATGCGGGAAGGCCCGAAACATTTTGGGTTTGCTGACGTGTGGAGGCCGGTGAAATCGTCAGCGACTTCCTAACTCACTGAGAGACGCAGAAAAACGCCTCCGGGCGCCAGTTCTGGCCGAACCTTTCCTGGGGTGGTGGCTCAAAGGGTTGTTCGGGTGTTTACCACGGAATTCGGCAAATTATGAATTAGCGAGCTGGGAATGCTCACGGGTATCGGGGTATTAGGCTTCTGTGGGGGGAGAAGATAAGTCGTGACGTTTTTCGCGGCGGCATGAAATGATGAGTCGAGGCCAACAACGGAACACGCTATACCCTTGCTGAAACGCTTCGGCTGCGTGAAGGGTGTGATTTCGAAGTGGCTGAATAGCATCTGATACTACGCCGCCCGGTTCGCCCACTTAGCGGCCCGAGCTTTAAGCGCCTGTATATAGGCGTTGGCCAACATAAGGACCTACATGTAACGGGTTGTCATCCTTGTTGACGTGCAAAACGTTTACTACACGACGCGTCAGGCGTTTGGCAGCAATTTCGACTACAACGCGTTCTGGCGGATAGTGGGTTCGAACAGGACCATCGTCAAAGCCGTTGCCTATGCGATTGATCGGGGTGATGAGAAACAGCGCCAGTTTCAGAACATTCTTAAGGCCATCGGTTTCGAAGTGAAGTTGGAAACCGTTTATTCAACGCTCGGACGGGACGGCCAAGGGTGATTGGGATGTTGGCATAACCCTGGATGCGGTCGAGTACGCGAAAGATGCCGATGTGCTTGTACTGGTTTCAGGCGACGGCGATTTCGCTTTGCTGGTGGACAAGCTTCGCGATGACTTCAATGTCAGTGTCGAGGTTTACGGTGTATCGAAGCTCACCTCGAATACTCTGATCAACGCAGCATCTCGATATTTTCCAATCGATGTCGATTCGTTGCTCAAGTGAAACTAGTGCACACGATTGCAGGTGTCCGGCCAGCGCGCCTGGGCGGTCAAGTAGACCTGATTGGGAACTCGCGCTGCTGCCACCTGGCATCGTCCATGCGGCTGTGCTCGACAAATCGCCCGCGGCCCTTTGCATCCAGCAGCAACACGCTGGCGCTGCGGGTGCCGTAGTCTCTTCCCGCAATGGCCCCGTCGATGGCGATGGTGCCCAGCAACCGTTCCCATTCGAGACCGACGCCGGTATCGGGCAGCGCTTCATCGGCCGGTTGTGTCTGGTCGCGCAGCAGTTCGAAGAGTTGTTTGGGGCTCGGCTCGGTGCGATCAACGGCCTTGGCCAGCAATTGGCGACCGCGCTTCACCTTGGGCCAGTCACTGTCCAGCGGCCCGTTGCATACGCCATGTACACCTGGCGGCAAGTGGCGAACCGGCGCACCGCGGTTGCTGGCGCAGTAGAGTTCGCCGCCGCCGGTGAGCAGCAGGTTGTAGCCTCGATAGTGATTGGCGCGTCCGGCCACCTCGGCGAGATAGCTTTCGGCGGGCGCATCGCCAAGCAGGTAGTCAGTCACCAGTTCGCCGCGCGAACGGGCGTCTGCCGGACCCTGCTCCATCTCGCGGAAATTGGTCACGGCGGCAAAGCGGCCGGCGGCGTCGACCCCCATCCAACTGCCGCCGGCTTCGAGATCCTGTCCTGCAATCATGCCGCTGGCCCCGGGCCAGCGTTGCGCCGGCAGGGTGGGGCGCGCGTAGAATTCGTCGCGATTGGCGGCGACGATCAGCTGGTAGCGGGGATGTGCCCGCCAAGCGATCAAGACCAGGCACATGGCGAGGACGGCTGGCTGGAGATGCATCGACTCACCGGCACGCTCTGAATCAGACGTTCGCCGTCATTCTGCGTTCCGCAGTGTGGCCTGTTCTGTGCCGGGGGCATCCCGCCGTAAAGAGCTGTCGGCGAATTGCACCAGTCTTCGAGATGCCGGTGAGATTTTCAGGTCAAGAGTCGCTGCTCTCCCGCGTCGGGTAATCCGTGTATCCCTGTTCGCCGCCGCCGTAGAAGGTGCTCTCGTCCCAGGCGTTGAGCGCGGTCCCGAGGCGGAAACGCTCGGGCAGGTCGGGGTTGGAGATAAAGGGACGGCCGAAGGAAACCAGGTCGCAGCGACTTTCGCCCAATCGCCTCCGGGCTTCTTCCGCAGTGTATGCCCCATTGCCAATATAAGTCCGATGGAAGCTGGCGCGTATGGCGTCAATGACTGCCTCGGGACGGCCCTGGGCCAGGTTACCCTGGAAAGAATCCTCCACGACCTCGATAAACGCGACCCCGGCATCGTTCAGACGCCGGGCGAAGGCCGCGTAGGTCGCAACCGGGTCCTCGTCCGCCATGTCGTTGAAGCTGCCGGTCGGGCTGACGCGGATACCGGTGCGCTCGCCGCCCCACACGTCGATTACCGCCTCCACTACCATCATGGGGAAGCGAAGGCGATTTTCCACGGACCCGCCGTATTCGTCCGTTCTCCGGTTGCTTTTGGTGCGCAGGAACTGGTCCAACAGATAGCCATTGGCGGCGTGGATCTCGACGCCGTCGAAGCCGGCCTTCTTGGCATTCTCCGCCCCTTGGCGATACTGCTCCACCACCCCTGGGAGCTCGTCAGCCCGCAGGGCCCTCGGTTCCAGAATCTCCACCATGCCGGAATCCGCACTGATGAAGGTCATGGCCCCTTCAGGCTTGATGGCGGAAGGTGCCACCGGCGTGGCGCCGTCCGGTTGCAGCTCTGGGCGAGAGATCCGCCCGACATGCCACAGCTGCAGAAAAATGTGCCCGCCGGCATCGTGTACCGCATCGGTCACCAGGCGCCAGCCCTCGACCTGCTCCTGCGAATGGATGCCCGGGGTGAATGCGTAGCCCTTGCCCTGGGGAGATACCTGGGTCGCCTCTGCGATGATGAGTCCCGCCCCGGCCCGCTGGCGATAATACTCGGCGTTCATCGCCGTCGGGACGTCCCCCGGCTGGGCAGCCCGCGAGCGGGTCAAGGGCGCCATGACTACGCGGTTGCGAAGTCTCAGATCGCCCAGATCGACGGGCTCGAAGAGGATATCTCGTTGTTCGCTCATAGTGCTTCCATCAGCCAATGTTCGCAAATGTCCAAAATGTAGCTTGTTTGGTCCAAATACCCAAACGTGGCACTCGATCGGCCTCAAAATGGCATATTCACGCAGACGGTGCGTGCCAGACCCGGGTCTTTGGCACAGTGTGTGAGTTGTCATAGAAGAAGAGCGCGCTGCGTTGGGCGGTTCCCGCAATTGTCGATGTCAGGCGTTCTCCGCGTGGACGGGCTTGGCGGCTGCACGAAATCCACGCTGCAGCAATGAACTCAGCTCCTCCGCAGGAAGCGGCATGCTGAACAGATACCCCTGCGCCTCTTCACAACCCTCGTCGAGCAAAAAGGCAAGCTGTTCTTCGGTTTCCACGCCCTCGGCGACGATCGACATCTGAAGTGTGTGGCCGAGTGCCACGATTGCCCTAGTGATCGCCATATCATCCGGGTCGGCGGGAATATCCCGAACAAAAGACCGGTCGATTTTCAGCTTTTGCACAGGCAACTGCTTGAGATAGCTCAGCGATGAATATCCTGTCCCGAAATCGTCGATCGCAATACTGATACCCAATTCGCGCAGCGAGTTCAAAAGCACGATGGCCTCTTCAGGCTGCTGCATGATAAAGCCTTCGGTCAACTCCAGTTCCAGGTATCGGGCATCCAGGCGGCTTTCTTCCAGCGCATCGTTCACTGTCTGTAGCAATTCCCCCTCGACGATCTGCTGTCCTGAAAGGTTGACGGACATTTGAATCGCCGCCAGCCCCTGTTCCTGCCACGTCCGTGCCTGCTGACAGGCGGTCTGCAATATCCACTTGCCTACCTGCCGGATCAGGCCGCAGTCTTCCAGGGCGTTCAGGAAAGCGCCCGGCCCCAAAAGGCCGCGTTCCGGATGCTGCCATCTCAGTAGCGCCTCTACACCGGTAACGGAGCCGGTTCGCGTGTTCCACTTTGGCTGGTAATGCAGGGTGAACTCACCCCTATGCAATGCCAACCGCAGACTCGATTCGAGTCGAAGGCTCTCTCGGGCGACCGCCGTAAGATCACTGGTGTAAAAGTGGTAGCTGTTCTTGCCTTTCTCCTTTGCACGATACATTGCAGCATCAGAATTGCGCACAAGTTCATCCACGGTCTCACCGTCGTCGGGATACAGGCTGATGCCGATGCTCGCAGTGACATACAATTGATGGCCCTGGATATCGAAAGGCTCATGCAGCGAATCCAGCAGTTTTTGCGCCACAATGCGCGGATCATCGCTGGCACGGTAGTCCTCAAGAAGTACCATGAACTCGTCGCCACCTAGACGGGCTACCGTGTCTCCTTCCCGAATCTGACGCGACAGTCGGGCGGCAAAGATACGTAATAACTGATCACCTGCAGCATGCCCGAGGGTATCGTTGATGTTTTTGAATCTATCAAGGTCCAGGAACAGTACGGCCAAACAGTGACCCTGCCGGTGCGCACGATGGATGGCATGATCGAGCCGGTCCTGAAGTAGCAAGCGATTGGGGAGGCCGGTCAGGGTGTCGTGATGCGCGAGATGATCCAGTTTTTGAAGCGACCGTTTGACGATTGCGACATCGGAGAAGACCGCCACATACTGGCTGACCCGGCCCTGGCCATCCTTGACCGCGTTCACTGTGAGCCATTCCGGCATTGACTCGCCGGTTTTCTTGCGTGTGTACATCTCACCCTGCCAGCGTCCGGTTTCTAAAAGCGCTGAAAGGATCTGATGATAGAACTCCCTGTGATGACGCCTTGATCTGAGTATCCGCACATGTCGGCCGGCGAGTTCGTCGCGTCCATATCCCGATGAGCCGCCGAATGCCTGGTTGACCGCGACGATGCGGCCTTTGGGGTCGACAATGATTACACCTTCGCCGGTGCTCTCGAAGACCATCGCCGTCTGTCGGATCTCGCGGTCTTGTCTGCCCAGGGTTCTGATGGAGAAAAACGCAATCATCACCAGCAGCACCAGGCCGATCAGAAAGACCATCACCAGTAGGGCCCTGTTTGCGCCGCGACTTTTCTGCAATTGCTTTCCAAGGCTGCCGGCCTGGGCTTGGACCTCTTCAACCAACTGCGCCACTTGCTGCTTCAGTTGAGCCGCCACGTTTCGATTACTCGCCAGCAGTCGCTCTATCTTGGCCCGCGCAGCCAATTGTGAACGACGAATATCAAACAGGTTCTCCGATCCGTCTCCCAGCGTCAGAAGTTGTTCTTCGATACCCTTGACATTTTCCGCAAGAATCGGGTTGCGTCTAGACAATTGACTGTCGAGAAAATCATTGGCCGATATCCGGAAAGTCGCGCGCGAACGCTTGAAGCGATCCTGCAGGCCGGAAACGCTCTCGCGGCTGTCGGCATCGGCCACTGCAGTCAATAGGGCGAACAAAAGGTTGCCTTCCGACTTGATATCCAGGGCATATCCCATGTCTCTCACTGCCTGGTCGACAAATTCAGCGATCGTCGACTCGGCCTTCAGTAACGCAGCCCGGAGGTGCTGCGCCAACGCACCCTCGGCGGCGTCTATCGCCTGCGACAGGGCGGCTTCGAGCTGGGTATCGCCAGCGTTCGGGAACGTCGCCGGGCGACGCATCCAGGCAGCCCGGAAATGCTCGCCGGCATCCTTCAGGCGCAGGACGGTAGGATCATCTTTTTTATCTGCTTCTGAGGCGGAATTCTGCGCAAGTTCCAAGGCCTCGACAAAATGCTGCCATGCCGACGAATCACTCCCGCGGCTGCGGTTGGTCCCGATCAAACGGTGATAAGCGGTTTGCAGATTTATCAGCGCCATCAGCTTCCGGATATGCCCGTCGCGCAAGTCTTTGAGCACCGCTACATTTGCGCGGGCGACACCCTTGCCGAACAGGCGTGTCAGGGAGGCGACGCCCCAGACGACAGGACTCACGGTATCGGAAAATTCGCTGTGGACCTGGCGGATGCGAGCCAACCCCCTGGCGTGTCGCTCATCGAGCGCAATACGGTCGTTGGTCGCGCTCTTCAGGCCTGACAGGGTGTCTGAGAGCATCGCGACATTTTTGCGCACCTCAACCAGTCGCTGCGATCTGGAAGTCTGCTCCAGGATGGACAGGTTGTCCTCGATCTCTTTCTCCAGTTGATCCAGGCCCGCCGCAACGCGCTGGGTCGCCTGCAGGTCGCGGGCGCTGGCCAGAGTCGGCGCAGAGGCCGCGAGCAGTGCGCTATGCTCCGATAGCCGCATGGCGACCAGGGCCTTCGGCAGGATCTCGCTGATTGCCTGCTCCACCGCCGCACCGAGCTGGGTCATCAGGTACAGGGCGAAGCCTCCGGCCAGTAGCAGGATCAGGGCGCTGCCGGCGAAAGTCAGAGACAGTTTTTGCCTGAAACTGCGGTTGCGGCCGATACTATGGCTCATTCGGCATCACCCGCGGTACATGGATCAGCACGCTCTACTCCCCAATATGCTGGTTGAGTATTTCTGCGGCATTGGTCTTGTCAATTGTCAACGTCGGCAGCGTCACGCGCTTCTCCACTGGCTGTCCTTTGAGAAAACGCAACGCTTGCCGGATGCCTTCTGCCCCCGGCGTCTTGTACAGAAAGGTTGCATCCAGGATACCTTCCTTTACCCACGCGACACCCTCGACCGGGATGCCGTCAATGCCGAGAAAAGCGATATCCGCATGACGATTGACATCGCGCGCCGCCAGGTAAGCGCCATAGGCCATCGGATCATTGTGCGCATAGACCAGATCGATCTGCGGATGGACGTCCAGCGCATCGGCCATGATTCCGTAGGCGATATCCTGCTTCCAATCGCCATCTTGGGGCGCATTGAGGATCTTCACCCCGGGCTCTTGTTCGATGATTTCGAAAAATCCATCGTGGCGATCGTTGGCGGGAGATGACCCCCTGCCGCCCCATATTTCCATGATATTGCCCTTTGCCTTGCCTGCCCCGCCGAGCAGCTGCACCGCTCTGTGGCCAGCCGCACGGCCAATCTCGCGATTGTCGCCGCCAATGTATTGCGTGTAGCGGTCATTTGCCACGTCGCGATCGAGCACGAAAACAGGTATTCGCATCGAAAATGCCTTGCTGACCGGGGGCGTGAGTTCCTCTGTGACCTTGGGCGAGACCAGGATCGCATCGACCCCCCGTGAGATGAATTCTTCCACGTCAGCCACCTGGCGGGACACAGAGTCCATGGCATCGCGAACGATCAATTCCACCTCCGGATGTTTTGCGGCCTCGGCCCTTAACTCTCGATTGAACTGTAGCCGCCACGGTTCGGTGGTGGTCGCTTGTGAAAAGCCAATGACATAACGTTGTTTATTTCCTTGTGCGCCGGGTCGGGGCCCACCGCGTTCTTTCGGCAGGCCCATGCCCGCTCGATAGGCGGCCAACTGCTCCTCACGCCCCAGGTCATCGGTAATGGCCTCCCAGGCGATCGCCACGCGGCTCATCGCCGTATCGATGGCGATTTCATCGCGCAGGATCGGGCTTAACTGATCTTCAAGTGCCTCGGTATAACGATAAAATCCTGGAATCCTCAGATCCATTGCCACGTGTGGCGAGTCGAGACTTGCTCGCACCACGCCCAGATACTCTGACGCGGCGGACCTGGATAAGGCTTGGGTCCAGGCATCGATGTTGGTGAAGTGGGTGAAGCGATAGGGGTTGATGCCGGTGCCACTGGTAACCACATCACCCAGGCTGTTCTCGGGGTTGGAGAACCACATGATGTAGTCCCACGCGGCGCGCTGACTGCGGCTATTCTTGGGCACCCCGGCCATCCAGCCTCCAAAAGCGAGAAAAGGCGCCTTGTATACCGACCCCGTGTCCCGCCACTTCCACAGGCGGCTGTCCCAAACCCGCTTGGTTCCGGGCAACACGAAATAGCCGACCTTGCCGGCAACATTCGAACGACTGGGGTCCCCTGCGATCTGTGCGATGTCACCCCAATCCAACGCCATCGCAGTGCGGCCGTCAAGGAACGCGTTCCTGACCTGCACGATCCCGAAATTCAGCGCATCCGGCGGGCAGAATTCCAGTATCGCCTTGTACTCCTGCACCGCTTGCAGCCAAGCGGGGTTGTCGATCGAGGCACGCATGGTATCGGGGTCAAAGAACTGGGCGCCGGGAAACTCGGCATCATTGGTGTAGGCAGAGGCCCGACTGAAAAGGGTCCAGAACTGTTTACCGTTGCGGGCGAACGCCTCTGCCGTGCCGTATACGAGGCTGCCGTCGGGCAACCGGCGCCGATTGAAGAATTCAGCGATATCGCGGTATTGGCTCCACGTGTCGGGGGGGAGCAGCTCGTAGCCATAGCGGGCACGAAATTCAGCCTGGTTTACGGGGTCGCCGAACAGGTCCTTTCGGTAATAGCCGTTAAACAAGTCGCCATCGACGGTCGCTGCGATCCATTCCCCGTTCCATGTCATCAGCCTTTCGCGATAGGCGGGGTGGATGTCGTCGAAGGCGTCGCTTTCCCGCAGATCTTCTGGCATCTCAGCTAGATAGGGGTAAAAATCCGCTGCCCAGGCGGAAGGGAAAAGCAGGACATCGTAGCCTGGCTCTTTTGCCTTCAAAGAGGCCATGTAATCGGAAAAAAGCTGACTGAAGTCCGACTGCACGACCTCGGCAATGCCGCCAGTTCTCTTCCCCCAAGTAGCCGCGTGGGTCCTGGCCGGACCGCCAATGGCGTCGGCGTTTTGGGCTCCGACCGTCAAGTGCACGCCGCTGAAGTCAGCCGGTTCGGCCAGACCTGGTCCTGGGCCGGTCAGAATGAACAGCCAAACCAGGAGGTATGGTATCCCGACCTTCTTGCTTGTCTCGTTGCTCACAGATTTTCGCCTCCTTGCCCTATGCCGGAAAGAAATGACACACGCACCCCGGTCGCTCCATATAACAGGACGGGCATTGCCGGTATGCATGCCGTGTGGTGCAGGCAGCGGCCTGCCTGTCTGGCCACGCGCGAGCCTGCACAATAAAATTTAGCGGCCAAAAATGCGAAAACTGTTCCCATTATGCAATAGTTGGAACGGTCGGCATCCCGCGCCACCTTGCAGGGGTAGGCGACATGGCGCAGCTCTGTCGGTCAAGGATCAGACGCACCCAGCGCCTTCATGGGCCTGAACACCCGAGCGCCCACCAGGCACTTGATCTCGGAAATAGGGGACGCTTATTTGGGGTCGCTTCGATATTCGCGGTGCTTGAAAGCGGCCGCGACAAAGCCGATTCGATCACTTATCCCGATACATACGATTCTCTCTTAAAAGATCGCGTTCTCGTAATAGTGCTTGCTAGTGATGCAGTGGCTGATGCGGAGTTCGATTGGCGTTCGATCCAGCGTCAACGCCACGCGTTCGATCTCAAGCAAAGGCGTCCCTGTCGGCAAATCCAGTAACGACGCGTCATGCTCCGACGCTGCTACTGCGCGCAGCTGCTCTTCGGCGCTGTGGACGGTTATTCCAAACTTTTTCTCATACAGCTCATAAAGCATGTTTGGCAGATCGCAGGCTCCAACCTTGGCCAACGCGCCGAACAGCGTTGCTGGCAATGTGATTGTTTCCAGCATGGTCGGCTGGTCATTGAACTTTCGTATGCGCTCGATGCTGATGACTGAAGAGCCAGATGCCAATTGCAGTTTCGAAGATTGGAGACGCGATGCGCGTTTCCGGCGACAAGACAAAGTCGTGCTGTCCGGCAGGACCTTGTGGCCCTTGTTATCCACGATGTGAAAGAAATGAAACAAGGCGCGTTGGCTGTCGTGGTATGCCACGAAGGTTCCGCTCCCCTGTTTGCGGGTCAATACGTTTTTTTCGACCAGCTCCGTAATTGCCTTGCGCACCGTTCCCTGACTGACCCCCAGCTCTTGTGCGAGTTGCATCTCGCTGGGGATGCCTTCGCCGGGCGACCACTGTCCTTCACTGATCCTGGACACAAACAGCTCCTTTATTTGCATGTAGAGCGGGATGGCCCCTTTAGTGTTGGATAGCAGCAATCTTTTTACCTCTGGTGAAATACACGTCTGCCTGGATGTATATGTCGGGCGGTCTAATTATAGTCTTATATAAGAAAATTCCAAAAAGGCTTTGTGTTTCCGGAGCACTTTTTGCGCGTCACGCCGAGGCCATCTTGCCCCACCGAAACCATCGCGATTACAGACGGTTAGAAAAATCGTCCTGTTCCCCTTTTTAAAGTCTTATAGAAGACTACTTGACTGTTCGAGTATAGCAGCTACTATTCACTTCACACTTCGGGTGCATCCTCAACCAGTCCAGCTAGGGAGAAACAAATGATCGACTTTGTGGTTCATGACGAAGGCGACAGCGTCGGCGTTGTCGTCGTGGAAGGAGTGAAGGCCGGCGACGAACTTGTCGGATGGATTATGGATCAGGACACGGAGGTCAAATTTACCGCAGCGAGTGACATTCCAATCGGACACAAGTTGGCGATCAAACCCCTGAAGGCGGGCGATACGGTAATCAAATACGGCGTGGACATCGGCAAGGTGGTGGCAGACATCGGCAAGGGTGAGCATGCCCATGTGCAGAACATCAAGACCAAGCGCTGGTAGTCATCGGTAAGTGTCCTAGAGTCGTTAATCGAATTGGAGAGAGAGTAATGTCCCAAGATCTTAGCAAAGCAACGTTTTCAGGATATCGACGCGAGAATGGACGCGTAGGTGTCCGTAATCACGTCATTATCCTGCCGGTAGATGACCTGTCGAACGCCGCCTGTGAGGCTGTAGCTCACAACATTATGGGCACCATGGCATTGCCTCACCCCTATGGCAGGTTGCAGTTCGGGGAGGATCTTGATCTGCACTTTCGCACGCTGATCGGTACCGGGGCCAATCCAAACGTAGCCGCCGTCGTCGTGATCGGCATCGAAAATGGCTGGACGCAAAAGATCGTAGAAGGCATCGCTTCCACCGGAAAACCGGTAACCGGCTTCGGTATCGAGCAACATGGCGATCACGAGACCATCATGAAGGCCTCGAAAGTCGCGAAAGAGTATGTTCAGTGGGCCTCTGAACTGCGCCGCGAAGAAGCGCCGCTGAGTGAGCTCTGGGTTTCTACGAAATGTGGGGAATCGGATACGACTTCCGGTTGCGGGGCAAACCCGACCGTGGGCAACGCCTTCGACAAGCTGTATCCGCACAAGGCGACACTACTGTTTGGTGAAACCTCGGAAATTACCGGCGGTGAAGACCTGGTAGCCGCACGCTGTCGCAACGACGAAGTGCGCGAGCGCTTCATGTTCATGTTCAATCGTTACCAGGACCTGATCAATCGTCACAAGACCTCTGATCTTTCGGATTCACAACCAACGAAAGGAAATATCGAGGGCGGTCTTACAACCATCGAAGAGAAGGCACTGGGCAACATCCAGAAAATCGGCAAGGAATGCATGGTGGACGGTGTACTGGACAAGGCGGAAGCACCCACAGGGCCTGGTCTCTGGTTCATGGATTCCTCGTCCGCGGCCGCGGAGATGGTGACTTTGGCTGCCGCAGCGGGATACGTGTTGCACTTCTTTCCCACCGGACAGGGGAACATCATCGGTAACCCGATTATTCCGGTGATCAAGATCTGCGCCAATCCGCGTACGGTTCGTACCATGAGCGAGCATGTCGATGTGGATGTGTCCGCCCTGTTGCGTAAAGAAATGACCCCCGACGGAGCCGGCGATGCACTCCTCGACAGTATGTTCAGAACCGCAAATGGGCGCCTTACCTCAGCGGAGGCACTCGGGCATCGGGAGTTCGTACTCACCAGGCTCTATGAAAGCGCGTAGCGCGGATGAAGCATCTGGCATATTTGATCCAGCCCGGATGATCGCTCGACTGACGGCCTGCCATACAGAAGGGAGGAGTAATGCGTACACGCGCTGATTTCTGGTACCTGGTCGCATCAGGAGCACTTTTCGGATTATTCGTTCTCGATGTGCTCCTGGGTAAAGCGGCCCTGAATTCTGAATTCGAACCGATTCTAAAGCTCGGCGACGTAGGAGAATTTCTGGTTCTTTTGGCAGCGGTCATCTTGTTTGTGATTGAAGTGCTGCGTCGTGAAGCAGAAGAAACCGAACTTAAAACAAAATCTGCCATTGCAGCAGAGGAGGAGAAAAAGTGAAACGTGATCCTGAAACAATCGAATCCATAGAGCGTCGTCGTTTCTTCGAGCTTACCGGCAAATACGGCTTCACCGCCGCGGTCGTGGCGGGGGCAGCAGGCAGCCTGCTGATCAGCGAAGAGGCGGCCGCCGCTTCCGCCAAAGAGGAAAGAGATCGCGAAGAGGCGGCGAAGTACAAAATGACCATCGCAACGGCCTACGTGCTGGGTGCAACGCGCAGCTATCCGATAATGCAGCTGGATTTCAAAGAGAATATCCAGAACGTAACCAACGGCCAGGTCTACGTGAAGCTTTCGCCGGGCGGCCAGCTGGGGGCCGGGGGTGCGCTGGCTCAAAAAGTGCAGCAGGGCACCATCCAGGGCGCTCAACACTCGATCTCCAACTTTGCGCCCTTTGCACCGGTCGTAGACCTGATCAATCTTCCTTATTTCTGTGGCGAAAACCAGAAGTTCGTTAACCTCACTGGTTCAGACGCGTGGCGCAATACAGTCCATCCCATGGTCGAAGCCAAGGGCTTCAAGCCACTGTGGTACGTGGTCATCGATCCGCGTGTCGTGGCCCTGCGTAAAGGCGGCAATGGCCCAATAAAGACGCCGGCGGATCTTGCCGGCATCAAATTCCGCGTGCCAGGCTCGCAAATGTTGCAACAGTACTATCGCGCTCTGGGGGCCAACCCCACGCCGGTGGCCTGGGGTGAGACGCCGTCCGCTATCAAGCAGGGTGTGGCGGATGCGCTCGATCCGGCCGTCGGGGCTTTGTTCGTGTTCGGCTTCAAGGACATTCTCTCCTGGGTGACGTTTACCCGTGCCGTCCCTGACGCGCAGGTCTACTCCTGCAACCTGGAATGGTTCAACGGGCTACCGGTGTCTGTACGCGAAGGCATCGAGTTCGCGAGCGAGGTGACGTCGCATCAGAACCTGGCGAAAGTGCCGGCATCCCGGGCCTATGCCATGGCCGAGATGCGTCAATCAGGTGTTCAGTTCTACACGCCTACGGCGGATGAGTTCGAACAGTGGGTGCAGAAGGGCGGGCATCAGAACGCTGAATGGGACTCGTACAAGAACGAGTTGGCGGGTTCCATCGCGAACTTCGATAAGTTGCTGGAAGCGGCGAACACACAAGGCCGCTACTACGTCAACGATGCCTGAATGGTGACCGGGTGGGTCACCCCGCCGGGGTGACTCACGTTCTCTTGAAGGCTCATTCCCGAACGGGAGGCATCGTCGTGCGATACATACTGAAACAAATCGACCAGAATCTCGAACGTTGGTTGCTGTTGGTTTTCTACTCAATGATCGTAATGACCATTGGCACCGAAGTTGTACGTCGCTTTGTTCTCTCCTACTCGTCGATCTGGGGCGAGGAGATAGCACGCTACGCATTCATTTATCTGGTCTGGATAGGTGTTTCGGCCGCAGTGCGCGATCGCGCGCATATCCGCATCGACGTGGTGATGCAGTTTCTCTCGGCGCGCGGCAAAGCGCTTATCTACCTGTTTGGCGACTTTGTGATGCTGGCCGTCGCTCTTCTTGCCCTGTTTTACTCGTTCGAAACGTTGATGACTTCGATCAAATTCGGATCGGTAACTCACGGCCTGCGTATCGACCAGGCCTGGTTTCTGGCGGCGGTGCCTTTCGGCTTTACGCTCACCTGTTTTCGTCTGGTCCAGTCGATCTGGCGCGATGGGGGCGATCTGCGTCGTGGGCGTCCCGTATATGAAGGTGCGAGGTTATTCGACTAATGGAACATCTTTACCAACAGGATACCTTCGAGCTGGTACTGGGGTGGCAGTTCTGGGTGCCACTGATCATCGCAGTCATCATGATCGTGCTTGCCGTGCCGGTATGGGCGGTACTCGGCGTGACCTCCATCTCCATGCTCTACCTCTCCGGCGCGTTGCCGCTTTCTCTGGTCGGTGAAGCGCTGTTCGATGGGATCGATGCCTTCGCGCTGATTGCCGTACCGCTGTTCATTCTTACAGGCGACGTACTGGTAAGAACGGGGCTCTCACACAAACTGCTGGACGTCGCTGAGGCGCTTGTAGGCGGTTTCCGTTCCGGGTTTGGCACCGCCACGGTGCTGGTGTGCGGCTTCTTTGCCTGCATCTCGGGCTCCGACGCCGCGGGCGCCGCGGGCGTCGGCCGTATGACCATCGACCGCCTCGTCGAGCAGGGTTATCCGAAGCCTTACGCCTGCGCCCTGGTGGCCTCCGGTGCCTGTACAGGCATTCTGATACCACCGTCGATTGCGTACATCATTATCGGACTGATCCTGGGGATCTCGGCGTCGACCCTGTTTCTCGCAGCGATAATACCCGGGCTCCTGGTGATGCTGACCATCATGATCACGAACGTGGTCATGAACCGGATCAAGGGCTACGAAAACGCGAATCAGGGTTTCTCGTTCGCCCGTATCTGGAAGGCGTTGTACGACGGCCGTTACGCACTGATTGTGCCGTTCATCATCCTCGGCGGGATCTATACCGGTATTTTCACGCCCACCGAGGCCGCGGCGGTCGCGGTGGTGACGACGATCATCATCGGACTTTTCCAGCGTACGATTACGCTTGCGGATTTCCCCAAGATGTTGGCGAGCTCGGCCAAGGTCAACGGGGTGATCGTACCGATCATCGCGTTCTCCTTGCCGTTGGCGCAGACCCTGGCCGCGCTTGAAGTCCCGCAGGGGTTTGTATATGCAATGACCTCGGTGACCGACAGCGAGACAGTCATCATTCTGATGATGATCTTCATCCTGATCATCGCCGGCTGTGTCATGGAGACAACGCCGAATATCGTGATTCTCGCGCCGATCATGCTGCCCCTGGCCCAGGAGATCGGCATGAATGAGATTCACTTCTGCATCATGATGGTGACGTCCCTCGGGGTTGGATTCATAACCCCGCCACTCGGGCTGAACCTGTTCGTCGTTTCCGGTTTGACCGGGACCCCAATCCTCAAAGTGGCTGGCAAAGCAGTGCCTTACGTCCTTGCCATGTTCTTTGTCGTGCTGTTGCTCGCCTTCGTGCCGCAACTTTCGACTTGGGCGCTGTAATGACGGTAAGCAGTCGACTTTTTTTATCCTGACCAAATTAGAGAGAAACTCATGACTATTGAATACCTGAAAAAGGCAGACAAAACCGCCGCCAGTGGTGAGGACGACACCCGTAAAATCGTCTCCGATATGCTCTCTGCGATCGAGGCCGGCGGCGAAGATAAGGTACGCGAGTACGCAGAGAAACTGGACAGGTACACCGGCAATATCGTCGTCACGCCCGAAGAGATAGCCGCAGCGACTGCCAAAGTGCCTCAACAGGTCAAGGATGATATCCAGTTCGCCTACGATCGCGTGCGTGGTTTTGCAGAGAAGCAACGGGCAGCACTGATCGACTTCGAAGTCGAACTCTCGCCTGGTCTGTTTGCCGGGCAGAAGCAGATACCCGTCGCCACTGCGGGTTGTTACGTACCCGGTGGGCGCTACTCGCACGTGGCTTCTGCGGTGATGTCGGTGGCGACCGCCAAGGCAGCGGGCGTGGATCATGTGATCGCATGTTCGCCGCCGAAGCCGGGTGCGGGGGTTAATCCCGCGATCATCTATACCGCCGATCTCTGTGGCGCAGATACCATCCTTGCGCTGGGTGGCGTGCAGGGTATCGCCGCCATGGCCTTTGGACTTTTCACGGGTCACGCGGCGGACATCCTGGTTGGTCCGGGGAATCGGTTCGTAGCCGAGGCCAAGCGCATGCTGTTCGGCCGGGTCGGTATCGACCTGTTTGCCGGTCCCACGGAAATAGCGATTATCGCCGACAAAACTGCGGACCCCGCAATTGTGGCCAGCGACCTGGTAGGTCAGGCCGAGCATGGGCTGGATACCCCTTGCTGGTTGATCACTCTTGACCGTGCTTTGGGTCAGAAAGTGATGGAGCTGGTTCCGGAACTCATCGCCAAATTGCCGGATACCGCACGCACGGCCGCAGAGGCGTCCTGGCGCGATTACGGTGAGGTGGTCTTGTGCTCCGACCGGGAAGAGGCCGCCCAGGTGAGCGACGACTATGCCGGTGAGCATCTCGAGGTACAGGCGGAAGATCTCGACTGGTGGGTCAATCGTCTGCGCAACTATGGTTCATTGTTCGTCGGTGAAGAGACCACCGTGGCGTTCGGTGACAAGTGCTCGGGTACCAATCACATCCTGCCTACCAAGGGCGCCGGTCGCTACACCGGCGGCCTGTCTGCCGGCAAGTTCATCAAGACCGTGACCACCCAGCGTATGAGCCGGGAGGCGAACCGGGAGGTTGCATCCGCCTGCGCCAGGATCTCGCGCCTCGAGGGTATGGAGGCGCACGCACGCACGGGTGACGATCGCCTGTTCAAGTATTTCCCGAAAGAGTCATTCAGTCTGCAGCCGGAACCTTTCGAGTGATGACCGATTTCAGCCTCGCGGGCAAGGTTGCTTTGGTGACCGGTGGTACGTCCGGCATCGGTCGGCGTCAGGGGCTGGCGCTGGCGCTGGCCGGTGCCGCGGTGGTGCTGCTCGGACGCCGTGAGGCGCAACTGCAAGAGGCCGTCGTCGAGATTGAGGCCGCAGGGGGGAAGGCAGCGGCGCTTCCCGCCGATCTTGGCGACCGCGGTCTGCTTCCCGGGATAGCGGAGAGTGCCGCACTGCCTTTTGGTCCGATCGATATCCTGATCAACGCGGCAGGTGTCAATTTTCGCCAGCCGGTTGAAGAAATCACGCTTGAGAGCTGGGACGCGACGCTCAATCTCAACCTGGCGGTGCCCTTTTTTCTTGCGCGCGAACTGGTGCCGGCCATGAAGCAACGAGGCTGGGGCAGGATCATAAATATCGCCTCCCTGCAGTCGAGCCGTGCCTTTCCAAATGGTCTGGCATACGGTGCCTCCAAGGGCGGCATCTCGCAGTTGACACGTGCCATGACCGAGGCCTGGTCGCGAGACGGCATTACCTGCAATGCGATCGCGCCCGGTTTTTTCCCCACTGAGCTGACCGCGCCTGTTTACGAGAACCCCGAGTTGCTGGGCAAGCTGGCCGCCCAGACCACCATTGGTCGCAATGGCGTGCTTTCGGACCTGGATGGATTGACCGTGTTTCTGGCCTCGCCGGCCTCAGATTACGTCACCGGCCAGGTCATCCATCTCGACGGCGGCTTCACAGCGAAATAGGTAAGAAACGTATGAAAGCACTCGTATATACAGACACGCTTGAGGTGCAGTACCGGGATGAACCGGATCCAGCGCCGGGCCCGGGTGAGGCACTGGTCAAGATAGAGGCAGTAGGCATCTGCGGATCGGACATGCATGCCTATCACGGTCATGATGCGCGTCGGATTCCCCCGCTGATACTTGGGCACGAGGCCGTGGGTGTGGTGCAGAACGGTGCGCAAAAGGGCCGGCACGTGGTTCTCAACCCGCTGATGACCTGCGGTATCTGTGACCACTGTCAGGGTGGGCGTTCCAACCTGTGTGCGAAGCGGGAACTGATAGGCATGCGCCTCGCCGGTGCCTTCGCGCAATACATCACCATACCCGAACGCAATCTGCTGGATATGCCGCAGGATATGGATCCCGTGATCGCCAGCCTTGCCGAACCTGCCGCGACTTCGCTGCATGCGATCTATCTGGCGGAGAAGGTACTTCACCGGCCGCTCTCAGAATGTCGCGCCCTCGTGTTGGGCGGCGGGTCTATTGGCGCCTTCGCCGCGTTGATGCTGAAAGACAAGGGTTGTATCGAAATCTTCCTTGGCGACACCAATCCTTTGCGAAGACACACGGCGGAAAAACTGGGGTGTTGCACGGTCTATGATCCCTTGGGGGACGACCTGCCTGAAGCGAATAGTTTCGAACTTGTTATCGATGCGGTCGGCAGTGGACGAACACGCGCGGCATCGTGCCGCTTTGTTTGTTCGGGTGGGGTCATTTCACATGTCGGCCTGCAGGATAACGAGCCGGGTCTGGACACTCGCAGGATGACCCTCGAAGAAATCACCTTCCTGGGCAACTATACTTATAGCGCCGTTGATCTGCGTGCCGCCATTCATGCTTTATACCGAGGTGCGCTGGGCCCGCTGGACTGGGTCGAGACTCGACCGCTGTCTGATGGTGCGGCAGCGTTTCGTGACATCCACGAAGGCAAGGCGGCCGCGCCGAAAATTGTCCTGCGGCCATGAGCCCGCAACAACTCTCTGACTGCGCGCAAAAGCATCGGGCAGGCTCATTTGGGAGCCGCCTTTATTTCGCGAAGGGCAAACAGCATGGCAATTAAAAATCTTCTGATCGCATACAGCGGCTCTGATTCATCTGACGCTGCCCTGGATGCGGCGCTATTCATGCGTGACAAGTACGACGCACACCTCACCGGGCTTTTGGCCCACAATTTTGCGCCGGTGAATCCGAACGTGGGTAGTTGGATTCCAGAAGACGTTCGGGAGAGTATCAAGGTCGCGCAGGCGCAGGCCACCAAAGATATCGAGGCAAGGTTCAAGCAGCGTATCGCGTCAAACTCGGCCTCCGACAAAATTCATTGGATATCGAAGCGTGGTGATGGCAACGCCACAGTAGCGAGTTATGCGCGACTCTTTGACTTGACCATTATCGGCCGCTACGACGCGATACGCGGGGAAGATGATGAGTTGCATCCGGACATCGTTGCGATGGTCAGCGGCCGGCCGGTCCTGCTGGTGCCCCGGGAATTCGACATGGCGACATACAATGAGCACGCTGTGCTCGCCTGGGATGGCAAACGGGCGGCAGCGCGTGCGGTCGCAGACGCCATGCAGATTCTCAAGACCAAGAGCCTGGTCACGATCATCACCGTTGCTGACGAATACTCGGAATCGCTGCTGCCCGAAATGAATGTGGAAACCGCTTTACAGCGTCATGGCGTTAAGACCGAGCATGTCCATATCAAGCGCAAGGGCAAATCTGTCAGCTTCCGCATCCTGGAATTCCTCGAGAAGGCGCAGCCGAGGTTGTTGGTGATGGGTGCCTATGAGCACAGCAAATTTCGTCAGTCTATTGTGGGCGGGGTCACCAGTAGCGTACTTAGAAAGGCGAAGGTGCCGATATTTATCTCCCACTGATCGGCTATCGAAAGATCGGGCGAGGTGTGGGGTCAGAACCAGCGCCGCCGTGGGCGACTGCATGACACAGGGCAGGCGTGTTGATGAGCGGATACAAAATGACCGGTCATTTGAAACGGATGAGCCGGGTTACGGGTGCAGTCCCCATGCTGGCTGGTTGGAGAGGCCTCCAGCAAAACGCCTGCAATTTCAACTTTATGGTTTAAAAAAACAGAGATGAGAGGAGATTAAAATGAGACTGAAGCAGTTTGCAGCGATCGCATTGGCGGTATTGATCCCGACTTACTCGGCGCTTGCCGAATATCCCGATAAACCAATCAGCTATATCATTCCATTCGGGCCTGGTGGCGAATCAGACATAACGGCCCGGCATCAGCAGCCGTTCTTCAAAGAGAAATTCGGCGAGGATCTGGTCATTTCGTACAAGCCCGGTGGCGGTGGTGCGGTTGGTTGGGCACAGCTCAACAGTATAAAAGGCGATGGTTACACCATCATGGGCACCAACCTGCCGCATATCATCGTCAAACCGCTGGAAAAGGATGTTGGTTTCAAGACGGACGACATCACCAACGTCTATATGTTCCACTACACGCCGGATGCGATTGTCGTCAATAAGGACAGTCCGTTCGAGACAGTTCAGGACCTGATCGACTACGCCAAAGAGAATCCGGGCAAGCTCACGCTGTCAGGATCGGGGAAGGGTACGGCCAACCACCTCGCCCAGATTCGGTTTGACGGCATGGCTGGAATCAAAACCACCTACGTCGCGTTCAAGGGCACGGGTAAGGCGGTGGCCGCGTTGTTGGGCGATCAGGTGAAAGCGAGCTGGGGTTACACCTCGGTGGGCGCCAAGCATTCCGAGCAGGTGCGCCTGTTGGCCGTGGCGATGGAAGCGCGCCATCCGAATTTTCCCGATGTTCCAACGTTCAAGGAGCTCGGCTTCGACCTGGTCTCCGGCGCCTACCGTGGCATCGCGGTTCCGAAGTCGACCCCCGAGGCCGTTCGGGTGAAGTTGTCCGAGATGATCGGCCAGATCAATGCCGACCCGGAATTTCGCAAGCGCATGGAGAATGACGGGATGGCCCTGCTGGACGTCGACTATGCCCGCATGCCTGCCTTCATGAAAGAAATGGAAGCGGTTTATACCGAGGCGGCGCGCGAGGCCGGCATCATCAAATAGTCAGCGCGACGGCCATGTGATCTCTGGACTGGGAGGGCAGCTACCATGCCTGGAATCGAACACCTGCTGGAGGCCTTGACACCGTTCAATATCATGCTGGCATTTGCCGGTGTGATTGCTGGCACGGTGATAGGTTCTTTGCCTGGCTTGACCGCCACCATGGCCGTCGCCGTCCTGGTCCCGATCACCTTTACCATGCCCCCGGCCTCGGCGCTCATCCTTATGGGGGCGATCTACACCGGGGCCATCTACGGCGGTGCTTACTCGGCCATTCTGCTGAATACGCCGGGAACGCCATCGGCCATCGCGACTACATTTGACGGCTTTCCGATGGCCAAGCGCGGCGACGGTGACCTGGCCGTCACCCTGGCGTGCCTGGCGTCGGTTGCGGGGGGCTTGGTTGGTGCGGTGTTCCTGCTGATACTGGCGCCGCCACTGGCGAGCGTGGCTTTGGCATTCGGGCCGGTCGAGTATTTCTGGCTTGCGGTCTTTGGCCTGACGCTGATCTCGGCGCTTTCCGAGGGCAACCTGTTGAAAGGCCTGATTGGCGCCTGTTTCGGTTTGCTGCTGTCTTGTGTGGGCATTGCCGAGATCAGCGCCGACGTACGTTTTACCTTCGGCAGTCAGACCCTGTTGGGCGGCATCGAGACCGTCACCGCCCTGATCGGATTGTATTGCGTCCCTGTGCTGATCGATCTGGTGGCGACCCCGGACAAGCACCTGAAGGTCACGCATGAGCCGCGCGGTTTCCGTCTGCGGGAGGCGTTGGCGATATCCTGGAAGGGTAAGTTCAACCTGGCGCGCAGTTCCGTTATCGGCACGCTGGTCGGGATCCTGCCCGGGGCGGGGGGGTCCATTGCCGGCCTCGTTGCCTACTCGGAGGCCAGGCGCAGCTCCAGTCGTACCGAACACTTCGGCCATGGCGAACCGGAGGGTGTTCAGGCTACCGAGTCGGCCAACAACGCCACGGTGGGCGGCGGATTCATACCGACCCTCGTTCTGGGTATCCCGGGTACGCCGCCGGATGCGGTCATTCTCGGCGCACTGCTGATCCAGGGGGTCCGCACCGGCCCGAACCTGTTCGCCGACGAAGGCTCGATCGTCTACACCTTCATATACGGCCTGTTTCTCGCGACCATCCTGATGTTGCCGGCTGGCCTGGTGATCGGGCGGTATGCCTACAAGACTATCGTCACCGTACCCAAGGCCATGTTGGTCCCGACAGTGGCGTTCATGACCATGATCGGCACCTTTGCCATCCGCAACAATGTGTCGGACGTGGTGATTATGATCGTGCTGGGCGTGGTCGGCTGGGTGTTGAACCGCTTTGGCTTCAGCCCCTCGCCAATCGTGCTGGGCCTGATCCTGGGGAGTATCGCCGAGCAGGGCTTCGTGCAGGCCTGGACGATCGGGGCCGCTACCGATGAACTTGCATTGATGTTTTTCGGACGCCCCATCAGCCTGGGAATCATAGCGCTCATCCTGCTGGCGCTTTTCTATCCGGTGGTCCGGGCACGCTGGCTTGGTAGGAGGAGGAAAGTAAATGCCGACTGACTCAGATGCAAGACAGAGGCCGCGCGATATGCCCGGCATGTTGATGGCAGTGGTGTTCATCCTGATTGCGGCTGGTGCCCTATGGGACACGACCAACATGTCCGACTCGGATTCTTACGTCTTCCCGAGTGCGGTTGCAATCGCGATGATCGTGTTTTCTATCGCGCTGATAGTCTGGAATCTTGTGTACCCGTCAGGCGGCGACGTGCAGGCCGTGCCGGGAGCATCGACATCCAGGCGTGTCGCTTTGGTGGCGGCGATGCTGATCAGCACCGCCTTGATGCCTTTCGTGGGTTTCCTGATATCCGGCGTGGCCGCCTTTGCCGCAATCATGGTGATTGCGATGTACGACCCATGGACGCGTTACCGCAAGATCGTCTATCCCCTGGTCTGCGTCGGCGTGGTGCTTGGTTTTTACATGATATTCGCCAAGGTGCTGCTGGTGCCGCTGCCTGCAGGTCTGCTGTTCGAATAGCCGGCGTCTTCTCTTTTCATCGTTGATCCGGGTGGGAGTGTAACCGTGTCCGACGTGGTAATTTCCGAATTCATGGACCAGTCAGCCGTCGATGACCTGGCCGGCCAGTTCGACGTGCTCTATGACCCGAACCTGGTAGACCGTGTGGACGATCTTGCAGCGGCCGTCGTTGATGCGCGCGCCCTGATCGTGCGCAATCGGACACAGGTGCGTGGCGCATTACTCGAAGCGGCCGGCGCACTCCAGGTCGTAGGGCGGCTCGGTGTCGGTCTGGACAACATCGATCTCGAGGCCTGCAAACAGCGTGCTGTGGCCGTGTGCCCTGCCACCGGGGCCAACGATGCCGCTGTGGCCGAGTATGTCATCGCAACCGCAATGATCCTGTTGCGTGATGCCTACGCCGCCAGCATCGAGGTGATTGGCGGCGCCTGGCCCCGCCAGCGCTGCATGGGGCGCGAGATCGGCGGCAAGGTGCTGGGCCTGGTCGGGTTCGGCGGCATCGCGCGGGAAACGGCCCAGCGCGCACGTGCCCTGGGCGTGCACGTCATGGCGCACGACCCCTTCGTCGCTGAGACGGATCATGCCTGGAACGGCGTCGAGCGCTCGGAGCTGCACAATCTGGTGACGAATGCGGATGTTGTCAGTCTCCACCTGCCCTTGACCGATGACACCAGGGGGTTGCTCGATGCGCGGATGATCGCAGGAATGAAAAAGGGCGCGGTGCTCGTCAATACATCACGCGGCGGCATCGTGGACGAGGATGCCGTGGTCGAGGCGCTGCGCGCCGGGCATCTGGCCGGTGCTGCTTTTGATGTCTTCGAGACCGAGCCGGTGACGGCAGCTGCTGGCGCGCGTTTCGCAGACATAGTCAACCTCGTGTTGACGCCGCACATCGCCGGGGTGACTCAGGAGTCCAATGTGCGCGTGAGCGCGGTGACCGCCGACAATGTCCGCAAGGTGTTGAGCAAGCAATGAGCGCGGTCACACTTACCCTCACAGATGCGCAGTCCCTCGCCGCCACCATTCTGGCCCGGCACGGCACGAGCGAGGCCAATGCGGAATGTGTCGCGCGGGCACTGGTCGCGGCAGAGGCGGATGGTCAGAAGGGACATGGTCTTTCGCGCCTGCCCTCGTATGCGGCCCAGGCCGCCTCCGGCAAGGTCGACGGCCATGCCGTGCCGACCCTCGAGCAGGGCGCATGCGCCGCACTGCGTATCGATGCCAGGAACGGCTTTGCCTTTCCAGCCCTGGCGATGGCAGTCGACCGGTTGTCGTCACTGGCCGCGGAAACGGGGATTGCAGCCGCCGGTGTACATCATTCGCACCACTTCGGGCAGGCCGGGTACCATGTCGAACAACTTGCGGCGAGTGGCCTGATTGGACTGGTCTTCGGTAACAGCCCCAAGGCGATCGCGCCATGGGGCGGCAGCGAGGGCGTGTTTGGGACCAACCCGATTGCGTTTGCAGCGCCGCGCCGCGCCGAGCCACCCCTGGTGATCGATCTGAGTCTGAGCAAGGTGGCCCGCGGCAAAATCATGGTGGCAGCCAAACAGGGTGAGCCCATCCCGGAAGGTTGGGCACTGGACAGAAATGGCAATCCGACCACCGATCCCGAGGCGGCCATGCAAGGCACCATGCTGCCCATGGGGGACGCCAAGGGTGCCGCCCTGGTGTTGATGGTCGAGATCCTGGCGGCTGCATTGACCGGTGCCAGGTTCGGATTCGAGGCCTCTTCGTTTTTCACCGCCGAAGGTGAGCCCCCAGCGGTAGGCCAGTTCCTGGTCGCGATCGATCCCCGTGTTTTCTCGGGGGATGCGTTCGCGGAACGCCTGGAAACCCTGATCGGGGCTATCCTCGAACAGCAGGGAACCCGTCTTCCGGGCGCGCGGCGTCTCGCGCTGCGGGCGGAATCGGCCAGCAAAGGCGTGGTGATTCCTTCGGTACTTTACGATGAGCTGAAGGCCTTGTCCGCGACCGTATAGGTCTTGACGGCCGACCGGTGATCGCCTTCGGCGTGGAGGATCTGTTTTGACAACGGACTACAGGATCGCATTGGTCCCGGGCGACGGGATTGGCCGCGAGGTCGTTCCTGAGGGAGTGAAGGTGCTGGAAAGGATCTCCGATCGTTTCGGCATTGCGTTCGCCTGGGATGAGTTCGACTGGTCGTGCGAACGCTTTGACAAATGCGGCGCCATGATGCCTGAAGACGGTATCCGGCAGATTGCCGCCCATGACGCGATTTTCCTCGGGGCAGTTGGCTTTCCAGGTGTGCCTGATCACGTGTCGCTGTGGGGTCTGTTGATCCCTATTCGCCGGGAGTTCCGCCAATACATCAATCTGCGACCGGTTCGTCTTTTCGAGGGCGTACCGTGTCCACTCGCGGGACGCGTGCCGGGAGACATCGATTTCTACATCGTGCGGGAAAACAACGAAGGTGAGTATTCGGAGATTGGCGGGCGCTTATATGAGGGTACCGATCAAGAAACCGTGGTGCAGGAAAGCGTTTTCACCCGCAAGGGTGTCGATCGTGTTCTGCGTTACGCCTTCGAACTGGCACAGGACCGAGCGGCCAGGCACCTGACCAGTGCGACCAAGTCCAACGGCATAATCCATACGATGCCGTTCTGGGATGAGCGGGTCGAGGAGATGGCGAAGGCCTTTCCTGACGTCTCTGTCGACAAGTTCCACATAGACATTCTCACCGCGCACTTCGTGCGCAACCCGGATTGGTTCGACGTCGTCGTCGGTTCCAACCTGTTCGGGGACATCCTCTCCGACCTGGGTCCGGCCTGCACGGGTACCATCGGCATTGCCCCGTCGGCGAATCTCAACCCGGAGCGGGAATTTCCGTCTTGTTTCGAACCTGTTCATGGATCGGCCCCCGATATTGCGGGCAAGGGTATCGCCAATCCAATTGGCCAGATCTGGTCGGGTGCCATGATGCTCGATCACCTGGGGCACCGGGAGGCACACGATGCGATCGTGCGAGCGATCGAAATCGTTCTCGCCGATCCGGCTGCGCCGCGCACACCGGACATGGGGGGCAAGGCGACAACCGTGGAGTTGGGTGATGCTATCGCCATGATCGTTTGATCACATCTTCGATCGTTGTGTTGGCCCTGCTTTCGGCATCCAGGATTTGTCCGCAAAAATGGCGGCGGCCAGAGTGGGCCTGGGAGCAGTTCTGGCCAAACCATTTATCAAGGGCTTGTCCTGGTGTTTGCGGAGGAATTCAGACGACAATGACGTGACGAATGGCGAATGCCCTCTGTGATCAAGGTGTCACTTTTCACGGCATCGAATGTCATCTCGTTCCGATATTCCTGGAGGTACACCTTGATAACAACAGCGGCAGCGCGGAAAGTCGTTGAGAGTACATGGCACTGTCGTTTTTCAAGAACTAATTGGCACGCTTTTTCACATAGCGGCCCGGTGCGGGTTCAATGGGTTTGAATTGTTGATTGCCCAGTGTTTTTGGCGCGGCTTTGAGCGAGCCACCCTGCGCTTTCAACCACTCATCCCAGTGTGGCCACCAGCTGCCCGGCTTTTGTTCTGCCGTTTCCAGCCAACGTTCGGCATCAGGCGTCTGTTCTCCATTGAACCAGTAGTGACGCTTGTTCTTACTGGGCGGGTTGATCACACCGGCAATGTGGCCGCTCGCGCCGAGAACATACTCGACTGGCCCCGCAAACAAATCCTTGGTCTTGAATGTGGCTTTCCAGGGCGCAATGTGGTCTTCAATGGTGCACAGGAAGTAGCACGGTACATCGATCTGGCTTAAATCGATTTTTTCGCCGCACAGGGTAAGTGCTCCGGGTTGAATCAGCTTGTTCTCAAGATACATGTCTTCGATGTAGGCAACATACATACTGGCCGGCAAGTTGGTCGGATCACTGTTCCAGTAAAGAATATCGAACGGCATGGGCTGTTTGCCCTTGAGATAATTGTTGACGACATATGACCAGATCAGATCATTCGCGCGAAGCATGGAGAAGATCATTGCCAGATCCTGGCCCGGCAGCATGCCTGCCTTTTTTACCTGCTCCTGTCGTTCTGCAACCTGTTCGGCATCGATAAAAACACCGAGTTCGCCAGGCTCCGAAAAATCCAGAAGCGTCGTAAAGAAGGTTGCGGAAGCAATGGATTTGTCGTTGCGCCCATGCAGAACTGCCAACGTGGTCGCCAGCAGTGTCCCGCCCACACACCAGGCGACAGCGTTGAGTTGCTTTGACCGGGTGATCTTCTTTATCACTTCGACGGCCTTGAGCAGGCCGTCCTCGATATAGTCGTCCCAGTGCAACTCACTCTTATCGGCATCCGGGTTGGCCCAGGAAATGATAAAAACGCTATTGCCCTGCTCCAGGCAATAGCGCACAAAGGAGTTCTCCGGCTGCAAATCCAGGATATAAAATTTATTGATAAACGGTGGAACGATGATGAGGGGGCGGTTGGAGACCTTCTCGGCTAACGGTTTGTACTGAATCAGCTGAAACAGTTCATTCTCGTAAACAACCTCACCTTCGGTAGTGGCGATATTCTCGCCCAGGGTAAATGCAGCCTCATCGGTCATGCTGATCCGGCCTTTTTCCAGGTCGGCCATCAGGTTCTTCATTCCGTCGATCAGGCTTTGCCCTTTGCTTTCGACGGCCTGTTGGATCACCTCGGGGTTCGTTGCGATGAAGTTGGACGGTGACATGGCGTCGATCGCCTGGCGCGTGTAGAACTTGAGCCGTTCCTTTTCTTTCTCTTGAAACGTCGTCGCATCAGCGCAGTCATACAGCATATTGGATGCCAGCAGGTAGGATTGCTTGATGTAATCGAAGAGCGGGTTCTCTTTCCATTCTTTGCCGTGGAAGCGACGGTCACCGCGCGATGGTTCCACAACCGGCAACGCTTTGTCCCCATCGGCGCGAAAAAAACTGAGCCAGAGATCAGCTTGCTGTTTCTGATAGCTGGCAAAGCGTTCCGTCCACTCCTGCGGGTTGTTGAATATCTCGGTTGATATGTTCCCCCACGCCTTTGTGAATTCCTTGCTCATCTCCTGCAACATCGAACCAGGTACACCTTGCATCCATTTAGTCATCTGTTCCTGATAAATTTCCAACGCTTTTTCGGGGCTTGTTGGGATTTTTGTTGACATTGTCAGCTCCTGTTACGCAGCAGATTGTTCGTGTCGGTTTTTCGACTGCACCATTATTGACAAGATCATGGACGGCGTATTGTCTGCGCCGCAACCAGCTTTGGGCAACCGATTTCGTTTCCGATGTGCTTCTCGGGTATTGTCCGGTGGATTATTGCGCCCGGCTATTCTGCGACTACTGATAAGGGTACTTCAAATAACGGGATTTGCCTCGGGTCCAGGGACGGATGAGCTGCCAGAGGGCAGTTTCCCGCATGGCCCACTGGTAAGATCGGCTTTCTCTTATGTAACCGTGAAATCGGGTAAAACCCGATTATGAGGTGGCCGGCGTGGGAATGCCCACGGGGATCAGGGTTTTTGGTCTTCATGTGATTCGATCCGAACTAACCTGGATAGCCGCGGCGGTTCGAACGACGTTTGCTGTTCTGAAGGTTTCGCCTGGCTGGCATTGCGTGAATCGATGCCGGCCAGTCAATGCTGCGGTTCCATCTTGCCCGGTCTTGAGAAAATGCGGGCGCAGTTGTCAGTCAGCGGATTGTTTGCCAACGACCTTGGCGAGCTCAGCGGCGTTCTTAAATGCAATTCGATCCGCCACGTCTGGCGGGAGTTGGGCCAGCCAGCTTCGTGCCTCGTCGGCTATTTCGCCAAGCTCGGCCCAACGACTCGCGATGTAGGTGTCCATACCGACAAGGAAACGGTCCGGTTGGTCGACAAAGAGTTGCCGCCAATCGTTTGAGAGTTTCCCGACCGGTGCGATATCGTTTCGGAACGAAAGCTCGATCAGCAACCTGGGGTAGCGCGCGATCAGTTCAGCTAGTCTTGTTACCGGCACATCGAATCCGGCATGGGCCCAGATAACGGTCAAATCTGGTGCGCGTTCGACGATACGGACAATGGCGTCTTCGTCAGCATGGGCATGCAGAAAGAGACCACGCTCGACGGCCAAGTCGATCATCTCTGCCATCACCGGCGTCGAGGCGTTGGCGCCGAAGACGTGAAACTCGCCTATGCCGCGGTAGGGAATGGTGTCGAGGTGCTTTCTGAGATGCGCGACCAACTCGGGGTCTTCAAACCAGGTGCGGCGGTCAGCCGAGCTCCGATAAGGTCGCAGCAATGGAACGATGCGAGCCGGGTCGTGTGCGAAAAGGCGCTCGGTACCTTCTGTCGGTGTACTTGACACCAAGGCCCGCTCAATACCGGCTGCACGCAGACGCTCGATGGCGTTGCCAGGCGCGATCACATCCGAAACATCTTGGTTGTAATGTATGTGGGCGTCAAAAAGCGGCACAACCCCTTGGTGAGGCGCAGCCTGGATGATCGCGGCGTAAAGCGCCAGCGTCGCGATGACGACGATCCGCCATGACCACTGACAAGTGATAATGGAGTGACGACGCGGGTAGGTAAGCGCAACTATGGGCATGCAGGGTAGTCTGATGGTTTGGGTGTTGATTTGCGCTCAATAGTAACCCGGCCATTGCAATCGCGGAAAATCCATCTAACTTTCGTCAACTACTCGATGGAATAGGCTTTTCACTTGGAATCGGAAGTGAATAGTCATTGAAAAAACGGGCGTAGCATGGCGGCCGCGTGCGTAGCAACACGGGATGTACGCCCGCACACCTGCCGCTTCGACGTCTATCGTCGCGCCGGTAAGTTGTTGAGCTGGCTGCGGTTTGCGAGGGTAGTTCGCCGTGGGTGACCCTGCGTCGCTTTGACAACGACCGAACTTGCGCCAGATCATCGAGTATTTCGGATTGCATGGACTCCGGGGATATCTATGACGGAAAGGTTTTTGGCATCTAGTCGCGATCTGACTGCTCGAGACTCATCGGCCATGCTTGAGGCGATTCGCCAGGCGCAAGCACAGTTTATTGTCGAGGCGGCGTCCCGCGAGTCGTTCGGCGACCTCTTGGATATCCTGCTGTCCATAACCGAGAGTGAATATGGGTTTATCGGCGAAACATTTCACGCCGATGACGGTTCGCCCTACCTGAAAACGCATTCCATTACCAACATCGCATGGGACGCAGAAACCCTTGCTTTGTACGATAAATATACTTCCGAACAAGGCATGGAGTTTCGTAACCTCAAGACATTATTTGGCCAGGTGCTGGAAACGGGGGAAGCAGTTATTGCCAATGACCCAGCGAATGACCCACGTGCTGGAGGCCTGCCACCAGGGCATCCCGCCATGCGATCGTTTATGGGATTGCCTTTCTTTTTTAACGGGAAAATGATCGGCATGATTGGTGTGGCGAATAATCCTTCGGGCTACACGTCAGAGCTTGTCGACTGGTTGACGCCATTCCTGAGCACCTGCGCAACCTTGATCGTCGGTTACCGGAATTCCAGAGAACGCGCACTGGCAGAGCAGTCTCTGCAAGAAGTCAACAATAATCTTCACGCCGTGTTGAAGACTGTGCCGGATTTGATGTTCGAATTGGATGGAAGCGGCAGATATGTCGATGTCTGGGGTTTGCGCGGGGACTTGCTGTACGCCCCGATGAGTGAGCTGATCGGCAGCTCCGTCACTGACATTCTTCCCCCAGAGGCGGCGCAACGGGTGCTCTCCGCGATACGGGATGCAGAGAAAGACGGTACGTCCTTCGGGCGCGAGATTCTTCTCCCCCTGCCGCAAGGTGCCCATTGGTTCGAATTGTCCGTGTCGAAAAAACGTAACGCGCCGGGCACACCCGATAGCTACATCGTGTTGTCTCGCGATATAACTGCAAACAAGGAAACGGCAGAGGAACTGCGCATCGCCGCGGCCACATTTGAATCCCAGGAAGCCGTCCTGATCACCGATGCAACCGCAAAAATCCTGCGCGTCAATAAGGCCTTTGAAGAAATTACCGGCTACAGCGCAGCCGAGATAATCGGGAATGATCTGAATACTCTTGACTCAGAGCACCACGATGCGGCGTTCTACAAAGCCATGTGGTCGGAACTACGCCAATCCGGAAAATGGGTTGGCGAGATTTGGGACATGCGAAAAAGTGGGGAGCTCTATCCCAAAAACATGACCATCACGGCTGTCTACGGTGACAACCAGGAAGTAACAAATTATGTGTCAGTGTTCACCGACATTGCGCAGCGCAAGCAGTCGGAAGATGAAATCCATCAACTTGCCTTTTATGATCCGCTGACGGAACTACCCAATCGCCGCCTGTTGGTGGATCGTCTGCAGCAGGCGCTGGAGAAAAGCCTGCGTAGCGGTCGTTATGGTGCATTGCTGTTTCTGGACTTGGATCACTTCAAGATAATCAACGATACGAAAGGCCATGCAATTGGCGACCTGCTGTTGATTGAGGTGGCGGCGCGGCTAAAGACTTTCTCACGAAAGGTTGACACCGTTGCGCGACTGAGTGGCGATGAATTCGTGTTGGTGCTTGAAGAATTGAGCGAACAGCCGGGCGACGCGGCCACACAGGCGGAACTGGTTGCGGAAAAAATTAGCGCCAAGCTGAGCCGGGTCTATACGTTGGGAGATCATCAGTGCTACACGACGCCCAGTATCGGCATCAATTTGTTTCTCGGGCATCAGGACGATATTGATGTCTTGTTCAGGAATGCCGATGTGGCGATGTACCAGGCCAAGGCGGCAGGACGTAATGCCATACGCTTTTTTGACCCCCAGATGCAAATAGCGCTGGAGGTGCGATCATCACTTGAAGCCGATCTGCGGCAGGCACTGGATAAGCAACAGCTTTCTCTGCACTACCAAATTCAGGTGGACAGCCAGCGCCATCCGTTGGGAGCAGAAGCGCTTTTGCGTTGGGAACACCCCATGCGCGGTCTCGTTTTACCGGATCAATTCATTCCGATGGCTGAGGAAACCGGGTTGATCGTGCCGATTGGTTTGTGGGTGTTGGAGACCGCCTGCGCGCAGATCAATAAATGGCAACGCGATGCCGCCACCAAGGATCTGACCCTGGCCGTGAACGTGAGCGCCAAACAGTTGCGCGAGACCGACTTTACCGGCCAGGTGCAGCGCGCCCTGCATAAAGCTGATGTGAATCCTTCTCTGCTCAAATTGGAGCTTACCGAAAGCATCGTGCTCGAAAACTTCAAGGACGCGATCGACTTGATGGAAAAACTGAAATCAATTGGCGTGAGATTTTCGTTGGACGACTTTGGTACCGGCCAGTCGTCTCTGAAGTATCTGAAAAAATTGCCGCTGGACCAAATCAAGATCGATCGCTCCTTCGTGCGGGACATAGTCTCCGACCCCAATGACGCCACGATCGTGAACACTATTATCGTGATGAGCAAGGCGATGGGGCTGGATGTGATCGCGGAGGGCGTGGAAACTGAAGCCCAGCGTGAGTTTCTTGACCTTCATGGCTGCCCAAAATTTCAGGGCTATTTGTTCGGCAAACCAATCCCGCTTGATCAATTCGAGAAAAAATTGAAGGGATTTTCTCAGGGGTAAGAGGCACGTGCCGGTCACGTTTTTCGCTGATCAAATGGGCATACGCCGATCATTGGCATCGTGCGCTGGCCGTCAGATGTGACCCTGTATCGTATCCTCTCCGTTGCCAGGGTTTACTTCGGTTGGTAGTACTACCTGTCCGGTCAGACCAGAACAGGCTGGAGCGTCGCCGTCAGGCGGCACTGGCCTTGAGTGAAGGGAAAATCAGGTGCATGACGGCGGCCACCTGTAACTCGACCTTGTTGCGTATCCCCGCACACTGTTCAGGGCTGAGACCGGTAAGCTGCCACGCGTGCCCCGATACCGGGGCCAGGGCGGCGTCGACGCCCATGCCGTTATCGGTCCCCTCGGTCAGGTGCGCTGCGATATGGATCACGTTGGTGAATATATCGTAGTCGTGAGACTTCTCCGGCTCGACCTGGTATTCCGTCGGTTCCCATAGACTCTGCGGCAACTGCCACTTGCGCATCAGATCGGCACCCACCTTGGCATAGTCGACGCCCAACAGGGCGCGCTCAGCTTGATACAGCGGGGTACCCTGGTCGCGGGCAAGCTCGATCGCCTGTCGCGCCTCCTGCGGTGCAATCTGATAAATGAACAGGTGTCCGATATCCCGCAACAGGCCGCCAACGAACAGGCGTTCACTATCCAGAAAGTTACACAGGGTGGCCAGTTCGCGACTGGTAATCGCGCAGACGACGCTTCTCTCCCAGAACTTATGCATATCCACGATCTCGTTGGACATGCCCGCGAAGCTTTCAGCGACCGAGGTGGCCAGTACCAGATCATGCACCTCCTGCGAACCCAAAAGGCTCACTGCCCGGCTGACCGTATCGACCTCGGAGCCCAGGCCAAAGTAGGCGCTGTTCACAATGCGCAAGATCCTGGCGGTCATCGCGGGGTCGTTTCCCACTACCTCGGCGATGTCCGCGAGGTTGGAATTTGGATCATCCAGGACGGCTTTCAGGCGCAGGTAGACATCAGGCAAGGACACCAGTCTGGCGTTTCGCGAAATGTCTTCCCACACGGTTGGCATGCGCCATCTCCCGGCAAACCGATCTTACCTATGGCAGATCGGCTGCACCGGGAGAAACCTGAGGTCACGATTGGCCTCACGGTGGTTTGTCGGAGTTTTCCGGGCACCTGATGTTTTGAAGTGACAGTTTGTCAACAAGTCCGCATTCCTGCGGACCCGTTCCGGGGTTCAGTCCGACCTTTGTTGCTGATTAGCCGCCGCACGAACATTCGGCGGGACAACCTGACCAGGGGGGGCGGTTCGCCACAGGCGTTTTCCTGGGTTTGCCCGGTGGCTGGCGGTCATCCTGGTCAGGACCTCCGTCTACCTCCCGGTTTCTGTTCGGGGCAAGAGAATGTTGCTCGCGTGCCCTATTACCACTAGTTTTATGGGACAATGAAACTTCGGACCTTACCCTTGGAGTTGCAGTTTGCTATGGAAGGTACCGCATCGGCTGTTGGCGCCTCACCGGCGTCGCTGTTTTTTTTGTGTCTGCTGTTGCTGGCCCCCTTCCTCTGGCCGGCTTCGCTATTGGCGGCCGATGAAGAAGAATACGACCACGATACCACCAGCATCCCCACGGATGGCGCCCACCGCAGGCTCGGTTGCGAGGCCTGCCACATCGATGAGGAGTACGAAGGTATCCCCACGCAGTGCCAAGGCTGCCACGATGGCGTAATTGGGCTGGGCATGCCTACCGGTCATATGTCCACTGGCCAGAATTGCGACGCCTGCCACAATACGATCAGTTTTCGTATCCTTCCGGGTTCCACCCGGGCTACCGAGTTCGATCATGAACTCACCGGATTTCCGCTTCAAGGGGCTCACGGGGCACTGCTCTGCAGTGACTGCCATCGTAACCAGGTCTACCGTGGCACACCCTCGCGCTGCCAGGTTTGTCACGACAATCTTTCTGCACCAGGCAAACCGCCGACCCACCTGCTGTCCAACCTGGATTGCAGTGAGTGTCATAGTGTCTGGACCTTCGGCGTGGCCAGGTTCGACCACTTTACCACCACCGCCCCCTGCTTCAGCTGCCACAACGGCACCGTTGCGCCTGGTAAGCCGCCGAATCACATCGTCAGCTCGAACCAGTGCGGGGCCTGCCACAGCACCAGGGCCTGGTCACCAGTGACGCGCGTTGACCATGCGGAAATCATGGGCGGTTGCTTCAGCTGCCACAACGGCACCATTGCACCTGGTAAGCCGCCGAATCACATCGTCAGCTCGAACCAGTGCGAGGCTTGCCATAGCACCGGGGCCTGGTCACCAGTGACGCGCGTTGACCACGCGGAAATCATGGGCAGCTGCTTCAGCTGTCACAACGGCGTGGTTGCGCCAGGCAAGCCGCCCAATCACATCGTCAGCCCCAACGACTGTGATGCCTGCCACAGCACCATCGCCTGGACGCCCGCCATATTCGATCACAGCGGGATCTCGTCAGCGTGCATCACTTGTCACAATGGGGTCATGGCACCGGGCAAGCCCTCCGACCATCCACCCACCAGCAATTCTTGCGAGGCCTGTCACCGAACGCTTGCCTGGTTGCCTCTGCTGCGTATGGACCATAGCGAGACGACTGCTAGCTGCGTCTCCTGTCACAATAACCAGATCGCCACGGGGCAGTCGCCGAGCCACATTCCGACGACGACGGACTGCGCCGCCTGTCACAGCACGTCCAGCTGGCAGGTCAGCCCGTCCCAGGTGGACCACACCCAAATTCCCTTGGCCCAGAGCCAGTGTTCGATTTGCCACCAGTCCGATCGGCCGCCGCCGGGCAACAATCATCCTCAGGGGAGAGACTGCATACAATGCCACGTAGCGCCTCCGCAAGGCGATTGGTGCAGCCAACCCGTACAAGACCGGCCGGGGCTATGCGAATGAAGCTCGCTGCATTGACCCGCCGCGGTAACATCGGCTGGCTGTTTTGCCTCCTGTTGTTTGGGCTCGCCCAGGGGGCGGGGGCAGTCGGCACGGAGCGTTTCCTTGAGCGCCTGTCCAGCGAGACCCGGGACGGCCGACTCGTGGTCAGTGTGCATTTCATTCAACGCGTGCAGTACATTTCGCACAGCCCAACGGATTACGGTGAGCGGCTCGAGATCCGTCTGCGCGGCGTTGGGCCCGCGCAGATGGTTGGTGCGGTCCTGGGTGAGGGGCTCAAGCAGCTGACTCCATCGCAGTTGCCGCAGATTCGAGAGGTCAGGGCCAGTGGTGATCTGGATACCGACCCCGGAGTCAGTATTTGGTTCGACCGGCCACGCCGCTTCGAGCTGCGGGCCGGCAACAACGATCGCACGATTGAGATCGTACTGGAGCAGGACTCCGGTCCAGAGGCTGCTGCCTCAGCCGAGCTGCTGTCTGAAGCACCGGCAGTGCCGCCCGGCACGACCCTGCAGGAAAGGGAGCTGGCCGAGCTCTTTCGCCAGGCACGCCTCGCTTACAATGCCGGTCGCTATCAGCGGGTCAACGCGATCTACGACAAGATCATCGCTTCCGGCATCGAGCCCTACGTGCGTGAGGCCACGGTGGCACTGGGCGTGACACGCGCCGAGCGTGGCCAGGACGCCCAGGCCCGAGCCCAGTTCGAGCGCTATCTGGAAGACTACCCGGAAGGGCCCGAGGCCCGGCGGGTTCAGCGTCTGCTCGATGATCTTTTGGCAGGTGAGGAAACGCGTGACGAGGAAGGAAGGCCGCAGGGGGAGCCCGAGCAACCCTGGCAGGTCTTTGGCAGTTTCGACCAGTTCTACCTGCTCAATCATGGCAAGCTCGATGATCAGGGCAGCGAGACGTTCCGCTCCAGCCTGCTCAGCACGGCCAATGTCAACTGGCAAGGTCGGACCGGCGACGTCGATGTGAGTGGACGATTCTTAGGAAGCTACGACTACAGTTTTCTCTCCGACCAGGACAGCCAGTCGTGGTTCAGCTACATGTATCTGGATCTGGCCGGCGTGGATGGCCGTAACCAGGCGCGTCTCGGGCGCCAGCGACTCTCAGCGTCCGGGGTGCTGGGCTATTTTGACGGCTTGCACTACCAGTTCCGTATCGACGATCGCCGGGCAGTGCGCTACGTGGTCGGCTCGCCTGTGCGCTCGACGCGTGACGGGTTCGTCGAACAGGATCATCTCTTCAACGGCCTGGCCGTGGACTTCAATGGCGTCGATGACCGGTGGTTTCTGAGCCTCTACGGGATCTATCAGAGTTTCGACGGCGAGACGGATCGCCGCGCCCTGGGCCTCGAAGGACGCTATTCCGGTGACCAGGTCACTGCCTATTCGCTGCTGGACTACGACACCTATTTTGACCAGCTCAATCTCTTCTACCTGTTCGGCAATTGGCGGATTCGCGACGGTACGGTCGCCAGTCTTACGCTGGATCACCGGCGAAGCCCCGGGCTGGCCGTGAGTAATGCCGTGTACGGCCTGGGCGCAGACGACTTCGATGACCTGCAGGACAGGTTTTCACATGAGGAACTCGTGAATTTGGCCGAGGACCGCAGCCTGATTTACCGCTCCGCCTACGCCTCACTCACCCAACAACTTGACAACAGCTGGCAGTTGCAGCTCGACGGCGGCCTCTCCAGCCTCCACGACGACAGCGAGATACCGGGTAACGACAGCCTGGACAGCGATGACTGGTATCTCTCCGGTCAGCTGGTGGGCAACGATTTGTTAAAAACCGGCGACATGTTTTCGGCAGGCCTGCGCTATACGGATGCCGAGCGCATGGATATCACCGGGGTCCTGCTGCGAGGCCGGGTGCCGGTGAATGAACGCCTTCGACTGACTCCCCAACTGCGCCTGGAATATCGTGACCGCGACGACGGCGGCACTCAGCGCCGAATCCTCCCCAGCATGTACAGCACCTATCGGCTGACCAAACGCGCCTCGCTGGAGCTGGACATCGGGCTCGAGTTCAGTCACTTCAATGATGCCGGTGGCGGCGATCAGGACGACCGATTCCTCTATCTGAGCGCCGGTTACCGATACGATTTCTGACTGCCGATCAGGCAGCAGGAGTTTCGCGCGAAGCAAGACCGATCAAATTCGGTTGCCGCTTGAGCATATGGCGGTTCTTTGCAAGATTGTCAGAAGCCCCATCAAGCGGCAGCCTTTCCATCGATTGTGTTTTCGCAATGCCCTGCATCCAATCCGATGTGAGCATAAGAACAGGGATCAATACATTTCCCGAGGAGGGAGCCATGAAATCCTTTACTCCAATATCTTTTGTCGTCCTGACTGCCATTGCGAGCGGTGGCCAAGTGGTTCTGGCTGCAGATCCGGTCGCGCCTCAGGCTATCGGTCAGCCACAGGCGCAGATGCGATCCATGCAGGGACAGGGTTTCGGCCAGCGAGGTGCGCAGATGCAGCACCAAAACAGGTATCAGTATGGTTACGGCCAGGGCCAGGGCCAGGGTCCCAGATATGGTGGCGGCGCATATGGTCCGGGCAGGGGCCAGGGGCAGGGCATGGGTCCAAACCAGGGACAGAACCGTGGTTATGGCCAGGGTCCCGGATACGGCGGTGGCGCCTATGGTCCCGGCAGGGGCCAAGGCCAGGGGCAGGGCATGGGTTCAAACCAGGGGCAGAACCGTGGTTATGGCCAGGGTCCCGGATACGGCGGTGGCGCCTATGGTCCCGGCAGGGGGCAGGGGGGTGGCTACGGCAGCAATCGTGCCGGCCAGGGCGGCGGTAAAGGCGGACGTTGATCCAAAGCCTTGTTGCTCAACCGCCGCTTGCAACCCGGAAGGGTGCCATGGGTCCGGCGTGGAACGAGAAACAATGGTCAGCAGCAAAACAGGAACCGATCGAGCGCCCATCAACGACAGCGATTGTTGTCAGTATGGGAGTATCGGCAGGTCCTTTGCGGCGGTGCAGGGTAGGAGACGCTGCAATCAGGGGCAGGACTATCCAAGTCATCGTTTTCGGACCAGAATTGCACATTCACCATGGACAGGATCCCTGTTGGTGAAACAGCGCGCATTCTGGAACACGACAGCTTTTGACGCAGAGGGTTTTTCCGCCGGCGGCTTCCCGCTGGCGCTCGCGCTGCTGTTCGTCTGTGCCCTGCCGGCCTGGCCATCCGCAACGGATGCCGGAGCGGGAACGGAGCCCCGACTGTTGGTGGACACCCGCGAACTGACACTGACAGTGATTCAGGGCGAGCGGCCACAGATGACGCTGTACAACATCGCCATAGGCCGCTATGGCGCGAGCCTGGACAAGCGCAGGGGCGACAACACCACGCCTCTGGGTAGGTTTCGGGTTACTCGAATCCAGCGCAACAGTGACTTCCACCGCTTTATCGGACTCGATTATCCGGGTGTCGACCGTGCGCAAAAAGGTCTCAGCGAGGGCGTGATCAATGCGGCTGAGTTGCAGTCGATCCTCGGCGCACACCGCCGGGGCAAGATCCCGCCCCAGGGCACGGCGCTGGGTGGACACATAGGCATCCATGGGCTGGGCCAGGGTGATCCCGTCCTGCACAGGACGCTGAATTGGACCCGGGGGTGCGTGGCGCTCACAGACAAACAGATCGATGCCCTGCTCTCCTGGGTTCAGATCGGCACGACGGTGGAAATCCGTTGATGGGCCTTTTAAATTTCTCGAATATATTCATACTCTATTGTGTATTGCCAGCCAGATTGCGGCATTTTCAGTGAAAGGAGGCATCCATGAAGACCACCCCAATCAGACCCCTTGTTGTCCTGGTAGCGAGCGCACTGCTGTTCGGTTGCGCGTCGACGCAACAGAAAGAAATGCGCAGCGAACTCGACGAGATACGTGCGATTGCACAACAGGCCGCTTCCGACGCGGCTGCCGCACAGGCCCGTGCGGATGCTGCAATGGACACGGCATCCAGCGCCAAGGCCCAGTCAGAACAGACCGAGGCCAAGATCGACCGTATGTTCAAGAAGGCGATGTACAAGTAACACGCCCGGTCGAAGCCTGACATGGCCCTCTCCCCGGTGGTGGGAGACGGGATGATATTGAGCCGGCCGCATCGCTGGTGGAGATGTTGGAATCCTGTTGAAAACCGGCGAGGCGCCTGTCTGCCCGATTTACCCCTACCTGAACAGCGGACTGTCGATCGGGCGCCCCTGGATGCCCGGTTTTGAAACCGCCACCGGTATCCCTTGCACCTGCTCCACCGCCTGGCGCAGTGCCTGCCCATCCAGTACCGCGGGCCGTTTCTGCAGTTCGAGGTAGATGCGCTCCAGTGTGAAGCGCATCAGGTCCTTCTGGGCGGTATCGTCCTCGTCCAGCGGCGGATGAACCTCGACATAGAGCACGCCATCCTGCCAGCCTGTCTTTACCGGCTGGTTCAGGATCTGCACCGACGTGCCCGTGGCCACCCGGCCGAACAGTTCCTCGATATCTTCGGGCAGCAGCCGGACGCAGCCATGTGTCACCCGCATGCCGACCCCGTAGGGCTTGTTGGTGCCATGGATCAGGTAGCCGGGAAGCCCCAGCCGCAGGGCGTAGGCGCCCAGCGGGTTGTCGGGCCCTGCAGGTATGACCTCCGGCACCTGCTCGCCCGCGGCGGCCGCCTCTTTTCTGATCGATTCAGGCGGGTGCCAACTCGGGTTGCGCTGCTTGCGGATGACCCGGGTTTCGCCCAGTGGCGTCTTCCAGTCCATGCGCCCGATGCTGGCCGGGTAGGTGTCCACCACGCCCCGGGTTCCCCTGGTTGCGGAGGGAAAGTTGTAGACCCGCATCTCGGGCAGATTCAATACCAGCCCACTTCGCCGGGCATCCGGCAGGATGTAGTGGCTGGGGATGACCACCGGGTCGCTTTCCGCGGGCAGCCAGCGGTCCACATCGGGGTTGGCCAGCCGGATCTCTTCCTGGCCGACATCATGGATGCGTGCGATATCGAGCAGGGTTTCACCGCGGCCGGCCAAGGTCAGCTGCGGTTCGCCGATCAGGTCGTTGCCCGTCGTCGGAAGCGGGTAGCGAGCGGCCTCCACCGCCCCGGCCTGAAGCAGGGAGAGGGCGAGCACTATCCGAGGAAAGCATGAACGCAACTTCACCCGGGCAAAACTACCCCGGCACGCGGCAGCTGACAATATTGCCGTTGCACAGCGTTTCCGGCGGCCTGTCAGCCGATGACCGATCGACCGGACCCTGGCCGGGTTAACAGTACTGCTCGATCTCGTGCAGCCGCGGCGCATACTTGCCTTTGACTTCACGCAATGCCTGCTTGAAATGCCCGCGCAGCGATTTCTTCAGGTGCGCCAGGACCTCTTTTTGTGGCAAGCCCTTGAGCGCCGAGAATATGGCCAGGGCGTAAGTAATATCGTGCTGTGACACATAGGCCTGCCGCCGCACCACCGGGCCACCACAACACCCACCCCGGGGCAAGACCAGGGCGGTATTGGCGAACATCAGGCCGAATCCGAGAAATACCGCCAGTATCTCCGTCACATGTGGCCAGTTTTCGACTCCCCCCGGTGGTGGTTCCGCAGCCGATGTACCCAGGTAGTGGGCCAAGGTGTGGGCGAATACCGCGATCATCGCCTCGGGGTTGTTCAGGTAGTCGGGTTCGTAGCTGAGCGTCAGGCTGGCCGCAGACGTGTCGGCCGCCACTGCCCGCGACCCTCGCGGGCCAGCGACCACGCGCGACTCAGCAACAGGCTCCAGCACGCAGCTGTCCGGCGGCAACAGCTTCAACGGCCAATGCGCCATGCCCGCATAGGCGACCACCCGATCAAAGATCAGCTTTGCCATTTCCTCGGGGCTGTTCGCTCTGCCTGGAAAGTGGCGGTTGGAGGGCGTGACCAGCAAGGTCTCGTCGCGGAACATGACGGAATCGAAATTTCGCAGGGCCCAGGCATAGACATCGAACATCCAGGCGGCATGGGTCTCATCCAGTAGCGGTCGGCGATCCAACAAACCCGATAACATCGAAAAAACCTCTCTTCTCACCCTTTTCCCGGGGACGATGGCTCAAGGGGGTGTCCCACGCTCTTTGCAAAGGAACCAGCGCGATTATGGATCGTTGTCTCTGCGCTGCAAATCTTCGCAACAGCCAGCTGTTCCGCCACACATTGATGTGCAACTGCCGCGATGACAGGAGGTCGCGGAGCGGCCGTGCTGGGAATAATCTGACCTGGCCCCCGTCTTAATAAGGCACACAGGCCGGTACTGTGCCGATCGGGGCACTGCAATGGGCCTGTCGAGGCCGGTCGTTGCGCGGATTCGAGCTCGGCCATAGATAACAAGACCAGGAGGAACATAACATGAAAATACGGCGTTTCGATCCAGCCTTTTTGCTGTCTTTTTTGTTTCTTATCTGCGGAGCCGGCGCGGCAATCGCCGCTGAGGAGGATGCAGGCCACGGCTCGGACTACCGAACCTTTCATGTCGATGGGAAGGTCGACCTTGGAAAGGTCGGTGATTCCTACACGGCGGATCTGGTGATGTACCTCGCGGGTAACCAGTTCATGGTCATGGAGGAGCTGATCAAGGACTTCCAGGGGAAACACCCCGAAATCAAGACCGTCTACGTCGAAACCATCCCACCGGGACAGATTCTCAAGGGACAGCTCCTCAAGCAAGGCGAGATCGAGGGCCAGAAGACCGCAATGAATCCGGACCTGTACGCCAGCGTGAACCTGGGACATCTCAAACAACTGCGCAGCCTGGGCAAGATGGATGACTACATGGTCTATGTGCACAACAAGCTCGAGCTCATGGTGGCCGAAGGCAACCCGAAGGGCATCGAGGGGGTCGAGGATCTGGGCCGCGACGATCTCGTTCAATCACATCCCAACCCGCTGACCGAGGGAATCTTCAAGTTCTACGGAGCGGAGATGCTGAATGATCTTGGCCTGTACGAGAAGGTTACCGGGAACGCGCAGTGCAAAGGCTGCTGGGCCGTGCCGGGGAAGACCTGGTTTACGGAGCGCCATCATCGCGAAACGCCGCAACGCATAGAGGACGGCGAGGCGGACGTGGGGATCGTCTGGACGACAGAGGTCGCGCATGCGAAGGCCGAGGGTCGCAAGATAGACGGCGTCGCGATACCCGCCCCGCTGAACAAACAGGACAAGGTGGCCTATGCGATCGGTCTCTACAACCCGGGACGCAACCCGGGGAATGCCCTGCTTTTCCTCAATTACCTCGCGACCGACGACGCACAGGAAATCTATGCCAGATACGGGTTCCTGAAGGCGAGTGCCGAGGAATTGCAGCTAAAGCCGATTCCCGATGCGAAGTGACGCAATAGTGTGGATTTGCTATCAATAGCAAGCGCGGCTTTGCATTCGCGGATACCCGATCGGACTCTCGCCAGCCGCTCGGCGGGATAAATCGCGGGTTGTTGACCGGTGCCCCCAGGGATCGGGGGGCAGGTCTTCGCGCAATGCAATTCGGAGCCTCTTCGCTTTCGTATCGATCGCATCAAAGCGGCCAGGCGTAAAGAATCGCCGGCACGCCGACGGCTAAGACCAGTAGTTCAAGGGGCAGGCCCATACGCCAGTAGTCACCGAATCGATATCCTCCCGGCCCCATGATGATGATGTTGTTCTTGTGTCCGATTGGTGTAAGAAAAGCGCAGGATGCGGCGACAGCTACGGCCATCAGAAACGTGTCGGGATTGGCCTGCAACCGTTCGGCGACCGCGATGGCGACAGGGGCGGCAACCAGGGCGGTGGCAACATTGTTGAGAACGTCTGACAGAGTCATGGTGATGATCATCAGGATGACGAGTACGGCCACCGCGGGCAATCCTTCCGTCCAATCGACCAGTGCATTGGCAATCAGGGTGCTGCCTCCGCTGGCCTCCAGGGCGGCCCCAATGGGTATCATCGCACCCAGCAGCACGATCACGGACCACTCGATCGATTCGTAGACCTGGTTGAGCGGTACGATGTTTAGCGCAACATATATGACCACCGCGGCCGCGAGTGCCAGGGGCAGATAAATCCAGCCGAGGCTGGCTGCAATGATCGCGGCAGCGAAAACACCGATCGCTATCCAGGCTTGGCGACGTTGAGTTACTTCGAGGCCGCGCTCGGCGAGCATCAGGCAACCGAGCCATTCCACGATATCTGGAAGCTGTTCTTCGGGGCCCAGTAGAAGCAGAATGTCGCCAGGCTCGATCTCTGCCTGGCGAACGCGGTCGCGCACACGCGTGCCGCGACGGGAGATGCCGAGCAAGGTCACGTCATGCCGATACATCAGCCGGACATCGTAGGCGGAACGGCCGGCTATACGCGCGCCCTCTGGGACCACGACCTCAGCGAGCGACATTGTATTCGCCGCCACACCCTCGTGTTTGCTGTGGCGTGTGAAGGTGAGTTCGGCCGCACCGACAAATTGGTCGATCGCTTCCGGCCCCCCCTCGACAACGATCAGGTCGCTCTTGTGAACGATCTCATTGCGTGCCATGCCGGGTAGCCGCTTACCACGACGAACCAGGCCCAGTACGCTGACTCCATACTCCTCTTCGAGCTCGTCCAGCCCTTTCAGCGGCTTGCCGATCAATTTGGAGGTTTCCGCTACGCGGACCTCGGTGACGTAGCCATTGAGGTCTTCCAGCTCACGGCCTGAATCGTGTTTGAGGCGATCGACCGGAATGAGCCGACGGCCGACGAACGCTACGAACACGATGCCGGCGATGGCGACCACGAGTCCGACCGGGGCGAAGTCGAACATGGAGTACGGCTCGCCCAGTGCGCCTTCGCGAAATGTTGCGATCACGATGTTTGGCGGGGTGCCGATGAGCGTGACCATGCCGCCCAGGATGGAAGCGAAAGACAGTGGCATCAGGGTTTCTGCCGGACTGCGATTCGCCCGCCGCGCCGCCTGCATATCCAGCGGCATCAAAAGCGCCAGCGCAGCGACGTTGTTCATGATGCTCGACAAAGCAGCGGCGATGCCTGCCATAACGCCGATATGGCCTTGCACACCACGAGATGCATCGAGCACATGGCGGGCGAGGAGTTCGATCGCCCCGGAGCGCGACAGGCCTCGGCTGATGATCAGCACCAGTGCAATGATCGCTACGGCCGGATGGCCGAATCCTGAAAAGACCTCATTCGCCGGGACGGCACCGATCAGATAGGCAACGACGAGTCCTGCAAATGCGACCAGGTCGTACCGAAACCGTCCCCAGACCAGGAGGCCCAAAATCAGCAAAATGAGACAGAACAGGAGAATCTGGTTGATAGTCATTGGGCAGCGTACGGTAATGAAATTCGAATGGTAAAGGACCCCGTGTCGGCAGGATTGCGCATATCGCCAGGAGCCGCAAGGCGCTGGTGATACCGCACCTAAGTCGGGGAAAGGTTCTGGCCGAACCAATTCCTGAGCCGGCGGCTCGAAGGGTTGTCCGGGTGTTTGCGAATGAATTCAGCGCATTATGAGGTGGCGAAACGGAAATGCGCACGGGGGCGGGTGCTTGGCTTTCGTGTGATTCGATCCAAACTCGCTTCGATATTCGGGGCGGTCGGAATCGACGCATGGGCGATCATTGGGTTCGAGGGTACGACTTGGCCGCGTGCGTCCGAGTCGGGGCCGTTCGGCAAACCGATGGACGCGATCGCCTGTCGTCGCAGCTTGACCTCTCTTGATCCCGTTACATTTTGTTACAAACCCTAACGCCCCTGAGATTCGGTAACTCGCTGCAGAGTCCAAGATTCCTACCGTGCTCATAACGCAACGGAGGAACGCACAATGTTGAAGACTATCCTGATTACTCTGGCAGTCCTGGGTATCATTGCTGCCGCAGGCATGGCCTGGGCGAAGAACAGCGGCTATTGCTCGCCCGAGAATCGCATACAGAAAATCACCGAGCGGGTCGGGCGAAAGCTGGATCTGAATGAGGATCAGCAAGGCCGGCTGGAGGACTTTGCCGAAACACTGCGGGGTTTGCGCAGTGAGCGGCAAGCTCACCGGGTTGCCGCGAAAGAAGATGTCGCGGAACTGTTGTCTGCATCATCGCTCGACCGCGACCGTGCGATCTTGCTGATCGACGAGCGCTTTCAGAGCATGAACGACAGCAAGCGCGCGCTCGTCGACGCCTTTGCCGACTTCAGTGACAGTCTGGCGCCGGAACAACGCTCCCAACTTGCGGCGCTGATCGGTGACCGCATGATGGGTCGCTGGGGTCACCCGCGTTGGGCGCATTGATCAGATCGTAACCGCTTGAGCTGCCCCGCCGGCGTCGCCGGGCGGGGCGGCTGGGGGCACAACAGCGTACATGTCCAAGATCCTGCTCATTGATGATGACCCCGGGCTCGCCGGCCCTTTGCGCGAGTACTTTGCGCGTTTCAATCTCGACCTTGTGGCAGAGCAGCACCCGCATGAAGGATTGCGTCGCCTCCGCGAGCACGGGTCGGATCTTGTGATACTGGATGTCATGCTGCCGGATATGGACGGGTTCGAGGTCTGCCGAAACATCCGTCGCGAAAGCGAGGTGCCGATCATCATGTTGACGGCACGCGGCGAGGTCACCGACCGAGTGGTGGGGTTGGAGTTGGGCGCCGACGATTATCTGCCCAAACCCTTCGAGCCGCGTGAACTGGTGGCGCGCATCCAGCGTATGCTGAAACGTACCGAGGCACGTGTTACGCCCGGTGGCGGGGTCTGGTCATTTCCCGATCTGCGCATCGACCGCGAGCGCCAGGTGGTGGAGGTGCAAGGGAAGGCGGTTCAGCTCAGCCACATGGAGTATCAATTGATCGAACTGCTGGCCGGTCGGCCGGGACATCCGTTCACGCGCAATGACATCCTCAATGCCCTGCGTGGCATAGACGCCGAGCTCTACACCCGGGCGGTAGACGTGCTGGTGAGTCGTGTCCGGCAGAAGCTGAAACCGACCGACTTCGTAAAAACGGTGCGGGGCGCCGGGTATAGCTTCGTGGGAAAACGACAGTGAGGAAGCGTCGCCACAGTCTGTCAGGCCGTCTTCTGTTGCTGTTCGTGTTTACCGCCGTGGTGTTGGCCCTCATTGTACGCGCGGGCTTTCGTTTCGCGCTCGATCGGAACATGGAGGATATGGCCGCGCCGCATCTTGCCGAGTACGTCCAGCATCTTTTGGATGAGCTCGGTAATCCGCCAACGCCAGCGGCTGCGGCGATACTGGCTGAGCGGCTGCCACTGCAGATACATATTTTGGGTGAGCCGAACTGGTCCTCCGGTGGCGCGATGCCGAAGCTCAATCCACGTCGGACCACATCGCGCGTGCTACCCGATGGCACTGTGTTCGAGGTCAGTCGTGGCCGTGAGGGGATTGCGGTGCGCGCCCGGCGGGGCGACGTCACTGTCGTATTCGTACCTAAGGGTTTCGAATTTGCCGAGCACGCGCAACTGACAGTGATATTGACCATCGTTGCGCTGCTGACGGTGCTCCTGCTTGCCTACCATGCAATACGCCGCCTGTTTCGCCCGATCGAAGTCATTCAGTCAGGTGTGGCGCGAATTGGCCTGGGGGATCTCGAACACCGCCTGAATATTCGACGACGCGACGAGTTGGGCGAACTGGCTGCGAGCGTCAACGCCATGGCCGATGACATCAGAAACATGCTGGAGGCCAAGCGCGAGCTGCTTCTGGCCATCAGTCACGAGTTACGCTCGCCTCTGACGCGCGCACGCGTTAATGCTGAACTGCTGGACGACACTGTTACACGTCGGGCGCTGCTCGCCGATCTGGGTGAACTGGAGGCGCTGCTCAACGAGTTGCTGGAATCCGAGCGTCTTAGCGGTCGACATGCTGCATTGGACCGCCAGGCAGTGGATCCGAGTGCATTGCTGCGCGAGTTGGTGGCGGAATCGTTCAGCGACGCGTCACTGGAAACAGACTTTGACCCTGAGGGCACGTGGATATCGCTGGACCCCATGCGCGTTCGCCTGCTTGTCCGCAATCTGCTCAAGAACGCGATCCAGCATACCCAACCCGGTCGGCCACCACCGCTTCTGGCCAGTCATGTCGATGACAAATCCTGGCACCTGTCAGTCACGGACCATGGTCCGGGTGTTGCCCCGGAACATCTGGGTCGACTGACGGAACCCTTCTATCGCGCAGATCCCTCGAGGCAGCGTGCCAGCGGTGGTGTCGGATTGGGCCTCTATCTTTGTCGCATTATTGCCGAGGCGCACGGCGGTAATCTGGAAGTGGCCAGTTCGCTTGGCAAAGGCACGATGGTAAGGGTTACCCTGCCGGTTTCCGTCGACTAGCCGGGTGCCAACCGGGCGCACGATGGCAGTGTTGTCGTTTGTCTGGCGAATTTGGGAAAACTGGGAAGTCTGTAAATCGGCTGTTTAAGCAGCCTGAACCCGCCATGCGGAATGACTCTGCAGTTTTCGGGTTCGGGTGCCTCCAGTTAGCATGGATATCCAGAAAGAGCAGCAGCTTCGATCCAATTCTCCATCGAGCGATTTCAAGAAAGGGGGGTAGAGAAGCCCTCGATGAACTGGTTCCCGAACCGCCGCCGGCCGGGCAGCTGATCGACAGTTCGGACAGTTTCCTCCTTTCCTGGCTTATTCGGTGGGTGAGAACCGAGTGCAGCTTGAGCGCTGGAATCGATAGGATGCCGGAGTACGCTAGAAATTCGCCTGAAACGAGCCACCGAAAAATGGCGCGCTGGACAGGTCGCTTTTGCTGACACGCTGGCCGGACGCATCCTCGAGTCGCAGGCTGCCGCCGACCTCGACCCCACCGAAAATGCTGAACTTGGCATCCGGAGAGAACGCGAATTCGGCGAGCGCGAACAACGGCACGGCCGTGTCCTCACCCACGCCACCCGGGGCTACGCCGTCGTCGTCGAGGCGGAATCGGATGTTCTCGTAGCGACCGCCGAGGGCGAACTGCCAACTGGGCGAATAGGTCCAACGCAGTTGCAGGCCGGGCCCGCGGCTTGCCGCAAACCCACGGCCAGTCTCCAACGATAAACTGTCGGTGATTTTCCAGTCGATTATCAGGATCGGGAAAATACTCGCATCGTCTTCGAGCTCTGAAAAGACTCCCAGTCCCGGACCGATCGTCAAGCGCTCGCTCACGCGATACGCGGCCCCTGCCAACAGACCTGCGGTCTGGCCATCGCCAAGCGACGCACCGGACTCCGCGTTGAAACGCAGCGACGGGATGCCGTACAGCGTCCAGCCGTCATTGAGTGCATACTGAATCGGTGCACTCACGCGCAGATCCCTGATGCGCCCCCAGGGATCGAGTCCACCGAAACCCGTACTGCCCGAGAAGTCATAGTCATCCTCTCCGTAGCCGAGCGAGACACCCAGACGCCAACCGCCGGCCAACATCCTGGAGCCTCCGCCTTCCACGAAGAAGCGGTTGACCTGCATGTCCCCGCCAGTGTCGAGGGAAGTCTCGGATTGGAACAGCATTCCCGCCTGGCCGGTCCAACGCCAGGGAGTGTCGCCGATCGGGGGCCCTTCGGCACTGGCCAAGGTCGCACCCGCAAAGAGGAGGAGTCCGGTGCAAAACAGGGTTCTTTTGTTCATCAACGAGCTTCCCATCTTTGGCAGAATTGACGCATCGTACCTTCCTGGCATGGCATGCGCCATGCAACCGCGGCGATTTCACGGGAAGGCACGCTGAAGGCGGTCATACGCCCCGTCGGGTTTCCGACCCGTCATCGTGGAGCGGACGGCCGAATATGGGGGCGGCACCGCATCGCGATGTGTTACACCCCTGTTGTGGCCTACGGGGGGATGACCGAAGACTGAGTGTTGAGCAACGAAAACCGGTTTGGCGTGTCTTCAGTCCGCGAGCGATAGCCGCTGCCGATGGCGGACAGGGGTAGATCGACTTCTAGTTCAGGCACCTGCCTGGCTATCCAGCCGGTGAAGGTGTTGCTGTTGGGGCCCGGAAAGACCCTGTAGGTCGATTTCCAGGGGTAAGCACGGGCTGCCCTGTCAACGGCATCGATCAACTCGTCGACTCCCGCTCCCCGGTGTTCCTTGAGGATCACGGGTCTTTCTCCGAACCAGTAGCGGTCCGGATAATCCCGGGCAATCTGCATAACCGGCTGACCACCGTAACCCCGCCAACCGACCACGTCATACACCCTGTATGAGGTCTCGCCAGTGCGCTTTGCGGCGATCCAGGTGTGAATGGCGAACCATCCCCGCCAGCTCCACGCGTCGGCCCCATAAACCTGCAGAACCGCCTCATGGGTGAGCAGTGGATCGGGCGCAATCCCGGCCGGCTCACGACTGGCAGTCCGCCAGTCCTTGCCTGAAGAACATCCCACAGTGGCCAGTACGGCAAGGCAAGTCGCGGCCAAAAACCCGAACGGCTTGACCGCCCGGAGCCATGAGCGGCGATGCAGGCAGACTCGCGCCAACCGTTGTTTTCGGGCCTTCATCATTTCGGTGCCTGATGCGAATGGTTAAACGGTATCCTCCGGAATCTGACCATAACGGCTCGCCCGGACAAACCCGGGATGCTTATGGATTCCAAGCTGATAAAAGGTCCCTTTTGAAACAGGGTGGCCTGAGCAGGAGTCGGCTTGTCGAGAATACATCTCTCCCCTGTCCGAAATCTGACGCCAGTCAGGCGTCGGACTGGATTTGACCAATCATGTGCAACCGACCTGACCCAACCTTAAATTCGCGGCACGGGTAGTGCGGCGATCGTGACTTCGACGATCGCCTCCAGTTCGTCGCGCGATTTACCTCTCCTGGCGAGCACGGAAAGGCCATAGATCACTGACAGCAGGTAACCGGCCAAAGCCCGTGGATCGGTATCCGGCAGTAGCTGGCCACGTTTCCTCTCGGCTTCGAGGCGTCCGGCCAGTGCCTGCTCGGCGGCCGATCCCATGTCCTTCAGTGATGCCGAAACATCCTCAGGCATCGCGGCACTGCCCGATTCGCAGTTGCTTCGTACAAAAAAGCAGCCCTTGGGTGATCCCGCGTCGCTGACCAAGCCAACGATGCCAAGCAGATAGGAGCGCATACGTTCGGCCAGCGGGGCTTCCCCGGGTTGGGTGAGCCGCTCTGTCAGTGGTGCACCGTACCTTGACACGTAGTGCTCCAATGCCGTGGTGAACAGGCGTTCCTTATTGCCAAAGGCCGCGTAAAGGCTGGGCTTGTTGATCCCAAGCGTCTCGGTCAGGTCGTTCACAGAAGTGCCGGAATACCCGTTATCCCAAAAAACGCGCATGGCCTTGTCCAGTGCCTCCGCCTTGTCGAAAGCTCGCTTTCTGCCCGCACTCACCGTTCTTTGGCTTCCGAATTCATGCTTGAAATTATGTACCAATCGGTAAACAATTCCAAATGTGTACCACATGGTACATATTGCGGTCATCGAAAATGAGGAATTACCCATGTATTCAGTGAAAGATCGTGTCGTCCTTGTCACCGGAGCCAACCGGGGTATCGGAAAGAGTATCGTTGAGGAGTTTCTGCACGCCGGTGCCCGCAAGGTCTATGCGGCAGCGCGTAACCCGGAGTCGCTCGATCCGTTGACCGCCGCGCATGGTGACAAGATTGTGCCTTTGCGTATCGATCTGAACGATCCGGATAGCATCACCGCAGCCGCGCAAAAGGCCACCGACGTCGAGATGGTGATCAACAATGCCGGCATGCTGAACGTCGCAAACCCTTTGGCCAGCAACGCGGTGGCCGCGATGCAGGAGGAGATGGAGGTCAACGTCTACGGATTGATGCGCATGGCCCAGGCATTCGCGCCGGTGCTGAGGGCGAATGGCGGTGGCGCACTGGTGCAGCTCAACTCCGTCGCCTCAATGAAAAACTTCGCTGACTTCGCGACCTATAGCGCATCGAAAGCAGCGTCCTACTCGATCACGCAGGCCTTGCGCGATGTTTTGCAGGAGCAGGGTACGCGGGTCGTAAGCGTTCACCCGGGACCTATCGCCACAGACATGGCCGACAACGCCGGACTGGGTGAAATCGCAGAGCCAGCGGAAGTTGTTCCCCGGGCGATCATTGCCGCGCTTGAGTCCGGCGATTTCCACGCGTTCCCGGACACCATGGCCAGGCAGGTCGGCGCGGTGTATCGGGATTTCGCAATCAACATCGTGGAAGCCAACCTGATGGAAGGCTGACAAGAGCGACGATCTCAAAGAGAGGAAGCGAAATGACTGACAAGCCGGTTTACATATTCGACGCGTACGGCACGCTTCTCGACCTGTCGGCGGCCGCGCGCAAGGTGCTATCAGGCCATCCCGACAAGGTACAACTGCTTGCCGAGGTCTGGCGCGGTCGGCAACTCGAATACGCGTGGACCGACATGGCACTCGGTCGATCCACGGATTTTTGGGACGCGACGGTGCGCGCACTCGATTCGGCCCTCGTGATTGCAGGACTGGACAGCGATATGTCGTTGCGCGAACGGCTGCTTGAAGCCTATAGCCGTCTGGATGCCTATGGGGACGCGAAAGACGTGGTGGCGCGTCTCAATGCCATGGGGGGGCATTCGTTGACATTCTCGAACGCGAGCAAAACGATGCTGCAAAAAAGCCTGGCGGCATCGGGTCTGGATCGCGTGCTGCAGGGGGCCGTTTCGGTCGACGACGTGGGTGTCTATAAGCCGAATCCTGAAGCGTACGCCCACATCGCCCGACATCTTGGCATCGATACCAGGGAAGCCTTCTTCGTATCGAGTAATCCCTGGGATGCCGCGGGAGCAGCACTCGCGGGCTTCAAGGCGATCTGGGTGAACCGGCAGGGTATCCAGTACCCGTTCGACCGTGAGTCGCTGCACGCAGAAGTCACCAGTCTCTCGGCGCTGGCTTTGTGAGCGGGCCCGATGGGTTCATCGCTCTCATCCCGAAAAATCAAGCAATCCTATCCACCTGAAAAAAAGCGTAGATAGACCGAACTTAGAAAAAGTCCTGGCCGAAGCTGTTCGTGGGACAGCTGCCTCAACGACCCCGCAGATGGGCGTAAGGTGGCAGGGTCTGCAGCCGATTGTCTGTCCGTGGCCCGCCTATGGTGAAGTGATACAAACTTTGTAGGTCGTGGTCCTGTATGGCCAGCATGTCATGGACCCCGTCATCGAAAAAACAGCCGATGCCGGTACCGCGCACCCCTGCAGCCTCGGCTTCCAGGTACAGCACCTGGCCGATCATGCCGGTCTCCCAGAACAATTGCCGATAGCGCCAGGGCGCCCGGCTGAGTGCGTCTTTGTATTCTGCCAGCATACCCAGGCTGAACGCGCCATCGGCTGCGATATCCTGGTTGCAGGACAAGGCCTTTGCTGCCTCCCGTGCATCGGCTGCCAGTAACTGAAACAGCGGTAGATGCTTTGGGGTACCAGGCACGGTCTGCCAGCTGAAGTCGCGACCGATGGCGGTCTTCAGCTTGGCCTCGGCAGCGGGGTTGCGCAGCAGCAGATACAAGCCCGGCACCAATCCATCGACCCGGTGAACGAACAGCAGCAGATGCACAGACGGCGGCGAACCGGTCACATCCCAGGGCACGAGATTCGCGCGGGGTAGGGTCATGTCCAGCATACGAAAAAAGGCGTCGCGGGTGATGCCAGTCCTGGCGTCAAAGGCCTGTGCGCTGCGGCGTTGGCGGATCAGCGTGTCAGCTGCCAGGGTACAGGCGCTCGGGAGGGGGGCAGGTAGCACGGGTGATGGCCACGGCGGATCAGCTGCCGTTGATGGTTTGTGGCAGGCATCAGCCACGGTGTCGATAATCGGCCATCGATGGCCGTGATTCCCGGACAGCACATTGGCCTTGCCCTGCCAGTGCCCGTTGCGTGCGGCGGTGATCAAGCTGTCGGGGAATACAAGGCTGGCAGCGACCGGGGCGGCGGTTATCTGCAGCATCAGGTCGGCATTTTCGGCCTCGGCAAGACCGAAATCCTGAGCACGATCCAGCCCCAGCAGGGTTGCTGTCTGATCGTCACCCCAGTGTTCGAGCCACTTGACCTGCCACCCGAGCAGGGCCGCAGCGTAGCGCACTGCGGCCACAGCATGCCCCGTGTCGTGTTGGCAATAGCGAAAGGCCCGCTCACCGTATTTCCAGGCCTCGCGCCAATGGACGGAACTCAATCCCAGCAACAGGGTGTCGGCGGGCAGCAGTGTGTCCGGATCGCCTGCTGCAAAGATGCATCGTTGTTCCAGCAGATGGTCACGGCTCAGGTAGTGGTATACCCCATTCTCGGCGTCATCCCTTCCCGCGATCACCACATATGCCTCGGTTGGATGCAGGTTGCCACTGGACGGATTGCAGCGCAGCGCCCAGCGGGATTCGCCGTGTTGCTTCCAGGCCGACAGGCCCAAAGACAGCTCAAGCAACGCGGCAATGGACGCGATCGTCAGCGGCTGCGTCGAGACTTTCCCCGGCGTGTATAGATCCACATAGCGAGGCTGTTCGACCCCAGTCTGTAATGGCAACAGTACCTGCGGGCTACCGGAAAACCAGCGGAAGGCCGCGGGCTGATTCGCCCAGTCCAACCCATCCGGGCCGGCTGCATAGCCTTGAAAACGGTGTTTGGTGCGCTGATGGTAGGCCAGCACGGTATCGAGTGTTTCGGTCATATATCAAGGATTATAGGTGTACTTGTTGGCAGAACAGCGGGGACCGAATTGCCAGGTGATGATCCGGTCGCGGCGATCTGCTTGCGCTTTTCCATGCCCACACGATGGGATTCCTGGTCATCCGGATAGACGACAGCAGAGCCCTTGCCCGTCAGCCAGTGCTCGGCGTAACCGAGCATTTCAAGAAAACCGATTACGACAAACTGTAACTCGTACTGCACGGGCCAGAATTAATCTGCATACGATTTATGACGCGTTTGAAATGCGATATTGGGTCCGCCTTCATGCAATTTGCGGGCTAGTATTGACCCGGCCACCCAATATGCCGGTTTAATAGCAATCCTGATGGGATTGTCCACGCATCCCGGGTGTGCGATAAACCAACCTGCGCGCTTTGCAGCGAAACATCGTTGTCACATCAACAACCATATGATCGGGAATTAGCTCGCCCGGCAGCCTAGGCTTGGCAAGCGATCCGACATACAGATAACTTGTGGAATGCCATGTCACAGACCTTACCCAATGGAGTCATGCTCAACGCCTACCCGGACAGCATGGGCTCCAAGCTCTCGGATGCGATTGAACTGTTGAGGAAACCCGAGTTCAAGGACGCGTTTTCCCTCTTCTATATACTCCCGACGTTCTTCCACAGTGACCTCGATCGCGGTTTCTCGATCATCGATTATGATCTGAATGAAGAACTGGTCAGCCCAGAGGACCTGGCCGAACTCGAACGCCTTGGCATCCAGGTCAAGCTGGATCTCGTGCTGAACCATCTGTCGGTCAGGTCGCCACAGTTCCAGGACCTGCTGCAGAACGGCAACGACTCCGGGTATCGGGACTTCTTCATCGATTGGGACGAGTTCTGGAAAGACCATGGGACGACCGGGGAGGAAGGCGCGGTAACGCCGCACCAGGAGCATCTCGACAGACTGTTCATGCGCAAGCCGAGCCTGCCGACGCTGAAGGTCCGGTTTCCGGATGGCAGCCTCAAGACCTACTGGAACACCTTCTACCAGAAGGTCGATTTTGCAGAGATAACGGCGCTCGATTTCGCCGAGATAGAAGGCCTCGGTCCGGAAGAGGCACAGTCGATAGCAGATCATGTCAAGGTCGTGATCAAGGACAAGGGCTGCCTTGAGGCGGTCGACCTGGCCCATGTTGCGCACCTGAAGGACGACATCATCCACGCGGTATGCCACAAGCGCGAGTATCTCGGCCAGATGGATCTGAATGCCCGCTCCGAACTGGTCTGGCAGTACTACGATGATACCTTGCGTAAGCTCGCCGGATATGGGGCCAGGGTGATCCGCCTCGATGCGTTTGCCTATCTACATAAGGAGCCCGGACAGGCCAATTTCTTCAACCGCCCAGGTACCTGGGATTATCTGCAGCGCCTGAGGGACATCGCAAAGAAATACCAATTGACGATCTTTCCGGAGATCCACGCCGAATACGGTTCCGGAATCTATGAAGAGATCGCCCGCGAAGGTTATCCGGTCTATGACTTTTTTCTTCCGGGCCTGGTCATTCATACCCTGGACCAGGGCAACAGTGACGCGCTGCGCCTTTGGGCCGAAGAGATCCTCGAAAAGGGATTGCAGACGATCAATATGCTCGGCTGTCACGACGGCATCCCGGTACTTGACCTGCGTGGCAAGCAGATTGACGGTGTCGATAGGCCTGGTCTCCTCAGCGACGAGTACGTCGAAGTGGCAATGCAGCGCGTTATCGACCGGGGCGGTCTGACCAAGAACCTCTATGGCGCTGACGGCAAGAAGATCGACTACTACCAGGTGAACGCGACCTTCTTCAGTGCGCTGGGCGAAGACGAGGACAAACTGTTGCTGGCACGCGCTATCCAGATGTTTATGCCAGGCGTTCCACAGGTGTGGTATCTGGACCTTTTCGCGGGCACCAACGATTACGCTGCGGCAAACCGTGGGCGAACCGCGGGGCACAAGGAAATCAACCGCACGACGCTGAAATGGATCGATCTCGAGGAGGGGTTGCAGCGTCCGGTGGTGCTCGATCAATTGGAGCTGATCCGTTTTCGTAATGTCTCGCCGGCATTTCGTGGCGAACTGACCGTGCACGACAGTGAACCTCACCTCCTGCAGCTGTCCTGGCGCCACCCAGATGACACGGCCGTACTGAAAGCCGACCTGAAGAAGCTCAGCTTTACCGTATCCAGAGGCGATGCCGGCAACGAAGAGGTGATTCTGGCGAATACTCCAAAACAGTCCCCCCGCGACGCCCCGCAACCGGTGAACCGACAATGACAGCTACCAAGATCCTCGCCACCGACCTTGACCGGACGCTGCTGCCAAACGGCCGCTGGCCGAAAGATTCGGGCGCCATTGAACTGTTCAACACGCTGACCGAGAAACATGGCGTGTGCGTGGTCTACGTGACCGGTCGCAGCCTGAGTTTGACCGAGGCCGCGATCGATGAGTTCGGTGTCCGGCATCCTCACATACTGATCAGCGATGTCGGCACCGCCATACGCCGATTTGACGGCGACGATTGGGAAACGGATGCCGGTTGGGAGGCGCATGTCCGCCGCACGAGTCCGGGATGGGACGCCGAGGCAGTCCGCCATGCGTTGGAGGGTATCGACGGTCTCGTCGAACAAGAGCGCGAACACTGCGGACCTTTCAAGCAAAGCTACTATGTCGATCATGCCGAACGCGATGCCATACTCGAGAATGTGGATCGACGCGTTAAAGGCCACTTCGACGAGGTCATCATCTACAGCTTCGATTCCGAATCCGGCGATGGCCTGCTTGACTTATTGCCGCACAGTGCGACGAAGCAGACCGCGCTGGAGTACATTTCGGACGCACTTGGTGTTGCCAAGACCGAGGTGGTCTTCTGCGGAGACAGCGGCAACGACGTTTACCCATTGACTGCCGGCTTTTGTGGCGTGCTGGTGCGAAATGCCGACGAGCAGCTCGTTGCCGGGGTCAGGAAGGAGCTCGAGAACAATCCGGACGTGGTTGTCTATTTCGCCAGGGGTGGTTTCAAAGGCCTCAATGGCTACTACACCGGTGGCGTCATCGAGGGCGCTTACCATTACGAACTGTTTCAGGACAACGACTGATCCGGTATCCACGCGGCCACCAGCGGTAGCGCGTTGGCTTGTCGGAATCAGAACACCAACACGCGATTTGCGGCGATCGTGAGCTCAGCGAGCACATCCATGGTGCTGCGTTGCGCGCCTTCGAGCAGTTCCTTGTCGGTAAGCCCACGAGCGTCCATGCAGGTACCGCACAGCAACACCTCGCCGCGACGGGCCACAGACTTCACCATCAATTCGAGGTTGTAGTAGCCGGATGGCAGCTTTTGACCTGCCTTTGCGCAGCTTACTGCATCGGCCATCAGGAATACGCTGACCTCGGTGCCTTTGCCGGCCAGGGCTTTGGCAAGGCGCAGGCCATTGTAGCTTCGCTCTGTGCCGTAAGGCGGGTCGTTCAGTATCAGCAACACCTTCATCGAAACTCCTTTTGTGCTTGGTGATTGCGCTCGATCGGCCAGCCGCGCTCCAGCCATGCAGTCATGCCGCCTCGCACGACCTGAGCGTTCGCGAAACCCTGTCTTGCCAGAAAGGCCGCAGCCTTGGCCGAGCGGCGCTCGGTGCGGCAGACGATCGCGATCGGCCGCTCCGGGTCCTCGCCCAGCTCGGTGAACCGTTCCCGCAAAGCCTCGAGGGGCAGGTTCAGTGCATCGCGTATGTGTCCCTGCTCGCCATCGAAGTCAACGACGGTACGTACGTCCAGCACCAGACCCCGGCCGCCATCGACACGTTCCTTCAGGTCGTCGATTTCGAGCATAGGCCGCTGCCGCAGGCGCTCGACCAGTCGCGGCAGAAAGGCAACCACCGCCAGCAGCGCCAGTGCGACGAGACCCTTCTGAATCACCCCTTCGCTGCCCGCCGCTGCCTCGCGCCCGGCATACCCGAGGTAGGTATAGGCGAGTGCGCCCGGCAGCATGAACACGAAGGTTGAAAAGAGATATTCAAGCAGCGGGATACGCGTCAGGCCGAGGGCATAGTTCAGCAGGTTGAACGGAAACAAGGGCACCAGGCGGGTGAACGCGACAAAACGCCAGCCCTCGGCCTCGACGCCTTTGAAGAGTTGCGAGGTACGGCCCCCCGAGTCGCCACCGATCTTCGCCTGCACCCAGTCTGATGCAAGGTAACGCGCCACCAGGAATGCCAGAAGCGCGCCGCTTGTAGCCCCGATCAGGTTGTAGAGGGTGCCCAACACCGGACCGAACAGAGCGCCGCCGGCGAGGGTTAGCACCGATCCGGGCATGAACAAAACGGTAGCCAGGGCGTACAGCCCAACGAACAACAGCGGCGCGACGATACCGGCGTCGGCCACCCAGGCCTCAAGTGCGGCGACATCAAAGTGCCCGCGATAATTGAACGTGAGCACGATGCCGGCGGCCAGCACCACCAGTATAAGAATGCGCACAAACGCCTTATTCACGGATCCCCTGCGCTTCCGACCATTGCCGCCGGTTGATCACATAGCCGGTAATCCGGCCGCGGAACGGCAGCATCAGCATTCCCGGCAGCCAGCTCACCTCTCGCGGCGCACGGTAACCGTGGATGCCGATGGTCATGCCCTCGTGGCCAGCGCGCGGCTGGTCGCGGTAGGTGCCGAACAGGCGGTCCCACCAGGGCAGATTGAAGCCGAAATTCGAGTTGGTCTCGTCGTCTTCGACCGAATGATGAACCCGGTGCATGTCCGGCGTTACCACGAACCAGCGCAGAACCCGATCGATGCCCGTCGGCAGGCGCACGTTGCCGTGGTTGAACATCGCCGTGGCGTTGAGCAGCACCTCAAAAATGAGCACCGCCACTATTGGCGGGCCGAGCAGCAGGATGGTCGCAGACTTGATCAGCATCGACAGGATGATCTCGATCGGATGGAAGCGAGCCCCGGTAGTGACGTCGTAGTCCGGATCGGCGTGATGCACACGGTGCAGGCGCCACAGCAGCGGTATTGCATGCACCATGACGTGCTGCAACCAGATCACGAAATCCATGGCGATCACCGCGGCGGGGATGGCAATCCATGCAGGGGTTTGGAAGTAATTCAGGAGGCCCCAGCCCTGGTCGGCTGCAAAAGCTGCGATACCCACCGCCGCTGCAGGGAACAAGAGCCTTAAAATGACCGTGTTGAGGGCTACCAGCCCGAGATTATTGATCCAGCGCACCGCCTTGGAAGCAGTCAGCGCACGGCGGGGCGCCGACAGCTCCCACAAGGCCATGACAGCGAAGATGCCCAGAAAGAAACTGAGCCGGATCGAGGCCTCGTGGTCTTGTACGAACGCTTCCAAGAATCTGTCCCTCTACGATGGGTCGGTTCCTTTACATGCCGGTTATACTGATCGGAAGTGGTTTTCCATTATTCAACTAATTGGTTGAATGTATAATCCAGGCCGGAAAGCATGTCAAGAAGCCAGGAACCCAAGCAGGCCTTGTTCGAACAGTTGGCGGTGATCGCGCGCGCACTGGGTAGTGCGGCGCGCCTGGAACTGCTCGACTTCGTGGCCCAGGGAGAGCGCAACGTCGAGGATCTCGCCAGGGCGGCGGGTCTTTCCGCCGCGAATACCTCGAAGCACCTCCAGCAGCTCAAAGCGGCCGGCCTGGTGGAGGCGCGTCGCGATGGGAAACATATCCGCTATCGGCTCTCGGATGACCGCACGCTCGATGCAATCCGTGATCTACGGATTCTCGCCGAGGCCCATCTCGATCACGTGGGTGATCTGGTTTCGAGCTACCTGCGCAGCCGTGACGCCTTAGAGCCTGTGCCGGCCAACGAGCTGTTGGACCGTGCGCGCGACGGACTGGTGACCGTGATCGACGTGCGTCCACCGGAGGAGTATGCACAAGGGCACATTGCCGGTGCACTGAACATCCCGCTCGAAAAGCTCAAACAGCAGTTGAAAAAGCTGCCACGCGACCGCGAAATCGTCGCGTATTGCCGGGGCCCTTGGTGCGTGCTGTCTTACGAGGCCGTAGCGCGACTGCGCAAAGCGGGCATCGAGGCGCGACGCCTTGAGGACGGGCTTCCCGAGTGGCGGCGGGCGGGATTGCCAGTAGAGCACTCGTGAATGCAGACATACATCTGCCGCCGATAGTGATGGCGGCCCTCGTTCCCGCTTTCCTGGCGGGCGCAGGATTGACCGGTTTTTGCGGAACAGATGGGCTGCACATTGTTCCTTAATGTCTGGGTTCGGGTCGTCCGAACAACCAGCCCTGCGCATAGTCGCAGCCAAGGTCCCTGAGGAAGTCCCGTTGTTCGGTGTTCTCAACGCCTTCTGCCACCACCTCCAGGCCCAGGTCATGAGCCATGCGTATGATGGTTCCAACCAGCACGCTGGCGCTGAGATCATGGGGGAGGTCGTGCACGTATGAGCGGTCGACCTTGAGCGCCTTGACCGGGAAGCTTCGAAGATAGTTGAGCGAGGAGTATCCGGTTCCAAAGTCGTCCAGATACAGGTCCACGCCCATCTCGTTGATCGCGCGAAGCTGACGCATATTCATGCTGTCGGGTTCGAGTAGGAGGCTTTCGGTTACTTCCAGTATCAGACGCTCGGGTGGTAGCTGCAGCTCGGCGAGCAGTGCAGAGGTCCTGTGATGCATGTCGCCATTGCGAAACTGAACTGCCGAGACATTGACCGAGCAACGGGGGAGTTTGTTCTGCACCAGGCAATTGCCCACCGTGTTCAGGACCTGATTCCCTACCTCCGAGATCAGCCCGGTCTCTTCCAGTTGTGCGAGAAACTGCCCCGGCAGGCGCACCGTCCCGTCCGGGTGGTTCCAGCGCAGCAGGGCCTCAAAGCTAAGCACCTCCTCGTCGGCCAGACGCACGATGGGTTGATAAAACAGCTCGAATTGGGATCGTTCCAGCGCGTTGCGCAGATCGCTGACCAGCCTCAAGCGTGCATCTGCCTCCTGTTGCATCTGTGGTGTGAAGAAACGGAATGTGTTTCGTCCGGCGGCCTTGGCCGCGTACATAGCGCTATCTGCCTTCTGTAGCAGGCGCTCCACACATTCTCCGTCATCCGGATACAAGGCGATCCCCAGGCTGGTGGAGACAAAGACCTCGGTGCCTTCCAGCTCCGTGCGCCGTGAAATATTCTCGATGATTTTCAATGCAACAGACTCTGCGACCACGGGGTCAGTGATGTCCTGCAGCATCACCGCGAACTCATCGCCACTGAGGTGTGCCGCGGTGTCCGAGCCGCGAATTGCTGATCGGATACGGTGGGTGGTCTCGATCAGCAATTGATCCCCAGCGCTATGCCCCAGCGAGTCGTTTACCGATTTGAAATGGTCCAGGTCGAGGAATAGAAGGGCCACCTTCTGCTCGTGCCGTCGGGCCAACTCGAGCGCCTGGGATAGGCGTTCGCTGAATAGAACCCGATTTGGCAGATCGGTAAGCGGGTGGAAGTTGGCCTGGTGATAGATGCGTTCCTCGGCTTCCTTTCGCTGGCTAATATCAACGATCGAAAGAAGCTTGGCCGCTCGATCGTGGTACTCGATGGGGATGACAGAAAGCAGCCCCCAGAAGGCGGCCTCTGTCCCGTCTTGAAAAACCATCTCGCGGTCGAGGACTGACTCATCTGTGCGCAGCATATCCCGCAATGCCGAGTTGTCGCTGCTACAGGCCAGCGCCCAATCCATCTCGGATGGACCCCCGGACTGGCAAGCAAAGCGCTCCCGTGCGCCGCTATTCATGAACAGGAGCCGCTCACCGGCCTGGTCCAGAATCACGATCAGGGAGGGAACAGCTTCCAGTACCTGGTTGAGGCTGCGTTCCTTCCCTTTGAGCTCTGTCAGCTGTGTGGAGATCTGCTGCGTCATGGCCTGGACCCGTTGGGCCAGCGTCCCGATTTCATCCCGGCGTGAAACAGGCAGGGGGCCCGGAACCCCGCCTCGGGCGAAACTCGTCACTTGGTGCGCCATCTGGTTGAGTGAACGGGTGAGGATTCTGGAAAGCAGCAACGCGACAATTATCGCGAAGATGCCAAGCCCCAACATGATCTGCAGCATATCCTTCTTCAGAGCATTGGTACCCTGCAGTATCCGTCGCACGGGGACGCCGAGCCCAAGCAACAGAAAACGATCTTCGGTCTGGACATCGAGAGATGCACGCACGAAAGTCGCTACCTGAGCGCCGCCACTTTGCGGAGCGTCGTCTTGCATATGCGAGACCTGCTGCCTGGCGGATCCCTGCAGGATCGCTGCTACAGGGGGGAACTGGTCCTGGATCAGGAAGCGGCGGCCCTGCTCGAATCCAAAGACCCTCGCGGGGTCTGGGTGCAGCAGAAAATCTCCATCCGCATTGGCCAGATAGAGGTCCGCGTTTTGCGGCGCCTCGACCTTGAGGCGATCAAACAGTGTTCCCAAATCCAGATCAACCACAATCAGGCCGTGAATCTGACCGTCTGTGCCTGCCACCGGGGTTGCGATCAGCAGATAGGGGTGGGCTTCGGTGTGATCGGCATGTGCTGACGGGTGGAGGCGAACCCGCGACAAGAAGAACGCATCCAGTGGCAGGGCGAGTGTCTCGAAGACATAGTCGAAGTGCCCTTTCTCCTGCAGTTCAAAGGGCCCGGCACGGCGGAGACCTTTCGCGCTGCGTTCGACGCGTACCTGCTCGCGGCCGAAGTCGCGCGCGCCAATGAAGCGTAACGCAAGGTATTCGGGATGGATTTGCAGCAGGCGGCTAAAGACGTCACCGAGCCGGCCCCTGGCCAGCACGCGATCGGTGTCCGAAACGTCGTCCTGTGCCAACTGCCGCGAGTCCGGGAGCGAGGCCAGGAGGTTTACATTTCCGGCAACGGAGTTCACTTCACCTGAAAACCCCCGTGCCATCACCAGGGCAGCATCGCTGAGTTTGCTTTCGGCCGCATCGATGAGCAGACTATGGCTGACAACGAACAGATAATAGGCAGTAAGGCCGCTGACAAGGCCTGCCAGCAGGAAGAGCACCACTGCAAGTTTGAGCGCTATTCCAAACCGCATTTCAGATCTTGTTTGCGCCTTCCGTTAGCAATTTTTGGGGAACATCTCCCGACAGGATCTTTTCCCAGAGCCTGTCGCGTCGCGCATTATCTTCGAGCGGTTGCAGCCAGATGATCAGGTCGTCATCGTGTGTGCGGGGGTTGGGCGTCACGGTATTGGCCAAACCCTGCCGTTCGGTCAGGGCCTCACTCACGGGCCGTTCGAGCATGTAGTCAATCCATTGTGCCGCCAGTTCCGGATTCTTTGCCCCACGGGTTACGGCCCAGCAGTCGAGCCAGGCCAGCGCGCCCTCCCTTGGGATCGCGTAATCTACATTGATGCCGGCTTCCCGCAACAGCTTTACCTGTTGCGATCCGTAGTTGGCGAACATCACGGCAACAGGGTGTTTCATATACAGCTGCACCACCTCATCCGGGGAACGGTAAAAGGTCAGCGCGTTTCGGCGCAATGCCACCAGCGACTCGGCAGCCTTGTAAAACTCAGCATCGCTGAGTCGAAAGGGGTTGGCAAATCCCAGTGCCATGGCGGCCAGAGAGAAATTGTGATTGCCGGTATCGAAGGCGAGTACCCGCCGCCGGTAGGCCGGGTCCCACAGGGCACTGAGCGAGTCCGGTGGCTGTTCGACCTGAGCGGGATCAAAAATGATTCCCATTTCAGAGTAGGTATAGGGCACGGCATAGACCCGCCCATCATGTACCAGCCCCGGAATTCTGGAGAATTCCCTGAATCGTGGCAGCTGCTGCTCATGGTTGGGAATCTCTCGGAGTTCTACTGGCGACACAAGGCCGGCCTGGATATATCGCTGCAACTCGGCGGTATTGACCGCGAAGAGGTCGAAATCACTCCCGCCATGGGCGCTGACCCGATCCCAGAGCTCCTGGTCTGAGGTAACAAAGCTAACCTGCACGTCGGCGCCAGTGCGCTGTTCGAAGGTCGCTACGATATCGGGGTCAGCATATCCTGGCCATGCGAGCACCCGCAAAACGGGGCGGGCATTGGCAACACCCACCGTCAGGAGAGTCAACAGGGCAAGGATAACGATCTTGCTATACCAATTCTTCATCGCATCCGGTCCTTCGCGTTTTGAATAACGGCCAGTGCGCAATCATCATTAGGACCATCATTTATTCTGTGGGCCTGCATGCTGCTACGACGAAACGCTGTTGTCGACTCGCGTCTTCTGCGGCGTTCGCTCCACGGGGCCGTATTCGGGTGTCAGAGGTGCGCTCGAAGCGCTGCGGATAGCCCATGCAGGCAAATCACACGCCCAATACGGCAACCGGGATGCGACTTTCTTCGCAAAGACAGGGGATTGCAGAGAGTGGCGAAAAGCCGGCTGGCTAAATGCGTTTAGTAAGTGAGGTTTCGTCATGTTCTCGTACCAGCATATCTACGCCCCGGGTTTGACTATGCCGACGCACACTGGTCTGCATCGGACGAAACATTCAGATCGTCACGCCAAATTGACACACCAGATACCTGAAGCCACGGCCGAGTCATCGGCTAGACTCCTTAGCCGTGCATTACCATTGGCCTACGGTTTTTTGCTTGGCGGTCTTTCCGACCACCTGCTGCTCGGGCTGTTGGCCGGGCTTGCCTTTGCTGTCGTATTGGATCTGCGGCTGCATGAGCACTCAGTGACATGGGCTTGTGTGCAGCCGGTAGCCCGGGAATTTTGCCGGGTTATTGGGACGGAAAGAAAGCGATTTTTGATCAGGCTTTTTCCCTCCGGAATCCAGGTTCCAGGCCTGCTTCGTTGAGGGCATAAGGAGCCATCAGCTGGGTGGCCACTTCGGCGTCAAATACTCGTCCGACATAGATCGCGGTCATCTCCGCGTACTCGTATTCAGGATCTGCAGCCAGTTCTCTCCGTTCGAGATCCATATCTGCACGCTCGGTATCTACCTGTGAACTCACCGATATGTATTCGCCGGCTGCCATCTGACTCGGTGTGTTGTGTGTCTTTCGAGATGTCTCCTGGAATGCACTCCGGATTTCGATCAATGGTCGCAGGCGAACTGTCGGCCATCGATGTCCCGCTCCGCGTTTCGAATGAGCCTCGCGGGTGACACGCTGTGATTCTCAGTCATCATCTTGGCGTTTGTGTCTTCTGTCGCCATATTGATACGACTCGACTGGGCTGTAACCCCCGGATCCATATCGCTTCGATCGCCAGATTCGCTCTGCTTCATCCTCGTCACCGCTGCGGTGACAATCCACGCAATTCTCATATTGAGATATCCCTTCCTCGACATGCTCCTCGCGGATCTTCGAACGCGAGTGCTCGTGACAGCCATAGCAGGTGTAGCTTTCATAATCGTTGTTGACATGGCAGGTCACACAGTCGGTGTCATGGTGCCTGTCGAAGCGGAAATATTTTTCATGCTCAAAGGTGGCTGGCAGCCAGGCGTCCCGGGTATGGCACTGGCCACAATTGCCATCGATCTTAATGTGCAGGGCATCCCCCGGCCCGCTGTGGCAACTGTCGCATTGCTCTTGAAGATCCAACTGCACCAGCTCGTGCGAGAACCGGCCGATAGGGCGGAAGGCCTGCACGCCCTTGTGGTCGCTGTGACAGGCGACGCAATCCTCTTCGATCAGCTTCTGATGGAAGGCGACGTTCTTCTTCTCGTTGGTGATGGGCAGCCCCTTGGTCGTCTTCAGGCCGATCTCTGCGACCTTATGACAGCTGATGCACTTGGCCGGGCTGCTGCCGAGGAACGGCGTATGGCAGGCAAAACAATCCTTGGCGATCTCCGCGTGGGCATCGGTGACTTTCCCGGGGACGATCATCAGGTGCGGTGCGAAAACGGCCAGCGCCACCAGAATGACGAGATTGAGGGCAACGATGAGCAGGATCTTGTTCGTTTTCATTTCCATTGCCAGAACAGGAAGATGCTGAAAATGTGGGTGAGGCCGAGTACGGCAAAGGCCAGGGTGATCGGCAGGTGCACAACACGCCATTTCTTCATCAGGTCGAAGGCGGTGGCATCCCAGAAAAGCCGCTTTTCGACCTCGTCCTCGGGCAGTCCCCGGCTCGCATAGGCGGCCTTCTTTTCCGCCACGAAGCGACGCGACCGCTCCAGAAGAAACTTGCCGGTCATGCCGCTCAGCACATTCACCAGCATCGCGATCAGGGCGAGCCAGGGCAGGATCGCGTAGACATGGATGCCTGCATGGACCAGGATCATCAGTGCACCCAGCCAGGCCAGGGTCTCGTGCAGCACGAGCAGGGTCTTCGGCTTGCCGAAACTCACCAGCTTGCGTTTACGCATCGAATAGAAGAGTGACAGCAGGATCAGAAGGGTGCCGGGTATGCCCAGGTAACGCCCAACCCACACCAGATCGAAATAGTGCAACAAGGCATCGCTGACGATGGTCGCCAGAATCAGCGTCCCGAACATCAGCAGAAAGGGGATGACTTCTTTTCTGATCAGTGATCGTTCCATGGCAGATCCTCTAGGCCTCCAGCACGAGATCGCAGCTCGGCGTGGCAATACACAAAAGGCAGTGTCCCGGCTCGATGTCCGCATCCGGCTGCTGGTTGTAATCGACCTTGCCGGCTGTCAGCGCCGTTTGACACGAACCGCAGCTGCCGGCGCGGCAGCCTGAGTCCACATCGATGCCGTTGGCCTCGGCAAACTCGAGCAACGAATCGGCGGCGGGATTCCAGGTGAGGCGTTTTCGGGACCGGTTGAAGGTGACACTGACGGGCCGCGTGCTGACCGCGATTTGTGCTGGTGTTTCGCGCTTGACCAGGGTCGCCGGGCCAAACGATTCGTAGTGAATGTCCCCGCTTTCCACACCCCATTCTTCCAGCCCTGGGACCAGGCTCTCCATCATCGGCTTGGGTCCACAGACGTAGAACTGGTAGCGTGCCAGCTTGAGCGTGTTGCGCAGCAGGGGCAGATCGACCCGGCCGCGATGATCGTAATCGACTCCCTCGACGTCATCCTCGCCCGGGGCGCTGTAACAGACATGCAGGTGAAAATTGTCATGCCTTTCGGCGAGCGCCTGCAGGTGCCCCTTCATGATGTGTTCGCTGCCGTTGCGAACGCCATAGTAGAGCCAGATCTCTCGCTCGACACCACGCTCCAGCACGCTGTTAAGGATGCTCAGCATCGGGGTAATGCCGATACCACCGCCGATCAACACGATGGGCAGCGGCTCGTCCTCGATCAGGTGAAAATGCCCGGAAGGCGCCTTGACCATCAGGTGGTCACCCTCGTGCACATGGTCGTGAAAGAAACCGGACGAAACCCCGGGCGGAACATCTGGGCAATCCGATGGAGCCGGGACGCACTTGATCGATACCCGATAAAAGTCAGCGCGAGGGGCATCGGAGAGGGAGTAACAACGTACGATCGTTTTGGACTCGCCGCTGACCGGGTCTTCGATTACAAGCCGGAAGGTCAGAAACTGTCCGGGCCTGAAGGCCGGCAGCGGCTCGCCGTCGCATGGCGTCAGATAAAAGGAGCAGATCGATCGGTTTTCGTCCTCAAACTGCCGGCGCCCGACCGAGAACTCCCTGAATCCCGTCCAGTTCCCCACTGGGGAAGAAAACCCGGCAGCGGCCAGACTTGCAGTCGAGGGTATGGGCGAATGGCTGCGACGTCCGTCGCCGCCGTTGTACTGGCGCCTGCGTCGGTAATATCCGATCAGCACGACGATTGCGACTTGCATGAGAATCGCGACCGAGATGGTTAGGGCTAACGTGCCAGCGGTCATGTTTCCTCTTTAAGGGTGCCGTGTTGGACCTGAGTGCCCGGGCCAAATGAAGCCCTGTGGCCCTATATAGCACCGGTTTCTGAATCCAAGCTGAAAAGCAGCTTGGCCAAACCGTTTCCCGGGACGGTGGACACAACGCGCGATAACCAGCCAACGGGGAATGAAACCGCCAGGGGGCTGGGGTGCACCAGGACGTGTGCTCCGGCTGAAACGCGGGGTGGATCGCGCGCCCATTTCTATTTGGCGATCTTGACGCAGCTTGGGCACGGCCCGAAGCCTCGCAAACGCAGGTTTTGTCCGCCTTTCCGTCACAGACATCTCACGGAAGCAACTCCGGAAAGAAGCGGGGACCCATTGCGGGGCATCCTGGCACTGAATTGAGCGTTTTAGCCAGCAGGCGGTCGACTCGACCCCCAGGTTCCGTCTTGCTGGTTTCCCCGCTTTCTTGAGTCAGGAGAATGACATGCATACGATGAATCCGATTGCCTCCCTGTTCGGGGAGTCTCCGTTCAAGCCCCTACAGATTCACATGCAGGCCGTGTCGGACTGCGCGGCCGTGGACAGCTGCGATCTGGCGCACGGGATCATCTGTGAGCTCGACGAGTCGGTCGAAACCGGATTCCGGGGGCAGGAGGTAACTCATGTTGAAGAAATGGTGGAGAGGCTGAACGCAATCGAGGACGAAACAGACCAGATGGGCATGACGCTCACCCGCGTGCTGTTCGCCCAGGAGGATCACATGAAGCCGGTATCGGTCTCTACATGACCTGGGGCATTGGCGCCAACGATGTGGCCAATGCCATGGGCACATCGATCGGCAGTGGTGCAATCACGGTCAAGCAGGCGATCCTCATCGCCGCCGTCATGGAGTTTGCCGGGGCCTATCTTGCCGGGGGCGGCGTCGCTGCCACCATTTCGAAAGGCATCGTCGATACGGAGCGGTTCGAAGGCTCTCCGGAGTTGCTGGTGTACGGCATGCTCGGGTCGTTGCTGGCGGCCGCGGTCTGGCTGATGGTGGCGTCTCTCAAAGGCTGGCCGGTCTCGACCACCCACAGCATCGTCGGCGCGGTCGTCGGCTTTGCCATCGCCGCGATCGGCACGGATGCGGTGCACTGAGACAAGATGACCGAGTTGCCATGGCAATCGGCCTTGGTGAAATCCCTGTTGCAGGTTGATTGCGGCCAGTACATACGAAAGCGGCAACGTATCGGAACTTCGACCCCATCGGGGACAAGCCGGGATTCGGCGAAAATGGTCTGTTTGATTGATTTCCGCGGGTGGACCAACACCTATCATTGAACAAGGCAGGCGGATGCGAGGAGCGGTATATTCCCCTCTGCGTTGGTAACCGCTGTGGAACGAGGCAATGTGGGTAAGGACAGGCAAGCACTGAGCCGCCATGCCTATGCCTCTGATGGCACAAACCGCTTTTCAACCTGGAGTGTGAAAATGACCAAGGCTTTCCTGATTTCGCCAGAGGAGCAATCGATTGAGCCGATCGAGCTCTCCGGCGAAAATGATATAAAGAAGCTGATCGGGTTCGAAACGATCGAATCCGACGCGGTTGGCAACACTGGCGACCGCCTGTTTTTCGACGAAGAGTGTTTTATTCGAGGCGCATCAGGACGTTTTCAGATCGACAAGTTGATCCCGGTTGCGGGCAAAGGCGTGGTGGTTGGCGTCGCGGCAGACGGAACCACGCTGACCGATGCGTCGATCGACATCGATGAACTCCACAGCCGGACCCGCTTCCAGTAGTTCAGCTTGACGGTGATCCGGCCCGGGTCATCGATGCACCCCTATTCGTGAACGGCAATGCGAAATCCATTGGCACGTCTTGGTCGATCAGAACGTTACTGAAGGTGCAGCAGATCTGCTTGTGAATGGGGTGGCAACCCTGAAAGAGATCGCAGACGAACCCGGTTGCTCCGAAGTCTCCGCAATTTGTCGGGTATTCAAGTGCTGATCGGGAACAACCCCTGCGCGGTGAAGGGTCAAACAGGTTTAGTTTGTGGCGGCGCAAGCGCCGTTTGCCAGGCCCTGGCTTGGTTCCTTTCACCGTTTTCCGTACGACACGAGGTGGTGATATCTTGAGGCGTCATGGGGGATTTCATCGAAAGACTTAAGCACCGGCTGGCCGCGGGCCTTCCGGGCGAAGAAGCCCAGTACCGTATGGCGCCCATGGCGCGGCCGCGTATGAAGGAAGCCCTGTCCAAGGCCATGCGACAGCGCCAGAGCGCCGTCCTGCTCTACCTTTATCCGAAGCAGGGTGACTGGCATATCGTGCTGATGAAACGCCCCGACTACGAGGGTGCGCACGGCGGCCAGGTGAGCATACCCGGCGGGCGGCTGGAGCCCGGTGAAAATCACAGGCAGGCTGCCCTGCGCGAATTCGAGGAGGAGACCGGGGTAAGCGTAGGCAGCCGCCAACTGCTCGGCAACCTCAGCGAACTCTTCATAGCACCGAGCAACTTTCTCGTGAAACCCTTCGTCGCTTACGGCACTGATCGACCCTGCTTCAACCCCGACCCGGTAGAGGTTGAGGAGATCATTGAGCTGTCGGTCCCCACCTTGATGAGTGATGCGCCGTTTAAGCGGGGAAAGGCGTGCCTGAGCAGCGGCGTCTGGGTGGAGACGCCTTATTTTGACGTCCAGGGCCACATGGTCTGGGGCGCAACCGCAATGATCTTGAGTGAACTCAAGGAAATCCTGTGCGACCTGCGCTGAAGCGAGCGGGCCGTTGATTCAAGTTCGTTGCGCATTCGCTGCGACCATATACAGAGTGGGTAGGGCAGATAGTCTTCAAAAAAGAATTTTCGCTGCCATATGGCTTTCTCGCATCGCACAGCTATACATGAAGTGCGCACACGTGGCTGAGTGCTGTCGCGATCACCCCGGTCGGTTTGTTCCGTGAGCCGTCGCATCATGCTTTCAGTTATGGTGGGGCCGGCCGAATTGGAGTGCCGCCATGTACCTCCAAGAAGAACACCTTCACCACATGGAGGGGGTTTGATGATCCATGCCTCACGGTTCGCAACAGCAGTCATAGTGTCGATTACCGTTTTCATTGTGGGTTGCTCCAACCAAACGCAAAAGAATCTGAACGAAAGCCAGAAATTTGCCGATCACGCGGGAAACGGCGTGGTCGTCGGCTCCGTAACGGCTCCGTTCAACAGGCACTACCATGAAACCGTCCTCTTCGAGTACCGGTCTCTGGGCGACGATGGGAAACACAGCGGGGTGCTTACTTCCGGAACCCAGCATGGGAATCCCCTCATTGACATTCCAACATGCACCGAAGCCGACATCCCCTCGCAGTGCGGCCGGCTTTTTGCTGTCAGCCTGCCCGCGGGTGACTACGAGATTTACCAAGCGTATGCCCTGGGCCAAAGCCTGGGTGCTTTGGGAATGCCGCCTATGAGGTTCACTGTCACCAAGGGGAACACAATATATCTCGGTAACCTGCAGGTATCCTTTTGTTTGGGTATGCGTACCAGTTTTCGTGGAGACATCCTCGGCGCCAATATCAAGGTCAGAGACGCATGGAACAGAGATGTTCCACTTATCAGGAAACGCTTCAATGCACTGATTCAGGTCCCCATCGAAAAGCAACTGCTGCAAGATCTTGCGTGGCAGATGAGGGTTCAATACGAGCCGTTCGATTGGAAAGAGTGCAAACCGTCACCTGCCATAGCGTCTGAGCCAATGCAGTAGACTGTGCGATCGGCAGTTTTCCGATCTGACGGCTTGGATCAACGAGGCGTTAGGTCGGCCCACGCGGATGGCACCTGCCGAACAAGACGGCCCCTCGGATGACCGTTTGGTGAAGCCTGTCACTCGTCTTACTGGGGCAACGTTTGGGCCTTATTGCCCCGGCGTTTCAAAGTTCTTGAGCTTGGCGAGAAAAGTCTTGTGATCGATGTAATGTGTGCCATCGCACGAAAACGACATGTTTATCATTCCGTTGATCAGGTTGATGGCGGCATTTCGCAGGTAGATGGTCTCATCGCTTAGCCGCAGTCGCTTGAACTCCCCCAGGACAAGGTCTATCGCCGGACCATCGAGAAGCGGCGTCCGTCCCGCGTGGTCGGTGTCTGGAAAGCGGTCGAGAAAACCATCGGCGAGCACCTCCTCACGCACAAACTTCTCGTAACAGAAAGGATCGCTGGCATGCCAGCAGGTCAACTGGTTGGAAGAGTAATGTATCTTTGTGTGGAAAACGCCTTTTCGGGTCATCAGTGTGCGCGCGATCTCGTGGACGCGATCGATGGCGGTGTCGAAAAGGCTTTCGGTACGTTGTTGCTGAAACAACTGCCCGCGTATCGATGGGTCACCTTTGATTTGTAGCCATCTCTCCGGCATGTGTTTGTCCTCAATTCAATTAGCGCATATTCACGGTTCTGGTCTTAAGAGCGAAAATTGTTGTTGCCCGGATTTCGGCGCGCCCGGATCGGCCTGGGGTTGGTAACCAACCATCCATGAGCAGATTGTCGTCACGGGGTCTTTTCGAGGCGCTCTGCGCGGAAGTAGACGCCCGGATGTCGGTCGCCGAGCCGGCTGTTTTTGCGGATCTTGTCACATTGCCGCTGACCTTTCTTCGATTCCGGATCGTTGCGTCTGACCTTGCCGTCGTCGCTGAGTATGAGCCAGTGGGTGCCTTGGTCAAGGATGGCTTCGGCATTCAATCCGGACAGTTTCGAGACAAGGACAGGTGATTCGGGCGGTGTCCACGCGTAGACCGCAAAATCACCGCCATCCCCGGCCGGCCCCGACACGATCGCAAAACCGTTTCCGTCGCTGGTCATATCCCGGATGCCCCGGTGGCCCAGGTCGAGCAGATAGCTGTCCCGGACCACGAATGAATTCCCCGTGGCGGACAGACGAACGACCAGCGCACGGCCGGTATCTTTGTCGAGCGGCGAACGGAAACCTACCAGCAGGGTCCCATCCTTGTCGATGGTGAGACCCTCGATGTTGATGCCGCGCTGCTTGGGGTTCTGCGCGCGGACAGATTCTTCCAGGATTGCAGCAACCGGCGGGGATTCCAGAAAGGTGTCCGTCAGGTCCAGCGGCCCTGATAGGAGGACGAGGTCGTCAAGCGGGGGAGACGGCACATTGGTGGCGAAGAGCATGCGACGGTACGGGGCGGGGGCGCCCCTCCTGTCGTGACCGTGCGAGCCGATCCACCAGATACGGTCAGAGGCGAGGGCGGCGGCCTCGATATCGGTTTCGTCGCTTTCGGCAATGCTGAGCAGGCCCGAAAGTCCGGCGCGCGCCAGGGCGTGGTCGCCGCCAACAGGGTATGTATAGATCGTGTTCTCTTCATCGTAGGCCACGAGGATCTGGTCCTGGCCCAGTTTGACCGCGGCGGAGCCGTCGCAGATGCCGTGGAAGACAATGGTGTCACCGGCCAGGGCCGGAGTCCCGATCAGGGCGATGCCCAGGGTCATTGATGCAGACAGGATTCGGACCCGGTCATATGTCATGGATATCTTCCCTGTGCGGTCACCTCTTGGGTGGCCCTGTTTCCAGCGAATTTAGATGAAGATCCCTTTTTCGATAAGTTCCCAGCTGTCACGACGCCGATAGCCCGGGTAGCGGTCGGCTACCCGGGCTATCGGCGTGTCGTGCAAGGTGGCCGCTTCCCACCTTGATCATGAGCCCATGCAGGCTACTTCCGTTTCTGCGCAGGGCGATCCTTGCGATTCCACCCGTGAATCAGTCCACTGAAATACTCCGAGCGTACCGCCCGGGCCAAGCCGATCGATACGCAAAGGTCTTTGAAAGGCGCGGGACTCCAGATATTCTTGTTGCCGAGCCTGCCTATCACTGTGCCGTTCATTGTCTGTTTACTCCTGTTGTTCGCATCAATTTGCTGCAGTGCAGCAATGGGGCGACTTTGAGGCACGGACGATGTTCGCGCAAACGAGGATTTCTCGAATGAAAGATAAGAAAATCTAACTTGGCAGGTCATCGGCGCCTGCCGCCCCTGAACCCACTAAAGGCCTTTGAAGCCGCTGCCAGACACCTGAGCTTCCGTATGGCGGCGGAAGAGCTTAGCGTGACACCGGCCGCGATCAGCCAGATGGTCCACACCCTGGAGGACTATCTGGGTGTGCCGCTGTTCGTGCGTCTGAACCGTGCCTTGCGACTGACCGATGCAGGGCAGGAATGCCTGCCCTACTTCAGCGAGGGACTCGACCGGATAGCGGAAGGGGTGAGCCGCCTGCAAAGCGTGGAATGGAGCGGTTCGCTGAAGGTCCATTCGGCACCTACCTTTGCCAGTCGCTGGCTGGTCCCGAGGCTCGACCTGTTCTCCGACCAACATCCCGAGATCGATGTCGAGATCATGGCCGCCTACGATCTGCCTGATTTCAATGGCGACAGTGCCGATATCGCGATCGACTTCGGTTATGGGCACTACGGCGAGCTCTACTCCGAGCGTCTGTTCTCGGTGAACCTCGTCACGCTCTGCAGCCCCGGCCTGCTGAAAGGCAGCAAGGCGCTGAAGAAGCCGGCGGACCTCAGGCACCACCGCCTGCTGCACGACGAGGCACCCAACCAACGTGCCGACCAGCCGAGCTGGGCCGACTGGCTGAAGGCCGCTGGTGTCAAGGGGGTGGACCCCAGGCGCGGTCTGCGTTTCAGCCATACCAACCTCGCCCTGGAGGCAGCCATGGATGGCCAGGGTGTGGTGCTCACGCTTGATATGCTGGCCGCCCCGGACGTTGCGGCGGGTCGCCTGGTAATCCCTTTCGATATCCGCCTGCCGCTGTCAGCCGGTTATTACCTGGTGGCGAAAAGGACCTCGATGGAGCGGCCCAAGGTGGCCCTGTTCAAGAACTGGATCCTGGAAGAGGCCGTCAAGGACCGTATCGCATCGGGCGTACTCGGGGAGACGGGCGGCGGAAGCCCCAAGCCCAAAGGGAGAAAGTCAAAATAGTTGGCATTCCAAAAACTGGGCGCCAATGGAAAGTGGCTGCCGGTCCGACGCTTACGCGAATCCCAATATCCATAGCCAGGTGCTGACACTCAATATCGACACAGCCGTTCCCAACAGGACGGTACTGGCGGCTGTACCCTGCCCCCTGTCGTACATGTTCGCGAACAGGTAGGCATTAACGCCCGGTGCCATGGCTGCCATAAGGACCACCGCGCCGGTGAGTTCGTCCGGTACGTTCAGCAAATGACAGATGGCAAAGCTGATCCCGGGGTGGAGTACCAGCGACAGGGCGGAGATACTGCCTGCCTCGCCGAGCGAGCTCTTCAATGAATACCTTGTGAGCGTGCCGCCGAGTCCAAAAAGGGCAGCAGGCAGGGCTGCGCGGGTGATGATATCCACCGAAGATGCCAATGCCTCCGGCAATGGCAGGCCGCTGAGGTTGACGAGGAAACCCAGGCCGATGCCGATCATGAGGCTGTTGCGGAACATGGCACGCACAACCACGGTCGCGGTTTCTGCCAGTGATCGCCCATCGGCCCGCAGCAACTCCATGCTCGTGATGCCTAGCAGATAACAGAACGGCGCATGCACGGAAACGATCGCATAGGCCGGCGCCATTGCAGCCACGTCGGTACCCCAGGCGCGTTCGGAGATCGGCAGACCCAGTAACACCAGGTTGGAGAACAGCGCGCCGAACCCGACTGCGACCGCTTCTCCCGGCTTTCGGCCAAAGACCCGCCACGCCACCAGCGTCGCAACCGTAAAGCTGAGCGTGGAACCTGCGTAGAACGCACTCATGAGCCGCCAGTCGTAGGCGGTCCCAAGGTCCATTGTGGAAGTGGCGCGAAAAAGCAGGCAGGGCACGGCAAACTGGATGGCGAACTTCATCAGCCCGTCGACCATGTTGTCGCCGAACAGCCCCAGCCTCACCGCCAGGTAGCCGGCACCGATCACCAGGAAAACGGGTGCGACGATATCGAATATGATGGTCAGCATTGCTGAAGGTTAGCAGTCACGACTGGTCATGGTCGCCGGCAATTCCTTCCAGGACAAAGTGCTCCTCGCAATCGTGGCCATCAGTGCGCCGGGCAAGCCTTTTGACAAAGCGCTCCTCGTACAAACTGGCTTATAATCGCCCGGCACCAAGGCTGTCCTGGCTCCGTCCCTGCCTTGACCGCAACTCCGATCCCGGACGCCGACTCGGGCGGAGATACCCCGACGGTGCGACAACACCTTTACGGCACTGCGGCGGTGCAAATCTCGAGGAAGAAAGCGATGAGTGCAAAGAAGTCGAAAGACAAGAAGAAAAAGACGACCCGGGTCGAGGTCGTCAACGAATCTCTGAACGTCGGGGTCACCGCGAAACCCTGCCTGATCAAGTTGTTCGAGGCGCGCGAGATCACTCCCGGCGGCAACTTGCTGGGCCCGCTGGGTGGACTGGACCTTACAGGCTATGGCGAATACCGCCTGACCCTGCATTTCGCCGGCACCCCGGGTACGCCGTTTTCGATCGATGAACTTTTCGGCCCGGCCGGGTCGGTCGATCAGGTGAAGTTCAGCGTCGGCAATGGCGAGATTGGCCCGCAGGGCACGCTGAATTACCGCGCACGCTTCGATATCTTCGGCCCCCGGAACCTGTTCATCCAGATCAACAACGACGGCATCCAGCCCTGCCAGGTTGACGGGACCCTTTATGCGGTGCAATAAGCCGCTCTGCTCAGGCGAGGTTCGTCTGGAGCGGCGGTTGACAGGCCCTTTTTCGAAAGTAGGGCCGGCAATATTCAACTTGCCGGCTGATCCTTGGGCCTGCGCTGGTAAGCGAGTAGCTTGTTGGCAAAGTAGCGGTCACCCAGCTCGGGGTCGATTGGGCTGCCCACCATGTCAACCAGCGGCAGGTTGTATTCGTTCCAGCCGCGCAGGCCGGTCTTCAGCGAGGTGACGTGTTGGTAACCCATCTGCATCAGAGTGTAGGTGGCAAAGACACTGCGGCTGCCGGAGCGACACACCACGACGATCTGCTTGTCGCGAGCCTCCACCAGTTCCGGTTCGGTTTCCTCGTGATCCCATTCCACGGCGGTCTCGAGGATGCCGCGCGGCACATGCAACGAGTCCTCGATGTGCATGGTGTCGTATTCCTGGTTTTCGCGCACATCCAGGAACAGGATCTCTTCACCGGCATCCAGTTTTTCTTCGACATCCCAGGGGAAGCACTCTTTAATCTGTGGCGCGATTTCCGCCACCATGTCCCGGTAGGTAATTCGTTTCATGGCTGTCTATCGGATTGACCCGTGGAAAGTCTAGTGTAACCTTTTACCCCGGTTTCCCAGGAGAGGCGCAGGTGGCCGGCGGCTGTCGAAGCCCACTAGCATGCCGCCCTCACGCCGAGGCCGACAGCAATCGGTCAGAAGTAGCTCTTGAGGCGCAGCTCGAACACCGCGCCGGAGGCCAGGAAATGAATATCCACGTCCAGTTTGAGTTCAATCTTCAGTTTCTTCATTGCCATCCCCTGGCCACCGGTGTACGCGATGTCGCGCCTGACATCGCCGGCTTCTTTCTCGAAAAAACGCCGAACCATCCAGTCGACGAATCTCGCCGCAAAATCATCGCCGTACTCCTGGCCGGTAAATGATTTCTTGGGCTTTATGATCTTCTCCCCATAGCCATTGTCCACCACCGCCAGGACCATCCGTTCTTGCACCTGGTCGATAAAAAGGATGATCTTTACGCCGGGGAAGCGGGTGATGTATTTCTTCTGCAGAAACGCAGCATGCGAAAAACTGTCTATCGCATTTTGAATGGCATCCTTGAGCACACTCTTGATTATCTGGTCATCGCCGGCGGTCTTTCCGATGGGTGTTGTCAAGTCATTGAAAACCTGTGGCATTAGCACCTGTTCAGAAAGCGAATCACTCTGCTCCGACTTGCTCAGCGTATGCCATCGGGCGAATTTCGGATCGTTGAAAATCAATGAGAACTGGCCGACGATGGAAATGTCTTCTTTGTGGGTACCGCGCTCCTGCAGATACATCTTGAAAAGATGATTGAGCTCGGCCAGCGTAAGGTCTTTCTTGGTTCTGTCCTCATCTGACGGCAGATCTTCGAACTGGAAAATAACGGGCCCATCCTTGAGAGCCTTTCCCCTTGATACTTGCCTGATGCCTTCGTTCACTTGACCGCTAATGCTCCAGTTCGTCGTACAGGTCCACGTCATCCATTGCATTGATGACCGGCAGGAGGGATTCCGAACGATAGCGCAGCGGAATCATTTCGCCGTCGACGCTCGTGTACACACCGATCCAGGGGATGTTCCCACTGAATACCACGTCGTGATGCTCGATGCCGCCCACGTTGGACCACAGGGTGTCATGTCGCGTAAGCGGGGTATGGCCGACAAACAATTCCGCCTTTCCGCCCAGTTTCAGGGTGCCGCGAAAACGCTTCACGTCGCCCTTGGTGTAACCCGCCGGCCGGTTGGGCTGACTCAGCCTGTTGCAGGTGACTTCCCTGATCAGGCCCGGGTACTTGTGGATGTTGACCAGCATATCGATGTCCACTTTCCCCCTTGGCGGCGCCGCATGGCATGCCGCGTAATTCTTGGACAGAACGACGAAGGGCAGCAATTCGTAAAGACGATCCATGGCCTGCTTGTAGGCCTCGCCTCGCGCATCACGCAAGGCCTTGGCCCAAAGGAGCCCCTGGGGGATCCCGCTCTTGCCGATCTCTTCCGAAAAACTGTCGTGGTTTCCACGTACGTAGAACACCTGCTGCGGAAACCATAGCTTCAGGCGGAGAATCAGGTCCATGATGAGAAGGGAGGTGTCCATCTCCTCCATCCGTCCATCCATTTCCGAGTGCACGGCATCGCCCAGGATCACCATGGTGGCCCTGCCTTCCGACATCGCTTCGAGAAAGTGGTTCTGGGTCAGCAGGGTGAGCAGGTTGTCCACCTGGGCATGCAGATCACCGACGATGATGGGAATCATCTTTTTCGGAAGTCTGACCAGGCCGCCCGGCATGCCGCGGCTATCCTTCGCGCGCAAAGGCTCCCTCTCGAGAAGATCGATCACCCGGTTTAGATCCTGCAAAGCCTGGTCTGGCGGCAATAATTCGATTGGGCCGCCGAAGATCCGGAAAACCTCTCTGAGGTTCGCAACACGGCGCTCCGCGATGTGCAGTTGGTCTTCCACGATCGGCGACAGAACGACGCCCGGATCGCCAGCCAGGTCCTTGAATACCAGCACCTCACCTTCGTGCGCGATAGAAAAAAGTCTTTTGGCGGTCTCTTCCGTGAAACCCAGCATCGCCCTTTGGCGATCGTCTTCGCTCCCTACGATCAGGTGATCTCCCTGGGAGATCCGTACAAAACCACTGATGCCGCTTCGGAAGCTGTCCGGGTCCAACAGCAGGAATGCGAACCCATCAGCACCGCGCGGCTCTCCGAGGAACTGTTCCCGGACTAGATTCAGAATTTTGCCACCACAGTCCAGGCACACGCCATTGGCACAGTGTTCGAGCGTGATCTTGGCGCTTTCTTTTTGAAGCTGGAACGGTTGTGCCAGGGATATCTCCTGAGATTGCTCAGGGTTGCCGAATACGGATTTCAGCCGGTTGAAGAATCCCTTGTCACCTGTGTCGCGGGTTTTCATATTTTTGATGCTGGTGCAATAACTGAACGCAGACGTGCTGCGCGAAATTGTACCCTCATCGATATCGGGCGATGCGTTCTTTTTGCACGGCAGCGGCCTGTGGGGATTTTCGAATGCACCTCGCCAGGCAGCGCGTCGGGGCGGGCGACTCTGGGAGCTACCTTTTTTTGCGGACCTGTTTGGGGATCGACGTCGGAGTCAACGGGACGCATCTCGATGATTTCAAAGCTCAGAACCAACCTCGGCGCCGGAAGAACGCCAGCATCAGCCCCGCGACAGCGATCATTATCAGCCATACTGAAAGATACCCGAACGGCCAGCTCAGTTCAGGCATGTTCCAGGGTCCGGCACTGCGGTCGAAGTTCATGCCGTACACCCCGACGATGAATGTGAGCGGGATGAATATCGTCGCAATCACGGTCAGCAACCGCATGACCTCATTCATGCGGTTGCTGACGCTCGACAGGTAGATATCCAGCATGCTGGTGGACATGTCGCGATAAGTCTCCAGCAGCTCCATCACCTGGATTGTATGGTCGTAGCAATCGCGCAGATATACCCTGACGCCCTCATGCACCAGGGCGTGGTCGTCTCGCAGTAGCTGGTTCACAACCTCTCGCTGCGGCCACAGCATGCGCCGCAAGAGGATCAGTTCGCGCTTGACGATGTGGATCCTTTCCAGCGTATTACCCCCGTTTGCCCCGAGAATCTCCTCTTCAAGCGTTTCCAGCTGCTGACCAAAACTCTCCAATACCGGAAAGCCGCGGTCGATCGTCATGTCGAGCAGGCCGTATAACAAGAAGTCGGTTCCCCGCGAGCGCAAACGGCTGCCTTTTTCCTGAAGCCGCCTGACGATCGGCTCAAAGAGTTCGAAATCTCCCTCATAGAAACTGACCAGAAAGGACTCGTTGAGAAAAAAGCTCACCTGTTGGACACGTACAAGTTCCGCCTCCATCAGGGGCAGGCTCATGACGATAAACAGTTGGTCGTCGAAGGATTCGACTTTGGGGCGTTGGCCGGTATTGAGGACATCCTCCAGGGCCAATGCGTGCAGGTTGAACACCCTCCGGAGTTCGTTTAGGGCAGCCTCGGTCGGCTGACCCTGCACATGTACCCAGGTTATGCTCTCTCTATGCAGATAAGGTTCGCACTCGGTGGCATCGATATCAACCCGGACCGTTATCTCGTCTGCACAGTAATCGATCAACCGAATCCGCAGCGGTGCCATTTCGGCCGGCGGGGCCTCCTTTAGAGTTCCGGGTGCTGTTCCCGGGGGATGGTATCGCTTGTCAAAATAGCCCATTGGTCGGTTTCCTTTTCCGGAGAGGAATTGAATGTCAAAGAGGCGGAAGGTGGCGTTGCTTCCAGGCGGCCAAGCCGCATGATCAAGGCATAAGCATACCCGGCCATTGATCTGTGCCAAGAGTGCCCCGATTCCACCACTTTGCACCAAGCGGCGCATGGCATTCCGGGAGTAAAATCGCGCCATGTTTCAGGCATTTGCCCGATACCGCGCCCAGGAGGACCTTCATGACCAGCAAAAACATCCCCAAAGATCTCGAAAACCTACGCAACCGCCTGCTGGTGCGCAATGCCACGGTGCGCGATGTCCCGGCCATAGCCGAACTGAGTGGCCGCGTATACGAGGGCACCGGGATACCCGGTTATTCCGAGGGGGCGGTTACCGGGCAGATCAACAATTTTCCGGATGGTCAGTTCGTCGCCGTGGTGGGCGAGCACGTGGTCGGCTACTGTGCCACCTTCCGGGTCCGCGGGGAGGTCTGCCTGAAGCCGCACACCTGGACCGAGATCACTGGCAATGGCTATGCCTCCCGGCACGACCCGGAAGGTGACTGGTTGTATGGCATGGAAGTCTTCGTCGACGCGGATTACCGCGGCTTCCGAATTGGCGAGCGGCTGTACAATGAGCGCAAGGCTCTATGCCAGTCGCTCGGGCTAAATGGCATCGTCTTCGCCGGCCGTCTCCCCACCCTGGCACGGCGTATCAAGAAGTTCGGCAGCGTGGAGAACTACGTTGACCAGGTCCAGCAGAAGCACCAGAGGGACCCTGTGCTGTCGTTCCAGCTGCGCAACGGCTTTTCGGTCCACGGGGTCATCCCGAACTACCTGACAGGCGACCAGCAATCGCTTGGATATGGTGTCCACCTGGTGTGGCACAACCCCAAGGTGCCACAGGAGGACGAGCCGGGCGGCCGGATCAAGCGTTACGGTGGGCGCCTGCCCGATACCATCCGGGTGGGGACCGTGCAGTACATGCAGCGCCGGGTAAAGTCGTTCGAGGAGTTCCTGTCCTTCATCGAGTACTTCGTCGACGTGGTCGCCGACTACAAGGGTGACTTTGTCGTGTTTCCAGAGATGTTCGCGCTTCAGCTGCTGTCGATCGAAGACCAGGCGCTCAATCCGGCCGAGTCGATAGAGGCACTGAGTCGCCATACGCCACGCTTCAAGGAGGCGCTGCGTGACATGGCTATCCGCTACAACATCAACATCATCGGCGGATCACACCCTACGCGCATGCCCAACGGTCGGGTGGAGAATATCGCGTACGTGTTCCTGCGCGACGGACAGGTGCATGAGCAGCCGAAGATCCACCCCACGCCCAATGAGGTGTACTGGTGGAACATCGAAGGCGGCAGCTCACTCAATGCCATCGAGACCGATTGCGGCCCGATCGGTGTACTCATCTGTTATGACTCGGAATTTCCCGAACTGACGCGCCATCTTGCCGACCAGGGTGTTCAGATCCTGTTCGTGCCCTTCTGCACCGATGAGCGCCAGTCGTATCTGCGGGTACGTTACTGCTGCCAGGCCCGCGCGGTGGAGAACCAGTTCTACGTGGTCATGTCCGGCAATGTCGGCAACCTGCCTGGCGTCACCAATATGGATATCCAGTACGCTCAGAGTTGCATCTTGACCCCCTGCGACTTCCCGTTTGCGCGTGATGGCGTGGCCGCCGACACTACCCCCAACGTCGAGATGGTGGCGTTTGCCGACCTGCGTCCGGATATCCTGCAAATGGCGCGCAACAATGGCACCGTGCAGAATCTGCGAGACCGCCGTCACGATCTTTACAGTGTGCACTGGCGGGGCAAGTAGTGTCGCTGGAGACAGGCGGCGGACGCACCCCCCCAACCTTTCTGAATGGGCTATGTTTACAGATGGGTCCATGCAATGTTCAAGCGGAGGCTTGCGTGAGCCGAGCGGAAGGATGTGGTTGAGTGTCGAAGCTATGGATGTGGTTGGGCTCCAGGGCGGGCCGCATCAAAATCGGACTACTAGGGTAGCTGATTGGCTAATTAAATCAGTAAGTTAAAACACACCAGAAAGGAGATAATTATGAGGGCGGATAAGGCTCAGGCGGCCATCATGGGTGCCATGTTGATAGTGGCATTCACGAGTGCAGGTGCGGCAGACGATATCGGTAAGAGGGAGTACGACAACAACTGCGCGGTTTGCCATGGCATGACGGGCAAGGGAGACGGACCCTACGCGGGAATTATCGATACACGCATTCCGGATATCACGACAATGCAGAAGGCCAATAACGGCGTATTTCCATACGATCGTGTCTACCAGGTGATCGACGGCCGGATAGAGGCCAAGGCTCATGGTAGCCGCGACATGCCGATATGGGGCAACGAGTACAACAGCAAGGCAGCGGAGTATTATTCGGACTATCTTTACCAGTACAACGCAGAAGGATTTGTACGTGGTCGAATTCTCGCTCTGATCAATTACATATATTCGCTGCAGGAGCAGTAGTCGCCGGCTCCGGCTCGGTTGCGTCCTTCGCCGGGTCGGAGTCGCTTGTGATTTCGTATTTTCGAAGAACGCCTGCCTATGTTGTCTTTTCGGGTTGCGATGACTTGGGCGGTGTTGACGCTCCCATCACCCTTCAGCACGGCCACTGCCGATGGCCGCAGTGGCCTGTCCATTGTTCACGATTGTGCGAACCCGATAGTCGGCGTGAAGGCCTTGTCTCCAGTTGATTTTGACGAGATCTGCCGGGGTGCCGATGATGCGATCGCATTTTTTGGCCGGCTCTCGTTGAAACCTGCCGGCCGGCTGGTCGTAGAGATCGTGCCCCATATCCCGAGAGTGGCTGGTGAATCGGCAGTGGGTTGCTATCTCGAAGATGAGCAAAGAATACTGGTGATCGACTTCCCCGGGTTCGCAAGAAATAAGACGTGGTTCAATGTCCCGGTCGACCGCTCCATGTACCGCAGTCTGGTGACACATGAAGTCGCACACGCCGTCGCGGACTGCAACATGTCGATACCCGAGCCTACGATTCAGGCAAAAGAGTATCTCGCCTATGTGGCGATGTTCGCGACCATGAACCAGGGCCTGCGTGAAGAAATCATGAATGCGACCCCGGCGAAAGCATTCGATCGCGAGTCGAAAATCAACCCGACGATCTATCTGTGTGATCCTATGCGCTTCGCCATCAGGGCCTATCGCCATTACCTCCAGGAGGGGTATGGCGATAAATTCCTTTACAGGGTGCTGTCAGGAAAAGCACTCGCCGAGTAGTGCCAGTGATAGACGCCGGGCCCCGAAAAGCGATTTCGGGAGGGCGGAGTGGAAGGGTTATCAGCGACGATCGGCAAGCCGAACGGACTCTTGCTCGATGCAGGCTATGCGGTCCTTCTGAGTGGCCTGGCGCTGCTGGCCTTCTTCGGCTCACGCTGGGGACTGTGAAGATTCTCTGCCTGGGTGGAGGCGAAATCCTTCAATCTCCTCCAGGCCGATCAGATTTGGAATCTTTTTCGGCACGTAGTGAAGCTGATCGGCTGGCTCCTGGCGTCCCTGTTTGTAGACGCGATTCTTGGCTTGTTCCCCTGGACACGCCTGCTCGCGACGCGCCTTTTCGATTTCTTCATAGACCCGCAGCTGGCGTGGTGGCCGCTGCGATAACGAAAAGTGCGCTGTCGAACTGGCGGCCGGTGCGGTTTCGGGCGTCGGGAAGCAACTCAGCGGCGCGTCGCGAATCAGTGCGACGGCCGGCCGTAGGCGGCCACGGTTGCAGGGAGGAGGGCTGCCGGACGAAAAGTGTGTTTATACTGGATGTAGACCGAATCCCGCCTTCCGGAGCTGGCTGGGTCTGCTTATTTTCGCATTGAAGGCCGACATGCCTGCTACCCCGAAACGGCACCTTAAGATCGCCCTCTTGCTTCTGTTCGCCATAGTGGGCGGCTGCGGTTTCCTGCAGCCGGTGACCGAGACGGTTGCGACGACGGCGGTGATGCAGTTACCGGGTAGCTTCGAGCAGCTGGAGACGCATGTGCATTGCCTGGAACATGCTCGCACGATACATGGGCAGGAAACCGAGTCCGAACGCACCGCTGCACTGAACCGGGAGGTGGACGAATACCGCGAACTGGTGGGTGCGTCGCTGGTCTACCGCGCGGAGACGGTGCAGCTCGTCGATCGCCTGCAGGCCTTGCTGGATGCGCGCAAGCCCCTGCCGGGCAGCGATCTCGTCGCGCTCAACGCCGGCTTGGCCGAGCATCTGCAGCTGCGCCAGCGGCTCTACGAGGTGGCGCAGTCGCACGAATGCTGGCTCGACGCCAGGGGGGCAGTTGCCCAGCTGACGCCTCGGCAGCGCCTGAAGGGCACGATGCTTTCACTCTCCGCCGCGATGGTGCTCTACGACAATTATCTACTCGCGATCTCGCTCTACCAGGAGGAGCCGCGGTTGCGCCTGCTGCTCAACAACAAGGACATCGGTTACGACATCGAATATGGCGAACTCAACCGCATGGCGCTGTCGTTCGCCTCGGAGGAGAAACGCAACCGCGTTCGGCGTGCCATCGCCTGGTACGAGGCCGCGATAGTGGAGCACCCCGATGCGGTTGGGCAGGACCCGTACCTCGCCTACCTCGAGCGCACTATCAACCAGAGCCCTTCCTACAGTATGACCAAGCAGTTCTCGCCGCTGGCCTTTATGGGACGCAAGATCGAGTTCTATGTGCCGTTCACGGTCGAATCGCTTGTCAGTCTGAAGGACGAGAGTGTCAACATGGTCAGCATGATCTTCGGCAACAGTATCGGCCTCGTGGAAAGCCGCAAGGGTAAGCTCTACCGCCGGCGGGATGTGCAGCTCGAACTGGAGGAGCAGCTGCGGGCCGGCGACATACTCGTCGAGCGCACGCCCTTCCGTCTCACGGACAGTTTCATTCCCGGTTACTGGGGGCACGCCGCGATCTGGGTCGGCTCGGAGGTCGAACTGCGAGATTTGGGGATCTGGGACCATCCCGTGATCCAGCCTTATCAGGATGACATCCGTTCCGGCCGGCGGGTGGTTGAGGCGCTGCGCCCGGGGGTAGAGATGAACTCGCTGCAACACTTCCTCAACATCGACGACCTCGCGGTGCTACGCGAGCATCGGCCGCTGCCCCACGATAAGGCCCATGTAGTGGGCCAGGCGTTGCGCGAGGTCGGAAAGCACTATGATTTCAACTATGATCTGCACACGCGCGACCGCCTCGGCTGTGCGGAGCTGGTGTACCACGCGTACGGCCATATCGACTGGCCCAGCCGCCGTGAACTCGGCCGGCTCGTCATCGCTCCAGACGACATCGCGGCGCGCGCCGTTGGCGACGCCCGGCTCGACATCATCGCGCTGTACGTCGACGGCGAGCGGGTGAGCGAGAATCAGGCACAGGTGATGGCTGGATTGATCCGGTGACGCTCAGGATTCATCGTGGGACCCTTTATACACAACATCGACCCCATATTTGGCCAGATTGGAGCCTTCCACTTGTGGTGGTATGGGTTGAGTTACACCCTGGGGTTTCTGGCACTATTCCACTGGTTTCGCACTGTGCGCGAACCCCTCGGACTTGATGTCCCTCAAGTTTATGACCTGACGATATTGATCGCCGCTGGCGTATTGATTGGGGGTCGTGCTGTCGAAGTCATTTTCTACGAATGGGCTTATTACTCCCAGCACCTAACGCACATTCTTTGGATATGGTTAGGAGGCATGTCGACACACGGTATCTTGCTCGGCGGCACGCTCGGCACCTGGTTATTCTGTCGACTGAGACATAAGAATTTTCTTTCGCTGGCCGACGAACTTGTCGTCCCTGCTGCCTTCATCATGGGTTTGGGGCGGATGGGAAATTTCATAGACGGGCAGATTGTCGGCAGTGTGACTGATGCGTGGTGGGCGGTGAAGTTCCCGGACACGGAGGGTTTTAGACACCCAGTCGTGTTATACGACGGGGTTAAGAACCTGATGTTAGTCCCGGTCTTGCTGTTAGTGCGGCGCATTAAGCCGCCCCGCGGCGTAATGCTGGGTACCTTTCTTTTCGGTTACGGTTTCTTCCGAATCATCATCGATTACTTCAGAGAGTATCGAACTGAATTGCTGGGCCTCCCGCCTGGCCAGGAATTCAATATCGCGATGAGTATCGGCGGCATCATATTGATCATGTGGGCTGTCAGGAAAAACTACCCTCGGGTCAAGCCCCTCGCCGATGATGCGGTTCGGAGTGGCTTCAATATCGATATCAGAAAGGCGACGCGGACGAAAAGGAACATCCTCAGGGCACTGCTGTTAATTCCTTTGATAATCCCAAGCGACTGGACCCAGGATGTCTATCAACGTTACGGCAATCGACACGCGGGTATTATCACTTCTGACTGGTATCCAGCGATCAACCGCAATGACGAGAAGGAGCCTTGACAGCCATGAGCAGACGATCCCTGCTGATCTCGTAAAGAGTTAGACTGGCCAGCTACTGCGGGTCATGGCGTGCTCAGCGATGTCCGCTTGCCGAAGTGCAGTTGCCCGCCAGTCCATTACTGACCGCGAATATGCACGGAAACCAAATGAGCCAGAATTCTTCCCCAGAATCTTGTATCTCGAATCGTTTTCGGTGATTGGTGCCGGAGGCCATCGCAATTTGCGATGTTGAACACTTTCAGTTGCGATCTCAACCAGGCATTCCCGGGCTGGGCAATCTAACTGTCAGGATGCTTTGCACGCATGTTTATGCTGACTGGCGCTCCCAGCCAACTGCGGACAAAACAGACCCCGTCGAGGTGAGGGCCGGAGAGCTGGCTCTCCGGTGTCGTCTTCAGAAGCGGATGCATCGGCAGGCAGCCGATGCATCCCTTGGGTCGTCTCGTTAACGGGCTGTGTAGCTGAATTTTTGCCCGCCGACGCTGGCTTCGTACATCAAACCACCCTTGGTGATGGTGAAGGTGGCCATGCCTTTGTAGTAACTTCCTACAGTGTCTGCGTTGTTCTTGCCGCCACTGGCCGTGGCTGAACTGCCGCTGGTGTTGGCGGAAGCGCCGGCTGCGGCAGTCAGAGCCACGGCTTGGACATCGGCACCGAACTCGAAGTTGCCTCCGGTGAATTCATCGAGTGCGCGCTTGTCTTCGAAGAAGATGACCTGACTGAAGCCGGAGCCACCCAGCTGAAAGCCGATAGTCGCCTGTGTCATCGAGGTATCACCAATGACTTTGCCGCCCTGGTAGACGCGACCCTCACCATAGGCACCACCGACCACGAAACCAGCCTTGCCGATGGTAGGGAACAGTGCGTATGCATAGGCGCTGTCGAACATATTGGAGGCGCCTGCGTCCGCGAACATTTTCTTGGTGTCTGAGTAGCTGTCGGCCAATACAGACGCAAAGGGCAAAAGCAGTAGTAATGTGAAAAGCGTGGCACGTAGATACGGTTTCATCTTTGTTTTCCTCATGTAGTAAGGTGCTGCGGGGTTGAGTATATTACGCCGATATGGAATTGAAACCGGCAGTTTTGTGTTGTCTCCTGCATTTCGCGCCGATCCCGGCCTGAAGACATCTGGCGCCAATCCTGTTTGCTCCGGGTCGGCCCAACGATCGAGATTTTCCTGCAATCTGAAGAACCAGGGAAGACGAGATATTTCGCGAAACCAATGCTGTCAGGAGTGGCAGTAGCTGCCGCGGGATTGGTGCAGGCTGTCGACAACAGCGAACTTTGCTTCGGTGTTGATGCCGATGTCGCGTTTCCGAAGTCGCTATGGCAGTCCATATAGGCAAACCAACTGGTCGGCGCCAACGCGATCAACGTCTTTCCAGTCAAGGGCAATCAGCCGCACGGTGCGATCCAGCAAGTCACAGATTCCGCCATCAGCGTGAATGGCCGAATGGGGCGGGTGATCGTGAAACGTAACCACGACGGCGAGGGTCCAGGCATTAAGTCGGTCTACTCGGACCCCGAAAAGCACCTGAGTGTATTGATCCACCATCGGGATCCCTTTCTGCTGGCCGCCGAAAAGCCCAGCGGCCTCCTGTCCGTGCCCGGTCGGGGTGCGGACAAGCAGGATTGCCTGCTGTCGAGGGTCCTGCGGGAGTACCCTTCGGCCCGCGTGGTGCATCGCCTGGACATGGGGACGTCGGGGCTGATGCTGTTCGCCCTCGACGCGTGTACCCAGCGCGAACTCGGGTACCTGTTCGAAACCCGTCAGGTGGCAAAGCGATACACGGCTTGTGTCCGGGGTGTGCCCGACCCCGCAGATGGGGAGATCGATCTGCCTTTGATTGCAGACTGGCCGCGGCGTCCTCGGCAGCGGGTCGATTTTGCGGAAGGCAGGGCAGCGCACACGCGATACCGCGTCATCGAGAGCACGAAGGATGGCAGTTTCTCACGGGTGGAACTGGTGCCCACCACGGGGCGCAGCCACCAGCTCCGTGTCCATTTGTCAGAGTTGGGTCATCCCATCCTCGGTGATGAACTCTATGCAGATGCACAAACGCAGCGCATGTCCGACCGCTTGATGCTGCATGCCGATAGCTTGCGTTTCGAGCATCCGCGTCGTCCTGGACAGTTGAATCTGCACAGTCCGACACCATTCTGATCGTTCGATCGCCCGGCGTGCCGGGCGGCAGCGGCCCGTTGAATGTGCGAGTAATTGCGAAGCAGTACACTATGTTCAGTGTTCCAGGGTCTTGAAAAAGATTGCCGCGAGAAAACCGGCCAGGGTTGCGAGACCGATCACCGAGCCGCCCTTGGTATAAGCCTCGGGCAGCATGGTCTCGGCAATCATCGTCAGCATGGCGCCCGCCGCCAGTCCCTGGATCAGGGACACGGCCGACGCCGACGTTCCTGTGAACAAAACATTGCCCAGTGCGGCGCCGATGCCCGTCAGCACCATCAGGCTGGTCCACATGAACAACACGCGGCGAAAGGAAAGACCCTGCTGGCGCATGCCCATGGAACTGGACAGTGCCTCCGGATAGTTTGAAAGGAACAGGCCGGCAAGCAGCGACAGGCTCAGGTTCGAGTGCACCATGCTGGAACCGATGACCATGGATTCAGGAATGCCGTCGAGCATGATGCCGAGCCAGATGGCGATGGGTGCGCTGCCGTGTTCCTTGATCTTCTCCGCAAAATCCGCAACCGAACGCACCGGGCTTCTGTTCTCGAGGCTGCGCACCGCGTGCCGCACCCAGCGAGCGGCATCGTCGGCATTGAACTCGTGGCGCTCCTTCAGATACCCGGCCACGTTTTCGGCCTGAACAAGCTCTCGAACCTTCTGCTCCAGCAGGGGAGACTCGCGCAGGAGCTTCTCGAAGTCGCGTTTGCGCAGCACCCAAACCCTGGTATCCATGGTCGCCACCGCGCTGACGGTATGGCGTGCGCCTATGATGCAGGCGAGTTCACCGATGGCGTCGCCATCCAGAAGCTTTTCGGCAGGCTTCATTTCATTGCGCGGGTCGACCAGGGCCACTTCACCTTCCTCGACGATGTACATGCGCTCGGCCAGTTGGCCGCGCTGAAACAGGGTCTCTCCGCGCTCGACTGTCCGGCGAAAAAAACGCCCGGCCACCTTGCGCAGCTCTTCTTCGGGGAGGTCGTCGAACACCTGGGTGCTGCCAACGTGGAGGAGCATTTCGCGCACAGTGTCATTGTCGCGGTCGACACTTACCGCCGGTGGCACCGTGCCACGGTTGCGCAGGCTGGTGACGGCCTCTTGCACCCAGGCGTTCACCCGCTCCGGTTTCAGGCCATGCCTCTCGAGCAGGTAGGTGCGCACTTCCTCGCCGCCAACCAGTTTGATCAGTGCGTCTTCCAGGTTGGGGGAAGTCACCAGCAGTCGCTCGAAGTCGTCGCGGGCCAGGACCCATACCGAAACCTCCGTCCGGGTACGGGCCAAAGTGGCGTGCGGGGAACCCGTGAAGAAGGCCATGCGCCCGAATGCATCGTTGCTTACGTTGCGGCGAATGGGCGCCATATCCCGGCTGGGGTCGAGCAGTTCAACCTCGCCCTGCTCGACGATGTAGAGGCGGTCACAAGGATCGTGCAGGCGATAGAGTGTCGTTCCGGCCGGATATTCCTGACGGAAAAGCACATCGCTGAGGTCGCGATTCTCACGCTCGGAAAGGTCGCGGAAGATTTCGATGCATCCGATGTCACGCAGGATGCGGCGTGTTCGCAGGCGACGCTCGCGGCGAACGTGAAATATCGCCGTCGAGGACTTGCGCAGGAAGCCGCCCCGGCTGTTGACGACCTGGTTGAGTACGACGAACAGGATGCCGCCTGCAACTGCACCGATCGCCATTGAGTTGAACTGGTCCTGCGCGAGCGCGACGCCGACCAGGTCGAGGGTCAGAGCGGCGAGAAGGGCCCCGGCACCAAATGCCATCAGAAATGCCACCACTCTGTCGCCGGGTTTCCAGATGGCGGTGGTCAGGGTGCCGAGCGGCAGCGAGCTGGCGCTGACGATACCCATGACGAAGGCGGCGAGAGCTACGTTTTCCATGTTTGGATTCCGGTGCAGAAAAACGGGTGATCGGCCTTTGCCCGGAATGTTGCCCGGCAGCACGAACGCGAGGCCACGGCCTCCGGGATCACGGCGTCAGAAATTTTTCGACCCCTGCCTTCATTGGGGTCTATTGAAAAGGGCCTCATTTCGTCAGCAAGTTTGCCATGAATCTGCAGTGCGGGGCCTCGGCGGGCCACGGCAACAATTTCGCGGGATTCTTCCGTCTCCATGTTACAGGGGGATTACCTCGAATCGCGGCGTGCGCAGCACCATCACGCGCGACGCGAGGGCAATCACTGAGCCGGCTTCCTGAATGAGTGCGTGGCTTACTGCTCGCTACAAACCCGGTTTATCACATGACGTGTTGACTTTGATTCGGGGCCAAAAGTGTCAATGATTTTTACAGCTGCGGCGGATTCGACCTGGCCGGTCGGGCTTAAGTCATTGCAAATACGATATAAATTCCCGCGGTATGAAAATTGCCTGCAGTTGCCCGTGTGCCCGTAGTCGGGTTTTTCGAAACACTGACACCGGTAGCGGACCTGTCGGAGGGACGAGGCAATGACACCAGGACAGCCCGCTGCGGCGACTCTCGCCAGCGAGGCGCTCGCAACCTTTCCGGTCGCGGGCGGGGCGGTGTACCCGCGATGATCCCCATTCCTGAACCCTCGACGCTTGGTCTGTTGGGCATTGCCCTCGCCGGCTTTGGCCTGATCTCATGGATCCGGCGCAGGAACCGAGGGAAAGGCCCCTGAGGTGGATGCCAAGGATGTCCATTGGGGCGCAGGAGCCAAAGGCCTTCCGGCGCTGGGCTGACCCTTCTCGCCTGGATCACCAAGCGGGGGCGGCCGCTGATGACATTGAGCCGGTTCGTGGTAACCGGCGATTCCTTTTGAAAAGTCTATAGTGTGTCGAAACGGCCGGTCCGCACCCGACAAATGATTCGGTGTGTTTGCCTTTGCTTTGCGGCACTGCAACAATGCCGAGTCGCATGCAGCCAAACAGTGTTTAGCCCGGCAGGCTGTCAACGCCCAGATCAACCCAAACATCCGGAATGCCCCTATGTACCGCAAAGAGCTCAAGGTCCTCGACTGCACGATCCGCGATGGCGGCCTGATAAACAACTACCAGTTCTCCAAGGACTTCGTGAAGGCCGTCTATCGGGCGACCTGCGATGCCGCGGTGGATGTCGTCGAACTGGGCAAGAAGCTCGAAGAGAGCGACGAGTACACGCGGGAAAAGTACGGCGCGTGGAATTTCTGCGACGATGACGATCTGAAAGAGGTCATCGATTCATACGATTCGAACTACCGGCCACTGGTAGCAGTGATGTATGACGTGGGGCGAGTTGACGTCAGCAAGCTCCAACCCCGAGATCAGGGCCCGATCGACATGGTCCGCGTGGCATGTTACGTGCACCAGATCGATGCCGGTATCGACCTTATCAGGCGTTGCAAGGACCTCGGCTATGAGACCACCATCAACATCATGGCCGCCTCCGCGGCTATTGAGACAGAGCTGGTGCAGGGTCTGGAGGAGATCAACAAGGCCGATGAACTGGACTACCTTTATCTGGTGGACAGCTTCGGTGCCTTCTATTCGGAGCAGGTGACCTACTACCTGGACATGTACAAGAAGTATGCCCCCGACAAGGAACTCGGCTTCCACGCCCACAACAACCAGCAGCTCGCTTTCTCGAACACCCAGCAGGCGATCATCGATGGTGTAAATCTGCTGGATGCGACCATCAACGGGATTGGCCGCGGTGCCGGAAACTGCAACCTGGAACTACTGCTGAACTTCCTCAAGAACCCGAAGTTCAATGTGAAGCCGGTATACAAGGTGATCCAGCAGCAGTTCGTGCCCCTGAGAAAAGAAATCGAGTGGGGCTTCAACGATATTTACGGAATCAGCGGGCATATGAACCAGCACCCGCGCGAGGCGATGAAATTCCGCGCGGACAAGGAAAACAAGGACCGCTGTTACGACTTCTACCTGAAGTCGATCGAGGCCTAGACCCGCATCCGTCACCAGCCACACCCGGACCCCAACGCAAGTGAATGAAATATTGGTTGAAATCACCAAGTACAGACGGACGCCAAAAATACAGTGTGTTTTCGGTCCGGGCGCTATCCCGGCGCTGGCTGGTCCACGCGCGCCTGTGCTTGCGCTTCCTTCAACCCATAGCTACGGCTATGGTTTTCAGTCCAGCGCGGCGCCCAGCCACACCTGTCCTCAGCCAGCATCCGGGATGCTGGTGAGGAATGCGGACTAGAGCCAATGGCACTTGCCCGGGCAGCATATCCTTAAACTATAAGAGCCATTGTTCCTCACCCGGGTCATTCAAGCGCGGGCCGATGGCCATCGGCTTGTCTTCCTGTCGAGACGGCATCGAAAGGGGCTGCCGCCCATCCACCTGGACGAAGGTGGTCTGCGGGTGCCCCCGGCCGTGCCGTCATCACCCTGGTCGCGGCTGTGGGCGCCGCGGCGCCTGGCCTGGTGGATCGCGGTTCTGTTCATTTTCGGGTCGGCCTGCTTCGCATACGGCGCCTTTGCGGCGAACTGGCCGCGGGTGCCGCCGCAGGCGATGGCGACCGGCGCCGTTGTCGGCATCGTGTTCTTCATCGGCTCGTTGTTTTTCACAACAGCCGCCGTTCTGCAACTGCTCGAGGCCATCAACGGTGATGTCGCCAATGCCGGTGCGGGGAGAGCCAGCGATCGTGCGGCCTGGCGCTGGTTTGCCTGGAGGCCCCGCAACGCCGGCTATCTTTCAAGCCTGATCCAGTTCGCCGGTACCCTGCTGTTCAATTTCAACACCGGGGATGCGCTGCTTCACGGGCTCACCTGGGTGGAGCAAGACGCCCTCATCTGGGGGCCCGACATGGTTGGCAGCATCTGCTTCCTGGCTGCGAGCTACCTGGCCTTGATAGAAATTTCTCATGGCTGGTGGTCTTTCGAGCCGCGCCAGGTCGCCTGGTGGGTCGTCATCATCAACCTGCTTGGTTCGGTCGCCTTCCAGGTCTCGGCCTTTTACGGTTTCTATACACCAAGCCCTGAGCCCGGCTGGGCCTGGGACGCGAACCTGTGGACGCTGGTTGGCGCCCTATGCTTTTTCGTCGCCAGCTACCTGATGATCCCGGAGTTGTTCGACGCCAATGCGAATGCGCCTGGTGAGCTTTTGCCGCCGTCCAATGCCGGCTGATCTCGATGCCCGGCCTTCGTGCCCTTCGAGTTCAAATCTTATAGAGTTTGCAAATACCGCAGTGAATACACCGAGCCAGGATTCATTTTCAACCCATTGCAACGGAGTCAACCAGTATGGTGACGAAAAAGATCGAGGCTACCCGACCGGATGAGGCAGACGCGGTCCTGGCGACGGCCTATGCGCGCCGCGATATGAACCGGGAAGTGCCCAAGTATCGCCTCCCTGACCACGAAATGTCCTCCGACACGGCCTATAACATCATCCACGACGAGCTGATGCTGGATGGGAACTCGCGGCTGAACATGGCGACATTTGTCACCACATGGATGGAACCGCAGGCCGAAAAGCTGATGGCCGAGTGCTTCGACAAGAACATGATCGACAAGGACGAGTATCCCCAGACGGCGGCGATCGAAGAGCGCTGTGTCAATATCGTCTCGAACCTGTTCAACGCGCCGGAGGAGGGTGTTGGTGCCTCGGCCATCGGTTCCAGCGAGGCGGTCATGCTAGCCGGCATGGCGCTGAAGTGGCGCTGGCGTGACCGCCGCCGCGCCGCGGGCAAGCCAACCGACAGGCCAAACCTGATCCTCGGCGCCAATGTACAGGTGGTATGGGAGAAGTTCTGCCGCTATTGGGAGGTGGAGCCCAAGTACATCCCCATGGAGAAGGGACGCTACGTGATCACGCCGGAAGAGGTAGTGCGACTGACCGACGAGAACACCATCGGTGTCGTGGCGATCCTGGGGACCACCTTCACCGGTGAGTTCGAGCCCATCGAGAAAATTCACGACGCCCTGGTAAAGCAGAATGCGGAAACGGGTTGGGAGGTCCCGATGCACATCGACGCGGCCAGCGGCGGCTTTGTCGCACCCTTCCTGCAACCGGACCTGAAGTGGGATTTCCGGCTGCCGCTGGTCAAGTCGATCAATGCCTCCGGCCACAAATACGGCCTGGTCTATCCCGGCATCGGATGGGTCGTCTGGCGCAGTCATGAGGACCTGCCCGGGGAACTGGTGTTCCACGTCAACTATCTGGGCGGCGACATGCCGACCTTCACCCTGAATTTCTCGCGCCCCGGCAACCAGGTCGTTGGCCAGTACTACAATTTCCTGCGCCTGGGCCGCGCCGGCTATGTGCAGATCATGGAGGCCTTGCGCGATACCGCGATGGGCCTGTCCAGCGGCGTCGCCGGGATCGGCCCATTCGAGCTCGTCAGCGACGGCAGTGCCATCCCGGTGTTCGCATTCAAACTCAAGGACGATGTCACCGGCTACAGCGTATTCGATATCTCGGACAAGTTGCGTGAATTTGGCTGGCAGGTACCGGCCTATACCATGCCGGAGCATGCCGAGGACGTCGCGGTGTTGCGCGTCGTGGTCAGGGAAGGCTTCAGCGCAGACATGGCGGACATGCTGCTCGCGGATATCAGGAAGGCGGCCGATCACTTCGAAGGGCTGTCCGGTCACGTCCCGAAACCGCCGGCAACGCAGTTCGCGCATTGACCTGCCTGACATTGGCTCAACGACCGCGCAAGCGGGTAGAGGAGAGGTTCAATGGGTGAAGCAGATGGGCTGGTTTGTGCCTACGTTCGATCTCAAGATGGTGACTGGCGCGAGATCGACTGGAGCGAGATCCGGGGCTGGCAACCGAGGAGGGGCCTGCTTTGGGTCCACCTGGACCGCGCGGCCGAGCAGGCAAAGTCCTGGCTCAAGAACGAAAGCGGCCTGGACCCCCTGGTCGCGGAAAGCCTTCTTGCCGAGGAGACACGTCCACGCGCACTGGAGATTGAGGGAAACCTTCTGGTGAACCTGCGCGGAGTCAATCTCAATCCCAACGCCGTCCCGGACGACATGGTCTCGCTGCGGCTCTGGCTCGAGCCTGAACGTATCGTGACTTCGCGTCATCGCCCGTTGATGGCCATCAGTGATCTTCGTGAGCGCATCGGCCAGGGCCGGGGGCCGCAGAACACAGGTGATTTTCTCGTGGAGGTCGCGGGCCGCCTGGTCGGTCGCATGTCGCCGGTGATCGAAGCACTGGACGAGGCCGGAGATGAGCTCGAAGATCAGCTGCTGACGGGCGAAAGCAAAGAGATCCGCACAACACTGGCCGAACTGAGACGGCAGGCCATCGGCCTTCGGCGATACCTTTCACCGCAGCGGGAGGCGATGTCACGCATCCTGGCTGAGCCCGTTGCCTGGCTCGACGCACGGCACAAGGCGCGTTTGCGCGAGACCTCGGATCGTGTGCTGCGCTACGTCGAGGACCTGGATGCGATTCGCGAACGGGCGGCGGTGATACAGGACGAGGTCGCCAACCGGGTTTCGGAGTCGATCAACAAGAACATGTACATGCTGGCCATCGTGGCGACCATCATGCTGCCGCTCGGGCTGATCACCGGCCTCCTGGGGGTGAACGTCGACGGCCTGCCGTTCGCCCACAACGCGCCATGGGCGTTCGGCGCAGTCACCGTGCTCCTCGTCGTTCTGGTGTGGCTCGAGGTGTTCGTCATGCGACGGCTGAAATGGTTCTGAAGGGTTGGTGCAACGCCTTTAGCTCGACCGCGGCGGTTGGTTTCGTCATGTCATGCGGTCCGCGAGCGGGCCGTCAGCCTGCGGATTCCGGTGTGCCCTCCATGCCTGCCCAACGTCTATCGGCGGTGAAGATCACATCGAGTATCAGTTGCGGGTGCAGATCGGCGGTTTGCGCCCGAATCTTTTCCCGGACGGCATCACATTCGTCGATCACGCCTACCTCGGTACCTGAGGGAACCAGAATGAAGACCCGCAGGTAGAGAAAACGTCCCACCGGGAGCATTCGTATAGAGATCTGGTCCGCCGCGGCTGGCTTTGCAGCCAGAAGGCCCCCGGTATCGGGACGTCGTAGAAGGGCTCATCGCCGTTGGCGACTTTCCCCTGGGTGGTGGTCGAACGTGGGCTGGGATGATAGCAGTGCCCCAGCCCGCCTTCGACGGCACGGGTCGTGCGGTTAGATCTGCTTGTCGGGGTATTGATTGGATTGATGGTCGATATCGACCTAATATGCAGGCTGAAATCTGCCGTAAATGCCTGCATGGGGAGAAGAATTGGACATCACGCTTGTCATCGAACTGATCTTATTTGTTGTTTTGATAACGCTGTCCGGATTCTTTTCCAGTTCTGAGACCAGCCTGTTTTCGTTGAACAAGCTGCAGCTCGAGCAGATGCGGCGCGATGACAACCCGCGGATCTCTCTGATCGAGCGTATGTTAAGTGAGCCGCGCCGGCTCATCGTCACCATCCTGATCGGCAACGAGTTCGTCAACGTGGCCGCGTCCGTCATATCCGCGGCAATCGTGATCCAGCTGTTCGGCGCGGACAACAAGCTGGTGAACCTGTTCATCATGGTGCCGATCCTGCTGCTTTTCGGTGAGATCACACCGAAGACACTGGCGATCCGCAACAACGTGGTCTTCGCCACCGCCCAGAGCCAGCCGATCGATATGTTTGCCCGCCTGATCACCCCCCTGCGCTGGGTGGTAAGGGAGGTGGCCGAATGGTTCACCACCCTGATCGTCGGGCACGAACTGGACCGTGGCAGCATCGTTACCCGCGACATGGTCCGTACCCTGGCGCAGGAGGCGGTGGGAGACGGGGTGCTTGACCAGGATGAGGCCCGATATATCGAACAGATCTTCGATTTCGGTGACCGTACCGTTGAGGACCTGATGACGCCGCGCTCGAACGTGGCGTTTCTCCCCGCAGACATGCCGATTGGCGAGATGGTGGCCGAACTCAAGCGAACCCGGCACACCAAGGTGCCGGTCTACCTGGGCAACCGCAACGAGATCCAGGGCATGCTGCATGCCAGAGACCTGCTGGCTGCGGACCTCGATGCACTCGAACACGATCCTCAGGGCCTGGCCGATATCCTGCGCGAACCCTATTTCGTCCCCGAGACGAAATCCGCCTCGGACCTGTTCCACAGCTTCCGCAAGAGGCGCCGGTCGGTGGCCCTGGCGGTGGATGAATACGGCGGTGTCACTGGCCTGATCAGCATGGAAGACCTGCTGGAGTGCATCTTCGGCGACATACCAAGCCCATCGGATGCGATGTCCGAGACCGACGTGGCGGTCGCAGATGATGGCACGCGGCGTGTCGACGGGGCCCTACCCATCGCACAGTTCAACGAGGAATTTGGTGCCGCACTGGAAGAAGGCGAATTCGAGACTGTCGCCGGGTGCATCCTGCACGAGTTGGGAGAACTGCCGGCAGAAGGCGTCGTGATCGCTCTGGGTGGATTCAGTTTCACGGTCGAGGAGATTGAAGGTAATCGCCTGAAGACGCTGGCGGTGCGCGCGGAGGAGGCCGGTTCGCCGGCGACGGTGCCTGAAACGCCTGCCGGGGGGGAGGCAAGCTGATGGATATCCTGATCACAATCCTCGTCATGGTGGTCTGTCTGATCGCCGAGGGCTTCTTCTCGGGCTCTGAGATCGGCGTGGTCAGTGCCGACCGCATGAAACTGCGGCACCAGGCGGCCAAGGGGTCCGAGGGCGCAAAACTGGCCCTGGCGATGCTCAAGAAACCGGAATGGCTGTTGTCCACCACCCTGGTGGGTACCAACATAGCCGTGGTCACCAACACCACCATGGCGACGGCGCTGATGCTCGAGTTGTTCGGTCCGGGCGCGAGCTGGATGGCCGTGGTCCTGGTCGCGCCCCTGATCTGGGTGTTCGGTGAGATCGTACCCAAGAGTATCTTTCAGCAACGTGCCGATGCCCTCACGCCGCGCGTCATCTTCATCCTCAGGTTCTTCTCCTACCTGTTCTACCCGATCCTGATGGTCTTCAGCTTCCTGGCCCGCATGCTGGGCCGACTTTTGGGGGGCAAGAGCGGTGGGAAGAATCCCTTCACGCTGCGGGAGGAAATCCAGACCATGATGCAGATGTCCGAGAATGACGGGGATATCGAGCGGACGGAACAGGACATGATCCGGCGCCTGTTCAATTTCGGTGAGACGACCGCGCACGAGGTGATGATGCCGCTGGTGGATGTGGTGATGGTGGAACACGGCGCCACCTGCCGGGAGGCCCGTAGAGTGGCCATCAAACACTCACATGCCAGGATCCCGGTCTACCAGGAGCGTGTCGACCACGTGGTCGGTGTGCTGGACACCCTGGAACTTCTGGGGGTGCCCGGGGATGCGCCAATCCAGCCCTTCATCAGGCAGGTCACTTACGTGCCCGCGGGCAAGAGTATTCACGACCTGTTGGTGGACATGCGGCGCGAAAGGCAGCAGGTCAGCGTCGTGATCGACGAGTTCGGTGGTGCCGAGGGCATCGTCAGTATCGAAGACATCCTGGAGGAGGTGGTCGAAGACCTCCAGGACGAGTACGACTCGGCGGAGCCGACCGTTCAGCTGATCCGCCGCCAGGACGACGGTACCTTCCTGGTCAACGCCCGGGTCGATCTGGACGATCTGGCGCTGGAACTGGGGGTCGAGTTGCCAAAGGGGCGCTACTCGAGCCTGGCTGGCTTCCTGTTGGAGAAGGCCGGCGAGGTGCCGGCGGTGGGCAGCCACATCCGCTACAAGCAGCTCAAGTTCACCGTGCTGCGCGGGTCCAACCGGTCCATCAAGGAAGTGAAGATCAGCTAACCCGGGTGATTGCCTCTGGCAGGTTGTTTTCGCCACCCAGCCGATCGGCTGGCCCGGCGGCTGCTGATGGCGGCCTTGTTCCGTATCCCTGTTGCTGGTGCAATTCCCTGATTTCAAGCGTAAAATCGCCGCCCCTTTTCAGGTTTTGAGCGCTATGGCGGGCAAACTTTACATTCGCACCTTCGGTTGCCAGATGAACGAGTACGACTCCCGGAAGATGGAGGATGTGCTGCGCGAATCGCATGGGCTGGAATTGACAGACGACCCCGGGCAGGCCGATGTGCTGCTGCTGAACACCTGTTCCATCCGCGAGAAGGCGCAGGAGAAGGTCTTTTCGCAGCTCGGCGTATGGAAGGACTGGAAGCAGAAGCGCCCCGATCTGGTGATCGGCGTGGGCGGCTGCGTGGCCAGCCAGGAAGGTGAGGCGATCCGCGAACGGGCACCCTATGTCGACCTGGTGTTCGGTCCGCAGACCCTGCACCGCCTGCCTCAGATGTTGGCGCGTGCGCATGACGAGCGGCTGCCGACCGTCGACATCAGCTTCCCCGAGATCGAAAAATTCGACTGCCTGCCCGAGCCGCGCGCCGAGGGGCCGAGCGCATTCGTGTCGATCATGGAGGGCTGCTCGAAGTATTGCACCTTCTGCGTGGTGCCCTATACCCGCGGCGAGGAGATCAGTCGTCCCTTCGATGACGTGATCGCCGAGATAGTGCAGCTTGCCGCGCAGGGTGTGCGCGAGGTGAATCTGCTGGGCCAGAACGTGAATTCCTACCGGGGCCCAATGCACGACGGAGAAATCGCCGACCTGGCGCTGCTGATCCGTTATGTCGCCGCAATCGAGGGGATCGACCGCATCCGCTACACCACCTCGCATCCGGTCGATTTCTCGGATTCGCTGATCGAGACCTATGCCGAGGTGCCGGAGCTGGTAAGTCACCTGCACCTGCCGGTGCAGTCCGGCTCGGACCGTATCCTGATGGCGATGAAGCGGGGCCACAGTGCCTTCGACTACAAGCAGAAGCTCAAGAGGCTGCGTGCAATCCGCCCCGGTATCAGCCTGTCGTCTGACTTCATCATCGGATTCCCGGGTGAGACCGGGCAGGATTTCCAGCACACCATGGACCTGATCGACGAGATCGGTTTCGACCACTCGTTCAGCTTTATCTACAGTCGCCGCCCGGGCACACCCGCCGCCGAGCTGCCGGACGACGTGCCGATGACCGTCAAGCAGGAACGCCTGGCGCAACTGCAGCATGTGATCAACGACAATGCCCAGCGCATAGGCCGCAGCATGGTCGGCAGTGTTCAGCGGGTGCTGGTCGAGCGTCCGTCGCGCAAGGATCCGAACGAGATCGCCGGCCGTACCGAAAACAATCGAGTGGTCAATTTTCCGGGGCCCGCTGAACTGATCGGTCAGTTCGTCGATCTGCGTATCACCGCGGCCTACCCCAATTCTCTGCGCGGTGAACTGTTGGGTGACGCACAGGCCGAGGCCGCCAGCGCCTGATGGACGGCACATCCCGGTTTTCTGCTTTGTTCCACGTTGACGGTGCTCACGGTGCGGTTGGAGTTGCCAATGTCTGATCACCCCGAATCGCTTGAGCTGGTCCTGGAGCCTGAGGACAACGAGCGCCTGCGCAACGTCTGTGGCCAGCTGGACGAGCACCTGCGCCAGGTGGAGAGGCGCCTGGGGATCGAGATCAGCAACCGCGGCAACAGTTTTGAGCTGTTGGGCGAGCCGGCCGCGATTGCAGCTGGCCGCGAGGTGTTGCAGGGACTCTATCGCGCCACGGCCGAGGAAGATCTGAGTCCTGCCCGGGTGCACCTGTTCCTGCAGGAATCGGGTGTCGATGCGCTGCTGGACGATGCCGCGGAGGTTCCTGAAACGGTCATCAAGACGCGCCGTGGTCTGGTTCGACCGCGCGGCCCCAACCAGGCGCAGTACATCCACAAGGTGATGACCTACGACATCAACTTCGGGGTGGGGCCGGCCGGCACCGGCAAGACCTACCTGGCCGTCGCCTGCGCGGTCGATGCCCTGGAGCGTGATCAGATCCGCCGGATCCTGCTGGTCCGTCCGGCGGTCGAGGCCGGTGAACGGCTGGGCTTCCTTCCGGGTGACCTGGCGCAGAAGATCGATCCCTATCTGCGGCCTTTGTACGACGCCCTGTACGAGATGCTGGGCTTCGAACGGGTGCACAAGCTGATCGAACGCAATGTCATCGAGGTGGCGCCGCTGGCCTATATGCGGGGGCGGACCCTGAACGAGGCATTCATCATCCTCGACGAGGCGCAGAACACCACAACCGAGCAGATGAAGATGTTCCTCACCCGGCTGGGCTTTGGTTCGACCGCCGTCATCACCGGTGATGTCACCCAGATCGATCTGCCGCGTGGCCAGAAGTCCGGCCTGCGCCAGGCGACCGAGGTGCTGCGCAAGGTTGACGGTATCAGCTTCACCTTTTTCAATGCGCGCGACGTGGTGCGTCATTCGCTTGTGCAGAAGGTGGTTCAGGCCTATGACCGGTTCGACCGCGAGCAGGGACGGGACGATGACACTCACGGTTGAGGTGCAGCTGGTGGCGACGGACGAGGCCATACCCACGCAGCAGCAGCTGGGCGATTGGGCCCGCGCCGCCTGGCAGGATGATGGCCGGGACATCGGGGTGGTGGTACGGGTGACGGACGAGGCCGAGAGCCGCCAGCTCAATCGCGACTTCCGCCATATCGACAGGCCGACCAATGTGCTCTCGTTCCCGTTCGACCCGGTGCCCGGTGTCGGGTTCGACCATCTCGGCGACCTGGTGGTCTGTGCGCCGGTGGTCGCGCGTGAGGCATCGGAGCAGGGCAAGCAGCCGTCGGCGCACTGGGCGCATATGATCGTGCACGGCATGCTGCACCTGCTGGGCCACGATCACGAGGGCGAGCGACAGGCGGAGGAAATGGAAGCATTGGAAACCCGAATTCTGACCGGGCTGGGTTACCCGGCCCCCTACGCAAGCGACGAGAACTCATGAGCGAAGATCGAACTGGCAGCGGTTCGCTCACCGCACGTTGGCTGGGGCGACTGTGCCCCGGCATGGTGAGCGAACCGCAAAACCGCGCCGAACTGACAGCGCTGCTGAAACGGGCCAAGCAGCGTGCACTTTTCGACAGTGAGGCCATGGTGATGCTGGAGGGCGTGCTGCAGGTGTCGGATCTGCAGGTCAGGGACATCATGATCCCGCGCGCACAAATGGTGGTGGTGGGGCGCGATCACGAACTCGGCGAGGTGCTGCCGGTGGTCGTCAAGTCGGCACACTCACGGTTTCCGGTCATCGACGACGACCGTGCCGAGGTGATCGGTATCATGCTTGCCAAGGATCTGCTGCAGTATTGTGCCGACAATCCGCAGCGTTTCAAGATGCGCGATATCGTGCGGTCGGCGGTGTTCGTCCCGGAGAGCAAGCGGCTGAACGTCCTGCTCCGTGAATTCCGTGCCAGTCGCAATCACATGGCGATCGTGATCGACGAGTACGGCAGTGCAGCCGGCCTGGTGACCATCGAGGACGTGCTGGAGCAGATCGTCGGTGAGATCGAGGACGAATACGACTTTGACGAGGGTGCCTTCATCCTGAAGCGGGGCCCCAACAGCTATACCATCAAGGCGCACACCACGATCGAGGACTTCAATGAGTATTTCAAGGTTGAGTTCGACGACAGCGAATACGAGACCATCGGCGGGCTGGCCGTCAGCGCCCTGGGGCATCTGCCCGTACGCGGCGAGTCTGTGGTGGTTGACAATTTCCGCTTCACGGTGATGCGGGCCGACAGCCGCATGGTGCGCCTGCTCAATGTGGATCGGATCGAGCAGGGCGTGCCTTCGGTCAAGGCCCGGGGGGCGAAGGGTAAAGTGAAGTGAACCCGGCCCGTTGGCCCGTTTGGGGCCAGCTGTTGTTGGCTTTTCTCGCCGGTGCCCTTGCGGTGCTTGGGTTTGCACCCTTTGGCCTGGGGCTGGCAGCCCTGGCCTCGCTCACCCTGCTGTTCTTCCTTTGGCGACATCCGGCGCGCCCCGGGCTCAATGTCTGGACCGGCTATGCCTTCGGCCTGGGCCTGATGGGTTTCGGGGTGTCCTGGATCCGCATCAGCATCGCGCAGTTCGGTGGGGTCCCGCCGGCATTGGCGGCCCTGATCACCCTGCTGTTTGTCCTCTTCATGGCCCTGTACTTCGCCCTGGCCGGTTGGCTGGGCGAGCGCCTGCGAAAAGGCGCCGACGGCCTATGGCTGGTTGCGGTATTGCCGGCGGTCTGGGTGCTGGTGGAGTGGCTGCGCGGCTGGCTGTTCACCGGCTTTCCCTGGCTGAGCCTGGGTTACAGTCAGATCGACCTGCCGCTGGCCGGTTACGGTCCGCTGCTGGGCGTGTTCGGCGTCAGCCTGGTGTTGGCTGTTTCAGCGGGGTTGCTCAATCTGTGGCCGCGTCTGGCCGGGGCCTTGGTCCTGCTGGCCCTGTGGGCGGGTGGGCTTGGTCTGAAGCAACTGCAGTGGTCCCAGCCCGCCGGCGAGCCGATCAGGGTAAGCCTGCTGCAGGCAAATATCCCGCAGATGGACAAATGGCAACGCGTCAACCGCGTGCCGACCCTGAATCTGTACCTCGACCTGACCGCCTCGGTGCCGGACAGCCGGATCGTGATCTGGCCCGAGACGGCCGTGCCGGCACGCGACACCGAGGTGGAATCGATCTTTCTCTCACCGCTGGATGGCCTGCTCCGGGAACAGGGACGCGATGTCCTGCTGGGGATCGTGGCAGACGGCGCCGGTGGCGACGACTATTACAACGCCATGTTGAGCCTCGGCGTGAGCGGGCGTGACCGATATCACAAGCGCCACCTGGTCCCGTTCGGCGAGTATCTCCCGTTCGATGACTGGACCAGGCCGCTTCTGGATTTTCTCGAGATCCCGATGTCTGACTTCTCCAGGGGCGGCAACGGCAAGCCACTGGTAACCCTTGCGGGTCATCCGGTCGGGATCGATATCTGTTACGAGGACGCCTACGGTGACGAGATCATCCGGGCCCTGCCCGAGGCAGCGTTGCTGATCAATGCCAGCAACGATGCCTGGTTCGGCGATTCGCTGGCACCTCATCAGCATCTGGAAATCGCGCGCATGCGGGCGGTAGAAACGGCCCGTTACATGCTGCGCGCGACCAATACCGGGATCTCGGCGATCATTGACCAGCACGGTGTACTGCGCGGCACGTCGCCGCAGTTCGAGAAGGCGGTCCTCAGCGACGACGTTGTGCCCCTGCGCGGGACCACGCCTTTTGCCTACTGGGGCAACATCGCCGTGGTCGTGCTGGCTGGCCTGATGCTGCTGTTCGCCTGGTGGCGTCGGCGGCAGGTGGTGTGAATCCAGTCAGGCATCGGGGTGGGCAGCCCGCATCGCTTTCTATTAAAGTGCCTTTACCTTTCAGCCCGGTCCCCCGAGTCGTGGTCGGGGATGTGCTGAACCCCTGTTCCCATTCATCCAGCCAGGAGCAAGTGCCGAATGAGTCGTGACATCATCACCACCGATCAGGCGCCACAGGCCATCGGTACCTATTCGCAGGCCGTGAAGGTCGGCAATACCGTTTATCTCTCGGGTCAGATCGCCCTGGACCCCGAGTCCATGACCATGGTCGACGGCGACACCGAGGTTGAGATCCGCCGGGTGCTGGACAACCTGCAGGCCGTGGCACGGGCTGCAGGCGGCAGTCTGGACGACATGGTGAAGCTGAACGTGTTCCTGGTGGATCTGGCCAATTTCGCCCTGGTCAACCAGGTCATGGCCGAGTACTTCCATGAGCCCTACCCGGCGCGCGCGGCGATCGGGGTGGCCTCCCTGCCGCGCGATGCCAATGTAGAAATGGATGGTGTCCTCGAACTCGGCAGCTGAATCGCCGCCGGCCGGCCGGGTGCGCCTTGCGCCTGGCTGGTGGCTGCTGGCCCTGATCATGCTGACGCTGTCCTGGCAATTGGGCAGCGTGCAGCGCGGCTACCTGCTCGAGGGGCTCAAGATGCAGGGGCAGCAGGAACTGAACCTTTACGTGTCCCACCTCGAGGCCAAGCTCGACCGTTACGCCTTCGTACCGGCCCTGCTGGCCGAAGATTTCCGTCTGCAGAGCCTGCTGATCGCGCCACGGAATCTCGAGCAGCAGCATCGGGTCAACCTCTTCCTCAGTCACGTCAACCAGATTGCCGGTTCGCTCGATGTCTATCTTATGGATCGGCAGGGGGTGACCCTGGCGGCCAGCAACTGGCAGGAGGAGTACAGCTTCGTCGGCGAGAATTTCGATTTCCGCCCGTATTTCACCGACGCCATGCAGGGCCGGGCCGGGCGCTACTATGCCCTGGGGACCACCTCGGGCCGGCGTGGCTATTATTTTTCCAGTCCGGTGGGAGACCCGGATAACCCGCTTGGCGTGGTCGTGGTCAAAATTGATATCGACACCCTGGAGAACGACTGGCGCAGCAAGGATACCGAGCTGATCGTCACCGATCCGGATGGCGTCATCTTCGTCTCCACCCGCCCCGAGTGGCGCTACCAGACCCTGCGCCCTCTCGCAGCTGCCGACATCGCACGTATCCGCGAGTCGCGACGCTACCGCGAAGTGGGCCTGGAGCCGATCTTCTACCAACAGCAGAATGCCGGCCCCGAGGGCACTCGGATAGTTCAGGTGGGAGAGCCGGGTGGCGAGGGCTACCTCAGCCTTGCCACGGACATGCCCGAGGCGGGCTGGCGGGTGCAGTTGCTGATCTCGCAGAAGGTTATCTCGCCGCAGGTTTGGCAGACACGCTTGTTCGCGATGAGCCTGATGCTGCTGCTGGCAACGGGGGCCTGGCTGTATGCCGCGCGCAGCCGTCGCAGGCGCGAGCGCGAATCTGAAAAACGCGTGCTCATGCAGGAGGCGCTGGATGAACTGGAGCGCCGGGTGGACCAGCGCACCGTGGACCTCACGGAGGCGAACCGCCGCCTTCGCCAGGAGGTCGAGGAGCACGAACGCACCCGCGACGAGCTGATCCAGGCCGCCAAACTGGCTGCACTGGGGCAGATGTCGGCGGGAATCAACCATGAACTCAATCAGCCGCTGACCGCCATGCGCACCTATGCCGAGAATGCGCGTACCTACCTGGCGCGGGAAAACCTCGAGCAGGCCGCCTGGAACCTGCAGCAGATCAGCGAATTGACCAGCCGGATGGCGCAGATAAGCGGCCAGCTGAAGATCTTTTCGCGCAAGTCCAGCGGTCAACTTATCCGCGTGTCATTGCGCGCCTGCCTGGAGGGTGCGCAACGTATCGTGCGCACCCGGGTCGAGCAGGCCGGGGCAGAACTGGTAATCGATCTGCCGGAGGGCGACCTGTTCGTCGCCGGTGACACGATCCAGCTGGAGCAGGTGCTGGTAAATCTGATCGGCAATGCATGTGATGTCCTGAAACAGCGACCGCTCAAGCTGATCGAGGTGAGCGCTTTTCAGGATGGCGGCAGGGTGCGCCTGCGGGTGCGTGACAGCGGCCCGGGTATCGCGCAGGAAAATCTCGAGAAGGTCTTCGATCCCTTCTTTACCACCACGGAGAGTGGCCTGGGACTGGGGCTTTCCATTTCGTACACCATAGTGCAACGTCTCGGCGGCACCCTTACGGCGGCCAATGCACTCGATGGCGGTGCCGTATTCACCCTGACCCTGGCGGCCTGGAACGACCGTCAGGACCAGGGGAAACGGGACTGTGCGCCCTTCAGTCCGCGCCTATCTTCTGCATCAGGCCAAAGCTCTTGACGAAGGGCCCTGCCATGCGCGGATCCTTGATCATTGACTTGAAGTCACCGTGCTTGAACTTGAGCTTGCCCATGGCGAATGCGGTACCCATGCCCGCCATGCCGAGGCCCTTTTCAACCCACTTCATCCAGTCGCCATGCGAGGCGCGCATATCCCAGTCGGGTGCCTCGCCAGCATAGTCACCGGCCCGGACACAGTCACCGTTTTCGACCACGAATACGCCACGCGGTTGCTCCTCGTCCTTGAATCCGCAGGTGATGACAGAGCTGAAGCCGATCTCGGCCAGCTTGTCGCGAACCTCCGGTTCGGCGTTCCAGGCGTCCTTGAGTTGGTTCATCCATTCGGCAGAGAACAGTTCGGCCATGTTTCTTCTCCTTGTCTGCAGGGATCGATACGGAATTCGAGTACAGGCATATTTACCACAAGTACTCCAGCTCGTCGCGAGCGTCAATGCCTGTTGCGCGACTGCCGCTCTCCAAAAGTACCGGGTGATTCGTGGCGTTGGGCAAAGTAAGCTCACGGGATGAGCGCAAGCAACACACTGCCGGTCATGCTGATCGACGACGAGGAGCATATCCGGGTCGCCGCCACCCAGGCGCTCGAGCTCGCCGGTTACACGGTCTACGCCTTCGACCGGGCCGAAAAGGCCCTGGATTTGCTGAATGCGGACTGGCCGGGCGCCGTCATCAGCGATATCCGCATGCCGGGCATCGATGGTATGGAGTTTCTTCAGCGCTGTCAGGTGACAGATGCCGACCTGCCGATCATCCTGATCACGGGGCACGGTGACGTCAGCATGGCGGTGGAGGCGATGCGCGCCGGGGCCTATGACTTCATCGAGAAGCCTTTCGCCGTCGAGGATCTGGTCGACACGGTCGGTCGCGCGCTCGACAAGCGCACCCTGACGATGGAAAACAGGCGGCTGAGGAACGAGTTGGCCGTCCAAAGCAAGCCGGGTCCGAGGATCATCGGCAACACCCCGGCGGTACACCGTCTGCGGCTGACGATCGGCCAGGTCGCAGACACCGCGGCCGATGTGCTGGTCAGCGGCGAGACCGGCACCGGCAAGGAACTGGTCGCGCGTGCGCTGCACGAAAACAGCTCGCGTCGCGACCATAATTTTGTCGCCGTCAACTGTGGCGCAGTGCCGGAGAACCTGATCGAGAGTGAGTTGTTCGGTCATGAGGCGGGCGCGTTCACGGATGCAAGGTCACGTCGCATCGGCAAATTCGAGCACGCCAACGGCGGCACGCTGTTCCTGGACGAGATCGAGAGCATGCCGATGAACGTGCAGGTCCATCTGCTGCGGGTGCTCCAGGAGAGGGCGATCGAACGCCTGGGCTCGAACGAACTGATCCCGCTCGATCTGCGGGTGGTGGCGGCGACCAAGGTCGATCTGCGGGAAGCGGCGACCCGTGGCGAGTTTCGTGAGGATCTGTATTACCGGCTCAACGTGGTGGTGATCGACATACCGCCATTGCGCTCAAGGCGGGAAGACATCCCGCTGCTTTTTCAGCACTTTGTGCTGGTGGCCGGAGCGCGTTACCAGCGTGAACCCCCGCCTCCCGGCCCCGAACAGATGAACCGGCTGATAATGGCGGACTGGCCCGGCAATGTGCGCGAACTGCGCAACGCGGCCGAGCGTTATGTGGTGCTGGGTGAGGCGTGCGGCTATGACATCGAGCAGATGGTGAGCGGGGACGCCGACCGCCCGGCGATCACGCTTCCTGAGCAGATCGAGTGCTTCGAGCGCAGCCTTATAGAGCAGCATCTCAAGGCCAACAACGGCAGCATCAAGGAGACCATGGAATCACTCGGTCTGCCGCGCAAGACGCTGTACGACAAAATGAAAAAGTACGGCCTGGACCGCAGCAACTACAAATAGATCAATCGTGACCGTCGACAGGTGCCGGCCCGGGGCCGGCACCCGCTCCCCGGTGCTTGAGCTCTTCGCGCAGGACGGTGACGTCGCGGGGTGCCTCGATGCCGAATCGCACCTGCCCTCCTTTCGTGCTGACGACGGTAACCCTGACGTCGTCGCCGATCATAATCGTTTGGCCTTCGTTTCGGGTCAGTACCAGCATGTTAGCTACTCCTTTGCCTGCGTCATTCCCTTCGCACACAGCATCCGCCTGCGCGAGCGGAATCGCAATGACATGTCACTGTCGGGCCGGCCTGCGTAATGCAAAGAGGGCCGGCCAGGGTAATCAGCCGGTCTCCTTCCATTCGGTACCGCAGTCAACGCAGTGACGCGTATGCGGTTCGGGCTCCGGTGTCTTCATGGTCACCAGTTCCTCCGCACTGATCGGGTGGATTGCGACCGTGTTGTCGAAATCCGCCTTGGTCGCGCCCATTTTCAGCGCCACCGCAAAGCCCTGCAGCATCTCGTCCACGTTGTCGCCAATCAGGTGGATGCCGACCACCTGCTGTCGCTCTCCCACACACACCAGCTTCATCGCCGTGGTCACGCCGTGTGTCGAGAGGGCATGGCGCATCGGTGTGAAGTCGGTCTTGTAAATGGTGACCCGGTCGTGCCTTTCACGCGCCTGCTGCTCGGTCAGGCCGACCGTGGCGACCGGTGGGTGCGAGAACACGACGCTGGGGATGTCGTCGTAATCCAGCCGGCTCTCCGGCTGTCCGCCGAACAGGCGTGCGGCCAGGCGCCGCCCCGCGGCGATCGCGACCGGTGTAAGCGGTGCGCGCCCGGTGATGTCGCCGATCGCGTAGACCCCGTCGACGTTGGTGTTCTGGTATTCGTCAGTGGGTACCAGCCCGTTTGCGCGCGTCTCTACGCCCGCCCGGTCGAGGTCGAGTTCGCGGGTGTTGGGCGCACGTCCGACCGCCCAGATGACGCAATCGAAGCCGTCCAGGCGTTCACCGTCACTCGCGTCCAGGGCGATGCCCTGGCCGGTGCGCGCAAGCCCGGCGACCTGGAAACAGGGATGCAGTTCGATACCCTGTTTGCGCATTTCGCCCATCAGCACCTCACTGATCATGTGGTCGAATGTCTCGAGCACCCGTGCCTCCAGTGCAACGACGGTCACTTCGGAGCCCAGTGCGCGCAGCACGCCTGCCAGTTCAACACCGATGTAGCCGGCGCCGATGATGGCCACTTTGTGCGGTTGCTCATTCAGTTCGAAGAAGCCGTCCGAGGTGATCCCCAGTTCGGCGCCGGGTACCGGGGGCACGATCGGCCGCCCGCCGGTGGCTATGACGACGTGGTCCGCGGTGTATTGCCGGCCATCGACCTCAAGCGTCCGTGCGTCGATGAACCGGGCCCGGCCGTTAACCCGGGTCATGCCGGTCTTGACCACATAGCCGTCCCAGTAGCCCTTGATGCGCCCGATGTAATCCTGTCGCCCCCTGACCAGCCTGTTCCAGTCGGTCGCGCCGCGCTGCGCGGGGATCCCGAAGTCGTTGGCGTCGTCGACTGCGTGCGCCAGGTCGGCCGCGTACCACATCACCTTCTTGGGCACGCAGCCATTGTTGACGCAGGTGCCGCCGATCTCGTGGGACTCGATAACCGCGACCCGCTTGCCCAGTTGCGCCGCCTTTTCGGCCACGGCCAGACCGCCGCTGCCGCCGCCGATCGCGATCAGATCGAAATGTGTATCCATGGTCATGCTCCCGCTTGTCGTCTGACGGTACGGGCAGGGGACCCGCCCGTATCGCTGTTTCTTGCGTCAGGCCGCGGCCTTCCCGTGCTTGGCAAGATATCGCTCCAGGTCGTCCGAACCACCGATGTAATTGCCGTTGACAAAGACCTGTGGGACCCTCGAGACACCGGCCACGGCGCGCAGGGTGACCTCGCTGAAGTCGCGGTTGAGCACCAGCTCGTCGAACGGGATGCCGGCATCGTGCAGAATGCCCTTGGCTCGCACGCAGAATGGGCAGCCCCGGCGGGTGAACATCGTCACGTCGAGCGGCTTGCTGGCATTCGGCGCAATGTAGGCGAGCATGGTGTCTGCGTCTGAGACCTCAAAGGGGTCGCCCGGCTGGTCCGGCTCGATGAACATCTTCTCGATCACGCCGTCTTTCACCAGCATCGAATAGCGCCAGGAACGTTCACCGAAACCGATGCTGTCCTTCGCCACCAGCATCCCCATGCCGCGGCTGAAGTCGCCATTGCCGTCCGGCAGGAAGGTGATGTTGGTTGCCTTCTGCTCGTCACGCCACTCGTTCATCACGTAGGCGTCGTTGACCGAGACGCAGACAATCTCGTCGACCCCGTGCCGCTTCAGCTCGGGAGACAGCTGGTTGTAGCGGGGCACGTGCGTCGATGAGCAGGTCGGGGTGAAGGCGCCGGGCAGAGAGAACAGCACCACGGTCTTTCCCTTGAATACCTCGTCCGAGGGCACATCCACCCACTCGTGGTCGCGCCGGGTATGAAAGACGACATCAGGGACGTTTTGGCCTTCGCGATTTTTCAGGTTCATCTTGATTGCTCCTTTAGGGTGTTTTGTGATTCAGAGCGCGCAGTATCGGGGGTCAGAACGGATTGGGGAAATTGTATGTTTCAACCCCGTCGATAGCGGCGGACTATGGATGGCCTCGTTCATGACCGGGCGACCCGTGGAACCATATCTGCTCACAAGGGTCATTCTCGTGGGCGCGGTTTATCGGTAGACTGCGAAAACTCTTATTCACAACGGATTGCACAATGCGAAGAATTCTCTCCACCATCCTCCTGGCCGCAGCGGGCACCCTGCTGATTTCCACCGCAGCCATGGCGGAAGACAAGCCCAAGACGTTCGGCGACTGGGGCTACAACTGCGACAAGTCCCCGGACGGCAAGAACGAGATCTGTTACGTGTTCCAGAACGTAACCAAGAAGGAAGGCGGACAGCTGGTCCTGGGCGCACGGATCGCCTACCGCGACGGCAAGGGGGACCCGCTCATCGTGGTGACGGTGCCCCTGGGTTCCCTGTTGCCGCCCGGTGCGGCCCTGGTCATGGAAGGCATCGAACCGGTCAAACTGACCTACTTCCTGTGCGCGGCCGAAGGCTGCACAACGGTGGCGACCGCGTTGACACCGGCGATGGTCGAGGCGATGAAGAAGGGTGAAAACGCCGTTGTCCGCGTTGCCGCCCCGAACCAGCAGGTGGTCGGTCTGCCCTTGTCTCTCAAGGGGTTTACCAAGGCCCTGGGATCTCTGAAGTAGCAGAAGCCCCTCGCGGCCGCCGCCCGCCACAGGCCGGGCTCAGCCGAGCACCGTGACCACCACCCGCCGATCGTGCGGGTGGAGCCTGTGTTCGTAAAGATAGACCCCCTGCCAGGTACCGAGGGCACATTGCCCCTGGCTGACCGGCAGGGTCATCTCCATTTTGGTCAGGATGGCGCGCACATGCGCCGGCATGTCGTCCGGACCTTCCGATGTATGGTCGTAGATCGGGTCGCCGTCCGGCACCAGCCGCGCCAGGAAACGTTCGAGGTCGCTGCGTACGCTGGGGTCCGCGTTCTCGCAGATGATCAGCGAGGCACTTGTGTGTTGCACGAACAGGTGGCAAAGGCCGGTTTGAATCCCCGCCTCGCGGACGACGGCACGGACCTGGGCGGTGATGTCGTAGGTGCCACGTCCGTGAGTACGCTGACAAAGGGTTTTCTGGTGCAGCATTTCTCGCAACCTTGGTTCATGAGCCGGGTCAGGTGGATGTCGCAGCCGATTGTGGCCATAATCGACCCGCGGGAGCTCCCCCCGGCCACCCTGACGATGCGAACTTTGTCATGACAGCAAAAAGAAAGAAATCCAACATTGTTCCATCTCAGTGCCTCCCAGGTTCTTCGTCGTCATGACGATCCGACCTTTTTCCAGGATTTTGCTGCTGGGGCTGTGTATCGGTTTCAGCGAAATGGGCTTGGCCGCCGACAAGGACGGGGAAGCCGGTGATGCCGGGGTTCTCGGCTGGTTCGATTCCGTCTATCTCCAGGCCGGCTATGGCACGCACTGGAAGGACGATGAAGATTACACCGGCAAGCCCTTCCTTGTGGGGATCGAGGCCGGCCACGATGACAAACACGTGGTCGGGGTGTCTTTGTTCGAGAACTCGTTCAGCCAGTTTTCCCAGTACTACTACTACGGCTACAAGTGGCGTCTGCCGTTCATCTCCGAGTCTGTGCAATTCAAGCTCACTGGTGGCCTGATTCACGGCTACACCGGCGAGTACGAGGACAAGCTCGCGTACAACCACAATGGCTGGGCCCCGGTGCTTATCCCATCGCTGGGTTGGAAGCGTGACAAGCTGGGCGTGGATCTCGCGGTACTGGGCAACGCGGGCGTGATGCTTCTGGTCGGCTACGAAATCTGGGACCGCTAGGAGCCTGCGCGGTAGAACTGGCGGTAGCCGAGGGTTTCCCAGTTCGAGTGCGGTTTGGTGGTCGTTTGAGGAGCATAGTGGGCGCTACGTGACGAAAATGAACGCCGGAGCGCGCCGGAGTGGGGAAGCCGCAGGGCCTCCATGTTCTGCCGCGCAGACTCCTAGCCCGGGCGCCCCCCTTCAAGCGTTGTCGGCGGGAATGAATTTCAGCGCCACACCGTTGTTGCAATACCGCAGCCCCGTCGGCTTGGGGCCATCTTTGAACACATGTCCCTGGTGCCCTTCGCAGCGAGAGCAATGGTATTCGGTTCGCGGCCAGATCAGCTTGTAATCGGTCCTGGTGCCTATCGCACCGTCGATGAAATCGAAGAAGCTCGGCCAGCCGGTCCCGCTTTCATACTTGGTGTCCGAATTGAACAGCGCCTGCCCACAGCCGGCACAGGCGTAGATGCCCGGGCGTTTCTCTGCGTTCAGCGGGCTGCTCCCAGGTCGCTCGGTCCCTTCCTTGCGCAATACATCGTACTGTTCGGGGGTTAATAGCTGGCGCCATTCCTCATCACTGCGGACTATCATCCCGGTGGCCGCTCCCCCGTTATTGGATGCGCGTACTGAAACCCATGTGAATACGGCGGGCGTCAAGGCTGCGGCGCCCAAAGTGGCAACGAACAGGCGTCTCTTCATCGTCGATCTCCTGGGTTAAGGTCTTAGCGTTAATCCTATAGACCGGACGAAGCCGCCCCGTATTTCCGGCCGCCTTGTTGCCGCAGCGGGCCTCTCGTATGCTGCCGCGGTGTCCCAGTCCGAAACAAGACTCGCCGATACGCCCGTCACCGCCCTGAAGGGTGTGGGGCCGAAGAGCGCAGAGCGCCTGCACAAACTGGGCATTGGCAGCGTTCAGGACCTGCTGTTCCACCTGCCTATACGTTACCAGGACCGTACCCGTATCGTGCCGATCGGCAGCCTGCGTCCCGGTGACGAGGCCGTGATCCAGGGCGAGGTCGAACTGGCGGAAATCCGCTATGGGCGGCGGCGTTCGTTGCTGGTGCGCCTGGCCGACGGTACCGGCAGCATCATGTTGCGCTTCTTCCACTTCAGTGCCGCGCAGAAGTCGAACATGATGCGTGGCACCTGGCTGCGCTGTTTCGGCGAGGTGCGCAACGGCCCCAACAGCTACGAGCTGGTGCACCCCGAGGTGCAGCGGGTGGAAGAGGGCGAGGCCACCGAGGTGGAGCAGGCACTGACACCCGTCTACCCGACCACGGAAGGCATGCATCAGCTGACCTGGCGTGACCTGAGCGGCCATGCGCTCGAACTGCTGGGAAAGGGCGGGCTGCAGGAGTTGTTGCCGGACGATGTCCTGGCAGAGCAGGGGATGCCGCCGCTGGCGGAGGCGGTGCGCCTGCTGCACAGGCCGCCGCCTGATCAATCCCGGCGCCTGCTGTCGGACACCGGTCACCCCGCGCAGCGGCGTCTGGCGTTGGAGGAGTTGCTGGCGCACCAGCTCAGCCTGCGGGTGCTTCGCAAACGCCAGCGCAGCCGCGGTGCCGTGGTATTGAAGGGTGATGGCCGACTGCAGCAGGCCCTGCTGGACAGCCTGCCTTTCGATCTGACCGCGGCCCAGCAACGCGTGCTCCGGGAACTGCGCGCTGATCTGGCGCAACCGCATCCTGCGTTACGCCTGGTGCAGGGTGACGTCGGTTCCGGGAAGACCGTCGTGGCGGCGTTGGCCGCCTTGTGTTGTGTCGAGGCGGGTTATCAGGTCGCCCTGATGGCGCCGACGGAACTGCTTGCCGAACAGCACCTGCGCAATTTCTCGAACTGGCTGAGCCCGCTTGGTGTGGAGCTTGATTGGCTCAGCGGTCGCCACAAGGGCAAGCGCCGGGAGGCCGTCCTGGAGGCCCTCGCCGGCGGCCATACCAAGGTGGTGGTCGGCACCCATGCACTTTTTCAGGAAGACGTCGCCTTCCATCGCCTCGGGCTGGTCATCGTCGACGAACAACACCGCTTCGGTGTCCACCAGCGCCTGGCATTGCGCGAGAAGGGCGCCGGCAGCAAGGTACCCCATCAGCTGGTCATGACCGCCACGCCCATCCCCCGCACCCTGGCGATGACCGCCTATGCCGACCTGGACCTCTCGGTCATCGACGAGCTGCCGCCGGGCAGGACCCCGGTAAGCACCGTGGTGTTGCCGGATGGCCGCCGCGACCAGGTCGTTGAGCGGGTCGCGGGTGCCTGTGTCGGGGGGCGCCAGGCCTACTGGGTCTGCACGCTTGTAGAGGAATCCGAGGTGTTGCAGGCGCAGGCCGCGGAGGTCACCGCGGCGGCCCTGGCTGAGGCCCTGGAGGGCCTGCGCGTGGGTCTCGTGCATGGCCGCCTGAAGGCGGCGGAGAAAGAGACGGTGATGGCCGAATTCAAGGACGGAACGATCGACCTTCTGGTTGCGACGACGGTGGTCGAGGTGGGCGTCGACGTGCCTAACGCCAGTCTCATGGTCATAGAAAACGCCGAACGCCTGGGGCTCTCGCAACTTCACCAGTTGCGCGGGCGGGTGGGGCGCGGCGCGCAGCAGAGTCACTGCGTGCTGATGTATCACCCGCCGCTCGGCAGCGTCGCGCAGGAGCGGCTGGCGGTGATGCGCGAGACCAGCGACGGTTTCGAGATTGCGCGCCGCGATCTGGAGATCCGCGGTCCGGGCGAGGTGCTGGGGACGCGCCAGACCGGAGAGATGCAGTTCCGGATCGCCGACCTGTTGCGCGACCAGGACCTGGTGCCGGGTGTGCAGGCCCTGGCCGACCGCCTGCTGGCGGAGTATCCGGAATGCGTTGCGCCGCTGATTCATCGCTGGATAGGGCAGAAGGTGCAGTACGCGGATGTTTGATTTTGTCGATGCCTGATGGGCACTGGTTTTGTGCGCTACCGCGCGGGTTTGTTTTTCAAGCGCTCGGCGGAGCGCGCCCGCATTCATTTCTTTTGCTTGTCCAAAAGAAACGAATCAAAGAAAAGGACCCCCGACGACTTGCCCCTTGCTGTCGCAAGGGGTTCCCTGCGCTTCTCGGCCAAAACCGGCGCTGCGGAACTCGCCCATCTGCGATGGGCTCAGACAGTCCTCGCTTCTCCCGGTTTTGTCCTGTGATGCTCGGCGGCGTCAACGGGACCGGGGTGCACGGATCAAGCTACGGAGTACTCCCTCCCCTTGGTGCAGCCGAGCATCGCAGCCGTTTCCGGAGGTAAGCGCGTGCATGTTTGAGTGGGCGTAGCCCACGAGTTCACGCGCGCCGGAAACGGCGAGAAGCGCAGGGAAGTCGGAGCGAAGCGGAGACCAAGCCGTGGGGTGCCGTTTCTTCTGGTTACTCTTCTTTGGGCAAGCAAAGAAGAGTAACGCGGGCGCGCTCCGCCGAGCGCTTTCAATATAATCGCGCCGTCAGGCGCACCAAATCAAAATACCAAAAACTGCGAAATTACCATCGAATAAGCTGCTCAGGCACGCAACATAGAAGCACTGAAAAATGCGTATCCTCCGCCGTCTCCTGCTGCTGGTTGCCGCACTGCTGCTGCCCGTCTACGTCGTTTCCCTGATCGAGCCATTCGAGGTGCCCCTGCAGTGGCGTGAGATCGGAGTGGGAGACAGCCATGCGCAGGTTCGGGCGCAAAGCTGCGCGCGAGCGGCCTGCAGGACAAGCAGTGTGAATGGCTCGGTACGCGAACAAAGCGTGCGCTGCACCCTGGTCGGGCGACACCATGCCTGCGGTGTGCAGATCCGGTTCGATGGTGCCGGTGCGGCAGCCCGCGTCGAACAGGTGCAAATTCACGAGCCTGTCTATACGGGACCCTTCCACATGCATGCACGGCTGCGGCGCAATCTGCGCTGACCGCCCGTCGCGGGAGTCGACCCGAAAATTCGGGCGCAACACCTCTGCCGGTCGCGCCTTCGCGCGTGCGATAATTGGCCGAATAATGATCTTGCGACGCAAAAAGACCGCCAACAGTGCCCCGCGCGAACCCCGGTGGGCTTTACTCTCGGCACGTCGCCTGCCGGGTGCGACACCCGGGATGCATGCCTGGCTGAGTGACGCCGGTTCGCTGACGCGCTCGGTGATTGCCAGTTGCAACGGCCGTTTTCGGGTCGACCTGATAGAGCAGGGCCGCGGCAGTGCATTGCCGGGCGAGGCGGCCCTGCTGGCTGACGGCCCGGCTCAGGCAACCCTGGTGCGTGAGGTCAGGCTTTACTGCGGCCGGGAGGCCTGGGTGTTTGCGCGCACCCTGATCCCGATGAAGAGCCTGCGTGGTCCGGTCCACGCGCTGACCCGGCTTGGACGGCGCCCGCTTGGCGAGGTGCTTTTTTCGGACCCGACCACGCGCAGGCTACGGGTCGAGGTGGCCCGGATCACACCCCGCCATCGCCTGTTCTCACGCGCCACGAGTCATCTGCGCCAATGCCCGGACGAGCTCTGGGGGCGGCGCACCCTGTTCGAGTATGGCGGCGAGCTGATCCTGGTCAATGAGCTGTTTCTGCCCGGGATTCCGGTGCTGCGGGCATGAGCCTGACGCGGCGGGAAGGGACCGACGGCGGTTGGCGCACCCGAATCGGGCGTTACTGGTCGCTGGTGCGCGCCGATCGACCGATCGGGATATATCTGCTTTTATGGCCGGCGTTGTGGGCCCTTTGGATTGCGGCCGGGGGGATTCCGCCCTGGTGGACCTTGTTGGTGTTCGTGCTGGGTACCGCGCTGATGCGCTCGGCCGGGTGCGCGATCAATGATTTCGCGGACCGAGATTTCGACGGCCAGGTGGCGCGCACGTCGCAGCGGCCGCTCGCCACCGGCCTGATCAGCCCGCGCGAGGCGGTGGCGGTGTTCGCCGTCCTGAGCCTGATCGCCTTCGCCCTGGTGCTGACCCTCAACGCCAGGACAATCACGTTTTCTTTCGTCGCAGTGGTGCTCACTGCCACCTATCCGTTCACCAAGCGGTACACGCATATGCCGCAACTGGTGCTGGGCATGGCATTCGGCTGGGCCGTGCCGATGGCCTTCACGGCCCTGCAGGATGCGACCCCGCCGGTAGCCTGGGTGCTGTTTGCGGCGACCGTGGTCTGGGCCCTGGTCTACGACACCATGTACGCCATGGTCGACCGCGACGACGACCTCAAGATCGGGATCAAGTCCAGCGCCATCCTGTTCGGTCGCTATGACCGGCTGGTGATCGGCCTGCTGCAGGTCCTGATGCTGGCGCTGCTGTGGCAGGTCGGGCAGATGGCGGGGCGTGGCATGCTCTACCAGCTTGCGTTGGTGGCCGGTGCCGGGATCTTCCTCTACCACCAGTGGCTCATTCGTGGCCGTGAACCCCAGGCCTGTTTCCGCGCATTTCTGCACAACAATTATTTCGGGATGCTGGTCTTTCTCGGACTGTTCGGCGACTACCTGGCGGGCCACAACGGGTGATCGTCGTGCGCTGGTTGGTCTGGCCGGTTCTGCTTCTGCCGGCTGTGTGGTGGTCCTGGCAGGCCCTGCATGCTCCACCTTCCGCACTGACGCTAGCCAATGGTGCACATCTCGAATGGGTGGAGTGCTGGTTCGACAAACCGCTGTGGCGCCCCATGCATTGTGCCCGGCTGCACACAGCCCCGGAGGCCGGGGCAAAGCCGGAGCAGTTTGTTCTGCCGGTGGTGTATATCCCCCAGTGGTTCTGGGCCCGTTGGGGGCCCCCGGTGCTGTACATCGCCGGGGGGCCGGGCGGGTCCGCCTGGCTGGAGCCCGACAAGGTGGGGTTCTGGCTGGACTGGGTTGAGCAGACCCAATGGAATGGCGGCCTGGTGCTGTACGACCAGCGTGGGGTCGGGCTGTCGCAGCCGGCGCTCGATTGTCCGGAGTTGCGCACGCTGCAGCGCGAGCTGTTGCCGCTGCCGCTGCCGCCCGAGGAGGCCTACCGGCAGGTTCGGGAGGCAAGCCGGGCCTGCCACGACCGGATCAAGGACGGGGGCATCGACCTGGGGCGGTTCACCACCCGTGCGAATGCCGCGGACGCGGTCGACTTGATGCGTGCCATGGGCCTGGAGCAATGGGATCTGTACGGCGTCTCGTACGGCACGCGGGTGGCGCTGGAGATGATGCGTATCGCACCGGAGTATCTGCGTGCCGCGGTGCTCGATTCGCCTTATCCCCCCGAGGTCAATGCGGAACTCAGCGACGCCTGGCTGCTGCAGCGCTCGTTCGAACTGTTCAGCCGTATCTGTGAGTTGGCGGACGAGTGCACCGAATCCAGCGCCGATCTGAACGAAGATCTTGAGCGGGCCTTTGCGCGCGTGGAGAAGGAGGGGATCAAGCTCAGCGTGCGTGACCCGGATACCGGAAAGGATCTCGCGGTGGTCTACGATCACGAGGACCTGGCCTGGCTGTTGTTTGAGGCCATGTACCAGTGGGACGCGATTCCACACCTGCCGCGCAGCGTCCGCGCCCTGGGTGAGGGGCACCTCGACAGCCACATGCGAAGCCTGATCGGAGACAGCGTGGACACCCTGCTCGACGATTCCGTCAGTGATGCCGTGGCCAGCTCGGTCGATTGTCACGACGGTGGGCCGGTCGACCTGCGCGATGCGGAACGGCAGTTGCGGCTGTTTCCGCGAGCGGCCGGGATAAAACGGCTGGACTGGCAGTACCACGCGTGCCGCTACTGGGACTCGGGCGAGGCCACGGAGGATTTCCGCACGCCGGTCGTTTCTGATATCCCGACCCTGCTGCTGGTCGGTGAATTCGATCCGGTCACGCCGCCGGAGTGGGCCGAAGCGGCTGCCGTTCACCTGAGCAGGGGTGAATTGTTCGTCTTCCCCGCGGTGGGCCACGGTGTGCTCGATAGTCACCAATGTGCCACCGATTTGGTGCGCGCATTTTTTGCTGCCCCCGAAGACCCGCAGCCCCCGGAATGCCTGGAGCGGCTGTAGTTTTTATGGTCAGTGGCGTAGGTTTCCCGCATCCCGGGGTTGACCCTGTTGCCAGGTTAGGCTAAAAACCCGCGGCCTTAAGCAATCTTCGGAGTCAGACAAGCATGACGGTGGAACTACCAGCCGATTACCAGCCAAGCGCGGACGAGGAGTATATGAATCCCCGGCAGCTGGAGTATTTTCGGCGCCAACTGATTCGCTGGCGAGAGGAATTGATGACCGAGGCCCAGGAAACGCTGGACAACCTGCGTGACAAGTCCTACCAGGAGGTCGGTGACGAGGCCGATCGAGCCAGCCGGGAGAGCGAACACGGCCTGGAACTGCGCACCCGCGACCGTTACCGCAAGCTGCAGCGCAAGATCGAGCAGGCGCTGGAGCGGATCGATGAGGGCAGTTACGGGTATTGCGAAGACACCGGCGAGGCAATCGGTGTGATGCGGCTCAAGGCCCGTCCGATCGCGACCCTCACCATAGACGCCCAGGAGCGTCGCGAAATGAAGGAACGGGTGCTCGCGGACCGCTGATCTGCGCTTTCGCCGACACGCCCTCGGGCTTGTCGGCGGGGCTGGGTTCTGGCTGTTTCAGGTCACGGCGTCGTGCACCGTATTCCAGCGGTCGCGCGGTGTGCGTGCGACCGTCCATACTTCCACCCGCTCCACGCCGGCGGCCTGCAGGGCCCTGCAGGCCGCCTCGGCCGTGGCGCCCGTGGTCATCACATCGTCGATCAGTGCGACCCGGGGTGGCAGCCGGCCGCGACACGCGAACGCCCCGCGCACGTTGCGGCGGCGCTGGCCGCGTGTCGAGGCCTGCTGGTGACCGCTGTCGCGAACCCTGATCAGTCGGCCCTCCGACCACGGGATGCCGAGCTGCGGGGACAGCCAGCGGGCCAGTTCCCCGGCCTGATTGAATCCCCGCTCCCTGCAGACGCTGCGCCTGCAGCGGGACCGGCAGCAGCAGACGGATCCCGCTGTCCGTGGATCGCGCGGCATCTGCGAGGATCCCCGCGAGCATACGACCCAGGTGCAGATGCCGGTGATACTTGAACTGGGCCACCAGATCATCGACTGGAGGCAGATACTGCAACGGTGCCAGGGCCCGTTCGAAGGCGGGGCTGCGCGCCTGACAGTCGGCGCATTGGGTCCCGGCCGGCACCGTGTCGGGCATTGGCAGCGCGCAGCGCGGGCAGGGATGGTGGTTGAAGGGCAGGGCATCCCTGCACGGCAGGCAGATTTCATCCCCGGGCTGACGGCACAGGGGGCAGCCGCCGCCGGCAAGCTGGCTGAATATTGACCATATGTTAACCATTGAAATCCTTTTCGGTTGACAGTGGTGGATCGCCACCTATCATGGCGAGTCATTTCGCCCGTGGGGTCCCATCGTAATGGATGCGAGCACATCCAGCCCAGCCCGGATCGTGAGCGGTCGCTCCTCGCGTTTTGCCGCCATGCAGATGGATCTCGGCAACCTGGTCAGCATGCTGCTGCCGCCGCTACCGCTGCTCTGGTTCGGAGGTTCGATGTTGGTTTATGCCCTGCACCGCCATCACCCGGATCCCAGGGTGGGGCGTTACACGCAGAATGCGGCCTACCGTTTCTACGGTGTGATGGGCGCAATCATCCCGGTCGGGACCTTTTTCCCCGGCCGGGGCATCACGTCCTGGCTGATTGCCTGGGGCATCGGGCTGGCGGTGATCGTGCCCTGGTCGCTTTGGTCGATTTTCCGAATCCGCCGCGAAGACTGGCCCGACATCGTTCTGCCGGACCGAAACCCATCCGCCGAGGAAGCCTGATATGACCGCAGCCGTGATTCGCAACGACTGGTCGCTGGACGAGATACGCGCATTGTTCGTGCTGCCGTTCAATGACCTGATGTTCCATGCCCAAACGGTGCACCGCCAGCATTTCGACCCCAATCGGGTCCAGGTCAGCACCCTGCTTTCGATCAAGACCGGTGCCTGTGCGGAGGACTGTTCTTACTGTTCGCAGAGCGCCAAGTACGACACCGGTCTGGAGCGAGAGAAACTGCTGCCCCTGGATGAGGTGATCGAGGCCGCGCAGGCGGCCAGGGCGAAGGGCTCGACACGCTTCTGCATGGGCGCGGCCTGGCGCAACCCGACCGACAAGAACCTCGACAGGGTGGTCGAGATGATCGAGGCGGTGCGCGGTCTGGGCATGGAGACCTGCGTGACCCTCGGCATGCTGACCGAGCCGCAGGCCCGGCGGCTGCGCGATTCCGGGCTGGACTATTACAATCACAACCTGGACACCTCGCCGGAGTTCTACGGCAACGTAATCACCACGCGCACCTTCCAGGATCGCCTGGATACGCTCAAGCACGTGCGTCAGGCAGGCATCAACGTCTGCTCGGGCGGCATCCTGGGGATGGGTGAGAGCGGCACCGACCGGGCGCGCATGCTGCAGGAATTGGTCAATCTGCCGCAGCACCCGCAATCGGTTCCGATCAATATGCTGGTGCAGGTCGAGGGAACCCCGCTGCACGGTAGCGAACAGCTCGATCCGCTCGAATTCGTGCGCAGTATCGCGGTCGCACGCATCCTGATGCCGAAAAGCTACGTACGCCTCTCCGCCGGCCGAACCGATATGAGCGATGAGATGCAGGCGCTGTGTTTTCTAGCCGGCGCAAACTCGATCTTCTATGGCGAGCGCCTGCTGACCACGGACAATCCCGACGCCGATCACGACCAGGCCCTGTTCGACCGCCTGGGGATCAACATGGAGGCCGTTGAAATCGAGGCCGACAGGCAGCTCTGCAGCGGGCCGGGGCACTGATCCGAATTCGATATGTTCGGGACGCAGAAGGCACAGAGAAGCGCAGAGGACGCAGAGTTTCTTGAGGTGTGGGCGGGTGTCGCCGCTGAACTGCGATCAATGCGGCCTCATCCCACCAGATTTGTTTCTTCTGTGACCGAATTTTCTCCGTGGACTTTGCGCTCCTCTGCGTCCACACAAAAATGCAAACGTTGAAAAAAGGCCTGGAGCAGCGCCGGGCCGAAGGGCTTTACCGCAGCCGGCGCGTGACCGATGGTCCGCAGGGGCCTGAACTCGTGGTCGACGGCCGGCGCGTGCTCGCCTTCTGTTCCAACGACTACCTCGGGCTGGCCGCCGACCCGCGTCTGGCCGAGGCGATGAACCGCGGGGTGGTGCGCTACGGGGTCGGCAGCGGTGCCGCGCACCTGATCAGCGGACACAGCAGGGCACATCACGCCCTGGAAGAAGAACTGGCCGAATTCACCGGGCGCGAACGTGCGTTGCTGTTCTCGACCGGTTACATGGCGAACCTCGGGGTTATCAGCGCCCTGGTCGGGCGCGGCGACAGCGTCTTCGAGGATCGGCTCAACCACGCCTCGCTGATCGACGGCGGCCTGCTGTCGCGCGCGCGCTTCAGGCGCTACGCACATGCCGATGTCGCGGCCCTGACGACGCAACTCGAAGGTGCGGCCGGGCGCCGGCTGGTCGCCAGCGACGGTGTGTTCAGCATGGATGGCGATGTGGCACCGATCGCCGAGCTGGCCTCGGCCTGCGGGGCTCACGGAGCCTGGCTGATGGTAGACGATGCACATGGCATCGGGGTCCTCGGTCCGCAGGGGCGGGGCAGCGTGGCGGCGGCCGGGCTCGGCGAGGACAAGGTGCCGATACTGATGGGCACCCTGGGCAAGGCGCTGGGCACCTCCGGGGCCTTTGTCGCCGGCCCCGCGGAACTGATCGAGACCCTGATCCAGCAGGCCCGCCCCTATATATACACCACCGCCATGCCGCCGGCGGTTGCGGAGGCGACGCGTGCCAGCCTGCAGATCTCGGCGCAGGAGGAATGGCGACGCGAGCGCCTGCAGGGCCTGGTCGCGCGCTTTCGGCACGGGGCGCTCAGGATCGGCCTGACCCTGATGGAGTCCGAAACCCCGATCCAGCCGGTCCTGCTGGGCGGCAGTGAGCGTGCCAACCGTTGGAGCGAGGCCCTGCAGCGCCAGGGCATACTGGTCGGCCCCATACGTCCGCCGACCGTGCCCGAGGGCAGCGCGCGTCTGCGCATCACCCTTTCTGCCAGCCACACCGCCGCCCAAGTCGAGGCCTTGCTGGCGGTGTTGGCCGAGATTGCCGCGGAAGAGCAGGAATGACCCTGCACCACTGGCAGCTTGGGTTTGGGCCGGACCTGGTCCTGCTGCATGGCTGGGGCATGAATGCCGCCGTCTGGGGGCCGCTGTTGCCCGGGCTGTCGGAGCGGTTCCGGCTGACTGTCATCGAATTGCCGGGGCATGGCGACAGCGCGCCCGCATCGGCGGCCGATCTGTCGGAGTGGGCAGAGTTGTGCCTGGCGGTCGCCCCGGCCTGCGCACACTGGCTCGGTTGGTCCCTGGGCGGACAGATTGCCCTGCGCGCAGCGCTGAATGCGCCTGAGCGTGTCAGAGGCCTGTCGCTGGTCGCCACGACCCCACGCTTTGTGCAGGCACCCGGCTGGCCGTGCGCAATGCCGGTCGAGACCTTTGAGCAGTTTGCGCGGGCCCTGCATGGTGACCCGGGTGCGACCCTGGGCCGGTTCCTGGCGCTGCAGGTGAAAGGCGCCGAGCACGCGCGCGAGACCCTCAAGCTGCTGCGGACGGAGCTCCAGCAGCGTCCGCCCGCGAGCGAGGATGGTCTGGCGCAGGGCCTCGATCTGCTCCTGAAGAACGACCTGCGCACCGAGTTGAAGGACCTGGGGTGCCCGAGCCACTGGCTGTTCGGTTCGCGCGATACCCTGGTGCCTGGTGCATTGCAGGAGCGACTGCCGGAGTATCTGCCGCATGCCGACATTGAAAAGATCCCGGGGGCCGGGCACGCCCCTTTTCTTTCGCATCCGTATGCCAGCCTGGATGCCCTGATCCGCACGACGGGTGCAATCTGAGCGATGGACGACGAAGGCTTCCTGGCACTGGACAAGAACAAGGCGCGGCGGAGTTTCAGCCGTGCGGCCCCGGATTATGACGCCGTGGCCGTGCTGCAGCATGAGATCGGCCGGCGCATGCTCGAACGCCTCGATTACATTCGTATCGACCCCGGTGTCATCCTCGATATCGGCTGTGGCACCGGCGTGGCCACCGAGGGCTTGATGAATCGCTACCCGCAGGCCCGGGTCTTCGCACTCGATTTCGCCCTGCCGATGCTGGCGCGGGCCCGCAAACGCGGCCGCTGGCTGCGACGACCGCGTTGTCTGTGCGCCGATCTGGACCAGTTGCCCCTGGCCGATCAGAGCGTCGACCTGGCGTTCGCGAACGCCTCGCTCCAGTGGAGTACAGCACCGGCCCAGACCTTCGCCGATATCGCACGGGTTATGAAACCGGGTGGTCTGCTGATGTTCAGCAGCTTCGGTCCGGACACCCTGCAGGAACTGCGCGCCGCCTGGGCCGCGGTTGACGGCAACGTGCATGTGCACGGTTTTATCGATATGCACGATTACGGCGACATGCTGATGGGCGCCGGTCTGGCGGACCCGGTGATGGATGCGGAGCGTATGACCCTGACCTATGTCGACGCCATGCAGCTGATGCGCGAGATCAAGGTGATCGGGGCCGGCAACGCGAGCGCGGGTCGCGGGCCCGGTCTGGTCGGGCGCCGGCGTATCGCCGCGGTGTGCGAGGCCTACGAGCAGTTTCGTGGGCCGGACGGGCGTCTTCCGGTCAGCTATGAGGTGGTTCATGGCCACGCCTGGGCGCCCATGCAGCGCCGGGTCGACGGCGAGACCCGGGTCTCGCTGGATGTCCTGCGGTCGCTTAAGTGAACCCCGGCGTCTTTGTCACCGGCACCGACACCGGTTGCGGCAAGACCTGGCTGTCGGTCGAACTGATCCGGCAGCTGCGCGGGCAGGGACTGCGGGTCGCCGGATTCAAGCCGGTCGCGGCAGGCGCCGCGATGCGTGACGGGAATCTGGTCAATGACGATGCCCTGGCGCTGGCCGAGGCCGGCGGTCTCGATATTCCTTATGCCACGATCAATCCGTACTGCTTCGCCCCGCCCATTGCCCCGCACCTGGCGGCGGCCGAGGTGCGGGTGAGGGTCGGGATTGGTCCCATTCGGGTCGCGTTCAACGAGGTGGTTGGTTGCAGCGATTTCGTGGTGGTCGAGGGTGCCGGCGGATGGCGCGTGCCTCTTGGCCCCGGTCTCGACATGCAATCGCTGGCCCTCGAACTGGGCCTGCCGGTACTGCTGGTGGTGGGGTTGCGACTCGGCTGCATCAATCACGCGCTGCTCAGCGAGCAGGCCATCCTGACCAGCGGTGCCCGCCTGCTCGGCTGGGTCGGTGCGCAGGTCGACCCGGGCATGGCAAGTCTGAACGAAAACATTGCCACTCTCGACTCTGCCCTGTCTCGACCCTGCCTCGGGATCCTGCCGCACCCCGGCGCGCTGAATGCGCCGGATCGGGAGTTCCCCCTGGATCTGAGGGGCGTGTTGGCAGGCGCCTGACGGCCATCGCAGGCGGGCGGGCGAGCCCTGTCTTTGATTCATATCAAGTAACTCTAATATTAGAGTCTTCGCACCCCATAAGCAGTTTTTTATCTGATCCACGTCAATTTTACTTGGATCTGACACGGCCTCGCGATAACCTCTCACCGCGGAAAAACGGCAAGACGCTGTTTGTCGCGCCGGCCGATTGGATGAACCGCTGGGAATGCTCTGCAGATGGTGATCTCCGACAGTTGTCCCGAGACGAGTTCGCGACGGTTGATGATCCGGCCCAACCAGTCGCTGAGCTGGCGCCAGTCGATGGTGTTTCTCGGTGCGATTGCGGTGCCCCTGCTGCTTGTCTCGGTTGTGTTCGCGGCTCGGGGTTACTGGTTGATATTGCCTTTTGCCGGGCTCGAGCTGGCGGCGCTGTTTGCCTGCCTTTACCTGGTGGCGCATGCGGCCTGCCGCTGCGAGATCGTGTCCATCGGGGAATCGGTGGTGACCGTGGAGAAGGGACGGGATCGGGGAAATGGCCCGGAACCGACGCAGCCTGAGCAGCGCACCGAGTTTGCGCGCGGCTGGGTGAGGGTCGAGTTGTCGAGCGCGACGAGCCACCGGTACCCGCGCCGGTTGTGGATCGGCGCCTCGGGGAGGCGCGTGGAGATCGGCGAGTTCCTTGTCGACGATGAGAAGACGGAACTTGCGGCAGAGTTGCACAGGTTGCTGTCTGCATGAATTTTTGCGTGCCGCAGGAAGCGGGACGCACCGAGCAGAATATAACGATTAATTTCTGGGGGAACGAAGCTGTGAGAGCGATGCGTAAGCTGGCCGGTGTTTCGACGGCGTACCTGGGGACGGCGTTTGCGTCGGCAAATGCTGACTGGGCGCTCAACATGCGCGAGGGGGTCACGAGCACGAGCAAAAGTGTCTATGACCTGCACATGATCATCTTCTGGGTGTGTTGTGTGATCGGCGTAGTGGTGTTCGGCGCGATGATCTACTCGATGCTGGTCCACCGGAAGTCGAAGGGCGCGGTGGCGGCGCAATTCCACGAGAGCACCACGATGGAGATCCTGTGGACCGTGGTGCCGATCGTGATCCTGGTCAGCATGGCGATCCCCGCGACCAGTGCCCTGCTTGCCATGGAGGACACCACCGAGGCCGATATGACCATCAAGGTCACCGGCATCCAGTGGAAATGGAAATACGACTATGTGGACGGTGAGGGCGCGGGCATTTCGCTTCTCAGTTCCCTGCATCCGGAACACAACAAGGCACGTGTGCTAGGTTCCAATATCGACCTGGGCCAGTTCGGCGAAAACTACCTGATGGACGTCGACAATCCGCTGGTCATCCCCACCGGAAAGAAGGTGCGCTTCCTTTTGACCGCAGCCGACGTCATCCACTCCTGGTGGGTTCCTGATCTCGGATGGAAGAAGGACGCGATCCCGGGCTTCGTGAACGAGGCCTGGACCAAGGTCGACGAGCCCGGTACCTACCGCGGCAAGTGTGCCGAGTTGTGCGGCAAGGACCACGGCTTCATGCCGATCGTGGTCGTGGCAAAGGCACCGGAAGATTATGCCAAGTGGGTGGCGGAGCAGCAGAGCGCGGTAGATGCAGCTGCGGCTGGTGCCGATCGCGAGTGGACGACAGACGAGCTGATGGCCAAGGGTGAGCAGGTCTACGCCACCAACTGCGCCGCGTGTCACCAGGTGAATGGCCAGGGTGTGCCCCCGGCGTTCCCGGCCCTGGCCGGCAGCGCAGTCGCGACCGGCGATGCGGGTGTACACATCGAGCAGGTGCTCAACGGCAAGGCCGGTACCGCGATGGCGGCCTACCGCGACATCCTCAATGATGTCGACCTGGCCGCCGTGATTACCTACGAGCGCAACAGCTGGGGCAACAGCGCCGGCACCGTTCAGCCCGCCGCGATCAAGGCAGCCCGTTAAGAATTAATCTGGGGGATTTTTCAAGATGAGTACCGCTACAGCAACTCACGACGATCATCACGATCACGGGCCGGCCACCGGCCTGATGCGGTGGGTGACCACCACCAACCACAAGGACATCGGTACCCTATACCTGCTGTTCGCCCTGCTGATGTTCTTCGTCGGCGGCGCCATGGCCATGGTGATCCGTGCCGAACTGTTCCAGCCGGGTCTGCAGCTGGTGGATCCGCAGTTCTTCAACTCGATGACCACGGTGCATGCGCTGGTCATGATCTTCGGCGCGGTCATGCCGGCATTCACGGGCCTGGCCAACTGGCTGATCCCGATGATGATCGGTGCGCCGGACATGGCCTTGCCGCGCATGAACAACTTCTCGTTCTGGATCCTGCCGTTTGCATTCTCGCTGCTGCTGTCGACCTTCTTCATGAGTGGTGGCGGTCCCGCCGGTGGTTGGACCCTTTATCCGCCGCTGTCTCTGCAGATGGGTGACGGCTTCCCGTTCCTGATCTTTGCGATTCACCTGGCGGGTATCTCGTCGATCATGGGCTCGATCAACGTGGTGGTGACCATCCTCAACATGCGCGCACCGGGGATGACCCTGATGAAGATGCCGCTGTTTGTGTGGACGTGGCTGATCACGGCCTACCTGCTGATCGCCACCATGCCGGTCCTGGCCGGTGCGGTGACCATGCTGCTGACCGACAAGTTTGCCGGTACCAGCTTTTTCAGCGCGGCTGGCGGCGGTGACCCCGTGATGTTCCAGCATATCTTCTGGTTCTTCGGTCACCCCGAGGTATACATCCTGATCCTTCCGGCGTTCGGTATCGTTTCGGCCATCATCCCGACCTTTGCGCGCAAGCCCCTGTTCGGCTACAGCTCGATGGTGTACGCAACTGCCTCGATCGCGTTCCTTTCGTTCATCGTGTGGGCGCACCACATGTTCACGGTGGGCATGCCGGTGGTGGGTGAATTGTTCTTCATGTACGCGACCATGATGATCGCGGTTCCGACCGGCGTGAAGGTGTTCAACTGGGTGTCTACCATGTGGAAGGGCTCGATGACCTTCGAGACGCCGATGCTGTTTGCCGTTGGTTTCATCATCATGTTTACAATCGGTGGTTTCTCGGGACTGATGCTGGCGATTGCGCCGGCGGACTTCCAGTATCACGACACCTACTTCGTGGTGGCCCATTTCCATTACGTGCTGGTGACCGGTGCGGTCTACTCGATCATGGCGGCGGCCTACTACTGGCTGCCCAAGTGGACCGGCAATATGTACGACGAAAAGATGGGTAAGCTGCACTTCTGGATCTCGACCGTGTCGGTCAATGTCCTGTTCTTCCCGCAACACTTCCTGGGTCTCGCGGGCATGCCGCGACGTATCCCGGATTACTCGGTGCAGTTCGCCGACTGGAATATGGTCTCCTCGATCGGCGGCTTCGTGTTTGGCGTGTCCCAGCTCATGTTCGCGTACATCGTGTTCAAGACGATCCGTGGCGGCGAGAAGGCGACCGATCAGGTCTGGGAAGGCGCGCACGGTCTCGAATGGACCCTGCCTTCTCCGCCCCCCTATCACAGCTTCACCGAGGCACCGGAGGTCAAGTGACGATCGGGTCGTGCCCGTCAATGGGCGGGCGCGACCGGTGAAAGGCCATGCAAGAAGCACACGACAAATCCAAATCCAATATCCGCCTGGCGATAATCCTGGGGCTGGTCGCGTTCGGGTTTTTCCTGACGGGCCTCTACCTGGCGATGGGAAAAGCGGGCTGATGTCATGACAGACCCCCGGCAGACACGCAACGGCCGTTCCTTCACGCGCATCGCGATCGTCGCTGTGGCGATGTTCGGCTTCGGGTATCTGTTGGTGCCCCTGTACGACGTCTTTTGCGAGATCACCGGGCTGAATGGCAAGACAGGGCGCATCGACGAGTCGGAGATCGCGTCACGCTACGAACCCGACATGGCCCGCACGGTGACGGTTCAGTTCGTCGCCAGCAACAATATCGGGATGCCCTGGGAGTTCGGGCCCGTGGTCGCCAGTATGCAGGTGCATCCCGGAAAGATTTACTCGACCAGCTTTACCGCGCACAACCCCACCACGCGTGACATGGTGGGGCAGGCGGTACCGAGCGTCGCTCCGGGGAAGGCCAGCCGTTATTTCAACAAGACCGAATGTTTCTGTTTCAACCAGCAGCCCCTGGCGGCTGGTGAGACCAAGGACATGCCGCTGCGCTTTATCGTCGACCCGAGGCTGCCCGGGGATGTGAATACACTCACCCTGGCGTACACGGTATTCGACGTGACAAAGCTGGCAATGAATTGATTTCGTCCCGTTCAATGAACCGGCGGGCGTGTACAAGATCACTCAAACCAAGACTACAAACACTCAGGGGGAGACATGGCACACACAGGTGATGACCATTATTACGTGCCACATGGCAGCCACTGGCCGATCGTCGCCAGCGTTGCGCTGACCGTCGGTGTGATCGGTGCCGCCAACTGGTTCAACGGCAATGCCTCCGGACAGGCGATCCTGCTGCTTGGCCTGGCCATGGTGGCATTCATGCTGTTCGGCTGGTTCGGTACCGTCATCAACGAGAGCCTCAAGGGCATGTACAACGAGCAGGTGGATCGCTCGTTCCGCCAGGGGATGATGTGGTTCATCTTCTCCGAGGTCATGTTCTTCGCCGCCTTCTTCGGGGCACTCTTTTACGCGCGCGTGCTGTCGGTGCCCTGGTTGCTGGGGGCCGATTTCGCCACCCATGAATATCTCTGGAACAGCTACGGTCAAGCCTGGCCGACCAATGGTCCGGGCGATATAGGCGGAACCTTCGAGACCATGAGCGCCTGGGGCATCCCGGCGATCAACACCCTGCTGCTGTTGACCTCGGGCGTCACCATCACCCTTTCGCACTGGGCGCTCAAGATCAACGATCAGCGCAAGACGGTCCTGTGGCTGGCGGCCACGGTCATCCTGGGTGCCACCTTCCTCGGGTTCCAGGCCTATGAGTACATTCACGCCTACCAAGCGCTGAACCTGACACTGGGTTCCGGGATCTACGGATCGACCTTCTTCATGCTCACCGGGTTTCACGGTTTTCACGTGACCATGGGTACGGTGATGCTGATCGTGATCACCCTGCGGGCGGCGAAGGGACACTTCACGGCGGACAACCACTTTGCCTTCGAAGGCGTGGCCTGGTACTGGCACTTCGTGGACGTGGTCTGGCTCGGCCTGTTTATCTTCGTTTACGTTATCTGAAGACCGGCCGGGGCCCGACAACTGTCGGGCCCCGGTTCTTCGTCTCGCTGGCCCACCATGGCCGGGGCAGGTCTCAATTCTGAGGTAGGGTTGCCGGCGGTTCGGGGTAGACGCCGTGCGGTTCGATGACCCCGAGCGCGATCAGGATCATCAGGAATGCGAAGAGTGCTACGGACAGGCCGATGCGAAAGGTGAGTGCACGCAAGGTACGGCGGGAATCGCCCTTGTCATTGACCAGAAAGAACAGGCCCGACGCAAGACTGGCAACGATGCCGACGAAAGCGAGTACGATGATGATTTTGATCCACACGACGACATCTTCCTTTTCTGGAACCGCGGCATTATAGCAGCCGGACCGCGCATGAAGTTTTTGCCGCTCAAACTCGGCCGTTACCGCTTCGCCCCCACCCTGTGGCCGAGTGTGGCGTTCGCCCTCGTCTTTCCGGTGTTGCTCGGGCTTGGTTACTGGCAGACGGAACGGGCGGGCGCCAAGCAGGACCTGGTCGAGCAACGTGCCACGACCGAGTTGGTCGCGCCCCTGGCGCTTGATCGACACACCCGGTTGAGCGATGAGGATCGCTACCGCCCGGCCGAGGTGCGCGGGCGCTACGTCGCGGAACAGCAATGGCTGCTCGACAACCGCATCTACCGGGGTCAGCCTGGTTACCATGTGTTTACGCCGTTCATCATCGAAGGCGATGAGCGGCCGGCCATTTTGGTCAATCGTGGCTGGGTGGCAGTGGGCGCGTCGCGTGATTTTCTGCCGGCACTCCCGGTGCCCGAACAGCAGGTAGCGTTGTCGGGTCGGCTGGATTCACCGGCGTCGGTGGGCCTGGTGATCGGCGAGGTCCCGTTGAACAGCGTTGCAGACAAGGTGGTCGTGCAGTCGCTGGATATCGCCGCCCTCGGTGCCGAACGTGATATGGCGCTGCTGCGCTACGCGCTGGTGGTCGACGATGGGCAGGCCGGCGGGCTGCAGTACGACTGGTCGCCCATCCCCGAGATGGGGCCGGAAAAACACCTCGGATATGCGGTGCAGTGGTTTGGCCTGGCGGTGGCCTTGTTGATTATCTATGTGGGCGTGAATACGCGTCGCGATGGTGGTGATGGAGACAAACGTGTCGAGGCCTGATGATCGACGGAAACGCCGCAGTCGAACCCAGCTGGTAATGATTTTCGCTTTGTTCCTGCTGCCCCCGGTCTCGGCCTGGGTGGCCTGGAAGTACCTGGGTGAACAGGGCGTCGGTGTCACCACCAATGCCGGAACCCTGGTTTCTCCTGCAAGGCCGCTGCAACTCACCGGGCTGGTCCAGCCCGACGGGACAGTGTTCCCGCCGGATGAACTGCGCGGGCGTTGGGCCTACGTAATGTTTGCGCCCGGGGATTGTGGCGAGAGCTGCCAGCAGCAGCTTTACCTGACCCGCCAGATACGCCTTTCGATGAGCAAAGACATCCCGCGCGTGCAACGCCTGCTGATACTGGCCGAGCAGCCATCGCCGGAGTTGGTCCGCCAGCTGGCGGACGAACAGGCCGATCTGCGCTGGGTCGTGCTCGGGGAACAGGCTGATCCGTTGCTGCAGGTGTTCAGCGGGACGGGTTTTGCGCCCACGGGCGGGCAGCTCTTTCTGGTCGACCCGCTGGGAAACCTGATGATGTATTACAACCTCGAGGTTCCGGCCAAGGGGATGATGAGGGATCTGCAGAAGCTGCTGAAGATCTCGCAGATCGGATAAATACCGATGGCCTATCACCGATTGATCGTGTTCACCTGTTTCCTTGCCTTTGCGGTCATCGTGCTGGGGGCTTACACGCGCCTGGCCGATGCCGGGCTGGGCTGTCCCGACTGGCCGGGTTGTTATGGTGAACTGACGGTCCCGGCGAGCGCGGAACATGTCGAGGAAAAGGCCTATCTGGAACAGCGCCCCCTGGAACCCGAGAAGGGCTGGAAGGAGATGGTGCACCGCTATTTTGCCGGCACCCTGGGGCTCGCCATCCTGTGGATTGCGATCTGGTCATGGGCGCGCCGACGTCGGGACCCCCAGCAGCCGGTATGGCTTCCGACCTTCTTGCTGGCGCTGGTGATCTTTCAGGCGGCGCTGGGTATGTGGACGGTGACCCTGCTGCTCAAGCCCGTGGTGGTGATGGGCCACCTGCTGGGCGGATTCGCGACCTTCGGGCTGTTGGTCCTGCTGGCCCTGCGTACGGCGCACCGGCGGCCCCTGGCCGGCAGTGGCCGCTGGCGATCCGCTGCGGCGATCGGCCTGTTGATCCTGGTCGCGCAGATCGCACTCGGCGGCTGGACCAGCTCCAATTATGCGGCGCTGGCCTGCCTCGACTTCCCGACCTGCCAGGGCAGTTGGGCACCGGAAATGGATTTCGGTGAGGCCTTCGTCATGTGGCGCGGTCTGGGCGTCAACTACGAGTATGGCGTGCTCGAACAACCGGCGCGCACGGCGATCCATATGACCCACCGAATCGGTGCCCTGGTAACCTTCGTGTACCTGGGTTGGCTGGTTCTGGCGCTGCTGCGCTCGGGTGGGGGATTGCAGGGTTCGGCGCTGCTCGTAGGCGGCCTGCTTCTGGTTCAGGTGGCGCTGGGTATCGGCAACGTGCTCCTGTATTTGCCATTGGGGGTGGCGACGGCACACAATGGCGTCGCCGCTCTACTGCTGGCTTCACTCATCTTTCTGAATTTCCGATTATGGCGACAACAGTACTGAAAACGACCCACGCCGGCTGGCGCGACTACCTCCAGCTGTGCAAGCCCAACGTGGTGGCGCTGATCGTGTTTACCGCGGTTGTCGGCATGCTGCTGGCCGCGCCGGGCATGGTGCCGCTGGATGCACTGATCTTCGGTACCCTGGGTATCGGTCTGGCGGCCGGATCGGCGGCGGCGATCAATCACGTGGTCGACCAGAAGATCGACGCCATCATGGGGCGGACGCGCGGCCGGCCCCTGCCACAAGGTGCGATAAGCTCGCGCGATGCACTGACCTTCGCCCTCATGATCGGTGTGATCGCGATGGCGATGCTGGCATTGCTTGTCAATCCGCTGACCGCGCTGCTGACCTTCCTGTCGCTGATCGGTTATGCGGTCATCTATACGATGTATCTCAAGCGCGCCACGCCGCAGAACATCGTGATCGGCGGCGCGGCCGGTGCGGCACCGCCGGTGCTCGGTTGGGTGGCGGTGACCGGGAGCGTCGATCCCGGTGCGCTGCTGCTGTTCCTGATCATCTTCACCTGGACACCGCCGCATTTCTGGGCCCTGGCCATTCACCGCACCGAGGAATACCGCAAGGTGGATATGCCGATGCTGCCGGTGACCCACGGCACCGACTACACCCGTTTGCAGATCCTGCTGTATACCGTGCTGCTGCTGGTCGTGACCCTGTTGCCCTACGGCTTCGGGATGAGCGGCGGCCTGTACCTTGGCGGTGCCATGGTCCTGGGTCTGGGATTCCTTTATTACGCGGTGCGTCTTTATCGCGATGACGATGATCGTATGCCGATGCGCACCTTCGGTTACTCCATCGTCTACCTGATGGCCCTGTTCGCGTTTCTCCTGGTGGACCACTACGTGCCGCACCTCGTATCCCTGGTCGGCTGACCTTTCTGCCCACCTTTTGTCTTGGGCTATGCAACGGAAAGCCGGCGGCGTTTCATCTAAACTGGTCCGCGTGATTTGCATGCGGGATGATCATAAGCATTGACTAATAGACGGTCGTCGGCTAGGATCCGGGCGCTTTCGTAAGGCTTGCCGACCGGGTGGTTGCACGCTGTCTGAGCGCGCCATCTGGTCAGATTTGGGGTCTTCGGCGGAAATCCGCCTGGCCGAGCAAGTCGCCTGAGTCTTAAGGCCAATCGATCTGTCGCATCACGTCCGCCGCTTGTGCGTTACGTCTTTTTCGTCGGGGATCGTGCTGATTCGCGGTCAGCCAGGGGTTTAAACATGGTGCAATCTGCAGCTGCTGCGAATACGCAGTACAACTACGATATCGTCAAGAAATTCACCGTGATGGCCCTGGTGTGGGGCCTGTTGGGTATGTCGGCTGGCACCTATATCGCGGCCGAGCTGGCGTTCCCCTTCCTGAACTTCGATATTGCCGAGATTACCTTCGGCCGTCTGCGTCCGGTCCACACGACCCTGGTTATCTTCGGATTTGGTGGCAGCGCCCTGTTTGCGACCTCGTACTACGTGGTGCAGCGTACCAGTCAGGCCAGGCTCGCCTATGACTGGCTGGCCAACCTGACCTTCTGGGGCTGGCAGCTGGCGGTGCTGATCGGTGTGATCGGTTACATGAACGGGATCACCGAAGGCAAGGAGTATGCCGAGTTCCCCTGGTATATCGATCTGCTGATCACGGTAACCTGGGTGGCCTATTTCCTGGTCTTCGTGATGACCCTGAGGCGCCGCTCACAGCCGCACATCTACGTTGCCAACTGGTTCTATCTGGCGTTTATCCTGGCGACCGCCATCCTGCATATCTTCCGTAATCTGTCGGTGCCCGTGGGGCTGTTCAATACCACCTCCTACAGCCTCTATTCAGGTGTGCAGGACGCCATGGTGCAGTGGTGGTATGGCCATAACGCGGTCGGTTTCTTCCTGACCGCGGCCTTCCTGGGGATGATGTACTACTTCGTGCCCAAGCAGGCCGGGCGCCCGATCTATTCGTACCGTCTGTCGATCATTCATTTCTGGGCGTTGTCGTTCATGTACATGTGGGTGGGTGGTCATCACCTGCACTGGACGGCGCTGCCCGACTGGACCTCGTCCCTTGCCGCGGCGTTCTCGATCATGCTGTTGCTGCCTTCCTGGGGCGGGATGATCAACGGCATCATGACCCTGTCCGGGGCCTGGGAGAAACTGCGCACCGACCCGATCATGCTGTTCCTGATCACGGCGCTGTCTTTCTACGGCATGTCGACCTTCGAAGGCCCGATGATGTCGCTCAAGAGCGTGAACGCGCTGTCGCACTACACCGACTGGACCATCGGACACGTGCACTCGGGTGCGCTGGGCTGGGTGGCGATGATCTCGTTCGGATCCTTCTATCACCTCATTCCACGGCTGTGGGAGACCCGCCTTTACAGCGTCAGACTGGTCTACATGCACTTCTGGCTGGCGACCATCGGTATCGTGCTGTACATCGCCTCCATGTGGGTTTCCGGCATCGGCCAGGGCCTGATGCTGCGGGCCTTCGATGACTACGGCAACCTGGCCTATACCTTCATCGAATCGGTGGTGTTCATGCACTGGCCGCTGGTGGTGCGCATGATCGGTGGCATGTTCTTCGTGTCGGGTGTGGTGATCATGGTGTTCAACGTCGTGATGACCATCCGCAACGCGAAGATCGAGCAGGCGGCACTGGAGGCGAAGATTGCCGCCAAGATGGCCCGGGCCGGGGCATAAGGGGAGCGGACTGTGAAATTTTCTCACGAAAGTATCGAAATCAATGCCGGCCTGATGATCGCGCTCACCCTGATCGCCATATCGATCGGCGGCCTGGTCGAGATCGTGCCGCTGTACTACATCAAGGACACGGTGGAGAAGGTCGAGGGCGTGCGTCCCTATACGCCGCTGGAACAGCGCGGCCGCGACATCTACATTCGCGAAGGCTGCTACACATGTCATTCGCAGATGATCCGCCCCTTCCGCGATGAACTCATGCGCTACGGGCACTACTCACTGGCCGCGGAATCGAAGTACGACCACCCCTTCCAGTGGGGTTCCAAACGTACCGGGCCCGACCTGGCGCGGGTTGGCCGCAAGTACTCGAACGCCTGGCACACGCAGCACCTGGTCAATCCGCGCGACGTGGTACCGGAATCGATCATGCCGAATTACCCCTGGCTGCTGGGCACCGAACTGGACTACTCGGATGTCGCCGACCGCATGCGTGCGCTCAAGCTGACCGGTGTGCCTTATTCGGACACCGAAGAGGAGTATCTGGCCAATGTCGACCAGTTCGGCAAGGTGGTCGCGGACCAACTGGACATACATGGTGCCGAGAACAACCTCCTGGCCCAGGCCCAGTCCGAAGACTGGGACGGCGACCGTACCCGTCTGACTGAGATGGATGCACTGGTGGCCTACCTGCAGGTGCTGGGCACCATGGTGGACTTCGCCAAGTACGACGAAGGCTACTTCGCCGAGTTTCGCTGACAGTGGTCTTGGCAGCGGGTCCGGGCAGGATGGGTAATCGGGATGCTTGAGTGGCTGTCGAGCATGGAAAACACCAAGCCTCTGGCCCTGGTGATCTTCTTCGTGGTGTTCGTTGGCATCGTGCTCTACGTGTTCACGGGCAAAAAGCGCAGCAAGCGCCTCGAGTCCTACAAGAATATTCCGTTCCTCGATGACGAAGCGACCGGCGAACAGAAAGACAAGGATTCAGACAATGGCTGAACAAAATCAAGGCAAGGCGGTACAGACTACCGGCCATGCCTGGGACGGGGATCTGCAGGAATTCAACAACCCGTTGCCGCGCTGGTGGCTGTGGACCTTTTACGCGACCGTGGTCTTTGCCCTTGTCTACTGGGTCTGGTACCCGGCCTGGCCGGTCGGCGACACCTATACCAAGGGTATCGCCACCATCACCTTCGAGAGCGAAGGCAAGGAAGTCACGACGCACTGGAATACCCGTGCGGAGCTGATCGAGGAACTGCAGACCGGCGACGAGACGCTCAAGCAACGCGCCTACCTGCAGAAGGTCGCCGCGGCGCCGTACGAGGAAATCGCCAACGACCCCGACATGATGGCCTTCACCCGGTCGATGGCGAAGGTGCTATTTGCGGACAACTGCGCCGCCTGTCACGGTGCCGGCGGCACCCCGGCCATGATCGGTCAGTACCCTAATCTGCGTGATGATGCCTGGCTGTGGGGCGGTGATATCGCGCAGATCGAGCACACCATCCAGGAAGGCCGGAACGGCTACATGCCGGCATTCGGTGAGGTGCTGAGCGACGAGAAGATCGGTCAGCTGGCGAACTATGTACTGAGCCTTTCCGGGCTGCCGGCAGACGCGGCGATGGCCGAGGCGGGGCGCGCAATCTTCCAGGGCCAGGAAGGTGGTTGTTACTACTGTCACACCGAATCCGGCAAGGGCATGCACTCCCAGGGCGCAGCCAATCTGACCGATGCGGTGTGGACGGTCGCCGATGTCCCGGGTGCTGGCGACGAGACCGCCCGGCTCGAGGCCGTGAAGGCCGTGATCCGCGGCGGCGTCTCGCGTCAGATGCCGGCCTGGAAGGGCCGCCTGGACGATGAGCAGATCAAGCTGCTGACGGTCTACGTCCAGAGCCTGGGAAGCTGAGGCGCCCTTTTTTCCGCGTGCCCGGGCGAGCCGCCAAGGGCGGTCCACCAAGAAGGACACAAGGCGCACGAAGTGAGTCCGGGAGTTGGTCGTGATTTGTCTGCACCCGTGCCGCCTTGTTTCCCGGAACTCAAGACTCGCTGTGAAGGGCGGAAACGACACCGAGCAGTTGTGGTTGTAGGGCCACTCTGCTGCACGCTGGTCTGCGGCACATCAAGTGCCCCAAGATGCTTTGTGACCTTCGTGCTCTTCGTGGTTAAGCACTAAATGAACGAGTCCAGCAGCCAACAGCAACTGTACGCACCGCGCACCCAGATCTACCCGCGCTCGGTCAGCGGTCGTTACCGCAACCTGAAATGGGGCGTTCTGATCCTGGCCTACGGCGTGTACTTCCTGTTGCCCTGGCTGCGCTGGGAACGCGAGGCAGGCGCGAATCAGGCCGTGCTTTTCGATCTCGCCGGGCGCAAATTTTACCTGTTCGACCTGGTCGTGCACCCGCAGGATATCTTCTGGCTGGCGGGTCTGCTGATGATCGCTGCCTATCTGCTGTTCTTCGTCACCGGCCTGGCCGGCCGGGTCTTCTGTGGCTATTTCTGTTTCCAGACACTGTGGACGGATGTCTACATCCTGATCGAGCGGTTGGTCCAGGGCGAAAGACCGGCGAGGATCCGCCTTGCCAGGCAGCCGTGGGACCCTGCCAAGCTCTGGCGGCTGGGCCTGACCCACCTGCTGTGGTTGCTGATGGCCTTCGTCACCGGGCTGACCTTCGTCCTTTACTGGGGGGATGCGCCAAAGCTGGTCATAGCGTTCTTCATTGGCGAGGCCCCCTTCGCTGCCTATGCCACCACGCTGTTCCTGACCGCCACGACCTACGTGATGGCAGGAATTGCACGTGAGCAGGTATGCACCTACATGTGTCCCTACGCGCGCTTCCAGGCGGTGATGTTCGACAAAGACACCCTGGTCGTCGCCTACGACCGGGCGCGGGGCGAGGGTGAAAATGGGCGCTCCAGACTGGGCAGGGACCTGAAGACGGCGGAGGCGCGCAAGCAGGCCGGTGTCGGCGACTGCATCGATTGCGGTTATTGTGTGCAGGTCTGCCCCACCGGTATCGACATCCGCAATGGACTGCAGATCCAGTGCATTTCCTGTGCACTGTGCATCGATGCCTGTGACACCATCATGGATTCGATGGGCTGGAAGCGCGGCCTGGTTGCCTACACGTCGGAGCGTCGTGACGAGACCGGTCAGCAGGCGCGCCTTCTGCGCCCGAAAGTCATCGGATATGCAGTGGTGCTGATCCTGGCGATTGGCCTGCTTGGCTGGAGCGTGTCACGGCAGGCCGCATTCGATTTTTCCGTTTCGCAGGTGCGCCAGCCGATATATGTCCAGCTTTCCGATGGCCGGATCCAGAACAGCTACGAGATCAAGGTAAACAACAAGACGAACAGCACGCTCACCCTGAGGTTCAATGCCACCGGCCTGCCCGAAGGGGCGGAACTGGACATGGGCCGCTTCAGCGAGGTCAGCCTTCATCCGGAACAACGCCTGCGCCTGGCGGCCAGGGTGCGGGCAATGCCGGCCAAGTTCGACGGTCAGAGCCACCCTTTCGAACTCCTGGCCGAGCCTCAGGGCCAGTCTGAAATCGGCGCCATCGGCCACACCAGCGTCTTCTACGTCCCCCCGAGATGAACATGAGCGCATCGATGATGCTGGCAGGGATCGGCGGTGGTGTGCTCGCCGAGGTGGCGGTATTCGTGCTTGTGCGCCGCATGTTCAGGCTGGATGGTAGGGCGGCGGGGATGGCGGTCGCCCTGCTGGCCATTCTGATCTATGTGCCGTGGGCCATCCTGACCTGGCCGGGGGCGGATATCTTCGCCATCCATCTGGCAATCTACCTGACGGCCGCCTACGCCCTGGGTGCCATCGGTGGTCGCGTCGGGCGGGGATGGCACTGGGCACCGGCGCTGATCGTCGGTTTCTTCGTCATGGTGATCGTCACCAATGTGGTGTTCCTCGGTGTGGCCGAGCAGGGCATCACAGGCCTGTTCGCGAAACTGCTGCCGAAACCCCAGGGATCCGAGGTCGCGGACTCGCGCTTTCCCGGCACCGTGTCGCATGCGTACCAGGAGAAGGAGGCCCAGTACAACGCCTATCTGCGCCAGGTCGAGGAGCAGCAGGCGCGCGGCTGGCAGGTGCGCAAAGGCTGGCTGCACCGGCCGGTGGTCGCGCAGCCGGCTACCTTCGTGGTCGCGGTGAGCGACGATCACGGCGTCCCGGTGTCGGGCGCAGAGGTAAAGGGCCGTTTCCTGCGCACCTCCAGCAGTCGTGACGACCTGGATTTCACGATGTCGGAGGTGGCGCCCGGCGAGTACCGGGTGACCCTGACGATGCCGCTGCATGGCCTGTGGCAGCTGGTGCTGAGGATCAACCGGGGTGAAGCGCTGCACGAGATACGCGCGGATACTTCGGTCGATGCCCGGCAGGACAGGGGATGACTGCCGTGGCGGCGAGCCCGGAGTCCTGTTATCACTGCGGCCTGCCGGTGCCGGATGGCGCCGACTACCGGGTCGAGATCGATGGCGCGCCGCGCGCCATGTGCTGCCACGGCTGCCAGGCGGTGGCGCAGGCGATCGTCGACGGCGGCCTGACCTCCTTCTACCGGCATCGCGAGGCCCCGTCGCGCAAGCCCGAAGACCTGGTCCCGGAGGCACTGCGCCATTTCGAGCTGTACGACCAGCCGGCCCTGCAGCAGAGCTTCGTCGAGGTCGACGAGGCATCGACCAGGACCGCCTCGCTGATCCTCGAGGGTATCACCTGCGCCGCCTGCGTTTGGCTCAACGAGCGCCACGTCAACGCGCTGCCGGGGGTGATCGATTTTTCGGTCAACTACAGTACCCACCGCGCGCGGGTGCACTGGGACGACAGCCGGGTGCATCTTTCCGACATCCTCAAGGCGATCAGCGAGATCGGCTATGTCGCGCACCCCTTCGACCCCGGGCGCCAGGAAACCGTGCACAAGAAGGAGAAGTCGGCCGCCCTGCGGCGGCTGGCGGTGGCCGGCCTGGGTGCGATGCAGGTGATGATGCTGGCGATCGCGATGTACGCCGGCGACTACAGCGGCATGGACGAGGGCCTGCGGGTGTTCATGCGCTGGGTCAGCCTGCTGTTGACCCTGCCGGTGGTGCTTTATTCGGCCGCAGGTTTCTTTACCACCGCCTGGCGTGATCTGCGGCGCCGGCATCTCAGCATGGAAGTGCCGGTATCGCTCGCGATCGGCGGCGCCTTCGCTGCCAGTGTGTGGTCGACAGTCTTTGGCGGCACCGAGGTCTATTTCGACTCGGTCTGCATGTTCGCCTTCTTCCTGCTGACCAGCCGTTATCTCGAGATGGGTGCCCGCCACCGTGCCGGCGAGGCCGCCGAAGAGCTGGTCAAGCTGCTGCCGGCGACCGCCACCCGCCTGACCGACGAGGGCGAGGTGGTGGTGGCCGTGTCCGAGCTGGCAGCGGGTGACCGGGTCATGGTGCGACCGGGTGAGACCATCCCGGCGGACGGTATGGTCGACGATGGTTGCAGCTCGGTGGACGAGTCGCTGCTGACGGGCGAAAGCCTGCCGCGGCCGCGGCAGGTCGGCGACGAACTGGTCGGCGGCAGCCTGAACGTCGAGAGCCCGCTGGTGATGGTGGTGGAAAAGGTCGGTGAGGACACCCTGGTATCGGCGATCGTGCGCCTGCTCGACCGCGCCCAGTCGGAGAAGCCGCGGGTAGCCCGGCTGGCCGATCATGTTGCCGGCTGGTTCGTCGGCGTGCTGCTGATTGTCGCGACCATGGTCGCCGTCTGGTGGACCATCCAGGCGCCGGAACAGGCCTTCGCAGTAACTCTCTCGGTGCTGGTCGTGACCTGCCCCTGTGCGCTGTCGCTGGCCACGCCGACCGCGGTCACTGCTGCCTCGGGCGCGCTTACCCGGCTGGGTCTGCTCACCACCCGGGGGCATGCCCTGGAGACACTGGCGCAGGCCAGTCATGCCCTGTTCGACAAGACTGGAACCCTGACCCGCGGCATCCTGCAGCTATCCGAGGTGGAACTGCTAAACCCGCAGCGCGCCGATCGTGAGCGTTGCCTGGCGCTTGCCGCGGCCCTGGAGAGCGGTTCGGAACACCCGGTCGGCAGGGCGCTGGCCGCGCATGCACTGCAGCCCCCGGGGGTGTCCGGTCTGACCGCCCTGCCGGGGCAGGGCATGCAGGGTGACATCGGGGGGCGGTCCTACCGGATCGGCAATCCGGCCTACGTGGTCGCGCTGTCCGGCAGCATGCTGCCGGAACCGGCCGCGAGCGACGCCACCCAGGTGCTGTTGGGTGACGAGGGCGGCATCCTGGCCAGGTTCGAGCTGCGTGACGAGTTGCGCCCCGACGCCCGGGAGGCCATAAAGGACCTGCGTGAACTCGGGCTGGAGGTCGAGATCCTCAGCGGCGATGCGGCAGGGGCGGTGCACCGGGTTGCGGGGCAGCTCGACATTGCACGTGCGCATTCCGGCATGCGGCCCGACGACAAGCTGGCGCGGGTGCGCGAGTTGCAGGCGGCCGGCCATACCGTGGCCATGATCGGTGATGGCGTCAACGATGCCCCCGTGCTTGCCGGGGCCGATGTGTCGATCGCCATGGGCCAGGGCGCGCAGCTGGCGCATGCCAGCGCCGATATGGTCGTTTTGTCCGAGCGGCTGGTCGTGCTGGCACAGGGGGTGCGCAAGGCGCGCGCCACCCGCGCGGTCATAAAGCAGAATCTGGCATGGGCGATCTTGTATAATGTTGCTGCCGTGCCGATGGCGGCGGCCGGTCTGGTCGCGCCCTGGATGGCGGCGATCGGTATGTCGTTCAGTTCGCTGGTTGTTGTGTTCAATGCACTCAGGTTAAAGGCTTAGGTCCGGGCGATGTCGATTCTGTATCTGCTGATCCCGCTAGCCGTCGGTCTGATGGTGATTGCCATCGCATTCTTCCTGTGGACTGTGCGCACGGGCCAGTACGACGACCTCGAGGGACCGGCGCACCGGATCCTGATGGACGACGACGACCCGATGATCCCGGGCAATGCCCGGCCAGAAAAGAAGCCGCAGGACCCGGGTGGTGATTCGACCGCCCGGCAGACGGGCAAAGACCGGAAGGACCGAGGGGAATGAACACACAACTGATTCAGGAGAGGCCCCATGTTCAGCTTTGACAATTTCGCCATGACCGTCGTCATCACACTTGTCGTGGTGTCCTGGCTCAGCTTCTTCTCGGTAATCCTGTCAGGCTGACGGTCATGCGCGGTCCAGGCGCGAGCCCTGACCGGCTGACGTGAAAACGCCCGCTCAATGGCGGGCGTTTGCTTGTTACCGCTTTGCAGGGACGTCAGGCCGCCAGCTCGTTGCGCAGCTTCTTCATGGCGGCGGCCTCGATCTGCCGGATACGTTCGGCGGAAACCCCGTACTCACCGGCCAGGTCGTGCAGCGTCTCCTTGCCATCGTTCAGCCAGCGACGCTGCAGGATATCCCTGCTGCGCTCGTCCAGCGAATCCAGCGCCGCGTAAAGCCCCTCGCTCTCCGACTCGGTGCTGTCGGCCTTCTCCACCAGCGCCGAGGGCTCGTTGCGTAGATCGGGCAGGTAGGCAGACGGGGCCATGCTCGGGCCGTCGTCGTCATCCAGGTCCGAGCCATCGAAGGCGAGGTCGTAGTTGGACAGGCGTGACTCCATCAGCAGCACGGTCTCCGGCTTGACACCGAGGTCTTCGGCAACTTCATCGACCTCCTGCTTCGAGAACCAGCCCAACCGTTTCTTCGAGCTACGCAGGTTGAAGAACAGCTTGCGCTGTGCCTTGGTAGTCGCGACCTTGACGATGCGCCAGTTGCGCAGGATGTACTCGTGGATCTCGGCCTTGATCCAATGCACCGCAAACGACACCAGGCGAACGCCCATGTCGGGGTCGAAGCGGCGTACCGCCTTCATCAGGCCGACCGAACCTTCCTGGATCAGGTCGTGCTGAGGCAGACCGTAACCACTGTAGCCGCGCGCAATCTTCACCACGAAGCGCAGGTGCGACATGATCAGGCCGCGCGCTGCCTCGAGGTCGCCGTGGTCGCGCAGGCGCACCGCGAGATCGTGCTCTTCCTCGGCCGACAACATGGGCAGCTGGAAGGCGGCGCTTACGTACGCTTCCATACTGCCGGTCGGCAAGGTCATCGGTATCGCGAGTTGATTGTTCATATAGTAATCCTGACTATCCCTTTCCTGTTTCAAATTTAGCACTCAAGGGTGGTGACTGCCAGCCGTTTTTGGCAGTCCGCATGTGAGAGTGCCAATGAGGCGTAAAAGTTCCGCGAGATTGGTAAATATCGGCAATATCGAGTGTTTTTTCGTCTGGATGGCCGCGATCGAGGCGACGGTCCGGGCAACTGCGGTCATCTGCCGATAGAGTCGGTCCAGGATCATGTTGCTCCCCCCTGGTCAGCATCGACCGGTTGATTCCACAACTTATACCGGTCATGTGGCAGCCATCACCCATTGAGAACCCCACCCGTCGCAAGCTACCGGCGTAGGGCCAAAATCAGAGCTGGCACATGAGTATCCTAAGCTTGAAAATTGAGAAGTGACTCCGGGAGGCACACAAGATGCAACAAGACATATTGCAAAGGGCACCTCAACATTCGGTTGGGGTCATCGCGATTCTGATCTGCGCTGCACCTTTTCCGGGAGCCCAAGCGGGGGACTATGGATTCGGCTACCCGGACAGACACTACTATCCGAATGACGGCTATGCACTCCACGACAAGTTTCGACTCCGTACGGAGATAAACCGCCTTGATGACCAGATGCAACGTCAGCATAGGCAGCTCGGGGAGCAGGTCCGCCAACAGCAGGAGCAGACTCGACTCCTAAGACAACAGCAATCGGCGCAACAGCGAGTCACAGCGATGCAGGCATGTTATTACCGTTTCAATGGGGGCTTGGATCTCTGTGACCGGCTGTTCGATGCTGCGTCGAAAAAGCACGCTACGTGCGTCGAAGCAGCCGTGGAGATAAACCCCGGCTGCGCCGCTGATATCGCAAGATCAGCGCCCGAGTCGGGAGACTGAGGCAAAATCGCTGAGGTTATGGAGGTCTCTGGCCGGACGCGCCAGATCGTTCGGACCGACGGTTGGTCGCGGCTCAGCTCGGTCGGTGGTTCGGAGTGTGCCTGGTCCGTTGCCAACGCCTGGCCGATCCAATGTGAAGCCGGGCCAACCGGCGGGAAACAACTCGACCCCCCTTTCCTGAGCCATAAGGCTGGCTCGGCCTCGCCACTGCTTCCCGCGGCTCGGTGAAGGGCGACTCCCAGCCAACAAGAGGCATTCCCAAGCTCATTGCTGGGGTCGCCGGATCGCATCGTACTCAAGTTGGGGCTTACGGCAGGATTCAACCACAAACCTATTCGACCTGATGAGGAAAGAATCTGGGTCCAGGGCCGGGTCGCTTATCAACCCCCAAAAGCGGGCGCCATTTGTTTTACCTGGCACGCTCTATGCTGCGTCGAGAAATTGAAACCCATGGATGGTTTATGGACAGGGTTTTTGAACCGGTTTGGTTCGTCGTGCGCTGTATTCGCGCCTATTTGGTGCATCGTCGCAGACGCCTGGGAATATGAACCGGGAGTACGCAGAGAAGCAATGTGAGGCAGCTCGGGGAAGCCGAAGGCAACTATCAGGCAAGCCCTGGTCCTGGGAGATGGTTTTTGATACGCAATACCGGGTTGTCCGTGATCTTGGTGTCCTGGAAACGAGGGTGAGGCAATGGCAAGCAGGGAATGGAAAGATATCAACGAACTTTGGCTGGAGCGGTACCTTGAGAGGGCAGGTCTCCTGCCTTTATGGGTGGATGATCCCGAAGGTGCCGAGATATACGAAGATCATCCGTTCGGTTGGCAGGCATCCTGGGTTTTATCCGATGCTGAATGGTCTCGACTGCGCGGTGCATGGCAACACCATGTTGAAGAAGGTTCTGCTACGGCTGTCAAGTCGCGGGAAGAACCAAGCGCAGCAGAACAACTGCGTGATGCATGCCGATGCATTGAAAAACTGACCGAACAGAACAAGGCTATGGCCGTTGAGCTCGACACGCTTCGTCGTCAAAGATAGCCCAACCTGCGTGCCAGAATCATTCACGTCTGCGCCGGGCTGAAAGCAGACCGCGAAGGCACTTTTTTAGGGGGTACCCATTCGCTGGAGAAGTTGCTGTATCGTTTGGTGGTCTTCGAGTTCAAGGATTTTGGGACTGCTTAGTAACGACTCGAGGTCCCCTGCTGCGATCGCGCGCATGAGGACCGGATCATTCAGAATCGATAAGAGCTGTGGGTCATTCTGCAACGACATCACTATGGCCAGCAGATTCGGATCATTGAGTATCCGGGATTGGATTTCTGCGAACTGGGTGCCAGTTGAAGCGCGTGGTACAGCAACCAACGCCCCGCCCGCTGGAGCTGGTTTGGAGCGATCGGAACGGATCGCTCGAATACTTTCGTCCGGGATGTGTAATTGGCCCAGAGTGTCGGACTGGATCGTGTATACACCACTCTCGTACGCGAGGATTTCTCCGGCGATTCGGGATCCGTCATTGAGTTCAATGATTCGCAGACTGTCGGCAATGGCCGGCTGGACCATCGCCAGACTTATGTAGGCCAGCGCAGCAAAGCCGACTCTATGGGTAATGCAGTCAATTGAGAATGACAAAGAAGATCTCTCCGGCCGGGTAGCGGACAGTTAGCATAGTGGGTTGACCTGCATTTGATCAACGATGGTGCCGCTTGCATTTTTTTCAGGCAGGGCAGGTTTGGTCGCGGCCAAATGCATCCTCTGAAGGGTGGCGGTCAACGAGTCGGCGCGCAATGATCATCGTGATACCCGCCTTACACGGGAAAACCACTTTGGGACAGGTTTCTTTCGGACATTGTAGATTTCCAGTTGGCTGGTTTCGCCCACGGCTCAATCGACTGGCTCCTTCCGTCAATGGCTGTAAACCCCCATTCCTGACCTCGAAATATTGGTAAGGACCGATTGCGGATGGTCGCTCCAGACCAATCTGCTGATGATGGTGGTGCTTCAGAGGTTCGGATGTCAGGGTGCATGCGGACAATGCACAAGAGAGAAAGACGGAGTAGTGTGTGAAGTCCATCGCGCGCGCCAATGTGTCGCCCTCGCTACCTACGCAATCATTGGCCAAGAGCAACTATCGAATTTTACGCGCCGCCCCGAAACCCAACAGGAGAAGGTCTTGACGCAAGAGCAGCAGCACCGCGACACGCATCAGGAGACACGAGTCTGCAAAATATGTGGCCACACCTTTCTCGCGGGACAGAACACCCGGCGGGGTACCTGCTCGCCTGACTGTGAAGCCCAGCAGCTTTTACACAATGAACGTTCCAAGCGCTCGCATTAATCAAAGGTTCCCCGCGTCTTGACCTTAAAAGTTTGACCAAAGTACATTGATAGATGCAGATAAACTCTGATGGCGCTGTACGGCCGATCTTTCGGGGACTGAGGAAATGGAGAACGACAATCCACCTCGTGCCGGTGAACTTAGCGCCACCTGCCCGAATCCCGATTTGGTTTCATGCAGAAGGACCCATTTCGGACGCGAGGTTTGGCATTTTGAGTGCGCACAAGCCGTCGAGGTGTTCGCTATGAACAAGGGCATTGTTATCAAATGCTCCGGATTGGATGGATTCTGTTGCGTGGAAGACGGCAAGGATGTCTTCGTAGGTTCGCCCGACATCAATCCACTCAAGGATTTCCTTGAGACGACGTTGAGTTACCTCGGCTTGAAGTAACCGCAGGCCGGGTGCCGGCGCCCCGCACTGCTATTCGTCGGCCCAAAACGCAAGAAGCCCCGCAACTGGCGGGGCTTCTTTCACCAGGCGACTAGCACCTGGCACCCAGGGTTTACTGGGTTACGACGTTCGTCGCGCTTGGACCTTTTGGGCCTTGCTCGACGTCAAAGGAAACGGATTGTCCTTCGGACAGGGATTTGAAACCACCGGCCTGGATGCCGTTGTGGTGGACAAAGACGTCCTTGGAACCATCGGTAGGGGTGATAAAGCCGAAGCCTTTTTCGTCACTGAACCACTTAACTGTACCTGTAGCCATTACGCTTACCTCTATATGAATTTAACGTGTGTTTATGCAGACAAATGCTGAGGAATTGCGGAAGGGTCTGCCACGAGAAACGCGAGAGGAGCTGCCGAAAAACTAGAATAATGCACTGCGACATCCGCACGATGCCAAATACCTGACTTAATTGCAAGGGTTTTCTTCTGGATGCCGATTTGACACAGCACCAAGTGTCTTCGGCTATTTGCGAAAAAGAAATGGTTGCGGCACGAGGAATTGATCCCGCTTTGGCGGGATGGGATTTTCTATGTCTGCAGTTGGCCGTAAGCTGCAGTGAGCGGCCGCCTCAGGATACCTTGATGACGCGGATCACGTTGGTCCCGCCGGCGTGTTCGGTCTGTCCCGCGGTCACCACCACGGTATCTCCGAGGCGCAGATAGCCCAGCCCCTTGGCTCGCTCGATACCGAATGCGACTTTCTCGTCGTCGGTCTTTACGCCGGCATACTGGATCGGAAGCACGCCCCAGTTCATGCAAAGCCTGCGGGTGACGGCGGTCAAGCCCGTGATGGCCAAGATGGGGCAGCTTGGGCGGTGCTTGGATACCAGTCGGGCAGTGAAGCCTGTCTCGGTCAGGCTGAAAATTGCCGCTGCCTTGATCTGATCCGCCATGCCTACCGCGGCTTGGCCGATCGCCTCGGTCACGACATGCGTCGGGTGGGGCGTGATGGTCTGCAGGTAGCCATATTCGGCCAGATCCCCCTCGGCGTGCAGCGCGAGCGTGGCCATGGTCTCGACCGCCCTCACCGGGTATTTGCCCACGGCCGTCTCGCCCGAGAGCATCACGGCCGAGCTTCCGTCGAGGATGGCATTGGCAACATCGCTGGCCTCTGCCCGGGTGGGCTTGGGGTTGTGCTCCATCGACGCCAGCATCTGCGTCGCCGTGATCACCGGCTTGCCGCGCGAGACCGTAGTTCGGATGATGCGTTTTTGCGAGCTCGGAATCTCTGCGAGTGGCAGCTCCACCCCAAGGTCGCCGCGCGCCACCATTACACCGTCTGCCGCCTCGACGATGGCCTCCAGATTGGTCATGCCGGTGCGGTTCTCAATCTTGGCAATGATGGGAATCTCCACACCGCGCCCGGAGAGGATCTCACGCATCCTCACGATATCGTCGTCCGTCTGCACGAACGAGGCCGCGATATAGTCGACGTCGTTCTCTGCTGCGAAGCCGAGTTCGCGGATCACGTCATCACGGTTCTCGGGACTGACCGCAGTCAGTGACAGGCGGGTATCGGGGAGATTGACGCTCTTGCCCTCCCCGAGCACACCGCCGTGGACGACCTGGCAGTGTATCGTTTCGTCCTGTACCGAACGAACCTCGAGCTCGATCGCTCCGTCGTCGAGCAATATGGGAGTCCTCGGGCATACTTCCTCGGGCAGCTTCACGTAGGACACCGAGACGCCGGACGCATCGCCTACACGCCCGTCGGTGTGTAGGTCGAAGCTGTTACCCGGTAGCAGCTCGGCCATGCGAGCCTCAAGGCGGCCGGTGCGGATCTCGATGCCGCGCGTATCGATCATGATGGCGACATTCGTCCCCAAGGCTTCCGCCGCCTGACGAACCTGCACCAGACGCGTGTGGTGCTCGGCGAGGGTTCCATGCGAGAGATTAAGGCGGGCCACATTCATGCCGGCACCAATCATCGCCTGAAGGATATTCGGCGAATCGCAGGCTGGGCCGATGGTCGCGACGATCTTGGTTTTGCGTATCGGGTTGTTGGTCACTGATCTACCATTCCTACCTGGCCAGCCAAGAGTATCCCTGACTCATAACTATACTGAAATCAGGGTCGCGTTCCTGACTAACTCTTGTGCAGCCAAAATGACACCAATTTCATGCTGCGCCAGAAGTACCGAGTTTTTCAGGAGCAGTCCACCGGTTTCCCCGGCTACAAAAGCATCATCGTCGAGGACAAGGCCACCATCGGCGGGATGCTGTTTAACAACGGCTATGCCAACTCCTGGTTCGGCAAGGATCACAACACGCCGGCCTTCGCCGCCAGCCAGGTGGGGCCCTTCGACCAGTGGCCGACCGGCACGGACTTCGAGTATTTCTGCGGCTTCGTAGGCGGCGACGCGAACTACAAGCCGCCCTTCGCCCTGAACGCCGAGCTCAACAAGCTGACCCTCAAAGTGGACCGCCCACAGTTGTCACCTGCAGACATCGAGAAACTAAAGATCGCAATGCGCAACAACAAGTCGAGCGGATAGCAAACGAGTCTGTCGCATGGCGCGTTCGTGAATCTGGCGGGCGGCGCCCTGTTTTTTTGTGGAAGCGGCGCGTGCCTTGCTGCCAGATCGACAGGTCGGTGCAAGAGATCAGGGATCCTTGCCGATCCGCTGAGTCCTCAATGGCCTATTCTGGCTGGATCTGCGCCAGGTGACGACCGACCGCGAGCCATGCCCCGGCCAGCCCCAGCAGCGGTCCACCCAGGATCACGCCGAGCAGGCTTGCAGGGTCGATGACGGCAAGCGTGAAGTCCGATTCGTAGAGCCCCGCGAGACGCTTTACCGGGCCGTCCAGCAGATACAGCGAACTCAGCACCAGCAACAGCCCGATGAGTGCGCCGAGCAGGCCGTACCAGATGCCCTCGTACAGGAAGGGCCGGCGTATGAAGGCATCGGTCCCGCCCACAAGCTTCACTATCTCGATCTCGCTGTGGCGGCTCTGGATCTCGAGGCGAATCGTGTTGCCGACGATCAGCAACACCGCCCCGGCGAGCAGGGCGGCAAGGATGAGGACCGCGCGCTCGATGGTGCCGGTGATGGCGCCGAGCCGCTCCACCCATTGCAGGTCCACCTGTGCAATCTCGATCTCGCGGTAGCCCCGCAGTTCTTCTGCCAGGCCGGCGACCGCATCCGCACCCTGGATACTGTTGCCGGGACGCACCAGGACCACCGCCGGCAGGGGATTGTGATCGAGAAGTTCGATCGCCTCGCCGAAACCTGACAGGCGGCGGAACTCCTGCAGCGCCTGGTCGCGGTCGATCAGGCGGGTCTCTGCAACGTCTGCACGCAGCGCCACCTGTTTGCGCACGGTTTCGGCCTGCTCGTCACTGACCCCCTCGCTGAGGAACAGCGAGATGCTGGCCGAACCGTCCCAGGAACTGCTGAGCTGGCGGACGTTGTCGACCAGCAGGTGCAGGCCCCCGGGCAGCGCCAGTGAAATGCCGATCACCGCCGCGGTCATCGCGGTGCTGACCGGTCGGCGGCTCAGGCGACCGAGTGAAGACAGCGACATCTGCGCGTGCCGCAGCAGCCAGGTCACCGGGTTGAGGTTGCGCTTGAACTTGGGTGCGCGGTTGCGTCGAGACATCAGTTGCCCCCCCCGCTGTCACTGGCCACCCGCCCGTCACGCAGATCGACGATGCGCTTGCCGAGGCTGTTGACCAGGTCGACGTCGTGGGTCGCGATCAGCAGGGTCACCCCGACCTGGTTGAACTGTACGAACAGCTCCATGATCTCACGCGACAGTTGCGGGTCGAGGTTGCCGGTCGGCTCATCCGCAAGCAGGATCGGCGGTTTGCTGACCAGGGCGCGGGCAATGCCGACGCGTTGCTGCTCGCCGCCCGACAGGGTGATCGGGAATACCATTTCCTTTTTCAGCAGACTGACCTTGTCCAGGGCAGCACGGACCCGGCGCCTGACCTCCGCGTGCCCCATACCGGCCACCACCAGGGGCAGGGCGATGTTGTCGAACACGGTGCGGTCGTGCAGCAGCCGGTGGTCCTGGAAGATCATGCCGACTTCGCGGCGATGGTATGGGATGTCGCGTGACTTGAGCTTGTTCAGGTTGCGCCCGTTTACCCAGACCTGGCCGCGGGTGGCCCGCTCGAGCAGTCCGATCAACTTGAGCAGGGTGCTCTTGCCCGCCCCCGAGTGCCCCGTAAGAAATGCCATCTCGCCCGGCTGCAGGTACAGGTCGACGCCCGACAGGGCCTCATGGCCGGTGGCATAGCGTTTGGCGACATTGTCGAAGCGGATCATGAAATCGTGGACCGCGGCCTTTATTCAAACAGTGCCTTGACGAACTCTTCCGGGTCGAAGGGTCGCAGGTCATCTATGCTCTCGCCGATTCCGATATAACGGATCGGGACGCCGACGCGATCGGCGATGGCAAAGATGATGCCGCCCTTGGCGGTACCGTCGAGTTTGGTCAGGGCGATCCCTGTCAGGCCGACAGTGGCATGGAACTCGACCGCCTGGTTGAGCGCGTTCTGTCCGGTGCCGGCGTCCACCACCAGTATCACCTCGTGCGGTGCCTCAGGGTCGATCTTTTTCATCACCCGGCTGATCTTACCCAGCTCATCCATGAGGTTGCCCTTGGTATGCAGGCGACCCGCGGTATCCGCAATCAGGACATCGAGCTTGCGCGCCGTGGCCGCCTCGAGTGCATCGTAGATCACCGAGGCGGCATCGGAACCGCTGGCCTGTGCGATCACCGGGATGCCGTTGCGTTCCCCCCAGGTCTGCAACTGTTCGACCGCGGCGGCACGGAAGGTGTCGCCCGCGGCCAGCATCACGCTTTTGCCTGAATCCTTGTAACGCCGGGCCAGTTTGCCGATGGTCGTGGTCTTGCCGGCGCCGTTTATGCCGACCATCAGGATGACCCGTGGCCTGCCCGGGGCGGGGTTGATCTCTGGGACGTCGATCGCCTGAAGTATGCCGCTGAGCTGCGCGCGCAGGGCGTCGCCGAGGGCCTGCGGGTCTGCGAGTTCCTTGCGCTGGACGCGGCTGGTCAGCTCGTCGATGATGCGGCGTGTCGCATCGACCCCGACGTCGGCGGTCAGCAACAGGGTTTCGAGCTCATCGAGCAGTTCGTCGTCGATCTGGCGCCGACCGCTGAGGAGGTCAGAGAGCGCGTTGCTGAGATTGGCGCGGGTGCGCGCGAGGCCGGCCCGCAGGCGGCTGAACAGCCCCTGCGGTTTTGCCTGGGTCTCCTCAGGGGCTGCCTTCGGGGTCTTGTCTTTGCCGAATCCGAACATTGTTCTCCGTCTGCGGGAACTGTTGTGCCATTCACGGGTCGATTGCCCCGGGGTTTGTATCCCGGGGTGGTTGATGCCACCCTGCCAACTTGTAAGAATCAGCGGTCTATTGACGCGCTGTACAAATGAATGCGGCGCATCGTAACACTCGTTGCGCCGCCGCCGCATCCCGGAGCTCCAATGGTGTCTACTGTTTCTCTCAGAACCCTGTTCGCCACCTTTCTGCTGGCCGCGCTGCCGGCCATGGCGCAGGTAAGCGAATACAAACTCAGCAACGGCATGAAGGTGATCGTCAAGGAGGATCACCGTGCCCCGGTCGTCGTTTCTCAGGTCTGGTACCGGGTGGGGTCGAGTTACGAGCCCGACGGCATCACCGGGATCTCGCACGCGCTCGAACACATGATGTTCAAGGGTACCGAACAGTACGGGCCGGGCGAGTTTTCGCGCATCGTTTCCGCCCTGGGCGGCAGTGAGAACGCCTTCACCAGCCGCGACTACACCGCTTATTTCGAGACCCTGGCGGTAGAACATCTGGAGCGGGCGCTCGAACTCGAGGCCGACCGGATGCGCAATCTGCTGCTCGATCCGGCCGAGTTCACCAAGGAGATCGAGGTGGTCAAGGAGGAGCGCCGTCTGCGCACCGAGGACAAGCCCAGTGGCAAGCTGTATGAGCAGTTCAACGCGGTGGCCTGGCGCGCCTCTCCGTACAGCAACCCGGTCATCGGCTGGATGAACGATCTGGACAATATGACGATGCAGGACCTGGCCGACTGGTACAGGCTCTGGTACGCGCCGAACAATGCCACCCTGGTGGTGGCCGGGGACGTCCAGCCGGAAGAAGTGCTGGCCTTGGCCGAACGCCATTTCGGGCCGATAAAGCCCAGTGAGCCGGCGCCCATGAAGCCGGCGGCAGAGCCGAAACAGGTGGGTGAGACCCGGGTCGAGGTGCGCGCGCCGGCGCGTCAGCCGTACGTGCTGATGGGTTACAAGACACCCATCGTCGGCAGCTCCGAAGAGCCATGGGAACCCTACGCCCTGTATGTCCTGTCGAGCGTCCTGGACGGCGGCGACAGTGCGCGGCTTTCGAGGCAGCTGGTGCGCGGCACCGGGATAGCAGCCTCTGCCGGTGCCGACTACGACAACTACAGTCGGCTGCCCGGCATGTTCCTGCTGGATGGCACCCCGACCGAGGGGCACACGGCGGGCGAGCTGGAACAGGCCCTGCGCCGGGAGGTCGCGATGCTGCGCGAGCAACTGATCGACGAGCAAGAATTGAAACGTGTCGTGACCCAGGCGGTCGCGAGCAAGGTCTATCAGGCCGATTCGCTGTTCTACCAGGCGATGGAGATCGGCATGCTGGACGCGATCGGCCTGGACTGGCGGCTTACCGAGTCCGAGATCGATGCGCTGAAGGCGGTTACCCCCGAACAGGTACGCGCGGTGGCACAGCGCTACCTGGTGGATGACAACCTGACCGTTGCAACCCTGAACCCCCTGCCGATGGATCAGAAGCAGGCGCGGGCTGTACCGGTCGAGGGAGGTCGTCATGGCAGCTGAGCGTTGGGCCCTGGCGGCCCTGATCTTGCTGGGAGGCCTGGTTCACGCGGGTCCGGCGATAGAATCATGGCAGACCACTGGCGGTGCCAGGGTGCTTTATGTCAATGCACCGGATCTGCCGATGGTCGATGTGCGCGTGGTGCTGGACGCCGGCAGTGCGCGAGATGGGGACCTGCCCGGGCTGGCACAATTCACGAACGCCATGCTGGATGAAGGGGCAGGCGACTGGGATGCGGATGCGCTGGCGCAGCGGCTGGAACAACGCGGCATCCAGCTTGCGAACGGTTCGCTGCGCGACATGGCATGGGTCAGCGTGCGCAGCCTGATCGAACCCGAGGTGTTGGAGGTGGCGCTGGAAAGCACGAATGCGGTGCTGTCGAGGCCGCAGTTTTCCGCCGATGCGATCGCGCGCGTGCGCGAGCAGATGCAGGCCGGTCTGCGCAGCAGCCTGCAGTCGCCCGCAAGCGTCGCGCAGCGGCTGTTCTACCAGACCCTTTATGCCGATCACCCTTATGCACACTGGCCGGCTGGCGATGAGAAATCCCTGACGGAGATCGGTCTCGAGGAGCTGCAGCGGTTCCACGGCCAGTACTATGTCGCTGCCAACGCGGTGATCGCCATTGTGGGGGCGGTGGATCGCAAGACCGCCGAGGCGATCGCCGAACGGGTGGTAGAGGGCCTCGAACCGGGTCAGCGCGCGCCGGCATTGCCGAAGCCGCCAGTGGTCAGTGGTGCAGAACTGCGCGAGAACTTCCCCTCGTCGCAGACCCATATCTACGTCGGCCAGGGAGGTATGGCGCGACATGACCCGGATTATTTCGCACTGTATGTCGGCAATCACGTGCTGGGCGGCAGTTCCCTGGTCTCGACCCTCGGCGAGGAGGTGCGCAACAAGCGCGGCCTTTCCTACAGTGTCTACAGTCGTTTCAGCCCGATGCGTGTCGACGGGCCCTTCCTGATGGTCGCGCAGACCAAGAACGAACAGGCCGACGAGGCCCTGCGGGTGATGCGCGAGACGCTCGACCGTTTCGTCGAGCAGGGGCCGAGCGAGGAGGAACTCGAGGCCGCCAAGCAGAACCTGATCGGGGGTTTCCCGCTGCAGATCGCCAGCAACGCAAAGATCGTGGAATACCTGGCGATGATGGGTTTCTACGACCATCCGCTGGACTGGCTGGATACCCTGACCGCCAAGCTCGCGGCGGTGGACGTGGAACAGGTACGCGACGCCTTCAGTCGCCGGATCAGCGGGACTGCCGGGATCGCCGTTATCGTCGGCGGCAACGACTGACGCCTGGCGGTGTCCGCCAACCAGGTACGCATCATCGCCGGCCGGCACCGCGGCCGGCGCCTGCATTTCCTCCCCGGCCGCGGCCTGCGCCCGACGCCGGACCGGGTGCGCGAGACCGTTTTCAACTGGCTTCAGGGCGAAGTTTCCGGCGCGCGCTGTCTGGACCTGTTTGCAGGTAGCGGGGCGCTTGGCCTGGAGGCGCTGTCACGCGGCGCCGGCCACCTGTGCGCGGTGGAGCAGAATCGCCTGGCGGCGCAGCGACTTCGGGACAACATCGCCCAGTTGCACGAGGAATCGGCGGCCGAGGTCGTGCAGGTGGATGCCCTGCGCCTGCTGAAGATCCCTCCCGAGGCACCCTTCGATATCGTTTTTCTCGACCCGCCATTCGCCGATGCCCTGTTGCCGGCGGTATGCGGTCTGCTGGAACAGCACGGCTGGCTGGCGCCCGAGGCGCTGCTCTATCTCGAGCAGGACGCGAGCCATCCCTGGCCGGTCCTGCCGGCGAACTGGACCCCTTATCGCGAGGGCCTGGCGGGCCAGTCCAAGCATCGTTTGGTGCGCCGCAGCATCCCGGGCTAGAATGACGCCTGTTCTTCCCGAACTGAAGGCAGATGCACGGCGCCTCAGGATAAAGCGCCGGATCTGACATTACGCAATGAAGATAGCGGTCTATCCGGGTACATTCGACCCGATCACGAACGGTCACAGTGACCTGGTGTCGCGTGCGGCCCGGCTTTTCGACCGGGTGATCGTGGGGGTGGCCGCCGATACCGGGAAGAACCCGGTTTGCGGTATCGCGGAGCGGCTGGAGCTGGCAAGTCTCGCCCTGAGCGACGTCCAAGGTGTCAAGGTGGTGCCCTTCGAGGGCCTGCTGGTGGAGTTCTGTCGCAGGCACCATGCGGGGATTGTGGTCCGCGGCCTGCGCGCGGTCTCGGACTTCGAGTTCGAGTTCCAGCTGGCCAGTATGAATCGTCGTCTGGCGCCCGAGATTGAGACAATCTTTATGACGCCTGCCGAGCAGTATGCCTTTATCTCCTCGACGTTGGTGAGGGAAATAGCCCGACTCGGTGGGGATGTGTCAGAATTCGTACATCCCGAGGTGCAACGCCTGCTCGCGACAAAGCGTTGTTCCTGACACCTGATCAACCGATGTTTTTGGAGTAGCCGATATGGCCCTGATGATTACCGACGAATGCATCAACTGCGACGTCTGCGAGCCTGAGTGCCCGAACGGTGCGATTTACCAGGGTGATGAGATCTACGAGATCGACCCGAACCTGTGCACCGAGTGCGTGGGTCACTACGAGACCTCGCAGTGCGTCGAGGTCTGCCCGGTGGATTGCATCCCGCATGACCCGGATCACGAGGAGACAAAGGAAGAACTGATGGCCAAGTACGAGCGTATTACGGCCGCCAGTGCCTGAGTCGCCGATGGCTGGTTTCTGGCGAAAGGCTCCCCTGCGGAGCCTTTTGGCTTTCTGGCTGCTGTGTGTCCCCGCCTTCGGCGCGGCCCCGCCCGATGGCGCGGCGATCGCGTCTGCACACCCGCTGGCCACCGAGGCGGGACGGCTGGTGTTGCAGGCGGGTGGCAATGCTTTTGATGCCGCGGTCGCGGTGAGTGCCGCGCTGGCGGTGGTGGAGCCCTATGGTTCCGGACTGGGAGGCGGTGGTTTCTGGCTGCTGCATCGTGAGCGCGACGGCCGTCAGGTGATGATCGACGGGCGTGAACGCGCTCCCCATGCCGCAAGCCCGGACATGTACCTGGATGCGCAGGGTGAGTTCATGCCTGGTGCCTCGATTGACGGTGCGCTGGCGGCCGGTATCCCCGGGGTGCCCGCCGCCCTCGAACATATCGCTGCCAACTATGGCCGACTGCCGTTGGCGGTCAGCCTGGCGCCGGCGATCATCCTGGCCCGCGAAGGTTTTCCGGTTGACCGCGTGTACCGCGAGATGGCCGGTTTCCGCCTCGAGGCACTGCGCCGCTCCGGGGCGGCCAGCGCGCAGTTCCTGGTCGACGGTGAACTCCCGCCGGTGGGTTACCGGCTGCGACAGCTGCAGCTGGCAGACACCCTGGTGGCGATCGCCCGGGGAGGCGCAAGGGCCTTTTACGATGGTGAGATCGCGGCACGCCTGGTGAACGCCGTGCGTGCCGGCGGTGGCATCTGGACACGTCGCGACCTGCGAGATTATCGCGTGATCGAGCGTGCCCCGATCGTGACGGACTACCGTGGTCATCGCGTGGTCAGCGCAAACCTTCCTTCCTCGGGCGGCATCCTGCTGGCACAGATGCTGAACATGCTCGAGGCACGTCCGCCCGAAGGCCTGGACGAGGCCGGCAGGGTCCACCTGCTGGTCGAGATCATGCGCCGCGCATACGCAGACCGCGCCCGCTATCTGGGCGACGCCGATTATGTCCGCGTGCCGCTCGCCGGCCTGCTCAGTCCGGAATACGCGCGCCGGCTCGCGCAGCAGATCGACCCCGAATCCGCCACCCCGAGCGGCGCGCTGTCCGGGGCGGCCGGCGAGGGGCGCGACACCACGCACTTCTCCGTCCTGGATCGCGAGGGCAATCGGGTGGCCGCCACCCTGAGCATCAACTACCCCTTCGGTTCCTGTTTCGTTGCCGCCGGCACCGGGGTGCTGCTGAACGACGAGATGGATGATTTCTCCGCCAAGCCCGGCGTGGCTAACGCCTATGGCCTGCTCGGGAGTGATGCGAACGCGATCGCACCTGGCAAGCGCATGCTGTCGAGCATGACGCCCACCTTCATCGAGGGGGAGGACCGGGTTGCGATCCTCGGCACCCCGGGCGGTTCGCGCATCATCAGCATGGTGTTGCTGGGTATGCTGGATTTCGTCGACGGCCGGCAGGTCGACGAGTGGGTCGCACGTGGCCGTTTTCACCATCAGTACCAGCCCGACCGGATCGAGGTCGAGCCCGGGGCCCTGTCAGAGGACGCCATCGACGAATTGGAGCGCAGGGGACATCAGGTTCGGCGCCTGGATGACAGTTACGGCAACATGCAGGCGATCGTCTGGAACCGCGGTACGGGCGAGGTGACTGCGGCCTCGGACCCGCGCGGCATCGGCGGGACCCTGACTCCCTGAACTGCAGATCGCAGGTGCGAAAAAACCCCGCCGGGGCGGGGTCTGTTTCAGGCTTGCGGGTCCGGTTCAGGGATTGACGGAACCGTCCCTGAGCGCGCCCTCCAGGCTCGCGAAATAGGCCGCCAGGTCCTTCATGTCTTGCTCGGACAGCGCGGCGACCATGCCTTGCATGATGGCATTCTGGCGCTCGCCTGATTTGTAACCCTGCAGCGAGTGCAACATGTAGTCGGCGTACTGGCCGCCGATATTCGGGTACATTGGGGCGGCGCTGATGCCCGTCTCGCCATGACAGGCGAAGCAGGGTGCCGCCTTTTCCTTTCCGGCAGCGACGTCGCCAGCGGCATGGGCGAACGATGTGGCCAGCGCAAGCGCTGCAGCGGTCGATAGGATCATTCTGTTCATCGTCATCCCCCTCAGTTGCCCTGGCTCTGCCAGAAGGCGCCGATATCCGCCATGTCCTCGACGCTCATGCTCATGGCCTGGGCGTTCATGGTTGCGTGTTTGCGCTGCCCCTGGCTGTATGCCGTGAGTGCGGCGACGATGTAGTCGGCATGCTGGCCGCTGAGCTTCGGCACATGGTAGGTGGGGTAGGTGTTGTTATAGCTCGGGATGCCGTGGCAGCCGAGGCAGGACTCGGACTTGATTCGCCCGGCGGCCGGGTCGCCCGCGGCAAGGCCGGCCGAAGAGGCGGCCAGCAGCCCGCACGCGGCTGCTGAGAGTATGGATCTCATGATGGTTCTCCTTAGTGGTATGTCGCGGTCACACACCGGTAGGCCGGTGGGCGCCAGGATTCTTGAACGGCTCATTTTAGGGGCAGCGCCGGGCGCTGCATAGTCGCCAGTGGCGGGGTTTTTTTGCGCCGTGGCGGGATGGCCTCGCGATTACCCCGCGCATCAGCGCTGACAGGACGGGCAATAGGCGCTGGCGCGTTGCCCGATCTGCTGGGTCCTGATGGTGGTGCCGCAGCGTTTGCAGGGTTGCCCCGCGCGCCCGTAGACCAGTAGTTCCTGGGCAAAATAGCCGGGCCGCCCGGACTCGTTCACGAAATCGCGCAACGTGGTCCCACCCCGTTCGATGGCATCCGCGAGTATGGTCTTTACTTCGCTGGCGAGCCGTTCGAGGCGCCGGTATGACACCCGATGGCAGGCGCGCCGCGGGTGGATGCCGGCCCGGAACAGGGCCTCGCTCGCGTAGATATTGCCGACGCCGACCACCACCTTGCCGTCCATCAGCAGGGCCTTGACGGGCAGGCGCCGGCCGCATGCTGCGCGTTGCAGGCAGGCGCCGTCGAAATCGTCGGACAAGGGTTCCGGCCCGAGGTCGCGCAGGCGCGGATGTGCGAGCGGGTCGCCTTCCGCCCACAACAGGGCGCCGAAACGCCGTGGGTCGTGCAGCCGCAGGCAGCTGTCCGCAAACAGCAGGTCGACATGATCGTGTGGTCTTGGCGTGCTGCCGACGGGCAGCACCCGCAGGCTGCCCGACATGCCCAGGTGCACGATCAGGGTGCCGTGGGTGAAGCCGATCAGGATGTACTTGGCGCGACGTTCGACCGATTGCACCCTGTGGCCGCTGAGCAGCCGGTCCAGGTCTGGCACCGGCCAGCGCAGAACCGGCTGGCGGATCACGGCGCCGCGGATGGACTGGCCGATGAGATGGGGCGCTATGCCACGGCGGGTCGTCTCGACCTCCGGCAGTTCGGGCATGCTCAGTCCCCGGTGAAATGCGTGGAAGGCAGGGTCAGGAAGTTAAAATACACGTCGTCGATCACCCGGACCCTGCCGTCCACGAGTACGTAACGGCTACGCTGGCTGGGGTCGCGTTGCCCAAACGACAGGCGCAGCCGGTCCAGCTGCAATACCGCCTCGGGTGTGTCCAGCCCGTATTTCGTGAGGTCCCCGTCTGCCGCGAAGTCGTCTTGAACCGGTACATATGCCAATGCCAGGAGCTGCTGGACGCGGTGGTCCTGCGCCGCTGCCTGTTTCGGGTGCACCAGCCGCCAGCCCCCGGCGTCGTGCTCGAAGGCCAGGTGCAGGCGGTTCGAGCGTTCGATCCGGATCGAGGAGATCCCGGCGGCCTCGAGGGCGGTGAGCGTGGTGCCGGCCGTCGGTGCCGCCGGCCACAGTTGCAGGGTCAGCAGGGCCGCAGCGATGGCGCCCAGCAGCAGGTTGACGCGGGTCCAGCGATTCATGCCCGACGCCGCCTGGCGCGCGACCACAGCCCCAGCGCCAGGTAGGCGAGTGGCAGCAGCCCCATGAACCCGGCCCCCAGCATCCCGGCCAGCTCCGGCGGCCAGTCGATATCCAGGTCCCGGGCGACCGGCGCGCCGCCAAGCTGCGCGTCGCTGCCCAGCCAGCGCAACAGCCCGACGGCAAGGGCCATGTTGCCGGCCTTTCCGATCTGGTCGTTGCTGATGGAGTGGTGATTGCCGAGGACCACGGCCCTCTGCTGCCTGCCCGCCTGCATACGTTGCAATGCCACGCCGACGGTCAGGGGTCCCGCCTGTTCGCCGAGTTCCGGATTGCGCTTTAGCTCACCCGAGATCCCGGCGGTCTCGTTCCAGCTGAGCGGACTACTTTGAAGACGCGCCACCAGCTGCCAGTCGTCGCCCTGCTCGAATACCAGCCCGCGCGAGCCCTGCAGGACGCTGTGGCCCTGCGGTGGATGCGGGAGCAGCTCGGCCGGGTATTCGTTCACGATGGCGTTGTCGGGGCTGTCGAGACCATGCCGGGCCGCGGCGGCGTCGACCACGGTTCCGGGCAGGACACCGACGCCGAGGCCGTCCCGGACCAGGGACGGCATGGCGTCCCCGAGCAGCCACAGCACCGGGCCGCCTGCATCGAGGTAGCCCTCGATCAGCGCCCGGGCGTGGCCGCCGTAGTCACGCTGCGGGCCGGCGATCAACAGTATCGCGGTGTTGTCCGGCAGCCGGTCGACGTGGCGCGGGTCGATCGCGATGAACCGGTAACCGAGCCCTTCGACCTGAGCGACCAGGCGGCCGAGGCCGGCGGGGGTATCGTCGAGCGCGTCTTCGCCGTGTCCCTTGAGACTCACGATCCAGCGTTCGCCCTCGAGTGCGAGGCGGTTGAGCGCCATGTCGATTGCCTGGACGTTCGGCACCGCGATCACCTCCTTCCGGGTGCCGCTGCGTAGCTGCAGCTCGCCATGCCGGGTGGCGCCGAGCTGGCGCGCGCGATCGGGTTCCCTGACCGGGTCGACGAAACCCAGGCGCGGACCGCTGGGATGGGCGAGGTAAGGGGCGAGCAGGTGTTCCATCTGTGCCCGCTGCACCGGGTAATCCGGTATCAGCGCGGTCAGCTCGAGTCGGCCGGCGAGGGCGTCCAGGGCACGATCGGCCGACGGACTCAGAGAATTGATCCGCCGGGCACTCAGGTCCAGATCCCAGCTGTACCTCTCGGTGACGCCGGCCGCCAGTACCAGGCAGGCGGCCAACAGGGTGAAAAATATCAGGCGTTGAAGCACTAGACCTGTCCCCGCCTGCGGGCAATGGCGTAGGTGCCCAGCAGGGCCGCGGCGGCCCCGGTGGAGACGAAGAAGACGATGTCCTGACTGCGCAGCAGCCCCTGGAACCAGGGTTTGACGTGCGGCAACAGGGCAAACCAGTGCCAGGCACTGTCCGGGCCGCTGAACGAGTCCAGCAGCCAGAGGAAGATCAGGATGCCGTAGCTGGCCGCCAGCGCCGCGGCCGGGTGGTCGAACAGGCCGGAGACGAACAGGGTGACACCGGCCAGCCACAGGCCCAGCAAAAACAGGCAGCCGACGGCCAGGGCAAAGCGGGGCCAGTCGAGTTCGATGCCCAGGCCGAATGCCGCCAGGGTGAGCGTTGCGCTGATGGTCAGCGGCAGGCTGGCAAGCCAGAGACCGAGGATCTTTCCCAACACCATCTGCGTGCCGCTGACAGGCGACGACAGCCACAGCGCCATCCGTCCGCTGTGGGTCTCACCCGCGAGGCTGCCCATCGCCAGCAGCGGTGTGCACAGCAGGAGAAGCAGGACCAGGCTGTTGAGCGTCGGTACGATCACCAGGTCCATCACCCCCAGTACCGAGCCGCCGGCCTTGAGTTCCGGCGCGATCCGGGCGAATGCCTCGAGTTGTGCGAAGCCCAGCCAGGCGATGATCAGCTGACCGAACGCAAGCAGCAGCCAGAACATCATGCCGGCGCGCAGGCGTCGCCATTCCAGCAGGGCGATGTGCGCGATCATGCCGGGGCGCCTTCAGTTTCGCCCCGTGCCTGTTGACGAAAATGCGCCAGCAGGTCGGTATCCGGTGTCACCTCGTGCTCCGCCGTCTTGCGCCCCTCGTCAAGCAGGATCACCCGGTTGCACAGCTGCTGCACGTCGTCCAGCAGGTGGGTGGCGAGGATCACGCTGGTTTCGGCCGACAGGCCCCTGAGCAGGTCGCGCACCTGTTCTGTCTGCAGGGGGTCCAGGCCCGCGGTGGGTTCGTCGAGGATCAGGATTTCCGGTCGATGCAGGATGGCCTGTGCCAGGCCCAGGCGTTGTGCCATGCCGGCCGAGAGTCTGCCGGCCAGGCGTTGGCCGAATCCGTCAAGCTGGACCTGTTGCAGGACATCGTCGATCGCCTCATGCAGGGCCCGTCCCTCGAGCCCGCGCAGGCGGCCCGCCCAGTCGAGGTTCTCGCGAACCGTCAGCTCGGGATAGATCGGCACGCGCTGCGGCAGAAAGCCGATATGCCGGCGCAGTGCCCGCCCCGCCAGGTCCAGCCGTTGCCCCATTATTACGACCTCGCCTCCGGACGGTGCCAGTATCCCGGCCAGCAACTGCATCAGGGTGGATTTGCCGGCACCATTGACGCCCAGCAGGCCGAGCCGGTCGCCGGGTTGGAGTTGCAGGTCGAAGTCGCTCAGCCTTGGCCTGTTGGCTTTGCCGTAGCTGAGTTGTCGGGCGAGCAGAAGCGGTTTCATGTGACGCTCAGATTACCGTGCCCGGCGTCGGTTGCGAACCCTGTTGATGATTGGCCCTTACAATACGCTGTATGTTGAGACTCGGCGTTGATACCGGCGGCACCTTCACCGACTTCGTGCTGCTCGATGCGGATGGTTCGCTGCGGGTGCACAAGGTGCTTTCCACACCGCACGCCCCTGAACTGGCGATCCTGCAGGGCATCGAAGAGATGCAGCTGGACAGATCGAGGCTGCAACTGGTGCACGGTTCGACGGTGGCGACCAATGCGGTGCTCGAGGGCAAGGGTGTGCGGACCCTGTACATCGGCAACCGTGGCTTCGCAGACCTGCTGAATATCGGGCGACAGCAGCGCGCAGCCCTGTATGAGCTGCAGCCGCCAGTACCGCCGCCGGTGGTGGCGCCGGAACTCTGTTTGGAAACCGGCGGGCGCCTGGGCGCCGGCGGGCAGCTGCTGGAGCCGCTTGCCGGGCCCGACCTCGAATCGCTGGTGGACCAGGTCAAGCGGCTTGCGCCCGAGGCGGTGGCGGTGAACCTGCTCTTCTCCTACCTGGATCCGGAGATCGAGGAGCGCATCGCCGCCGCGATGCCGGAGGGCGTGTTCGTGTCTCTTTCGTCCAGGGTCCTGCCGGAGATTCGCGAGTACGAGCGCGGCATGGCGACCTGGCTGAATGCATGGGTGGGACCCAGGGTTGGCGGTTACCTGGCGCGGCTGGGTGCCGGCCTCGAGGGTATCCCGGTCTCGGTGATGCAGAGCTCCGGCGACACGGTCGCGGCGGCGCAGGCGGCCGAAAACGCGGTGCGCATGCTGTTGTCCGGACCGGCCGGTGGCCTGATCGGGGCGCGCCACGTCGGTGCCGCCACCGGCCTCGATCGGCTGCTGACCTTCGACATGGGTGGGACCTCGACCGACGTCGCGCTGGTGGACGCTCAGCCGCGCCTGACGACCGAGGGCCGGATAGGCCGGTTCCCGGTCGCGGTGCCCATGGTCGATATGCATACCATCGGTGCCGGCGGTGGCTCGATCGCCTGGCTGGATGCCGGGGGCATGCTGCAGGTCGGTCCGCAGTCGGCTGGAGCCTCGCCGGGTCCTGCCTGTTACGGCCGCGGCGGCCAGCTGTCGACGGTCACAGATGCCAACCTGGTGCTTGGGCGACTGCATCCGGAGTCATTTCTCGGGGGCGAGATGCCGTTGGATCGTGACGCGGCCTGGGCCGCGATCGGTGCCCTGGCGGTCGGAATGGGGCTGGATACTCTTCAGGCGGCGCAGGACATCGTGGCGGTCGCGAATGAACACATGGCCCAGGCCCTGCGCGCCATATCGGTCAAGCGCGGTGCAGACCCGCGCGAGCACGTCCTGGTCTCTTTCGGTGGTGCAGGCGGTCTGCACGTGTGCGAACTGGCGGCCCTGCTCGACATGCAGGTGGCCATGGTGCCGGTACATGGCGGCGTGCTCTCCGCCCTGGGCATGCTCGCGGCGCGTCCCGGCCGGCAGCTTTCCCGAACTCGGATCGGCCTGTTGCAGGAACTCCCGGTTCGGGAGCTCGAGGCGATCCTGGCCGATCTGCTTCGGCAGGGTGTCGAGGCGCTGCAGGATGAAGGCTTCGATCCGGCCGAATGCGACGCCATGGCCTCGGTCGACCTGCGGTACGCGGGGCAGTCGTACACGCTGAACCTTCCGTGGCGGGGTGTGTCGTTGACCACGGACGATTTCCACCAACGGCACAGGCAACGTTACGGGCACCGGCTGGATCTGCCCGTGGAACTGGTGAACCTGCGCCAGTGGGTGCGTGCGCCAGCGAGTGGGCTGGCGCTCCCGCTCCTGCGCGAGTCTCCCGCGGCGCGGCCTGTTGAAACCTGTGCGGTGGCCGGGGTCGACGGCGGGGTAGCACAGTACCGGCGCGCTGACCTGGCCCCGGGACAGGTGCTGGACGGACCGGTGCTGATCAGCGAAAAGGTTGCGAGTACCTGGGTCGCTCCAGACTGGACGGTGGTCGTCGATGCGGTCGGCAACCTGCAGCTCAGGCGTCGTCCAGCAGCTCCATCGTGCTGAAGGCCGCCTGCGAGCTGGCGGCATAGGCCTCGATCACATCGGACGGTGTGACGTTTGCTCCGATGTCCTGCGGCCACTCGTTGCGCTCGAGGCTGAGTGCCTGGCCGAGCAGCCTCCCATAGCGCCCTTCGCGCAGCGAGATGGCTTGTTTGATCTCATCCGATAGCGGCAGTTCCCGCAGCAGTTCCTCCCTCGGGCGGGACAGCACGGCGTCGAGGACCGACAGGAGGCCGACGGTATAAGCGGTTTCCGGCACACAGCCCGCACCGTGCAGCCGGCAGAGCCGCTCGCAAAGGTTGGCGCGCAGCAGGCCGAGATTCAGGATTTCGACCGGGCGGCTGTCGAGGTCGGCCATGACGAAAAGGGTGGCCCAGGCGCGGATGGGTGCGATTCCCATGAGGATGACCGCGTGCTGGATCGATTCGATGCGGGCGCGCAGGCCGACCGCCGCCGAGTTGACGTAGCGCAATACCTTGAAACTGAGGCCGGGGTCCTGGCTGACCAGTTTCACGATCTCTCCCATGGCCACGTCGGGGTCGTTCAGTCGCGCCAGCAGCTGCACCACCCTGGCGGAATCCTCCCCGACCCGGTTCGACTGGACCAGGTTCGGACGGGCGAAGAAGTAGCCCTGGAAATAGTCGAAGCCCAGCGCCTTGAGCTCCTCGTACTGTGCCGCCGTCTCGACCTTTTCGGCCAGCAGCTTTGCGCCGGTGGCGCGCAGCTCGGGCATTCGCCGGGCTATCTGCGGGATGATTCCCGGTGTGACCTCGACCTTGATGTAGCTCACCAGCGGCAATATCGGTGCGAGCTGTGGCTGGAAACTGTAGTCGTCCATCGCCAGCTCGAAGCCCTGGGCGGCCATGCTGGCAATGCCTTCAAGCAGCGCATCGTCCACCTCGACATCCTCGAGCACCTCCAGGACCACCTGCTTCTGGTTGAACGGCATAGGCGGCATATCGACGAAAAAATGCCGCGTGAGGTTGATAAACGCCTTGTGGGACCCGGTGAGCCGATCCAGGCCGATCTCCATGAAGGCGTTCAAGAGGGTCGTGCAGGAGGCATGGTCACCATCCGTGATGGTGCAGCCGCCACCGGCGTCACGGTACAGGAGCTCGTACGCGAAGACCTTGAGGTCACGGTCGAAGATGGCCTGGCGGCCGACCTGGATGGTGTCCGGCGGCTTATTGCTGTCTGGACTCGGGGAGGGCATAGTCCTTCTGTCTGATCCATTTGGCGCGCTGTCCAGGGTATCGACCGACAGCACCCTCGCTTGAGGTGAGGCCAAGCCGGGCGGAGAGGGGTATCATTGGAGCTGATGGCCGGATAAAGATACAGCGTGTTGCGGTAGGTCCGGCATTTGGCGCCCATGGCGCCGGGAGAGGGTTTTATGATTGATGGGGTTCTCGATCTGTCCTGGTGGCAGTTGATCCTGGTCGTATTGGGGATGACCCACGTGACGATCGTCGGCGTGACCGTGTACCTGCACCGCTGCCAGGCTCACCGGGCACTGAACATGCACCCTCTGCTGGCGCATTTCTTCCGCTTCTGGTTGTGGATGACCACCGGCATGGTGACCGGTGAGTGGGTCGGCGTCCATCGCCGGCACCATGCGCGCTGCGAGACATCGGAAGACCCGCACAGCCCACAGGTGCTCGGACTTCGCAAGGTGCTTTGGGAAGGGGCGGAGCTGTATCGGGAGGCGGCCGACAGGCAGGAGCTGGTGCAGCGTTATTCGCACGGTACACCGGACGACTGGATAGAGCGTAACCTGTACCGCCGCTACCCCCTTCTGGGGATATCGGTGATGCTGCTGATCGATTTCGTGCTGTTCGGTATCCCGGGCATTGCGCTATGGGCCGTTCAGATGATCTGGATCCCGTTTTTTGCCGCCGGGGTCATCAATGGCATCGGTCATTACTGGGGATACCGAAACTTTCAGTCGCCCGATGCCGCGACCAATATATCGCCCTGGGGGATACTGATCGGCGGCGAAGAGTTGCACAACAACCACCATGCGTTCCCGAGTTCGGCGAAACTGTCGGCACGCTGGTGGGAGTTCGATATCGGCTGGATGTATATCCGTCTGTTCGAGTTGCTCGGGTTGGCAAAGGTGCGGCGCGTCGCGCACAAGCCGGGGATGGACGAGGGCAGGAGTACGATCGACATGGACACGGTGAAAACCGTTATCACCCACCGCATGTATGTCCTCGCAAACTATGCGCGGGAGGTGATCAAGCCGGTTGCCACCGCGGAGCTGTGCCGTTCGGAACGGCATTGCCGTCACCTGGCCCGCCAGGCGCGCAGACTGCTGGAGCGAGAGGAGTCGTCGTTGGATGAGTCGAGCAGGCAAAGGCTCGAGACGATACTCAAGAACAGCCAGGTGCTTGCAACGGTGCACCGCTCCCGCAAGCAGTTGCAGCAGGTCTGGGAGCGCACGGCCAGTAACCAGGAGGTCTTGCTGGCCTCGCTGCAGCAGTGGTGCAGGGAGGCTGAGAGCAGCGGCATCAAGGCCCTGCAGGACTTTTCCCGGAGCCTGCGCAGCTACTATCCGATAGCCCACTGAGGGGGCAGGCCGTCGGCCTGAACCCCGGACACAAAAAAACCGCCGAACGGCGGTTTTTTTGTGTGGCATAGAACGATGCTTACTTGATCTTGCCTTCCTTGTACATCACATGCTGGCGGACGACCGGATCAAACTTCTTGATCTCCATCTTGCCGGTCATGGTCTTCTTGTTCTTGGTCGTCGTGTAGAAGTGGCCGGTACCGGCACTGGAGTTCAGACGGATCTTTTCACGGATTGATTTGGCCATGCTCGTCGCTCCCTCAGATCTTCTCGCCGCGCGCGCGCAGCTCGCCCAGCACCGAGTCGATGCCTTTTTTGTCTATGATGCGCATGCCCGCTGCGGTCAGGCGCAGACGCACGAAACGCTTTTCGCTCTCGACCCAGAAGCGGTGGTAGTGCAGGTTCGGCAGGAACCGGCGCCGCGTCTTACGGTGCGAGTGGGATACATTGTTCCCGGTTATCGGCCGTTTGCCGGTTACCTGGCAGACTTTGGACATGCTTGCAGCCTCGAAAAATCTCGTTGAATTCGTAATTTCGCCATCCGGTGAGGTGGCGGAAAGGCGGCAATTTATACCGGAACCAACCCCCAGGGTCAACCCTGAACCCGCCTCATGGCTCAAATCAGCCCGCGTTCCGCCAGTGAGCAGCAATCGCCGTCGCCGACCACCAGGTGATCGAGTACACGCACGTCTACCAGCGCGAGCGCCTCGCGCAGCCTGGAGGTGATCTGCCGGTCCGCCTGGCTGGGTTCGGCGACACCCGAGGGGTGGTTGTGGCTTAGGATCACCGCCGCTGCATTGTGTCGGAGCGCGCGGCGAACGACCTCGCGCGGGTGCACGCTCGCGCCGTCGATGGTGCCGCGAAAGAGTTCCTCGAAGGCCAGTACCCGGTGACGGTTGTCCAGGAAAAGGACCGCAAACACCTCGTAGGGGTAGTCGCGCAGTCGCGACTGCAGGAAACGGGCTGTGTGCCCGGGGCTCATTAGCGGGTTGCCGCGTTCGAACCGTTCCGACAGATGCCTTCGCCCCATCTCGAGCACCGCCTGCAACTGGGCGAATTTTGCATCGCCGAGCCCCGGTGCCTCGCAGAACAGTGCGCGATCCGCCGCCAGCAGCTGGCGGAGGCTGCCGAATCGCGCCAGCAGTTCCCGGGCCAGGTCGACCGCGCTCTTGCCGCTGACCCCGGTGCGCAGAAAGATCGCCAGCAGTTCGGCATCGCTGAGGCTCTGCGGGCCGAGTCTCAGAAGTCGTTCGCGCGGTCTTTCCCGCGCCGGCCAGTCCTTGATTGCCATGTCCGTCCTTCTTCCATGAGGTTGGTAAAGCCTAACCGAGCAGGCCCCGTCCGGCAAAGCCCGCTTTGCCCGAAGGGTCCCGTCGGTTACTCTTGTTGCCGAACTCCCGGCGATTGAGGAACAACCCGTTTCATGCAGCCTTTGAGCGGACGTCGCGTGTTGCTTGGTATCAGTGCCGGTATCGCCGCCTACAAGGCGGCCGAGCTGGCGCGGCTGCTGGTCAAGGAGGGCGCCCAGGTGCAGGTCGTGATGACCCGCTCCGCTGCCCAGTTCATCGGGCCAATGACCTTTCAGGCGATCACCGGCCGGGTGGTGCGCGATGCGCTTTTCGATCCGCAGCACGAGGCGGCGATGGGGCATATAGAGCTGGCGCGCTGGGCGGAACTGATCCTGGTGGCGCCGGCCACAGCCGATTTTCTCGCGCATGCAGCGACGGGCATGGCGCACGACCTGCTGTGTACCCTGTGCCTGGCCTCCACAGCGCCCCTGATGGTCGCGCCGGCCATGAATCAGGCGATGTGGCGGCATGCCGCGACCCAGGCCAATGCAGGGCTGCTGAAATCGCGCGGGGTCGTTATCCTGGGTCCGGACGAGGGGGCGCAGGCCTGCGGGGATTCCGGGCCGGGCCGGATGCTGGAGCCGGAAGCCATCGCGGCCGCCGTCCGCGATCGCTTCGTACGCGGCCGCCTGGCAGGACGACGCGTCGTCCTCACTGCTGGCCCTACGCGCGAGGCGCTGGACCCGGTGCGTTTTCTGGGCAACCGCAGCTCGGGAAAGATGGGGTTCGCGCTGGCGTCCGCGCTGGTCTCGCAGGGCGCCGAGGTCACGCTGGTCGCCGGGCCTGTATCGCTGCCCACGCCAGACGGCGTTCGCCGGGTCGACGTCGAGAGCGCGCAGCAGATGCGCGAGGCGGTTTTCGCATCCCTGCCTGGGGCTGACATTTTTGTCGCCTGCGCCGCCGTGGCCGATTACAGGCCGGCGCATGCGGCCGACCGGAAGATCAAGAAGGGGGGCGGTGTCCTCACCCTGGAACTGGTGCCCAACCCGGATATCCTCAGCGAGGTTTCGGCCCTGCCGGATAGGCCTTTTTGTGTCGGCTTTGCCGCCGAGACGAACGACGTCGAGGCGTACGCCGGGGAGAAACGCAGGGCTAAGGGCCTGGATTTGATTGCCGCTAACCAGGTTGGTGTGTCGCTGGGTTTCGAAACTGACGACAATGCCCTGCTGGTGTTGTGGGAGGGCGGGCGACAGGTTCTTCCGACGCAGTCGAAGTCGCAACTCGCCGGGCAGCTTGTCGATTTGATAATGGACCGATTAGATGCATAGATTGCAGCTGAAGATTCTCGACAACCGCCTCGGCGATACCTTTCCGCTGCCGGCCTATGCTACCGAGGGCTCGGCCGGTATGGACCTGCGTGCCATGCTGGATGGGCCGCTGGAGCTGGGACCTGGCGAGACTGAACTCATCCCCACCGGCCTCGCCATACACATCGCCGACCCTTCCCTGGCCGCGGTGATATTGCCGCGTTCGGGTTTGGGGCATAAGCACGGGATCGTGCTTGGCAACCTGGTGGGGCTGATCGATTCCGACTACCAGGGCCAGCTCTACGTGTCCTGCTGGAACCGGGGGAAGGAGATATTTCGGGTCGAGGTCGGGGAGCGGATAGCGCAGCTGGTTTTGGTGCCGGTGGTGCGCGCCGTATTCGAGCAGGTCGAGGAATTCGACGAGAGCGATCGCGGTGGCGGCGGATTCGGGCACTCCGGAAGGCATTAGCCAAGGCATTGGATAAGGCGTGGGTCTATTGAAAAAAAATGTGCAGGGACCGCCGCAGCGCGGCGGTGGCGGCCGTTCGCTGGTGGTTTATTTTCTGCCGGCACTGGTGATTGCGGTGGTGCTGATGCTGGCTTTGGCGCTGTATGCGCAGCAGGCCATACGCAGCGCCGCCTTCGAGGCGGCACGCACAACGGCACAGAGTGTCGCCACTGCGGTGGCCGCGAGGCTCGAGGGGGCCATAGTCGCCCGGCGCGACCTGCTCGCACTCGCCCTGTCCGACGGACGCGCGGTCGCCGCGCTCAATGCCGGAGACCAGGACGCCATCCGCGCCGTGGAGGCCGATCTGCGGAAGAATCTGCCCGAGGTGATCCAGGTGAGGCTGCTGCCACGCGATGCGAACCAGCCGGACACATCCGGGCCAGCCCCGCTGGGCTATGCCGGGCTGGACATGCTGCGGCGCGTGATCGAGACGGGCCAGACCGCTGCCGAGGTTCACCAGGTCAAGACTGAGCTGCCATACCTGGCACTGGCGCTGCCGGTCGGTGATCAGGGGAGTGAAGTGGGTGTGCTCTTCATCGCCTGGGACCTGCGTTTCCTGATCAGGGTGGTTGAGAGCTCGCCGTCGTTTCCGGGACGCCTGCAGCTGATGCAGGGTGGACAGGGCGGCTACGTGCTGGCCAAGGGGCCGGGTCAGCTCGAGGATGAACTCAATGATGGTGTGGTGGACGTTCCTGAGAGCATCTGGAAGGTCAGCTACGGCTTGGCGCCGCAAACCGGTGGTCTGGGTGATCTCGCGACCATGGGCGCGCTGATTGCCGGCGCCGCGCTGGCGCTGCTGCTCGGTTTGTTACTGCAGCTGCGGATGCTGGGGCGGGATCTGCGCGACGATATGGGTACCGTGGTGAATCTCGGTGAGGCCATCTTGCGCCGCGAGAGAGTGCCCACGCCACAGGCCAACGTGTCGGCCACCGCAGATGCGATCGCCCTGCTTGGCCAGTATGCGCGTGATGCGCGTGAGGGCACCCCGGGCAATGCGCCTTCGGTTAGGAAAGCGGCGCCCGCGGCCGCCTCCGGCGGTCATCCACTCAGCGGTATGGAGGTAGAGGAACTCGACAACGATCCGGCCGAGCTTCTTGCCGGCAATACCCGTACCCCGGCGCAGATCGATATCTCCGAGACCCTGTTCCGTGCATACGACGTTCGCGGCGTGGTGGGAGAGACACTGACGGCACCGGTCGCGAAGTTGCTCGGCCATGCGGTTGCGACATTGGTGCGCGAGCAGGGTGGCCAGCAGGTCGTCGTGGCCCGTGATGCCCGGCTGTCCAGTCCAGAACTGGCCGCGGCCCTGGTCAAGGGACTGGTGGCCGGCGGTTGCGATGTACTGGATATCGGCCCGGCGCCGTCGCCATTGCTCTACTTCGCCATGCATACTCGTCCCGTGCAGGCCGGGATCATGGTGACCGGCAGCCACAACCCACCCGGCTACAACGGATTCAAGATCGTCATCGGCGACAGGATCCTGGACGGCGATGATCTGTTGTCGTTGAGACAACGCATGCTCGATGGCGATTTCAGCCATGGCAACGGGGCGGTGGAACAGGCGGACCTGTTGGATGCCTACCTGGAGGCGGTGATGCAGGAGGTGCAGCTGGCCAGGCCGCTGAAGGTGGTCGTGGATGCCGGCAATGGTGTTGCCGGCGAATTGGCCATCGCCAGTTTCGAGGCCTTGGGGTGCGAGGTTGTGCCCCTGTTCTGCGAGCCGGACGGCAGCTTCCCGAACCACCACCCCGATCCCAGCCAGCCCGACAACCTCGCATCGCTGATGCTCGAGGTCCAGGCGCAGGAGGCAGACCTTGGGATCGCGCTGGATGGAGATGGCGATCGACTCGGTGTGGTCGACAATACCGGTGCCAATGTCTGGCCCGACAAGGTGCTGATGTTGCTCGCCGCCGATATCCTCGGGCGTCACCCCGGCGTAGACATCCTTTACGACGTCAAGTGCTCGCGCCATCTCGCCAGCTTCATACTCGCGCACGGCGGACGTCCCATCATGTGGAAATCCGGTCACTCGCGCATGCGCGCGAAGATGCTCGAGACCGGCGCTTTGCTGGGTGGCGAGTTTTCCGGGCACATGTTCATCAAGGAGCGCTGGTTCGGTTTCGACGATGCGATCTACGCTGCGGCGCGGATTCTCGAGATCATGGCGCTCGAGCCGCGTTCCGCCAATGAGCTGTTTGCGGAATTGCCGACGAGCCCTTCGACACCGGAGTACCATCTGGCCCTCGAGGAGGGGCAGGGTCGCGACCTGATGCGCGCACTGGATGCGCACAAGGTGTTCGACGATGCGCGCCTGGTCGAGCTCGACGGTCTGCGTGTGGAATTTGCCAACGGCTGGGGTCTGATCAGGCCCTCGAACACGACACCGTCGCTGACATTCCGCTTCGAGGCGGATGACACAGGTGCCCTGGAAGAGATAAAGGGACGTTTTCGCGATCTGCTGCGGCGCGTGGCGCCGGATATGCAGGCACCCTTCTAACAACAATCAGCAAGGTCTGAGTCGGAATACCCATGAGTTTGACTGCAGAGGCGGCCGGCAATGTCGCTCACGTGTTGTCCGAGGCGCTTCCCTATATCCAGCGTTTCGGTGGCAAGACAATCGTGATCAAGTATGGCGGCAACGCCATGGTCGACGAGGATCTCAAGGCCGGGTTCGCGCGCGACGTGGTGCTGATGAAGCTCGTCGGCATCAATCCGGTGGTGGTGCATGGCGGAGGGCCGCAGATCGGCGACCTGCTCAAGCGCCTTGGCAAGCAGAGCGAGTTCATCCAGGGGATGCGTGTCACTGATGCCGAGACCATGGACGTCGTCGAAATGGTGCTCGGCGGGCTGGTCAACAAGGAAATCGTCAACCTGATCAACCGTCACGGTGGATCTGCGGTCGGTCTGACCGGCAAGGACGGTGATCTGATCCGTGCACGCAAGCTCAATCTCACCCGGACCAGCCCGGAGGCGCAGGTTCCTGAGATCATCGACATCGGTCATGTCGGCGAAGTCGAGAGCATCGATGCCTCTGTGGTCGACATGCTCGTGCATGGAAACTTTATCCCCGTGGTCGCGCCGATCGGCGTGGGGGAGGACGGCCGCTCCTACAATATCAATGCCGACCTGGTGGCCGGCAAGATGGCCGAGGTGCTGAATGCCGAGAAGCTCATTCTCCTGACCAATACACAGGGCCTGTTGGACAAACAGCACAATCTGCTGACCGGTCTGACCCTGGAGTCGGTGGACGAGCTGATCGCGGACGGGACTATCACCGGGGGCATGCTGCCGAAGATCGCGTGCGCCCTGGATGCGGTTAAGGCCGGCGTCTCCGCGGCCCATATCATCGATGGTCGTGTGCCGCATGCGGTCCTGGTCGAACTGTTTACGGACCAGGGTGTCGGCACCCTGATTCGACGACGGTAACGACCCCATGCCGCGCCCATCCCGCAAACAGGCGATCCTGGAGGCCCTGGCCAATGAACTGGAACAGCATCCCGGTGACCGCATAACGACAGCAGCCCTGGCGCGCGCTGTTGGCGTTTCGGAGGCGGCTCTCTACCGGCATTTCCCGAGCAAGGCCCGCATGTTCGAAGGCCTGATCGGTTTCGCCGAAGAGAACGTTTTTGCCCGGATCAATCAGATCCTCAGCGATGAACAGAACACCCAGGTACGGGTAGCCAAGGTGGTCTTTCTGCTGCTTGGGTTTGCCGACCGCAACCCGGGTATCACGCGAATCCTGCTCGGCGACGCGCTGGTCGGGGAGCGCGAGCGCCTGCATGAGCGCGTGCAGCAGTTCTTCGAACGTATCGACGTTCAGTTGCGCCAGATCCTGCGGGAATCGCTGCTGCGCAAGGACGCCAGCCTGCGTACCACGCCCGAGGCGGCCGCGGCCCTGCTCACGGCCTTCGTCGAAGGGCGGATGCAGCAGTTTCTGCGATCGCGTTTCACCGAGGCATCCCTGTCCGCCTGGGAGGCGGATTGGGCGGTGCTCAGCCACGGATTGTTTGATCCGGGTTGACCTGGCGCCCCTGGGCGGTTCCTCAGGGTGTGGGTTTCGCCGTGGTCTGAGCTTCCGGCGGCACCGGCTCGACAGCCTTGGCATTACCCTGCCCGGCGCCCAGTGCAGTGCGGAAATCGTTGCGGATGGTCCCGACCACGGGGCCGCGGCAGAATTCCTTTCCCTCGCTAAAGCCGACGCACTGCACATCCATGAATATCCGTTCGCTGCCGTTGCTGTCGTCGATCAGCCGCGAGACCGTGATGCTGATGTCGCGGGCATTTCGCGGTGGTGCGGTCACCAGGATCCGATCCGCTGCCAGGTCGACCTGGGTGGTTGCATGTTCGAGGGCGTAACGCTGCGCTATCTCCCAGAGCCGGTTGCATTCGCCGGTGTCTTCACAGCGCACCGCGGTGTCGACCAGGTCGGGGATGTCCGATTTGGCGATCACGTCGGCATTGGCGGACCGCGAGCCACCCTGGCGCAGCTGGCGAAAGCGAGTCAGGTCGTAGTCGTAGCGCTCCAGGGTGGCACGCTTTTCATCCTCCTTGCCGAGGATCATTGCGTACGACTTCTCTATCGAACGCTGCGTGCTTTCCAGGTTGGTCTGTTGCCTGGGTGTCAGGGATTTGCCGCTGCGCTCAGCGGCTGCCGCGGCGGCCTGAAACTCGGACAGGCGGTCCTTGAGGCGCCGGATTTCCTTGTGACTGAGTTTAATCTGCGAATCCAGCTGCGCGATCTTGCCGTCGCGCGCCATGACCAGATCGTCCTCGTTGCGGTACAGGTTTAGCAGTATCCGGTCGCGTGCCTGCTGTTCCTTCAACAGCAACTGTTGTTCGGCGCGCAAGGCGGCCAGGGCCTTGTCGCGTTCGATCTCCTCTTCGGTCCTGGCGCGCTCGTATCGCCGCACCTCGATGCCCAGTTCATTCAATTCGCTGTGGGCGCGATCACGGTATTGCGGCGGGATCGACTTGCCGTAATGCGTGATGCCGTTCTCATCGACCCATTTTTTATAGTTACCGGCCTGGGCCGGCGACAGGGCGATCAGGAAAACGATCGAATTGATGATCAACAAACGGAATACTGACGTCATATCTGCTCACAAGCCACGGACGCTCTGCCCGCCATTATAATGACTCCCTGCTTCCAGTTAACGGCCAACGCGTGGAACAGTTCATACTTTTTTTGATTTCCCTGGTCGCCAACCTGTTTTCCGCGTTTGCCGGGGGTGGGGCAGGCCTGCTGCAACTGCCGGCCCTGATCTTTCTCGGACTGCCTTTCGGCGTGGCCCTGGCGACCCACAAGGTCGCCTCGGTCGCGCTCGGCGTGGGTGCGACCCTGCGCCATCTGCGCGAGGGTGGACTGCGCCGTCGCTTCGTGGTGTTCATCCTGGCGACCGGCCTGCCCGGGGTCCTGCTGGGGGCCAACATTATCCTGCAGGTCCCCGGGCGCTATGCCGAAATCGCCCTGGGGGTGCTGACCCTGGGCCTTGGCCTCTATTCGCTCAGCAAGGGCCAGATGGGCCTGTCCGAGCGGCCACGCAATCGCGAGGGAAGGGGGCTGTTGCTGGGTGGGCTGGGGCTGTTCGGGATCGGTATCCTGAACGGCTCGCTGACATCGGGCACCGGTCTGTTCGTGACCATGTGGCTGGTGCGCTGGTTCGGTGCGGACTACAAACAGGCGGTTGCCTATACCCTGGTCCTGGTCGGAATCTTCTGGAACGGCACCGGTGCTCTGACGCTTGGTCTGCTCGGGGAGATCCAGTGGTCCTGGCTGCCGGCACTGATTGCCGGTTCGGTGCTCGGGGGATACGCCGGTGCCCATCTCGCGATCCTAAAAGGCAACAGGTGGATCAAACGGGTGTTCGAGACCGTGACACTGCTGGTAGGACTGAAGCTGATTGTTGGCTGATCAGACGCCGTACTCGCGCCGGTAGGCGACGATATTCTCCAGATGGCCGGCTGCGTCGCCGCGTTGACGGACGAAATCGACGAGTTCTTCGAGGCGCACGATCGCCGCCACCGACATACCGTAGTCGGATTCCACCTCCTGGATTGCCGAGCGCTCTCCCTTGCCGCGCTCCTGGCGGTCGAGCGCGATCACCACGCCGGCGGGCCTGGCACCCTCCGCGGCGATCACATCCATGGATTCACGGATGGCCGTGCCTGCGGTGATCACGTCGTCGATGATCAGGATATCGCCCTGCAGCGGATGGCCGACGATGCTGCCACCCTCGCCGTGGCTCTTGGCCTCCTTGCGGTTGAACGCGTAAGGCACATCCAGGTCATGGTGATCGTACAGGGCCGCCGCGGTCACGGCGGCAAGGGGAATCCCTTTGTATGCGGGGCCGTACAGCACGTCGAACCCGATCCCGGAGTCGACGATGGTCTGCGCGTAAAAGCGCCCGAGTCTGGCCAGCGCCGCGCCGGTATTGAACAGGCCGGCGTTGAAGAAGTATGGGCTGACCCGTCCCGACTTGAGCGTGAACTCGCCAAAGCGGAGGACACCGAGATCGAGGGCAAAGTCGAGAAATTCGCGCTGGTAGTCTTGCATCTTGTACCCCTTTGAGGAGTTGCGCATTTTGCGTAAGCGCTGCGCGACTGACAAGGGCGCAGGGCCACCGCTTTCCCTATAATGCGCCGGATGCGCGTCATCAGTCTCAATTTGAACGGCATCCGGTCCGCGGCGCGCAAGGGGTTTTATGCCTGGCTGCGCCGTCAGCGTGCCGACGTCGTCTGCCTGCAGGAGATCAAGGCCCAGGTCGATCAGCTGAACGACCGCCAGTTCTGGCCTCCCAGTTTCCGGTGTTACTACCACCCGGCGGAGAAGAAGGGCTACAGCGGCGTGGCGTTGTACGCACGTCGCGAGCCGGACGAGGTGATAGAGGGGCTGGACTGGCCGGAGTTCGATGCCGAGGGGCGCTGGATAGAGGCGCGGTTCGGCAAGCTCAGCGTGATCTCGCTGTATCTGCCATCGGGTTCGTCCAGTGAACTCCGCCAGCAGGTGAAGTTCGACGTGATGGCGCGTCTCACGCCTTACCTGGAGAGGATGCGCGCCGACGGGCGCGAATACGTCATCTGTGGCGACTGGAACATCGCGCATACCAAGGCGGATATCAAGAACTGGCGTGGTAACCAGAAGAATTCGGGCTTCCTGCCGGAAGAACGTGCCTGGCTGGATGAGCTCTTTGGTCCGCTGGGCTGGGTGGATGCATTCCGTGTCGTCAATCAGAAGGCCGATGAATACACCTGGTGGTCCAATCGCGGGCAGGCCTGGGACAACAATGTCGGTTGGCGCATCGACTACCAGGTGGTGACGCCCGGTCTGCGCGAACGAATTCGGGATGCAAGAATCTACCGCAACAAGCGTTTTTCCGATCACGCGCCACTGATTGTGGACTATGAACTTGACCTCTGAGTCGCCGCATTCGATCGCCGAAATCGCACGCGCCGCCCTGTCCTGGCGCATGCTGGTTGCGGCCTTCATGGGCTTCGCTTCCGGGCTCCCGCTCCTGCTGACGGGCTCTGTGCTGCAGGCCTGGATGAAAGAAGAGGGCGTTGACCTCGGCACCATCGGCCTGTTCGCGCTGGTTGGGCTGCCCTATACGCTCAAGTTCCTGTGGGCACCGCTGATGGACCGCTTTACGCCAAACCGTCTTGGGCGACGCCGGGGCTGGCTGGCGATCTTCCAGGTATCGCTGATCGCCGCGCTGGTCGTCCTGTCGCTGGCCAGGCCCGCGATCGATCCCTGGTCGCTGGCCGTCGCCGCACTGCTGGTCACCTTCTTTTCGGCCAGCCAGGACATCGTGATCGACGCCTACCGCCGGGAGGCGCTGGCCGATGACGAGCAGGGGCTCGGGGCTTCGCTGTATGTGAATGGCTACCGGGTGGGGATGCTGCTCGCCTCGGGCGGCGGCCTGATCCTGGCCGACCACATCAGTTTTGCTCAGGTTTACCAGCTGATGGCGTGCTTTATGCTGATCGGTCTTGCGACGACCCTGTTCGCACCGGAGCCACCGCTGGCAGAAGGTGTGCCCAGCACCCTGCGCGAGGCGGTGGTTCAGCCGTTCGTGGAATATTTCTGTCGTCGCGATGCCGTGGTGATCCTGGCGTTCATCCTGCTGTACAAGATCGGCGACACCATGGCCTCGCATATGACCACACCCTTTTACCTGGATGTCGGGTTCAGCAAGACCGAGATTGGCACCGTGGTGAAGCTGTTCGGTTTCTGGGCCACCATCATCGGCGGTCTGATAGGCGGTGTGCTGATCATGCGGCTGGGTATCTTCAGGGCACTCTGGATCTTCGGGATTCTTCAGGGGCTATCGACCGCCGGGTTCGCGGTGCTGGCGCAGATGGGGGCGAGTCTGACCGGGCTTGCGGCCGTGATCACCTTCGAGAATCTGTCGGGCGGGATGGGGACTGCCGCCTACATCGCCTACATGGCGAGCCTGACCAACAAGAAGTTCACGGCCACCCAGTATGCGCTGCTGTCGAGTCTCATGGGCATACCGCGGGTGATTGCCTCGGCACCCACGGGTTACCTGGCGGACGCCTTTGGCTGGACATCCTTCTTCATCGCCTGCGCCCTGGCGGCCGTGCCGGGACTGCTTCTCTTGCGCTGGCTGCACGGCCGCGGCTCGGACGAACGGCCGCACGAGGCGAGCTGATGGGCAGCGTCGATCTGTTGAGTGCCTTCGTCGTGGGCCTGCTGGGCGGCGTGCATTGCGTCGGTATGTGCGGCGGGATCGTGGGCGCGCTTTCGTTTGGCCTGCCCCCGGATCGCAACCTGCCGATCCTGCTCGCTTACAATGTCGGAAGGATCAGCAGCTATACTCTGGCCGGCGCCCTGATGGGTGCACTGGGTTTCTATTTTTCCGGCCTCCTGCCGGTACAGCTCGCGCAACGTGTCCTCTTGACCTTTGCGGGCCTGTTCCTGATTCTGATGGGCCTCTATCTCGCCGGCTGGTGGAACGCCCTGTCGAGGGTCGAGCGCGCCGGCGGTCTGCTGTGGCGCCGGATTGAGCCTTTGGGCAGGGGACTGCTACCGGTCCGCTCGGTGCGTCACGCGCTGTTGCTCGGTTTGCTCTGGGGCTGGCTGCCGTGTGGCCTGGTCTACAGCGCGCTGGTATGGACGGTGTCCGCAGGCGGCGCGGTGGAGGGCGCGATGCTGATGCTCGCGTTTGGTCTCGGGACCCTGCCAAACCTGTTGTTGATGGGGGTGGCCGCTGCGCAGCTCACGCGTTGGGCCAGGCAGCCGCTGGTGAGGGCGCTTGCAGGTGCGCTGGTGATCGTGTTCGGGGTACTCCTGCTGTTCGATGCCTGGGGAGCTTGAACCGGGCCAGACCGCGGGTGGTCAATCCGTAAAAAACTCCTGACGCATGTTTGCGCGCAGCGGGTAACGCCCGTTCGCGGGCAGGACCTCAAATTCGAACTGCAGGATTTCGCGGTGGGCTACCGGGAAGTCGGCGATGTAATAGATCGCGTCGTCTTCCACCACTTCATGGAGTTCGATCGGGCGGATCTGGCCGTAGAGTGTCCTGGCCACGGTACGGATTTGTGCATGCACCGGTGTGCCCGTAGTGCCGGGTTGGTCATGGATCACGCTGACGTTCAACAGGGCCCGGCTCTTGCTGCGCTGGATGCCGTACGCGCTTGCCACCTGGATCGGCAGGTTGTCGGTGGTCAGTGCATTGTGGTGAATGGTATATCCGCCGGTGTGGGTGCTGTTTTCCGCCAAGGCGGCCAGCGGAAGAACAAGCAGCAGGGCCAGGCTCAGGGCGTTTTTCAGGGATTTCATCGCATCATCCTCCATCGCGGATCTGTTTTACTTCCTCTGTTAGATAACAAATATAGACCAGGGTTCGCCAAGTAATCTTTCAGTGGCCTGGCAGGTGACCGGCGTTCCGATATCAGGAGGCGTGTCCCGGTTTTATGATGTCGGGCAGCCGGGAGGGCGCCTTCACCCTGACGCGTTTGAGCTGGCTGGTCATTCCCGTCTCGATCACCACCGCGGACCGTGCGACGCCAAATTGACCGGCGAGCCAGGTGACCAGATGGGTGTTGGCCTTGCCATCCACGGGTGGTGCAGTGATGCATACCCGCTGGCGGTCGTTCTGCGGGCCGGCGAAGGCGTCGCGGCTGGACTTGGGCTGCAGCTTGAGTTTCATCACCAGCTCAGGGCCATCCCAGCGATACCAGTGGCTCATGCCAGGATCTGGCCGATCAGGTCCTTGAGCGGCGGGATCAGCAGCATTTCCAATACCACCAACCCGAGCATTACCACCATCGGCGAGAGGTCCAGCCCACCCATGTCCGGCATGCGCCGCCGGACGGGCGTGAGCAAGGGCCCGGTCAGGCTATGAATCAGGCCGATCACCGGATTGTAGCTGCCGGGGTTTATCCAGCTGATGATGACCTGGATCAGGATGGCGAACAGGAACACATTGATGACCAGGGAGATCAGCTCGGGTATTGCGAGCAGTGCGGCAGCCGCAATCTGCAGGCCGGCACCCGACAGTGCGAGAATCACCAACTGCTCCAGCGTGATCACGAACCAGGCGAGCAGCAGGGAGGCGACGTCGATTCCGGACAGGCCCGGGATCACCCTGCGCAAGGGATTGAGCAGGGGCTTGGTGGCCTTGACGATGAACTGTGACAGCGGATTGTAGAAATCCGCGCGCACGAGCTGTAGCAGAAAGCGCAGGACAACCAGGGTGGCATAGAGGCCGAACAATACCTGCACCAGGAATATCGCCGGTTGTGCCAGATAACCACCGCCCATCATGCCTTCCCCATTTCATTCGAGAGTTCGACCGAGCGGTCGCGCGCGGCCTTGAGTGCCTTTGCGAAAAGGTCGCGGATGCCACCTTCCTCCAGGGTCTGGAGTGCACGCTCCGTGGTCCCACCCGGCGAGGTGACCCTGGCCCTGAGCGTCTCGGGCGGATCGCTGCTCTCCAGTGCCATGCGGGCGGCGCCGAACGCGGTCTGCAGGGTCAGCAGGTGCGCAGTGCCCGCCGGAAGCCCAAGCTCCCGTGCGGCGGCCTCGATCGCCTCCATGACCAAAAAATAATAGGCCGGTCCGCTACCGGACAGCGCGGTGACCGCGTCCATCAGCGACTCGTCGGTCAGCCATTGGGTCAGTCCGACCGCACGCAAAAGTGATTCGGCATGCTCACGCTGCTGCCCGGATACCTGTTGGGTGGCGTAAAGCGCCGTGGCACCGGACTGGATCATGGCCGGGGTGTTGGGCATGGCCCTTACCAGTGCGACCTGTCCGCCCAGCCAGCGCTGCAGGCTTTCACAGCGTATCCCGGCCGCGATCGAGATCACCAGCGGGGCGCAGCGCTGGACCTGCTCCGCCAGGTCCAGTGCGACCTGCCTCAGGACCTGCGGTTTGACCGCCAGTACGACGATATCCGCCATCGCGACCGCCTCACGGTTGTCCGACAGGGTAAGTATCCCCGTGGCGGCGCCGAGCGAACTGCATTTTTGCGCCGAGGTATCGGTGGCAATGAGCTGCCCGGGAGCCACGCCATCGGCGATCAGCCCGGCGATCAGTGCGCCCGCCATGTTGCCGGCACCGATGAATGCAATGCGTTGATTCATATCTTCTCGAATCCGTCGGTTGTTTATTTGGCCCAAGTCTACATGCGTATGAATGCGCGGGTGTCTGGGCGTGCCTTTGCCTGTCCGGTACCTCAGGCCCTGGCGCCGAATATATCGGTGCCGACCCGCACCAGGGTCGACCCCTCCGCGATGGCAGCCTCCATGTCGGCGCTCATGCCCATGGACAGGGTATCCAGGTCCAGGCCGCGCGACTGCAGATCCTCGAGCAGCCCGCGCAGGCGGGCAAAGACCGCGCGCTGGGTCGCCAGGTCGGAATCCGGGTCCGGCATGGTCATCAGGCCGCGCAGTTTGAGCCGCGGCAGCCTTGCAACGGCGAGTGCCAATTCGGGCAGATGCCCTGCTGCGGCGCCGCCCTTGCTCGTCTCGCCGCTGAGATTGACCTGCAGGCACACCTGCAAGGGTGATTCGCCGGTCGGCCTTTGAGCACTAAGGCGTTCGGCGTGCTTTACACGGTCGAGGCCGTGGACCCAGTCAAAACAACGGCTGATCTCGGCCGTCTTGTTGCTTTGCAGCCGCCCGATGAAATGCCATTCGATGTCCAGGCCCTTGAGGGCCTGCATCTTCGGCAGGGCATCCTGGAGATAGTTCTCGCCGAACGCGCGCTGGCCCGCCTGGTAGGCGGCAAGCACGTCGCCGGCAGGTTTGGTCTTGCTGACGGCGAGCAGGCTGATGTCGTCGGCGCGCCGGCCGCATGCCTTGGCTGCCGCTTCGATCCGCAGGCGCACCCTCGCCAATCTGTCAGGAATTTGATTCATCAAGTGGATACTATATCCAAGGGGGTTGTGCGGGTCCGCGCCGCAAATTCCGGGCTTGAGGCGGCTTCTGATGATTCTGCGCGATTCGAATCCTGGCCTCGAGGCGACCGCGGACGAATTGTCAGAAGCTTCCTTAACTCGACGGAAACACTGTCGCTAACTATAACCGGCTGACAAATAAACTTTTCTCTGGCTATTGCGGGAACACTATGGATATTGCTGAACTGCTCGCCTTTAGCGTCAAGCACGATGCGTCTGATTTGCACCTGTCTGCGGGACTGCCCCCGATGATCCGCGTGGATGGCGACATCCGGCGTATCAACGTACCGGTGCTCGACCACAAGACTGTTCATGAGCTGGTGTACGACATCATGAACGACAAGCAGCGCAAGGACTACGAGGAATTCTTCGAGGTCGATTTCTCTTTCGAGATCCCCGGGCTTGCGCGGTTTCGTGTCAATGCGTTCAACCAGGATCGCGGCGCGGCGGCGGTGTTTCGTACCATTCCGTCCAAGGTCCTCAGTCTCGAGGAGTTGAACTGTCCCTCGGTGTTCAAGACTATATGCGACAACCCGCGCGGACTGGTGCTGGTAACCGGCCCGACGGGTTCGGGCAAGTCCACGACGCTCGCCGCAATGATGGATTACAAGAACGACAGCGAGTACGGCCACATCCTCACCATCGAGGACCCGATCGAATTCGTCCACCAGAGCAAGAAGTGTCTGATCAACCAGCGCGAGGTACACCGTGACACCCTGGGATTTGCCGAGGCCTTGAGGTCGGCGCTGCGTGAAGACCCCGATATCATCCTAGTCGGCGAATTGCGCGACCTGGAGACCATCCGCCTGGCCATGACCGCAGCAGAGACAGGCCATCTGGTGTTCGGCACCCTGCACACGAGTTCGGCTGCCAAGACCATCGACCGTATCGTCGACGTCTTCCCGGCCGGCGAAAAATCGATGGTGCGCTCCATGCTTTCCGAATCGCTGCGTGCGGTTATCTCGCAGACGCTGCTCAAGAAGACAGGGGGAGGTCGGGTGGCCTGTCATGAGATCATGATCGGCACGCCCGCAATCCGTAACCTGATTCGCGAGGACAAGGTCGCCCAGATGTACTCGGCGATCCAGACAGGGCAATCTCATGGCATGCAGACCCTGGACCAGAACATGCAGGATATGCTCAAAAAGGGCCTGATATCCAAGCAGGACGCCATGGCCCGGGCAGTGAACAGGGAGACTTTCGTCTAGTCAGAGGGCGTTGGCCAGCTTGGTCGATCTGAACGAATATTTCTTTAACACGTGGCCAGGTTGGCGGAATGCTGCCGGGGGAGTTTTGCATGGACTTTAACGACATCCTGGACATGGTGGTCCAGAAGCAGGCATCGGACCTTTTCATCACCGCCGACATCCCGCCCAGCCTGAAGGTGCATGGACGGATCATTCCCGTTTCCAAGACCAAGCTGGATGCCGCGCAGTCCCGTGAGTTGACCTTGTCCCTGATGACACCGGAGCAGCGCGAGGAATTTCTGCATACCAAGGAATGCAACTTTGCATTCACAGCGAAGAATATCGGGCGTTTCAGGGTGAGTGCCTTCGTGCAGCGCGATGCCGTCGGTATGGTGCTGCGCAGGATCGAGACCCATATCCCGACCTTTGAGGAACTCGGCCTGCCGCACAACCTGCAGGACCTGGCGATGGCGAACCGGGGGATCGTGTTCTTCGTCGGGGCAACGGGCACGGGGAAGTCGACATCGCTCGCGGCCATGGTCGGATACCGTAACCAGAACAGCACCGGCCATATCATCAGCATCGAGGATCCGATCGAGTATCTGCACAATCATGGTGGGTGCATCGTGACCCAGCGTGAAGTGGGTATCGATACCGAGTCGTACGAAGTGGCCCTGAAAAATACCTTGCGGCAGGCCCCCAGCGTCATCCTGATCGGCGAGATCCGTACCCGCGAGGCGATGGAGCATGCGATCACCTTTGCCGAGACGGGACACCTTGTGTTGACCACGCTGCATGCAAACAATGCCAACCAGGCGCTGGACCGCATGCTGCACTTCTTCCCCGAGGAACAGCATGACCAGATCCTGATGGATCTGTCCATGAATCTTCGCGGGATCGTTGCGCAGCAGCTGGTGCGCCGTCCTGACGGCAGTGGCCGGCTCGCTATCGTGGAGCTTTTGCTGAACACCCCGCTGGTTTCGGACCTTATCCTCAAGGGTGAAATCCACAAGCTCAAGGAACTCATGAAACGTTCCACCGAGCATGGCATGATCACCTTCGATCAGGCGTTGTACGACGCCTACCGGCGCGGTGATATCACCGAGGACGCCGCGCTGCGCCACGCCGATTCGACCAACGAGGTCCGCCTGATGATCAAGCTCGGTGACACCAGCCCGAATGCCCTGACCCGGGATGCCGGGAAGATGGGTTTCAGCGAGTAGCGGCGGGTATCGTATCCACGTCTGAACGTACTTCATGCCTCGACCCTTGTGGTCACAGGTGATGGCAGCTGCCACGCAGTGCCGGTTGCAATGGTTCTCCCTCTAAGGTCTGCACTTCGCGAGCAAATATGCCTGAAGGTGCAAGACGGACTGATGGTCCTGCGCCATCGCGTCGGTACCTTCGCGCCACGCGTTTGGCCAACCGCGATTCGGTTCGAGTTGGAGCCGAACATGGCCAACCCTGCATTTTTCGTGGGGTTTGGCTTTTTCCGGAACCTATCATGCGGTTCGTGGCAATATTGCAGTCGATATCGTTTCAGTTAGGAGTAGTAATGATGAGTGTGGAAATTCCGGAGCGCGATGGTGACGGGTATCTGTTGAGCATGGCGGATTGGACGCCGGAGATCGGGCGCGCCATGGCCGAGGCGGATGAAGTCGAACTGGATGACGTCAAGTGGGGGCAGATCCTGAAGGCGCGCCAATTCTACGAGGAGGAAAACGTGGTTCCCCCGATTCGCAAGTTCGCCAAGTACGTGGGCCAGGACCAGAAAGAGATCTTCAAGATGTGGAAGACCGGTCCGATGAAGCCGATCACAAAATACGGTGGCCTGCCCAAGCCGACCGGCTGCGTCTGAATCGGATCTCGGTGCCATCCGGACGAGTGGCGTTGTCCGGGGCCTGGAAGACGCTGCTCCCCCAGGGGCGCGGCTGGTTTCTCCCTGAGAACCCGTTGCCATGGGAAACCGATCACGGCCGATGCAATTCGCCCGGGGAATGGCCTGCGTTCAAGAAAACATCCTGTGTGGCCGATATGTCTGGCAACCAGCGGACCAGGCGCTGCCTGTTGTGCCTGAAGGACACGGTGTCGGCCGATGAGCGAAAAAGCAGGGTGAGATATGTCTATAACGAGCACGGTCTCCGCAGATCGAAAGGTTGTGACCATCAGTGTGAGCGGCCGCTTCGATTTCGCCATGCATCAGGAATTCATGAGTGCCTACAGGGACTATCCTGGCGGTGAAGTCCATTTCGTGGTCGACCTGAGCGGCGTCGAGCATCTGGACAGTTCTGCGCTGGGTATGCTGTTGCAGTTGCGTGAGCATGGTCACAAGGGGCGCGAGGTCGAGCTGGTGAACGGCAACCAGGGTGTCAAAGAGATCCTGCGCATTGCCAATTTTGAAAAGCTCTTCAAGGTTGCCTGATCCGGTCCTGGTTTGTGGCCAAATGCCAAACTTGCGGTCCCTTGTGCTTCAATGGACGGCGACGATTGACCGGCAAGATCCATGGCTGCTGTAATCCGCCGCACTTTTGCCGGCTAAAATAGAGTGACCGCGTGACCAAACTGCAACCCGTTATCCTTTCCGGTGGTTCCGGTACCCGATTGTGGCCCTTATCGCGTCGCGCATTTCCGAAACAGTTCCTCGCATTGGTCGATGAGGCCTCCCTGCTGCAATCGACGGCGGCGCGTCTGGACAGCCTGGGTGAGACGGCGGAGGTGCTGGCGCCCCTGATCGTATGCAACGAGGCGCACCGATTCCTGGTCGCCGAGCAGTTGCGCGCGAGCGGCCACGCCCCCGCCGGCATCATCCTGGAACCGGTCGGACGGAATACAGCGCCTGCCCTCACCCTCGCGGCCCTGGATGCAGAGGCCGATGACCCGGTCCTGATCGTCATGCCCGCGGATCATGTGGTCAAGGACGTGGACACCTTTGCCAGGGCCGTATCGGCCGGTTTGGTGCATGCTGCCGCCGGCAAGGTCGTGACCTTCGGTATCGTGCCGGATTCACCGCAGACAGGGTTCGGCTATATCCGCTCCGGTGCAGCGGTCGATGCGGCGTCCTATGCACTCGAGGCCTTTGTCGAGAAACCTGATCGCGAGACCGCAGAGCGTTACGTGGCCAGCGGTGATTACTACTGGAACAGCGGTATTTTTCTGTTGCGTGCAGGGCGCTGGCTGGAACTCATCGAGCGGTTCCGTCCTGACATCGCGGTGACCGTTCGGGCCGCATTTGACGCCGGGCGGAAGGATATGGATTTCTACCGCGTCGACGTGGCCGGTTTCGCGGCCTCACCCGCAGATTCGATCGACTACGCCGTGATGGAGCCTTTGTCCAAGGAGCCCGGTGAATGCCTGGTCGTGCCGCTGGATGCCGGCTGGTCCGATATCGGGGCCTGGGATGCGTTGTGGGCCGTATCCGAACGCGATGAGGTCGGTAACGCCTGTCACGGGGACGTGATCGCTTTCGGTTCGCGCGACAATGTCCTGCATGCCCAGCACCGGATCCTTGCGGCTATCGGCGTCGAAGACCTGGTGGTGGTGGAGACCTCCGATGCAGTGTTGGTGGCACACAAGGATCACGCCCAGGATGTCAAATTGGTCACCGAGTACCTGGATGCGCAAGGGCGGGGCGAGAGTGAGTTCCACCGCTGCGTGCATCGCCCCTGGGGTACCTTCGAGGGCATGGACCAGGGCGAGCGTTTCCAGGTCAAGCGCCTCAGCGTCAAGCCTGGCGCGACCCTTTCCCTGCAGATGCATCATCATCGTGCGGAGCACTGGATCGTTGTCAGCGGCACGGCCCGAGTGACATGTGACGACAAGGTCTTCCTGCTGTCGGAGAATCAGTCCACTTATATCCCGATCGGCATGAAGCACCGTCTCGAAAACCCGGGTTCGATACCGCTCGAGATCATCGAGGTCCAGTCGGGCTCGTATCTTGGGGAGGACGATATCGTGCGCTTCGAGGATATCTACAATCGCGCCGGCAAGACCGACTGATGCACGTTTACCCGAAAGAAGCCCGGGGCCGGGCCCTGGTCCCGGACGGCGGGAGCCGCCGGTACATTTCGCGCCGACACGCTTTTCCGCTATCCTTGCCGGCCTTTTTTGACCGGTTCGGAAGTGGAGCAAGGCGATGGGTTTCAAGTGCGGTATCGTGGGACTGCCCAATGTGGGCAAGTCCACCCTGTTCAATGCCTTGACCAAGGCGACCATCGCGGCCGAGAACTATCCGTTCTGCACCATCGACCCGAACGTCGGGGTGGTGCCGCTGCCGGATCACCGGCTCGACGTTCTGGCCGATATCGTCAAGCCGCACAAGGTGGTGCCCACGAGCATGCAGTTCGTGGATATCGCGGGCCTGGTGGCCGGCGCCTCCAAGGGTGAGGGCCTGGGCAACAAGTTTCTCGCCAATATCCGGGAGACCGATGCGATCGCCCAGGTCGTGCGCTGTTTCGAGAACGACGATATCGTACATGTCGCCGGCAAGGTCGACCCCCTGTCCGACATCGAGGTCGTCAATACCGAGCTTGCCCTTGCGGATCTCGAGTCGGTCGACAAGGCTCTGCAGAAGGTTGAAAAGCTGGTCAAGACCGGCGACAAGAAGATCCTCGCCCGCCGGGATGTACTCAATCGCGTGCGCGAGCAGCTCGATCAGGCCCGGCCGGTGCGTTCGATGACGCTCACCGACGACGAGTTGCTGGAACTGCGTGACCTGCACCTGCTGACCATCAAGCGCACCCTGTACATCGCCAACGTCAACGACGACGGTTTCGAAAACAATCCCTACCTGGACGCGGTGCGCTCATTCGCCGAGGCCGAAGGCGCTGAAGTCGTGCCGGTGTGCGCGGCGATCGAGGCGGAGCTTGCCGAACTCGACGAAAGCGACAAGGCGGAATTTCTCGCCGAGATGGGCCTGGAGGAGGCCGGGCTGAATCGGGTGGTCCGCGCCGGCTATCATTTGCTGCATCTTCAGACCTATTTTACCGCCGGCGTCAAAGAGGTCCGTGCCTGGACTGTGGCGGTGGGGGCCACCGCGCCCCAGGCGGCAGCGGTCATCCACACCGATTTCGAACGGGGATTCATCCGCGCCGAGGTGATCGCCTATGACGATTTCGTCGCCTGCAAGGGTGAGCATGGAGCCAAGGAGGCGGGAAAGCTTCGTCTCGAGGGCAAGGACTACATCGTGCAGGATGGGGATGTAATCCATTTCAGGTTCAACGTCTGACGCCGGCTGCGTTGACAATTTGCGCGCCCAGCATTTATAGTCCAGCGCCTTATTTGGCAAGGTAGCTCAGCTGGTTAGAGCACCGCACTCATAATGCGGGGGTCGGCAGTTCAAGTCTGCCCCTTGCTACCAATCCCGGGAAAACCGGGGCCCACCGGGTCCCGGTTTTCTTGTCAGCGGCAAACCAGTTTGGTCGCATTTCCGCACGGCAAATGAAACTTTTGGTGGCCTGGCCGGGTCACACTGATTAGGGGCACGATGCCCCCCAACGAACACAGTGTTCGTTGAGACTCCCCTTGGTGATTGGCTGATGCCCTGTTAAAGGGCGTCAGCCTATTTTTTTGCCCAGGCATGGTGCTTCCGCATATTTGTTTGCACCATGGCGGTGCGAACTTCCCTTGTCCGTTTCGCAAGATCTTACATTCCTCTCGAATAATCAATGGCTTATGTGGTGGCATGTTTGGTGCATGCGGTAGCGCACCCGATTTTGCTCGATGACTATGAGACTGATTCGATGAGGCAAGAGATGAACAAGGCGACCGCGACGAAATCGCCGATTCTGGCGGCAACCCTGCTGTTGATGCCAGGAGTGGCGCTGGCCGAAGACGCGGCCGCCAGCGGTGCCAACACCGCCTGGATCCTGACTTCCACCGCGCTGGTGCTGTTCATGACACTGCCTGGTCTCGCCTTGTTCTATGGCGGCCTGGTGCGCAGCAAGAACGTCCTTTCCGTACTGATGCAGTGCTTCGCCATCGCCGGCGTCGTGTCGATTTTATGGCTTATCGCCGGATATAGCCTGGCGTTCGGCGAGGGCAACGCCTGGATCGGCGATTTCAGCAGGGTAATGATGGCCGGGGTGGGGCGCGACACCCTGTCTGGCGATATCCCGGAGTCGCTGTTCATGCTGTTTCAGATGACATTCGCGATCATCACGCCGGCCCTGATCATCGGTGCCTTTGCCGAGCGCATGAAATTCTCGGCCATGTTGCTGTTCAGCGCCATTTGGCTGATGGTGGTCTATGTGCCGGTAACCCACTGGGTGTGGGGCGGCGGCTGGTTGGGTGAGATGGGTTTGTACGACTTCGCGGGTGGCACCGTGGTGCACATCACGGCCGGGGTGGCGGCCCTGGTGGCGGCGCTGGTGATCGGGCCGCGTCGCGGTTTTCCAACTGTGGCGATGCCGCCGCACAACATGACCATGACGGTGATGGGTGCCGGCATGTTGTGGGTCGGCTGGTTCGGGTTCAATGGCGGTAGCGCCCTGGCGGCCAATGGTGACGCTGCAATGGCGATGCTTGTCACCCATATCTCTGCCGCCGCCGGCGCCATGGTCTGGATGACCATGGAATGGCTAAAGTTCAGCAAACCCAGTGCCCTGGGTGCCGTCACCGGGATGGTGGCGGGTCTGGGCACCATCACCCCGGCCTCCGGCTTTGTCGGTCCCGGCGGGGCATTGATCATTGGCATTCTTGCCGGTTTTGTCTGTTTCAACGCGACCATGTTCATGAAGCGGGTACTGAAGATAGACGACTCGCTGGATGTCTTTCCCGTTCACGGTGTCGGCGGCATCTTGGGTACCCTGCTGGCGGGTGTCTTCTCGTCCGTCGAACTGGGCGTCTTCAGCGGCTATGGTTTTGCCGACGGGATCGGCAGCATCGGCGGGCAGTTATACGTGCAGCTGGTGGGGGTGCTCGCGACCGTTGTCTTTACCGCTGTGATGACCTTCGGCATCCTGAAACTGGTCGGCGCATTGCTCGGCCTCCGGGTGGGTGAGGAGCAGGAGACCGAGGGCCTGGACATCGTGATGCACGAGGAGCGTGGTTACGATCTGCACTGATCGGTTTCGTATCCGGCGAAGGCTTGCGGCTGTCAGGCGCCCCCCATGCCGCTGCCGCAGAAACAGAAAAGCAGCCATGGAGGCTGCTTTTCGAATTGGTCGGAGTGATAGGATTTGAACCTACGACCCCCACGTCCCGAACGTGGTGCTCTACCAAGCTGAGCTACACTCCGAAATAAATCGCGTATCAGAAAGACCTGTCGACCGAGAAATCCGCAACTGCTGAGAGGGCGCTGCGAAAGGCCGATGGGGGGATCGCTTCCAGGGCCTGTTTGGCCTTTGCCGCCTCGTCTGCCGCGAGCCGCGCAGTGTAAGCGATCGCATCGGTTGATTCAATCGCCTCGAGCACCTCCTGTATACGTTCGGTACCGCCTTTCTCGATCACATCGCGCAGCATGTCGCGGGTGGCAGGGGCGCTCAGTTCGATCGCCCTGATCAGCGGCAGGGTCGGTTTGCCCTCTGCCAGGTCGTCGCCCAGGTTCTTGCCGATATCCACACCCGACGACCCGTAATCAAGCGCGTCATCGATCATCTGGAAGGCCATGCCGAGGTGGCGGCCGTAGTCGGCCAGCGCCTTTTCGATACCGGCGTCGCTGTTGCTGATGATCGCGCCCAGGCGCGTGCCCGCCTCGAACAGGGTCGCTGTCTTGCGCAGGATGACCTCGCGGTAGCGCTTTTCATCGGTATCGGGGTCATTGCAGTTCAAAAGCTGAAGCACTTCACCCTCGGCGATCCGGTTGGTCGCGTGCGACATGACCTCCATGATGCGCATCGAGTCGACCGCCACCATCATTTCGAAGGAGCGTGAGTACAGGAAATCGCCCACCAGCACGCTGGCGGCATTGCCCCAGACCGCGTTCGCGGTGTCGCGGTTGCGACGCTGGTCTGATTCATCCACCACGTCGTCGTGCAGGAGCGTCGCGGTATGGATGAACTCCACGATGGCGGCCAGTTCGATATGCGAACTGCCCTGGTAGCCGAGCGCGCGCGCGGCAAGCAGCACGACCATCGGCCGAAGGCGTTTGCCACCGCTGTTGACGATGTAATGGCCCACCTGGTTGATGAGGACGACGTCGGAGCTGAGGCGGTCGATTATCAGGGCGTCGGTTGCCTTGAGATCGTCCTCGATCAGCTCGCGGATGCTGGAAAACTCCATAACGGCGGGATTTCTGGGCAAAAACTGCCGCGCATCCTAGGGAAGCGCCGTTATTTCTGTCAAGCCGGGCTCCATATCGGGCCCAATGAGCCGTTGTGGGTGGGTGGCAGTTGACGTCCGAGGCACGGGTCTATAGAATTTCGCGTCTTTCCGCTGGCACAGCTTGCCGGTGGGGCCGTTTTTGATCAAGGGAGATTGCGCGGTTATGTACGCCGTTATCCAGACCGGTGGCAAGCAATACCGGGTTGCCCAGGGTTCGACCCTCAAAGTAGAAAAAATCGACGCCGAAGAGGGCGCCAGCGTAGAGCTGGACAAGGTCCTCATGGTTGCAGACGGCGACGACGTCAAAGTGGGTGCGCCCTACCTCGACGGCGGCAAGGTCACCGCGACGGTCAAATCGCACGGGCGTGGCAAAAAGGTCATGATCGTGAAGTTCCGTCGCCGCAAGCACCACATGAAGCGTCAGGGGCATCGTCAATCCTTTACCGAGATCGAAGTCACCGGCATAAGCGCCGGTTGAGGGAGAATTCAGCATGGCACACAAAAAAGCAGGCGGCAGCTCCAAGAACGGCCGCGATTCGGAATCGAAACGCCTCGGCGTAAAGATTTATGGTGGTCAGGCGATCACTGCCGGCAGCATCATCGTCCGCCAGCGCGGTACCCGGGTTCACCCGGGGGTGAATGTCGGCTGTGGCAAGGATCACACCCTGTTTGCAAAGGCGGACGGCGTGGTTCGCTTCGAGACCAAGGGCGCGAACAGCCGCAAGTTTGTGAGCGTCGATCCGGCCTGATCCACCTTCGGACAGACCGCTCGTCAAAAGGCCTCGTCGCTCGACGGGGCTTTTTTCGTTGCGGGGTGGGGAATTTGGGTGCACAGGGTCGGGGTGAAAGCGGATGAAATTTGTCGATGAGGCGTTAATCAAGGTCGAGGCCGGCGACGGTGGCAACGGCTGCGTGAGTTTTCGTCGCGAGAAATATATTCCTAAAGGCGGGCCGGACGGCGGCGACGGCGGTGACGGCGGGCATGTCTTCCTGGTCGCCGACAGCGGTCTCAACACCCTGGTCGACTTTCGCCACAAGCGCCGCCACCGGGCGGAGCGTGGCCAGAACGGCATGGGCCGGCAGATGACCGGGCACAAGGGTGAGAGTCTGTACGTCCGGGTCCCGGTAGGCACCCGCGTATACGATGCAGACACCGAGGAGTTCATCGGCGAGGTGATGGCGCACGGCGAGGAGCTGCTGGTTGCGCGCGGTGGCCATCATGGCCTGGGCAATATCCGCTTCAAGAGCAGTACGAACCGCGCGCCGCGCCAATCGACCCACGGCACCCCGGGGGAGCGGCGCTCGCTGCAGATGGAACTGGTGCTGCTCGCCGATGTCGGCCTGCTGGGCCTGCCGAACGCCGGCAAGTCCAGCCTGATCTCGGCCGTTTCGAGTGCGCGGCCCAAGGTCGCCGATTATCCTTTTACCACCCTGTACCCGAACCTCGGCGTGGTGCGCGCAGGTGCCGATCGAAGCTTCGTAATCGCCGACATCCCGGGCCTGATCGAGGGTGCGGCAGAGGGTGCCGGGCTGGGGATCCGCTTCCTAAAGCACCTGTCGCGCACCCGTCTGTTGCTGCACCTGGTCGATATGGCGCCGATGGATGAGTCATCACCGGCCGAGTCGGTGCGCTGCATCCTCGCCGAGGTCGAAAAATTCGGGCGGGAACTGGCCGGGCGCGAACGCTGGCTGGTGCTGACCAAGCGTGATCTCCTCGCTCAGGATGAATTTGCCGCACGCGAGCAGGCCCTGCTGCAGGAACTGGACTGGCGCGGCCCGGTTTTCGCGGTTTCCTCGGTTTCACGGCAGGGACTCGATGAGCTGGTGCAGGCCCTCGCCAGCCGCCTGGAGGAGCTCAGGGCGGCAGAGCTGGGCGCCGAAGTTGCGACCGACGATGAACCTTTTGACCCTCTGAAATCATGATGACACGTGAATCTTTGCGCTTGACCCGTCGCTGGGTGGTAAAGATCGGCAGTGCGCTGATCACGGCGGATGGCAAGGGACTGGACCGCGACAGCCTGCGGCACTGGGTCGATCAGATTGCGGACCTGATCGCCGCCGGCAACGAGGTGGTGGTCGTCTCTTCCGGAGCGGTCGCCGAGGGCATGAAACGCATGGGCTGGACGCGACGGCCGAGTAGTCTGAACGGCCTGCAGGCGGCCGCCGCGATCGGCCAGATGGGACTGGTGCAGGCCTGGGAGAGTTGCTTCCAGCGCCGCGGTCTGCATACCGCCCAGGTGCTGTTGACGCACGACGACCTGTCGAATCGCAAGCGCTACCTGAACGCGCGCAGCACCCTGCGGGCACTGGTCGACCTGGGCGTGGTGCCGGTGGTCAACGAGAATGACACGGTGGCCAACGAGGAGCTGCGCCTCGGGGACAACGATACCCTTGCCGCTCTGGTCGCCAATCTTATCGAGGCCGATCTGCTGGTCCTGCTGACCGACCAGCAGGGGCTGTACGATGCCGACCCGCGTTCCAATCCGGATGCCAGCCTGGTCGCACAGGCGCAGGCTGGCGACCGCTCGCTGGACCTCATGGCCGGTGGTGGGGGTCAGCTCGGACAGGGCGGTATGCAGACCAAGGTGCGCGCCGCACGCCTGGCCGCGCGATCGGGTGCGGCGACCGTGATCGCTTACGGCCGCAGCGAAGGCGTGCTGCAGCGACTCAAGCAGGGCGAGGAACTCGGCACCCTGCTGACCTCGTCACAGCAGCCGGAGGCGGCGCGCAAGCGATGGCTGGCCGGGCAGTTGCAGGCCAAGGGACGTCTGGTGCTGGATGCCGGCGCCGTGCGCGTGTTGCGTGAGTCCGGTCGCAGCCTGCTGGCGGTGGGCGTCAGGGATGTGCTGGGCAACTTCCTGCGCGGCGAGATGGTGGTCTGTGTCGATGAGGACGGGCGCGAATTTGCGCGCGGGCTCGTGAACTACAGTGCCTCCGAGGCGCGCCAGATCAAGGGGCGGCCGTCCGGCGAGATCGAACAGATACTGGGTTATGTCGGCGAGGAGGAACTGGTCCACCGCGACAACCTGGTATTGATGTAGGCGGTTGCGGTTCAGGCTGCCGATGCCCGGTCTCCGGGCAGTTGCTGCCAGCTTGGTCGATGATCCGATCCGGCGTGGCAAATGAAAAAACCCCCGGCAGATCCATCCGTCGGGGGTTCAGATATCGTCGGGCTTGGTTGGCAAACTCTGTGATTCCGTGCGGCGCATCCAGGCGCATATCGACAGTCCATTGAGTCCTTCCCGACGACAACTTCACTTTGTCACACATCAAGGGGTGGTGAACATAACCTGTATCGCCACCCCTTGTAGGAATTGGCTTACATAAATTGGGGTTTATAACGGTTCCGGCAACAAAAAACCGGCCCAAGGGCCGGTTTCTGTGCGAATCGGAGTCCAGACTTACAGGGCGTGGATTTTCGCGTTCAGGCGGCTTTTGTGGCGAGCGGCCTTGTTCTTATGGATCAGGCCCTTGCCTGCCAGGCTGTCGAGCAGCGGCACGGCGGTCTTGTAGGCGCCCTCTGCAGCAGCCTTGTCACCGGCGTCGATGGCGGTGATCACTTTTTTAAGCTCGGTGCGCATTTCGCTGCGACGACCTGCATTCTGCTGGCGGTGCTTTTCGGCCTGGCGGGCGCGCTTGCGGGCTTGTGCTGAGTTGGCCAATTCAGGTCTCCTGATACATCGGCATTCACGAAAGACGCAAGATTATGTGGACCAGGGTCCGCGGTGTCAAGTCTCGCGTGCCCACAGATTCCTCCGCCGCTTGGCTTTATAATCGCCGCTTTCCGGAGGATCTCACCCTGTCGCTGCTAAAATCCCTGTCCACTGTCGGCGGTTACACCCTCGTGTCGCGGGTCCTGGGATTCGTGCGGGACCTGGTCCTGGCGCAGGTGTTTGGGGCGAGTGCAGAGACCGATGCCTTCTTCGTGGCCTTCAAGATCCCCAACTTCCTGCGCCGCCTGTTCGCAGAGGGCGCTTTCGCCACCGCCTTCGTGCCGGTCCTGACCGAGTACCGTACCCAGCGCGATTTTCGCGAACTCAAGGACTTCGTGGACCACATCGCTGGCAGCCTTGGCCTGGTGCTGCTGGTAGTGTCGCTGATCGGGGTGGTGGCCGCGCCGGTCCTGGTTTCGCTGTTCGCGCTTGGCTGGGTCATGGATGCAGAGACCGAAAAGCTGGCGCTGGCGGCCGAGATGCTGCGCCTGACCTTTCCGTATCTTTTCTTTATCTCGCTGACGGCATTCGCCGGCGGTATTCTGAATGCGCATGACCGTTTCGCTATACCCGCATTCACACCCGTGTTGCTCAACCTCTGCCTGATCTCGGCGGCATTATGGCTGGCACCGATGATGGAGCAGGGTGTCGTTGCCCTGGCCTGGGGGGTGCTCATAGCGGGGGTCACCCAGTTCACCTTCCAGATACCCTTTCTGGCGCGGATCAGGTTGCTGCCGCATCCGCGACCGGGCTTTCACGACCCCGGGGTGCGCCGTGTGCTAAGGCTGATGATCCCGGCGCTGTTCGCGGTATCTGTCACCCAGATCAACCTGATGCTGGATACCATGCTGGCCTCTTTCCTGACCACCGGCAGCATCTCCTGGCTGTACTACTCGGACCGGCTGATGGAGTTCCCGCTGGGGATACTCGGTGTCGCGCTGGCCACCGTGATCCTGCCACGCCTGTCCAGGCGCCAGGCCGAGGCAGCACCGGAGGCGTTCAGTCACACCCTGGACTGGGGGCTGAGAATGACCTTCATCTTCGGGATCCCGGCGGCCCTCGGCCTGGCTTTGTTGGCGGGACCGATGATCGCCACCCTGTTCCAGTCCGGGGTGTTCGACGCCCACGACGTGGCGATGGCCGAGCGCAGCCTGATGGCCTACTCGCTGGGTCTGCAGGCCTTCATTCTGATCAAGGTGCTGGCCCCCGGTTTCTACGCCCGCCAGGATACGCGCACCCCGGTCCGAATCGGGGTGATCGCCATGCTGGCGAACATGCTGATGAACCTGGTCCTGATCTTTCCGCTCCAGCATGCCGGTCTCGCCTTGGCGACCAGTCTTTCCGCCTACCTGAACGCCTACCTGCTGCTGCGCAACCTGCGCAGGGACAAGGCCTACATGCCGGCCGCGGGCTGGCCGCGCCTGGCCCTGCAGGTCGGCGTGGCTGCGCTCGTCATGGCGGCTTTGACTGCCTGGGCATCCCCGAGTCTGTTCGAATGGGTGCAGTCGGCACGCTGGGACCGGGTGCTGTGGCTGATGGGCCTGATCACGCTGGCCGCAACGGCCTATTTCACGGTTCTGCTGGCGCTGGGTCTGCGTCCGCGTGACCTGCAGATACGCGGCCCGGGCGAGGGTGGGTGATGTTGAGATTGCTGTGGATCAGCGTCGTGGTGGTGGTCCTGGACCAGCTCAGCAAGTTCTGGATGCTGGCCAGCTTCGATGAGTACGAGGTGCTGACCGTGTGGCCGGTTTTCAACCTCACCCTGGTGTTCAACACCGGGGCGGCGTTCAGTTTTCTGAGTGACGCCGGCGGTTGGCAGCGCTGGTTCTTCGTCGCGATCGGTGTCGTCGTCTCTGCCGTGATGGTGGTCTGGCTCGGCAAACTGCAGGCCCGCGAGCGCCTGACGGCCTATGGCCTGGCGTTCGTGATCGGGGGCGCAATCGGCAATCTGATCGATCGCGTCTGGCTGGGCAAGGTGGTGGATTTCCTCCAATGGCACTGGCAGGACTGGTATTGGCCATCATTCAACCTGGCCGACAGCGCGATCACGCTCGGCGTGGTGCTCCTGCTGATCGATGGCCTGTTTCCGGCACGGGGCAACAAGGACGTGGATTCCTGAGCTAATTCCTACGCTTATAAGGGCGATTGTTGACTATTTCGTTGTGTGTTTCCTGCGCCGTATTCAGCCAATTAGGTCCCCCGTTGGCCAAGTCTATATAATCGCGCGTTCACATACAGCTGACTGGCAAAATCGGTGCTACTGATCCGCGGATTGCACAACCTGCGCGCCGCCCACCGCGACTGTGTTGCCACTATTGGCAACTTCGATGGCGTGCACCTCGGGCACCAGGCCGTGCTCGAGGCCCTGACCGGGCGCGCGCGCGCAGCCGGCCTGCCTTCGCTGGTGATCATCTTCGAGCCTCAGCCCATGGAGTTCTTCTGCCCGGATCAGGCCCCGGCGAGGCTGACCAGACTGCGTGAGAAGCTTGAGGCGATCGGCAATTTTGGCATCGACCGAGTCCTGCTAATCCGCTTCGATGCCCATTTCGCGGACGTGGACGCACAGGAATTCGTGCGCGGGATATTGGTCGGGAAACTCGCGATCAGACACCTCTACGTCGGTGACGATTTCCGTTTCGGTAAAGATCGGGTCGGTGATTTCGACCTGTTGCGCACGATGGGGAAGGAGGCCGGGTTCGGGGTGGAAAGTCTGGACACGGTTGCCGAAGCGGGTGATCGTGTCAGCAGTACCCGCATCCGTGAGGCCCTGCAGCAGGGAGACCTGGCGCACGCCGAGCGTTGTCTGGGACGGCGCTACCGTATCTGCGGGCACGTGGCCCACGGCAACAAACGTGGTCGCACCATTGGCTTTCCGACCATGAACGTGGGCCTGTTGCGGCGTTCGACACCGTTGCGCGGCGTATTCGCAGTGCAGGTTCTGGGCCTGGCGGACCGACCGCTGCCCGGGGTGGCCAATATCGGCAACCGTCCGACCCTGGCGGGTGACGACCGTTTTTTGCTCGAGGTGCATCTGTTCGATTTCGCCGACGAGGTGTACGGTCGGCATGTCGAGGTCGATTTTGTCGAGTACATCCGCGAAGAGCGCAGGTTCGAGTCGTTCGAAGCGCTGCGCGAACAGATCGGGCGGGATGCAGAGCGCGCCCGCGAGATTCATCGCCTGGATGCGCGCGCGCACCGCAAATCCGGTTAGTCCGCCTGAGACAGGTGCCCTGGCCGTCCAACCAAATTCTTTTTTTCTACCGAGTCTTAGTCCGTGAGCAACAATTACAAGGACACCCTGAACCTTCCCAAAACCGCGTTCCCGATGAAGGCCAACCTGGCCCAGCGCGAGCCGGAGTTGCTGAAACGCTGGGAGGCCGCGGATCTGTACGGGAAGATCCGCGGCGCCTGTGCCGGGCGCGACAAATTCGTGCTGCACGACGGCCCGCCCTACGCCAACGGTGAGATTCATATCGGCCACGCGGTGAACAAGGTGCTCAAGGACGTGATCGTCAAGAGTCGGACCCTGGCCGGGTTCGACGCCCCCTATGTGCCGGGTTGGGACTGTCACGGCCTCCCAATCGAACTGCAGGTCGAGAAGAAGGTCGGCAAACCGGGGCAGAAGGTGAGTGCGGGTGAATTCCGTAAGGCCTGTCGCGACTACGCGATGGTCCAGGTCGAGCGGCAAAAGGCCGACTTCAAGCGTCTCGGTGTTATAGGCGACTGGGACAATCCGTACCTGACCATGAACTTCGCCCAGGAGGCGGGCATCATCCGTTCTCTCGGGCGTATCGTGGAACAGGGTCATATCGTCAAGGGATCAAAGCCGGTGCACTGGTGCACCGATTGCGGTTCGGCCCTGGCCGAGGCCGAGGTCGAATACCAGGACAAGGAATCCTTCGCCATCGACGTGCGCTTTGTCGCGCTGGACCAGGCCGCGTTCGCCGCCGGGTTCACCCCGACAGCCGACGGGCCCGGCCATGGCGAGATCGCGGTGGTGATCTGGACCACCACGCCCTGGACCATCCCGGCAAACCAGGGTGTGGCACTCAATGCCGGCCTGGACTACGTCCTGGTGCAGGCTGGCGATCGGCGCCTGGTGGTGGCCGAGGGCATGCTCGAGGACGCCATGCGACGCTGGGGCATCGAGGACTACCGGGTGGTGGGACGCGCGGTAGGCGCGGTGTTTGACCGTCAGCTGTTGCAGCACCCCTTCTATCACCGTCATGTCCCGATCGTGCTGGGCGACCATGTCACCCTGGAGGCCGGTACGGGTGCGGTACACACCGCGCCGGGGCACGGCATGGACGACTACATCGTCGGCCAGCGCTACGGCCTGCCGGTCGACAATCCGGTCGGTGGCAATGGCTGCTTCGTGCCCGGCACGCCCCTGTTCGAGGGCGAGCACGTGTTGAAGGCCAACGAGCACGTGATCGAGGTTCTGGAAGAACACGGCGCACTCATGAAATCGGCGAAGTTCACCCACAGCTACCCGGTGTGCTGGCGGCACAAGACTCCGATCATCTTCCGCGCCACGCCACAGTGGTTCATCTCGATGCAGCAGAAGGGTCTGCGAGATACCGCGATGGCCGAGATCAGGCGCGTGCGCTGGACCCCGGACTGGGGTCAGGCACGGATCGAGGGGATGATCGAAAACCGCCCGGACTGGTGTGTATCGCGTCAACGCACCTGGGGGGTGCCGATCACCTTCTTCGTGCACAAGGAGACCGGTGAACTGCACCCGGACACCGTCGGGCTCATAGAGCGTGTCGCGAAGCGGGTGGAGAAAGATGGCATCCAGGCGTGGTTCGACCTCGAGCCCGGCGACCTTCTCGGTGACGATGCGACTCATTACGAGAAGGTGCCCGACACCCTCGATGTCTGGTTCGACTCGGGCGTCACGCATGCCTGCGTGCTCGATCTCCGCCCGGAGTTGGCGCGTCCTGCCGACCTGTATCTGGAAGGGTCCGACCAGCACCGTGGCTGGTTTCAGTCCTCCCTGCTGACGTCGGTTGCCATGAACGGACATGCGCCGTACAGGGGTGTGCTGACGCACGGCTTCACGGTGGACGCGGACGGCAAGAAGATGTCCAAATCACAGGGCAACGTGGTCTCACCGCAGTCGGTCATGAAGACACTCGGCGCCGACATCATCCGCCTGTGGGTGGCGGCAACCGATTACCGTGCCGAGATGTCGGTTTCGGACGAGATCCTCAAGCGCACCGCCGATGCCTACCGCCGTATCCGAAACACCACGCGTTTTCTGCTCGCCAACCTGGAAGGCTTCGACCCGGCGCGTGACACCGTGGCCGCGGCCGACATGATCGCCCTCGACCGCTGGGCGGTCGGCCGTGCTTTCGCGCTTCAGCAGGAGATCACGCGCGCCTACGAGGACTACAACTTCCACCTGATCTACCAGCGGGTGCTTAATTTCTGTGTCGCAGACATGGGCGGCTTCTACCTCGATGTGATCAAGGATCGCCAGTACACCACCCGGGCCGACAGCCTGGCACGGCGCTCATGCCAGACAGCGATGTTCCATATCGTCGAGGCCATGGTGCGCTGGATGGCGCCGGTGCTGAGTTTTACCGCTGACGAGATCTGGGGCTATATGCCCGGCGAGCGCTCGGAATCGGTGTTCATGGAGACCTGGTACCAGGAGCTTTTCCCGCTGGGTCAGGGTCCGCTGGACGCCGGGGCCTGGACAAGTGTGATCGCGGTCAAGACCGCGGTGGCCAAGCAGTTGGAGGCGATGCGCAAGGACGGCAGTATCGGTTCCTCACTGGATGCCGAGGTGCAACTGTACTGCGACGATGCGCTGTTGGGCGTCCTCAACGAACTGAGCGACGAGCTGCGCTTCGCCCTGATCACTTCCTATGCCAGCGCCTTCCCGGCAAAGGACGCGCCCGCCGGTGCCGTGGTTACCGAGGTGAAGGGACTCAGCGTGGTGGCGACGGCCAAGTGCCCATGCCAAGTGCGGACGCTGCTGGCATCATCGCGAGGACGTGGGTTCCAATACTTCACATCCTGACCTGTGCGGACGTTGCGTGGACAACGTGGATGGTGCCGGCGAGGTACGACTTTTTGCCTGAGTGGCAATGCCTGGCTTGGGAGTAAAGGACGCAGAGGACGCAAAGGCGCAAAGGACTCCAAGCTCATTTCCGGGCAGTGATGCTTCGCTGAAAAACAACTCTGTGAACTCTGCGCCTCTGTGTCCTCTGCGTTTTCAACTCGGTGACGGCTAAAAGGAGGATCGCATTGGAAATTCTGCATCACGGTGCCGTCGGCGGCGTCACCGGCTCTTGCCATGAACTGCGGGTCGGCGAGCGGGATGCGATCCTGATCGACTGTGGCCTGTTCCAGGGTGCGGAGAATTCGGGCAAAGGGGCGAACGCACGCGATCTGGCGATCGAGTTCTCCATCGATTCGGTGCGCGCCCTGATCGTCACTCATGTGCATATCGATCATGTCGGTCGGATCCCTTACCTGCTGGCGGCCGGTTTCTCCGGGCCGATCTACTGTTCCGAACCGTCGGCCATCCTGTTGCCGGTGGTGCTGGAAGATGCGCTCAAGGTTGGCGTGACCCGCAACAAATCGCTGATCAGGCGTGTCATGCACAGACTCAGGCAGATGATCCGGCCGGTGCCCTATGGCCAATGGCAGTCGATAGACGTCGCCGGGGATTCGCCCCTGGCGGTGCAGTTCCGGAGAGCGGGGCACATCCTCGGTTCAGCCTGGGTGGATTGCCGCTGCGGTGAGGGTGATCAGGAGCGGCATGTCATATTCTCCGGTGATCTGGGGGACGATGCGACGCCCTTGCTGCCACCACCAGATCAACCGGAGGGCTGCGACGTCCTGGTGATGGAGAGCACCTACGGCGATCGCAATCACGAGGGCCGCGAGGCGCGTCAGCAGGCGCTGGAGAAAGTGATCCGCCATGCCCTGCAGGATCGCGGCACCGTGCTGATTCCTGCATTCAGTATCGGGCGCACCCAGGAACTGCTGTACGAGTTGGAGGATATCCTGCACCGCAATCGCGGCTCCGAGGCGGCAGAGGGGCTGCCCTGGGATGATCTTCAGATCGTGCTGGATTCGCCGATGGCCGCCAGATTCACCGAACTGTACGGCGAACTGCGACCCTTCTGGGACGCGGAGGCGCAGATGCGGCTCGCGTCGGGTAGACACCCGCTGGATTTCGATCAGCTCACGACCATAGACAGCCATGAAGATCACCTGCGCGCGGTGCACTATCTGGCTGGGACCGGGCGCCCGGTGGTGGTCCTGGCGGCGGGCGGCATGTGCTCTGGCGGGCGGGTGGTGAACTATCTAAAGGCCATGCTCGAGGATCCTAAACACGACATCCTGTTCGTCGGCTATCAGGCGCAGGGTACACCGGGGCGGGAAATCCAGCGCTATGGTCCGCGGGGCGGCTATGTCGAACTGGATGGCGAACGTTTCGATATCAAGGCGCGGATACACACCATTTCGGGTTACTCGGCGCATGCCGATCAGCAGGGATTGGTCGATTTTGTGCGCAAGATGAAAAACAGGCCCGATCAGGTACGCCTGATCCATGGTGATCCTGCGGCCAGCGAGGTGTTGGCCGGGATTCTGCGCGGTTATGTTCCGCAGACCGAAGTTGCCGTACCTCCGGACCAATGAGATCCCGTTGTGCCGGCACAAGCTGCGCCGCGCGGACCGTTATCGAAGCATCGGCTTCGGGTGATCCCCTTAATGTGTGTTGGCAGGATCCTGTGCCAGGCGCCGGGTACACAGGATCGGGATCGCCTCGCCCAGGCCCGGTCCCGGCCGGGAGAGCAGATCAGCGAGCCGGTCGTCTTCGCTGTCGTCGAAACTCCTGACCAGCGAGATGCGGGGCAGTAAGCGGTGGGCGAGGGCGGCCTCGCTTGAGACCGGGAAGACCCCGCGGTCGAGCTGATCGAACACGTTGCGGTAACCGGCGGACCTGAGCGCGGCGTTGATCCAGTGCCTGCCGCCGACGGTCATCGCAGGGTGCTCCCAGACGGACACATAGGCAGCCAGCGGGGGAAGTCGCGCACAAGGCGTATCCAGCGCCTGTTCGAAAGCGCGCGCGGCCGCCTCGGCCTGGCGCGTCGTGCCGCTCAGGCCTCCGATGTCCCGCACTGCGCGGGAAATGTCATGCAAGGAGCCAGGCTCGGTTTGGTAAAGAGCGATACCGCTGCGCGCGATCCATTCCAGGTCGGTCGCGCGATTCCCGGACTGCCAGGCGATCACCAGGTCGGGTTGCAGCGTCAGCAGGGCCTCGCGGTCCAGCCCGCCGGGGCCGCCGATGCGGGGCAGACCGGACAGTCGGCCGTGCCCGGCACCCCCGACGGCGATGCCCACCAGCCTGTCGCCTGCGCCGGCAGCCACGACCAGCTCGGTCGCGTGTGGGGCCAGCGTCACAATGCGCTGTGCCGCTTGTGGCAGCGATACCCTTCCTCCGAGGTCGTCCATCGTCCCCGCCGCATGGGCGACAGCAAAAGCTGGCAGTAGCAGCAGGCCGGCTGCAGCAAGGCGGTTCAAGCCAGTGCTGCCACGAGGCTTCCGCCTGCAATCACCGTGACCCACATGGCCAGACTGCGCCACACCAGCGCCAGGGCATCTTCGACCGCTGGCGCTACCAGGGCTGCATCGATACCCTCTGCATCTTCGTCGCCCGGCTCCAGATCACCTTCCCCAAAGGTGTCCAGCGCGGCCAGGCCGGTACGTGCCAGCAGCTGTTCCGCCTCGGTCAGGGGGCCTTCGTCGGGCAGATAGTCGAACGTCTGCCACGCATGGGCCACGGCGTCGAAGTTTCCTGCTATGGCATAACCGGCCGCGGTAATGCGCGCCGGCGCCCAGTCCGCAATATGCCGCATCTCGTCGCTGTAGCGTTTCATACCCTGCGGGCAGTCTTCGCGTTGCAGGCGTTCAGCAAGCAGGTGGATGGCGCGGTACGCGGCCGCGCCGACCGCGCCGAAGGCCACGAACCAGAAAACAGGGCCGATCAGCCGCGATGCGGCAAGCACGACCACCGCGCGCGCAACGGCAAACGAACGGCGTGGCTCGCGCTCGGGTACCTGGCTCCGGCAGAGACCTCTGGCGATATCGCCGGCGCGCTCGTCCTGACCCGCGTCGCGGGCCGCAACGAATTCCTGTGCCTGGTCGCCCAGGTCCCGGGGTCCGAGACTGTACAGCAGGACGGCCACCCCAAACACAAGAGCGAATAGACCGCCGAGATCGGCAAAAAAGGCCTGTAACCAGGCGACCGCCAGCAACAGGGGGAGCAGCGGGATCACCGCACCCCACGGCCGCGCCATCAGTGAGCGGGCGAAAGAGTTGCCCGCCAGGCGCCGGCAATAGCCGTCGAACCATTGGTGGTGGCGTTCAGGTCGATGCTGCTGCAGGACGCGTTCGATGAACAGCGCCAACAAGACGATCATGAATGTCATCGATCGGGTGACCTCGTTGATGAAAGGCCGGGCGGCTGCTGGCCTTGATGGGGTTGCGATTCACCCGCGCCGGGCTCCATTCGCGGGATTTTACTTTAAGTCTCGCCCGTGTTCCGCCCGCCAGCTTCGCTGCGGGCAACCATCTCCCGGTAAAGCGACCAGTCGAAATGCGGGCCGGGGTCGGTCTTTCGCCCCGGGGAGATATCCGAGTGACCCACGATGCGCCCCGGCAGTATCGCGGGAAACAGGGCCAGTATCTCGGCCGTCAGTGAGGCCAGACGCAGGTACTGGGTGGCGGTATAGGGTGTGTCGTCGCTACCCTCGAGTTCGATGCCGATGGAAAAGTCGTTGCAGCGCCCGCGGCCGCAGAAACTCGACAGGCCGGCATGCCAGGCGCGTCGGTTCAGCGCGACGAACTGTTGCGCGGATCCGTCGCGCCTGATCAGCAGATGGGCAGAGACCTCGAGGTGAGCGATCTCGGCAAAGTAAGGGTGTGTTTGCTCGTCCAGCCGATTGAGGAACAGGTCACGGATATGGCCCCCGCCGAACTCTCCCGGTGGCAGGCTGATGTTGTGGATGACCAACAGGTCCACTTCACAGCCGGGGGGGCGTTCGTCGGCGTTCGGTGATGGTTCGTGGGCCAGCCCGGGCAGCCAAATTTCGCCCGGACCCTTCACGGGGCCTCCTCCGCCGGCATCTGCAGTGCCGCGAGAGTGGCGTGGATTATCGATAAGGGGCGCGCCTCGGCCTGTAGTTCGCAGTGAAAGACGCCATCTTCAAAAAGGAAAATCGTAGGTAAATGAAAGACTTCGAATTCATTGCTCAGGGCGGGATCGCGCTGTGCATCGACCTCGAACAGGTGCCAGTCGGGTTTCAGTCCGCGGATTTCCTGGAGCACCCTGCGCAGGTGGCGACAGACGCCGCAGTCGGGTGAGGTGAACGTTACCAGCACCGTGCCTGTTGTATCGGCGATACGCGGATGGAAATCGAACTGGTCAAGAAAGGGAATTGGCAGACGCGTGGTATCTCGATGTGCTTGGGTCATAATGCGCGGGAAAGGGGGGGCCAGATGCTAATTTATCATCGCATCGACCGGTTCGGTCAGGATTCGCGGTTTTTTGCCGCTAATATCGACAGGGTGAATACAGTTCCAGCTTGGGTCTGAATGGGGGGTGGAATCCCAAGTTGGTGTGACTATGTTCACCGCTTCGCTGAGGGGGGCGGGGCGGTCGATTCGAAGCGTGACGGCAGTCACGCAGGCTGGAACTGATCGCCACTAGTTTTATCAATGAGTGTTGGCACGAGAGGGACGTCGGCCAAGAGGCGTTAATGTCAGAGGTTGTTGATGACGCGCGATAATGTGATTTCGTTCGACCAGACCATGGGTGGCACGCGCCGCCGGGTCGCCGACGCCAGGGCGCACGAACTGGTTGCGGCCTGCCGCGTGCACGTCGCCGACACCTTGCCGCGCCTGATGCAGGAGCTGTTCGAGCACGTCGACGACGAGCTTTATCAGCTTGCCGACAAATCCGCCAGCGATGTCCTGCAAACCCGCTATTTCGAAGCCATGCGCGAGCTGCGCAAGCTGCGTGATTCGATAGAGAAGGCATTCCTGCGCAACCAGTTGAGCCAGTACGAGACGTTCTGGCATCACCCGCAATCGACGGAGGAGGTCAAGGATGAGCCCGCGGGGGACGAACTGAGTCTGGTCGGCGAGGATGAACTGGAAGAGAACCTCGCCGTCGGCGGCATGATCTCCAAGGCCGAGAATCGCTATCATCGCGAGCTTTTCGCCCTCAACATGCGCTTTGCCCAGCTTGCAGGGGTTGCGGATCTGACCACCCGGCAGAATCCTTTGGGCCCCTTCAGCCTGGCCGAGGGTTTCCGTCTGGCGATGCGCCAGTGGGGCGGTGACCTGGGCGTGCGCCTGGTTGTCTACAAGCTGTTCGACCGCCATGTGATGGGTTATGTCGGCGGACTTTACGACGATCTCAACGATGCCATGGTGGCTGCGGGCATACTGCCCAAGATCGTGCAGCGTGTGCGCCGCAACCCAGTCGCGCCCTCGGTCCAGCGCGCCCGTCAGGAGTCATCGGAGGCGGACGATGCCGGCGCACCGGATGCCGGTGGTCTCAACGAGAAAGGGGTCGACGAGGTCAGCCAGGAACAGATCCTCGGCATGCTGGGTCAACTGCTGTCGATGCGGCGCGATGGCGGGGCGGTCAACCTCTATTCGGGCCGCCTGCCCGGAGGCAGTGATGCCGCACACCTGACGCACCTGCCAGCGATCGCGTCGCAGGAACTCGTCGGGGCCCTGAATCAGCTGCAGCGAGACGCCTCGATCGACGCCCCCGTCAGTCGTGCCGAGATTCAACAGTTACAGAGTGAAATGCTGGTCAACCTGGGGCGTCAGCTCGAGATGGGCTCGACCGAAATGCCATCGAAGCGGCTCAACCAGGTCGACCAGGACGTTATCGATGTCATCGGCATGCTGTTCGATTTCATCCTCGACGATCGCAATGTGCCGGACGCAATGAAGGCCCTGGTCGGGCGTCTGCAGATCCCCATGCTCAAGGTGGCGGTGCTCGACCGCAGCTTCTTCAGCAACAAGCAGCACCCCGCACGGCGCCTGCTGAACACGCTCGCGCGCGCGGGAATGGCATGGGTGGATGATGGTGACCGTTCGGCCAAGTCTTTGTACGGCAGGATCGAATCCGCCGTTACCCGCATCTTGAGTGATTTCAACAATGACGTCGGTTTGTTTGCCCAGGTCTACGACGAGTTTTCGAACTTTATCGAGCGAGAGGCCCGCGGTGCGGAGGTGGCGGAAGAACGCATCAACCAGGTCACACGCGGTCAGGAGCAGTTGCTGGTCGCCAGGCGGCGGGTGGCGGAGGTACTGAACGAATTTCGTGTGGCGCAACCGGACCTGCCGGTCGCGGTGGTCAATATCCTGCGCGAAGGCTGGCACGACGTGATGTTGCTGGCCTATCTGCGTGAGGGTGAGGAAAGTGCGGCCTGGAAGCACGCCTACGAGGCGGTGGATGATCTGATCTGGAGTGTGCAGCCGAAGGTCGAGACTGCCGAGCGCCAGCGCCTGCTCAAGGCGATCCCGGATCTGCTCAAGAACCTGCGGGACGGTCTCAACAACATCTCCTTCGATCAGCATCGCGCCGGACAATTGTTCAAGGACCTCCAGGTCTGTCATATCGCGGCCCTGCGCGGTGAGACCGACGCGGTTGAAACGCAATCGGTCGACGAGGTGGTCCCCGAGGCGGTCGTACTTGCAAATACATCCGAGCCCGAAGTCATCGAAGACGAATTCTATGAGCAGGCCAGGGGACTGGAGGTCGGTCAGTGGCTGGAGTGGCAGCGCGACGACGCCTGGGTGCGCGGGAAACTTTCGTGGCGAAGCGAGGTTTCGAGCAATTGTATCTTCGTCAACCGCAAGGGAATGAAGGTGGCCGAGATGACGGTCAACGCGATCGCCATCCTCTTTCGGGCAGAACAGGCACGCCTGCTGGACGACCTCAACAAGCCGTTGATGGACCGCGCCTTGAACGCCATGCTCGGTGCCCTGCGCGACACCGAGGCGGCGCCCAAGCCTGCCTGAATCCTCCTCCGTCAGATACAATCGACGCACCGGCTCCGAGCCGGCGCCTTTTTTCGCGCTCGCCGCGGCGCCAAGATGGAGATGACGATGACGGAAAAGATGACCGATTCGGGCCTGAAGTACGATGATTTGGTCGACGGTGAGGGTGCGGTTGCTGCCGCCGGGCAGCGCGTATCGGTGCACTACACCGGGTGGCTTACCGACGGCAGCAAGTTCGATTCCAGCGTCGACCGCAATCAGCCGTTTGCCTTTTCGCTTGGGCGCGGCATGGTGATTCGCGGATGGGACGAGGGTGTGGCCGGTATGAAGGTGGGGGGCAAGCGCAAGCTGACGATCCCGCCGCAGCTGGGGTATGGCAGCCAGGGTGCGGGTGGCGTGATCCCCCCGAATGCGACCCTCCTATTCGAGGTTGAACTGCTCGAGATTGGCTAGCCGGTGCAGCGCGTCGATCCACAGGAAGTGGCCGCGCAGGTGCGCCTCGCCCTCGCCGAGGACCTTGGCAGTGGCGATCTCACCGCGCGGCTGGTACCGGCGGATACCGAGGCCCGCGCACGCGTGATCGTGCGTGAATCGGCCGTGCTGTGTGGTTCCGACTGGCTGGGCGAGGTCTTCCACCAGCTCGACCCGGCCATCCGAATCGAATGGTCGGCACAGGACGGCGACCGGCTGAAGCCTGGTCAGTTGGTGTGCGGATTGAGCGGACCGGCGCGGCCGATCCTGTCGGGAGAGCGCACCGCGCTGAATTTCCTGCAGACCCTTTCCGGTACCGCGTCGCTGGTGGCGCGCTACGTGGCGGCTATTGAGGATACCGGGGCGACCATACTCGATACACGCAAGACCATCCCCGGCCTGCGCCTGGCGCAGAAGTACGCCGTGCGTTGCGGCGGCGCCAGCAACCATCGGATCGGCCTGTTCGATGCCATCCTGATCAAGGAAAACCACATTCGCTCAGCCGGTTCGATCGCGGCTGCCCTGCGGGGCGCCGCCGCTACCGTCGCGGACGATGTGCTGGTCGAGATCGAGGTCGAGAATCTGGATGAGCTGGATCAGGCGCTCGCGGCCGGTGCGCGCCGCGTGCTGCTGGACAATTTCGACAACGACGCCCTGCGCGAGGCGGCCGATCGCACGGCCGGCCGCGCCAGCCTGGAGGCCTCGGGCGGTGTCGACCTCGAAACGATTCGCGGGATAGCGCTGACCGGGGTGGATTTCATATCGGTCGGCCAGTTGACCAAGGATGTCAGGGCGACCGACTACTCGATGCTTTTTTCGGTGGGTCCCGAATGACCTTCGTCGGTTCAGGCCTTAACGTCGAGCAGTGAACCGATCATCCTGTCGGCCGCTGCCAGGGTCTTCATATTGGCCTTGGCGGCATGCTCGTGCTGTTTGAGCTCGACCAGGGCGCGGGTCATGTTCGACTGGCCGTCCGGTTTGGAGGCACCCGCGATCTCCACCGCACTGCGTACCATGCCCCGGGTACTGCGCTGAATGCCCTGCAGTGCCGAATCACTCAGTTTGCTGATCATGGCCCTCACCAAGGGATTGCCCGTTTGCCCGGACTATCGACCAATGTGACGCGCCATTGATCGCCGTGCGCAGGATCTGTGAACTGTGTCGTGCATTTCAGTCGGGAGGTTCCGAAACCGGGAGCCGGCTTCCCGAATGGCATGCAGAACAGGGCGTTCAGGGTCCTGCTTCGGGGATGCCTCTTACTTTCGCAATTTGCGGCCCGGCCCTATTCCCAGGCGGCCTTGCCGGGTGGCATCACCAGCCGGGTCCCGGCGAAGAGGCTGCGCTGCCCGGGCGCTGCGCAGAACCTGAAGGTACTGCGGCGCAGGCTGGGCTGGGTGTGCAGGCAGCCACCGCGCAATACCAGGGCCCCACTGTCGATCGGGCAGGGCTCGAGCAGGGGGTCAGGTGGCGCCTGGTAGCCGGGATAGGTGTGGAATGCATTTGCGCACCATTCCCAGCTGCGGCCATGTTGCTCGATTTCGCCCAGTCGCGCGGCGACTTCCCACTGGTATTCGTGTTGCGGGACCGCGCCGCTCAGGCCGTTTCCGCGCGCGGCTGCCCAGGCCGCAAAGGCCCGTGACTCGTGTGCACCCAGGCCGGCAACCGGCTCATCCGGATGCAGGTCCATCGCGCCGTTGGTGCCGATGCAATACCAATGACCGGCATCGTCCTGGCGCCAGTGCCACGGGGCGATGGCGGAGATCGATTCCCGCCACTGCCGGCCCTCGGTATCCCACCAGCCGCTGTCCCGGTAACCTGCATCCTGCATGAATGCCAGGTATTCACGATTGCTGACCGGTCGGCGGGCGATGCGGAAGGCATGCAGCTCCACCACCTGTGCCGGCAGCTCATTGGCCATCACCGCACCTTCACGCGCGCCGACCCGGTAGTGACCCTGTTCGATGCGCACCGAGTCGTCCTGTGGCGGCCGGGCCTCGAGCACCCGGGTCGCCCGGTGTTCGCCACCCTCGCGCCGCGCGCTGCGCGCGGTCACTACCGCCAGCAGACGCTCGTAGTTCAGGGCATGCCGCTGAGCCAGGTACCAGACCAGCCAGCTGCCCTCGAGCAGCGGGTGTGCCGGAATATGGCCGGGATTGGCCAGCCAGGTGAGGTGTTGGTCGAAGATCTCACCTGCCCATTTCAACAGGTGTTCGCGTGGTGGCAGTTGACTGTCCGCGTCCTCGGAAGGCGGGTGGTCCGAATTGAACAGATGTTGGACCCGGCCGGCCAGATCGTCGTCTGCCATCAGCAGGCTGCGCAACAGCCGCAGTTCGACAAAGACCGAGCGACCGAGCAGCCAGCCCGCCGACGGCAGATCCTTGTCGAAACGGCGATTGCAGTCCCGTCCGGGCAGGTTCTCGATCAGTTGGAGCAGCAATCCATGCGCGTTCGCGAGTGCGCCCAGGGCTTGTGGTTCGATCATGACAGGAGGTCGCCTGATGTTGCTTGGTGTCATCGCCCGGCGGGCTAGGCCTGATCAGTGGTCACCGCATCAGAGAACCGCTCTTCGAGGTAGGCGATGATCTCATTCGACTCGTACAGCCACCGTGCCTCGCCGGCGTCTCCGGGGATGTAGAGGCAAGGGACCTGAAGCCTCCCGCCTTCAGCAAGCAGTTGCTGGCGCCATTCGGGGTCGTTGCGTGCGTCCCGCAGCTCGATGTTCAGCCCCAGGCGCTTGATTGCACGGCGCGTCTTGACGCAGAAAGGGCAGGCCCTGAACTGGTACAGGGCCAGGCCACGGGTGGCGATGTCGATCTGCGCCTGTTCGGCCGGGTCGCGCCTTGGCGATCTGGGTGAGGTGAGGAAATCGGCCAGCAGTATCAATTGGCCGAGCGGCCAGCGGATAAGGTTCCAGATCATGCCTTGCCTCCACCGAGACAGGGTGGTGATTCGGGGGCCTCGCCGTTTTTGGCGAACCATTCCTCCGGGGTCATGGTATGCAACGCCAGGGCGTGGATCCGGCCCTGGAGCTCCTGTTGAAGCGTGGTGTTTACCGCCCGATGACGTTGGACCAGGGGCCTGCCCTCGAACTGCGCGGTGACCAGCACTACCCGGAAGTGTGATTCGGAACCCTCAGGGACATCGTGCATATGGCTCTCGTTCGCGACTTCGAGGTGCAAGGGCGCGAACCGTTCACGCAGCTTGTGTTCGATCTGTTGTTGAATCTTCATTTTGGTACTCCTTGATTTGCTTCAGTCTCCGTCGTGCAGACAGGTGTTTAAACCTGCACTGGACACGGAAATCGGCCGGCCGCGATCGGGACGTCGAAAAGGGGCTTCATCGATTCGACGCTCATGCTCGCTTTGGGGGCCGTGGCTCAGCCGATGCCATCCCAGAACGCCGAGTCGCGCGCCAGGAACTGATCGGCCGGGATGTAATGGGAACCGTCGCAGGAGAAGTTCAGCCCGACGATGCCGTTGAATATATTGACCGAACCCGAGCGCAGGTAAATGGTCTCGTCGGCGAACCGCAGGTGCTTGAAGGTATCCAGTATGGGGCGTATCTGTTCCTGCGGGACCACGGCCTCGGTGGGATAGTCCCGGTGCGGGAAGGCCAGGCAGACGTCCGGATCGACAAGTTCTTCGAATTCGAGCAACTGGAAGCGGTAGGGATCGTCCATTAGCCAAAGGGTGGCACGGCTGCTCGAGAAATGTATCTTCAGGTGGAAGACGCCGTTCTGGGTGACCAGTTCCTCAAACACCGGCAAGACCAGATCGATGCTTTCGTCCATCCGGCTCTGGATCCGTTGCTGCTGGAAGACATGGCCGCGGATGGCGGGGTCTCCCTTCAGTTGGCGCCAGCGGCTCGGCTCCGAGTACAGGTCCTTGGTGATCGGCAGGCCCCGCAGGTCGAAGTCGCCACCGAGGTAGCCGATCAGGCTGCCGTCGAGATAGACGCGCTGGATCGCGGTCACCGAGGGGCGGCTCACACGCAGGCTGATGTAGGCCTCCGACAAAACCATGTCCTTGTTGGCCGGCAGGTTCTTCATATACGGCCGCTGCGAACGGTCACGACCGAAATCTCCCTCGATCGGTCCGTCCGGTGAGGCATTGGCACTGATCTGGCGGCCCTGCGGGTCCAGTGCATACAGGTAGGTGACATAAGGTACCGTGGGGATGGATTTCAGCAACAGCTGATCCAGCGCCTGCCTGTCGTCCCAGACTTTGGCGCAGCGCCTGGCCACGCGCTGCATCGGGTCGATCAGCATGTTGTACAGGGTGGCGCGCTGGCGCAGGATGCGCTGTTTGAGCGGTGAGCGGCTTTTGCTTGTGTCCACGTGGCTTGTCACTCCGGCCGCCGGGCCGTTCCTTTCCGGGTACGGGCCCTGGGGTCAGCGTTTGCGACCGTCCGTGGGCGGTAGTGGAAAGGTGGTGATGTTGCTGACGTTGCCGTCGATGTCTAGGATCTTGTTCTGGCCGTGCTTTTCGACCTCTTCGATCCGGGTCACCGCGTGCATGGGCAGGATCAGCTTCTGCACGCCGGCGAACTCGGCCTCGAGCCGCTCTTCGGCAGGATCTACGACCAGCGAGGTGTGCTCGCCAAACAACAGTTCACTGACCTCGATGAAGCCGTAAAGGTCTCCCTGCGCCACCCGCTGCGCATGCAGCTGGTAGACCTTGCCATTGTTGTGAAAAGAGACCCGGTAGATCCGCATTGCCCTGCCGAAGCTGTTTCGAGGAAGGCATTTTACATCCAAACCACATGGCGCAGGGCACTTGACTCGCGCGGCAATGCGTTATGATCGCCAGGAGTGAACAAGCACCTGGCCTCACATGGGAATATTCAGACAACTGGAGTCTTTCGCAAGCGGTGATTCCGTGCCGCTGTCGGGCATTCTGGAAGAATTACCCTGGAACGCCGATGGCCTGCTGCCGGCGATTGCCCAGCAGTTCGATACCGGCGAGGTCCTGATGCTGGCCTGGATGAACCGTGACGCACTGGCGGAAACGCTGGATACCGGGCGGGTCTGTTACTGGTCTAGATCGCGCCAGGCGCTTTGGCGCAAGGGTGAATCCTCGGGGAAGGTGCAGATGCTCAAGGAACTGCGTTTCGACTGCGACGGGGACACCATCCTGCTGAAGGTGGACCAGACCGGGCCGGCCTGCCATACCGGTCGCCGGGACTGCTTCTACAACCTGGTGCGTGGTGACCGCCTGTTGGTCGACAAGGACCAGCTCATCGATCCCGCGGAGCTGTACGGAAAATGATCGATATTCGTCCCATTCCTGCTTTCGACGACAACTACATCTGGTTGCTCAGCCGCCCCGGTCACAAAGGTTGCGCGGTGGTCGACCCCGGTGACGAGGATCCGGTGATCGAACGTCTGCGGACAGAGGGACTGACCCTGGAAGCGATCCTGATCACCCACAAGCACGGGGACCACGTGGGCGGTATCCGGGGGCTCAAGGCCATCTGGCCGGACGCCGTCGTGTACGGCCCTGTCGGCGAGCCCATCAAGGCCCTGGAGCGACGCCTCCAGGGCGGCGATCGGGTGGAACTGTCGGGCCTGGGTGTTGCGTTCGATGTGCTGGACGTCCCAGGCCATACCGAAGGGCATATCGCGTATTACGGGGACGGCGCGCTGTTCTGTGGCGACACAATGTTCGCCGGCGGCTGCGGCCGGGTGTTCAGCGGGACCTTCGAGCAGTTGAGCGATTCACTGATCCGGATCGGCCGGCTGCCCCCCGACACGCGCGCCTATTGCGCTCACGAGTACACACTGGCCAACCTGGGGTTCGCGGCCTGGGTGGAGCCCGACAACGACGACCTCGAGGCGCGCATCCGACGCGACCAGGTCCGCCGTGAGCACAACGAGCCCACGGTGCCCTCGCTGATTGGTGAGGAACTGGCCAGCAACCCCTTCATGCGCACCGATCAGGCCGGTGTCGTCGGGGCGGCCAGCACCTGGGCTGGAAAAGACCTGAATGACCGCGCCTCGGTATTCCGCGCATTGCGCACCTGGAAGGACAGGGACTACGACTGATGAGCAAGCTGTTGATCTGCAATGCCCGCATGGTGAACGAAGGCCAGGTGCGCGAAGGCGACCTGCTCGTGGTCGACGGACGCATCGATCAGATCGGCGCCGATATCACCGCGCCGCCGGGTGCGCAGGTGATCGATGCCGCCGGACAGGTATTGATGCCGGGCATGATCGATGACCAGGTGCATTTTCGCGAGCCGGGCGTCACCTACAAGGGTGATCTGGCGACCGAATCTCATGCGGCAATCGCCGGTGGCATCACCAGCTATATGGAGATGCCCAACACCAATCCGCAGACCGTGACCCTGGAGAGACTGGAGGAGAAATACGGTCTCGCGCGGGGGCGGGCCTGGGGCAACCATGCCTTCTACCTGGGTGCGACCAACGACAACATCGACGAGATCCGGCGCCTGGCCCCGGATCAGACCTGCGGTATCAAGGTCTTCATGGGGGCCTCGACCGGGAACATGCTGGTCGACCGGGTAGAAACGCTGGAGCAGATATTTGCCGATGCGCCGACCCTGATTGCCACGCACTGCGAAGACACCCCGACCATCCAGGCCAACGAGCAGCGTTACCGCGAGCAGTATGGCGACGAGATCCCCATGCGCTTCCATCCCCTGATCCGCAGTGAAGAGGCCTGCTGGAAGTCGTCCTCGATGGCGGTCGACCTGGCGCGCCGGCACGGCACCCGGCTGCATGTCCTGCACCTGACAACCGCGCGTGAACTGGCCCTGTTCGACGCGGGGCCGATCAGCGCAAAGCGGATCACCGCCGAGGCCTGTGTGCATCACCTGTATTTCAGCGAGGCCGATTACGAGCGGCGTGGCAGCTTCATCAAGTGCAATCCGGCGATCAAGCGCGTCGAAGACCGGGACGCGTTGCGAGCCGCCCTGGCCGAGGACAGGCTCGATGTGATTGCGACCGATCATGCGCCGCACACCCTGGAAGAAAAGCAGGAAATCTCCTACTTCAAGGCGCCTGCCGGCCTGCCGCTGGTCCAGCATGCCGTGGCGATGGCCCTTGAGCTGGTACACGACGGGGTGCTGAGCCTGCCGCAGGCGGTGCAGAAGGTCAGTCATGGCCCCGCTGAATTGTTCGACGTACGCGGGCGTGGGTATCTGCGCGAGGGTTATTGGGCCGATCTGGCCCTGGTCGACATGCAAAGCCCACAACGCGTCGAACGCGGGGATGTGCTGTACAAATGCGGTTGGTCGCCGCTCGAGGGCGATACCTTGCGATCGCGGGTAACGACGACCCTGGTCAACGGCGAACTGAAATACCGCAACGGCGAGTTTTTTGGTGTTGCAGACGGGATGCGCCTCGAATTCGACCGTTGAACTATCTGAAGTGTCGGGCTGTGCCCGACGTTCATGTCGGCGCGTGGAACCCACCCGATGATACTGCGATATCTGCGACCCCGTGCCGACCTATGCAATACCTATAGCGCCCTTGTCGACCCCTTCGTAGGCACAGACCCTGAAACGGTCCTCCGGGTGCCGTGTCTTGAGCTGATCGGCAATGTGCTGGGCGATGTTTTCCACCGTGGAATCGGTCTCGATCAGGTAGCATGCGGTCCCCGGTACGGTTAGACCGAAGTTACCCTGTGCGCTGCGATACCCGAACTCGTAGTATTCGACGCTGCCGTGCCGGCTTACCCCGATCAGATCGGCACGTGTACCGATGTAGACGTCGGTCCACTGGTCTGCCCATTGCTGCTCCAGCGCCGTGTCGCGCTGGCCATTGCGCACGATCTCGACTCTGGAGCGATGGCCGTGGGCGATGCGCTGGCAGTTGCCCTGGTGGTGTTTGAGGCCGTGGCTGTAATGGTAGTAGGCGCCCACGGTGTTTTCCGGCCACAGGCGAACCCTTATGGAATTCACGTTGTCCGGCGTTTTCGGCGACAGGTAATCAGCGACGATCTGACTCAGGCGGTCCGCGGCGATACGCTCACCCGGGATCAATCTGATCGCGTCGCGCGGCGAACGGTGCTCGATGGTGCGTCCATCCTGCAGCACAAAGGAAAGGTGCAGGCCCTCGGGGTATTCGGCCAGCTGCAAATCGGGATAGTCTGCAGGGACCAGGAGTTTATGGTCGAACTGATCGTCGATCACGCGCTTGATCGACTTCTTGACCTCGCCGAAGTCCAGTACCATGCTCTGGTGGTCCAGATCACCCTCCAGCTCGATGTCCGCCTGCCAGCTTTCACCGACCAGCCCGCGCACCGGGCTCAGATACGAGCAGTCGATTACCGTCAGCCTGTTCACAAAGAGTATGGTCATCAGCGAAGGATAACCGGAAACCGCCGTCTTGTTGGGTGCAGGCATGTGCGAGGCGTCAATGGCGTATTTCCGGTGGCCCCTGCCGGGCGGATGCAAACCGTGCGGGCGTGTGACCTTTTGGAGTTTCCCGGGTCCAAGGACTCGAATCCCGAACCCGGGATCTGCACCGGATGGCCATTTGAAACAGGCTAGGCTTTTTCTGATTTTGCTTTTTGCGCTGGTGTTTCAGGCCCGTGGCGAGGTGGCGATCAAGCTGTCCGGCAGTGACGATGCGGCGCTGGAGTCGAACCTGCGCGCGCGGCTTGCCCTGGACGGCGAGCCCTGCGATGCGCCGAAGTGGCGCGTACAGCGCCTTTTCAAGCGCGCGGAGAAGGACTTTCAGCCGGGATTCCGGGCACTGGGCTACTATCGGCCCACGGTCGAAAAAAAGCTGGAGTTCGACGGGGACTGCTGGCTTGCCAGCTTTGATATCGACACGGGTGAGCGGGTCAAGATCCGCGAGCGCACGGTGATCGTGCGCGGTGCGGCATCGGACGACCCGCAATTGCAGCCATTGCTCGCCAAACTTCCGCTTGCGGAGGGTGCACCGCTCAACCACGCGAAGTACGAAGATATCAAGACGGCGTTGCGCGACTTTGCCGCCGAGCGCGGTTATCTCGATTTCGTCCTGACAAAACAGGAATTAAGGGTCTACCCCGATCAGGCCGTGGCCGATATCGACATCGAGGCCGACAGCGGCGATCGCTATCGTTTCGGCGAGCTGAAGCTGTCCGCACAGCCGCTGGATGACGATCTGGTCCGGCGGCTGGCCAAGATCCGTGAAGGCGAACCGTACGACGCACGCGCCCTGGTGGACCTGGATCGCAACCTCAGTGACTCCGGCTATTTCAGCAGTGTCGAGGTGCGCCCGCAGCGCGACGCGGCAGAGGACGGCGAGGTGCCGATCGATGTCCAGCTGGAGCCTGCAAAGAGACATTCCTGGCGCGCGGGTGTTGGCTACGCAACCGACACGGGACCGCGTATCAGCCTGGGTTACGAAAACCGCTACGTCAATTCCCGTGGTCATCAATTCGACGCCGAACTGCGCCTTTCACCGGTCGAGTCAGGCCTGGGTGCCGACTACATGATCCCGGGGCGCAATCCGCACCGGGAAACCTTCAATTTCGGTGCCGCCCTGTTGCACGAGAATACGGACAGCGCCGTCAGCGACAGCGCCACCCTGATGGCCAGCCAGACGCTGAAGTACGAGGTGTGGACCCAGACCCGGTTTCTCGAGCTGCTGCACGAGCGGTCCACGGTGGGTGACGAGGATCAAACCACGGCCACCTTCCTCATGCCTGGGATCCGCTTCGATGGAGTCGACGCGGACAACCCACTGATGACGCGTAGGGGTTACCGCGTCAGTCTGGAGCTGCGGGGTGCCTACGACGGCCTCCTGTCTACTGCGTCACTGCTGCAGTTGCGTGCCTCGGCAAAGGGGATTCATCGGTTCGGTAAGGCAGGGCGGATCACCGGGCGCGTCGACGTCGGCAGCACCCTGACAGATACCATCTTCGATCTTCCCGCCTCCCTGCGCTTTTTTGCCGGTGGCGACAACAGTGTGCGTGGATACAAGTATCAATCCCTCGGCCCGGTGGACAAGAACGGCGAACCGGAGGGCGGTTTGCATTTGATTACCGGCAGCCTGGAATACGAACACCCGGTCAAGGGTGATGAGTGGTGGGCGGCGGCCTTTGTCGATGCGGGCAATGCGTTCAACGGCAGCAATGTGGATCCAAAGCTGGGTTACGGTGTGGGCGTGCGCTGGTATTCGGTAGTCGGGCGTCTGCGCCTGGATTTCGCCATTCCGAACGACAAGGCATATGGCGACTGGCGTATTCACTTCGGACTGGGTGCCGATCTGTGAGAGGCGTTCGTACACTTGTGCGCCTGCTGCGCTGGCTGATTATTTCCTTCTTACTCGTGTTGCTTGCGGTTCCGGCAGCGCTGTTCGCCGTGCTGGCGACCGAAACGGGCAGTGGCTGGCTGTTGAGCCGGGCCGACAGACTGGTGGCGCCGCTGGGAATGGAGCTGAAGATCGGCGGCAGTCGCGGGAATCTGCTCGGGCGGCTGGAACTCGACGACGTGCTGTTCGACGGTGCGGGAACAATGGTCGAGCTCGGGCACCTGGTGTTCCAATGGCAACCCCGGGCGCTGCTGGAGCGCACGTTGCATATCGAGGCGCTGGAACTGGCGGATATGCGCGTGGTGCCACCGGCACCCACCGAGAGCGAAACGACCGCCCCCGAGATCCCCGACCTGGTTCTGCCGATCGCGCTCCGGCTCGACCGTTTCCTTCTGGAGCGCCTCGAAATCGAGCAGGAGGGAGGCAATATGTTGGTGAACCGGCTCTCTCTGGGTGCGGCATTCGACCGTCAGGGCCTGGCGATCCGTGACCTGCAATTCGACGGCGAGGGTGCGCAGATCGAGGGCGTGATGAGCATGCAGGCGACTGCCCCGCACGCACTGACCGGAGAGATTTCCGCTCGCATCGACCAGGCGGTGACCGGTGACGACGTGGGTCCCGTGGCGGCGAACGCCGTACTGGAAGGGGCAGCGCTCGCACCGGCCTTCGACGTGAGACTGAGCGCACCCACCGACCTTCGTCTGCAAGGCACCCTGAAGCTGGACCAGGTGGAGCCCGCATTCGACATCGTGGCCGACTGGCCGGTGCTGCAATGGCCCCTGCAGGGTAACGCGACCGTCACCAGCCGGGATGGTCAACTCACCCTCAAGGGGCTGGCGAGTGATTACCGGCTCGAACTGCGCACCGGCCTGGACGGCGAGGGCATGCCGCCCGGCAAGATCGACCTGGTGGCCCTGGGTGACCTGCAGGGGATCAGGCTGCAGCCGCTCAAGGTGGATGTCCTGGATGGGCGGCTGCAGGCCGACGGCAGTCTGCATTGGGACGGGGACGTCCGCTGGGATCTCGAACTGCTCGCCGACCGCATCAACCCGGGGCTGTACGAGCCCGAACTTCCCGGCCGGCTCAGCGGCCGTATAGATGTCAGCGGCAGTCTCGCGGATGAGTCTGCGGGTGGCCTGGCTGTCCGGCTGCGGATAAAGGAGCTCGGTGGGCAGCTGCGCGAATACGAGGTCGGCGCCAGTGGCGAACTGGACTACCGCCGCGGCGAGCTGCACGCCAGGGCGTTGCAGCTGACCTCGGGCCCGAACCGGATCTTCCTGGACGGCAGGGCGGATGAGCGCCTGGACCTCAAGTTCGAGATCAAGGCGCCGGATCTGGTCTCGCTTTACCCCGGGCTTTCCGGTCGGCTCGAGGGTAACGGGAGGCTCGAGGGAACACCGCAGGCACCGGTGGTCGTTGCAACCCTAAACGGGCAGGCGGTCGGCTACGAGCAGACAGTTGCGCAGGAACTGAGGCTCGATCTGGACTGGCGGGAGACCGGCGGCAAAGGCCGGCTGAGCCTGAAAGGTCTGCAGGCCGGGGATGTCCGGGTCTCGGAAATGAATGCGGATCTTGACGGCACCCCGGAGTCACACCAGCTTAAATTCGCCGCCGAATCCACGGAATTCAATGTTGGGCTGACCGCGCAGGGCGGTCTCAAGGAGCAGACCTGGGAGGGGCAGCTTCAGCGCCTGAATCTGCTCGGCTCAGGGCTTGGAGAGTGGCAACTGCGGGCGCCGGCGAAGCTGCGCCTGGGTGCGTCCGAGGCAAGCTCCGGCCCACTGTGCCTGACCCAGGCAGCAACAAGTCTTTGTACCGAGGGCGGTTGGAAGGCGGCCGGCGGGCTAAACCTGTCCGCCAACCTCGTCGGTCTCGATCTGGCGCAGCTGGGTCCCTACCTGCCGGGAGAGGCCGCGATCGAAGGCAGCCTGGGAGCCAGCGTCAAGGTCAGTGGTGACACCGCCAGCCCGGACGTCGTGTTCGAGCTGCGCCCATCCGACGGCGTGATCCGCGTCGAGCAGGACCTGCAGCCACTCGAACTGGCCTACCGGAATGCGAAGATCAGCGGCCGTTTCGCGCAGGATGCCGGATCAGCCGACTTGAACTTCGAGCTTGGCCCGCGTGGCCGGGCGCGTGGCCGGCTGCTTTTGGGGGCGGACAAGGGTGGGCAACGCGCAATCGGTGGCGAGATCGATGTGGATTTTCCGGATCTTGGACTGGTCTCCGGCTTCGTGCCGGCGCTGGCGCAGGTCAAGGGCAGGCTTGGCCTGAGCACCGAGCTCGCCGGCACCCTCGATGCGCCGCGCGTCAAGGGCGTGCTGGAGATCGCAGACGCGAGTGCCCAGGTGCCAGAAGCGGGGATCGAGTTGACGGATGTCGCGCTGGCTGTGCGCGGCGACGGCGGGTCACCCTTACGCGTTCAGGGGCAGTTGAGTTCGGGCGGGGGAAAGCTCGATATCGCGGGCACGGTGGATATGGCCGCGGCTGCCGGGCCGACGGTCGATCTGACGCTGAAGGGCTCTGACTTCCAGGCCGTGCGGCTTCCGGAGGCGTTGGTCCTGGTGTCTCCCGACCTGCGGCTGGAAGGCGGCGGTCCCTATCACCTTTCCGGCAAGCTGTTGATACCGAAGGCCGCGATCGAGATCGAAGAGGTGCCGAGCGGGACCGTAAGCGTATCGGATGACGAGATCATTGTCGGGGAGGAAACGACGCAGTCCGCACCGACCGGTTCGCAGAACCTCACCGCGCGGGTCCGCGTCGAGTTGGGCAAGGACGTCACCTTTAAGGGGTTCGGGCTGAAAACGGCCCTTGATGGTGTGCTGGATGCAAAGGTCGATGCGCAGGGCACCCGGGTGGACGGCAAGATCGAACTGCGCGACGGTGAATACAAGGCCTATGGGCAGGAGCTGAAGATCGAGCGCGGGCGGCTGTTGTTCGTCGGTCCGCCGGGTAACCCGGGCGTCGATCTGCGCGCCGTGCGGGAGTCACTGGACGGCAGGGTGAAGGCCTACCTGGCCATGAGCGGCCCGTTGTCAAAGCCGCGCCCCCGGATCTTCAGCGAGCCGTCATTGCCGGAGGCCGAGGCTCTCGCCTATCTGCTGACCGGGCGTGGTCTGGACGAGGCCGGCCAGCAGGACGGTTCGAATATTGCCGGTGCGGCACTGTCGCTCGGTATCTCAAAAGCCGAGCCGCTGATGCAACAATTGAGTGAACGGTTTGGGCTGGACGATGTACGCGTGGAGGGCGGAGAAAAGGGGCTGGAAGACACCTCGGTGATTCTTGGCAAGTATCTCAACCCCGACCTGTACGTCGGTTATTCACAGGGACTGTTCAATCCGGAGGGGGCGGTGCTCTTGCGCCTGCGGCTGAGCGAGCGGCTGGAGGTCGAAAGCAGATCCGGGAATGAACAGTCGGTCGACCTGTTCTACAGACTTCAACATGACTAATCGGTGATCCCCGGTTGTCGCCGACGCCATTCCCAGGGCGGTATCGGAGCTTCATCCGACCACAGACCCCGGCGTTCAAGGCGTGCCTGCGCCTCGGCGACGGGGTAGGGGTGAGAATCGCCCGTTTGTGCGGCCCCCGGGGGGATCGTCGACCAGGCCAAGCCGTCATGGATCAGGTCCAGTGCAATATCCCGGCCCTTGAATATCAGGGTCCCGGTGGTCGTTCCGTTTGCACCCGTATGTGCCTGGGTAACCACGACGAAGGCACCCGTCAGCGAATTGTGTAGCCGGTCGGCCGCGGTGTTCCCCCATGGCTGGTTGAGTTCCGGTGCATCGATCCCGGCCAGCTCGATCCGGTATTGACTGTGGCTGATCCCGAGGATCAGGCTGTCACCGTCGACCACGCGGATGATTCGGCCGGGAAGCTGGTGATCGGCCGCCTGGGCCAGGCTGCAAATCGTGAGGTTCAGCGCGATCACCAGTCGCATCAAGCTATTTGACACCAGATCGTCCTCCTCTCCGGCGTGTTCACTGGGACCTTGATGATACGGTTCATTTGTCGTGGAGCCATCGACTCTGCACCTTCAAAGCGCAGGCAGTTCGGCCAGGATATGACGGCCGTTTTCGTAGCGCTTTTGAATGTCGTACGGGACATTGGCGGTCACCTGGCTCCAGTTTCGCGGACGAATTGCAACATACATGGCCTGGCTGGGTGATTGACGGCCCGTCAATTCCTGAAACGAGATTTCCTCGGCACTGCCATGCGAATAAAAGCGTGCGGAAAACGGCAGATTGTACAGATAGTAAATCTTGTCGGGCCCCGCATCGCCCAAAGCGCGCCCGGCTTTATCCTGCTCGACAAACTCGATCAGACCCTTTTCCGACTTGTGCAGATCGGGATTCACGATCACGGCGATAGCCAGTCCAACACTGACCAACGGAACCAGCAGGGAGGCAGCGAGAGTGTTGGCTGGCCAGGGAGGGTTTGAGGTTGCCGACGTGCTCGATTGCAAGCGCAAGCAGGATGGTGAATGCGGGGATAGCCGGCAACACATAGGTCCAAAGAATATTGCCTGAAAACGTGAAGAACAATGGCGTGAAGACAGACCACAACAGCAGATAACTGACGAGCGGGCTCTTTATCGACTGTTTCAGTAGCGTCCGGCCCTGTCGCGCGCGCAATTGCCACAGCAGCATGGCGATCGCGATCAGGCCCCAGGGAAAAGAGGCCACGAACCATTGTGGCCAGATCATGCCTTTTGGCTGGTTGTGAGCGTTGCCGTACAGGTCCCCGCTCCAGCCCGGGTCGATGAATCGCATGAAATGCTCGCCGACGATAAAGTAGTTCAGGAAGCCTGGTGTCTTGAGTTCCGCCGCGATATACCAGGGCAGGCTGATCACGAGCATCAGCAGCAATCCTTTCAGCCATGGCAGGGCACTGATATAGACCCGTCTCGTGGGGCTCTGGATCAGCCAGATAATGATCGGCCCGAACGTGAGTACCGGTGCCAGAGGGCCTTTCGACAGAAGTCCGATGGCCAGGCCGAGGAAGAATCCATAGCGCCAAAACCAGGAGTTGTGCTTCGGCGCCAGGAAAAAGGCTGCCATGGACCAGGTCGTACCCAATACCAGGAAAGGGTCCGTCAGCACAGCGCCTGCCGTGACGAAAACCAACGCGCCGGAGCCGTATATGACCGCCGTATACCCGGCCAGGCGGCGACCGCCTGAAAACATGGCAAACAGCCAAAGCATCCATGCGGTTGCAAGTGTGGCAAGCAATGAAGGCAGGCGTGCTGCAAATTCGTTGATACCGAAAATCTTGAATGATATCGCCTGCGTCCAGAACGAAAGGGGAGGCTTTCCCCAAAAGGGTACCCCCGGCTCGAAATAGGGGGTGATCCAGTCGTTGCTGACCGCCATCAGGCGCGCAATTTCTGCGTAGCGGGGTTCAGAGGTGTCTGCCAGGGGTACCCAGATCATGCTTACCAGGCGCAATACAACAAAAGCGATAATCAACCAGGCAAGATTCAGTCTCTGCCACATGACTGTAACTCTCTTTGTTCAGTACCTGTTGCCAGGCAGGCCTGTTGAATCCAGAACCAGTTTGATCGGCTGCGTATTTTTAGGCTCTGTCTGAGTTGACTGTTGAGGCTCCGTTCGAACGGCTTTGAGCAGCCGTAGGGCAGGCTGCGCCTGCCGATGTCGGGCACAGCCCGACCTACTGTCAGACGGTCTACGGACCTCGAACTACAACCCTGAGCCGCCGCTCGGTTTGTTCATGGCGCCGCCTCCTTTCAGGAACCGTCCCCTGCAGTTTACGCCTTTGCAACACTTAACTCAGACAGAGCCTATTTTTGGGCCTCAAGCAGATCGCAGGATGTTCGGTGAGCGAACGGCGGGACTTGAGCGCTTTGATCCCCCGGCCATTGCACCGGCGCATAGCCCGGAGTGGTTTGAGTGTGCGATCCCCGGAGAAGATGGAGCCAATGGGCGGAATCGAACCGCCGACCTACTGATTACGAAGCATCTGCACCCTTGCAGCAGGTTGGTCTGCAGAGTAGGGTTTTGATTCTTCCCTGTAGGTTTCCCTGCTGGCTGGGAACAGGATTCAGGCGAATGATACCAGACCAGGGGACCGGGAATCACCCCGATCCCTGCTGCAAGGACTACCCGCCCCGGCATTTCTCGCTGTCTTCCAGTAGCTCGTCCCGGAGAATCTTCACGCCTTTGGCGCCGCGATGCCCAGGCGCACGTGACTACCCGAGATATCCAGGACCTCGATCCGGATCTCGTCACCGATGAGTTCAGACCACTGATCCCAAGCCGATCCGGCCGAGGAGCGAGCGGATCGTCGACGCCGCGCTGGACTTCCTAAGGCGAGAAAAGAAAAAGCCCTAACTGCCGATAAATACGAGACTCCAAGGGAACTTAGTACCAAGCCGAAACAGGAAAGGAAATTTCTGCACAAGATGCTCCTGTAAATAGGACGCAAGTGATCACTTGATGAGCCATGAGGGTATTACAACGGCCTACTTTTGCGTGAGCGGTACCTCTCCACCGGAGGTGCACCATGGGTAAGAGAGGCGACACGAGATGGGATGGCGCCAAGGATAGGTTTGTCGGCAAGAACGTCGACTACGATGCAGAGGTGGAGTGGTATAGCGCCCTCGACGACCTGGACCTTGGGACGCCAGACAAGACGGCAATCATGCAGCGCGAGGCGATCAAAGGAATCCCCGAGGCGCTGGACAAACTGATCGACGAAATCCCTCTGGATGAGGACCTCTCATTTAAGGACTCGCGACTGCGGATGCTGATCCAAGCAGAACGCATCAAGCTGCTGGCACCGTTGTTCCCCGACTGGCAGTTCATCTATGAGCGGCTGCGCCATGCAGCACTCGAACATCAGCTGCCGTTCTACGGTTTGACCAAGTGGATCAAAGACGAAAAGCAGAAAGGTTGGGTGTTCACCGCTCAGGCGGGCGACGTGTACAAGCTGAAGATCGCGGTTGGTCCCGCCAACAAGTCCTACCAGTGGCTGTACGCGTTACTAGATGCCAAGGGCGAGATGCTGACTTGGGAGGAGCTGGGCATCAGCGAGCAGAAAGGTGCAGACGCCAAGAAGCAGTTCATCCGTGGAATGAAGCGACTGGTCGTTGACCTGCGAGAGCATGGCAAAGGTCTGCCTAATCTGGCGGACATGATCGACGCACTGATTCCACGCAACCCGGCGGGCAAGAAGCCGGTGAAGCTCAGCGGCATCAAGTTTTGGCAGCAGCATGAGATCGACCCGAGGTTTGAGCACCGCAAGGCAGGCCTGCGTGGCATGTTCCAGTTTCATGGGCAGAACTCCGGGGTCGCTTTCCGGTATCCACCCTGGTACGAGGGTCCAAGGCTGAGTGCAGGCCCATTCCCGCAGGCGGTGCCGCCGGGTGAGTACGAGCGCTGGATGGACCACAAGCAGTTCAAGAAGCGGAGATACTACCCGACTCCGCAAGGGAGCCAACAAGTGGGCTGCAGCGACAAGCAGCGCAACCCATTTGTGGAACGCGAAGAAGGTGGTATCGCGCAGGCACATGGTCAGAGCCGTGGTAGGCACGGGATGGGAACCAAGCGACTGGAGGGCGAGCATCTGCTGCCCGAGATGGAGTTCAGGAATAAGCTGATGACCGAGGGTAACGTCCTGGGTGACCCGGAGACGGCAGAGCCGGACAGCAGCCGCGAGGAGCGCACGGACGTGGAACCGATCAAGCCTCATCAGTACCTGGACAAACACGGCAAGCCCTACGCGGAGAAGCTGACGCCACCCAGGAATGCCGACGTCAAACCCCTGCCGAAGGCTAAGACGCGGAAGATCAAGTCCCCAACGAAATCGGACCTGCGAGTTAACCGAAGGGACGAGATCGAGGCCGCAGAGTGGGAGGCTCTGAAGGGGAAGTAGGCGCACGGATCGTGCCAGAAACGCAGTTTTGATGGTCAATTGGTAAGGACTCGAAATCGCTGAAACGCTTGCAGCACTGAGGCCGCAGCCCGATCAGCATGGAAAGTCACCATTTCAAACTGCGTTAGGAGTGAGAGGGGAACGTTTTTACCAGTCGCAACGGCTAACACCACAACAAATTCTCAGGCCCACCATAGCCGGCGGAACCGGCTGGGCTTGAAACCGTAACACCCAGACATTCAACCAACACTGACCACCCGTGAGCCGAAAGGCTTCTCCCCGGGCGGGCAGCTATGCAGAAACGGCCAAGCCTGGGCCGTAAACAACCAGGCAAACCATGGACCAGCTAGGGGGGCAACCCTGAAGGCTGGGTTCTGTTTTATCTCAACGACAGGAGAAATCGATGAAATCCATCGAGCAGAAGTACCTCAGACCCGCGGTGGCGGCTGATGTGATCGGCGTAAAGGAAACTGATATGAACACAGGAAAACACAACGTAAACGATGGCCACATATGGCTGTCACTCGAAGAAGCAACAGCGTATCTCGGCATCGCCCCGAAGGTGCTCGGCCTCTGGAAGTCGAAGACTGATCTGCAAGGAAAGCAGGTAGGTATGCCGTTCAAGATCGTGACTGTCGATGGCACTGACTACCGCGTGTACAACCGCGCCGATCTCGATGCGTTCATCGCAGGCAACTACAGCGACCCGGTAACCGGTAAGCGCGTAGAAGGCACGTCGCACATGACCTTCAGCGGAACGAGCCCTACGGCTGGGGGTGCCAAATGAACGCACCGAAACAAGCAGAGAAGAAAGCCACAACTGGCTACGGTGATATGGCGCCGGTCTTGCTGACCAAAGGGTACATGCCAATCCCCATCAAGCTTGGAGAGAAGCGGCCAGAGCCGGAGATCAACAAGGTCATTGGCAAGGGCTGGTCGAGGGTTACAGCTGACGACGTACCCGCACTGGCTGACGCATTCGGTAAAAGCTACGTTGGTCTGGTGACCGGCGCCGTCCGCGCCTTCGATGTCGACTTCATGGACGAGTTGATCGTCAAGAAGGTGATCACGAAGCTGACCGAAGACTACCCTGGTGTGCTCGTACGCCGAGGCAATCCGCCGAAGGTGCTGTTCGTGTTCCGTGCAGAGAAAGCCGAGCTGGGCAAGCGTGCATCTAAATGGTACTACCCACCAGGTATCGACCTGACTGATAAGGACGCAGTTAAAGCCGCAAAGGATAAGCGGTCCAGGTTGGAAGTGCTCGGCAAGGGTCAGCAATTCGTTGCCAAAGCGTACCATCCAGACACACGAGAACCGTACGTCTGGAAAGGTGGGAGGTCACCAGTACAGGTGCCGGTGAACAAACTGCCGGTGATCACCGAAAGCTACCTGGACGAGATATTCGAGTGGATCGACAACCTGGCCACTGAAGCCAAGATGGTGCCAGCAGGTAGTGAGGTCGACGCGGGCGAGGTGAAGCCGTTCGAGGGCAAAGGTGAACCCTTCATCGTTGATGGGTATGACCTGCAGCGCACGCTCGACGTCATCGACATCTGCATCAAGTACGGTGCCTTGGACATGGAGACCCGTGGCGAGTCGAGTGAGCACCCAGGATGGCTTCACGCAGGCATGGTTCTGCACATGCAGGGCCAGGGCGAGTCCGAGTGGTTGGATGCTTGGAAGTCCATCAGTTGGCCGGACGCACCGTGCCAGACAGTGTGGAAGTCATTCAGGGTAGGCGGAGGTGGGTTCGGTCTGAAGAACCTGCTCGATGCACTGCACAAGGCTCCATCAGTACCGATGGCCACGCTCGTGGAACACCCGAGGGTGCATGCGCACCGTGCGGTGGCAAAACCCGAAGACTTTCCCGAGGAAGAAGTACGCGAGGTCGAAGGTGAGGTCGTCGCCCCGGAACAGCTGTCCGCCAAGGATGTCATGTTGGCAGACACCGTGCTGGTTACCGATACCGGTGAGTTCGTGAGGCTCAAGGACATGTCGTCAATGAAGACTCAGACCTTAAACATGGTGTGGGGGCATGTGCTTTCTGAACCACAGGCGGCGACAGTCTTCAAGACCAGCCCCAACAAGATGATCGTGGCGGGGCTGCGCTGGTGGCCGGGTGAAACGCTGATGTTCGAAGTCGAGGGCAAGAAGCTGCTAAACAGCTACATGCCTTCTGACATCATGCAGGAGGCCCGGTCCATGGAGCAGGTCAGCGATGAAGACATCGAGATCTACCTTGAGCTGGTGCAGCGTCTGATACCGGGCGATGAGCAGCGGGGGTTCCTGCTGGACCTCTTCGCGTTCACAGCGCAGCGTATGGACGTGAAATCGAACGTGCATCCACTCCTGGGTGGCGCGCATGGGATCGGCAAGGACAGCATCCTGCAGCCACTGATCAACTGCATCGGCGAGGATCACGCGAAAGCCATCGACGAGGGCACTGCCGCGAGTGACTACGACGACCATTTGGTGGAGTCGAAGATCGTGGTGGTCGAGGAGGTGCAGCAGTTCATCGGCAAGCTCGATTTCGAGAACAAGATGAAGATGCGGCTTGCATCTCCACCTGCCAAGCTTCAGGTCAACCCGAAGTCGAAGCCTAAGCAGCACATCCCCAACATTCACCTGTGGATGTTCTACACCAACTACCGGACGCCAATGAACATCAGCCAAGGGGACCGGCGGTTGTTCTGTGTTTGGTGCGAGGGGACCGAGGCTGAAGCGCAACAGCTTGAGGCCGAGGGCTACTACAAGCGGTACTGGGATTGGCTGGAGTATCACGGCGGATTCCAGAAGGTGGCCGGCTGGCTTATGCAGAGGGATGTCAGCAAGTTCGATCCCAAGAAGCGGGCCATGATGACCCCCTGGAAGCAGGAGATCATCGACCACTCCGGTACACCGGTCCAGCAGGCACTCCGCAGGCTCGACGAGAATCCGAACTCGATCTTCCACCGTCGCAGGCTGATAACCGCTGAAGAGCTGATCGAAGAGCTGGGTGACGTCAACGGCAGGAAACCAACCTACCAGCACGTCTCGCAGTACCTGACGGAGCGGGGGGCGGTGCAGTACGGCCAGTGTCAAAAGCGGATCGGGGGACAGAAGCAGCGGGCCAGGGTGTGGATCCTGGACGACTTGGAACGTCTGTCCAAACTGACCGGCGCGGATCTGTACCAGGAGTGGCACGACGAGGTCGCCGCTGAGACTGCGCAAAGGGGTTTCCCGGACGTGGATGAGGATGACACGTCCTGGATCTGAGTGGACTCATGGACTCACCGGATCTCGGTTCAAAAGAGGGCTGGACTCATGGACTCAGCGAACCTCTGCATTTTTGGACCGAGTTCCGGAATAACGGTTTTTGGGTGGACTCATTGCCTCAATGGGGTACTCACCTAAAAACCGCTTGGTGAGTCCACTTAAGCCATTGTTCTGCTTGAGGATCTGGGAAATGGACTCATGGACTCAGTAGGTATAAGAGGTAAGTGTTTTTTCCCCCTCTCCAGAGCTCCCCGGTGGCTCTCTCCTGGAACTTTACGCCCCGGGAGGTGGTGAGGGCGGGGGGCTCCGAGTCCACCCTGGCAGGTTTGCCCGACTACTCGACCGAATTTGGTCCAACGATTAGATCCCCCCCACTACGCGCGCGCGCGCGAGGCATCGGGCGTTCGTGGGTGTCTTTCAACTTTCAACATAACGCGGGCTGGAAATCCATTTCGTGATTATGAGGAAAACGATGTGACGACGACCAGAGGACCACATTGTCCGACGGTAACCATCAAAAACGGAGAAGAGTCATGAGGTGGAGTGAAGCGAAACGTGCTGGTGCAAAGCGGTACCACGGCCGGATATGCCCGTTCCATGAAGGGCTAAATGGACTACGGCGCGCGCAGCGGCCAGTGTGTCGGGTGCCACGCGGATCGTGCCTGGTACGTTTCTGTGAAATGGCACCAGGAGCTGCACGAGAAGCTCAAAGAAATGACGGCGGAAGTTCCGGGAACCGGCGAGGATGAATGGTTCTACCCGTAGAGGGAGGATCGCGCGCAGAGTCTCTGCGTGCACACACGGTTGAGGAGGGCGCTCGGCCCTCCGAATCACAGCAGCAATGAAATGCCCTGGTCGATTCCAATGGATACCGGGGCGCGGAAAAATGGATGACCGACGGTGGTGTGGAGCTCTGCATGCCGGAGGATTACGACCCGTACGAGTTCGAATGATCTGACGTGCAGCACTGCGCTCTGCCGCGGCTGGCCTCGACGGTAAAGCGGACGCTGGGTTGTGCACTGCAATAAGCCGTTGTCGACCCACTACGGCCACTCAGGTCATGACAGGTGAGCGGCAGGTCTGTAGCTGACCTTACCCGTCTGATGCCAAACTGCCCACAGGCCGGAGGCGTCTACCGTACCGGGGGAAGTCCACGACCGTCTTTCAGGGTTGCTTAAGCATCTGCCGGTGCAGCCTCGTCGGACGTACCGTGAAACTTTTCCCGTAACCGTTGGAACACGACGTACAGCATCGGGATCAGAAAAACGGCGACTGTCGAGGCGGCTAGCATGCCGCCGAACACCGCGGTTCCGACCCCGCGCTGGCTGGCCTCGCCGGCCCCGCTGGCGATGATCAGCGGAACCAGGCCCAGGATGAAGGCGAAGCTGGTCATCATCACCGCACGGATGCGCAGTCGGCCGGCGTTGGCGGCGGCCTCCTGGATGGATCGCCCCTGGCGTCGTTCCTCCATCGCGAACTCCACGATCAGGATCGCGTTCTTGCTCGCCAGCCCGATGAGCACCACGATGCCGACCTGGGCATAGAGGTCGTTGGGCAGGCCGGTCGCCCAGAGCGCCAGCATGGCCCCCACGATGCCGACCGTGACGGACAGCAGCACCGCCATGGGCATGGCCCAGGACTCGTAGAGCGCGACCAGGAACAGGTAGGCGAACAGCACGGCGAGCCCAAGTACGATGGGCGTCTTGCCGCCGGCCTCTTTCTCCTGCAGGGCGGTACCGGTCCATTCGTAGGCGTAGCCCGTGGGCAAGGTCGTCGCACTCAGGTCTTCCATCGCGACCAGGGCGTCACCCGAGGATTTGCCCGGGGCCGGGCTGCCCTGGACGGTGACGCTCCGGTAGTTGTTGTAGCGCTGGATCAGCTGGGGCCCGAGGATCAGCTTGGGTTCCATGAAGGAACGGACCGGTACCATGTCTCCCTGGCTGTTGCGCACATGGATCCGGTAGACATCGTCGAAGCGCTTGCGATCCATCTCCTCGCCCTGGACCTGGACCTGCCAGACCCGGCCGAACCGGTTGAAGTCGTTGACATAGTAGCCGCCGAGCGTGGCCTGCAGGCCGGTGAAGATATCGTTGACGGCCACCCCGAGCGTCTGTGCCTTTTCGCGGTCGATGTTCAGGAAGACCTGGGGGTTGTTGGTGGCCCAGGTCGAAAACACCCGCTTCAGGTCCGGGTCCTGGTTGGCACCGAGGATCATCGCGCGCATCGCCGCCGCCAGTTCATCCGGGGCACGTCCCTGCAGGTCCTCCAGCTGGTACTCGAAACCGCCACCCGTGCCCAGCCCGATGATGGGTGGCAGGTTGAACGGCATGACCCGGGCGCTCGCGATGCCTGCGCCCTGCGCGGCGAAGCGATCGATCACCGCCTGGACCTTGAGATCCGGCGTGGTGCGTTCCTCGAAGGGCTTGAGGCGACCGAGGATGAACACGCTGTTCGACTGCACCGTGCCGTCGATGATGCTATAGCCGGGCACCGCCAGCACGTGGGCGATCGCCGGATCCGGCATCAGGAGTTCCTCGACCTGCTTGGCCACGGCCAGGGACCGGTTGACCGAGGCACCCTGGGGCAACTGGACCTCGGCCATGAAGGCACCCTGGTCCTCCTCCGGCAGGAAGCCGGTGGGCGTCACCTTGAACAACCAGCCGGTGGCCACCCCGGCCACGGCGACCAGCACCAGCACCAGCACCGAGATGCGGACCAGCCGCGTGACGACGGCGGCATAGCCGTCGCGCACACCGTCGATGCCGCGCATCACGTAGCCCATCAGCCCGCGCTTTTGCCCGCCATGCTTGAGCAGGATGGCGCACAGGGCCGGCGAAAGGGTCAGGGCGTTGATGGCCGAGATCAGCATGGAGAAGGCGACCACCGCGGCGAACTGCTGGAACAGCAGGCCGGTGATGCCCGGGATGAAGGCCACCGGCAGGAACACCGACAGCAGCACCAGGGTAATGGCCAGTATGGGGCCGGTGATCTGGGTCATGGCCTTCTTGGCCGCCTCGCGGGGCGCGAGCCCCTCGGTCTCCATGATGTGTTCGACCGCCTCCACGACCACGATGGCGTCATCCACCACGATGCCGATCGCGAGCACCACCGCGAGCAGGGAGATGGTGTTGGCCGAGAAGCCGATCATCAGCAGGAAGGCGAAGGTACCGACCAGGGCCACCGGGACCGCGATCAGCGGAATCAGCGTGGCCCGCCAGCTGCCGAGGAACAGGAACACCACGATGATGACCAGCACGAAGGCCTCGAACAGGGTGTGGATGACCTTCTCGATACTGGCGTTGACGAAGTCGGTGGTGTCGTAGACGACCGTATAGGAGAGGTCGTCCGGGAAACGTTCCGAGAGTCCCTCCATCGCCTTCTTGATACCGTCGGCCGTGGCCACGGCGTTCGCCCCCGGGGAGAGGTAGATCGCCATCGCCGCGGTGTCGCCACCGTCCAGGCGACTGAACGAGTCGCGCTGCCTGGAACCCAACTCCACCCGGCCCAGGTCGCTGACCCGCACCGTGGAGCCGTCCGGGTTGGCACGCACGACGATCTTTTCGAATTCCTCGACATCGACCAGCCGTCCCTGCGTTTGCAGCGTGATCTGGAACTGCTGGTCCGGCGTCATCGGCTGGGCGCCGATCCGTCCTACCGCCGCCTGGGTGTTCTGCCCCTGGATCGCGGAGATCACGTCCGAGGGGGTGAGCCCCAGTGCGGTCAGGCGATCGGAGGACAGCCAGATGCGCATGCTGTAGTCCAGCGGGCCGAACAGGAACACCTCGCCCACGCCCGACACCCGCGCCAGGGTGTCGACCACGTTGATGGTCGCGTAGTTGCTCAGGAACAGGGCGTCGTAGGCCCCCTTTGGCGACGTCAGCGCCACCACCTGCAGCATCGCGGTGGACTTCTTCTTGACCGTCACGCCCTGACGCTTGACCTCGTCCGGGAGCTGGGCGGTAGCCTGGTTGACCCGGTTCTGCACGTTGACGGTGTTGATATCCGGGTCCGTGCCCAGCGCGAACGAGACGTTCAGCGTATAGCTCCCGTCGTTGGCGCTGCTCGACTTCATGTACAGCATCCTGTCGACGCCGTTGACTTTCGACTCGATGGGCTGCCCGACCGTCGATTCCACCACGGCTGCGGACGCCCCGGGATAGGCCGTGGTGACAGACACCTGGGGCGGCACGATGTCCGGGAACTGGGCGACCGGGATCTGGGTGATGGCAATCAGTCCGGCGATGGTTATCACCACCGAGATGACGATGGATAGCCGGGGGCGGTCGATGAAGACGTCGGAGATCATTTGCCGCTGTCTCCCTCGACCGCCTCGGCGGCCTGCGGCGGCGCGGCGTTGACGGCCTGCCCGGGCCGGACCTTCTGCACCCCGTCGGTGATCACCAGCTCACCCTCCTCGAGCCCGCTGCTTACCACCATCCCGGCGCCCACCCGGGCCCCCGTCTCGATGCGGCGGATCTGCGCCTTCTTCTGTGCGTCGACAATCAGCACGAACACCCCCTGCTGATCCACCTGCAGCGCGGACTGCGGGATCACGATCGCCGACTCGGGCTCGCCGGCCTCCACCGTGACGCCGGCATACTGGCCGTCCACCAGCAGGCCATCCGGGTTCGGGAGTTCGGCGCGCAGGGTGACCGTATCGGTGCCGGCGTCGGTGGTCACGTCGATGAAGTTGAGTCGGCCCGGGCGATCGTAGACGCTGCCGTCGGCCAGCTTGGCGTGTACCACCAGGTCTTCCATGTCGGCGCCCTTCGCCTTGATCCTGCGCCTGGCCTCGAGCAGCTCGCGCTGTGTCAGTGGGAACTCCACGTAGATCGGGTCAGCGCTGACGATCGTCGCCAGCGGGTCCGACGAGGCGCCCACGAGGTTGCCGACCGTGTATTTCGAAAGCCCGATGCGCCCGGCGACCGGCGCGATCACCTTGGTGTAGCCGAGATCCAGCTCGGCCGCGACCAGGGCGGCCTTGGCCTGGGCGATACCCGCTTCGGCGACCAGGGCGGCAGCCTTGAGTTCATCGACCTTGGACTGGGCAATCGCCTTGGTCTTCAGCAGTTCCCGGCCTCGCTTGTACTGGGCATCGGCGTTCTCGGCATCGGCCACCGCCTTGGCCACATCCGCCTGGCGCTGCTGTACCACCGCCTCGTACTGGTCCGGCTCGATCAGGAACAGCTCGTCTCCCACCGCGACCTGTTGGCCCTCGCTGAACCTGCGCGCCTTGAGGAATCCCTGCACCCGCGCACGCAGCTCCACCTTGTCCACCGCGACGACACGGCCGACAAACTGCGCCTGGTCCTCGACCGGCCGGGTCTCGGCTTGCACCGCCACTACCGCGGGAGGTGGCGGCGCGGCGGCGACGGCGGCCAGCTGCTGATCCCCGCAACCCGCGAGCCCCAGCACGACGGAGATCACCAGCGCATTCAGATAAGCTTGGCTGGCGGTGAGGGTCTCGCAAACGTTGGCCGGTTTGCTGCGTGGCAAGGTGCAAAAAAATGGCTTCATGGTGCTTCCTTAGGGCGCGCGCCGTGTCTTGATTATGGTCTTGGACGGTGGGTTAGTTCGGCAAAGTCAAAGTGATTGTTCCAGGCGGCTGGTCGTGCTGATGTTGTCACCAGTAGATTCGGAAAGATAGCCATCAGTCGCTTAATCTCGAATTTGCTGCCATCCCCACCAAAACACAAGCCAAACTGAATGCGGTGGTCGCTCGCCAGCTCAACGGACGACCAAGAAAAACTCTAGACTACGAAACACCAGCTGAGCGATTTTACCAATGTGTTGCGTCGACCGGTTGAATCCGCATCCGGGCCACGCCGGAACGACTGTCCTCGTCACTGGTTTGACGCCCGCCATTCTGTCGGTGTGGTGCCGCTCCAGCGCCGGAATGCACGGGTGAATGCACTCGCGTCGGCGTAATTGAGCGACGCGGCAATCTTGCTGACATCCTTATCCGATGTTTCGAGCCACTGCCGCGCGATCTCAAAGCGGCACTCGTCCACGAGCTCGCGAAAGCTGAGGCGGTATTCTTTCAGGCGGCGGCGCAGGGTCCGGGTGTGCAGCGAGAACATCTCGGCGACATGGTCTTCCGTGGCGTGCCCCGTCAGAATCGCCGTTCGCAGTACTGTTTTAACCTGGGTGGGAAAATCGTCACGATGTTGGGTCTCAAGGGTGTCGATCTGCTTCTGCAACAGGCGGCGCAACTCGAGGTCGGGTGCAGGCAAGCGCTGACTCAGACAGTCGGTGGAGAACTGCAGCGCGTTCTGCTCGGCGTCGAAGATCAGGGGGGCCATGAAGAACCGCTGGAATGGCCGGACATCCGCCGGCCTGCGATGGCCCAGCAGGACCTGGGTGGGCTTCCAGTCGGGGCCACACAGTTCGCGCATGACATTGAACATGACGGCGACCGCAGCATCGTAAATATATTCGCTGGCTTCGGTGCGCAGCTCGGTGATTTCATAGCGCAGTGCGGCCCACCCGCGATCCGATGCCAGGTGCACCTCCCCACCGTGAACGTGAAGACGAAAATAGCGTTCAAGACTCTCCAGCGCAGTTCGCACGTCCGGGGAGTTCTGCGCCAAGTAGCCCACCAGACCCAAGCTCGCCAGGCCGCTTTGCTGACCGAGCAGAAGGCCGAAGTGCCCGCAGCCGGTCTGCGCCACGCAATGGCCGACAAGCTGGCTTCGCGCGGCGTAGGAGATCAGATTGTCTGGATCATCGAACAGCTTCGGGTCGCACCCCGCCCCGGTCAGCATCTCGACCGGATCGAATCCCAGGTTTTCGAGTATTGTCACAATCGGCAACAGGGTAGCCACTCGCACTGTCCCGATGCTTTTCTCCGTCGATGCCACAGGCCTTGTCCGCTGTCGTCATGTTTACTGACTTTCCCCAATGTTCGCGCAATTGTCCGAATAGGTCTATCTCTTGTCCGAAACTGCACAATGGTTTCGCCTGGACGAACGTTAGAATGATCGCACCAGATCGCGACCCAGGCTCAGGCCTTCGTTTTGTGGGCCGCCGGCTGCCCACGCTGATGACAGTTGGGTGCCGATTCGATGACGGAAGATTCAGAGGCCCTTGGACACCGGATGGCATGAGCCGATTGCGCCTATCACTTCCCGTGGCACTCACCGTCTTGCTCCTGCTGGGCGGTTGCGCGACGCGACCGATCAATACCCCGATCACTCAGGCCGAACCGGGTACTGGTTACCGCATGGCGACGCGACAGCCGTATTTCAAGGACGAGGAAACTCTGGTCATTCTCGCTTTTTCGGGAGGGGGTACGCGAGCGGCGGCCTTTTCGTACGGCGTCCTGGAATTTTTGCGGCGTACCGAAGTGATCAGAGCAAGTGGCGAGAAGGTGAGCCTGCTCGATGCGGTCGGTGTGATTACCGGGGTGTCGGGCGGCAGCTTCACCGCGCTGGCCTATGGGCTCTACGGCGACAGACTTTTCGACGATTACCCGGAACGCTTCCTGAAACGCGATGTTCAGGGCGCGATCGTCGCGCGCACCTTCAATCCGGCCTACTGGGGAAAACTTTGGTCGGCTGGATGGGGGCGTTCGGAGCTTGCGGCCGATCTTTACGACGAGATTCTTTTCAACGGGGCGACTTTTGCCGATCTCAGTCGGGGCGATGGTCCGCTGGTCATGGCGTCCGCAACCGACATTTCGACCGGGGCCCGAATGGTCTTCGACCAGGACCTGTTCGACGCGATGTGCTTGAACCTCGATGAAATGCGGTTGTCGCGCGCCGCCGCGGCATCCTCGGCTGTACCCGTCGTGCTATCGCCGGTCACACTGAACAACTACGGCGGCACTTGCAATTATGCGGTGCCTCCCGTGCTGGAACTGTTTACGGGACCGGCGGGGCCACCACTTGCCGCAGACCGTGCAAAGCGCGAGATCGATGAACGGCTCGCGTTTGCCGATGGCCTCGAGCGCCCGTATATCCATCTCGTGGACGGCGGGGTATCGGACAACGTCGGCATGCGCAGCGTGATTACCGCGCTGGAAGTAATGGAGGCGACACACCGTGCCGGCCTCCCGACGCGGCTGGATCGCGTGCGCCGGGTCGTGGTCTTCATTGTCAATTCCGTGTCGGTGCCCCGGACGGGTTGGGACAAATCGGAAAAGCCGCCGGGCACGATAAATCTTCTGCTCCAGGCGTCCGGCGTTCCGATCGACCACTATTCCTACGAGTCGCTGGAGTTGCTGAAAGACAAGGCGGCGCACTGGCACTCGCTGCGCAAGCTGCGGCACTCGTCTGCGTTCGCTGGCATTAGGGATCCGGAGATTGCCGACGAGTTGAGAGGGCCGGAGATCGAGATCTACCCCATCGATGTCTCGTTTGCACAACTGCAGGACAAGGCCGAATTCGAGTATCTGAACGGGCTGCCCACCAGCTTCGTGCTGCCGGAGGAAGCGGTCGATCGTCTGCGTGCTGCCGCGGGAACAATCATCGGCGCGTCCCCGGAGTTCCAGCAACTGCTGAAGGATGTTGGGGCGACCGTCGTTTCCGAACCTGCAACCAACGGGGCGGCCATGTCGCCGAAGCCGCTCGCTGTTCCTGCGCCGGCACCGGCGTCGTGATGATGGGTTCTTATGTTCGCGGGGGACTTCCGGGCAGGGCCGCCCAACGAAACAGCGCATGGCTCACGCACAGACCCCGCCCCGGCCGGCAATTCCGTGGCTCGACGATGATCAGACGCTCGTCGAGGTGCCGGTAACGCAAGAAAACTCAAAGCTCCGGTTTCAACTAGCAATAGGATTCAAACATGACAAGCGATAGCTGCATTATCGCACCAAAAATTTGGGGCCTCGCCCTGACTGTGGCGGTGCTGGCCGGCGGGTGTACCACGCACTCCGATCCCTTTGGCAGCTCTACGGGCGTGACTGCCAGCGACCCCACCCGCCTGACGCAGAGCGGGTTCCTGTCCGACTATGCGCGCCTGGCACCGGTCACCTGGGCCGAGGGTATCCAGTGCTGGCGCAAGCCGGACCTCGACGCCAAGAAATACGACAAGGTGCTGATCTCGCGCATGATCGTCACACTCAAGCCGGACCAGCAGCAGGGTATCGATCCGACCGACCTCAAGATGCTGACGGACTATTTCTACAACGCGATGGTGACGGCGCTCGAACCGCAGATGAAGGTGGTCGAGAAGGCCGGGGCGGGCGTGCTCGGCGTGCGCATCGCGCTGACCGATCTCGTGCCCACCGACACAAGCAAGAGTGTCACTGGCACGCTGGTGCCCTACGCCTTTGTTGCCGAAGCGGGTTCTGGCGTGGCGACGGGTCGGCCCGCCGGCTCCACGCCTTATCTCGGCGAGACCGGCATGGAGATGCAGTTCATCGACGGCGCTTCCGAAAGCATTGTCGCCGAATGTCGCGATACGGAGATCGGCCGCAAGTATGCGGCTGAAATGGATTCAGGGGCCGCAGGGGCGGCGCAGACCTGGGCGAACGGGTACGTGAATTCGTTCCAGAGCTGGTCGTACGCGAAAAACGCGTTCGACAAATGGGCAGCGTTGACAGCCAAGCGCCTGGAGGCACTGCGCAGGGCGTCGGCGACGTAGCAGGCCAGAAAAGCAACCGAGGACGGCCTTCGCCGTCCCTCACCCTGATCAAGACAATGCCAACACAGCAAGGCAGCCAATGAAAAAAACCACGAGTATTGCTGCACTATTGGTGGTGCTGCTCTTCGTCTGGTATCTGTTCGCCGACCGGATGACGCCTTATACGTCGAATGCGCGTGTCAAGGCGATCGTCATCGACGTGGTACCCGAGGTCTCGGGCTACATCGCCGCGCTTGCGGTGAGCAATGCGCAGCTGGTGGAGGCCGGAGACCTGCTCGCCCGCATCGATCAGCGGCCCTTCATCCTTGAGGTGGAGAAGGCGCGAGCCGCCCTGCAATCGGCGACCGAGGACGTGGGGGCCAGTTCATCCCAGGTGGAAATCGCCCGGGCCAACCTGACCCAGGCCGAGATCGGTCTCGAGAATGCCAAGCTGCAAAGCGTGCGCATCTTCGAACTCGAACAGAAGAAAGTGGTATCCACGGCGAGGGCCGACGAGATGCGCGCCGAACTGGCGGCCGCCAAGAGCAAGGTGGTGGCGGCGCAGGCGGATCTCGAAAAGGCGCAGCAGCAACTGGGTGGGGCGGGTGCGGACAACGCCCAGATCCGCACCGCCGTTGCCCAGCTTGGCCAGGCCGAGCTCAATCTGGAGTGGACGGAGCTGCGCGCACCGGCCCGGGGCGTAGTGGTTGATCCAATCATCGGTGAGGGTACCTTTGCGAAGGCGGGCCAGGGCCTGATGAACCTCATTTCCTTCGATGAGATATGGGTTGAGGCGTACCTGACCGAGAACAACCTCGCACGGGTGTCCATCGGGGATCCGGTCGAGATGACCCTGGACCTGTATCCGGGCCGGATCTTCAAGGGAGCGGTCAGCAGCATCACCATCGGTGCGTCCGCCGGTCCCGAGTCGGCCGGCAGCCTGCCGACGCCGCCGAAGGAACAGGCCTGGATGCGCGATCCGCAGCGTTTTCCGGTGCGTATCCGCATGCTGGGGTATGAGATCGGCAGCGAGCAGGTGGACATCCGGCGCAATCTCAACGGCCAGGCCGACGTGATCGTTTACACCGGCGACAGTTGGATTCTGAACACCCTGGGGGCTATCTGGATCAGGCTGAACGCCTGGATCTCCTATGCCTACTGAGGCGGCATTTGATCAGTCGGCAGGCGGGGGCGAGCAGCCTGCCATCCTGACTGACGAGGTGCTCGGCCAGCGCGCGCGCGACCGTCGCGCGCTGCGGATCGGGGTGGGTGTCACCCTCACCTTCGTGATCGCACTCCTGTACGACTGGACGCTCGCCTATCTGGCGCCGATATTTGTCGCCCCGATGCTGCAGAAGCAAGCGGCGCCACCGCTGCGCGCGATGCTCGGCATCATCCTTGCGACGTCGCTGATAATGCTCGTCTGTCTGCTCGCGGCAGGGGTGTCGCAGAACTTCCCGGGTTTCTTCCTGATCGCGCTCTTTCCCGCGCTGTTCTGGACCTTTCGCTATGGCCTGCGCGGAGGGCAAGCACTGGTCCTGGTGCTGCTGCTGGTCGGGTTGATGCTGGTGCCGATGGTTGCGGGCACCACGGTGGAGGTCACGCGCGATGTCGCCGGCTCCTTCATTGGCAACATCGGCCTGTCGCTGGTGGTGGCGGGCCTGATGTTCGCCCTGTTCCCGTCCCTTGCGTCGGAACCCGAACCAGCGCCAAAGCCGATCCTGTCCGCCGAGGAGGTGAACCGGCGCGCCTGGATTCTGACGGCGATCACCGGCTCGTACGCGGTCGTCTACTTCAGCTTCGGGTGGACCAATGTGCACACACCCATCTACATCGCCATCTACGCCTACAGCGCAAACCTGGCGCGCGGGCTCACCGTCAGCAAGGGCATACTTGCGGCCAATGTCGCGGCGGGCCTGACGACCCTGGTTATGTATGAACTGACCGTGATGACGCCCCACCTGCCGTTCGTGGTGGCGCTGGTGCTGACGGTCGTCTTAATTCTTGCCCGGATGATTACCTCCAACGCATCCTGGGCGCCGCTGGCCGGGTTCGCGCTGAGCGTGGTGATGATCCTGTACGGCGAGTCGATCATTCCGTTCAGTGATGAAGGGGGTGCCAACTTTGCTGACCGCCTGGGCGAACTGGGGATGGCGGCGATCTATGCAGTCGGGGCTCTCTATGTGCTCGAGGCACTCTTTCCCGCAAGACAGAGCCCCGGTGATCAGCTCAATCGGGACATCTGAGGACACGCCGATCATAGGCGTCGCTGGTTGCTGCGAAATGCCTTAATGGCAATCATCGAGTCAACGCACATGGTCGCGTCGGATCCGCCGCGCCGCCCGTTTCCGTTCTGCACGACGCCACATGCGCCAAATCTTTGATTTTTGTCGATCCAGTACGAACGACGTTGACCTAAACGGTATAGCCTTTGTCCGAAAATGCCGCATCGATGCAACTGAAAAAAATATAGAATCGAACGTGAAAAGAAGCGCCCAATTGTCGAATCGGATGTGGGGTAAGTTCCACGTCTGTTGCTAATCAACGATCACTCACAGGGAGTACCCGTCATGCCATCCTCCTCCAAAGCCACCTTGCGCCTCGATCATCTCTTTATGGCCTCGGCCGCGCGCCATGATCTCTGGCGCGAACTGAATGCCGCCGCGCAGACGTGGGGCGCGGGGGCACGCGGCGGCAAGCCACGCGCCGGCCGTGCAGCGGTGGAGGAGGCGCTGGCCGCCGTGCGGCCGATGGAAGACTTTTTCGCCTATCCTGGTCCGCGCCTGATGAAGACGCTGGCCGAGCGTATCGCCGACGATGACGCCATGGGCGTGGCGCGGCTGGTGCGCAGACTGAGCGGCGCGCTGCTGTCCGGCAGCTATCGTTACGACGCCGGTCAATGGGAAGCCGCCGACGAGGCGTCGTCCAAGGTGGCCGATCGTCTGCCGCTCGCAGCCGACGGCGGCGACGGTCGGCGACCGTACTTCGAGACACTCTTTGTGTCCCCGGCAGCGGCGCCCGATTTGCCACAGATCGCACACGAAATCCGCCGCCTGCGGCGGGCCGAGGACGCGATGATCTACGAGCCGGTGCTGGTCGGAAGCTTCGAGGATGCGATCCTCGGTGTCATCCTGAACGGCAAGATCGAGGCGGTTGTGATTTACGATGGCATCCCGATCCCGTCGCAGCACGACGCGCCACTGATGCGTGGGTTCCTCTCCGCGCACGAGGGTCTCGATACCGAGAGTCTGGCGCCGCGTGAAATCGGTGTAGCCCTGGCCCGCGCCGTCAAGCGAGTCCGCCCCGAACTCGATATCTACCTGCTCACCGACCGGAAGGTGGAACAGTTGGCCGGTGATCCGGCAGCCTCTATGATCCGGCGCGTGTTCTACGAGGTCGAGGAATTGATGGAAGTGCACCTCAACGTCCTCGAGGGCGTGGCCGAGCGGTTTTCGACGCCGTTCTTCGACAATCTCAAGCGCTATGCTTCGCGCCCGATCAGTACCTTCCACGCGCTGCCGATCGCCCGCGGCAAGTCGATCACCAAGTCGAACTGGATCCACGACATGGGCGAGTTCTACGGCCAGAACATCTTTCTGGCAGAGACCTCTGCCACCACCGGCGGTATCGACAGCATGCTCGAGCCGACCGGCAACATCAAGGTGGCCCAGGAGAAGTTCGCGCGGGCAGTCGGCGCGGATCACGTATTCTTCGTCACCAACGGCACCTCCACGTCCAACAAGATGGTCTACCAGGCGGTGACCAAGCCGGGCGACATTGTGATCGCCGACCGCAACTGCCACAAGTCGCACCACTACGGCATGGTGTTGTCGGGGTCCCAGCCGCTGTACGTCGAGGCCTTCCCGATGACCGAGTACTCGATGTATGGCGCGGTGCCCCTGCGCACCATCAAGCAGGCGCTGCTGAACCTCAAGGCCGAGGGGCGGCTGGACCGGGTGAAGATGCTCACGCTCACCAACTGCACCTTCGACGGGCATGTCTACAATACGCGCCGGGTCATGGAAGAGTGCCTTGCGATCAAGCCGGACCTGCTGTTCCTGTGGGACGAGGCCTGGTTCGGGTTCGCGCGCTGGTCACCGATCCTGCGCCCGCGCACCGGCCTGGGCGCGGCCGCGGCACTCGAAGAGTGGCGTGCCACCCCCGAGGCGCTGAAGGCCTACGAGGCACAGGCCGCGGAACTCGGCGAGGATCTCGACCCGGGTGACCCGCGCCTGCTCGAGCGTCGGCTCGTACCCGACCCGCGCAAGATGCGAATCCGCGTGTACGAGACCGACTCGGTGCACAAGTCCATGTCCAGCCTGCGCCAGGGCTCGATCGTGGCAGTGCGGGACGAGGATTACAGCGACCACGTCTCGGCCTTCCGCGAGGCGGTGTTCATCCACGCCTCGACCTCGCCGAACGCGCAGATCATCGCGTCGCTGGACGTGGCCCGGCGGCAGATGGAACTGGAGGGTTACGAACTGGTGATGCGCGCGATCGAGATCGCGCTGTCGATCCGCCGGGAAGTGTCCATGCATCCGATCATTTCGAAGTACTTCAAGGTGCTCGGGGCCGACGCGATGGTGCCGGCCGAGTACCGCGCTTCGGGCTTCAAAGACTTCCTTGCGCCGGACAGCACCTGGGTCACCGCAATCAAGGCCAGGGACGACGACGAGTTCTTTCTGGACCCGACGCGCATGACCCTGGTCTGCGGTACCGCCGGCTACGACGGCACCGCGTTCAAGGGGCTGCTGGCCTCGAAGTACAACATCCAGCTCAACAAGACCTCGCGCAACAGCGTGCTGCTGCAGAGCAATATCAACAACACTCGCAGCGACGTGGCGCTGCTGATCAAGGTGCTGCTGGAGATCGCGATGGAGATCGAGGCGCGCCTGGCCGAGGGTGGCGAGGCGGAGCGCGCGGCGTTCGCGGCGCGGGTCAAGAACCTGATGGAAGACGTGCCCGACCTGCCCAACTTTAGCCGCTTCCACGACGGTTATCGTGAGGACCCGGCCAGCGTCACCCTCGAGGGTGACATGCGTAGCGCGTTTTTCGCCGCCTACGATGAGGACGATTGCGAGTACCTCCCGCTGTTGAGCCCGCAGATCGACGAACGGCTGGAAAAAGGCCCGGAAATGGTGTCGGCCAACTTTGTGATCCCGTACCCGCCGGGCTTCCCGATCATGGTGCCGGGGCAGGTGATAGACGCAGGTACGATCGGCTTCATGCGCAAGCTCGACGTCAAGGAGATCCATGGCTTCAACGCGACCCGCGGTCTCAAGCTGATCAAGCTGTCGGCCATAGGTGGAAGCCCGGCGAAGGAATCGCCGACGCCCAAACCCAAACCCAAGGCCTCACGCAAGGCCAAGTAGCAAGACCGTCGGCGCGGGCACCTGAACGCGACGGCGATTGGATAAATTGTTGAGGATTGCACCATGATAACTTGGATTATCGAAACCCTGCGGGCCAACCCCACCCTGGTCATCTTCCTGACCCTGGCGCTCGGCTACTTTGTCGGGAAACTGAAGATCGGCACCTTCACCCTGGGCGCGGTGACCGGTACGCTGCTGGTCGGTGTGTTGATCGGGCAGTTGGAGATCGACATCTCGGGCCAGGTGAAGTCGATGTTCTTCACCATGTTCCTGTTCGCGGTCGGGTACAGCGTCGGGCCACAGTTCGTGCGTGGTGTCGCCCGCGACGGCGCGCCCCAGGCCGTCTTCGCCGTGATCATCTCCGTACTTTGCCTGTTGAGCGTCTATATCGCCGCCAGACTGGCCGGATACGACGTAGGGCTGGCTGCCGGCTTGATGGCCGGAACGCAGACCATTTCCGCATCGATCGGCCTGGCCACCGACGCGATCAATAACTCCGGAATCGCAGACCCAAAGGCCCAGCTGGATCAGATCCCGGTCGCCTACGCGATTACCTACCTGTGGGGCACGATCGGCACCGGCGTAATCCTCTCGATCCTCGGGCCGAAGATCCTCGGTGTTAACCTCGAAGAGGAATGCAAGAAATACGAGGCCGAGCTGTCCAAGGGCGCCCCCGCCGGCGGCATGGGTTCGGCCTGGCAGCAGTTGCAGATGCGCGCCTTCGAGGTGGCGGAAGACACCCCGGCCAACGGCAAGACGGTCGGCGAGGTCGAATCGCTGCATGCCGAGTCGCGCATGTATATCGAACGGCTGCGCCGCGATGGGGAGATCATCGATTTTGACCAGGACACGGTCCTCAAAGTCGGGGACGTGGTCGTCGTCGCCGGTCGGACCGAGGAACTGATCGCGCTGCAAGGTCGCGGCCGCGAGGTAGCTGACCGGGAACTGCTCGACATCCCGGTCGAGACGGTCGACCTGGTGGTGACGAGCAAGAAAGCCGATGGCCAAACGCTGATCGACCTGGCCAAGGAAAAGTTCGCCCGCGGCGTTTATCTCGAGAGCATTACCCGGGGCGCGACCAGCATCGACGTGCCGGTGTTGGCGCAGACCAAGATCTACCGCGGCGATATCCTGAAACTCGCCGGGCGCAAGACGCATGTGGCGCGGGTCGAAAAGGAACTCGGCTACGCAGATCGTCCGACGGTAATGACCGACATGATCTGGGTTGGTCTGTTCCTGGTGTTCTTCGGCTTGCTCGGCGCGCTCACCTTCGAGGTGGGAGGCGTGCCGCTGACGCTGTCGGTGTCTGGCGGCGTGCTGATCGGTGGTCTGGTCCTTGGCTGGTTGCGAAGCGTGCGTCCGACCTTCGGGAGGCTGCCGGAACCAACCCAATGGTTCATGAACTCGGTCGGATTGAACGTGTTCATCGCCATAGTGGGCATCTCGGCGGGGCCCGGATTCGTCGATGGCCTGAAATCGGCTGGGATATCGCTGTTCCTCTGGGGCATCTTTGCCACATCGGTGCCGATGCTACTGGCGCCACTGATCGGCAAGTACATCTTCAAGTTCCACCCGGCCATCAACCTTGGCTGCTGCGGTGGTGCCCGCACCAGTACCGCGTCGGTGGCCATGGTGGGTGATGTGGCCAAGAGCAACGTTCCGATGCTCGGTTACACCGTGCCCTATGCCGTCAGCAATACGCTGCTGACCCTCTGGGGCCTGGTGATCGTGTTGATGATGGTCTAGGCAGGCGAATTTTCGGGCGCCTTCGCCAGCCGGCTGTCGAATCGGCAGCCAGTGGTTGAAATGGCGGGCTCCTTGGATCAACTCGGTGGTACCAGATGAACATTAATTTATCCTTACAGTCCCCAAGAGCCCCGTCGAATGTCCGTTCCTTGCACGGTTGCTGTCATTCCCAGCGGTAGGCGCATGGGTATCAGAAAACTTCACAGTTACCTGCGGCCGACTGCTTCCCGAATGACGGCTACTGGCCAGGTTGCGGAAGAAGAAAGGTTGACCTCACGCCGCGAACGGATTGCCGCCGCTGATACGGTGGGAGTCTCCAGGCGCTGCGAAACGGAGTAAATCCAAGGATGCGCGGACAACAGTACCAACGTCTCCTACACACAATCGCCGAGGTATGCCAGCCGCCTCCGACCCTACGACGCGATCACTCGTCTTAGGCAACGACGCTACAAACGTTCGCATTTCAGCTCGCCGAGGGCCGCGCGCAGGATTTCCTGTTCCAGTGACGGCGACGGCTGCCAGCGACCACCCTGGGCAACGAAGCGGCTACCGGCGTCGACCACTGTCGTTTCCTTCGTCACCGTTCGAGGTATCACGCGATCCATGACCAGTTCCGCCAGCGCCGCGTTCTGGCTTATGAACTTGGAGCGGTCCAACCGCCCTTCTGCATCGAATCCGAGCATCTCGTAGACAAGCCGAACGACTGCGCAGGGTGCCCGATCACGAACCTCCACGATGGCCTCGGCCATGCGCACGCACTGGCCGGCGAAGCGCTCCAGGCGATGGCTGTCCGGGTCATCGACCATGCGGGAGAACTTTGCACTCGCCAACCGGTACAGGGTGTCGTCCGGACCGAGGATGAATGTGCGGGGCGAGTAGGTCACGGTGCGATTTCTTTCGCGGCGCAGAGATTGCTTTTAGCGGCAGCGCCACTGAACTTGCCGCGAAACGTGGTTGTCATTGTCTGACCTCGGCAAATAGTTATCCTGATGAGGGACAAGTCTACCAATTGTGCGAATGGCGGCTACGTGGCGCAAATTTGAATGCGTGCAACCGGCCAATTGCAGCCGGTCGCCAACCCTTGGGTGCAGTCATCCGGACGACTCCTGTACTTCGGAAGCTGCCGGAAGGCCAATTCACACTACTCGGCCGAAGCTGCCGTTCATGATCCGACCCGGCAGCGACTGCAATGGTTCAGTTACCGGTCATTGACCTGGTAGTCTCCCTGAACGGCGGCTAACATCGACCCACAGGTGCCGGTGGGAAGTATTGCCCCGCGAGAAAGTTGACCCGTTGAAAGCGGACCTTCCTGTTCAGGGGGATTACAGGGCCAAGGTTCTGTTGACTTGTTGGTAGAATTCTCGAGAATTGGTCGAATGATGTCCTTTTTATCCAATCTCGCATAGCGGCAAGATGTTCAAATCGAGGATGTCGATCCGAAAACTGCTCAAAGGAAATACAAGCCATGAAAAGATCACCCAGCGGATCGCCGAGATCAAGCAGGCCTGCGGTATCAAGTGAAAGGGGGAGACTGATGGGTATTATAAAGCGATCCTGGGTTGCTGCGGCTTTTGTCATCGCGGCATCACCCTTCGTTTCAGCGACGGTGTCCGCCGAGGGACTTGACGGTTCGAGGGATATGGTCTGTGCCGTGATGAAGGTCGTGGGCTGTGTGGAAGGGGGCGGTTGTGTTCTCGGACAGGCCAAGGACTTCGACCTGCCGGCGCTGGTGGTCTTCGACACCAAGCAAAAGGTTATTCGGGGCACACACGAGAGCGGGCACAAGGAGGTGTCACCGGTCAAGAATATGGAGCGCAGCAAGGATCACCTGATCCTGCAGGGGGCCGAGGAGGGTCACGGCTGGGATATCGCGGTTGACACCAAGACCGGGGCAATGCGCGGGGCAGTGGTTGGTGAAGCGGTGAGTATTTTGGTATCCGGTACCTGTACGGCACTTTGAAGGAGGAACCGATATGTCAGTTAAAGAAAAGATGATTTTGGGTACAGCAGCCTTTGTTCTGATCACGGCCGTGGCGGGCATGAGCACATCGGTGCTGGCCAGCGATGCCGGCGCCTTCCTTGGCGGGGTTCTGGCTACCAAGGTGGTGAGCAACATGCGGGATCAGACCGAAGCCCAGCAGGAACAGGCATACTATGCTCAGCAGGCGGCTGCCCGTCCCGTCCCCGCAGCCCCTGCCAAGAAATCCACGGAGCAGCGTATGGCGGAGCTCGACAAGCTGGCAGCCGGCGGCTACATCACGAAGGAAGAGTACGCGCGCAAGAAGCAGGCGATTCTGGACAGTATCTAAGCGGAAGTCTGTCGCAGTTTATCTCTGCCGCCTTGCACTGGCAGTCAGGCAATAACAAGCTGCTCGGTCCTGTGGCTATTGGGCACAGGTATGGGCATCATGAAAGGCCTTTTCCCCAACTGATTCGCCTGATTGCGGCCATCGGCACCTGCGCCCGACCGTCCCGCTGACCGGCGAACGGCATCAGGCCGGGATGCCGGCACGGCGCAGATTACCCAAGCGTCCGCTATTGCCGAGTGTCAAACCGCTGAATCTTTCGGCTCGTTTGCCCGCTTATGGCCGCAGAAGCTGCCGGAAGGCCGATTCACACTACTCGGCCATTGCGGCCGGCCTCAGGGGAAAGCAACCGTTGAGGGTGAATTCCTGTTCGGTGACAGCTCAAGACCGCATAGCGGACCAAAATGTCTTAGAACCCCGCCGGCCGCAATGGCCGAAGTGTTGCCATCGGCCAGGGGCCCTGTGCGACAGCTTCACTCTCTGAAACCAGCTTTTGCATCTCGGCCTGCTTGACCGGTAGTTCAGTATCGTTTCCCGTCATTGACCCGGATCGGCTGTAAAGCATTGCGAAGAGCTGACCGTCGCGCTGAGCAATGTCTCCTCCGGGAATTCAGGCTGACGTCGTCTTGGAGTTGGGAGGCGGCCAGCTCTCAGCTGGCGTGTCGCAGAGGTGTTAGAGATCTCAGGCGGTCAGGTGTGCGTGCCTGGGCGTCGATGCACCCATTGGGGTGAAGATCCTTGGGGACGAGTTGTTGGAGGAGGGTGCCGTGGGCGACGGTTCCGGTGGCGGGGACTTACGGCAGCCAGGCTTCAATCAATGAGTTTCGTCCCTCGTGCTGTCATACATGTTGGCCAGATCCCGGGCCATTCCATGCAGTGGAGCCTGGGCTGATCACTGGTGATCATGTTCAGGATCTATCGGAACGGGGACGAATGCGGGGTCGATTCGCGATCCATGGCCCGGACAGGCACGTCTGGCGGGACAGCCGGGACTCTGGCTGACATTCAGTGTCAGATCAGATGCGGACTACCACAGCTAAATGTCTTCAAGCCGTTCGCTACGCCCACTCGGACCCCCGGCGCTCTGCAGCCCTTGCTATGAGCATAATTCTGGGCTCCAGGTTACATCCAGCCCAGACCTGTCAGGTGATCGGACCACCGCTCCAACGCTTTACGGGCCTGGGGCCAGAGGTCAGCGCCCCAGTCATATTTCGACCCGATGCCCTGTGGCTTGTGATTGCTCAGTCGCTCGCGAACCTCGAACGGTACACCGGCACTCTTCCAGAATGTCCTGGCTGTGCGCCGGGCTGTGTGGGTGCCGATTTCGTCGCGATCGTCGTGTCGCCCGATGCCTATCACCTCGCGACTCGCTGCCAGCAGGTGCTGGATGCGTGACGAGTTGAACGGGTTGCCGTCGTCATCCCGGCGGAACAGGATCTTCTTGTCCCGGTCCAGGTGCTGCTTCACGATGTTCTTGGTGCGCTCGGTCAGAAGGAACCTGTGCGACGTGCCGTTCTTCGTGGCTGTCGCTGGCAAGTCGATGTAGTCCAGTTCCTCACGGACCCAGGCTGTCTTGATCGCACAGACCTCCCCGATCCGAGCACCCAAGTGGAGCTGGAATTCGAGCATGTCCTGGACGACCTGCGGGATCTTGCTGCGGTGCACGTTCAACACGTAAGCCTCTAGCTCTTTGTCGTCCATGGCGTACCGCTGCTTCGACTTGGTGAAGCTCATGTTCGGGCTGGGGCAGGGGATCGAGGTCGATATCCACAGGTCCGTGGACTTCATCAGTTGCCGCTTGTCTCGACCCTGTCCGACCTTCCAGGCGTGTCGGATGGTGCCCTGGGTGAGGTCTGCCGTTCTAGGATGCTCCAGCGCGATCTCGATCAGCGCATCCCTGAGCACCGGTTCAGTGAGCTGGCCGACCTTGATGTCGCCGACAATGTCCATCAGCTGCCTGAACGCTCGCTCGTCGGTGGCTGCGGTGCTCTTGGCTTTGTGCTTCTTGGAGAACGCCACGTACTTATCTGACAGCTTGCCGAGGGTAATGCCGTCTCTCGCGACTGGATAATGCTTCTCAGTCGCGTTTGCCGGTGGTGGGGCGATGGTAAGGGTTCCGGCTCGATGTCCTCGCCACGCCTCACGAGCCTCGCCCAGGCTCATGTCTGGGTAAGTTCCGATGGTGATGATCTTGTCGCCGTCCTTCTGGGACCGAATTCGCCAGACGCGGCCCAGCCTTGGGGCAGCTTCCAGGTAGAGGCCGGGACATTGGGTGTCGGGTAGCTTACCGGCGGTGTGCCCGAGGCACTGGCTGGCGGTCAGGCCGATATGCTTCGGCGTGGTCAGGTGTAGCAGGGCCTGCTGCAGGGACTTGCGGACCGGGCCACGGGTGGCCTTGATGAGCAGTTCGAGCTGTTCTTCGACCTCGTGCTTCTTCATGTTGGAAGCGTAGCACGGGATTTCCCTGATTTCTCCCTGATGGGAGAGTTACAGGAGACTATTTCGGGGTCGTCACCGGGGGAGCGGCCAAGGTAAGTTATTGAAAACTG
>CAVWEI010000003.1:0-16314 GCA_963753845.1 uncultured Gammaproteobacteria bacterium
GGTCAGGTCCGGCGCGTGCGGGCCACCCTGTACCGGCGTCTCAAACCCAACGGCCGGCCGCCGTCAGCTGTCGAGGTCGAGGAATCCCTGAACGATGTGGCGACCAAGTGGGTCGCGTCTCTGGCTTCGGCCGGGATCAAGGCACGTCGGGGCACCGGCCAGCACCTCTACGAGTGGCTGCTCAAGTGGTTCAATCCGAAACCGACGATTGCCGGCGGAGATCCCGATCAGCTGCTGGAGATCGCACCCTATCCGGGCGATGAGGATCTACCCTTTGGCCACGATCTGGCGGAGCGGCTAACACTCTCAATGCCGCGCTCGGACAATGCCTCGGCCACCTGGTGGTTCGATGAGCTGCCGCATAGCGTGGTCACCATCCAGGGCCTGCGCCGAGCGCCGCAAGTGGGCCACATGACGGCCGAACGTCAGGCCGGCGATCACGTCTTCTCGCTGTTCGACCGGTTTCCGGAACACACCGTCATGGTGCTGACCCTGACGGCACGGCCCCAGGATTTCACGCGCAACCACATCGCCCAGGTCAAGCGGGCCGCGGTGGGCGATTCCGCAGAGGCGCAACTCACCCGGGAAGACGCCGAGGCCGTGGAGCGGGAGATGGCGCGGGGCAACAAGCTCTACCCGATCAGTATCGCCTTCTATGTGCGGGGCGATGATCTGAAGACACTGCGCGCCAACGTCAACCAGTTGAATGCGCTGCTGCTGCCCAACGGGCTGCAGCCGATCCTGCACGAGGCCGACCTGCTGGCACTCGACAGCTATATCCGCAACCTGCCGATGGCCTACGACACGGCACTGGATAAGACCAGTCGCCGCTCGCGGCTGGTGTTCTCCAGCCATACGGCCAATCTGTTACCGCTCTATGGCCGCTCGAAGGGGACCGGCCATCCCGGTCTGGTCTTCTTCAACCGCGGTGCCGAACCGCTGGTGTTCGATCCCCTGCACCGGGCCGACCGCAAGAAGAACGCCCACATGCTCATCCTCGGTCCGACCGGTGCCGGCAAGTCGGCGCTGCTGGTCTATCTGCTGCAACAGATGGCGGCGATGTACCGGCCCCGCATCTTCATCATCGAGGCCGGCGGTTCCTTCTCGCTGCTGGGCCAGCAGTTCCAGGCCCATGGTCTTTGCGTCAACCAGGTCACACTGAACCCGAATACCGATGTCAGTCTGCCGCCGTTTGCCGATGCCTTGCGCGTGTTGCAGAAGGAGCGTCAGCACCACTTGCGCGAGGATCCGGATGCCTTGGCCGATGACGACGAGGCAGACGAGGAGGGGGCCGGCCGGGATGTGCTGGGCGAGATGGAGATCGCGGCCCGGATCATGATCACCGGCGGTGATGAGCGCGAGGATGCCCGCATGACCCGGGCCGATCGGCTGCTCATCCGCAACGCCATCTTCCTGGCCGCCAAGACTGTCAAGCAAGCTGGCCGGGATCAGGTGTTGACCCAGGACGTGGTGGACGCGCTCCAGACGATTGGCCACGACCAGACACTACCGGATCACCGCCGCAACCGGGCCATTGAGATGGGTGATGGCATGGCGTTGTTTTGCTCAGGCCTCGCCGGACATTTCTTCAACCGGCCCGGCACCCCCTGGCCGGAGGCGGACGTGACCATTCTGGAGATGGGCATGCTCGCCCGCGAGGGCTACGAGGACCAGCTTACCGTGGCCTACATCTCCATGATGAGCCACATCAATGATCTGGTGGAACGCCACCAGCACGATGCCCGGCCTACGCTGGTCGTGACCGATGAAGGGCACATCATCACCACTAATCCGTTGCTGGCCCGCTATGTGGTCAAGATCACCAAGATGTGGCGCAAGCTCGGCGCTTGGTTCTGGATCGCCACCCAGAACCTCGAGGACTTCCCAGACGCCAGCCGCAAGATGCTCAACATGATGGAATGGTGGCTGTGTCTGGTGATGCCCAAGGAAGAGGTCGAGCAGATTGCAAGATTCAAGGATCTGACCGACGTGCAGCGAAGTCTGCTGCTTTCGGCCAGGAAGGAGCCGGGTAAATACGTGGAGGGCGTAGTCTTATCGGACAACCTCGAAGCCTTGTTTCGTAATGTTCCACCGCCGTTGTCATTGGCACTCGCCATGACCGAGAAGCACGAAAAGGCAGAGCGTGCGGCCATCATGCAGGAGCAAAATTGCAGCGAACTCGAGGCAGTGCACATCATCGCCGAGAAGATCGCGAAAAAACGCGGTGGCTAGCCGCCGGCCAGGCAATGTCTCTTCAATAAACCCCGCACGTCCCTGAAGCGATTTTCCGTATCGAAGTACGTGCTTGCGCGTCACGATAGCGCGCATAGCGAATTCGGAATATCCAGAATGCTTTCGACAGTATCGGTACCCAGTGTCAATATTCTGTTTGTTGGGCTGCTTGTATCGGTCCTGTTTTCAGGCGGTGCGTTTGCGGACCAGCACGGGCTGAATCAGGCGCACGCCATCGAGGTCTTCACCTCGAGCGAGCGCCCAATCACCGGCGCGGACCACGAGCGACTCCAAGCAGCGACTGTCACGTCATACAGCGTCGACGGCCTCGATCGATTCGAATCGGCGCTATCCGAAGGCCTTCCAGCTGCCCCGGAAACCGCGAAGGCGGAGGCGCTCCGTCGTATCCAGCAACTCGACGATGCCCGCGTTGCGCCGGCCAAGAGAGTGGCGATCGGGCTGGTGAAGGCCGTTCAGTATGGTGTCGATCGCTATCCGGCCATCGTGTTCGACGAACGAGCTGTCGTCTACGGCATGACCGACCTGGTGGAGGCGGTCGACCGCTACGACGCCTGGAAACGGGAGCAGGCACGATGAGGCGCTATGATCTGGTTGGCCTGGTCCTGGTTCTTCTGCTCCACGTACCTGCCGCGAGCCACGCCGCAACGGTCACGACGCCCGGCATCGTGGCCCAGACTACAGCGGCGACCTTCACCTGCATGCGTTGGATGCCGGTAGGCCTGTGTTTCTGGCTGCGGTGCTCATGGCGCGGCTGCCGTGTGCGCACCTCACTCAAGGTCGGCCATTACAACCCGGACTTGGTGGTCAGCGCCTACAACGAGCTCGGCGGAAACCCCTGGGCCGAGATCCGCGCGACCCTCGGACTTGCCCAGAAGACCGCGGCCACTGGGCTCTTGGGGGCATTGCTTCCGGTACCCATAGACAGTGCCGGCAACCGTACCGAGGGGACCGGCGACCGGCAGGATCACCGCAACCTCGTGTTCCGTGAGACCGATGCTATCGGCCACCCGCTGAGCGCGCTGTCTGGGGCAGTCGCCGGCGTGGGGCTGTTGTGTGAATCGCAGGCGACCAGTTTCGTCCCGTACTTCCAGTCGGGACTCGATGCGCTGGCCTGGCGGCAGGAGATCCCGGAGATCTTTTATCCCGCGAGCCTGGTCCTAGGCCTCCGTGAAGTCGGCACCTGGCCTCTGCAAACATGGGGCAGTTTGCATCCGCGCACCGGCTGGACGACCCAGGCCGAGGAGCCTAAGGCCGCGGCCCTCAACGCGCAGCGCGCCGGCGATATCGTGACCCGGACCGGGCAACCGCACGTCTATCTGCCGCTTACGGGAGCCAGTTCGCGCAGCCAGCGGGTTTGGCCGCCGGGTCCGTTAGTCGAGAAGGACGCCCGTACCGGCACCTGGCAGATGCTCGCGCCTCGCCCCGAGGCGAGCTGTGGTGTGTTCGGCACCAATGACCTCGCAAGCGTCAGCGGGTGGGGCGGCGGCCGGGTAGATGCGGCCGGCGACTATGTCTGGAACCTCTGGCGGCCCTATCAGTGCTGCAGCCGGCGGGGCCAGTGGTTTCTGTTTGACATCAACTGGATCGCGTACCCGCTATGATCACACCGGCCAGCCACAACCGGCGCCGTGCCACGCTCGTCATCCTGTTCGCCACCCTGACCGCGGGTGCGGCGCGCGCGGCGCAAGCCCCGACGGAGGATAGTCTCTGGTACTACGAGATCGGTGGGGCAGAGCCGGTCTCGGCGCCGGCGAACCCTTCGGTGGTGTCGGTGACCCTCGGCGGCTCGGCCCAGCTTGGACTTGGCTACAGCTGCGGCAAGTTCGACCCGGTGCTCGCAGTGACCAATACCCTGAACGACATCAAGTCCGGGGCCGACAACATGATGAACGCCATGACGGCGGCGGCCTCGTCGGCCATCGCGGCATTGCCCGCGCTCATCCTGCAGCGCGCCAACCCCGGGCTCTACGATTTGTTCCAAAACGCATTGCTCAAAGCAGAAGAAACGATGCAGCTCGCCACCAAGTCCTGCGAGCAGATGGAGGCCGAGATCGCCCAGGGCAGGAATCCCTACGCCGACTTGATCACGCTCTCTAAGGGCAATGACTGGAAGTTGCAGATGGGCATTGGTGGCAACGACGCCGTGACCGCCAAGGATTCTGTTGAAACGTCGAACGGTGACAATGGCGTGCCCTGGATCGGCGGCCAGGCGGGTGGGGCGGGGCAACCCTTGCTGCAGTTCACCGGCGACATCGTCAAGGCCGGTTACAACATCAATATGAATCGTCCGGTCACCGCGGCCGCTCCGGTGCCACCGGCGGCCTCGACCCGGTTGTCAGAGATCTGGTCTGCCCCCGTGGACGCGCGCGACTGGGTGGTCGACGTGGTGGGTGAGAACATCGTCACCACCTGCGATACCTGCCGCAAAGACAGCATCCCAGGTACCGGTCTGCTGCCTAAACTCCATCAGGAGTCGACGGCAGTGACTCTGGACCTGCAGAACCTGGTCAGCGGGGCGACCCCGCTGACCCTCGCCAACCTGGATGACGTCACCGCGCCCGGCATTGCCATCACCCGTCAGGTAGTCGAGGCCATCCGCGAGATGCCGCCAACCGAGCAGGGGCTCATCATCGGTCGGCTGGTCGCGGAGATCAGCACCGCCCGCACTGTGGAGAAGGCGCTTTACGCCCGCCGACTGCTGCTCACCGGCCGCCAGGTTCCGGAGGTCTACGCAACCGATGTCGCACGGGAGCATGCGGACGCATCCATCGCCGAGCTCGACAAGGAGATTGACAGCCTCCTGTTCGAGACCCGGGTGCGGCGCGAGGTGGTCTCCGACACCGTCACCGTGCTGCTGCAGCGAGCCGCGGTGCGGCGGCAGTCCTCGCTGAATGTGCCACAGGTATCCCCGGTGGACCCCAGGCCGCTCAGCCATGGCCGTGTTCAATAAACCCGCCGCCATGCGCCCGAGCGGATTCCTTGGCCTTTCGTTGCTGGCGGTCGCTCTGACCATCGGCGTGGCCGTCGTGCTCTGGCAGGCGGTCGAGTTGTCCTCCGTTTCCCGGGTTTCTGCCCAGATCGACAGGATCAGACCCTTTGCCAGCGGCGTCCGATTGGCACTGATTGGCCTGGTGGCCGTCTTGTGGCCAAGGTTGGTTCAAATTACTCACCGGTATGGTCGGGTGGACGAGGCTCGACGAGGCGACATCTTGGCACAACGCTGGCGCGTCGTGGGGTGGCTACTGGTCATCGAACTCGTACTCGGGCAAGACTTGTTTGGTCGATTCTTCGCGGTCACGACGGGGCCCGTGGTATGAGCGTCGACAGCTACCTGGAACTCTTCACCACCCTGTTCGGCTGGGCCTTCTACGGCGTGCTGTGGGACGTGCTGGTCGGTACCGGCATCGTCTACCTGCCGTTCCTCGGCATCCTGATCGACAACTGGCGTGAGCCTGCCGAGGGCGGTCAGTTTGGAACCGCAACCGGTCTATCCCTGCGGCGCATGGAGATCGAGCTCTTCATCGCATTGCTGGTGGTCGTACTGGCCGGTCAACCGGCTGCGCTGACGCCGCTGAACGCGAGCACCCTGAGCTACGCGCCACCTCCGACCCTGGATAACCCAGTGCCCGCCACGGCCACCGTGGCGGCACCTCAGAGCACCTACGGCGCGACTGGCTTTAGAGGCTCACCGGCAACGGTGAACATTCCTGCCTGGTGGTATGCCGTGCTCGCCATGACCTCGGGCTTGAACCATGCGGTCGTCGAGGGATTGCCGGCGGCGAGTGACCTGCGCACTTACGAGCAACAGGCAAGATTGGCCACCATCGAGGATCCGCGCCTGCGCCAGGAAGCGAGTGACTTCTTCAGTGAGTGTTACGTGCCAGCCCGCTCCAAGTACCAGGCCGAGCGATTGGCCACTCCGGCGGTCACTGCCACCTTGGGTACCTACGGGGAGGATGATCCGGACTGGATGGGCTCGCACGTCTACCGGGACATCACTGGCTTCTACGACACCCTGCGTCCGACCAAGCAGGTCCCGGGTTGGGCCTACAACGCCGCACGCGACACCGAGTACGATCCCGCCTCGCCGCCGGCATGGGGTAAGCCGACCTGCAAACAGTGGTGGGAGGATGGCGCCATTGGGCTGCGTCAGAAGCTGATCGACGAGGCCGATGCAACCTCTGCCGGTTTCTCCGGCCTTGTCGTCGCTGTTGCCCCGGCCCTTGCGAGTGAGCAACAAGAGGATGCGGTCGGCCGAACCATTCTTAGCAATTCACCGCCCGTGTGGTCGAGCAATGACCTGGTGGCGAACAACACCGGCAGTACGGGTTGGGTAGGGACGGCCGAGAACCTCGTGAAAGGCGGCCTGGCGGCGGGTGGTGTGGTCAGCGCCTCGGCCATGTTTTCGGTCACCATGACTGCGGTGCTGCAGGCACTGCCGATGGTCCAGGCGCTGCTGCTGCTCGGGATCTACGCCTTGCTGCCCATGGTCATCGTTCTGTCCCGCTACTCGCTGTCGATGATGGTGGTCGGGGCCATGGCCATCTTCACTGTGAAGTTCTGGAGCGTGCTCTGGTATCTGGCGATGTGGGTCGACCAAAACCTGATCCAGTCCATGTACCCCGACGTGAGCGTCTTCCTGCAGATCTTCTCAAACCCGGGCGAACACGACGTCAAACGCATGTTACTTAATATGATCACCACCAGCCTTTATCTGGGGCTGCCGTTGCTTTGGAGCGGGATGATGGCGTGGGCGGGACTGCACATCGGACGGTCTATTGAGGTGGCGACGAACCCTCTCAGGGGGCCGGCACAGGACGCTGGTCAACGCGGCGCCGATATGGGTAAATCCGTTGTTCAGAGGCGGGGCGGGCGCTAATCGCGGCCGTACCAGCCGGCGGGGTCAGTTCCGTCGTCAAATTTTCCCGTTCGGAAATTAAGATCACCGCCACGAATTGAGCTGCCCAGCGTATCGTCGTCCTGTTTCGTTGAGTCAGCGGTTACAATCAGATTCCGAAAGGTGTCAGACAGCGCAAATACGAACGCGACGGCAACGCCGCCGAGTTTGAGCAGTAGCCGTCCAATTCTCAATGTTGTGTTTCCTTTCATCAGGTCAAGCATAGGTGATAGTTACCCCTAGCAGCAAACCCATTCCGCAAGCTGCTGATCCCGCTTGAGCGTCGCTCGCTGAAGCATCAGGCCATCGAAGAGATCTTCCGGCAGGGGAGATGCAGAAGAGACGAGGGTTCCTGGAAGGGCAGCGACTGCCTCGTCCACGAAGCGCTCCCCGACCGCGTCCTTGCCCACGTATGCGGCCTGCCACCACTCGAGGATTCGGTCTCTCGCGTCGACCAGGGATTCGGCACTTGGCAGCCTGTCACCTTTCTTCTGATTCACGCTAGGGGTGGCAGGGGAAAAGATTCCACAGGTCGTTGCACGGCCAGGCAGCGAACGGGAGGCAGTGATCAATCGCAAATTGGTCCCTGAGCCGACGGCCACTCCACAGGCAGTAGAGTGCCAGATTGCGTTCTTGGACCTTTAAGGCGAAGTCGCATACCAGGCGTGTGTCGTGTTCCGGGTCAAGTCAACGCAGTAGGGTGAAGTGTTCGTCGTGGGTACGCCAGGCATCGCCCTCGTAGCCCTGCATCAGCTCAGTCCATTCGTTGAGAAGAGCCGGTTCGATCCACGCGGCATAGTGACTCATTGCCTGCCAGAGGTGTCTCGGGACGAGCAAGTGGCTGAACGAGCCGAGAAAGGGAGCATCCAATGCAAAGTCGCCGGCCCGGGGTGCAAAACTGACGAATCGGTATGCTGGTAGCACGGTTGATAAAGGATATTGGCTCCAAGCTTGCGAGTGGTTCATGTAGCGTGATGCCGAACTACGGTAGACACTTCCGGCCTATGTGCTCAAGAGTCAAAATTTGGCACAGCTCTCAAGAAACTGTAAGTCTAGAAAAAGGACAGCCACGGGAATGATCCGTATCCGCCGAAGGGGTAATTTTCGGGCGATTCAGGATACGCACTCATTTTCAACTGCCCAGCTGCAAATCCGGGTGTCGGTCCATAGAAAACAAGGGTTATCCGGAAATGCATCGTTGTGTGGGTATTGCTAAAGGTAACATAAATGATACTATATGGGTCATATGACAGAGGTTAGAGAATACCTCGATGCTGAGGGAAACAGTCCGTATGCCAAATGGTTCGATCGTTTGAATGTGGCCGCTGCGGTCAAGGTGACGACAGCCGTCCATCGGATGGAGCAGGGTAACTTCTCTAATGTGAAAGGTGTTGGTGCCGGCGTCTATGAGTACCGAATCGATTTTGGTCCTGGCTATCGGATCTACTTTGGCAAGGATGGGGACCGGTTGGTGATATTACTCGCGGGTGGTACCAAGAAGCGCCAGGACGCAGACATTGCTGCCGCAAAAGGGGATTGGCGCGACTATAAGCGCCGGAAACGGCAAGAGGTGACATGATGGCTTTGACGAAAGATTTTAAGGACACCATACAGGCACGCGCCCAACGGGATCCGGCGTTTCGCAAGGCACTGCTGCAAGAAGGGGTCGAATGCCTGCTCGCCGATGATGTGGATACCGGCAAGGCGGTGCTGCGTGACTATATCAACGCGACGATCGGGTTCGAGGAGCTGTCCCGGGTTTTCGACAAGTCGAGCAAGAGTCTGATGCGTATGTTCGGGCCGAAAGGTAACCCCCAGGCCAGCAATTTGTTTGCGGTGATTCATTACCTGCAGGAGCAGGAGGGCATACACCTGGAAGTCAAAGCTCGGAAGGTAGCCTAGGGTGCTGTATGGCAGCGTTCAATTGGCAATTTTTTCGAGCATTTTGAAGGATTTTCTGAGCATGGTATTTTTCATGGTATTACCGTTTAGCAGGAAAATAAGCCATTGAATATAGGAGATAAAAAAGGCTTATTTACAATAGAGTGGGAGTGACTGGGATTTTTAACCTATTGATTATTAAAACGATAAAATTAATCCAATTGATAATGTAATCTGCATCATCAATGGCATATTTCATGGTATTTGTTCCGTGTGGCAAGGCAGAACACATCGATACCATGATAAGAAAATTGAGTTTGGCATGGTATCAGGGCAATCGAGCGGCGTATTCGCAACTATTTGTCTTCGTGCCAGACAGTATGCCTCTAACGACAGAGGCACACGTTTCCACAAGTGATCGGTCAATGGAAAACATGATCTTCGGCGAGGTGCCGGATATCGAGCAGATTCTGGTGGTGCTCCAGACGCTTCAGGAAGAAATCAATCATGACGAGTGATGCGATCATGAAGGCCTGTATGTGGGAGTAGCGTTGAGTCATCCGAGTAGAGTTTTCTGCCAGTCACAATGGCGGGGGATGACAGGGATGACTTTGGCGGAGCCTTCAGCATGATGCTCAAGCGCCCGTTTCATCTCAATGTCGTAGGCGTAGTGAGAATGCAGAAAGTCTGAACTAACGAGCAGCAGCACGATGTTGTCCGCCGACTCCTGTTGGTTGCTGATCTCCCGGTCGAATTCGTCACTTGGGCCGATCCGGCGGTCTTGCCAGATATCAACCACACCGTCCCGTCGAAGCGCAGCAAGATGCTTTTCCGCCGCTTTCCGCAGATCGTCATCTTGATGTGAGTAGGAAAGAAAAAGTCTCATCATTACAAGGAACTAACCTACATTTAGTGTGGTCTATCCAAAGAGGTCTTGCGCTGAATTTCTCGCCGCAGGTCAGTGTAGGTCACCGGGGTCCATCGGTAAGTACTGCCTACATATAGCCACGTATTTGCGGGGGGGAGGGGGGGCTTAGACCAAGTCCGCGTTCTAAGAACGCGGCGCGGATAGTTAGAACAGATGAAGTCGACCAATGGTCAGGCACAGCGGTGCGAACGAGGGTTAATGCATGTGTTCAGGGTGACAGCAGGGGAAGACGAGATGGATCGAATGGCTGAAAAGCAGGATGCGGCTCGGTTTTTGACCACAACATCCACGATGGTCATCAGTCGTGCGGGGGCAACTCTAGGCGATCTTGTTATTCTGTCGTTTCTGATCGGGTACTGGCGTACCTCTCCGGCGGGTGAGGATCAACCGCGTCTGACAACGGGAGGTGGATGCCAACTATGTCTCCCCTAATAGATCTTAACGCCTCCGAGTCCGCAACGACACGACCTTGGCACCTCCTGTCACAGGAGACGGCACTTAACGAGCTTGGCACCACTGCCACCGGTCCCAATTCGGCTGAGGCCTCGCAGCGCATGGAACGGTACGGCCCTAACCGCTTGCCGGAGGTTCAATCCCGCAGTCCGCTCATGCGCGTAGTGGCGCATTTTCACAACCTCCTCATACAAGTGCTGCCAGTCTGGGCCGGGAGAGGCGCATGCGCAATGAATCAATGCAGGGTAGCCGTGATGGCTTTGTGACTGGTACGAGGTCCGTGAATTCACATAGAGAAGAGTGGCCAATATGAAACCCTTGATGGAGAAACACTGGCACCACCTGCCTCGGGACGAGGTGCTGGAACTGCTCGACACCGATGCGAAGAAAGGCCTGGACCGTTTCGAGGTCGAGGAGCGACAGCAGAACTTCGGCCCCAACGTTTTGACGCAGCGCAAGGGCAAGGGGCCACTGCTGCGTTTCCTGCTGCAGTTTCACCAAGCGCTGGTCTATATCCTGCTGGCCGCGGTTGTGATCAAACTCATGCTGGGCGCCTGGGTGGACGCCAGCGTGATTTTCGGCGTGGTCCTGCTCAATTCCATCATCGGCTTCGCACAGGAGGGCAAGGCCCTGAGCGCACTGGCGGCGCTGGCGAACGCACTGACCATGGCTGCCACTGTGCTGCGCGCCGGCGAGAAGCATCGCATAGACGCCCGTGAACTGGTGCCTGGCGATATTGTTTTACTGGCCTCCGGCGACAAGGTGCCGGCGGACCTGCGCCTGCTGCGCGCTCGTAACCTGCAGATCGACGAATCCGCCTTGACCGGCGAGTCAGTGCCGGTGGAGAAGTGTTCGGGCGAACTGGCCCACGACGCCGTGCTGGCGGAGCGCGTCAACATGGCGTATTCCTCTACTCTGGTGACCTATGGCACAGGGGTCGGTGTGGTCACTGAAACGGGCGACAGCACCGAGATTGGCCGCATCTCCGAACTGATCGCCAGCTCCGAAGTGTTGGCCACGCCGCTGACCCGCAAGATTAACCGCTTCAGCCATGTGCTGCTCTATGCCATCCTGGCCCTGGCTGGCCTGACCTTCGCCGTGGGCCTGTGGCACGGGGGCTCGGCAGTGGACATGTTCATGGCCGCCGTGGCGATGGCTGTCGCCATGATACCGGAAGGGCTGCCCGCCGTACTGACCATCACCCTGGCGATCGGTGTAGCGCGCATGGCCAAACGCCACGCCATCATCCGCCATCTGCCTGCAGTCGAGACCCTCGGCAGCACCACCGTGATCTGCTCTGACAAGACCGGCACCCTGACCCGCAACGAGATGACGGTGCAGCGTCTCTGGGCGGATGACAAAGCGGTCGAGGTCACCGGTGTGGGTTACACGCCGCAGGGCGAACTGTCGCACAACGGCCAGGCGCTGGTGCTCAGCGATCACACTGCTCTCTCGGAATTGCTACGTGCCGGCCTGCTGTGCAACGACGCGGTGCTGAAACAGGAGAATAGCGCCTGGAAGATAGAAGGTGACCCCACCGAGGCTGCACTGCTGGTAGCGGCGGGCAAGGCCGGGATCGATGCACAACGGACACATGAAGCATACCCCAGACTTGATGCGATTCCCTTTGAGTCCCAGCACCAGTACATGGCCACCCTGCATGGCGGTGACAACCCGGTCATCTATCTCAAGGGCTCGGTCGAGAGCCTGCTTGCCCGCTGCTCCGATGTCCTGAGCGCCGACGGTGAGAGCCGGCCGCTGGACACTGCCCTGGTGCATGCCCAAGTAGAGGCTATGGCTCGTCAGGGCATGCGGGTGCTGGCGTTCGCCCGTCTCAGTGTTCAACCGGATACCACGGTAGTCGATCACCCTCAGGTTGCCGGCGGCCTGACCTTTATCGGGGTGCAGGGCATGATCGACCCGCCGCGCGAGGAGGCGATCCGCGCGGTCAACGCCTGTCAAGCGGCAGGCATCCAGGTCAAGATGATCACCGGCGATCACGCCACAACGGCGGCCGCCATCGCGGGTCAGATCGGCCTGGGCGGCCCGCTGCCGGAAGGCCAGATCCCGGACGTGCTCATCGGCCGCGAACTGGCGGTGCTCAGCGATGCCGAACTGATCGACGCTGCTGCCGATACCGAGGTGTTCGCCCGCGTTACGCCGGAGCAGAAACTGCGCCTGGTGGAGGCATTGCAGGCGCACGGCGAGGTGGCGGCCATGACCGGCGACGGGGTCAACGACGCCCCGGCCCTGCGCCGCGCCGATATTGGCGTCGCCATGGGCATCAACGGCACCGAGGTGTCGAAGGAGGCCGCCGACATGGTACTGACCGACGACAACTTCGCCACCATCGAAGCGGCGGTGGAGGAAGGCCGCGGCGTGTTCGCCAATCTGATCAAGTTCATCACCTGGATCCTGCCAACCAATGCCGGCCAGGGACTGGTGATCATCGTCGCGGTGATGGCGGCCCAGCCGTTGCCGGTACTGCCGGTGCAGGCGCTATGGATCAACATGACGACCGCCGTGCTGCTCGGCCTCGCCCTGGCCTTCGAGCCCAGAGAGCCGGGCATCATGCGCCGTCCGCCGCGCCGGCCGGACACGTCTATCCTCAGTGGCGAGCTGATTTTCCGCATCCTGCTGGTGGGACTGCTGCTGTTGATCGGTGGCTTCGGTCTGTTCGAGTGGGCCTTGTATCGGGGCGCCAGCGAAGCCGAGGCGCGCACTATCGCGGTCAATGTGTTTGCCGTGGGGCAGTCCTTTTACCTGCTCAACTGCCGCTCACTGCGCTTTTCGATGTTCCGCCTCGGTTTGTTCAGCAACCCGTGGATCTGGGCCGGGATCGCCGCCATGATAGCTGCGCAACTGGCGTTTACCTATCTGCCGGTGATGAACTGGCTGTTCCATACCGTGCCAATCGGCTGGATGGACTGGCTGCACATCGTGTCGGTCGGACTGGTGATCTATCTGGCCATCGGTGCGGAAAAGGCGTGGCGGCTGCGGCGTGAGGCGGGTGACAGTGAAACATGAAATGGTCCTGGAAACTGAGCTGCCTGTCCGCGGTCATCAACGACCAAAGGATTTCAAAGCGGGTGGCGCGACATGGCGAGGTGATGGAGTTCAGGAAAGACAACAAGTTTGTTGAAGAGGTAACTGATAGATGAATGAGAATCCCATCTCAATATCAGACCCGTCCGTTATGGACTGGGTAGTCGGACTCGCTCTTCCAGTTGTTCTTGGGGTTGTAGGTGTCGTAGTGGTTTACCGCACCGTCCGACTGCACAAGCGCTTAAGCAGTAGACCGGGTCGGAAGGAAAAGTCGTCTGGAGAGAAGCCATGAGAAAACCAGCAATTCGGGTCGCAGCAATCGATATTACCTCTATGGAATAGACGATGGAAATTATGTGTCGTTCATGGAACGGTTTCTCGATACCTGGCCGGTGTACTTCGTACAGGGAGTGGAAATCATTGCGCTGGGCGTGGCGCTTTTTATAGTCCTTGAACTGGAAAAACTCGCACTGAGCAAGTGGCGCAGGAAGCACGATGGCCGCTACGGCAGCGCAGGGCGGAGCGAGGCCAAATCATGACGGTGTTCCCGGACGTCTTTACCGAGATGGCGGTGCTGCTGCTGTTTGCCGCGGCGGTGGGTGCGCTGGGCGTACGCCTGCGCCAGCCCTTGATCGTCGCCTTTATCGCTGTGGGAATAATGGTTGGCCCGTCGGTGCTCGGTTGGGTCAGTGCGAACGACCAGGTCGATTTGCTGGCAAAGTTCGGCATTACCCTGTTGCTGTTCGTCGTCGGATTGAAACTGGATCTGCATATTATCCGCACCATGGGACCGGTCGCCCTGGCGACGGGACTCGGCCAGGTGATATTCACCAGCGTCGTCGGCTACCTGATCGGTTACGCCTTTGGCATGACGCCGGTCACGGCCCTGTACGTAGCGGTTGCGTTGACATTCTCCAGCACCATCATCATCGTCAAGCTGCTTTCCGACAAGCGCGAGGTGGATACACTGCACGGTCGTATCGCCCTGGGTTTCCTGATCGTGCAGGATCTGGTTGTCGTGTTGGTCATGATCGGCCTGAATGCCCTGGGTGCCACCGGTGATGTGTCGTGGACCCAGGCAGCATTCGCCGTACTGGTCAAGGGTGTGGGGTTTATTCTGTTGGTCGGGGTGGCTATGCGCTACCTGCTACCGCGGCTGCTCCACATGCTGTCACGCTCCCAGGAATTGCTGGTGTTGTTCGGCATCGCCTGGGGGCTGGCGCTGGCGGCACTCGGTGTGATGCTCGGATTCAGTAAAGAAGTGGGCGCCTTTGTTGCGGGCGTGTCGCTGGCCTCCACGCCTTACCGGGATGCACTCGGCGCACGCCTGACGAGTGTGCGCGATTTCTTACTGCTGTTTTTCTTTCTCGACCTGGGGGCGCAACTCGACCTGGGGCTGCTGGGTGCGCAGCTGGTGGAAGCGCTGGTCTTTTCGCTATTCGTCCTGGTCGGTAATCCCCTCATCGTTATGGTCATCATGGGCGTGCTGGGTTATCGCAGTCGTACCGGATTCCTGGCCGGGCTCACGGTGGCGCAGATCAGCGAGTTCTCCTTGATCCTGGGGGCGCTGGGCCTGAGCCTCGGCCATATCAGCGCTGAGACCATGGGCCTGATAACCCTGGTCGGCTTGATCACCATCAGCGCTTCTACCTACATGATCGTCTATTCGCATCCGCTGTATGAACGCCTGGCGCCCTGGCTTGGGATCTTCGAACGCCGACAACCTCATCGGGAGGCCGAGCAGGATAGCGTGCCGGATGATGCGGTGCCGCTGGTCGTGTTGTTCGGTCTGGGCCGTTATGGCAATGGTATTGCCCGGACGCTGCGTGAGAGAGGCTGGCGGGTGCTCGGTGTCGATTTCAACCCGGACCTGGTTCGCGCAGGCGACGCCATGGGACACCCCGTCACGTTCGGAGATGCCGAAGATCCCGAGTACATCGCAACGTTGCCGCTTGGACGAACACATTGGGTAGTGAGTACAGCGCGTGAACGCCACGTCAATCTATCGCTAGTCCACTCGCTGCGTAGTAGCGGTTACAGCGGCCGGATCGCCATTACTGCGCAAGCGCCGGATGATGCGGCCAGACTGGAACATGCGGGCGCCGATCTGATTCTGGTGCCGTATGCGGACGCCGCCCGCGAGGCGGCTGATCGCATTATGTCCCCCGAATTCGTGCGGCAACCGTTAAAGGAAGCTCAATGACCTTGAACCGGGAGAGAGACATGAAACAGACGGACCAGGGAATTGACTGGTCGACGGTCGTATCGCGGGCCCTGCTGTTTTCACTCCTATGGTGGGCGCTCACCGATGGAACGGGCGGGTCCTGGTGGATTGGCGCCCCAGCGGTGGCGGGTGCGGTGATCATAAGCGTCACGCTGGTACCGTCGTTAGGTCTTGTCTGGCGGGAAGTGATGGGATTTGTACCTTTCTTCCTTTGGCATTCGCTGAAAGGGGGCGTGGATGTGGCTTGGCGGGCGTTTCATCCGCGTCTGCCAATCACGCCGGCACTTGTTGAGTACCCGCTTCGACTGCCGCCAGGCCTGCCAAGGGTGATCCTGGTCAATACGGTGAGCTTGCTGCCGGGCACGCTAAGTGCGGAACTGGGTGGCCAAGTATTGAAAGTTCACGTATTGGATAGTCTGGGAGACTTTCTGGCTGAACTGGAGGCTTTGGAAGAACGCGTGGGGTGCATGTTTAGAAGCGCCTCTGATGATTTCCCGCGGAGGTGAATGAGATGCAACGATTCAAAAAGATTCTTTGTGTAATGGAACATGGGGAGGCCAGTAAGCCCGCATTGGAAAGGGCGGTGGCACTGGCCGAGAACAACCAGGCTGAACTGATGGTTGTGGATGTGAT
>CAVWEI010000004.1:0-321494 GCA_963753845.1 uncultured Gammaproteobacteria bacterium
AGCGTGATCAGTTTGCCGTTTACGCGCGGCGTTTCACGCATCTTGAATGCGGAGAAGCGGATGTCTGCGGTCTGCCCGATCGCAATGCGGTCGATATCGATCGGCGAGACCTTGGCCTCGACCACCAGGCGCTCACCTTCCGGCACGATTTCCATCAGCTTCTCGCCCTCGCGGATGACCGCGCCGATGGTATGTATCGCCAGTTCCAGCACGGTGCCCGACTGCGGCGCCCTGATCACGGTGCGCGACAGTGTGTCCTGCAGCGCCTGGCGCTGTTCGACCAGCTGAAACAGGCGTTCCTGCACGTCGTTGAGTTCCGCGGCCACCTCGCGCTGCAACTCCTTCTGCAGTTGCAGCGACTGCAGTTTGGCCTCCACCACCTCGGACTTGGTCGAGGCGATCCGGCCGATGAACTCGCCGAGCTCTCCCTGGTTTTCTGCGACCTGGCGCTCGAGTTCGCGCACGCGGCGGCGCTCGGCAAAACCCTGTTTTTCGAGCGATCGCATATCCTTCAACTCGCCGCTGTAGGAATCCACCATGCTCCGGCTGCTGTTCTTTTGTCCCTCCAACCCCTCGAGCTGGGCCTCGAGCTGCTCGGCTTTTTGTGCATACAGCGCAATCTCGTTTTCGTAGGCCGATTTCCTGACCCGGAATATCTGCTCCTGCACCGCCATCGCCTCGCGCACGCGGCTCTCGTCCTTGAGATCGATCAGGGTCTGGGGAAAGATCACCGCGTCGCGCTGATCGCGCTGTGCGACCAGTCGCGCCTCGCGGGCGAGCGCCAGGTAGTACTGGCCCTGGATCACTTCGAGTTTCGACCTGGCCTGGGTATCGTCCAGCGTCATCAGCACCTGGCCCTGTTCGACGAAGTCGCCGTCGCGCACCGGCAAGGTCTTCACGATGCCGCCCTCGAGGTGCTGGATCGTCTTGCGATTGCTCTCGACCCGGATCTTGCCCGGGGCATGGGCCGCGCTCGCCAGCGGCGCCAGGGCCGCCCAGGTGCCGAGACCGAAGAACACGATCACGATGATTGCGAAGCCGAAGATGCGAAAGCGCCGGTCGCTGGTCGCCTTGTCGTCGACCGGGGAGGCCGGTCTTTTCGGCAGAATCTGCTCTGTGTCGGCCATGTTCACGAATCCGCCTTTACCAGCGTGCCGGCCGCCGGCTGCCGTGAGATCGGGGTGGCAGCGCCGTTGAGCATCGCCATCACGGTGGTCGGGGTGTCGTAGGCCACAATCTGCCCATTGGCGAGCACGATGATCTTGTCGACCAGCTGCAGCACGTTGTTGCGGTGGGTAACCATGATCAGCGTCGAATTGCGTTTCTTCAGTTCCGCGATCGCCTCGGCCAGTGCCATGTCGCCCTGGGTATCCAGATTGGAGTTGGGTTCATCCAGAACCACCAGCTTGGGCTGATCGTAAAGTGCGCGCGCCAGACCGATGCGCTGGCGCTGACCAGCCGACAGCAGGTTGGCGCTGATCTTGGTCTCGTAGCCGTCCTCCAGCTTCAGGATCATGTGGTGCACGCCGGCTGCCCTTGCCGCGGCAATCACCTTGTCGGGTTCGACCGTCCCGAAGCGTGCAATGTTCTCGCTCACCGAGCCGTCGAGCAGTTCCACGTCCTGCGGCAGGTAGCCGATGTGCTCGCCCAGCGCCTCGCGATTCCACTGCGCGATTTCGGCGCCGTCGAGTCGGACCGAGCCGGCGGGTGTCGGATAGATACCCAGGATTGCGCGCACCAGGGTCGATTTGCCTGCCGCGCTGGGGCCGATGATGGCCACCGAGCTGCCCGGTTCGATCACGAAATTGAGGTTCTTGAGGATCGGTTGTTTGGCGCCCGCAGGGGTCACGAAGGCATTCTCGAACTGTACGTGTCCCAGCGGTGCCGGCAACGGCATAGGCGGCGCGGCGGCCGGCAGCGCCGTAAGCAGCTTGTTCAGGCGGCCATAGGCACTGCGCGCGCTGAGAAAGTGCTTCCAAGAGTTGATCAGCTGATCGATCGGGGACAGCGCGCGACCGAGCAACAGTGAACCCGCGATCACCGTGCCCGCAGTGATGTCACCCTGGATCGCCAGGTAGGCGCCCAGGCCCAGCATCAGCGACTGCATCATCAGACGCAGGGTCTTCGACATCGTGGTGATCAGGCCGCCGCGCCGGCTGGCGCGGGTCTGCAGCCTGAGCATTTCGTCCTGCTTTTGCTGCCAGCGGCCGCGCAGCTTCGGCAGCATACCCATCGCCTCGATGGCCTCGGTGTTACGCAGGTTGCGCTGGGTCTGCTGGCTGTTCTCGATGTTGAGCTGGTTGGCGTCCTGCAGGTCGCGCCGCGTTGCCCGCTCGTTGGTGATCGCCAACACGATCAGGATGATCGCCGCGGCGACCGCTACCGACCCCATCAGCGGATGAAACAGGTACATCACCGCGATGTAGATCGGCAGCCAGGGCGCATCGAACAGGGTCATCAGCGCCGGTCCGCTGAGGAACTGGCGCAGTGTGAGCAGGTCGGACAGCGGCTGGGTGGTGGCGATACTGCCGCCCGAGGCGACCGTCTGCCCGAACAGCGAATCGAACACCCGTGGCCCGAGGGTCTTTTCCAGGCGGCTGCCGGTCACGATCAGCACCTGCGAGCGCGCCCAGTCCAGGCCGCCCATCACCAGGAACAGAAACACCAGCAGCAGGGTCAGCATCAGCAGGGTCGCCTCGCTGTTGCTGGTCAGCACGCGGTCGTACACCTCGAGCATGTAGATGATCGGGGCGAGCATCAGGATGTTGATGAAAAAGCTGAACACCCCGGTCGAGAGGAAAGAGGAGCGCGAGGCGGCCAGCGCCTGGTATAGCTCGGGTTTGCTTGGGGCTCCCTTTTTCTTTCCTGACGGCATGTTTTTTGTCGGTTTCCGTTATGGTCGACCCGGCGCGGGCGTGTCGGGGGTCGACGTTTTCGACAACCTGGATCCGGGCGACTACAAGGTCGAGTTTGTGCTGCCGGGCGGGTACAAGTTTACGCAGTAGTCGACGTTTGATCCGGATGCGGTGAACAACGATTCGGATGCGGATGAGGCGACGGGTCTGACCGGCTGCATCGAGCTGAGCTCGGGCGAGAACGAGCCGGACGTGGATGCGGGCATCCTGCAGACGGCGAGCCTGGGCGACCAGGTGTTTGTGGATAACAACGGCAACGGTGTGTTTGATGCCGGTGATGTGGGCAAGGCCGACGTGGTGGTCAACCTGTACTACTGCAATGCCGACGGCAGCATGGGCGACTTTGTGGCGACGACCACGACGGCGGACGGGACGGGTGCCGACCCGCTGGGCTACTACGTTTTCGACAACCTGGATCCGGGCGACTACAAGGTCGAGTTTGTGCTGCCGGGCGGGTACAAGTTTACGCAGCAGTCGACGTTTGATCCGGATGCGGTGAACAACGATTCGGATGCGGATGAGGCGACGGGTCTGACCGGCTGCATCGAGCTGAGCTCGGGCGAGAACGAGCCGGACGTGGATGCGGGTCTGGTTGCGTTGACCCCCGAAATCACCATCGAAAAATACGTCCGTGTCGACGACCATCCGATTTCTCTTACGAAGCTGGTTGCGGTCGAACCGATTGGTGGTGCAGAAGAGGGGCTTCATGTCTGCGAGACCGAGGGCAAGCCCGAGGTCATGGTGTTCGAATACGCCCCCAGCCTGAGCTGGGATACCCAACAGGATTCGGGCAAAGGCACGCCGCTGGTCAACAACGGCCTGGACGATGACAACACGGCCTACATCGTCGTTACCGACGATTCGGACGCCAGCGACGGTCTCAGCGGCAAGATCTTCTTCGCGGGCAATGTCGACGTAGGCGATCAGTTTACGGCCAGCATCTACAGCGCGAATACGGACAAGTTCGAGTCGAACACCTACTTCTACTTCTTCGATGCCCAGGGCGGTCCGCTGCTGCAGTCGGCCAAATACCACACCTCCTGCTCGGCCCCGATCATCCTCGGTGACGGCATCCTCAGTGCCACGCTGGTGGGTTACGACGGGGTGGACGGTGACAGCCTGGTCAGCCTGCCCAGCCCGGTGTTCGTGGATGCGAACGATTTCCCAGGGCCGGAGACCCTGGTCGGCACTTCGGTAGAGTTCCGCTACGAGGTGACCAACACCGGCGATTCGCCGATCAGTGATGTGGTGCTGACCGATGACAACAAGACGCTGAATGATCCGAGCGACGACTTCAACCCGATTTACGTAGAGGGAGATGACGGCGACGGTCTGCTGGAGGTTGGCGAGACCTGGATCTATACGGCTAGCGAGACTGCCGGCGAGGGGCTGAACACCAATATCGGTACCGTCACGGGCATCACGGCGAGCGGCCAGACGACGATCGCGGTCGACCTGGCGAACTACACCGGCCTGACGGCCCCGCCAGGGGATATCGGTTTCGAAGGCCAGGCGGTCTGCGACATCGAGGGCAAAGCCGATGCGATCCTGTTCGAATATAACCCGGGGACCACGCTGAACACGCTCCAGGATTCGGACAAAGCGGCGATCCTTTTCAACAACGGCGTGGATGACGACGGTACGTCCTTCATCGTCGTCACTGACGAAGACGACGCCGCCAAGGCCCTGAGTGGCGATGGGAAGCAGTTCTTCCGCGGCAACGTGGCGTTCGGCGACACCTTCCTGGCAGATGAGACCACCTATGGCGACGATAGCTTTGGCTCCGCCACCTACATCCATTTCTACGACAGCGCGTCAGGCGGTCTGCTGCAGTCGATCACGTACCACACGTCCTGCTCGCAGCCGATTCGCCTCGGTGACGTGGTGGGCAACGCCACGCTGGTGGGTTACGACGGTGATGAGGATGCAGGTATCAGCCTGATCTCGCTGCCGGAGCCGGTGGACCCTGTTGACCCTCCGCCCATGCCTGAGATCGAGCTGCCGCAGGTGGATGCCAGCTTCGATGTGAACAACATCGGGGTGACCGGCGATACCGCGCCCGGGCCTGTTGCGAATCTTGGCGATATCGTCACCTTCACCTACGAGGTAACGAATACCGGCAACGTCGATCTGACAATCGATGATTTGGTGGATGACAACGCCACGCCGGATGACACCAGTGACGATTTCACCCCTGAAGCGGTGCTGAAAGAAGGCGGTTTGAATTTTGGAGACGAGAACAGTGATGGGATCTTCAACCCTGGAGAAACCTGGTACTTCCAGTCGAAGGAACTGGGCGATCGTCCTGGCCTGAATACCAATATCGTCAAGGTAACGGCAGAGGATGACGTCGGCACCATGGTGATGGCCGATGACCCGGCCAACTACCTGATCAACCCGCTCGACATCCAAAAGCTGGTGGCCGTGGAGCCGATTGGTGGTGCCGAGCCGGGCCTGATGGTGTGCGAGACGGAAGGCAAGCCGGTCACGATGAAGTTCGAGTACGACCCCAGCGTCATATTCGACACCATGCAGGACTCCGGCAAGGGCACCGCACTGGTGAGCGGCACCCTGACCGATGGTTCGATCGACGATGACGGCGTGAGCTACATCGTCATCACGGATGACGATGACGCCAGCGACGGTATCGACGGTGATGTGTTCTTTGCGGGCAATGTCGCCGAGGGCGATCAGTTCTCGGCCAGCGTTGCCAATGCGGGGAGTAGCTTCAGCTCCAACACCTACTTCTACTTCTTCGACGATCAGGGCGGACCGCTGCTGCAGTCGGCCAAGTACCACACCTCTTGCTCGGCCCCGATCATCCTCGGTGACGGCATCCTCAGCGCGACGCTGATCGGCTATGAGGGCGAAGACAGCACTGGCATGGTCAGCCTGCCGAGCCCGGTCTTCGTGGACGCGGATACCCTGTCCACGGCCCCCGAAGCGGTCATTGGCACCGAGGTCAAGTACCAGTACCTGGTGAACAATCTGGGCACCGAGGCCCTTACCGATGTCGCTGTTAGCGACGACAAGCTCGGCGACCTCGAACGGGTGTCGGGTGACGACAACAACAACGGTAAACTCGATGCTGACGAGACCTGGATCTACACGGCATCAGCCACCGCGGAGAAGGGGCCTGTCACCAACGTGGCTACCGCGAGCGCCATGCTCACGGGGGTCGATGTTGTTGACACTGACGCTGCGAACTACCTCGGTATCAAGCTGCCCGCACCGACCGGTGACCTGACAGATCTGTTCGATAAGCCGACCGCGATGGCCTTCACCTACCTGCCGGATGCCCCGGTGATCGATGCCAGCGGTAAAGACAAGGACGGTGACGGCCTCGGCGATCAGGACGGCGACGCCAAGATCGAGGAAAATAACGGGGTTGATGGTGACGGCACGTCGTACATCGTCGTGACCAAATTCGACAAGATTAACGATATCCAGAAGGGTCTCGCCGATGGCGACAAGGTTTACTTCGCCGGAGACGTCGAGTTTGGGCAGTCCTTCCTTGCGGATATCGACTTCCGTGCCGAGGACAAGTTCGAGAACGATACCCGCATCTGGATCTTTGACGACAATCCGTTCGACGTACCGGGCGAGACCGTCGACCTGTTGTCGGTCACGAAGTTCAAGACCGATGGCTCCCAACCCATCGAGTATGGTGACATCTTCGGGAGCGCGCAGGTGGTCGAGTATCAGGGTAAGAGCGGACAGGGCTACGATGATCCCGAGATCGACTTCGGCTACGACACGTTTAATGAGTACGATCCTTGGACACCCGCAGATAATGAAACCCCTGACTTCGACCTTCAGTTCGTCGAGCTAATGGGTGTATCAAGTGATCACGGCTGATTCGTAGAAGCGGTCGGATGATCAGAAAGGCCCGGGTTTCGACCCGGGCCTTTTTTCTCCGGCGAGGTGACTTTGTCGCAATGGGGTTTCGTGCAGCGCTCCATTGGCCAAGGGCGGTCCTCTTACGGGGGGTAGGGGCGGCCGGGGATAGGCGCGGGGTCGGATCGGGGCGTGCCTCCTGCCCAAGGGACGAGGGGCCCACCGTGCAGGCGACTTGGCGTGAGCGATCCTGGTCCAGCAGATTTTCTAGCGGCCTCCATGGGTCGGATAACGGATCATTCGTGCCCTGCAGGCAAGATGTCTTCGCTTTTCAGATCCCTGCGCTTGTGGACTATAGCGAGCACAAAGATATCCCGAGCCCTGATCTCGTAGATGATGCGATAGGAGTAAAGAGAAAGCTCTCGGACCTGTTCGTCATCGAGTTCGGGTACCTTTCTGCCGGACTTTGGTAGCTCCTTCAGGGTATCCGCCTTTTCGCGGATATCCTGCGCTACCTTCTTGGCGTAGTACCGGGAGTCGTGGGCGATGTAATCATGGATGGCTCGTAGGTCGGACCCGGCAGGCGCCGACCAAATCACCACGAATCTATTTCTCGCTCGAGGTCCTCACTGCGGATGGTTCGGCCCTGGTTCACGGCCTCCTGTCCTTTTCTGATTTTATCGAGCACATAGAGCCGATACATGATCTCATCCATATCCGTATCCTCGGGCAGTTTGCTGATGGCATCCAAGGCCTCTTGTTTCAATGCATGCATGGTCGTGCTCCTGATATCGATTGAGGCGTCACACTGGACTCTCGCCCGTATCATACAAGGATAGTCCTTGCCCGCCTGCCGGTGATCCCTCCATCTGGCATAAAAAACGGGACCGGTGTCGCCACCGGTCCCGCAGATTTGCGGGGAGGAACCGCCGGGCAAATCAGTCCCAGTACTAATCCCAGTTCAGCGCACCGCCGGTCTGGTACTCGGTGACGCGGGTCTCGAAGAAGTTCTTTTCCTTTTGCAGGTCGAGCACCTCGGACATCCAGGGGAACGGGTTGGTGGCCCCCGGGTATTGTTCCGCCAGGCCGATCTGTGAGCAGCGGCGGTTGGCGATGAACTGCAGGTACTCTTCGAACATGGGTGCATTCAGGCCGAGGATGCCGCGCGGCATGCTGTCGTAGGCGTACTGGGTTTCGAGCGCCACGGCGTCGCGGATCATCTGCACGATCTCCGACTTGAACCCGTCGGTCCAGATGTGCGGATTTTCGATCTTGATCTGGTTGATCACGTCGATGCCGAAGTTCATGTGCATCGACTCGTCGCGCAGGATGTACTGGAACTGCTCGGCGGTGCCGGTCATCTTGTTGCGTCGGCCCATGCTCAGGATCTGGGTGAAGCCGACGTAGAAAAATATGCCCTCGAAGATCACGTAGAAGGCGACCAGTTCGCGCAGCAGTTTCTGGTCGTTCTGCGGTGTGCCGGTATGGAAATCGGGATCTGCCAGGTGCTTGGTGAAGGGCAGGGCCCATTCGGCCTTGCGCGCGACCGCCGGCACCTCCCGGTACATATTGAAGACTTCGCCTTCGTCGAGGCCCAGCGACTCGATGATGTACTGGTAGGCGTGGGTATGCAGGGCCTCTTCGAAGGCCTGGCGCAACAGGTACTGACGACACTCGGGGTTGGTGATATGGCGGTACACCGCCAGCACCAGGTTGTTGGCAACCAGCGAGTCCGCAGTCGAGAAGAAGCCGAGATTGCGCTTGATGATGGTGCGCTCGTCTTCGCTGAGGCCGTTGGGGTCTTTCCACAACTGGATGTCGGCGTTCATGTTGACCTCTTGCGGCATCCAGTGATTGGCGCAGCCGTCGAGGTACTTCTGCCAGGCCCAGTCGTACTTGAAGGGCACCAGCTGATTGAGGTCGGCATGACAGTTGATGATCTTCTTGTCATCCACCCGGATGCGCCCGGCGCCCATCTCCAGTGATTCCAGTCCGGTGGCACCCGCTTCCGCCCGGTTTTCGTACCCGGGTGTGGGCTCTGCGATGCCGGGTGGGTCGGGGTTGACGCTGGGGGCCGCACCGGCGGTCGCCATCAGGACATCGTTACTCACAAGGCCGTCACCCGCACGTGGGTGCACGCCGGTATCATGGGCCTTCAGTGCAGGGGCGAATTCCTCCTCCATTGCCGGGACCTCGGGCGGTACGGCGCGGTGTGGTTTCGGTGCACTCGAAGTCGTATGCAGCGGATCATCCCAGTTGAGCATCATTCCCCCTGTTGTCTTCTCTTTGTCGATTGCCTGATCGCCTTTCCGGCAATCGGTGCAGCCCGGCCGGTCTCCCGACGAACTGCCTTCTTGTTGGTGCCGGAGTGACCTCAATCCCCCTTTGGGTGGTTGGCCTGTGACATCGTGAAAATGTCGGGCGAGAGCTCTTGCGGCCCCTCCAGCATTGACCGGTCATTCCGTCGTTTGCGGTGTTATTCCCACTTCAGCCCGCCGGCCTGGTATTCCGTCACGCGGGTCTCGAAAAAGTTCTTTTCCTTGCGCAGGTTGGCCTGCTCGTCCAGCCAGCCGAGTGTCGGTTCGGCGCCCGGGTAAGGCTCCTCGAGCCTCAGGGTGCGGGCGCGTCGGTTGGCGATGAAGCGGTACTGGCCGATGTGATCTTCCTTGCTGTAGCCGAGGATGGGGTCGCGCAGGATATAGCCGGCGTAGGCCGCCTCTGCCGCCTCGCATTCCTCCCACATCTCGGCAACCGCCTTGGGGTCCGGCCGGATGTCCTCTTCCACCATGATCTGCTTGGCGACGCGGATGCCGAACGAGGCATGCATCACCTCGTCGCGCATGATGTATTGAAACTGCTCGGCCGTGCCCTTCATCAGGCCGCGGCGCTGCAGCGCGAAGACCGGGCTGAAGCCGTTGTAGAACCAGCAGCCTTCGAAGATGCCGGCAAAGAAGATGTAGGCCATCAGGAAGTTCTGCAATTCATCGCGGTCGGTCAGGTCGATATCGTTGCGCAGGACCGAATCAAGACGCCGGTTGGCGATCTGGATCTTGCCGTTGATCTCCGGGACCACCCGGTAACGGTTGTAAATCTCACCCTGGTTCAGGCCAAGGGTCTCGATGCAGTGCTGGTAGGTCCAGGTATGCAGTGACTCTTCGTAGACCTGGCGAGCCTGGTAGATCTGCAGCTCGGGCGCCGACATCTTCTCCATTACCGCGAGGCCGATGTTGCGCATCGCCAGGATGTCGGAGGTGGTCAGGTACGAGAGCACGTTCTCGTAGACATGGCGCTCTTCCAGCGTCAGCTTGTGATGATAGTCGTGCACGTCCTGCGCCATGTTGATGTCGAGCGGCGTCCAGTGGTTGCGGTTGGCGTTGAGAAAGTACTCCCAGGCCCAGGGGTACTTGAACGGCGCCAGCTGGTTGATGTCGGTCATGCCGTTGATGACACGCTTGTCCTCCGCATTGACCGGCCGGATGTCCAGCTGTTTGCTGCGGTTCGGCTGCGGCAGGCTTTTTCGCCGCCTCGGCAATCACCGGGTTGGCGGCCGGATTCGGTGCCTCGGTGGCCTGGCTGATCGGCGCCAGCGGGTCGTCCCAGTTCATCATGCTGATGTCCTCCTCATTTTTGCGGCCGGCCTTACTGGCACGCCTCGCAATCCGGGTCGAGGATGCTGCACGCTTTCGGTGCATCAGCGGCACCGGCATTCTCGGCCTGGTAGCTGCCACCGACGGCGCTGAGCTTGTTGGCCCTGCTGCTGTCGTCCATGGTCGACTTCTCGACATGGGTGGCGCCCATCGAACGCAGGTAGTAGGTGGTCTTGAGACCACGCACCCAGGCCAGCTTGTACAGATTGTCGAGCTTCTTGCCGGAAGGCTCGGACATGTACAGGTTGAGGCTCTGGGCCTGGTCGATCCACTTCTGGCGTCGGCTGCCGGCCTCGACCAGCCAGCGTGCATCGATCTCGAACGCGGAGGCATACAGGGCCTTGAGGTCTTCCGGGATGCGGTTGATCGGCTGCACCGAGCCGTCGTAGTACTTGAGATCGTTGACCATGACCTCGTCCCACAGGTCGAGCGCCTTGAGGTCGCGCACCAGGTAGGGGTTGACGACGGTGAACTCACCCGACAGGTTCGATTTGACGAACAGGTTCTGGTAGGTCGGTTCGATCGACTGGCTCACGCCGCAGATGTTCGAGATGGTCGCGGTCGGCGCGATCGCCATGGTGTTGGAGTTGCGCATCCCGACCGTCTTGACCCGCTCGCGCAGGCCGTCCCAATCCAGTGTGCGGCTGTCGTCGACCTGCAGGTAGTTGCCACGCTGCTCAGCCAGTTCGGCCAGCGAGTCGATCGGCAGGATGCCGCGGCTCCACAGCGAACCCTCGAAGCTGTGATACCGGCCACGCTCCTCGGCCAGGTCGGTCGAAGCCTTGATCGCGTAGTATGAAACCGCCTCCATGGAGCGGTCGGCGAACTCGACCGCGTCCTGGCTGGCGTAGGGCAGGCGCATCTTGTACAGCGCATCCTGGAAACCCATGATGCCGAGCCCGACCGGGCGGTGACGCAGGTTGGAGTTACGCGCCTGCGGCACGCTGTAGTAGTTGTACTCGATCACGTTGTCGAGCATGCGCATCGCGGTGCTGATGGTGTCCTGCAGCTTTTCGACGTTCAGCCCGTTCTCATCGACATGCGCGGCCAGGTTGACCGAACCCAGATTGCATACCGCGATCTCGTTGTCGTTGGTATGCAGCGTGATCTCGGTGCACAGGTTGGAGCTGTGCACGACGCCGACGTGCTGATTGGTGTAGCGGATGTTGCACGGGTCCTTGAAGGTCACCCAGGGATGGCCGGTCTCGAACAGCATGCCGAGCATCTTGCGCCACAGGTCACTGGCCTTGAGTGTCTTGGCGACGCCCATCTCGCCGCGTGCTGCCTTTTCCTCGTAACGCACATAGGCCTTCTCGAAGGCGGTGCCGGTGAGGTCGTGCAGGTCGGTGGTCTCGTCGGGCGAGAACAGTGTCCAGGCACCGTCTTCGGCGACACGCTTCATGAACAGGTCGGGGATCCAGTTGGCGGTGTTCATATCGTGCGTGCGGCGACGGTCGTCACCGGTGTTCTTGCGCAGGTCGAGGAACTCCTCGACGTCGATGTGCCAGGTTTCGAGATAGGCACAGACTGCACCCTTGCGCTTGCCACCCTGGTTGACCGCGACCGCGGTGTCGTTGGCCACCTTGAGGAACGGCACTACGCCCTGTGACCTGCCGTTGGTCCCTTTGATGTGCGCACCCATGCCACGTACACGCGTCCAGTCGTTGCCGAGACCGCCGGCGAACTTGGACAGCAGTGCATTGTCCTTGATCGCGCCGTAGATACCGTCGAGGTCGTCCGGCACCGTGGTGAGGTAACAGCTCGACAGCTGCGGCCGCAGGGTGCCGGAGTTGAACAGGGTGGGGGTCGAGCTCATGAAGTCGAAGCTCGAGAGCAGATTGTAGAATTCGATTGCGCGGCCTTCGCGGTCGATCTCGTTGATCGCCAGCCCCATGGCGACGCGCATATAGAAGGCCTGCGGCAGCTCGAAGCGCGTGCCCTTGGAATGAATGAAGTAGCGGTCGTAAAGGGTCTGCAGGCCGAGATAGGTGAACTGCAGGTCGCGCTCCGGTCGCAGTGCGGCACCGAGACGTTCCAGGTCATACTGGCTCAGGCGCTTGTCGAGCAGTTCCAGGTCGGCCCCGCGCTTGATGTAGCTTTTGAAATAGTCGCTGTAGTACTCGCCCATCTCCTTCTGGGTGGCGATGCCGGTGTCCATGGCGAGAAAGCCCAGGGCCTCGCGACGCAGCAGGTCCATCAGCAGGCGTGCCGCGGCGTAGGAATAGTTCGGTTCTTTTTCGATCAGGGTGCGCGCGCTCATGACCAGCGCCTGCGACACGTCCTGCTCCTTGACCCCGTCGAACAGGTTGCGACAGGTATCGTCCAGGATCGATTCGACGGTAACCGCCTCGAGACCGCTGCAGGCCTCGGTGACCAGTCGGCGCAGGCGCTCCAGGTCGAGCGGGCGGGTGCTGCCATCCGCCAGGGTGATATTGACCAGGTGTTCGGGCTTCCCGGTCTGCTTCTTCGCCGCCTCGTCGGCACGCTTGCGCTTCTGTTCCTCGCGATACAGGACGTAGGCGCGCGCCACCTTGTGTTCGCCGGAGCGCATCAGCGCCAGCTCGACCTGGTCCTGGATGTCTTCTATATGGATGGTGCCACCGGCCGGGTTGCGGCGCATGACCGCTTCGCTGAGCTGTTCGGTCAGGCTTTGCACCAGGTCGTGTACACGGCGCGACGCGGCGGCACTGCCACCCTCGACGGCCAGAAAGGCCTTGGTCATGGCGACCGCAATCTTGTTGGCGTCGAAATTGGTGACCTTGCCGTTGCGGCGAATCACCTTCAGGCCGCCCGGTGCGTTGGCGCGGATATCCGGGCTGGCGCCGGGCTTGGCCGCTTCGCTCGGGGGTACAGCAATACTTTCCACAACGCCTTCGGACTGCGTGACTTCGGTTGCCATTTGGCTCCTCCTGAGATGAATTATTTCTACGTGGGCAGACCGCGTTGCGCGACCGGGCAGCAAGGCTGCCGATGAACTGCACTGCGCCCACTCGGAACACAATATATACGCTGTCTTGGTGGTGTCAACCACTATATCTTGTGTATAAAAGCTGTGGAAAACCGTGTGGAAACTGTGTGTGGATTGTGGAAAAAATCCACATCTCAGACGCTTTTCCAATGCTTTCAGAGACTTGGAAACCGGCTGCTATGGATGGCCGACAGTAATGTCCCGAGTGCTGGATACGTACCCGGAAAAGAATCCCGAAAGAAACTTTGTCGAGCGGAAAATATTGCGAAAAATCGAATATTTTTCACTGCTAATGAAGCTCTGTCCCGCACCTTCCCGTGAGCAGTACCTTTGTTACGCTTGGGATCTTGTGCCGCGGCGCCGTTGGTTGACGGCTACTTGCGATGACGGTCGATGATGGCCTGCAGGTGGTTTGCCGTGACCGGGCCCATGTGACGCTCGACCATTTCACCCGCGGGGTTGACGATCGCCGTGGTCGGCAGACCTTCCAGCGGCTCGAAGGGTACCAAGGGTGTCTTGGCTATCTTCAGGTTCGGGAAGTTCATGTCGAACTGAGCCAGAAAGGCCCGCGATTCGTCGCTCGAAGTCTCTTCGAAATTGATCCCGATCACCTGCACATCCGGATTCCGCTGTTGATAAAGAACAAGTTCAGGCAGTTCGCGCACGCACGGGCTGCACCAGGATGCCCAGAAGTTGATCACCACCCAGCGGCCCCTGAAATCCGAAAGGCTGACCGGCTCGCCGTCGAGATCCTTGAGCGTGAAGTCCACGGGCTCTGCCTGAACCTGTGACCAAAGGCCGCCGATCAGCAGGGCTGAGCAAATAAAGAGATGATGTGCTTTGTTCATGAAGCCATTAGTCAGCCGGGAGCGAAAAAAGTTTGGTCTGCCTGTACGGGTGGCCACTGGCCGGTTCATCATCACGAAAGACGACTTGCCGACAGGATCGATTAAACGCCGGGAGGCTGACTTGAACAAGACGAAACAGCGGCATAAGCCGGCTCGCGCACGGAACTGGTGCAATCGACCCCGACCGGCGTCAAGGCTGGTGCACTTTTTCCTTCAGTTTTTTAACGTGTCAGGTTGTCGCGAACTCAACTGACTGTAAAACATAGAAAAGCCAGTATTGGCACGGCGTGTGCTTCGTCTAGATTGAAATTGCTTCGCAGTGATTTCTCCTAACTCTCTGTCGATATTGCCAAATTGGCCAACGCCGCCCCATGCAATGCCTGGTGCGGCGTTTCTTTTTGGGGAACCGGCCCCACCCGAACCCGTATCATGCGCCGCCACTGCGCTCCCGTGAGCTGGCCGGCCGGAAATCAACACCATCGGAGCGCCGCGCTCAGGCGTTGTTCTGAGCCCTGACGTCACTTTTCCGCTGTACGGAATCATCGGATGAAGCGTTTTGGCCGAGGAGTGCGGCCAGGTCGGCCGCCGGAAGCGGGTGACTGAAATAGTAGCCTTGCAGTTCATCGCAGCCGTTTTCGCCCAGAAACGTCGCCTGTAACTCTGTCTCGACGCCCTCGGCGATAATTTCCAGCTTCAACCGCTTCGCCATGGTGATGATGGTCGTGGTGATCTCTCTGACGTCCTTGTTGTTGTGGATCTCACGGGTGAAAGACTGGTCAATCTTGATTCGGTCGAGCGGGAAGTGCTGCAGATTGCTCAAGGAGGAATACCCGGTACCAAAATCATCGATTGCCAGCTTTACGCCTTGTTCCTTCAATGCGCGCATGGCCGCGGTGGCCTGTTCCAGGTTGTGCATTACAGCGCTTTCAGTGATCTCCAGTTCCAGGCTGTGCGGGTCCAGTCCGCTCAGTTCGAGCGCCTCGCGTACCTCGGTTTCCAGGTTGTCATCAGCAAACTGCAAAGGTGACAGATTGACTGCGAGTCGTAGCGGGCCAAGTCCCTGCTTGCTCCATTGCTGCACCTGCTCGCAGGCAGTACGCAACACCCAGCCGCCGATGGCATGTATCAGGCCGTTATGTTCGGCCACCGGAATGAATGTGCCCGGGTAGACCAGGCCCAGTTCCGGATTGTGCCAGCGCAACAAAGCCTCAACACCGATGATGCGCCCACTTCCGGTCACGACCTGTGGCTGGTAGTAAACTTCGAACTCGCCGCGTTCCATCGCCGACAACAGCGCCTGCTCGAGCCGCGACCGCGCATGCATCTCTTCGGCAATCTCGTCAGAATAGACGCAGGTCTTGTTCGACTGTTCGATGCGTGCGCGGAACATGGCGATATAGGCATCACGGAGCAGTGCGGTGGTGTCCGGGCTGTCTTTCGGCCAGAGGCTCATACCCATTCGGGGCGCCAGCGAGATCGGAGAGTCGCCAAGGTCCAGGGGTTCCTTGAGGATGCTGAGCAGGTTCTGGGCTATCCGAAGGGCCTGTTCGGAATCGCTCAATTCGGTGATCAGTATGCCGAAGTCATCACCGCTGAGGTGGACCACCAGGTCATCGTTGCGCACGGCATTGCGCAGACGTCGACCGATTGCGCCCAACAGTTGATCCCCTGCGGACCGCCCGACGATACCACCGGCGGACCCCGACCATTTTATGTGTACGATGATCAACGCTGCGATCTCCGAGTCACCCGCGCCCTGGCCGCTAAGTGCGCGCAGGCGCTCCTCCAGTACGTATTGGTTCGGCAGGTCGGTTGCCGAATGATGCAGTGCCTGGTGCTGCATGCGTACCGTGAGCGAGCGGTTGATCCTCTTTTCAAGCAGAAGGGACCAGGCTCCCCAGACGGGGAATCCGACAATCAGTGGCGCGATCGCAGCGGCGGGGGGAAACCACAGCTGTAATGCGAACAGCATTGCGGCTGAAAGTGCCAGAATTCCGGTCACTGTGATCAGGAAAAGGAAGATCGCTGCAGGGAAGCCCGTTGAAACCATCCAAACGGTGGCGATACCCGTGATAATGAGGGTCAGCGCCTGATAGCTTCCGTTGGGCATCTCCTTCGCCAGACCCCCTCGCAGCAGGCCGCTCAGCACGTGGGCATTCAGCTCGACACCGGGCATGCGCTGATGGTCGAGTGACACCGGTGTTGAGATGACATCGCCCAGGCCGGTCGCCGTAGACCCGACCAATACGTACTTGCCGGCTATCCGGGAACCAATCGCATCGTTGCTCAGCACCTCATGGACTGACACGGTATGCAAAGCGTCGGGGCGGGGATCAAAGGGGATGAGCAATCGATCATGGCGCAGCCAACCACGCGCGGGTTCTTCCATGGCCTTGTCGGTGCTCAGCCGCTGCATCGGGCCGGTATCGCCGGCTGCAGTCAACATGGCCAGTGTGAAGGTCGGCCAATGTGCGTCGCCTATTCCGGCATGCAGGAAGAAGCTGCGACACAGGCCATCCGTGTCGATCTCGATGTCAACATGGCCAAGGCCGGCGGCATACTCCACCAACTCAGGTAGCGGCAGGACCTCGGCAATTGGCGCGTCACGAAACGGATTGCTTGGGGCTATGGCGAGGACGGTATTGCCGTTTCGCTGTATAGCCTCGGCAAACAGTTGGTCTGCCATTGGATCATCGCGTTGGGGTTCGGAGAACAGGACGTCGAAACCGACGACCCGGGCGTTCATCTCGGTCAGCCGGTCAAGCAGTTCTCCGTGGAGGCGCCTCGACCACGGCCAACGGCCGAGTTTCTGCAGGCTCGCATCATCGATGGCGACAATGACAATCTCGTCGCTGGCCTGGTTCTTCTGCCAGTTCAGGAAATAGTCATACAGCATGAGGTCGACGCGCTGTAACGCGGCCGAGCCGGACAGCAGATAGGCGCACGCGATCAGCATGACCACCAGGAAGGCGCCGCTCAATCGCATCCTGTTGATCAGCGAGTTCAGCATGGTATTAAAGGAGGAGCAGGCCGAGCACGCCGATCAACGGGATTATCCAGGCGCCGGCATCGGGCGGCCTGTCGATACGTTGCACAATCCCCCAGGGCCCCTGGTAACCATCCGGCTCGATGGAACGCACCCGCAGATATCGCACCTCGGTGCTGCTCTTGGGGAAGCTGATCGACGGTTTGGGTGTGAACTCGTCGAGCTCCAGGTTGTTGAAGGAAGGGTCGAACGCAAGTTGCACGTGATAGGTCTGTTCCGGGCTCGCTTGTGGCCAGGATGCGACAAGCCTGTCTTCTTCAGGCTCGATGGCCGGCTGGACCTTCTCCGGCATGGGCTTGAGGTGCCAGAAACGAATGGCCCCCGCAGGGCCCACTTCGCCGTCGGCCGCAACGCTCGCGACGCGCCAGTAATAGGTGCCTGGTTCGACAACCCCGGCAGCCTCATAGCGGGTGGTGTTCAGGTCGCCCTGACTGAGCACGATCTGTTCGAACGCCTCGTCAGCCGCGATCTCCAGCTGATATCGATGTGCGTCCGCAGATGCAGACCATTGCAGCTCCGCGCTCACGCCACGTAGTGTTTTTCCTTCCCGGGGCTGCAGCGGCAGGGGCGGTTGGGGATGGGTGTCGATCAACACGGGATGTGCCGAATTTTTTCCCTCCAGACCCCCTTTGTCGATCCCGCGAACCCTGACCTGATAGTTGCCATCCGGCAGGTCCGGCAGTGCGGCCCGCGCGTTGTTGACGATCTGTTCCCAGAGCAGTGTGTCAAATGTCGCATCTGTACTGATTTGCACCCGGTAAGCGTGCGCCTGGTTGATCGCCTGCCAGCTGAGAGGCCAGTGCAGCTGACGGATGCGCTCCGGAACCGGATTGAGGATGGGTGCCGGCAGGAGTTTCCGGGGCGGGGTAGGTGGTTGGCCCTGGGCGACCTGGGTACCAAAGCCCGCATTGACAAGCCGGGATTTGCGCGCCCCAGTTACCTTTACCTTGCCGCGCAGGACCTCGATATTCGAGGCATGCCCGTCCGCCGTCACGGCGGCACGGTACTCGGTCCCGCGCACCGCGCTGATTGCGGAGGGTGTCTGGATCTCAAAACGCGAGCCCGGGCCGACCGCCGGTTTGACGCGGGTGTCCATGCGCCCGTCGATAAGGTGCAGGCGGGAGTCCACCATGCCGGTTTTTCCGTGTGCGCTGAGGTGGTCGAAACGCATCTCGCTGGCACTGCGCAGTGTGAGTTTCGTGCCGTCGGCAAAGATGACGGTTGCGCTGCTGTCCTCGCCGGTCTTGAGGACATCTCCGAGGCGGATAATCAAACCGGGCGCAACGGCGGTTTCCTGCGCGCCGTCGGCCCGCGTCAATTCAACCTGCCCCCGGGTCGCCGCAATGTTCGCGGGCACCGGGTTGCTGCGTATCCATTTCATCGGTATCCGCAGGCGGGTGCCGGGCTGCATCCGCTTTGGGAACTCGACATTGTTCAGTTTGCGTACCTGTTCGAATCGAAGCTGACTATCGAGGTATCGTGCGCTCAGGTCCCAAAGGTTGTCGCCATCGACGACAGTGTAGATCCAGTCTGCAGCCAAGGCCGGCAGCGACAGCAGACTCAACAGCAGCAAGGTAATTGCGCGGGACGGCAGTCTCTTGTCTTGCGGCAAGGGCTTAATCGTCGATAGATATCGTGAATCAGTCTTTGTCATATATGAGCCCGCAGAAATCCAGCGACCGACGGTTGCCAAAGTTTCGACCTGTTCAACTGTCGATATATCGGCCTGGCCGGGCCTTTATTGATTTTCTCACAGGGCGGATTTTCTGGCCCCGAAGAACGGGTTTGGTAGCGATTGAAAACCGTCATGGCGTCCCTTCCCAACGTTTGGTTTAAGCTGCTCGGCCGAATGATCCCGATTTAGGTTGGTTTTTAACACATTTTCGAATGGTGGATCGATGAATGAACAGATACGTCGCGTGGCCGTATGGAGTGGCTGGCTGCGACTCGTGCATGGCGTCCTGGCCATCTCTACGCTGGTTCTTTTGGCGACAGGCTGGCTGGTCGCCAAGTCGCCAGTGCTGGCCACGGCAGCGGCGGACATCCACTACCTTGGTGCCAGCGTCCTGATAGCGGCGTTGGCACTGCGTGCCTTTTTGGGATTCTTCGGTAAAGGCAGTGAGAGATTCGAGCATATGCTGCCGCGACGATCAGAGCTCAAGGCCATGCGCGCCAGCCTGCTGTTCTACCTTTCGCTCGGCAAGGCACCCTTGCCCGGCTGGTACGCACACAATCCATTGTGGAAGCCCGTCTATCTGCTCCTGTTCTTGTCGCTCTTGCTGTTGGCTGTCAGCGGTTGGCTGATGCCGGAAACGCCAGTCATTGGCCGCTTCTATCTTCCGACGGTGCATGTTTGGCTGGCCAAGGCGGTCCTGGTCATGACATTGGCACATCTTTTCAGCGTGGTGCTTCAGGACGTGAAGGGAAAGGCGGCAGATATCTCGGCGATGCTTAGCGGATATCGTTACTTCAGTATCGATCGTGAGGGTATCGATCAGGGCGAGGTCACTCCGGTATCGGTGAAGTTGGGCGACATCAGCAGGATGCCGCAAGACTCAGAGCGGAAACGCTGATCGGGTGACCGCCACCAGCAAGATATAGCCGAAGCATGCGACGGCACCGCACAGCGCCAGGATCCGGACCCGGCGGGTCCTGCCCAGGCGCAGGGCGACGAAGCCCAGACCGATATAGAGCAACAAGGCGATCAGCTTCGCGCCCAGCCAGGGGCTGTTGCCGGGGTGCAGATGCAGATTGAACGCCATCCACAGGCCGCTGAGCAGCAGCAGGGTATCGATGAAGTGTGGCCAGGTGCGCATCCAGCGCCGCCGCAGTACGGATGAGTCCGCCAGCATCAGGCCGCCGCGCAGCAGAAAGCCCGAGATCGAGGCCAGCGCGCTGGCCTGGTGGATCAGTTTCAGGGTTGCGGGGTCAGGCATTTCAGGAAATCACGTAGACGGCCGGCGCCGCTCCCGTCGGACGCCGCCGGCCGTGGCCGCAACAGTCGGTCACTGCGGCTTTTTCAATGCCTCACGCAGCGCATCGGTGACGATCTCGAGCACCTGGATGCGTGCAAAGCGCTTGTCGTTGCCGGCGATCAGGTTCCAGGGTGCATGCTGCGCGCTGGTCCGCGCGAGCATCTCGTTGACCGCCTCGCGGTACTCGTCCCATTTTTTGCGGTTGCGCCAATCCTCTTCGGTAATCTTGTAGCGCTTGTATGAGGTCTTTTCTCTTGCCTCGAACCGGGCCAGTTGCTCTTCCTTGCTGATCTGCAGCCAGAATTTCTGCACCACCACGCCGGCCTTGGTCAGCTGTTCCTCGAAGTCGTTGATCTCGAGGTAGGCTCGTGCCCAATTGGCGTGGCTGGTGAAACCCTCGACCCGCTCGACCAGGACGCGGCCGTACCAGGAGCGGTCGAAAACGGTCATGCGCCCACCCCGGGGGACATGCCGCCAGAATCGCCACAGGTAGTGATGCGCCTTTTCCTCGTCGGTGGGTGCTGCGATCGAAATCACTTCACGCAGCCTGGAATCGACGGCCTGTGTTACCCGGCGAATGGCGCCGCCCTTGCCGGCCGCATCGACGCCCTCGAACACCAGGACCGTGGATATCTTTTGCGTATAGGCCTTCCATGCCAGGTCGTTCAGTTCCCGCTGCAGGGCCTTGAGCTTCTTCTTGTAATCTTTTGACGAAATGGTCTGGGTCAGGTCAACCCGGTCGATCAGGGTGATCTGCGCCTCGGGGGCATTCGGCAACAGATCGCCGTCGTGGTTTGAAGGCGCGTCTTCAGCTTGTTGCTCGTCGTGCGGCGTCGCTGCGAGCGCTGCCTGCATCTCCCGCAACAGAATCCGTCCGGTCATCATGTTGCGGTAGCGGGGATTGGTGGCCTCGATGATATGCCAGGGTGCGCGGCCGATATCCGTGCCGCGGACGACCCGGTCGGCGACTTCCTCGAAGCGTTGATACTGTTGGCTGAACTTGGACTTTTTAGGCAGCATCCGCCAGCGGCTGCGATCACTGCGTGCGAGCGTCTTCAGCCTGCTGCGCTGGTCCTGCTCAGAGAAGTGATACCAGCACTTCACGATCACCGCGCCATCGTGAATCAGCATGCGTTCGAGTTCACGGACGCCGCGCATACACTGATCCAGATCGGCGTCACTCCATTTGCCCGCGAATCGCTGCTCAATAGGTTGCTGGTACCAACCGCCAAAGAACACCCCGATTTCACCGCGCCTGGGCATGGCGCGCCAGAAACGCCATGCCTTGGGGCGAAGTCGCTCTTCGTCGGACTGTTCCCAGAACGCGTACACGTTTACCCCGCGCGCATCCAGCCATTCGTCCAGGGCATTCACGACCTCACCTTTGCCGGCACCCTCCATCCCCGCAATGATGAGATAAACGGGGATGTTGCGTTCGCGCACCGCCATCTGCGCCTCGAGAAGCTGCGTGCGCAGGTCCACGACTTCGGCGTTGTACGCTTCTTTGCTCAACGAACGGCCAATCTTTGCAGTGGCAAACATGATTTCCCCTTATTCATTTGGCAGAGCGCCGCTGATCTGGTGTTCAGCGGCGAAGTCGAGCATACGCTGTATCGATTTGACCGCCTGGTCGCGTATCTCCGGTTGTACGGTGATCTCATTGTCACCCTTGATCAACAGTTGTTCGAGGTTTTGCAGGGCGTTCATCGCCATCCAGGGACAATGCGCGCAGGACTCGCAGCTTGCGCCGGCCCCGGCAGTCGGTGCTGAGATCAGCTTCTTGCCAGGTGCCAGCTGCTGCATCTTCCAGAATATGCCTTCGTCGGTCGCCACGATGAACTCCCGATTCGGCATCTGTGCGACGGCCTTGATCAGCGCCGTCGTCGAACCCACCAGGTCCGCATACTGCAGCACGTCCTCCGGCGACTCCGGGTGGACCAGTACGGCCGCATCGGGGTGCAGGCGTTTCAGGCGCTCGAGCGCGAAGCCCTTGAACTCCTCGTGCACCACGCAGCTGCCCTCCCACAGAAGGATGTCTGCACCGGTCTGCTGTTGTACATAGTGGCCGAGATGCTTGTCGGGCGCCCAGAGTATCTTTTTGCCCTGTGCGTGTAGGTGCCTGACGATTGGCAGTGCAATCCCGGAAGTCACCATCCAGTCCGCGCGCGCCTTCACTGCCGCGCTGGTGTTGGCGTACACGACGACGGTGCGATCGGGATGCGCATCGCAGAATGCACTGAACAGATCGACCGGGCAGCCCTCGTCGAGCGAACAGGTGGCACCGAGATCGGGCATAAGGACCCGTTTTTCCGGGTTCAGGATCTTTGCGGTCTCGCCCATGAAGCGGACGCCGCATACGACCAGGGTATCGGCATCGGCGCTCGTGCCGTAGCGGGCCATTTCCAGGGAATCGGCTACGCAGCCGCCCGTCTCCTCCGCCAGTTCCTGCAGGTCGCCGTCGACGTAGTAGTGTGCGACCAGAACCGCATTCTGTTCATGAAGCAGCTTTTTGATCCGGTGCTTTAGCGCCTCCTTTTCCGATTGGCTCATGCTCGGCCATACCGGGTGCGCCGGCACCTTCACCCGCGGCAGCTTCAGCTGCGGCTGTATCGGTTGAATATTCATTTGATGATCTCCACCCTCTTGGGGTGCCTGGCCCGGTACTTTCTGGCAGGCCGGTGTTTGCCATTCCGGGAAAGATTGCCCGTATCCTCGATCAGGCCGAGTGACAGGATGCGCTTGCGGAAGTTGCGCTTGTCCAGGGGCTGATTGAGCAGTGCCTGATAGACGCACTGCAGTTCACTCAAGGTGAATGTCTCTGGCATGAACTGAAAGGCAATGGTCGAGTAGTCGAGCTTGGCGACCAGGCGACCATGCGCCATCTCGATGATCTGCGCATGGTCGAAGGCCAGTTCCGGCAGGTCTTCGAAGGCGTGCCAGCCGACGTCCGATGCATCGCTGGCGGCGCGCGGTACCGCCAGTGCATCCTGCGGCACCAGGGCGTAGTAGGTCACGCTGATGACCCGTTCGCGCGGGTCACGGTGGGTTGCGCCGAAGGTGTAAAGCTGCTCGAGATATACCCCACTGATCCCGGTTTCTTCCTCGAGTTCGCGTGCCGCGCAGGCATCCAGGTCTTCATCGATATCCAGAAATCCGCCCGGCAGCGCCCATTCTCCCTGGTGCGGCGGGTTGGCCCGCTTTACCAACAGGATACTGAGCCGGCCTTCGCGGATGGTGAAGACCACCACGTCGGTGGTCACCGCCGGATGCGGGTAGGGGTAGCTGAATGTCTGTTCGGGTGCGCGCATGGATGACTAAGTGTTGTGTGTACACCCAGCACGATAGTGTGCCGACTACACTTTGTCAATCGGCCGGTTTTTCGGACGCGACCGATGTGTCTCAACGGGCCCGTGGGGCAGGGCCGGGCGCTCAAGTTCGGGTCCTTGTGGCCGCTTCTTGCTGAGATCACTGCAATTGCGTCGATGCGCGGACCATGGACATTGAACAGCCCCTTTACCAGGAACTGATTGCGGTCGAGTCGATTCCGCCGATGCCCGCGACCGCGGCCACGCTGCTGACCATGGCCGCTGACCCGGACGTCGAGATCGAGGCCCTGGCACTGGTGATTGAGCGTGACCCACCGTTGAGCGCTCGTCTTTTGGGGCTCGCCAACTCAGCGTTTTACGCACCCCGGCAACCCGTCATGACGGTCAAAGAGGCCATCGTTCGTGTGCTCGGTCTGAACATGGTTCGAAACCTGGCGTTCGGTATGGCCCTGGCCGGCGCCATGTCGACTGCCGGCTGTCCACGTTTCGATCTCACCAGTTACTGGGTCATGGCCCTTGGCACGGCCGATCTCGCCCGTGGCATGGCGCTGGCCGCAACCACGGACGATGCGCCCGACCCGGATGTCAGCCTACATGGTGGGCCTTCTGCACAATCTCGGCGAGTTGCTGCTGGTGCATCTTCGGCCGCGCGAAATGGACGAGGCTTTGCGACGCCAAGGGGATGACCCGGGCAGCAGCCTGGTCGAGCACGAGCGCGCGATCATCGGTCTCGATCATTGGGTTGCCGGGGCCTTTCTCGCGAGACACTGGCAATTGCCGCCGATCGTGGGCGCCAGCATCGAACGCTTCGACGATGTGCAGGAGCCGGGGGGTGGCAGACAGACGATTCACCTGGTCCGCGCGGCGCGGTTGTGGCTGGCCGAGGTGGTGGCAGGCCGACCCGACACATTGCGCGTGGCCGGGGTCGACGAGGTTTGTTGCGACCGGCATTCGACCGCCTTTCTCGCCCGTTACGAAGCGCTCAGGGTAGTGGCCAGGTCGATGGCCTGAAGCAGCCCCGGCCGTTCTTCAGGTCAGCGGCCACAGCCTCGCGGCGCCCCGCACGCCACTGCTGTCGCCATGTAACGGCGGCACCAGTCGGGTAAGCACGACATCCGAGAACACATGACGCGTCCAGAGACGGGGCACCTGCCGGTAAAGGCGCCCGATCTTCGACAGGCCTCCACCGAGTACGATCACCTCGGGGTCGATGAGGTTGATAACCCCCGCGAGGCTGCGTGCCATCCGGTTCTCGTAGCGCTCCAGGCAGCTGACCGCCGCAGCTTCCCCGTCTGTGGCACGTCTGGCGATCTCCTCGGCGGAAAGCGCAGGACCATCGCCCGCATAGTCGAGTGACAATCCGGGGCCTGAAAGGAAGGTCTCGATGCAGCCGCGCCTGCCGCAGTAACAGGCCGGACCGGGCCGTTCTTCATCCGTCGGCCAGGGCAGGGGATTGTGTCCCCACTCGCCGGCGATCGCGTTGCGGCCGGGCACCAGCTGCCCGTTTATCACGATGCCTCCGCCGGTGCCTGTTCCTACAATGACGCCGAAAACGCTGGCTGCATCCCGCCCCGCGCCATCGCTCGCCTCGGACAGGGCAAAACAGTTGGCGTCGTTGGCGATGCGCACGGGTCGGTCGAGCCGCGCGCCGAGGTCCCTGTCCAGGGCCCGGCCGTTCAGGCAGGTGGAATTGGCATTGCGTAACAGGCCACTCGAGGGTGACAGCGCACCGGGCGTACCGACTCCCACGCTGCAGGCTCGGCCACACACCCGTTCCAGTGTTGCCACCAGATCCGCGACGGCGTCCAGAGTGGCCTCGTAGTCACCAGCGGGCGTCGCGACGCGTCGGCGAAAAGCGATGCTCCCGTCATCCTCCAGGAGGATGCCCTCGATCTTGGTCCCACCAAGATCAATGCCGACCCTCGACACGCCCCTGCTTCAGTTGGTTTCGGCCGGCCGCTTGTCGGGCGCCGGCTCGAGCTGGCTTTCGTCGTCAGGTTCGACCAACCCTGTTGCCGCCAGGTCCAGGGGGACGTTGCCCGAGGGGTTGGTGAAGCGGTCGTTGAGATCCTGCACGTAACGGTCTGCGTCCTCGAGCACGCGCTGAATGCGGCGGCGGCTGCGCCGCCCCCAACCGGCAGGTTGACGACTGAAAATGCTGCGCCAGGGCCTGGTGTTGGCGCGGAATGCCGCAGCCAGGCTGCCGCGTATTCCCAGCTTCTGCCCCATCCTTTCGGCTGCGCCAACGAGGGATTTCGCCGCCAGTTTGCGTACACCGTAATGCACTGCGAGCCAGATCAGATAGGCGACCAGTGCGGTGAAATAGATCCTCATGGGCGAGGCAGTCAGGCTGTCCCACCAGCCCGCCTGAAGCTGCAGCCCGTTCCATTGGCCGAGACGGGAGGTGATGGCGATGAAAGCGCCGACTATCAGCACCGCGGCGATGGCATCGCCGATCAGGGTGCGCTTGCGCCAGCGCGCGATCAATTCGTTGAGGGCCGGGACAATCCTGTCCCCGAATCGGCGGGCGGTCTTTTCCAGCGAACCGACGATGCGGTAGGCGCGTTCGATCTCGACCTGCTCCATGCGCTCGTGGATGTCGGCAAGGTCCGCATCCCGTTTGCTCTCGAAACGGCGGCGCAGGGCCTCGTTCGGGATCGGGTTGGCCGCTTCGTCGTTATAGATGGCAAAAAAGCGGCCGGCCGTCAGTCCGCGATCGCCCATGGCGCGTTGCCAGGCGGCGACCACCTCCTCCGGATTGTCTTCGCGCGCGGTGGTATCTATTTGATTCAGGATATACAGGAACTTGCCCGAATCCTGCCGGTTGATGGTCTTCGATACCAAATGGTCGAGGGTGTCGCGCATGGCGCCCGGCTCCGGGTGTCGGGCGTCGAAGAACACCAGCACCAGATCCGACAGGTCGATGATGTGATCGGTGATCTTCAGCGTCGATGTGCGCTGGGCATCGGCGTCGAATCCGGGCGAGTCGATCAGTATCTTGCCGCGCAGGGCAGGGCTTGGGCTGGTCTTCAGTTGCAGGTAGGCGTCGATGCGCGAGCCTTCGCCAGCCGCAACCTTCTCGATCTCGCCGCTGACCTTGTAGAAGGGGAAACGCGGGTCCGAATCCAGGGCGACACCGGGCAGCGCGTGGGTGGTGGACTGATTGCTGAAACACAGCACGGTGAACTTGTCGTCAACGGCCTGATTGCCGCTGCGTTGCAGTTTGCTGCCGAGATAGTGATTGATGAAGGTGGACTTGCCTGCGGAGAAGGTCCCCAGAATAGAGATCAGTGGCCACCAGGGGATCTGGGTGGCAAACGACTGGTCGGGGCCGAACAGGCCCATCCGGTAGGCAACAGCGTCGAGTTCTCGAAAGCTCTGCACCGTCGTCAGCAGGACAGGGTTTTCCTGTTCCAGGTGGGCTTCCAGATGTTTGAGACGGGTCTCGATGACCGGGCCGGCACCACGCATAGGGTCTACTCCTCATATCCTCAGCGGTTGTTTCGTACATGGTAACCCGTAGCACCCGGGTGCGTGCAGGTTCTGGATGGCAGCAGGGCCCCGATATTAAATGCAGAAATTCATCGATTACTGATACCCTTGCCAGACCTGGGGCCCCAAGGGCTCAGCGCAATACATGGTAATTATTGCAATTGCAGCCGCTGCTGGCGGATAATCGCGGCACTCGGAAATGCTCAAACCGCGCCTTCGAGGGCACCGAGACGGCGCGACATCGAGCAGTTTTTTGCGCGTGGTCAAGGGGATAGGGTGGCTTTGTTACAAGTTCAAACGCCACGCGGTCACCGCGACCCTGCTGCGCCTCGGGGGAGGAGATTCAGTTTGCCATCGCGTTCGAAAATGCAGCACCTCCCGCGCACAAATCCAGCACAAGCCACTGACCGTCCCGGCGGGGCCGGATCCGGTTCGCGCCCTGCGTTCGGTGGTCTGACGCAACAACAGGTTCAGCGAAGTATGCACAAAATTTTCGTCGCCACAGTAACCGCCGCGGCCATCGTGCTGGCCTGGCCTGGTCATGCGCGCGAGCGTGAATTCGAGGACATTTTCGTGGTCAAGGAGTCGACCGATATCCCGACGGTCGTGGTCAGTGGCAGCGTGGTGGCCTTCAAGGAAGTTACCCTGGCGGCCCAGCTCCCGGGCCGGGTCAAGTTCATCGCGGGTATCGAGGGCGAGGCCTTTGACTCCGGGACCACCCTGATCGCACTGGACGAGGACGAGCTGCTGGCCAAGCGAAGTGCGGCATACGCCCAGTACTCGGCCGCCGAGGCGGATATGCGCAATGCGGGTGTCCAGTACTCGCGGGAATTGTGGTCGCCGCAATCAAAGAGTGCTCCAGGCGGCATGGGCATTCCGAATCTTTTCGATCAGATGTTTACCCGCCAGGGCGAGAGTTTCTTCGGTGGTCGTGACACGGGCGCCGAGCGTAGCGCGGACCTGTACGCGTCGGGCAACCGGATGGAACAGGCGCGCAGCGCGATCATGCGCGCGCAGTCGGAGATCCGGGCGATCGACGCCAAGCTGCGCGATGCCAGGAGCCTCGCCCCGTTCGATGGTGTGATCATGCAGAAATACGTTGAAGAGGGCGACACCGTCCAGCCGGGACAGCCGATGCTGCAATTCGCCGACGTGACCTGGCTGCAGATCGAGGCCGACCTGCCGGCGAGTCTGGCGCAGGGGCTGCAGCCGATGAGCGTGCTGCAGGATGCAGCGACCTTCGATAATCATCCCGAGCCCGTGTCGGTGCGCGTCGCCCAGATTTTTCCAATGGCCGACGTGCAGCGTCACACGGTCAAAGTGAAGTTCGATATCCCGCAGGGTGTATCCAAGCCGGGGATGTATGCCAAGGTGCGGATTCCCGATGCCACCGGACCTATAAGACTCCAGTCGGCGGTCATTCCGAGTACGGCCATCCGGTACCGCGGAAGTCTGCCCGTCGTTTATGTGCAGAATGAACAGGGCCAGCCTGAACTGCGGATGATCCGGCAGGGCAAGCAACTCGACAATGGCATGACCATGGTGCTCTCGGGTATTGCACCCGGTGACCGCGTCTATCCCAATCCGGGTCCCGCCATGATGAGTCGTACCGTAGGTGAATAAAAGCGTCCTGGGCGGCCCCGAAGGCTCCCGGGGTTTGTGGCGCGAATCTAAGTAGAACGGACAGAAACAGACGCATGAGCGATCTCGAAAAGGGTTCTTCCGACCCCAAGGATTCTGGCGCAGCCCACCAGGCCAACAGTCTTGGCCTGGCCGGCAATATGGCGCGCTTCTTCATCAATTCACCGCTGTCGCCGCTGTTGTACCTGGCGATGCTCATGCTGGGCATTCTTGGCCTGATGGCGACGCCGCGGCAGGAAGACCCGCAGATCTCGGTGCCAATGGTGGACCTGATGGTCCAGTATCCGGGTGCAGACCCTGATCAGGTCGCATCGCTCGCGGTACAGCCGCTCGAACGCATCATGTACGAGATCGAGGGCGTCAAACACGTCTATTCCGCCAGCCAGCGCGGCATGGGTGTGGTCACCATCCAGTTTGAAGTCGGCGAGGAGATGGAGAACTCGCTGGTCAAGGTCAATGACAAGCTCGAGTCGAACATGGACCGGATCCCGCCGGGCGTCATGCCGCCGTTGGTCAAGGCAAAAGGCATCGATGACGTGCCGATCGTCAATCTTACGCTTTGGTCCGAGCGTGATTACAACGGTGACGGAATCCCGGACGTCGACGACTCGCAATTGCGCAGGCTTGCGCAGTCGGTGCTGCAGCACATCAAGGAGATCCCGGAAACCGGCAACAGCTTCGTCGTGGGTGGTCGCGCCGAAGAGGTGACGGTAGAGGTCTATCCGGAGCGCCTGGCGGGTTACGGACTGAGCCTGGGTCAGGTGGCGCAGGCGATCACTGCATCCAACCTCGAACAGCAGATGGGGGGTGTGGAATCGGGTGGTTCGCACATGATGGTGGTATCCGGCGCCTTCCTAGTCTCGGTCGACGACATCAATCGCCTGCAGGTCGGCAGCCACAATGGCGTGCCCGTCTATGTCAGCGATGTGGCTGATGTCCGCCAGGGGCCGGAGGACGCCTCGCAGACTGTCGCTTACTACACGGGGGCTGCCTCCGAAGATCCGGATCGCGCGATCAGCGTGCCGGCGGTCACCATCGCGGTGGCCAAGAAGAAGGGCACGAACGGCGTGACGGTGGCCGAGGACGTCATCGATCGGGTGGAGAAACTGCGTGGACGCCTGATACCCAACGATATCAATATCAGCATCACGCGAAACTACGGCCAGACCGCGGAACAGAAGGTCAACGAGCTTATCTTCAAGCTGTTCATGGCCACCATGTTCGTGTTTTTCCTGGTGTGGATCGCGTTCCGTGCCCTCAAGCCGGCGTTCGTGGTGCTGTTCGTGGTGCCTGTGGTCCTGTTGTTCACGATCCTTTGTGCCATGCTGCTCGACTTCACGATCGATCGCGTTTCGCTGTTTGCCCTGATCTTCTCCATCGGCATCCTGGTGGACGATGCCATCGTGGTGGTAGAGAACATCTACCGGCGCTGGCTCGAAAAAGGCAGCACCGACACCGAAACCGCGGTGGATGCGGTGCGCGAGGTCGGCAATCCGACCATTCTCGCCACCTTGACGGTCATCGGTGCGCTGCTGCCGATGGGGGCGGTGACCGGCATGATGGGGCCCTACATGCTGCCAATACCCGTGCTGGGTTCAGTCGCCATGGGGATCTCGCTGTTCGCAGCGTTCGCATTCACGCCCTGGTTTGCGATCCACGGCATGTTCAGGCCGACCATGCACTACCTCGAGACCGCGGAGAAGCGTGAGCATAAGGAGGCCGAGTGGCTGGAGGGTCTTTACCGCCGGATCTTGATGCCAATGATTATGGACCCGCGCAAGGCGCGCATCTTCAAGCTCGCGATGTGGGGCACGCTCATCCTGATGTGCTCGTTCTTCTACTTCAAGTGGGTGGCGGTGAAGATGCTGCCATTGGACAACAAGCCAGAGTTCTCGGTCGTGCTGGACATGCCAGAGGGCACCGCGCTGCCGGATACCGGCAACATGGCGCATATGATCGCCGAGCGTCTTCGCAGAATGCCGGAGGTGACGGCTGCCCAGATCTATGTGGGCACGGCGCGGCCGTTTGACTTCAACGGCATGGTCCGCCACTACTATCTGCGGCAATCACCCTGGCAGGCGGAGATACAATTGCAGCTCCTGGACAAGGGCGACCGCTCGCGCTCGAGCCACGAGATCGCGGTCGAAGCGCGTGAGCTGGTTAAGGGCCTGGTCGAGGGGAGTGGCGCGCGCTTCGCGGTGGTCGAGATGCCGCCTGGACCTCCGGTGCTCCAGTCTGTGGTTGCCGAGGTGCATGGGCCTGATCCGGAGACGCGGCGCCAGGTTGCGCGCGACCTGACGGACATCTTTGCGCAGACAGAGAGTCTGCGTGATGTCGACAACTACATGCGTGAGCCCTTCGACTATTGGCATTTCGAGGTGGATCAGGAAAAGGCGCAGCGCAGCGGTATATCGGTGGAGAGTATCAACCGCGAGTTGCAGATGGCGCTGGGCGGGCACGTGCTCGGAGACGTCAAACAGCGTGCCGGGCACGAGCCGATCAATATCGTCATCCAGGTCCCGCTTGCCGAGCGCTCGCAGGTCAACCGCCTCGGCGACATCCTGGTGCAGTCTCCTGACAGCGGCAGCACTGTGCCCTTGCGCGAGCTGGGTAAATTCGAAAGGCGGGTTGAAGCAGACATCATCTATCACAAGGATCTGCGCCCGGTCGAGTACGTGGTTGCGGATGTCGGCGGTCATCTTGCCGCCCCGATCTACGGCATGCTCCAGGTCGAGGCCAAGCTCGAGGAAATGGGCTGCGAGACGCCGGATGGTGTGTACCTGTGCGATGAGATGTATTACACGGGGCCGCCCCCCGATGACAGCAAGTCATCGATCGAGTGGGCGGGTGAATGGACGGTCACCTACGAGACCTTCCGGGACATGGGTATCGCCTTTGGTGCTGCGCTGATCCTGATCTATATCCTGGTGGTCTGGGAGTTCGGGAACTTCCGTATCCCGGCGTTGATCATGGCGCCGATTCCACTGACCCTGCTGGGCATTATTCCGGCGCACATGATGTTCTTCCAATTCGGGTGGGGCGGGGAGTTCACGGCCACCTCGATGATCGGCTGGATAGCGCTGGCAGGCATCATCGTCCGGAACTCCATCCTGCTGGTGGATTTCTCGGTGCACCGGATTCAGGAGGGCGACTCGGTGGTCGATGCCGTGATCACCTCCTGCAAGACCCGAACCCGGCCCATTCTGATCACGGCACTGGCGCTGGTGGCCGGTTCCTCGGTTATATTTTTCGACCCGATCTTTCAGGGCATGGCGATCTCGCTGGCCTCCGGGGTCCTGGTTTCGACCGTACTTACCCTGGTTGTGATTCCGCTCGGATGTGTGGCCGCTGCGGACTCGCTGTGTGCCGTGGCCGGCAGCACGAAATGCAGGAAGTTCCGGGGTGGCAATGATCCGGATGGGGGAGCGGGTGGACCCAAGGCCGGTCCGCGGGTCGGTGACCCGATGTGGGTGCGCGCCTGGAGTGGATTTGCGGGCGTGCTGTTCACCGTAATCGGGGCGGTGGCCGCGGTGGTTGGGATCGTTGCGGGGCTCTTTAGATCGAAAACCCAGGGCAAGGTGCCGGCACGCGCCAGGGAAAAGGCCGCGTCGAAGGCGCAACCGGCGACGCCTGCACCGACCGCGACGCCGCAAAGTGCACCCGAGGGCGAGGCCCGCGCAGTGTCTGCAGTGGCGTCGAACAAGGCGGCCACCCGGACACCCGCACACCAAACGGTCAAGGAGTCCGACAAGACCCCCGTCAAACCAGCCGGTGCCCCTGCAAGCGGCACCAAAAAGGTACATGCTAAAAAAGCCCCCGCCAAAAAAGCCCCGGCCGAGAAGGCAGCGACAAAGAAAGCAGCGACAAAGAAGGCAGCGGCAGAGAAGGCAGCGGCAGAGAAGGCAGCGGCAGAGAAGGCAGCGGCAGAGAAGGCAGCGGCAGAGAAGGCAGCGGCAGAGAAGGCAGCGGCAGAGAAGGCAGCGGCAGAGAAGGCAGCGGCAGAGAAGGCAGCGGCAGAGAAGGCAGCGGCAGAGAAGGCAGCGGCAGAGAAGGCAGCGGCAGAGAAGGCAGCGGCAGAGAAGGCAGCGGCAGAGAAGGCAGCGGCAGAGAAGGCGGCGGCAGAGAAGGCGGCGGCAGAGAAGGTGGCGGTGAAGAAGCCGGCGGTGAAGCGGTCAGAGGCATCGGTCTCGGCGGGTGAATCCGGCGCTCGGCGCTCGGCCGTGAAGAAGAAGGCGACCAAGGCGCCTGCGCCGAAGCCGGTGTCGAAGAAGCAGGTCCCGGTCGCGAAGCCCGAGTCTGCAGTGAAGACACCGTACGTGCGTGGTACTGGCACACCCAAGTCGAGTGTTTCGGCGAGCCGAAAAAAGACTTCAAGTAGAAGGGGTATCCAATTGAAAAGTCTGGGAAAATCTGACGGAGACGGTCTAAACTAAGAATAGGATTTAAAGATTCGGGATCGGCCCGGCGCGAAATCACTGCCCGGACGGGCTTGGATCGGCAGTAGGGAGGTTGGGATTTTGGTCGTGCGGATGCTTTCCTTGGGTTTGGTGCTGGCGCTTTCCGCTCTGGCCTTCCTGGGGCTTTCACCGCTTTCCTTGGCCGAGGGTGCCCAACCAGGGTGGTCTGCCTATGCAACTCCAGTCAAACGCCCGGTCTTCCGCCCCGCGGATCGTGCCTGGCCACGGTCCTCTGCGGTGCGTCCGCGATCGCAAATGAATCCTGCCCCCAGGCAATCGGCGGCCCCGCGGGAAACAAGGGGGCAATCCGTCTTCTCGGCCAACCGTGCCGGAGGCCGCAAGGCGGTCCCGGTGACCCGGGGGCAGGACCTCGGGTTGCGCTTCCGTCCGGACGAACGCGATTCCCCATACGGGCAATCGGAGGCGCCCTCGGATGACAGTCGTCCGGGTAACTATCAATCTGAGCTGCAGTCGCAGTTTCGCCCGATTCCAAGCAGACGCAAACCGACGTACGAAGAACTGCAGGCCGGGGATGTCTCGCCTCAACCACCGGTGGCACCGGTAATGCCTTATCCCGCGTTGCCGCCGCCTTTGCCCGGCTATGGTGGCGGTCGCTACGGACCAGGCTGGTAGGTCCTCGAGTTTCAGATTTCCTCGCAATTTCTGTCTTCATCGGGTCCTGCCGGCCCAGGCTCCCGGATGACCAACACCAGGCACGGAGAGAAGTGGACAAGTTTTGGGAAAGTATGTGGAAATTTTCCGCCGGCCGGTTTCTCCACAGGCGCCCCACAGTTTTCACACGGTTTTCCACAGCTTTTATACACAACATCTTGTGGTTGACACTGGATTTCCAGCGTATATATTGTGTCTCGGATGGGGCAATGTGGTACGCCGGGGCCTCGACGGCGAGCAGGAGGTTAAAATTTCATTCGCGCGGTTATCCTTTCTCGGTTTGACGCTGGGTCTGTCGACTCTGGCTGCGCTGGGATTTTCACCGCTGTCTGTAGCCCATGCGGGTTGGGGTGTTTACGCCAATCAGCCAAAAAGTCTGCAGTTCAGACCCTGGTCCCGCGCGGAGCAGCGCCAGGCGGCGCGCTGGCGCCCACAGCAGTTCCGATATTCGCGGCGTGCAGTCTCCACCGAGGGGTCACGTCGCCCCTCCGCGGCATTGCCCACCGGGAGGATGCAGGCGCCCCTGTTTTCGCATGGGCGCGGGACCGCCCGCAAGGCGGTTCCTGTGGCGAAGGGACAAAATCCCGGTGTCAGGTTCCGCCCTGAACGGCGGCAGCCCATGTACGGGCAACCGGACACGTCCAACGCGGACCCGGATCAGGCGAGGCTGCAGTCACAGTTTCGCCCGGCCCAGACCGGGCGCAGGGCCACGTATGAAGAGCTGCAGTATGCCAGCGTGTCGCGTCAGCGCCCGCCAAGTGGCGGCATGCCTTATGCGACGGCGCCGCCGCAGGCGAGGTACGGGTACGCCGGAGGCTGGCCGGCTTGGTGATGTCGGATGCGATTCAGTAGGTCTTCTTGGTCACGAAATTAAGAGAGGAGCAGCATGAGGTTTTCAGGGCGACTAGTTGCAATCTGTGGCGCTATGCTTTTTTGTAGCGCGATGCTTCCCGTCGGGGAGGCCTTGGCATTCGGACACCAGTGGCGGCCTGCTCCCGGTTTCCTGCCAGCCCAGGGCCAGGCTTACCGACCGGCTGCAAACATGTCCGGTTTCCGTCCCGGTGCGGCAGTGCGGCCCGCTTACGCCCAGCCGCTCAACCGGATGCAGCAACGACCCTATCCGCAGAGAACCCACCAGTGGCCAATCCGGCAACAGGGCGCATACGCACAGGGCTATCGTATGCCCCCCGTCGGGTCTCCGCATGCCGCCGGTTTCTATCCGTCTCAGTGGCAGTTTGCCCCGCCGGGGTATGCGTTCCAGGGCGGGGTATCTCCATCGGCGAGTCAGGCACGGATACGGCCAGGACGGCCGCCGATGTTCGCGCAGCAGTATGCCTGGCGCCCAGCCGGGCTGCCCTGGGTAGCGCAGCGGGCACGTCCCGAGTGGCCACAACAGCGCAAACAGGCCCAGGTCCGGATGCCTCCGCAGATGGTCGGGTTCCGCCCGGCCGGTACCGGCTATCCCGCACCCGCCGGCGCCTGGCGGCCCGCGGTGAGACCGGCCCCGTCGATGCATCCGCAATATGCATATCAGCGATATGACCATCGTGCCCCAGGCTATACGCCTGATCGCCGGCCGATGTTCAGATCGGGCCGGCCCCCTGCCTGGCCGATGCCTGACGCACGGGTGGCCAGCCTGAGCCCGGCGCCCATGGCGCAGCCCTATTGGCGACCTGCCCCGGCAGCTGCCGCGGCGTGGCATCGCGATACCTCGTTCCGGCCTGCCGCATACGGCCGCCCCATGGCTGGCGGTCCCGCATCGCGCGACAGAGACAGATCCACTGCCACTCGGGACAGTCTGCCTGGCTGGGTAACAACCTATCGGGAAACCGATAATATGGGTTCCTGCGGTTGGTGCAGTGGCAGCTGAATAGCAGGCGGGGATCCGAATGATCACGGTAGTTGGTAGCCTGAAGGGCGGGTCGGGCAAAAGCACGGTCACTTTCAATCTCGCGATCTGGTTGGCCATGGCCGAGTGCAGGGTGGCTGTCATCGATGCCGACCCCCAGGCCACCCTTACCGATGTCCTCGATGTACGTCGTGAGGAAGGGTTCCAGCCGGTGGTGCCGCGGCTGGATGTCGGCCGGATGGGAGACCCCCGCGGGCTTGCCGAGTATGACGAAGTACTGATCGACGTCGGTACCGCGTCGATGGAGAACCTCAAGCATGCTGTCTCGATCGCGGACCGCCTGCTCGTTCCTGTCCCCCCGAGCCAGGCGGACATCTGGTCGACCCAGAGATTCCTGCGCTTCATTGACTCTGTTGGCGGCAAACGCAAACCCGAGGTTGTCGGTTTTATCAACCGAGGGGACACGCACCGTGCAGTCCGCGAATCGGATGAAGCGGCAGCGGCCCTGGTTTCTCTGCCCGGCATTCGCTATCTCAAGCCACGTCTGGCTCAGCGCACGGTGTACAGGCGCTCTTTCAGCGAGGGCCTGGCGGTATTCGAGCAGGAACCTCGTGGCAAGGGTGCCGCAGAATGCAATGCCCTGGCCGCGGTACTGTACGCCGACCTTCTGGTCTGACCCCCGCCGATGCCGCCCAACCTCATCACGGTTGCAATTGCCTGGCTCGCGACCCATCTGGTGCTCTTCACCCTTTTGGGCTTTGTGCTGGCAGGTTTGTTCTTGGCCGGGGTCATCGGCACGCCCGGTCAGGGCCAGCCCGCGACAGCAGGCAGGTTGGACGCTGACGTGATGCCGGCGATATCCGGTCACCCGGGTGACGCAGGGGCAAAGTTCGATGAGAACCGTGCGGTGTTGAGCCGACCCCAGGCATCCGGAAAACCGTATCCCACCAAAGGTGTCGGCGAGGCCGGTGACGATTCCAGGGAACCGGCCCGCAAGCAGCCCAGGTTGATCGGTGGCAGCCTGCCCATCTATGACCAGTCGAGGTTCAAGCCATCGAAATCGGGCCCGCTGCCGGGGGAAGGCAATGGAGCCTTCAGGCCGCCGGGCGAGGGGAGTCCCTCCGGACCCCTCACCGTGACGCGTGACGATCTTTTGCAGGACGCCCGGCGCGCATTCTGGAACGGCGATTTCGAGGCCGCGGAAGCGGCCTACATGGCCCTGGTCTCCGAGTATCCGGCAGATGCGGACGCCTTTGGCGAATTGGGCAACCTTTACCAGGCCATGGGCAAGCCGAAACTGGCGCTGGATGCCTACTTTGAGGCAGCACTGCGTCTGCAGGCCGTGGGTGAGCGTGAGAGGCTCACGGAAATGGTCGAATTGCTCAGGCGTGAGGGGGACGAAAGGGCAGATCGGTTTACCCCCTGATCGATCAAGGTCCGTTTCGGCCGGCTCAGGGTCTCGGGGCGGCGGCCGCTTATAACCAGTATCTATATCCTTTGGTTGTTGGTTTATGATAAAATCAGCAATTACCGATACAGCTGATACTGGGGATACACTGTGAGCAATGCCAATGGAGCCGCTGACGTCGTTGTCGACGCCAATGCGGGCTATGACAGGCTGTCAGAGGTCTTCGAGTCGAGCGCCCGGCGTTGGGAGTTGATCGTCTATCCCTCGCTATTCGCTTTCATCATCCTCGCGGCCTACGGGTTCTACCTGATCTATAACCTGGCCAAGGACGTGCACTATCTGGCGATCAGTGTCGACACGAACATGACGACCCTCGCGGGCAATATGCAGAACGTCTCCGAGAACATGAGCCAGTTGACTGCGAATATCCGTGCCATGACGGTCACCATGGATTCTATCGATCAGAAGGTGGCGACGCTCGAGCCCATGCTGGCCAACCTGGATTCGATGGACGGTGCGATGCAGTCGATGACCTACGCGACGCATAACATGGGTCGGTCGACACAATATATGCAGAAGGACCTGTCGAGAATGAACCAAAATATCGGTCGGCCGATGTCGTTCATGAATTCGTTCATGCCCTGGTAGCCGGCGCGGCGCACCTTGAGCGGGGCGTGACGGGGATAACGGACAAAAAGAGAAACCCCCACCGCACGGTGGGGGTTTTTCTTTGAGGCTCTGGCCTGACGCTTACTGTTCTTCTTCGAACGTGATGGTGCTCGAGGGCTCTTGCAGGAAGTATCCCTGGATATAGTTCACGCCGATGTTCCACAGGATCGCGAGACTGCCCGCATCTTCGACACTGCTGGCGATGGTCTTGTATCCCTCGCCCTGCAGCCGCTTGTTTGTCTCGTTCATTCTGTTCTGCTGCGCGGTATCGGTAGCGAGGTCGCGCATGAAATCCGGTGAAAGCTTCACGATGTCGATTTCGAGGTGTTTCAGCAGTCCGTCGCCGGCATCGCCCTCACAGTAGTTGTTGATCGCAATACGGCAATTGATCCTCTTCAGGCCGTCGATCAGTTCCTTGGCAGGTTGCAGGGCATTGCGCAGGTCGCTCTCGCGGAACTGGAATACCAGCCATGCCCCCTTGGCCCGGAATTCGCGCAGACAGTCGCAGATCCACAGCAGCATGGATTCATCCTCGATGCCGGCGCGTGACAGGATGATGTGGAAAATGATCTTCTGGCCGTTTCTGCGGTGGTTCGCGAGCTCACGCACGGCGTTTCGCACCACCCAGCGGTCGACCTCGGCAAGCCGGCCTGGGTCGCGGGCCGGGGACAGGAAGATGTCCGGAATCACTTCCTTTCCGTCTTCGTCGATCAGGCGCAGGTAGACCGAATAGTTCTCACGGGTATCACCCTGCAGGCTGACGATAGGCTGATACTTGAGGCGGAATCCATCGTTGGCCAGGGCCTTGTCGATGGTCTTGACGACGGCCGCGTCCGCCTCGGCCATGTGCTCGGTGTCGCCGGGGATCTGTGCGTTGTAGAACACCACCCGGTTGTCACCCTCGGAGCGCGCGATGCCGGTGGCCCGGCATGACCGGTTGATGAGTTCGTGGGCATGGATTTCGCCTGCTTCGTCCGTCTTCGTCACGCCAATGGCGTAGGCCGGCTTGACCAGGGTTTCCTGGTTGCTCTTGAAGGCATGACCGCGGAGGTTGTGCAGGCAGCGCTCGGCGATCTCCAGCGCAGGTTCTTTGTCATCGCACAGGATCATGAAGTCGTGATCGCCGAAACGAGCGATGGTATGTGCCCGGGTCGCTGTGGCAGCCAGCACGCTGGCTACCTCGGTCAGCATCTGTTCGGCACAGTCGAACCCGCAGTTTTCACGCATGTCGCCATAGTTGCTGATCGATAACTGAACCAGGGTATGGCCTTTCCGGTCGCCTTCCGGGTTTCCGAGCAGGGACTCGAGCCGTTCCATGAATGCCTGGCGGTTGAAGAAACCGGTCTGTGAATCCTTGCTGGTGAGTTCCTCGATGCGTTGCTGCAGGGCGAGGTTTTGGCCCTGGTCGCGGATCATCACCTGGGTGCAATGTTCGCCGTCGATGCTGGCCGGCGAGAACACCATGCGTGCGCTGAAATTCTGATTGTCGCTGGTGACGCAGCGGAATTCTTCCGAGTGTTTGCCGGATTCGTTCACCATGCGCAAGGCCATCTTGAAGGCGCTGCGTGATTCGGCGTCAATCATGTCCATGATGGGGAGGCCATCGATCTCATCCGGAGATTCGTATCCGAACATATCGAGGTAGGCCTGATTGGTGTTGAGGTACATACCTTCGTGGATGTATGCGATGGCGTCGCGGGAACTGTGTACCAACTGGCTGCTGCGCGACTCGGCCTCCTCCAACTGCTCCTTGAGACGGGCAAGGTCCTGGCGCAGCATCAGCGCCTGATGCTCACGCCTCACCGCCAGCGCGAGATGCGCTTCGTCCTTGATGTCGATCAGATCCTGAAGGCCATAGTCGATGGCCAGCGATCTCTGCACCTTTCTGTCCTTGCCGACCAGCAAGATGCTCGCGGTCGGCGTCTTCGCCTGTATTTTCTCGATCGCGGCAACGGGGGGGATCGCCTCCTCGTCCGTATTGAGGATCACCAGTTGGCTGGGCTCGGCAGCCATTTGTTGATCCAGGGCTTCGAGACTTTCCGCAATCTTGAGATGCGCGGCCTGGCCTTGGTTTCGCAGGGCGTTGGCGAACCCGTCCGCGACGCTGAGCGGGCAGCCGACGACGAGCATCTCGACCGGGTTTCCGGTGGTCTCCTGGCTCTCCAGGGCGAATTCAGGACTGGCGGACATGGATCCTCGTTTCCTTGCCTTGCGTTGTCAGCGGCCGATGCACTTCAGCGGCCCTGTTGCGAAGACTCAACATCCTACAGGTTGTTCCAGAGATCATCGAAGTCCCCGCCGGGGCGGGCATCATCGGCGCGTTCATCTTCTTCGGTCTTCACGAATTCGAAATGATAGCGCGCGAAGGCGCTGCTGAATTCAACCAGCTTGCTCAGTCGAATCAGTTGCTCCTTGCCGCCGATCGAAAGCCACAGATCGACACCCGTCGGCAGGCTCATGGCGCTCATCACCAGGCTGGCGGTCGCGTTGGCCGAAGGATCGGTATCATTTATCACCAGGCATTTGTACGACGGCGCACGGTTACGTTGGGAGGTCTTGCCGGCTTCGCGGATGTCGGCGGCTTCGCAACGGGTCGAGATGACCTCCAGGCCGAGATCGAGTTCCTCTTCCGCCTGTTGTTTCATCCAGCGGATCACCCCCAGCCCATACCTGCGTCGATCGGTCGGCGACTCCACACCGATCAGTTCCCCGATTTTGACCCGGGGAATGCCGTCGCCCTGCCAGCGGATGCAATAGCCACCCGCACTCTCGTTGATGGTCTTGACCGCGTGGCGCGACGATTCCCTGTCGCCGTGAGTCTGCGCCGGGTTTTCAAGCGGTTCTGTCGGCGAGGGTTTTGGCCCGGCCGCCGCTTTGTGGGCCAGGTGGCTGTCATTGAACAGCGAGTCGCTGACGAACTCACTGTCCAGCGGTGCCAGGGAAACGTTCTCCAGGCTGCCGGTCGTCCACTTGATCTTCGAACGGGTACCCAACGGCGGATCATCCGCCTCTTCAAGGGTGAAGAGTGCCGTGCGCGTGGTCTGGTAAGGGGCCTGTCCATCCGCCTGCAGGTTGGCGTGGATCGCGTGCAGGCAGGCGACTACGTGCAGGTCGAAATTGAGTTTGGTGCGCACGAATCGCCTGTCGGGCGGCCGGCTCCAGGCCATGATCAGCAGGCGCAGCAGGGGGCGGGTTACCACCGGCTTGCCCGACTGGAGGCCGGTTCGGCTGTCCCATGGGGCCTGTTCGAAATCGCCACGCAGCTTCTTCAACAGTTCACGGACGTCGAGAATGGCCATGCGTTTGCCGGGCATGGGGGTGCGCAGGGAATTGTGCATGGGCGCCGAGTCGGTCCACAGGTCGACATTGAACCGCCCGAGGCTTGTGCCGCCATCGTCCTCCTCCAGTATCGTGGCGGATCTGGACCACTCCAGCAGCCGCGAAAACAGCAGACGGGCATGGCTCTGGCGCAACCGGTGAGGGGTGGCGCTGGCGAACAGCATCTGGCATTTGAACAGGTCTTCGATACTGGTGGCGCCTGCGTCCTTGCCGTCGTCCAGTTTCACCTGGACCTGATGTACGCCATTCTGTGAGGCATAGGCGTAGATGCTGTTGATCTCACGCCAGATGCCGTCCGGCCATGCCGTATAGATCAGGGCGTTCTGCAACAGGCACTGGCCAAGATAATAAAGCGCCCGGTGCAGCGCGATCACCAGCAGGCGTCGGTCGAAGTTGGCGCTGTCGCCGGCAATCATGCGCTCGACGATCAGTTTGTATGAGATCGCAAGTTCCTTCTGGAGTTCGCGTGCCAGCGACGCTGTCTTCCATCCTTTCGGCGACAGCGGAAGGCCGGTGTCGACGTAATATTTCTGCAGATTGTTTGTGATGTACTCGACCGGAGGACGGAATTTTTCCACCGTCTTTGCGCGGAGCAGGTCAGGGATCTCGATGCGGTTGAATTCGACCAGCGTGCTGAACACCTGGCGTGCCGTCTCGCCGATATTGGCCATCGGCAGGGCTTCGAACCAGGCCTCGGTCTCTTTCGGGTCCAGCAACATGTTGTCGGCCTTTGGCTTCGACTGTTGCGGTATCTGGAGCCCGAGCAGGGGCCGTTGGGGGGGCTCGACAGCCTTGGCCGATCCCGTAGCGTTCGAATTGTTGTCTGATTGAGTCAAATTGGCCGCCAACACTCGTAGTCTGTTTTGTCTTGTATCGCCTTTTGCTTCCCTGCGGCGGATTCAGGTTCGTTTCATAGTACCGTGACCTGGTTCCGCGTCACCCCGAAATTCTGGCCGCACCCCCCTCAATGATGCGCGGTGCCCGGCGAGTGTCCGCACCTCACAGTCGCGAGACAGGCGTTTTGTATGGCGCCCCGGGCACTTCCCGCACCATCCGCGGCACCAGGTAGCCGGGCAGCCTTACCCGCAATTCATCCAACAGCCGTTCGGCGCGCGCTCGCGGGACGTCGAAATGCGCCGCACCGGCCACCGGGTCCAGGAGATGCAGGTAGTAAGGCATCACCCCGATCCCGAGCAACGACTCGCTCAAACTTGCAAGGGTATCGGCATCATCGTTGACTGACTTGAGCAGAACGGATTGGTTCAACAGTGTTGCCCCGGCCGCGACGAGCTTTTCAAGGGCTTGATCCAGTTCCGCTGTCACCTCGCGCGGATGATTTGCGTGGATTACCACGACGGTCTGCAGACGGTTTCGCGACAGCACCCGGGCGAGTCCGGACGTAACCCTTTCGGGCAGCACGACGGGCAGGCGCGTGTGGATACGCAGGCGTCGCAGATTCGGGAGCTTCTCTGCGGCGGTCAGCAGGTCTTCGAGCCGGGCGTCGGAGAGGCTGAGTGGGTCGCCGCCGCTGAGGATCAGCTCGGTGGCATCTGGCAGGCCGCGCAGGGTTTCAATCGCATCCTCCTGGCGTCGCAGTGCGGTCTCGGCCGCGTAAGGGAAGTGGCGGCGGAAGCAGTATCGGCAATGGATGGCACAGGCGCCGGTGGTGACCATCAGGACGCGCCCCTGGTACTTCTTCAGGATGCCGTGCCGGTGCGATGCGCCCATATCGTCGACCGGGTCGTCGCGGTAGCCGGCGACGGGCACTTCTTCCTCGACCAGGGGGAGCACCTGGGCCAGCAAGGGGTCCCGGGGCTCGCCGCGGCGCATCAGGCCGATGAAATACCGGGTCACCCTCAGCGGAAAACTCCCTCCCGCCATCTGAACCTGCGGCAGCCGCGAAGGGTCGAGATCGAGCAGGCGCAGCAACTCGGCCGGGTCTGTCACGGCATTGGCCAGCTCGCGCTGCCATGCTTCAGATTCCAAGCGCGGGGGCGAACAGGGTATCATTGCGGGCTGGTTGCTCCCTGTTGATGAGGATCGAATGGCCACTTACAGCACAAACGAATTCAAGGGTGGTCTCAAGCTGCTGCTTGACGGTGACCCTTGCACCATTATTGAAAACGAATTCGTCAAGCCGGGCAAAGGCCAGGCGTTCAGCCGCGTAAAGATACGCAATCTGAAGACCGGGCGGGTGCTCGAGAAGACCTTCCGCTCAGGCGAGACGGTCGAGGCGGCGGACGTCATCGACCGCGACCTGCAGTATCTGTACAGCGATGGCGAATACTGGCACTTCATGGACAACGATTCCTTCGAGCAGTACCAGGCGGATGAAACCGCCATGGGCGAGGCGGTGAAGTGGGTAAAGGAGCAGGACAACTGCATGGTCGTGCTGTGGAACGGTGCGCCGATCGCGGTCGAGGCCCCCAATTTCGTGAACCTCGAGATCACCGAAACCGATCCCGGCCTCAAGGGTGACACATCTGGCGGTGGTGGCAAGCCTGCCACCCTCGAGACCGGTGCGGTGGTGCGGGTGCCCCTGTTCATCCAGAGCGGTGAAAAGATCAAGGTCGATACCCGCACCGGCGCCTACGTCAGCCGGGTCAAGGACGAGTAAGGGCTTGCCGGACGCCGATTGGCGACCGGGCGCGGACCTGCAGGCACTGCGTGCCCGGGCCGCGATGTTGGCCGAGCTGCGGCACTATTTTGCCGATGCCGGCGTGCTCGAGGTCGAGACGCCACTCGCCTGCAGTGGCGCCGGTACCGATCCGGCACTGCAGCCGCTCCTGACCCACTACCAGGGGCCGGTGTTCCCCGGGGGCGTCGATCTGTACCTGCAGACCTCGCCCGAATTCGGCATGAAACGGCTCCTGGCGGCCGGTAGCCGGGGCCATCTATCAGATCTGCAAGGCCTTTCGGGATGGCGAGGCCGGGCGTCTGCACAACCCCGAGTTTTCCATCCTGGAGTGGTACAGGCCGGGTTACGACCTCGATCGGCTGATGACCGAGGTCGCCTGCATCGTGCGCCTGGCCCTCGATCGACCCGATCTGACGCTCGAATACAGGACCTATGCGGAGTTGTTCGAGACCGGGCTTGGGGTCGATATATTCGACAGTTCGCCTGGGCAACTGCGTGCGCTGGCGCTGCAGCACGGTGTGCAGGGGGTCGAGGGCATGGAACTGGGCTGTGACGGCTGGCTGGACCTGCTCCTGAGTCACCTTATCCAGCCAGGCCTCGGCCGGGACAGACTGTGCTTCGTCAGAGATTATCCGGCCACCCAGGCCGCACTGGCACGTCTGAACGCCGACGGGCGCACCGCGGCCCGCTTCGAGCTGTTTTATTCCGGCATCGAGCTTGCCAACGGGTTCCACGAACTTGTCGACCCGGAGGAACAGGCGGCCGCGTTTCGAGTCGGAAAACTGCCAGCGCCGCTCGCGGGGCCTGCCGCCGGTCAGGGTGGATCGACGGCTGCTGGGGGCGATGCAGCATGGACTGCCCGATTGCTCCGGTGTCGCGGTGGGGCTCGACCGTCTGCTGATGCTGCGCCTGGGCAGGAGTGACTCGACGGGGTGCTGAGTTTTTCCCTGCAACGCTGTTACCTGGAAATCGCACCAGTCGGTCTGCGGCTCATGAGATTTCCAGTTAGCTCCGGTTGTTTGACTGCGGATCGTCAATGCCATTGCCGGGCCGGCGGTGCAGACTGCGCCGATGATCCGCCTGTTGACGCCAATCTGCGTACTTTTGCTCTGCGCCTGTGAGCAGGCGGCACTGGAACAGCCATCGGCCGTTTCGCCGCACTCAATCTGGCCGAGAGGGGCAGAACCGGAGCAACTGCTGAAGGCGATCTCCGAAAAGGGGGAGGTGGACGAGCGCGATGTCTGCTATCGCACGCCACTCATGTTCGCCGCCCAGTTCGGGCACCTGGATACGGTCGAACGGCTGCTGGCTGCCGGGGCCCGCGTCGATCTGCACGAAAAGGGCTATTACACCGCGCTGATGCTGGCGGCCGGCAACGGCCACGGCGAGGTGGTGGAGGTGCTGGCCGCAGCCGGGGCCAATATCGACGAGGTTGAGATCACCCGCGGATGGACGGCACTGATCTGGGCCGCCAATCGTGGCCATGCCCATACCGTGCAGGTGCTACTGGGGTTGGGTGCCGACCCGAAAATCCGCGACGATCAGGGTCGCTTGGCCCGGGACTGGGCCTCGATGCAGGGACACCCGCAGGTGGCAGCGCTGCTTTGAGGTCAGGCGCTGGTCTCTGATGACCGCCAGAAAACTATTCGCCGACCGTCGGTCGGCCGATCGCCTGGCCCAGTCGTACGGCGCTGCCGGGCCCTATGACGGTTTCCCAGGCCGCGGTGCCCTTGGGCAGCAGGACGATCACCGTCGATCCCATGTTGAAGCGCCCGATCTCGTCGCCCGCGTCGAATGGCCGACGCTCTTCGCCGCGATATACCCAGCGGGTCGGCTGACCCGACTCCCCGCGCACCTCTCCGTGCCAGACTGTTTCCATGCTGCCGACAAAGATCGCACCGACCAGTATCACGGCCATGGGCCCGATCGCGGTGTCGAAATGACAGATCACGCGCTCGTTGCGCGCAAAAAGACCCGGCACCAGTTGGGTCGTGGCCTCGCTCACACTGAACAGCCTGCCCGGCACGAAGACCATGGATTCCAGTGTGCCCGCAAAAGGGATGTGCACGCGGTGGTAGTCTTTGGGCGACAGATAGATGGTCGCGAACAGACCGTCGCGGAATTCGGCGGTCTTGTGTTTGTCGCCCGCGAGCAGGGCCAGCAGGTCGAACTCATGCCCCTTGGCCTGCAACAGGGATTCGCCATGCGCGGCCCCGATCTGACTGACCCTGCCGTCGGCCGGCGACACCAGCATCCCGCTGGCCAACGGTCGGGCTTCCGGTTTCAGGGAGCGGGTAAAGAAGGCATTGAGGCTCGGGTAGGCAGCCAGGTCCTCCTTTTCGGCCTCCGCCAGGTTCATGCCATAGCGCCGGCTGATCCTGGTGATCAGCAGATCTTTGAGCCATGGTCGGGTGGACCTGGCGATCCGGTACATACCGGCTGCGAGCAGATGCTGCGGCAGGATGCGTAGCAGAGCGGTCGATAGGTGATCGAGGAGGGACGGTTTCACGGCGTCCATTCGGGGCTTACTCCACAAAGGCGATGATGGTGCTGAGACTGCGCGCCATCATAGCCGCTTGCTCATAAGGAATCAGCGCCCAGCGCTTTCGATCGGGGGCGACCAGGATGCCATTGGACGTGGTAGCAGTGCACCAGCCGGTGCCGTCGGGCAGGATACCGAGTTGTGCACTGAGCCTGTCGAGTTGCTTGGGGTCGGCGCTGACGACCTCGGCCCAGGTGACGCCGCCCGTGAAGGCGGTTGCTGCGGACGTATCGGGTCGGTCGTAGGCCAGGACGGCCAGGCGCAGATTTTCCTGGATCTGTGGCCAGGCCGCGAGGCGGTTGAACACGGTTGCGAAATGGCGCATCAGTTCGCGGCACTGCGCGACCCCGGTGTCGGCAACAATGAACAGTCGCCAGGTTCTGGATTCCCCCGCCTCATCCGCAAGGTCCAGTCCCGGCGGGTAGTCGACCGGCTGGCCGGATGGATAGACCACCGCCGAAAGTTCGGCCAGCGGCTGGCGCTGCCAGTACTGTCCAAGGTAGTAGCCTGCGATCACGCTGGAGAGTGCCGCCAGGGTTAGCAGCAGGCGTTTACCAGGATTGCGCCGTTTGCGCTTTTGCATCCGGAGTCAGGCAGCCAGTATCTTCTCGGCAGCGGGCAGAGCGACGCCATGGTTGACCGGGGCCTGCATGTCCGCGAGTACAGCGTCCAGGGCCGCCAGGCATTGGGTGATGTTCTCGATCCGGCTGCTGTAGCCCATCAGGCCGATGCGCCAGACCTTGCCGGCGAGGTCGCCCAGGCCGGCGCCGATCTCGAGGTGATGTTCTTCGAGCAGGCGCGCGCGCACCGCGGCATCGTCGACACCCTTCGGAATGGTCACGGCGTTCAACTGCGGCAGGCGATGGGCCTCGTCGACGATGAAGCTGAGCCCCATCGCCTCGAGACCCGCCTTGAGGGCCTCGTGGTTGTGCCGGTGACGGGCCCAGGTGTTTTCCAGGCCCTCTTCGTGGACCATCAGCAGGGACTCGTGCAAGGCGTACATGGCATTGACTGGCGCAGTGTGGTGATAGGCGCGGCGGGCGCCCTGGCCCCAGTAACCCATGATCAGGTTCATATCGAGGAACCAGCTTTGCACCTTGTGTCTGCGGTTGACAATTTTGTGCTGAGCACGCTCGCTGAAACTGACCGGAGAGATACCGGGCACGCAGGACAGGCACTTCTGGGTGCCGGAGTAGACCGCATCGATCCCCCATTCGTCGACCCTCAGCGGGGTACCGGCGAGCGAGGTCACGGCATCCACGATGGTCATACAGTCGTGGCGATGGGCCAATTCAACCAGGGCGCGCGCATCGGATTGTGCGCCGGTGGATGTCTCGGCATGGACGAAGGCGACCACGCTGGCATCGGGGTGGCCGATCAGTGTCTCTTCGAGCTTTTGCGGGTCTACCGCTGTTCCCCAGGCATCCTGGACCATGATGGGCACCGCGCCGCAGCGCTCCACGTTTTCCTTCATGCGTCCGCCGAACACGCCATTCTGGCAGACGATGACCTTGTCGCCCGGTTCCACCAGATTGACGAAACAGGCCTCCATGCCTGCCGATCCCGGCGCAGAGATCGGCAGGGTCAGTGCGCTTTCGGTCTGCATGACATACTGGAGCAGTTCCTTCACCTCGTTCATCAGTTCGATGAACTTCGGATCGAGGTGGCCGATCGTCGGCCGGCCGAGCGCCTCCAGTATCCGCGGCGGTACATCGGATGGCCCTGGACCCATGAGGGTGCGGAGAGGGGGATGGAAGGCGCTGAAAGCCATGGCGAAACCTTATGAACAACATTGGAAGTGGCCGGGGAGTATAAATGATTAGGGGCAACCCTGATCAAGTGCAACAACGCATGAGATAGTCCGGTCTGAACATCATCACTACTGGGGGAGCACGCAGGGTATGGGCGACGAAATCGACAGGACCGAGGACGACTGGCGCGAGATCCTGACTGAAGAGCAGTTCCATGTTTGCCGGGAAAAGGGGACCGAACGTGCATTCAGTGGCAGCTACTGGGACACCAAGACACCGGGTGTCTACCGTTGTGCGGCCTGCGGCGAGCCGCTGTTCAGTTCGCAGGAAAAGTATGATTCGGGCTCGGGCTGGCCGAGTTTCTGGCAGCCCCTGGCCGACGATGCCGTCGGGACCGAGACCGACCGGAGTCTTGGCATGGCCCGCACCGAGGTGCATTGCCGGCGTTGCGGCTCGCACCTTGGACACGTGTTCCCGGACGGCCCACGACCGACCGGCAGCCGCTATTGCATCAACTCGGTGTCACTGAAGCTCGATCCGGACGAGAATTCGGATTGAGCGGGTATTCGATGTCGTCTGGTGTGGCGGCAGGCCTTTCAAGCCCCGCCCTCGAGGATAGCGGTGACCTTCTTGCCGGTCCACAGTCCGCCACCGGGTGCGGGGCGTGCCAGGGCATCCCATAGCTGGGCGGTCTGGTCGGCGGAGATACGATGGAGCCGGTACTCGGCGGCCTCGCGGCACAACGCCTTGACGTAGCTCTTTTCGCCCGCCACCTGAATCAGTTGCATCACGTCCATCCGTATTCCGTGCCTTTCGGTCAACACCTCGATGGTATCTTCCGGCGACATCGAGTCCAGCAGCTCTGCAGCAACCGCGCCGATGTCAGGTCGCCTGTACTCGGCCGGTATGCGCAGCGCCATGTCTTTCAGGCGTTGCTTCACCAGGGGCACGACTTCCCGTGTGTCGCTGCTGGACAGGTGCGGAAAACGGGTGTTGAAGTGATCGATGACATCCGTCACGGCGTTGGCCGTTTCCATCTTTTTCCAGACATCATGAGCGGGTAACCATGCCCCACCGAAATGAATCAGGGACGGTTCGGGCTGTTCGTCGGTGTTTTCGTGCGACATGGTCATCGATTGCCTGGCCGGTTGCTTTCCGGGTTAGCGACCGTGACTGATGGCGCTTGAGCATCCGGGGATCCCTGGCCGGGGGTCAGACTGGCAGCAGCACACTGATCCTTGCGCCGCCCAGATCGGAGCGGAGAATACGAAGTTCGCCGCCGTACTGGCTGACAATCTCGCTCGCGACCGCCAGCCCGATGCCTTCCCCCGGGTGTCGCTGATCGGCCCTCTCGCCACGTTGCAGCAGGCGTTCGACGTCTTGATCGTCAATGCCCTCACCGTCGTCCTCGATATCGAACTGCATCTGCCGGCCCGGTTCCAGGACCGATACCCGCACCTGCGCCTTGGCGTGTCTGTAGGCATTTTCCAGCAGGTTGCCGAACAGTTCGAACAGGTCACCTTCGTCGGCCCGCAACTGCGCCTGCCCGGGCAGGCGCAGCGTACAGCTGAGGCTGCGTCCGTGATGGACCTTGTCGAGGCTTGCGCACAGGCGGCGCAGGATCGGGGTAACCGGGATGGGGCGGGTCACGCTGCTGGTCCCGGCCACTGCCGCGCGCTGGCGCTGGTAGCTCACGATCTCGTCGATTCGCCGGGTCTGTTCGGTGATCTGCTCCTTGAAGTTCCGGTCGGCCTGCTGTTCGGCCGCACCGCGCAGCACGGCCAGCGGGGTCTTCATGCTGTGAGCGAGATCGGCGAGACTGTTTCTGACCCGTTCCTGCCGCTGCCGGTTCTGCCGGATCAGCGAGTTGAGGTTCTCGCTCAGGCCGCGCAGCTCAGTCGCCACGGGGCCCTCGATCCCGGTGCTTTCACCGCTCTCGATCCGCCTTACGGCCGCGCTCATCGCGCGCAGGGGGGCCAGCCCCCACCGTGCCAACAGTGTCTGTGCAATCAGAAGCAGGACTGCAGCACCCCCCAGCCAAAGCCAGAGTGTCTCGCGGAATGCGGCCTGCTCCTTTTCCAGTCCCACGCTGTCCACCGCCACGCTGAGCGAATAGTTGATAGGGGTGCCGGAATCGTCTTCCCAGGCGATACCCTGATCGAATACGGCGAGATCGGCGGACCGATGGAAGCGTGACTCACCCGGCTCACTGGCTTTGAGCAGTTGCAGGTCCCGTCCCAACAGTGATCCCGAGCGCCAGTTGTAGCTGCCCTCTTCACCCCCGACCTCGGCATAAACGCCTGAATCCGGTTGGTTGAAGGCGGGTGCCGCCAGGCTCTCGGGCAGGCGCATGCGCCCGCGTTCGTCCTCCTTGGCGGCGCTCAGCAGGGTGTAGATGTGGGCCTGCAGTTGTTCCCGCGTCGCACTCTCTGTGCTGCTGCGGAAGGCACGGTCGAGGGCGGCGCCGGCGAAGCCGAGGAACGCGGCGAGGATGAGCAGATTGCTGGCGAGCAGGCGTCGGGTGATCGACCTGCTCACGCTTGTTCACTATCCCTGATCAGGCGGTACCCACGGCCGCGCAGCGTTTCGATCGGTCTGCGGCTGCCATCGGGATCGATCTTCTTGCGTATGCGGCCGACCAGCACCTCGAGCACATTGCTGTCACGGTCGAAGTCCTGATCGTAAACGTGCTCGGTGAGTTCGGTCTTGGATACCACCTTGCCGGCATGCAGCATCAGATACTCGAGAATTCGGTATTCGTGAGCGGTCAACGTTATCGCCGCGCCGTCACTGCGGACCGTTTGTCCGACCGTGTCGATCTCTATCCCGGCGAATCCGAGTACGGGTGTGCTGTGCCCGGCGGCGCGGCGCAGCAGGGCATTGACCCTGGCCATGAGCTCTTCGGCATGGAACGGCTTGGTCAGATAGTCGTCGGCGCCGCTCTCGAGACCCTCGACCTTGTCCTGCCAGCCGTCACGCGCGGTCAGGATCAGTATCGGAAACTGGCGTTGCAGGCCGCGCAGTCGGCGGATCAGCTCGATCCCTGAGATCCCCGGCAGGCCGAGGTCGATAATGGCCAGGTCCATGGGATACTCGCGCCCCAGGTAAAGACCTGTTTCACCGTCTTCGGCTGCGTCTATCGAATAACCCCTGTGCTCAAGCTGATCCTGCAGTTGGCTCCGCAGTATGGGTTCATCTTCGACCACCAGAATGCGCATGTCAGGGCCTGTGCCGCGATCAGCGTTGTCTGCGGCGCTGGGGGTTCCCGGACTCAGGATCGACCCGCAGGCGTTTCACCCGGCCATCGTCGGTAAGGATGCGGATCTTGTACGATTCCCTGCCGCCCCGACGATCGGTCTCCGCCGACAACACCCTGCCGGGATAGCGGTGGCGTGCATCCGACACCGCATCGTCCAGCGAGGTCCGGCGGTCCGCTTGCGCGAATGCCGAGACACTCAGTGCGACCATTGCCAGCAGTAAAGACCCAGTCGACTTCATTGCCTCAACCCGGTTTGCGGCCCGGCGCCCACCCGATCGTCAAAAATGGATCGGGCGGGCCGCACGCCCGACACGGATACGGTCTCCCGGATGACGGTCGGTCCGCGTGTGATAGATGTGTCCCTTATATTGATATTTTACACGGTATTCGAGCAGTTCCTCGCGTGTTTCGATGCGCTCCACGGTTTCACAATGGCGGTAGGACCATTGGCTGTCTGAGGCCATGCCAGCCACCCCGGGACCGGCCCGGTAGCCGACCGCGGCGCCGAGCACGGTGCCCGCAACCGTCATGGCGGTACGCCCGCGGCCTTTTCCGAACTGGTTCCCGGCCACACCGCCCACGACGCCTCCCACCACGGCCCCGGCCAGGGTGGCGCTGTCGGGGTTGGTGGCCGCCGTATCCGCGCCACTTTCCGTGCAGTACTCATCGGGGACACTCACCTCGACCAACCGATAGACCGGCTCCACCTGCAGCACCCGGCCATATCCCCCTGCCGGTCCGTGGTTCCAGCCATGTCCATGGCCACGATCCGCGCTTGTATTGCCAGCGAACAGCACCGCCAGCAGCAGGGTGCCGAACCCGCAAATCCTGTTCATCGTCTTTCTCCTCAGTGCCGAAGGCGGCTGCCTTGCTTGTTGCATGTCTGCAACCTTAATGAGGCATCCCTGAACCCATGCTGAACGGCCGCTCGCGGGGGTTCAGCGGGCCGGGCGCAGCTGGCTGAGCAGGAACAGTGCCGTGGCGGCAGTGACGATGGACGGCCCGGCGGGGGTGTCCAGCAAGAGTGAAGCGGTCAAGCCGGCCACGACTGCGGCTGCACCGCCGAGGGTGGCGATCAAGGCCATCTGCTCGGGGCTGCCGCTGAGGCGTTGCGCCGAGGCGGCGGGGATGATCAGCAGGGCGGTGATCAGCAGCACCCCGACGATCTTCATCGCGACCGCGATCACCAGCGCAACCAGCAGCATGAACACCAGTTTGATGCGAGCCACCTGCACGCCGTCCACCGCTGCGAGCTCCGCATGCACGCTGAGATTGAGCAGGGGTCGCCAGATCAGCACCAGGACCGAAAGGCTCAGCAGGGCACCCCCCCAGATCCACAGGAGGTCAACGCTGCCTACGGCAAGGATGTCGCCGAAAAGATAGGCGAGCAAATCGATCCGCACGTCGTCCTGGAAGCTGATGGCGACCAGCCCGACGGCCAGCGAGCCATGCGCGAGGATGCCGAGCAGGGTATCGCTTGCCAGGCGGCTGCGTTGCTGCATGGCGAGCAGGGCCCCGGCAATGAACAGTGCCAGCACCAGGACACTGAGCTGCAGGTTCACCTCGAACAGCAGGCCAAGCGCGATACCGAGCAGGGCCGAGTGGGCGAGCGTATCGCCGAAGTAGGCCATGCGCAGCCAGACCACGAAGACCCCCAGCGGGCCGGTTATCACGCTGAGCCCGAGTCCCGCGGCCAGCGCGCGCAGCAGGAAATCATCCATGCGGGCGTTTCCCTTCGCCGTCCACGACCTCGCCGTGCAGGCCGTGCCGGTGATCGTGATGATGGGTGTATACGGCCAGGGTGTCGGCATCGATCTCGCCGAACAGGTCGAGGTAGGCCGGGTGCTGGCTTACGGTATCCGGGTGACCGGAACAACACAGGTGCTGGTTGATGCACAGAACCTCGTCGGTCGCGGCCATCACCAGGTGCAGATCGTGCGACACCATCAGCACGGCACACCCGCGTTCATCCCGCAGGCGCACGATCAGGCGGTAAAGCTCGGTCTGTCCGTTCACATCGATGCCCTGAACCGGTTCGTCCAGGACCAGCAGGTCGGGGTTGCCCATCAGTGCGCGCGCCAGCAGCACCCGCTGGGTCTCCCCACCGGACAGGCCCTGCATCGGGTTATCAAGCAGCCGCGTCACGCCGGCCTCGTCCGCGTTGCGTAGCAGGGCAGCGGTATCGGCACTGGTGAGCGCCAGGAAACGTCGTACCGTGAGCGGCATGCTTTCGGGCAGGCTGAGCCTTTGCGGCATGTAGCCGATCTTCAGGCCCGGTGCACGCCAGATCTTGCCTTGCGTGGGCGCGATCAGGCCGAGGGCCAGGCGCACCAGGGTCGTCTTGCCGGCACCGTTCGGACCGATGATGGTCAGGATGCGGCGCCGGCTCACTTCCAGGTCTATGTCTCTGATCAAGTGGCGCCCCCTGACCTTGACCGCGAGGCCCTTGCCCGCCAGCAACAGATCAGGCTTCATCGGTTGCTCCGTTGCACTGGGGGCAGACGCCCGCCACCTCGACCGTCAGTTCACGGATCTGGAAATGCAGGTCCTGCGCCCTGTGGCTTATGCGCAGATCGAGCGTGGGATCCGACTGCTCGATGGCGATGCCGCAGCGGTCACAGATGAAGATCTGTGCCCTGTGTTCTTCGCCGGGCCGGGTACAGCCGACAAAGGCGTTGCGCGAACTTACCCGGTGTATCAGGCCGTTCCCGAGCAGGAAGTCCAGCGCCCGATAGACGGTCGGCGGGGAAGGCTTGCGACCGTCTGCGGCCAGTTGCTCCAGCAGCCCGTAGGCACCGCTGGGGCAGTGGCTCTGCCAGATCAGCTCCAGGACGCGGCGGCGAATCGGGGTGAGGCGCAGGCCCTGTTCACCGCAGTAATGCTCGGCGTCACGCATTGCGCTGCGCACGCAGGCGTGATGATCGTGGCTGGATGATGGGAAGGTCGCTTGAGTCGGGCTCATCTACGGCGTCTCCTGGTGCATGCAGCCGGCGAGTGCCTGGGCCATCGCGCGCATCAGCAGCGGATATGCGTCGGGGCCGGGCGGAATGTCCCTGCCCAAGGGGTCGAGGATGGCATGGCGAACGGAGAGGCCCTCGCTCAGCATGGCCACCACGCGCGGTTGGAACTGCGGTTCGGAAAACAGGCACCGCACCTGCTTTTCGGTCATCGCTCTGCGTAAGGCGCGCAGGTGCGCCGCGCCGGGACTGCGCTCGGGGTGCGTGGTCACGGTGCCGGCGGATTGAAGGCCATATCTGTGTTCGAGATAGTGGTAGGCGTCGTGAAACACGACATAACCGCCGTCGATACCTGCGAGTTGTCGGCGCAGATCCAGATCCAGCGCCACGAGCCGCTCTTTCAACCGCCGCGCATTGGATTGGTACAGTGGTGCCCCAGGCGGGTCGAGTTCTGCCAGGATGCGTGCAATCTCGTCGGTCATTGCGGCCGCATTGTCCGTCGCAAGCCAGATGTGCGGGTCGACTGCGGCGTCCTCCCCGGCATGCGGTTCATCATGTGTCTGAGAGTGGTCGGCCGCGGGGGCTTCGTCCAGTCGACGCACAGGCAGCAGTTGGAGACCGGGGGTATTGATCATGGGTACGGATCGGGTCATCGCCAGATTCGGCAATATGCGCGCCAGCGGCACTTCGAGCTGTGGCCCTATCCAGAACAGAACATCCGCGTCGTTCAGCATCCGTGCCTCGGATGGACGCAGGCTGAATGTGTGCGGTGATTCACCTCCTTGCAGCAGCAACTGGGGCGTCCCGGCGCCTTCCATGACAGCCGCGACCAGCGAGTGCAACGGCGCTATGCTGGCCACCACGCGGGGTGCGGCGGCTGCCTGGCCAAATGCCAGGGCGAGCAATGCGGGCAGCATGGCAAACATGGAAGAGCCTGAGGTCACCGGAGATCCTCTCATCATGGTGGTGTAACAGAATAACATTACATTACATTGATGGATGGCATGTGCCGGACATGCCATCCGGCGGGCAACTTCGTGGCTCGCCGGGGTGCCGTGTCGGACCGGGACGAGGATTTTGGTAGTCCTTCAGGTCCCAAATGTTAGATTAGGCGACTCGGACGAAGGCGAGCCGGGCCCAAATTTGAATGGACGGTGCGATGAGCTTGACGCATGAAGGCAGCGGCAGATACCCAGTCGAGGAAGCTGAAGCCGCTCCCGTGCTCGGCAACCGGGTGCACAGGGGCTGGCAGCGTTACGAAAACTCCCCGCTCCCGCTAGGCCTGAAATGGTCACTCAGCATTGCCGCCCTGATCGTGACGGCGATGGGGGTCCTGGGCTCCTACCTGATCCAGCAGCAGGAGAACGGATACCGCAATCAGGTCGATCGCTTCAGCCAGGTCATCGTCGAGCAGCTGGCGCGGATCAGCGGTGAGCCACTGATGGCTGCCGATACCCTGAGCCTGCAGGTCCTGTTGCAGCGCCATGCGCAGAGCCCACTGATTCTGGGTACGGCGCTTTACGATTCGCAGGGTTCGCCACTGGCCGAGGCGGGTGTGAGCCCGCCGAACGTCGACAGGCAGGAGTTAGACGTCGCCGACCCCGGTTCCTGGGATTGGGACAATGGCGAGTACAAGGGGGTCTCCTATTTCAGCCCCGTAATGTATCAGGACGTCACCGCCGGCTACCTGACCGTGAGTATCGACCGCTCACCCCTGGAGCAGGACCTTCTCGATACGCGGCGTTTCCTGATTGTTTCGACCCTGCTGATGATATTTTTCGGCGCGATCCTGGCCACCTTGCTTGCCCATCGGCTGTCGCGGCCGATCAAACGCCTGGCGAGGGCCGGCGAGGCCTTGAGTCCCGGGAAGCCGCAGGAGCTGGCGATACGGCGGGACGAGATCGGCCAGGTGCTGGATACCTTTCAGCACCTGGCCGAAGGGGTAAAGCGCAATGACCAGGTGGAGGCGGCCCTGTCGCGCTACGTCTCGCCCCAGGTCGCGCAACAGGTGCTGGCCAGCGACGCCTGCGGGGCTCTCGGTGGCGATTGTGTCACTGGCAGCGTGCTGTTCTGCGACATCGTCGGCTTCACCGAGCTTTCCGAACAACGTGAACCGGGCGAGGTCGCTGCCCTGCTGAACGATTACTTCGGCTATTTTGCGCTGGCCGCCGAGAGTTGTGGCGGCACGGTCGACAAGTTCATCGGTGACTGCATCATGATCGTGTTCGGGGTGCCCGACGATGATCCCCATCACGCCCTGCATGCGATGACCTGCGGCATGCTGATTCAGCAGCTTACGCGACGGATTAACCAGATCCGGCAGGCCCGCAGTCAGGCCACGGTCATGCTGCGCGTGGGCATAGGCTGCGGACCGATGTTGGCGGGCAACCTCGGCAGCACGGACCGCATGCAATACACGGTGGTCGGCGATACGGTGAACGTGGCCGCACGCCTGTGCGGTATGGCCGAACCTGGCGGTGTCCTGATCACCAAGGCCATGATGGCCTCCGGTCAGCCTGGCGACCCCAGGCATTATCTGCACCTCGGGCCGGCCCGGCTGCGCGGCCGCAGGCAAAGCGTCGAAGTGCGTGCCATGCAGGTCGATGCGGTCGCAAGGGATGTAAATGCCGACCAGCTGATCGAAAACATCCTGTCAGTGGTGGGTGACTAGTGCCCTGTCCCGGATATGCCTTGCCTCTGAGAACCCCGCGGCGAATTCAGGGCAGGGCGCGGCCTGTGGGCAATGGCAGGCGCTTGTCAGGGGCGCAGGGCCTGTCGTTGTCGCTGCTGCTGCTGATCCTGGGCGGTTGTGCAGGCATGAAGGGTGGTACCGGTTCCGAAGTGGCGCCAAAGGATTCAACCGCCTCGGCCAGCGAGGCGGGACTCCTTGCGCAGGAATTGGCCACGAAGGGCCGTTGGTCCGAGGCCATCGCGGTACTCGATACGGCGGCGAAAAACTTCCCGGATGACTCAGACCTTGCCGGTCAGCGCGATTCGCTGGTCGAACGCTGGCGGTACGAGGAACTCACGCTTGAAGACCAGATCATGGTGGGGGATGCGGAGAACCAGAAGAACACCCTGTCCTTGCTCGAAAAGCTGTCGCGGGCGGAGCCTGGCAATCTGATCGTTACCTCTCGCCGGATCTACTGGAAGGAGGCCCTGGCGGTCAAGGTCGGCTCCCTGACCGAGTGTGCCGAGGTGCACCTGGGCTCCACTCCCGAACTGGCAAGGCGCTGTCTGAATCTGGCATCCGAGCTTCCGGGCACGCCGGACATTGAGCAAAGGCTGGCGCGCGTGAGCGAACAGTTGCGGGTAAGCGAGACCATTGCGGCCGAGCGCCGCCTTGCAGCCGCGGAGAAACAACGTCAACGCAGGGCCAAGGAACTGCTTGGCGATGCGCGGACGGCGATCGATGCGCGAGACTATCGCCGTGCCCTGGATATCCTGGCCCAGGTCGCTGAGCTGCAACCAGACGATCCGGAGGTTGTTGGCCTGCAGGAAGAGGCGTGGTCGATGATCAGCCCGCAAATCGAGGCCCTGGTCAAACTGGGGGACCACCTCTATCTCGACGAACAGCTTGTCGCCGCGGTCGCCACCTGGCAGGCGGCACTGTTCCTGAAGCCCGGGGATGAGGCCATCCTCGCGCGGGTAGAGCGAGCCAAGACGGTTCTCAACCGGCTCGACGCCCTGCGCCGGCAACAACAATCATCCACCTCAGGTGAACCAGGTGTCTGATCTTACCCCAGGGGCTTTGCGCCTCGCACGCCGGCCTGGCCCCCACCGGCGGGTCAGTCGGGCTCGACCGGCTTCGCCTTGGGTCTGAATGCCTTTATCACGGAATCGTGTGTCTCGAGGCGTGGCCCTTCGATCAGATCGATGCAGTAGGGGACGGCCGGAAATACGGCCTGCAGGCAGTCTGCGATGGCGCTGGGCTTGCCTGGCAGGTTGACGATCAGTGACTCATTGCGGATACCCGCCACCTGGCGCGACAGGATGGCGGTGGGTACGAACTGCAGCGAGATCGTACGCATCAGTTCGCCGAAGCCATCCAGTATCTTGTCGCATACGGCGGCCGTCGCCTCCGGTGTGACGTCGCGTTTGGCGGGGCCGGTGCCGCCCGTGGTGACGACCAGGCAGCATCCGGCCTGATCGCAGAGCTCTCTCAGCGCCTGCTCCACCTGATCCTGTTCGTCCGGGACCACGCGTGCGACGGGCTCCCATGCGCTGTCGAGCGCTTTCTGCAGCCATTCGAGGATGGCGGGTCCACCCAGATCCTTGTATTCGCCGCGGCTGGCGCGGTCTGAAACGGTAACGATGCCGATACGTGCGGGGGTGGTCATGCCGGAAGACCTGCTGTTGTCTGGGTGATGCAAGGATAGCGTCATCACGATCCTGGCTGTACCGGGAAGATTCAAGCATCACGATCTTTTCCCTTGATGGATACAGGGCCATTTGAGGAAGGGGGGTCCTCTATGCGCTCAACCTGTCCGATACCGGGCCGATAAGGAACGAAAAGCGGGCCATGTGGTGGCCGGCTAAGACCCGGTCAGGTGGCAGGGGTAATTGTTGGTGAGATCCATGCTCGATGTCGCGCTTGCCCAGGTTCGCCATGGCCTGCTGATTCTGGCGACCGTCTTTTTCGCGGTCAGTGTCTTGGCCGGAAGCCAGGACAAACCTGATCGCGAACACGTGGCGTCCTTTCTTGCCAGCCTGAGCGAAAGCGAACGGGCCTGGCTGCAAGACCACAGGGACATCCGCCTGGGTATAGATCCCGCCTGGCAGCCGTTCGAATTTCTCGACCAGGCCGGGCGTTACCGGGGCATGGCGGCAGACTACATCGAGCTGCTCAATGCCATGCTCGACATTCATATGTCCCCTGTCCGCGGGCTGGCCTGGTCGGATGTCATCGAGCAGGCGAAACAGCGCAAAATTGACGTCCTGCCCTGCGTGGTAAAGACCGAGCAGCGTGAACGGTACCTGACCTTCACCCGCAGTTACCTGAATTTCCCCATGGTCGTCGCAACCCGCGACGACGCGTCTTTCGTCCGTGGGCTGGAGGATCTGAAGGGGCAGATGGTCGGCGTCGTGAAAGGGTATGCAACCGTCGATCTTCTTGAGACCAGCTACCCTGGCCTGCAAAGGGTGGAGTTCGATAACCTGCAACAGGGTCTCGAGGCATTGTCTGTCGGGCGGATCCCGGCATTCGTCGACAATCTTGCCTCTATCGCCGATGTGATCAACAAGCGTGGGTTCACCAATTTGAAGGTGGCGGCGCAGACACCCTTTTCATTCGATCTTTCTGTGGGGGTAAGAAAAGACTGGCCTGAACTGACCGGTATACTCGACAAGGCGCTGGCGGCCGTGTCTGCGCAACAGGCCGACCAGATCCGCGAGAACTGGATATCGATCAAGTTCGAGCACGGCGTCGATGTCGGTTATCTGGTCCGCATCGCCCTGATCGTGAGCGGCCTGGCGGTCGTGATCTTCGGGGTCATTGTCTACTGGAACCGTCGCCTGCTGGCCGAGGTAGAGCAGAGAAAACACGTCGAGGATATCCTCGCGCACCGCAACCGTATCCACGAGAGCATTGCTGCCGGTGCAGACCTTGATCAGGTGTTGGCCACCATGGTCGCGAACGTCGAATCGGAACGCCCCGGAACCTTGTGTGCGGTCCTGCTGCTCGACCTGCAGAGTTCGCGAGTGACCGGCATCCTGGCGCCCAATCTCCCCGTCGCCTACAAGCAGGCAATGGACGGGCTGTCTGTCGACAACTGTCTGGGCTGCTGCGCCGAGGCGATCCGGCGCAAGGGCAGGGTGGTGGTCCCCCAGATCCGGCTGGACCCCAACTGGGAACAGCACCGTATCGGCCTGCAATCCCTGGCCATCGAGGCGTGCTGGCTGGAGCCCATACTGTCTTCCGAGGGCAGGGTGCTGGGTCTGTTTGCCTTCTTCCGGCAGGAAGCCGGGGTACCGGACAGTCTGGCGTCCGAGCTGCTGCGCGAGATGGCCCTGCTGTCCACGCTCGCCATCGAACACCATCGCAATGTACAGAATCTGCACAAGCTTTCGCTGGCGGTGGAACACAGTCCCAACGCAGTGATGATGACGGATGTGCATGGCGTCATCGAGTATGTAAATCCCAAGTTCAGCGAGATCACCGGATACCAGACCGGCGAAGTGGTGGGACGTACGCCCGGGATCCTGAAGTCGCAGGAGACCGATGCGACGGTACACCAGGACCTCTGGCGCACCATCCAGTCCGGCGAGGAGTGGTGGGGCGAGCTGCGCAATCTGCGAAAAAATGGCGAGGCGTTCTGGTTGAGGGAACACATCGCGCCGATCAAGGACAGCCGCGGCGATGTCTCGCACTTCGTCGCGATCATGGAGGATGTGACGGAATCGCGTCTGATCAATGAGAAGGTGTCGTACCAGGCCACGCACGATGCATTGACCGACCTGATCAACCGGCGTGAATTCGAGCGCATCCTGGCCGCGCTGGTGGATTCACAGTCGAAGCGGTCTTCGGACAATGCCCTGTGTTTCCTCGACCTGGACCAGTTCAAGGTGGTCAACGATACGGCCGGGCACGTCGCCGGTGACGAACTGTTGCGCCGACTCGGCCGGGAACTGAAACGGCACCTTCGCAAGGGAGATATCCTGGCGCGCCTGGGCGGAGATGAATTCGCCATCCTCATGGAGCACTGCACGGCCACGCAGGCCCTGGGCAAGACCGAAGAGATCCGCCAGTTGGTGGAAGATTTCAGATTCCCCTGGGAAGACAACGTATTCGCGATCGGTGTCAGCATCGGCATCGCCGAGATAAACGATGAGACCTTCAGTTCGCTGGACGTCCTCAAGCGTGCGGACATGGCCTGCTATGCGGCCAAGGATGCCGGCCGCAACCGCATCCATGTGTACAAGGACGACGACCAGTTGCTGATGGCTCGCTCCGGTGAGATGCACAGCGTCAACTACATCAAGAAGGCGCTGCAGGAGGACAGCTTCGTTCTTTACGTGCAGCCGATCAGGCCGATCGCCGACCAACGCCAGGCCGCGAGCTACGAGATCCTGCTCAGGATGCAGGGCGCGAATGGCGAACTGCTTCCACCAGGGGCCTTTCTGCCGGCGGCCGAACGCTACAATCTGATCAACCAGATCGATCATTGGGTGGTCGAGCATGCGTTCGCGTGGATCTATCAGCACCCGCAGGAAATGGCCACAATCTCGGGCTTCTCAATCAATCTGTCCGGGCAGTCACTGGGAGACGACAGTCTGTTGGGCAACATCATCCGGCATCTGAAAACGGACCGGCTGCCCGCGGACAAGATCAAGTTTGAGATCACGGAGACCGCGGCGATCGCCAATCTGAGCGATGCCAACAGCTTCATCGCCGCGCTCAAGGAGTTTGGGGTCGAGTTCGCACTGGACGATTTCGGCAGTGGGCTGTCGTCGTTCGGGTATCTCAAGAACCTGGCGGTCGACTGCCTGAAGATCGACGGCATGTTCGTCAAGGACATGCTGGTCGACCCGATCGATTCTGCGATGGTGAAGTCGATCAATGACATCGGGCATGTCATGGGGATGGCGACCATCGCCGAATTCGTTGAGAACGACGACATTCTGGACGCCCTTGCGGCGATGGGTGTGGACTATGTACAGGGTTACGGGATAGGCAGGCCGGTGCCAATCGATGATCTGATCGACAGGCCCAGCGCATCGCCGCTGGTGCTGAGCGCCACCCGCTAGCATATTCCCGGTTGCGAGGCCTGGTGGGTGGATGCTGTTCGAGGTGCGCACTGTGATCGGCCCGGCGACTGGTGTTCGTAAGTGTCCCGAGGGGCGGTCGGGTGGCGAATCGGGCCCCTGCCAATTTGATCTACATCAAATAGGGATCTCCTCAAAATGCCCGAAAAAGTCGTGATGTGCAATCGCACATGATCTAATAATCAAGATTATGACAATTTTACAAAAGGCTGAAATATAACAAAATAAATATCGAAAGATATCCGCAGGACGGCGCCTCCAGGGGGTGTGGACCGCAGTGCCATGCAGTTCTCAATGGACACTATTAAAAAGGACCCGTTCCAACGCATCATAAAATGCTAATAGACTGGCTTCGGATCCAATTTGCTGTAGGGGCCGTAACCAACGGCTTCTTTGGGTAACGGCCTGAACCCCCGGGTTTAGACCTTGACGCCACCGGGCCACCCGTTCCCGGCGCGTCTGAAAACGGCCACAAGCCGTACAACTGTAAACCGGACCGGCCGCGGCCGTGTCTTGCGTGAGGACTTGTCAGTGAGTTCGTTGCAGTTTGTCGGCTTAGCGGTGGCTTTCATGTCGGTGCTGGGTATCGTCCTGGCATCGGTGCTCGTGGTCGCCAACCGTTGGCTGTTCGTGTTCGAGGATCCGCGCATCGACGATGTCGAGGATCTGTTGCCGAAAGCCAACTGCGGCGCCTGTGGCACGCCGGGTTGCCGTCCTTTCGCCGAAAAACTGGTGAAAGGCGAGGTCGACCCAGGCCTATGCACGGTCAATTCCAAGGATACCAATCAGGCCATCGCCGATTTTCTCGGGGTAGAGATGGGTGCGCACGAAAAACGCGTTGCGCGGCTGGCCTGCGCCGGTGGTGTACACGTGGCCTATATTCGCGCCTCCTACTCCGGACTGAACAGCTGCCGCGCCGCCAATCTGGTTTCTGGCGGCGGCAAGGGCTGCGCCTGGGGCTGTCTCGCATTCGGGGATTGCGCCGATGTCTGTGAATTCGATGCCATCCGGATGGACCAGTACGGGCTACCCGTGGTCGATGCAGACAAGTGCACCGCCTGTGGCGATTGTGTCGAGGTGTGTCCCAAGGACCTGTTCGAGCTTCATCCGGTCAGTCATCGGCTCTGGGTGGCTTGCAAGAACCACGAATTTGGCAACAAGGCCGAGGCGCAATGCGAGGTGATCTGCACGGCCTGTGAGCGTTGCGCCGTGGATTCACCCGAAGGCCTGATCACCATTCGCGAAAACCTGGCGGTGATTGACTACAGCAAGAACAAACTCGCTTCCAGGGTGGCAATCGAGCGCTGTCCGACCGGTGCAATCATTTGGCGTGACCGGGAAGGTAAGGCGGTGAAAGGCCGCGACGCCAAGAAAGTGATCAGAAAAGCCGCGTTGCCCGTCGGGTGAGCGCATGAAGGCAAAGCAGAGGATTGACAAGATGTTCGGAAAAAAGAAAGAAGGCAAGCAGGTCAAGTACCCGGGTTTCCGGATGGCCATGGACGGCAACACGGCCGTCATCATGTGCGAGAGGGAGGCCTCTGATGCCGCCGGTGCTTATCCGATCACGCCTTCGACCCAGATGGGTGAATACTGGGCCGAAGAGACGGCGAGAGGCCATATCAACATCTCCGGCAAGCCGCTGTTGTTCGTCGAACCCGAGTCCGAACATGCCGCCGCGGCCGTGACCGCCGGAATGTCAATGTCGGGACTGCGTGCGACCAACTTTTCCTCGGCGCAGGGCGTGGCCTTCATGCACGAGTCGCTGTACGCCGCAGTTGGCAAGCGCCTGCCCTATGTGCTCAATATCGGCAGCCGCGCCATGACCAAGGCCTCGCTGAACGTGCACTGTGGCCATGACGACTACCACTGTATCGACGACACCGGGTTTTTCCAGGTGTTTGCCAACAACGCCCAGGGTGCGGCCGACCTCAACCTGATCGGGCGCAAGATCGCCGAGTTGAGCCTGACCCCGGCGGCAGTGGCACAGGACGGTTTTCTGACCACCCACGTGATCGAACCTCTTCAGGTACCTGAGCGTGATCTGATCGAGGAATTTCTCGGTCGGCCCGACGATGTCATTGAAAGCCCGACGCCGGCGCAGAAGATCGTGTATGGCGCGAAGCGGCGTCGTGTGCCGGAGATCTGGGACGTCGATAATCCGATGCTCTCCGGGTCGGTGCAGAATCAGGACGCCTACATGCAGACGGTTGCCGCCCAACGTCCGTACTTTTTCGAGCATATTTCGGGTATCACCGACCAGGTGATGGATGAATATGCGGAATTGACCGGTCGCAGTTATGCGCGCGTCGGAACCTATGCAACGGACGACGCGGAGTACCTGCTCGTCGGTCAGGGCAGCATGATCGTACAGGCACAGGCGGTGGTCGATTATCTGCGCAAGACGCGCAAGCTCAAGGTGGGCGTGGTGGATATCACCATGTTCCGTCCATTCCCGGGTGATCTCATCGGTAAGTTGCTCGACGGTCGCAAGGGCGTGGCGGTGCTTGAGCGCACCGATCAACCGCTGGCTGAAGATCTGCCGATCATGCGCGAACTGCGCGCCGCGCTGAGCAAGTGCCTGGAAAACGGTTCGGTCAAGAAAAAGGACGACAAGCCTTATCCCCGCTATGCGAGCTTCGGTATCAGCCATATGCCGAAGCTCTATTCCGGGGCGTACGGACTCGGTTCGCGCGACCTGCAGCCCGAGGCCCTGATTGCGGCAATCGAGAACATGCTGCCCGAAGGCAGTCAGCGCAAGTTCTTCTATCTCGGTATCGAATTCGTACGCGAGCCGACGGACCCGAAGGACGAGATCCGTGTACAGCAGACCATCGATGCCTACCCGGACGTCAAAGACCTGGGCCTGAAGGGTAGCGAGAATCCGGACCTGTTGCCCAGGGGCGCGATCACGGTGCGCCTGCACTCGGTTGGCGGCTGGGGTGCGGTGACCACCGGCAAAAACCTGGCAATGACCCTGTACGAACTGCTGGGCTTCGATATCCGCGCCAATCCCAAATACGGTTCGGAGAAAAAGGGGCAGCCGACCACCTATTTCCTCTCAGCGGCGCCCGAGCCGATCCGGCTCAACTGCGAGTACACCTACGTCGACGTCGTGATGTCGCCCGACCCGAATGTTTTCACCCATTCGAATCCGCTTGTTTGGCCTGAAAGATGGCGGGGTGTTTATCATCCAGTCGGATCAGGCCAAGGCGAAAGAAGTCTGGAAACGCATCCCCAAGCATGCGCAGCGCTTCATCGTTGAGCACAAGATCCACATGTATTTCGTCGATGGGTTCCGTATCGCCCGCGAGGAGGCATCCAGCGCCGAGCTGCAATTCCGCATGCAGGGAAATGCCTTTCAGGGAGCCTTTTTTGCTGCGTCTCCCCTGATGGAGCGCGCAGGCCTGAATGAGGAGGGACTCTTCGAAGCGATCGAAAACCAGTTGCGCGAGAAGTTCGGTATCAAGGGCGAACGCGTGGTGCAGGATAATCTGCGAGTGGTGCGCCGTGGCTTCGACGAGCTGGTTGAGATCACCGACAAAGTGGTGGGCAAGCACACAGCGGTCAAGCGCAAGTCGTCTGGCCTGCCGGTGATGCTGAAGCACATGCCGGCCGCTGACGGCGGCGTGTCCGACGTGCACCGTTTCTGGGAACAGACCGGGGCTTTCTACAACACCGGTCGCGGCAACAACAATCTGGCGGACCCCTACCAGGCGCTTTCGTTGATCCCAGCGGCCACGGGCGTGTTTCGCGACATGACCCAGATCCGTTTCGAATACCCCAAGTTTGTCGCCGAGAACTGTACCGCCTGCGGAAACTGCTATTCAGTCTGTCCGGACAGCGCCATTCCGGGTCTGGTGAATTCGATCAGCGACGTGTTCACGGCAGCGATCCTGCGAATCGAGACCAAGGGAAGACCGACCCAGCATCTGCGCCGCGAGGTGCGTGCCGTAGAGAAGCGGCTGCGTTCAATGATCGAGCCTCTCGGTGAGACGGCAAATGTCGAACTGCTGATCGATCAGGCAATACTCGAGCATCTGGCAGACTCTGACCTGGAAGGTGATGCACGCGATCTGCTTGAAGGTGAGTTCTCCCTGTTCAGCGCGGAGCTCGGTGATTTTCAGTTCAGCATAACCAAGCCGTACTGGAGCAACCGCGAGAAGAAGCAGAAGGGCAGTGGCGGTCTGTTCGCCATTACCGTCAACCCCTATACCTGCAAAGGCTGCATGGAGTGCATCGAGGTCTGTGACGACCAGGCCCTGCTGGCCGAGCCGCAGACCCCGGTCGCCATCGAGCAGATGCAGCGTGACTGGGAATTCTGGCTCGATCTGCCGACCACCGATCCGGACTTCATCCGTATCGACGACCTCGATGAAAAGATCGGCGCGCTCGAAACCCTGTTGCTGGACAAGAGCAACTACCAGTCGCTTCTTTCGGGTGACGGCGCCTGCATGGGCTGCGGCGAGAAAACGGTCATCCACCTGTTTACCGGTACTGTTACCGCGCTGATGCAGCCGCGGGTGAAGAAACACCTGGCCGAGATTGACGAGTTGATCAGCCAGCTTGAAACCCATGTCCGGCTGACACTGGCCAAGGGCATGGACCTTTCGAATCTCGACAAGATCGATTCGGCGGTCGATGCAAGTCACGAGTCGGACCTCACGCTCTCTGACCTGTCCGGCAAACTTGCCGGTGGCGCAGAGCCGGTCGACCAGAAGTGGTTGCGCTGGGTTTCCCAGTTGCTGGAGAAGCTGCGCTATCTGAAGTGGCAGTACACCGATGGCAAGACCGGCAAAGGTCGGGCCGAAATGGGGATCATCAATGCCACCGGCTGCACCTCGGTCTGGGGTTCAACCTTCCCCTACAATCCGTACCCCTTCCCCTGGACCAGTCATCTGTTCCAGGACTCGCCGTCCGTCGCTATGGGCATCTTCGAAGGCCACATGCGCAAGATGGCCGACGGCTTCAGAGCGGTGCGACAGGCCAAACTTGAGCTCGAGGGCAAGTACAACGCCGCCGAGCACGGGGCCTTCTTTACCTATTTCGATTGGAAGCAGTTCAGTGACGAGGAATGGCGGCTGTGTCCGCCGGTAGTCAGTATCGGCGGTGACGGCGCCATGTATGACATCGGTTTCCAGAATCTGTCGCGGCTTATGGCTTCCGGTGTGCCGATCAAGGTCCTGGTGCTCGATACCCAGGTGTATTCAAACACCGGTGGTCAGGCCTGTACCTCGGGCTTCATCGGCCAGGTCGCCGATATGTCACCATATGGCAAGGCATGGAAGGGTAAGACCGAGATGCGCAAGGAGATGAGCCTGATCGGTATGGCGCACCGCACCTCTTTCGTGCTGCAGAGCTCGATGGCCCATATGACCCATCTGCTCGAGGGTTACATCGACGGTCTCAATACCCGTCGTCCTGCGCTGTTTAACATCTATGCCGTCTGCCAGCCTGAGCACGGGGTCGGTGACGACATGTCCGAGCACCAGTCCAAGCTGGCGGTGGAGTCGCGGGGTTATCCGCTGTTCCGCTACGATCCGGATGCCGGCGTGACCTTTGAGGAATGTTGCTCGGTCGAGGGCAACCCGGCACTGGCGGACGATTGGCCCGAGTACACCCTGAAATACAAGAACGAAGACGGCAGTGAAAGCGAGCTGACCGTGCCCCTGACCTTTGCTGATTTTGCACTCACCGAGGGGCGTTTTCGCAAACATTTCCGCAAGGCGCCACCCGAGACCTGGCATGACGACATGCTGCCCGTGGCCGAGTTCATCCTTCTTGATGAGGAAGATCGCGAAGGCAAGTTTCCCTATATATGGGCAACGGATGCCAAGAATCGCCTGATACGCGTGCTGGTGGCCCAGGAAATCGTGACCTCGACTGAAGAGCGTCGGGATTTCTGGCATCAGCTCAAGTCGCTGGTCGGCGTGGAGTCACTGGTCGATCTCGATCAGGTGCGTGCCGAGGCCAAGGCCGAGATGGCGCAGTCCCTGACAGCTGGCCTGCTGGCGCTTGCCAATGGTGGTGATGTATCGGCCCTGGCATCCGTGGGGACATCTGGCGGTGTTGCTCCTGCGGTCGCGGGAGGGCTCCCGGCAGCCAATGATCTGCCATGGGAATACGAGGCGGTCTGGGTGGAATCGCCAGAGTGCACCGCATGCGACGAATGTACCGATCTGGCACCCAAGGTGTTCAAGTACAACGATCAGAAACAAGCCGTGGTAATTGATCCCAAAGGGGCTCCATTCAAGGAGATCGTCAAGGCCGCTGAAAAATGTACCGCCGGCTGTCTGCATCCGGGTACACCCTGGAACGCGGCCGAAAAAGACGTGGAGAAGCTGATGAAGCGCGCGGAGAAGTATCAGTGAACGTCGTGAAGAGTGTGCGCACACGGTTCGATATCTGCCGGCGTAACTCAGGCTTCACACTTCGAACCGTGGATCCCGATGGGGTTTGGATGTGAACCTGTTCAGGCTGTTCAAGCGCCATGCGACTTTTGCCCATGGTGGTGTTCACCCCTCGGAGCACAAGAAAGAGACAGCGGGACTGCCGATTCGTCGACTGCCCTTTGCTCCGCAACTGGTGGTGCCCCTGTCTCAGCACAAAGGCGCTCCGGCGAAGCCGATCGTGAAGGTTGGGGAGGAAGTGGTACGGGGTGAACCCATTGCAGAAGCCGATGGGCATGTCTCGGTACCCATGCATGCGCCTGCGACCGGACGTGTCGTTGCGATAGATCTGTGGCCAACTGCCGAGGGCCCTAAGGCGCCGGCAATCGTTATCGAACCCTACGATGCCGCCTCTCAAGAGATCTTGTATGAGGATCCGGTCGACATTATGAACGAGACGCCGGGCGAGATCGTGCACCTGGTCAAGGAAGCCGGTCTGGTCGGTCTGGGTGGTGCCGCCTTTCCCAGCCACGTCAAGATGCTGCCTCCGACGGGAAAGAGCATCCACACCGTGATCGTCAACGGCTGCGAATGCGAGCCATACCTGACCTGTGACCACCGCGTGATGCTGGAAAAAACCGATGCTCTGTTGCGGGGTGTCCGCATCGCCATGCGTGCAACCGGCGCAAAGCGGGCACTGATCGGCATAGAAGACAACAAGATGGATGCGGTCCAGGCGATCAGGCAGAAGCTGCCCGAGAACGATGCAATCGAGGTGAAAGCCGTCAAGGCCAGGTATCCGCAGGGTGCGGAAAAAATGCTGATCGAGAGCCTGCTGAAAGAACAGATCCCGGAAGGCGGATTTCCGGTCGATCTGGGCGTGGCGGTCTACAACGTCGGCACCCTGGCGCAGATGGGTGAACTGCTGCCCAGCGGTCGAGGCCTGATAGAGCGCGTGGTGACCGTGTCCGGAGCCGGTGTCGACCGACCGGGCAACTATCTGGTGCCGATAGGTACGCCTGTCGGCTTCCTGCTTGCATTCGGCGGGTGTGGATACCGAGGCCAACAAGGTGATTCTGGGCGGTCCCATGATGGGCATGACCGTTGCTTCGCTGGAGGTGCCGATAACCAAGGGCGTATCGGGTGTCGTGGTGTATGCGGCAGACGAATCCGATCGGGGTGAGCGCAAGGTCTACCCCTGTATCAAGTGTTCACGCTGCGTCGAGACCTGTCCGATGCGACTCAATCCATCGATGATGGCGCTTCTGGCCCAGAAGCGTGAATACGAGCGCATGGAGTCGGAGTTTCATCTCAACCAGTGTTTCGAGTGCGGCTGCTGTGCCTATGTCTGCCCGTCGAATATTCCGCTGACGCAGTACTTCCGGATCGCCAAGGCGATAAACCGCGAACGTCCTGCGCTGGCCAGCTGAGGTACGTGTGGCCAAACCGATAGAGATCCGCACTGCACCGCACCTCAAGCGGCTCCAGAGTGTCGAGCAGATCATGCGCAACGTGGTTTACGCACTGCTGCCGGTCGCCGCCTTTTCCGTCTGGCAGTTCGGAATCAGTGCGCTGGCCCTGATCCTGACCACCACGGTCGTCGCCATGCTGACCGAGCGGCTGTTTTCGCAGCTTGCGGGGCGCGGCAATACGCTCGGTGACTGGAGTGTGGTGATCTCGGGCTTGCTGCTGGCCCTGACACTTCCGCCGGGCTTCCCTCTGTGGATGGCGGCTGTTGCCGCGTTTGTCGCCGTGGCGCTCGGCAAGGCCCTGTTCGGTGGTCTGGGGTTCAATGTGATGAATCCGGCATTGGTGGGTCGGGCCTTCGTGCAGGCCGCGTTCCCGGTGGCCATCACCACCTGGACACCGGCGTTTGCGCCGGGGCGGTTCGGCGAATTCATCCCTTCGACCCTGGCAGTGCCGTTCATGAAACCGGAATCGGTCACGCCCTGGGTCAATGGTCTGAATATCGATGGGTTCACGGGTGCAACGCCGCTGGCAATGCAGAAGTTCCAGCACATCGCTGCCAGTACAAACGATCTGCTGTTCGGCAATGTGATCGGGTCGACCGGCGAGGCTTCGGCGATCCTGATCCTGGCTGGGCGGCCTGTACCTGGCATTTCGCAGGATGCTCGACTGGCGTATCCCCGTTGGCGTATTCGCGGGCGCTGCGTTGGTTGCCACGCCTTTGTGGCTGATGAACAGTGAACTGTATCCTTCGCCGCTTTTCGTCGCCTTGTCCGGTGGCCTGATGCTCGGGGCCTGGTTCATGGCCAGCGACATGATCGCCTCTCCGGTCACCCCGTGGGGCGCGTTTGTGTATGGCGCCCTGATCGGCGTGCTGACGCGTGGTGATCCGTCTGTTCGGTGGCCTGCCCGAAGGCGTCATGTACGCGATCCTTTTGGCCAATGCCGCATCGCCGCTGATCGCCTCCTGGACCCAGCCGCGTGTCTATGGCGAAACCAAGCGTCAGGAAGGTGGGGCATGAGCGATCAGCAACTCGCCTCAACCACGCCCCAGACGCCCGGCTTCCGGATGATCCGTACCCTGGGTGCGATCGCAATGCTCTCGGGCCTGTTGGTGGTGCTGGTATTTCAGTACACCAAACCGATCATCGCGGAGAATCAGCGTATCGCCATCGAAAAGGCGGTATTCACGGTCGTGCCCGGCGCGTCTCGGCGTGTCGATATCCTGCTTGGCGAGAACGGCATGGCGGTCCCCGGCGGGGACAATGGCGCCAACGAGAAGGTCTATGTCGCCTTTGACGATGAAGGACAGCTGAAAGGCGTGGCGCTGGCTTCGGGCGCACAGGGTTACCAGGATATCGTCAAGCTGCTCTACGGCTACGATCCCGAGTGTTCATGCATCCGCGGGATCAAGATCCTGAAGATGACCGAGACCCCGGGGCTGGGTGACAAGATTGCCTTCGATCCAGCTTTTCTGAACAACTTCGAGGCATTGGATGCCGGACTGAATGCGACCGGTGATGCGCTGGCCCACGCCATCGTGGCGGTAAAGTCGGGCAAGAAGCACAACGCCTGGGAGGTCGATTCGATTTCCGGCGCGACCATTTCATCGGTTGCTGTCGCCAAGGCACTGGACCGCAGCATGCAACGCATGGCACCGCTGATCCAGCGATACAAAGTCGAGCTGACGAGGGCAGGTCGATGATGAGCTATGAACTGCCAGTTTTCTGGCATCTGAGTGACAAGGGCTGCATGGCCTGCGAGGGTGACAGCTGATGGGGACATTGCCCAATCGAGAGGAAAAACTCAGCCTCGACACCTTTATCCGGGGTTTGTGGGAAGAGAACCCCGTGTTCGTGATGCTGCTGGGCATGTGTCCTGTCCTTGCCGTGACAAACTCGACCATGAATGCGATTGCGATGGGGGTGGCAACCACCTTTGTCCTGGTTGCGTCCAGCACATTGATCTCGCTGCTGCGCAGCTGGATTCCGAAGCAGGTACGCATCGCCAGCTACATCGTGATCATCGCGACCTTTGTCACCGTGGTTGACTATGCGATCCAGGCGATCAGTCTGGACCTCTACAATGCGCTCGGCGCCTTCATCCAACTGATCGTGGCCAACTGCGTCATCCTGGGCCGCGCCGAGGCCTATGCGTCCAAGCAGCGGTTGCATACCACGCTTGATCAACAGTCTTGGTATGGGGGCAGGGTTTACGCTCGCGCTGCTGTCTCTGGGTACGGTGCGCGAGGTCCTGGGCAGCGGCACCCTGCTCGGGATTCAGATCATGCCGGAGAACTTCGAGCCCTGGGTGGTGATGATACTTCCGCCAGGGGGCTTTTTTGTCCTGGGTGCCTGGCTGCTGTTGTTTGCCTGGCTGAAACAACGCCGCGAGCGCCGCCTGCTTGAGCAGGAGGGGGCCTCCAATGCAGGGTGAATCGCTGGGGTTCATTTTTCTCAATGCCGCCGTGGTCAACAACTTCGTGCTGGCGCTGTTCCTCGGCATCTGTCCCTTCCTGGGTGTGTCGGCGAAAAAAGACACTGCCTGGAACATGGGGCTGGCCACCCTGTTCGTTATGCTGGTGAGCTCCATGGCGGCCTACGGCATCAACTGGTTGCTGGGCGAACTCGATCTGATGTTCCTGCGCCTGATCTGCTATATCGCGGTGATCGCGTCGGCGGTGCAACTGGTGGAGATGTTCGTCAAGAAGTTCAGCCCGGCCCTGTTCCGCAGCCTCGGTATCTTTCTGCCTCTGATTACCACCAATTGCGCAATCCTCGGTCTGGCGTTGTTTCAGACCGCTAAGGAATACGACTTCATACAGAGCGTGGTGTACGCGCTGGGCGCCGGTGCCGGCTTCACCCTGGCCCTGATGCTCATGGCTGGACTGCGCGAGAAACTGGAACTGGCCGAAGTGCCGAGCGTCAGCCAGGGAGCCGCAATGAGCCTGATGCTGGCCGGTCTGTTGTCGTTGGCCTTCATGGGGTTTGCCGGCCTGGGAGGCTCGCATGGTTGAATTTGTCTCGGCCAGCGCATTGATACTCGCCGTTATGGTCGGGTGGTTGTACGTGCAGGATCTTTATGCACGGTTTGCGATACGCCACCCCGAACTGGGTCCTTACCGGAAGCAAGGAGGTTGTGGTGACGGTTCATGCTCATGCAGTCAGGGCGGTTGTCCGACAGATGCGCCCGGCCCGCAGCCCAACGGCGTAGCCGTTGATCTGATAACGCCTGACAGGCTGCACAATTGAATTGAGGAGAGTTGGACAATGACCGAAATGACACAGGAGCTGGGCCCGGTAAGCGAGGCGGTAGTCACGGAGAGCGTGCGCATCACGCCGCAGGAGCGGGACGAAGTCAGGCGCATCAAGCTGCGTATCGACGACCCGGCATTCAGGTTCTCCGTTGGTCAGAGCATCGGGGTAGTGGTTCCGGGTCCGCATCCAATGGGCAATCAGTTTCATACCCGACGCTACTCCATAGCCAGTGGTCATAGGCACAGCAGCGGCGATGAGATCGAGTTGGAGCTCCTAGTGCGCCGTTGCTTCTATATCGACGACATAAGTGGCGAGAAGTATCCAGGTATCGCCTCCAATTTTCTTTGCGATGCGGAAGCCGGCGGGCGTATCACCATCACCGGTCCCTATCGTAGCCCGTTCAAGATCCCCGACGATGATCGAGCAAACCTGCTGATGATCGGAACGGGTACCGGGGTCGCCCCGTTTCGCGCCTTCATCCAGGAGGTCTACGCGAAAAGGGAAGCCTGGCGGGGACAGGTCCGACTCTACTACGGTGCCAGGTCCGGTATGGACCTCCTTTACCGGAACGATGAGGAAGACGACCTGAGCAACTATTACGATCAGGCATCGTTCAAGGCATTCAGGGCGCTCATCACCAAGCCGATGGCGACCGATGCGCAGACACTGGAGGCGGCGCTGAAGGAACACGCCAGCGACATATGGGAACTGGTTCAGGCACCGGAGACCCATGTCTACCTGGCCGGGCTCGGCAAGGTGGCAGAGGCCTTCGACAGGATCATGCAGGAGGCTGCCGGGGACGGCATGGCCTGGATGGCCGTCAAGGAAGGGCTCCGCGCCCAGGGGCGCTGGTCCGAACTGATCTACAGTTGATCGGATCACCAAAGTATCAGGTGCAGCAAAGTGCGTATCGCGATCGCGATCAGGGCACCGTAGATCGCGGGACGCAGCACCGCGGCAACCCGCGGGCCGGCCGAGATCAGGATCGCGATGCCGGCAATATCAAGGGGATTCACCAGCAGCCCCGCGATGCGATTGACATCTGTGGCGTTGAGCAGGCTCTGCTGCAGCAGATCCGCCGACACGCCCATCATCGCCGTTCCCCCGGCGATCGCCTTGGTTATGATCGGTAGCGCGACACTGGATGGCAGATGGAGCCACCCGAACAGCGGTCTGGTCAGTGTTTCAACAACCGTGATGATCCCGATGTCGCGCAGAACATTCACCAGCAGCAGCGACAGGACCAGCATTGGCAGGGCGCTCACGGCGATACCGAACGCCTCGCCGCCGGCATGATTGATCACGCTCAGTACACCCTTGGTGTCGTCTGCGCGGCGGTGGTCAGGCCTGGGTTCCGGTGGCTCGGCCTCGTCCGGGAGACTGCGGCTGAACCAATGGTAGGTGGCCGCGGCCCCGATGACGGCTGCAATGGCCGAGATGAGCAGGGTCATCGGGCCGTTCAGGCCCATCGCACTCATGGGAAAGACCACGTTGGCCTGGGCCGCGCCGAACACCAGGGCGAGCGTGGCGGCGATGTGGCGCTGCGACAGGCCACCCTTGTCCATCATGGTCAATGTCGCCACCGGGGCCGCGAAGCTCACGAACAAGACCTGCAGCAGGGCAAAGACCCCCAGGCCGGGGATGCCGAGCGGCCGCAGCAAGGGTGAAACACGATCGACGATATGGTCGAGTACGCCTTTGGCCTCCAGCAGCCGCATGAAGGTTAGCATCACAATCATGATCGGCAGCAGGATGAACAGGGCGAGTTCGACCGCGGCGCGGCCCGAGCGAAGAATAAGGTCAGCCAGTTCAATCATCGGAGATGGGGATGGTGCGCCGCAGCAAAATTTCACTTTAACCCAGCCGAAGCGGATTGTCGTGCGGGTGGCTTTGACCGGGGAGAGCCTTGCGGGCGGAAAGCAATGTTCCGTCGAAAGACGGCACGACGGTCAACGCCCGAGCGCATTGCTTTGCACCGGACAAACGAATGGCGGGGAGAGCCAAACGTTGCGTCGGATTTGCAACTAGCATTTAGATGCGCGAGTCAGTTCCGGCGGGCGGGTTCGCTCAAAGCGATCCGACGGAAAAACTTTGCCGGGCAGCGGCGCTGGTGGGATCGTAAGACTACGGGGCCGGGTCGTCCGTTGACGGGCCGGTCAAACAGGAAAGGGCCATGAAAAAGAACAAGATGAACGAGTCACTGGAGGTTGCAGAGCAGGCCATCGTAGGGGCCTGGTTCCAGGGAAACGAGGTCGAGCAGGCTCAACTGTGGATTGCGCTGGACATCGTCAAGGAGGTTCGGGCGCAGCGTCAGCGGCGCAAGGTCGAGAAGGGCGTGGTGCGCGAAAACTGAAATACACCCCTGTCCAGCCATTGTGCCGGATTCTTCTGTCGCGTATCCGGTGAGCTGGTCACGACTTGATCGGTCAGTTCAGCCGGCTATCACTCCCACTCACTGGGGCGCTTTGGGAGCTGATAGTCGTCTTGGGTCATCAGATCAATACCACACTGAAGTTCCTCCAGCCAGTTGAGGAACTCATCGATAATTTTCTTGCCTTTGAATGAACGCCCATGCTGAGGAACAATCCAATCGAGGTCCAACTGACGCACCATGCTTACCCACAAGCGCAGAATCTTGTTCGAGCCCATGAAGCGCCGGTGAAAATCCACCATGTAAGGGATATGATCCGCAAAATCGGTGACCGGGTCGCTCAAGTGCTCTTTGTCTACGAACGACGCGCCCAAGTCGCCTGAAAAGAGAATTTTGCTGATCGGGTCGTAAAACTGGAAGTTGCCTTCCGAGTGAAGGTAATGGGCCGGAATGGCCACCAAAACCGCGTTGCCGAGGGGTAGGGCCTGCCCCCTGTCCGGGATAGCCACGAGACGTTTTTCCATCTCTCTTACCTTCGCCGATCTGCACAGATGTGGGATAAATCGTTCCCATACCTTGGGGATGGCGATCTTGCACTCGGTCCCTGCTATCCAATGGCTCAAGGATGAAACGATATCCGGATCCTGGTGGGATGCGATCACGTAGTCCAGATCCTTGACCATAATTTCCTGGCTAAGGTGTTGATACAAACCGGGATAGGTCAGATCACCGCCCGGATCGATCAGCGCTGCGTGCCCGTCGTCAACCACAAGAAACTGGTTGGACTGCACGCCGTGACTACCCGTGATGTCTTCGTACGAAAAGCACTTATGATCGCCATCGTTATATAATTCTATTGTCATGGTGGACGCTCCGTATGCGATTCGTTGATATTGTCCCTAGTAAATGTGTGTATAGCACATCGGTACATCTGACGTCGCATGCGCTCCTGTCCCAGCTGCGTTGGCCCTTGCCGCAAACCTGCCCAGCCCTGGCGCATGATGCAGATGGATACCGGGCCGACAGGCCCGGACGATTTTTGGCTGATGCGCCAAGAAAAGTCGATTCAACAGCGTCCGCTTTGGCGGCGGTTAGAGAAAATCTGGCACCGGCTATTAGATCAGCCCGCATCCGTCACCAGCCGCATCCGGACCCAAACGCAAGTGAATGAAATATTGGTTGAAATCACAGAGTACAGACGAACGCCAAAAATACAGTGTGTTTTCGGTCCGGGCGCTATCCCGGCGCTGGCTGGTCCACGCGCGCCTGTGCTTGCGCTTCCTTCAACCCATAGCTACGGCTATGGATTTCAGTCCAGCGCGGCGCCCAGCCACACCTGTCCTCAGCCAGCATCCGGGATGCTGGTGACGGATGCGGGCTAGTGGCAGAGTGTTTGCCGATTGTGCTTCGAGGGGGGCCACGGCGGGGTGCGCGTTGGCGTGAACCCCCAAAGTCTTGGATGCAAGCAGACGTCAAACATCCACAATGGACAGACTAGTATGTGATGTCCCGGACATTGTTGGACGTGGAAAAACCAGGAAATGGTACCGAGGGTCGGACTCGAACCGACAAGCTGTTGCCAGCGGGGGATTTTGAGTCCCCTGTGTCTACCAATTCCACCACCCCGGCAGCGAACGGGGGAGTATAGCGACATCCGCGGCCGCGGCAAGGGGTCTGTGATAACATCGCGCGCCCATGCATCTCAGCGATTTTCACTACGACCTGCCACCGGCATTGATTGCGCAGCAGCCCAGCACGCGACGCGGTGACAGTCGACTGCTTTATCTTCCCGGCCCGGACGGCAGGGTGCTCGACAAGCATTTCAGCGATCTCGGGACCCTCCTGCGCCCCGGTGATCTGCTGGTCTTCAACGACACCCGCGTGCTGCCTGCGCGCCTGCATGGGGTGAAGGAGACCGGTGGCCGGGTGGAAGTCCTGATCGAGCGACTGCTGGATGAAGGCAGGGCGCTGGCACAAGTCCGGGCCAGCAAGTCACCAAAGCCCGGTAGCCGGATCTTCGTGGGCGAATCCGGTCTGTTGGTGGAAGGGCGCGAGGAGGATTTGTTCAGCCTGAAGACAGATCAGGGTACCTTCGCCGACCTGATGCAGGCCCACGGCCATATGCCCCTCCCACCGTACATCCAGCGTCCGGATACCGAACTCGATCAGGAACGTTATCAGACGGTGTTTGGTGATAGGCCAGGTGCGGTCGCCGCACCCACCGCCGGCCTGCATTTCGACCAGTCGATGCTTGATCGGCTGGCCGCCATCGGGGTGGAGAGCGCGCGCGTAACCCTGCATGTGGGCGCCGGTACCTTTCAGCCGGTGCGGGAACAGAACCTCGATCGCCACCAGATGCACAGCGAGTGGCTGGAGGTGGGTGAGGCCGCGGTGGAGGCGGTGGCTCAGACGCGCGCCCGGGGCGGTCGAGTGGTCGCGGTCGGGACCACCAGCGTGCGCTGCCTCGAAACCGCGGCAGCGGGCGGGCAACTGGCCCCCTACCGGGGGGATACCCGGCTGTTCATCCGCCCCGGATACGAGTTTCGGGTGACCGAGGGCCTGCTGACGAACTTTCACCTGCCCGAATCGACCCTGCTGATGCTGGTCTGTGCCTTTGCAGGTTACGAGCAGACGATGGGGGCTTACCGGCATGCGGTGGAGGCCGGATACCGGTTTTTCAGCTACGGTGACGCGATGTTCCTCGAACGAAACCCCCAGGCATAGCCGGCGTGGATCGGGGCCGAACAGGCCTGATCAGCTTGGGAGCGCGGGGGCGACGCATAAAAAAAGGCGCGGCAGGGGATGCCGCGCCCAAGGTTCCACCAAAGGAGGATGGAGGAGTGTACTGAAGATTCAGTACATGAGTATTTTCTAATATGTTGGCCCATTCGTCAACTCCTAATTCTGATTATCGAGGTATCGATTGAAGTTCGAGCTACTTGGCCAGGACCGGTCGGCCAGGCGCGCAAGGCTTGCCTTTGCGCGCGGGACCGTGGAAACGCCGGCATTCATGCCGGTCGGGACCTACGGCACCGTAAAGGCCATGACGCCCGAGGAACTGGAGGGGCTGGGGGCCGAGATCATCCTGGGTAACACCTTCCACCTTTGGCTGCGACCTGGCACCGCGGTGATACGCGCACACGGCGATCTGCACGACTTCACCCATTGGCAGCGCCCGATTCTGACCGATTCAGGCGGTTTCCAGGTCTTTTCACTGGGGGCCATGCGCAAGATCACCGAGCAGGGGGTGCACTTTCGTTCACCCGTAGACGGTGCCAGGGTATTCATGGGACCGGAGGAGTCGATGCAGATCCAGCGCGAGCTGGGTTCGGATATCGTCATGATCTTCGATGAATGCACGCCCTATCCGGCCACCGAACAGGAGGCGCGCGAGTCGATGGAACTGTCGCTGCGCTGGGCGGCGCGCAGCAGGGCGGCACACGCCGGTAACCCCAATGCACTGTTCGGTATCGTCCAGGGCGGGGTGTTTTCCGATCTGCGCGCCCGCTCACTCGAGACCCTTGCCGGAATTGGCTTTGACGGCTACGCGGTGGGTGGACTCTCGGTCGGCGAGCCGCCGGAGGACCGCTGGCGGGTGCTGGATTTTCTCGCAGACCGGCTGCCGGCGGACCATCCACGCTACCTGATGGGGGTGGGCCGGCCGGAGGATATCGTCGAGGCGGTACGCCGGGGCATCGACATGTTCGACTGCGTCATGCCGACCCGCAACGCCCGCAACGGGCACCTGTTCACCCACGACGGTGTGGTGCGCATCCGCAACGCCGTCCACCAGGCGGACACAGGTCCGCTGGATGAGGCCTGCGGCTGTTACACCTGCCGCAACTACAGCCGCGCCTACCTGCGCCACCTGTTCCGCTGCAACGAGATCCTGGGGGCGCGTCTGAACACCATACACAACCTCTATTACTACCAGGATCTGATGCGAAATATCCGTGTCGCGGTCGCCGCGCAAACCTTCGACAGTTTCCGTGATGACTTTTACGCACAGCGAGGATTGCCTGTCCCCGCCTGAGCTATGGCATAATCACGCGCCTTTGGGTTGCCCGGCGACGAGTTCGCCGCACATTTCTACTGACTGGAGCGCACGATGAGCTTTTTTGTTTCCGACGCAATGGCGCAAAGCCCGGTACCTGGCGGTGATGGTGGTATGTCGATCATCTTCCTGATCGGCATGTTCGTAATCATGTATTTCTTCCTGATCCGGCCCCAGGTCAAACGGCAGAAAGAACACAAGGCGATGGTCGGCGGCCTCAAGAAGGGCGACGAGATCCAGACCGTGGGCGGCATGATGGGTAAGGTCACCGAACTCGGCGACAACTTCATGAAGGTGGAGATTGCCGACAATGTCATCGTGACCGTACGCAAGACCTCGGTCGAGGCGATCATGCCCAAGGGCAGTCTGAAAGAAATGTAACCGCCCCCGCGGCCGCATTGTCTGCATGTGGCCGCATTCAACCTGGCTTCGTTGTGAATCATGCTTAACCAATACCCGATGTGGAAAAACCTGCTGGTGGCCATCGTGCTGCTGGTGGGGCTGCTGTACGCGCTCCCGAACATCTATTCGCAGGATCCGGTCATCGAGGTGACCGGTGCGCGAGGCGAGCAGGTGGGCGAGACCCTGCAGCAGAACATCCTGGCCGCACTCGAGCGCGCGCAGATCGGCATCAAGGCCTCCGAGCTGAAGGCCGACCGCCTGCAGATCCGCTTCAAGTCGCCGCAGGACCAGCTGAAGGGACAGGAGGTGGTGTCGAAGATGCTGCCGCCCGAGTTCACCGATGCGCTGACGCTCTCGCCCGATGTGCCCGAATGGCTTAGCGCCATCGGCGGCCGGCCGATGAGCCTCGGCCTGGACCTGCGCGGCGGTATCCACGTACTGATCGATGTCGACATGGATGCGGCGATGCAGAAAACGGTCGAGCGGCATGCAGGCAATGTGCGCACGGCATTGCGCAACGAGAAGATTCGCTATGTCTCGGTCAAGGAGTCTGGCAACGGGGTCGATGTGCGCTTCAAGGATGCCGAGTCGCGCGACCAGGCCGAGAAGGTGCTGGGTGCCGAGTTCCGCGAGCTGGGTATCAGCGTGCGTGACGAGGGCGAGGACTTCTACGTGCGCGTGTTCATGACCCCGGCGGAGGAACGCACCTCGCGGCGTCTGGCACTGGAGCAGAACATCACCACGTTGCGCAACCGTGTCAACGCCCTGGGTGTGGCGGAGCCGATCATCCAGCAGCAGGGTGACCGCCGGATCGTGGTGGAACTCCCGGGTGTGCAGGACCCGGGCAAGGTCAAGGACCTGCTGGGCGCCACGGCGACGCTGGAATACCGCCTCGCACTTTCCGATCCCGCGCAGGCATTCGAGGCCGAGAGCACCGGCCGGGTGCCTGCAGGTGCCGCGCTTTATCACGAGCGCAACGGCCAGCCGATCCTGCTCAAGCGGCAGGTGATCGTGACCGGTGACGAAATGACCAGCGCCTCGTCCGGATTCGACCAGCAGTCCGGTCAGCCCGCCGTCTATGTCAACCTGGACAGCAAGGGCGCGCGCCGGATGCGCAACGTGACCAGCGACAATGTCGGCAAGCCAATGGCCGTCGTGTTCAAGGAAAAACGCACCGTCGGTCGCGATGCCGAGGGCAAGCCAATCCGCAAGTGGGTCGAAGAGGTGATCAACGTCGCCACGATTCGCGAGCCCTTCGGTCGCCGCTTTCAGACCACCGGCCTGGACAGTGCACAGGAGGCCCACCAGCTCGCGCTGCTGTTGCGCGCCGGCGCCCTGGCGGCCCCCATCGATATCGTCGAGGAACGTACCATCGGTCCGAGCCTGGGACAGGACAACATCGATCAGGGTTTCCTGTCCGTGATGGTCGGTATGGGCCTGGTGCTGGTATTCATGGCGGTCTACTACAAGACATTCGGCCTGATCGCCAATCTGGCGCTGGTCAGCAATCTTTTCCTGATCGTTGCGATTCTCTCGATGCTGCAGGCCACGCTCACCCTGCCGGGTATTGCGGGCATCGTGCTTACCGTGGGCATGGCGGTGGATGCCAACGTGCTGATCTTCGAGCGCATACGCGAGGAACTGCGGGTGGGCAGTACCCCGCAGGCCAGTATCCATGCCGGTTACGCCAAGGCATTCAGCACCATTCTGGACGCCAACGTCACGACTCTGATCGCCGCGGTGGTGCTGTTCTCCATTGGCAGCGGCCCGGTACGTGGGTTCGCCGTCACCCTTGCGATCGGCATCCTGACCTCGATGTTCACGCCATCATCGGGACGCGTGCCGTCGTAAACCTGGTGTATGGCGCCAAGCCCGTTCAGAAGCTCTCGATTTAAATCTCCAGGATCAGCCATGCAAATTATCAAAAGTGGTCAAGCTATCGATTTCATGGGCAAGCGCCGGCTTGCAATGCTGTTCTCCCTGGCGTTGATCGTTGTCGCCTTGGGTTCGATCGCAACGCGTGGCCTGAGTCTGGGAATCGATTTCACCGGTGGCACCCTGATCGAGGTCGGGTACGTTGACCCTGTAGACCTGGAGTCTGTGCGAATTGCCCTGACCGAGGGCGGCTATGGTGACAGCTCGGTGCAACAGTTCGGGACACCCCGCGACATCCTGATCCGCCTCGGCGCTGCCAGCGGCGAGGGCGACAGTGCGCGCCTGAGCAACGAGGTGTTCGCTGCATTGTCGAAGGCGGCGAGCAGCGAGTTGGAGCTGCGCCGGGTCGAGTTCGTCGGACCGCAGGTCGGTGACGAACTGGCCGAGGACGGTGCCCTGGCGGTGCTGGTCGCGCTGATCGCCATCCTGATGTACGTCGCCATGCGCTTCGAGTGGCGTTTTGCGGTTGGTTCGGTGATCGCGCTGGTGCACGACGTCATCATCACGGTCGGCCTGTTCGCGCTGCTCCAGATCGAATTCGATCTGCCGGTCCTGGCTGCGGTGTTGGCGGTGATCGGTTACTCCCTTAACGACACCATCGTGGTGTTCGACCGCATCCGCGAGAACTTCCGCAAGATGCGCAAAGGTGCGCCCGAGGACATTGTCAACCGTTCACTGACCGAGACGCTGTCGCGTACCCTGATGACCTCCTTCACCACGATCCTGGTCCTGTTGGCGCTGTTCTTCCTCGGCGGCGAGATCATTCACGGCTTCGCGTTCGCCCTGCTCATCGGCGTGTTTATCGGTACCTATTCCTCCATCTACGTCGCCAGTACCGCTATTCTCATGCTGGGTGTCAGCAAGGCCGACCTGATGCCGGTCAAGAAGGAAGGCGTGGTCGACGACCGGCCCTGAGCGGGTTCCACAGGCATCATCGCACACAGGCGGGTGATGCGCCGGCCTGTGAAGGTCTCGCTTCTGCCGTTATGATCCGGTGAGATCCCGTTCCGGGGTCATGTGTCTCGACCACAATAATATTCGGAGGAGCCCCCATGAAACTCGAAACCCTGGCACTGCATGCCGGTTATGAAGGTGACCCCACCACCCATGCCGCCGCCGTACCGATCTATCAGACCACCTCGTTCACGTTCGACGACACCCAGCATGGCGCCGATCTCTTCGACCTAAAGGTGGCGGGGAACATCTATACCAGGATCATGAATCCCACCCAGGCGATCCTGGAGCAGCGCCTAGCCGAGATGGAGGGCGGTGTCGCGGCCCTGTGTCTGGCGTCCGGGATGGCGGCCGTGACCTATTCGATCCAGTGCATTGCAGATGTCGGCTGCAACATCGTCAGTACCAGCCAGCTGTATGGCGGCACCTACAACCTGTTCGCGCATACCTTCCCGCGCCAGGGCATCGAGGTACGTTTCGGCTCGCACGAGGACTACGCCGGACTCGAGGCGTTGATCGACGACAACACACGCGCGGTGTTCTGCGAGTCGATCGGCAACCCGGCCGGTAACGTGGTGGACATCGTCAAGCTGGCCGAGATCGCGCATCGCCATGGCGTACCGCTGATCGTGGACAATACGGTGCCCACCCCCTTCCTGTGCAAGCCCTTCGAACTCGGCGCGGACATCATCGTCCACGCGCTCACCAAGTACATCGGTGGTCACGGTACCAGCATCGGCGGGGCCATTGTCGACTCGGGCAAGTTCGACTGGGCCGCGAATGCCAAGCGTTTCCCGATGCTCAACGAGCCCGATCCCTCCTATCACGGCGTGGTCTATACCGAGGCACTGGGCCCGGCGGCCTATATCGGCCGCTGCAGGGTCGTGCCCCTGCGCAACACAGGGGCGGCCATATCCCCGTTCAATGCATTCCTTATCATGCAGGGCCTGGAAACCCTGGGCCTGCGGATGGAGCGCCATTGCGAAAACGCGCAGCGCGTGGCGGAACACCTGCAAGGGCACCCCCAGGTGGAGTGGGTGAGCTATGCGGGTCTGCCGGACAGCCCCTACCACGGGCTGTGCAACAAGATTACGGGCGGCAAGGCATCCGGCATTCTCAGCTTCGGCATCAAGGGCGGGGTGGAAGCCGGTGCGCGGTTCATCGACGCCTTGCAGATGATCCTGCGCCTGGTGAATATCGGTGACGCCAAATCACTTGCCTGCCACCCGGCCACCACCACCCATCGCCAGCTTGGCCCCGAGGAACTGGCCGCGGCAGGTGTGCGCGAGGATATGGTGCGGCTGTCCATCGGCATCGAGCATATCGACGATATCATTGCCGATATCGATCAGGCGCTCGCCGCTGCCGCGCAGTAAAGGGGCCGCTATGTCACGCGGCCCGACTGGCCGCGTGACAGGTCAGAACCATCAGGCGTCAGGCTCACTCAGCCGCCGCACCAGCCAGCCGCGAAAAAACGGGTTCTCGGTGTCCGCGAACAGCTGTGACTCGGTCAGCCACTCACGCAACACCTCCGGGTTCTCCGCCGGTTTACCATGCTGCGCGAAATAGCAGTCGAGATAGAACTCGCCCTGCAGTTTGAGCCAGGCCTCGTCATCCACCGCATCGCGGAACTGCTTGGGGAAAGGTAGGACGTTGTCGTTCGACATCGGGTTTCCTTGGATGCAAGTCTCAGCGTTGCTGACGCCACCAACGGCCGACGATGCCAGCCACGTCGAGATCGTCCGGTCCGGACTTCCAGCTTTCGGCGACGGGTGCGTCGCTGCTCGCCGGTGCGGGGTCCGGCGGGTACAGTTGGAACCGTGTCGGCAAAGGGATCGCCTCTCCGACCGCCAGGGCCTCACCGCGCCGCAGCGTGGTCAGGACGTCGGCAAGGTCCTGCTCGCCTTCGGGCATCAGCTTGCGGATGTATTCCTGGTCCTGCGGGTTGGTGGTGCGCAGGCAGATGAAATTGCTGCACTGCGACAGCACGGTTTCCGACAATTCGTTGGGGCGCTGGCTGACCACGCACAAGCCGACGCCGTATTTCCGACCCTCTTTGGCGATGCGCTCCATCTCGCGCCGGCTGCCCTCGTGCTGCGAATCGGCATCGCGCGGGATGTACTGGTGGGCCTCTTCGCACACCAGCAGGATAGGGAACTCTCGCCGCTGCGGGTTCCAGTAGTTGAACTCGAATGCCAGTCGCCCGATCTGCGAGGATACGGTCGGCCGGACATCGTGTGGGACCGGGCTCAGATCGATCACCGTGATCTGGCGCTTCGGCTCGCCGAGGCCGATGAAATCGCGCAGCAGGTCTTCCAGGTCGCTTGACTTGGTGCGACGTTTGGGCCGGAACAGGAATTCATAGCGCGAGTCGTTGAACATGGCCTGGAAACGCACCAGGAATTCGTCGAAGGCGCCGAACAGCGGGCCCTTGGTCTTGCCGAAATCGAACTGCTGTTCGTTGGCCTGCTTGAAGTGCAGGTACATCTCCTTGAGTGAGAAATAGACCGGCGAGTCGACCGACAGACCATCGATCCCCAGATCCTGATTGCCCTTTCTGCGCAGGGAGTGAAGGACCTCGCGCATGAACGAGATCTGCAACGAGGCATTCGAGTCCGTGCGGTCGACCAGCAGGTCGACAAGCTCGCCATAGGTCAGCAGCCAGTAGGGGATCTCGAGGCTGCGCGCATCGATGTGGCGCACCATGTCTACCGGAAAGGCACTATGGAAATTACCCTTGGAATCGCGCCAGCCATATTCTCCGTGCAGATCGAGCAGCACGATGTGCGCCTTCGGCATCAGCTTGACCGTGCGCTGAAGCAGACTGGTCACGGCCCAGGATTTACCCGAGCCGGATTGCCCGAGGATCGCCAGGTGGCGATTGAACAGCAGGTTGGGATCGACGAAGACGCGTAGTTCCGCGCGCTGGCTCAGGCGCCCCAGGTGCAGTCCGTGACGGCGAACCGAGTCGAACATGGCGTCCAGTTGGCCACTTGCGGCCACGTACACCGGGGTGCCCAGTGGTGGGTAGCGACCGACGCCGCGGAAGAAGCGCCCATCGCTGGTCACCTCGCCCAGTGGCAGCAGACGCAGCAGGCGGGTCGTGCGCTCTCCGCTGCCCTCCTGCCAGGCGCTGACGACCTGGCACAGGACCTGTTCCTGCTGGCCGCGAGCGATCACATAGGCGCCCACCTGACCGACGGTGATGCTGTCGTTGCCGATCTGGCGGTAGGGTTCGAAAGTCTCCCCCTGGTCTTTGAGCCGGGCGATGAAGCGGGCACCCGAAACGTCTGTCAGGGTGCCGAGCAATCCAGGGTCTGAGTCCTTCATTTTGCTTCCGTTCGTCTGATAGGGGCCGTGCAAGAATAGCGTCAACCCCCGAAATTCCCAAGGCGTCCCGGGGATGACTCTAGTCTGACATCTTGCCGGCAGAACCTTAGAATGTCTCCCTCTGAACACCGGAGGAGTCTTTCAGATGTCACGAGTCACGGTTATTGGCGCCGGGTTTGCCGCGCTTACGGCAGTTCGTAAACTGCGTGCAGCGGATTCAGCCCTGGGAATCGACCTGATCGCACCCAGGCCGGAGTTCGTGTACTACCCGGGGACCATCTGGATCCCGACCGGCCTGCGCCAGCCCGAAGACCTGGTGGTGCCGCTCGGGAATTTCTTCGCACGCATGGACGTGACCTACCATCAGGCCGAGGCCCGGGGGCTGCGTGACGGTGGACGTGTGGTCGTCACCGACCAGGGCGAGGTGGCCAACGACGGGCTCGTGATCGCCAGTGGCGGGCGTTTCATACGCAAACTGCCCGGGATAGAACATTCCTTTCTACCCTGCGGCGGGGTCGAGGTGACGGCCCAGATCCGTGACCGTCTGGCGCAGCTGGAAGGCGGGACCCTGGCGTTCGGTTTTTCCGGCAACCCGAAGGAGCCTTCGGCGATGCGCGGCGGCCCCGTGTTCGAATTCCTGTTCGGCATCGACTCGTGGCTTCGACAGCAGGGGCGGCGTGAAAGCTTCAAGCTCGTGTTCTTCACGCCCGCGGAAAAACCGGGTCAACGGCTTGGTCCCAGGGCCGTGCAGGGCCTGATGCAGGAAATGAAAAAACGCGGTATCGAGACACACCTTGGGCACAAGCTCAAGGGTTTCGAGGTGGACAAGGTCATCACCGAGGGCGGCGAGTTCCAGGCCGATCTGATCCTGTTCATGCCCGGCATGACCGGCAACCAATGGTTCGATGCCACCGAACTGCCTCGTTCCGAGGGCGGGATGATCAAGGCCGACCGGTATTGCCAGGTCGAGGGCTGGGACAAGGTCTATGTGGCCGGCGACTCCGGCAGTTTCCCGGGACCGGACTGGCTTCCCAAACAGGCGCACATGGCCGATCTGCAGGCGGCTGCGGCAGTGGCCAATCTGATGGACGAATTCCAGGGGCGGGCGGCCAGCCATACCTTCAAGGCCGAACTGATGTGTATCGTCGATACCCGGTCGAGCGGGATGTTCATTGCGCGCACACCCAGCAGAAACATCGTCATGCCGTCGTTCATCGGCTTTCACTGGGCCAAGCGCCTGTTCGAGTGGATGTACCTTCGCCGCTACCGCTAAGTGCGCGCCTGCAAATAGCGGCAGGCCGGCCTGCGTCCGGTGATTCCGGCAGGCACAGCCTGCCCTACGAAAAAGCTTCGGGCTGCAGCAATTTTGGTTGGTGGGGTCGTACCCGACGGTTACGGCAGGCACAGCCTGCCCTACGAATAAACCGCGGGCCGCAGCAGTTTCTGTAGGGCTGTGCCCGACGATTGGCCGGAACGGCGGATCGGGGCTCAGTCGCTCAACAACAGCTTCAACGAGATCGCCAGCGACACCGTCACCAGCAACGGCCGTATCAGGCGCGTGCCATGACGGATCACCAGGTGTGACCCGACCCAGGCGCCGGCCATCTGTGCAAGCCCCATGGGCAGGCCGACCTGCCAGATCACCTGGCCGGCCAGGGCGAAGAATATCAGCGAGGCGATATTGCTGGTGAAGTTCAGGATCTTGGTGGCAGCGGTTGCGCGTCGCAGGTTGTAGCCGAGCAGCAATACGAAGGCAGCGGCGAAAAAGCTGCCGGTCCCAGGTCCGAAGAAACCGTCATAGAAGCCGACGCTGAAACCGATCAGCAGGCCGAACAGGCCATGGCTGATGCGGTGCTGGGCGTCCTGGTCGCCAATACGCGGGGAGAAAAGGAAATACAGTGCGAAGGCGATCAGCAGTGTCGGCACCACATCCCTGAGCAGGTCCGATCCGAGTTTCTGTACCGCCAGGGTGCCCGCGGCTGATCCGACAAAGGTCATCAGAATAGGGATGCGCAGGCGCCCGATCTGTATCTCGCCGCGGCGCACGAAGTTGTATGACGCCGTCAGGGTGCCAAAGCTGCCCTGCAGCTTGTTGGTCGCCAGCGCCTGCACCGGTGGCAGGCCGGCCCACAGCAGTGCGGGCAGCGCCAGCAGGCCACCGCCACCGGCGATCGCGTCGATCATGCCGGCTACTCCGGCAATGGCGACCAGTACCAGCAGGGTGTCGAGGGGAAGCGCTTCCACGCGGGGCTCCGCAAAAAGCGCGCATTGTAATCCAGTTGCCGATGGCCGTCGGGGAAAGGTGGTCAATGACCCCTGAACGTCGCCTGCTCACTGGTGGCCGAATGCCCCGTCCCGCGGACATTGAGATTGAGGTACACCTCCGGGGAGGGTGGCTGCATGTGCCAGCCCGGATCCTCGATGTCAGCGAAATTAACCGCTCCCGCCGCGGCAAGATCTCGGAGCTGCCCGTACGCGATACGGTCACAGACCGGCCCGTCGGCAATACCCAGGCCCCGCTCAATCCAGAGGTTCTCAACCAGTACCGTGACCGCACGGAGCTGCGGACCGCCTGATCTTCGCCGATCTGTCGGGTCGTGTTGGTCTGACCAATCGGTGATAACCTCAAAGTTTTATCGAGTGGTTGCCGTCACACTGGATATGCGGGTGGGATGCCCGTCCCGTTGGTACAAGGCAAGGTGTTCTCATGTGGTACCGGATCCGCGCCAGAGCGGCCTCCATCCTAGATGCCGCCGAAGGCGAAGACCCGCTTTCGAGAGGCTTCGGAATCTTTCTGGTCACGCTGATCGTGATCAACGTGATTGCGGTCGTGCTCGAGTCGGTGTCCGTCCTGCGCCTGCGTTTCGCGGGCATCTTTTCCGCGGTCGAGGCCGTATCCCTGGTCGTGTTTTCCGTGGAGTATGTGCTGCGGGTCTGGTCCATCGTGGACAATCGCCGGCATACGGAGTACCGGCGTCCCTTGCTGGGGCGGCTGCGGTTCATGCGGACACCGATGGCGATCGTCGACCTGCTGGCGGTCGCACCTTTCTGGTTGAGCATGTTCATCCCGCTCGATCTGCGCTTCCTGCGCATCATGCGGCTGCTGCGGGTATTGAAACTGACCCGTTACTCGGCCGCCACCAATCTGCTGTTCAAGGTCCTGCGCGACGAGGCGAGGGTGATCGGTGCGGCCATGTTCATCCTGTTCGTCATGCTGGTCGTCACCGCAAGTGCCACCTACATGGCCGAAAGCGCCGTCCAGCCGGTTGCCTTCGGCAATATCCCGCAGGCCATGTGGTGGGCCATAGTGACGGTTACCACCGTCGGATACGGCGATGTGGTTCCGATTACCCCCCTGGGCAAGATGTTCGGTGCCATCCTGAGTTTCATCGGGGTGGGCTTCGTGGCGTTGCCGGCGGGCATCCTTGCATCCGGTTTCAGCAACGCACTGCACCGGCGCCGTGACAGCCTGCGCCGGGAAGTGGACAAGGCCCTGGAGGACGGGGTCATCGACGCGCAGGAGCTCAGCCAGATCAGGTCGCACGGTGAATCCCTGAGTCTTGCAGAGGACGAGGTGAGCGAGATCATCGAGCAGGAGGAGGAGCCATCGACACTGCGTGCGGGGAACCTGGTCTGCCCGCACTGCGGCAAGGCGCTTCATCTGGCCGCGCGCGAATGACCGGGCCGCAGTCACACCCGCTTTGAGCCGACGGACCGGATATGGCCGGTCAAACTGTTGTATCGTTCACACGCCCGGGGGCGATCTCCCGGGGATATCCCTGATTTGATTAAGAGCATCCTCAATCCGCCGGTCCGATAGAATGGGGCCCGGCACCGGTATCCCAGGTTCAGTCATGAAGGCATTGGCGCTACACAATCTGCGCAAGACGTATCGCAATGGCCACGAGGCGCTGCGCGGCATCGATCTGGAGGTGGATGAAGGCGACTTCTTTGCCCTGCTGGGCCCAAACGGTGCCGGCAAGTCGACCGCGATCGGCATCATCAGCTCGCTGATCAACAAGAGCGAGGGACAGGTCAGCGTCTTCGGCCATGATCTGGATCTCGAGCCGGCCGCGGTGAAATCCAGCATCGGTCTGGTGCCCCAGGAATTCAATTTCAACCAGTTCGAACCGGTGGTCGAGATCGTCGTCAACCAGGCGGGCTACTACGGCATCCCCCGCCGCGAGGCCTTCCGGCGCGCCGAGGCCTCGCTGAAGCAGCTCGATTTGTGGGGCAAGCGCGGCGTGCAGGCACGTGAACTCTCCGGCGGCATGAAGCGACGCCTGATGATCGCGCGCGCCCTGGTGCATGGTCCGCGACTGCTGATCCTCGATGAGCCGACCGCGGGTGTGGATATCGAGATCCGGCGTTCGATGTGGCATTTTCTGCGCGAGATCAACGACAGTGGCACGACCATCATCCTCACCACCCACTATCTCGAGGAGGCCGAGAGCCTGTGCCGCCATATCGCGATCATCAACCACGGACTGATCGCGGAGCGTGCCGCCATGCGGGAATTGTTGGGGCGCCTTCAGACAGAGATCTTCATGCTGGACGTGCGTGGGGAACTGCAGGGCATCGAACCGATTGCAGGCTTCTCGATCCAGCTGATCGACAGCACGACCCTCGAGGTCTCGGTGACCCGTGATTTCGGCATGAACTCCTTGTTCATGGAACTGAACAGGCGTGGTATCGAGGTACTTAGCCTGCGCAACAAGCAGAACCGGCTCGAACAACTGTTCATGGACCTGGTGAACAATGGGGTCAAGCTGGGGGGGCGCGCCGCATGAGCCGGGCGTCGGTCTGCCGGGTGGCGTTCATGACCATCGTGACCAAGGAAATCCTGCGGTTCGCACGTATCTGGGTACAGACGGTGCTGCCGCCGGCAATCACCATGGCGCTCTATTTCGTCATCTTCGGCAAGCTGATCGGTTCGCAGATCGGTGACATGGAAGGTTTTCACTATATCGATTTCATCGTCCCAGGCCTGATCCTGATGTCGGTGATCTCGAACAGCTATGCGAATGTCGTTTCGAGCTTTTACAGCAGCAAATTCCAGCACAATATCGAGGAGCTTCTGATCGCGCCCCTGCCGAATTTCGTCATCCTGGCCGGGTATGTCGCGGGCGGCGTTGCGCGTGGCGTGGTGGTCGGCGTGGTAGTGACGGCGGTGTCGATGTTCTTCACCGATCTTCAGATCCACAGTTACGGTATCAGCCTGGCGGTATTCGTTCTGACCTCGATACTGTTCGCGACCGCCGGATTCATCAATGCGGTATACGCCAACAGTTTCGACGATATCTCGATCGTGCCGACCTTTGTGCTTACCCCGCTGACCTACCTGGGCGGGGTCTTCTATTCCATCAGTATGCTGCCGGAATTCTGGCAAAAGGTGTCGCTCGCCAATCCGGTGCTGTACATGGTCAACGCCTTCCGCTACGGCCTGCTGGGATTCAGTGACATCTCGATGTGGCAGGCATTCGCGATCATTCTCGGCTTCATCATCCTGCTCGGGGCCTTTGCCATGTGGCTGCTGTCGCGCGGTGTGGGCATCAAGAGCTGATGGCCGGCCGTCCCATCCCTTCCGGCCGACGTGCGCAGTGGTCCTGGGCCTTTTACGACTGGGCCAATTCCGCCTTTGCCACGACCGTCATGGCGGGGTTCTTTCCGGTGTTCTTCAAGTCTTATTGGGCGGCAGGCATGCCGGCCACCGAGAGTACCGTGCGCCTGGGGACGGCCAACGCCATCGCCTCCCTGCTGGTGGTCCTGCTCGCCCCCCTGCTGGGCGTGATCGCCGACCGCAGCGGCAAAAAGAAGGGGCTGCTGCTGATGCTGGCGACCCTGGGTGCGCTGATGAGTGCCGGCCTGTTCCTCGTGTCCGAGGGTTACTGGCTGGTGGCTGCCGGTCTCTATATCCTGGGCGTGATCGGATTTGCCGGAGCCAACGTGGTGTACGACGCCATGCTCGTGGATGTGGCCGAAAAGTCCGAGCTGGAGCGCGTGTCGGCCATGGGGTATGCGCTCGGTTACCTGGGCGGCGGCCTGTTGTTCGCAGTCAATGTCCTGATGGTGCTCTACCCGGAGTCGTTCGGACTGGCGGACAAGGCGCAGGCGGTACGCTTCGCCTTCCTGATGGTTGCGCTCTGGTGGGCCCTGTTTTCCCTGCCGGTACTGCTGTTCGTGCACGAGGTCGCACGTCCGCAGGCACAAGGACTGGCCAGGGGGGTGCAACAGGCATGGCGTGAGTTGGGCGAGACATGGCGCCTGCTGCGCAAATTGCGCATGGCCTTCATCTTTCTGCTTGCCTACTGGTGCTATATCGACGGGGTGGACACCATCGTGCGGATGGCGGTGGACTATGGGCTTTCAATCGGCTTCGAGGCGGAGAGCCTGTTGACCGCGCTCCTGATCACCCAGCTGGTCGGTTTCCCGGCGGCCCTGGCATTCGGCCGCATCGGCGAGCGGGTGGGCGCCAAACATGCCATCTGGCTGGCACTTGCCGTTTATGCGGTGGTCGTCTTCTGGGCCTCGCGGATGAGCTCAAGCTGGGAATTCTACGGGCTGGCGGTCGTCATCGGGCTGGTCCAGGGCGGCATACAGTCCATGAGCCGGGCGCTGTATGCGCGGCTGATCCCGGCACAACACGCCGGTCGCCTGTTCGGTCTCTACAACATGATGGGCAAGTTCGCGGCGGTCGTCGGGCCCCTGCTGGTCGGGTGGGTCACGGTCCTCAGCGGGAATGCACGCACCGGCATACTGAGCGTATTGTTGCTGTTCCTGGCCGGTGCCTGGCTTTTGGGCCGGGTGAATGTCCCCGTGGGCGAACGAGAGGCGATGAAAGCCGGAGCCTGAATGGTCTACCTGATCTTGGTGCTGATCTTGCTGGCGACCGTGTTCCTGCCCCAGTTGTGGGTGCGGCAGGTGCTCGCGCGTTACAACCGCAAGCCGGAGGACAACTTCCCCGGCACCGGTGGTGAGCTGGCGGCCCATCTGCTGCGGCGTTTCGGACTGGATGAGGTCAGGGTCGAGCGTACCGATTCCGGTGACCACTACGATCCTGCAGCACGCTGCGTGCGCCTGACCGCGGACAAGTTCGACGGCAGGACACTGACGGCGATAACTGTGGCGGCGCATGAGTGTGGGCACGCATTGCAGCATGCCGGCGCCGAACCGCTTTTCCTGCTGCGTACCCGACTCGCGTCCTCGGCTGCCTGGGCCGCCCGCCTGGGTTCTTTCCTCATTTTCGCAGCACCCATGCTGGCGGTCCTGGCGCACGCCCCTTCGCCGGCAGTGTTGTCCGTACTGGGCGGTTTCCTGATCATGGGTTTCGGCGTACTGGTGCAACTGATCACGCTGCCGGTCGAACTCGATGCGAGTTTCCGCAAGGCCCTGCCGGTGCTCGAAGCGGGGTACCTGGAGCCGGAACAGGTGCCGGCCGCGCGCAGTATCCTGCGCGCCGCGGCCTGGACTTATGTGGCCGCATCCCTTGCCGGCCTGCTCAGCTTCTGGCGCTGGATGGCCATCCTGCGCCGATAGATCTCCTGTTCTGACACGCAATTTCGTGCGGTGCGGCTGAGCGCCGTCCTCTGGCCATTGCGCCGATTTTTCGCCTGAACGACGTTGGCACGTTCGTCAATCGCCTGACGCTCCTCGATCTTTCCCACGCAACATATTGTTTGCAAACAAGAAAAAAATCGCGCGTTTGGTGGCACAGGGCTTGCAAGCCGAGGTGCAGGCAGGTTTAAGCCGATAAATCATTCGACCGGGGACCGCATCGCGCCAATGGCAGACCAGAAAGACATCGTGAACGAACCGCCGGCCGGCGGCAGGAAGAAGTTGATCATCATCGTCGTGGCGGCGCTGGTGCTGCTGACGGGAACCGCTGCAGCCGTGTATTTCTTCCTCGCAAGCGAGGAACAGGCGGCGGGCGGGGAAACCGTCGCGGAGGATGTGGTCGAGCAGGAGGACCCGGTCTACCACGCTCTCGCCCCGGCCTTTGTCGTGAACCTGCCGCCCGGCGGGCCGGCCAAAATGCTGCAGATCGCCATCGAGGTGATGACCCGGACGCCGACAGTGATCGAGACCCTGAAGGCCAATGATCCAATGATCCGACATCACCTGCTGAATCTCCTGGAAGAACAGCAGGGGGCCGATCTCCTGACGGTCGAGGGCAAGGAGCGCCTTCAGATGGCAATACATGACCTGCTTGCCGAGAGGCTCGTGGAATTAAAGGAGCCCGGCAGTATCCAGGGCGTGTTCTTCACTCAATTCGTGATGCAGTAATCATGGCCGGTTCAGACCTGCTTTCCCAGGAGGAAATAGACGCGCTGCTTCATGGCGTTGACAGCGGCGATGTCGAAACCAACACCGACGAGGTCCTTGACCTGGGGTCGGCGCGCAACTACGACTTCGCCAGCCAGGACCGGATCGTGCGTGGGCGACTGCCCGCGCTGGAGATGATCAACGAGCGCTTCGCCCGGCACTTCCGCACCAGCCTGTTCGGCATGTTGCGGCGCAGCGCCGATATCTCGGTATCGGGTGTACAGATGCTCAAGTTTTCGGAATTCGTGAACAGCCTGTTCGTGCCGACAAGCCTCAACATCACCCGTGTCCTGCCGCTGCGCGGCAAGTCCCTGTTCGTGCTCGACCCCAAGCTGGTATTCAGCGTGGTCGACAATTTCTTCGGCGGCACCGGGCGCTTCCAAACCAAGATCGAGGGCCGCGATTTCACGCCCACCGAACTGCGTGTCGTCCAGATGCTGCTGAGGATTACGTACAAAGATTTGAAGACGGCCTGGGAGCCGGTGATCGATCTCGACTTCGAATACGTCAGTTCAGAACTGAACCCGCAGTTCGCCAATATCGTCTCGCCGTCGGAGGTGGTGGTGGTCACCACCTTCAATGTCGATCTGGATTCAGGTGGCGGTGATTTCTACATCTGTCTCCCTTACTCGATGCTTGAACCGATCCGCGATCTGCTGGATGCCGGCATGCAGAGTGACCGTGGCGAGCGCGATGAGCGCTGGGAACTCGCCATGCGTGAGGAAGTCATGGGTGCCAGTGTCGAGATCAGCAGCATCCTCGGTGAGGCGACACTGCCACTGCGGGCCGTTGCGGGGCTGCGGGTCGGTGACATCATTCCCCTGGACGTGAAGGACAAGGTCGTGGTTCGCGCGGAGAATCTGCCGATCTTCCATGGCGAACTCGGCGTCCATAACAACAGCTACTCGATCAAGATCTCGGATTGGATACAGCGCAACAACGTGCGCAGTCTGCACCAACAGATCGCGCGATCGAAGAAAGACGGCAAGGGCACCCAGATGGTGCCGGAAAAACAGGCATGAGAAGGCGGGTTACACGATGAGCAATGACCAGAAGAGTGCGGACGAGGCACTGGCCGATGAGTGGGCGGCGGCGCTGGAAGACCAGGGCCCCGGAGACGATGTGGCCGTGGAGATGGCGCCCGAGACAGCGCAGTTCCGGCAGTTGAAGCCGGAGGCCGAGGGTATGGCGTCCGGTGACGTCAAGATCGATGCCATCCTCGATGTGCCGATCACCATCGCGATGGAGATCGGCCGCGCGCGGATCAACATCAGGAACCTGTTGCAGCTGAACCAGGGGTCCGTGGTCGAACTGGATCGGCTCGCCGGCGAGCCGATGGATGTCCTGGTCAACGGCACCCTGATCGCCCAGGGTGAGGTGGTCGTGGTCAACGAAAAGTTCGGTATCCGCCTGACTGACATTGTCAGTCCAGCCGACCGGGTCAAGAAGCTCAGCGGTTGAGCCGAGTGAAGCCGACAGATCACTTCACCTGCCAAGAAACCACCACCCGGTTGAGGTCATGAACACGAGGCTATCATCTGTAGCGGCCCTGATCGCACTGGCCGGGATCACCCACGCCACGCCAGGTGAGCCGCCATCGCGGCTGATCGATTCACCCCTGAGTGCCGGCAACCTGCTGGATACCGGCGTCGGCCTGATGATCGTGCTTGCGATCATGCTCGGCCTGGCCTGGCTGGTGAAACGCTACGTGCAGGTACCGGGGATCGGCAAGGGCCAGGTGCAGATTCACGGTGGTGTTTCCCTGGGGGCGCGCGAAAAGGCCGTGTTGTTGTCGGTGGAAGGCAGGCGCCTTCTGGTTGGTGTCGCGCCCGGTCGCGTGCAGACCCTGCTGGTGCTCGACGACACGGCGAACCCGCGCCCGGCCTTTGCCGAACAACTCGAGGTTGCCTCGGGCGCGGCTGCTGCGGGCCGTCCCGTGGAGCGGGAATGAAGGGCCTGCTGCTGACCGTCGGCCTGCTTCTCGCCCATGGTGCGCTGGCGGCACCCGGGATCGATGCCCTGACAATGACACCGGGCGAGGGCGGCGAGCAGACCTACACGCTGTCCATCCAGGTCCTGCTGATGATGACGGCCCTGAGCATGCTGCCGGCGGCCCTGATCCTGATGACCTCGTTCACGCGTATCGTCATTGTCCTTTCGATTCTTCGCCAGGCCCTGGGAACGGCACAGACACCGTCCAACCAGATACTCATCGGACTGGCGCTGTTCCTGACCTTTTTCATCATGGGGCCGGTGTTGAGCGAGGTCTACGAAACGGCCCTGCAGCCCTACCTGGCCGACGAGATCACCGTCCAGGCAGCGATCGACAAGGCGCAGGTGCCGGTGCGTGAGTTCATGCTCGCACAGACGCGCGATGACGACCTCGCGCTGTTCGCGCGAATCTCCGGGCAGGAGAGTTTCGAGCGAGAGGCCGATGTGCCTTTCACCCTGCTGATGCCGGCATTTGCAACCAGCGAGCTCAAGACCGCTTTCCAGATCGGGTTCCTGCTGTTCATACCCTTTCTGGTCATAGACCTGGTGGTGGCGAGCGTCCTGATGTCGATGGGCATGATGATGCTGTCACCGCTGATCATCTCACTGCCGTTCAAGATCATGCTGTTCGTGCTGATCGACGGCTGGGCCCTGGTACTCGGCACGCTTGCCACCAGCTTCTACGTATAGGGGAAACACGATGGATGCAGATACCGTGGTCACTGTCGGGCGCCAGGCGATGGAGGTGACCATGTTGCTGGCGGCCCCGATCCTGCTGTCGTCTCTCGCCGTCGGCCTGATCATTGCCATGTTTCAGGCGGCGACGCAGATCAACGAGATGACGCTGAGTTTCGTGCCCAAGCTGATGGTCGTGGCCGTGGTCATGATGACGGCTGGTCCATGGATGCTGCGCCAGATCACCGGCTTCACCGTGCGGCTCATCGAGAATGTGCCGCACCTGATCGGTTAGCCCGGACCATGCAGTTCACCGAGGCGCAAATCAGTCAGTGGCTGGCCGGATTCATCTGGCCACTGCTGCGCATCGGTGCCATGTTGATGGCCGCCCCAGTCTTCAATATCCGCCAGGTACCCGTGCGTTTCCGGATGCTGATGGCGGTACTCATCACGCTGCTGGTGCAGCCGGTGCTTCCGCCGTCCCCGGTGGTGTCGGTGTTCAGTACCGACGCCCTGCTGATCGCAGTGCAGCAGATCCTGGTCGGCGTCGCCTTGGGTTTCCTGATGCAGATGGCGTTCCAGGCCCTGATCTTCGGCGGCCAGGTGATGGCCTACAGCATGGGGCTGGGTTTCGCGAACATGATGGACCCCACCAACGGCGTGCAGGTCCCGGTGGTCGCGCAATTCTGGCTGATCCTGGCGATGCTGGCGTTTGTGATGATGAACGGTCACCTGGTGCTCATCTCGGCCATCGTCGATACCTTTACCGTGATACCGGTCGCCACCGACGGGCTCAGCCGTTCCGGTATCTGGGAGTTGCTGTCATGGGGCTCGAGGATGTTTGCGGCCGGTGTGCTGATGGCCATGCCGGTCATCGTCGCGCTGCTGCTGATCAACATCGGTATGGGCGTGGTGTCGCGTGCGGCACCGCAGCTGAACATCTTCGCGATCGGTTTTCCGATCACACTGATGATGGGTTTCCTGCTCATCTGGGTGACCCTGCCGCAGGTCATGACCAACTTCGGCAGCCTGGTTACAGAGGCCTTCGAACGTTCCGCCACCGTACTGAGCATGAGGTGATGCGTCATGGCTGAGAACGAAGACGGTCAGGAAAAATCCCAGGAGGCCACTGGCAAACGGGTCGACGACGCGCGCAAGAAGGGCCAGATCCCGCGCTCGCGCGAGATGAACACCATGGCGATCACCCTGGTCGGGCTCGGATCGATCATGGCCATGGGACCGAAGTTCACCGAGGGGCTGAACACCATATTCGTCGAGCAGTTCAGCCTGACGCGCGCCGACATCTTCGACCCGAATGCCATGCTGGCCCACCTGATCAAGGCCATTGGCGACGCCCTGTTCATGCTGATGCCGTACTTCGCGATCATGGTCGTGGTTGCGATCCTCTCTTCGGTGGCACTGGGCGGGTTCAACATCAGCGCAGAGGCCCTGCAGCCGAAGCTGTCGAAGATGAATCCCATCAAGGGGATGAAGCGTCTGTTCTCTGCCAAGGGCCTGATGGAACTGCTCAAGTCGATGGCCAAGTTCGTGCTGGTCGCGGTGGCGACAGCCGCACTGCTCAACGCCTGGTCAGAGGACCTCCTGCGTCTCGGTGATCTCGACGTGGAGCAGGCCCTGATCGAGGGTATGACCATGGTCGGCTGGGCATCGCTGATCCTTTCATCGACCCTGATCCTGATGGCCCTGATCGATGTCCCGTTCCAGCTCTGGCAGCACAAGAAAGACCTCAAGATGACCCAGCAGGAGGTGCGTGACGAGTTGAAACAGACCGAGGGCAAGCCGGAGGTCAAGGGCCGAATCCGCCAGATGCAGCGCGAGATGGCGCAGCGAAGGATGATGCAGGAAGTGCCCAAGGCCGACGTTATCGTGACCAACCCGACGCACTATGCCGTGGCGCTGCGCTACAAACAGGATGAGATGAGTGCCCCGGTCCTGGTCGCCAAGGGCAAGGGCCTGGTCGCCGCCAACATCCGTGAGATCGCTCAGGCCCACCAGATACCCCTGGTCGAGGCGCCGCCCCTGGCGCGTGCCATCTACTTCAACACCGAACTGCGACAGCAGATACCCGCCGCGCTGTTCCTGTCGGTCGCGCAACTGCTGGCCTATGTGTTCCAGCTGCGCGCATACAAGGACCAGGGCGGCGCCATTCCGACACCGCCACAGGAATACCCGGTTCCACAGGAGTACCAGCATGACTAGCCCGCATCCGTCACCAGCCGCACCCGGACCCAAACGCAAGTGAATGAAATACTGGTTGAAATCACCAAGTACAGACGAACGCCAAAAATACAGTGTGTTTTCGGTCCGGGCGCTATCCCGGCCCTGGCTGGTCCACGCGCGCCTGTGCTTGCGCTTCCTTCAACCCATAGCTACGGCTATGGCTTTCAGTCCAGCGCGGCGCCCAGCCACACCTGTCCTCAGCCAGCATCCGGGATGCTGGTGACGGATGCGGGCTAGGCCGGTGTTGATCGAGACCATATGTGACGCGCAACAACGGCGAGTCGCCGCGGACTTTGGAGGGCAGGGCTGATGGAACAGGTTATGGGTGCGGTGCGGCAGTTCGGTGTGCGCGGCATGGGCGCACCGCTGGTGATATTGATGCTGCTGGCGATGATCGTGCTGCCCTTGCCGGCCTTTCTGCTCGATCTGTTCTTTACATTCAACATCGCGCTTTCGCTGGTGGTGCTGCTGGTGACCGTATACTCGCTGCGGCCGCTGGACTTCGCCATGTTCCCCTCGATGCTGTTGGTGGCCACCCTGTTGCGCCTGGCGCTGAACGTGGCCTCGACCCGGGTGGTCCTTCTGGAAGGTCACAATGGCGGCGACTCGGCCGGCAAGGTCATCGAGGCATTCGGCGAGTTCGTCATCGGTGGCAACTATGCGGTCGGCCTGGTGGTGTTTGCCATCCTGGTGATCATCAACTTCGTCGTCGTCACCAAGGGCGCGGGGCGCGTGGCCGAGGTCTCGGCACGCTTCACCCTGGATGCCATGCCGGGCAAGCAGATGGCCATCGATGCGGATCTGAATTCGGGCCTTATCGACCAGAACGAGGCCCGTGCCCGGCGTGAGGAAGTGGGTCGCGAAGCCGACTTCTACGGCGCGATGGACGGTGCCTCCAAGTTCGTCCGCGGTGATGCGATCGCCGGCATCCTGATCCTGGTCATCAACATCATCGGCGGACTGTCCATCGGCATGGGCCAGCATGGTCTGGATCTCGGCACGGCAATGCACAACTATGCACTGCTGACCATCGGTGACGGCCTGGTGGCCCAGCTGCCGGCGCTGCTGTTGTCGACCTCGGCCGCGATCATCGTCACCCGGGTGTCCAAGTCCGAGGACCTCGGCAGCCAGGTAACGACCCAGTTGCTCGACAACCCGCGCGCCCTGGCCATCACGGCGGCAATCCTGCTGATGCTGGGAATCATTCCCGGTATGCCACACCTGGTGTTCCTTCTGCTCGGTGCCGCGGTCGGTGGACTGGCCTACATGATCGTGAAGCGCAAGCAGGCGTCCGCCACCGAGCCCGAGACGGTGCAGCCGCTGGCCCGCGCGGATGAGGGCAGCGAGGTCCGGGAACTCACCTGGCAGGACGTGCAACCGGTGGATGTGATCGGGCTCGAGGTGGGCTATCGCCTGATCCCGCTGGTCGATCGCGAGCAGGGCGGGCAGCTGATGAACCGGATCAAGGGTGTGCGCAAGAAGCTGTCGCAGGAACTCGGCTTCCTGGTGCAGTCGGTGCATATCCGCGACAACCTGGACCTGGCCCCGAATGCGTACCGCATCACCTTGAACGGCGTACCGGTGGGCGAGTCCGAGGTCTATGTGGATCGCGAGATGGCGATCAACCCGGGCAAGGTGTTCGGGGAACTCAGGGGTACGCCGACCACGGACCCGGCTTTCGGACTGGATGCGGTCTGGATCGATGCCGGGCAGCGCGACCAGGCCCAGACCATGGGTTACACGGTGGTGGATGCCAGCACGGTGGTGGCCACCCACCTCAGCGAACTCCTGCAGTCGCACGCACATGAACTGCTCGGCCACGACGAGGTCCAGCAGTTGCTGGACAACCTCGCGCAGGTGGCCCCCAAGCTGGTAGAGGACCTGGTACCCAAACTTTTGCCTCTGGCCGTGGTCTTGCGGGTCCTTCAGAACCTGCTTCAGGAAGGCGTACCCATCCGCGATATGCGCACGGTCGCCGAAACCCTGGCGGAGCAGGCGACCAAAAGTCAAGATGCCGGCACTTTGACAGCTTCTGTCAGGGTCGCCCTTTCACGGTCTATCGTTCAGCAAGTCATTGGTCCTATTGGAGAAATTCCCGTAATCGTCCTCGAGCCCGGGTTGGAACGACTCTTGCAGCAGTCTTTGGTGAACGCAGGAGAGGATGGTGCCGGTGTCGAGCCAGGAATGCTCGAACAGCTGCAGAACGCGATGCAGCAGACGGTCCGGCAGCAGGAGGTGAGCGGGCAGGACAGTGTCCTTCTGGTGGCAGCGGCGATTCGCCCCTGGATGGCCAAATTTACCCGCCACAGCGTGCCAGGTATGCGCGTCCTCTCCTACAACGAGATTCCGGACAACCGTCAGATCAAGGTGATCAGCACGATCGGCCGGAATCCGAATCAAGCCTAAGGGCCGCACGGCGGTCCCGGCAATGAACGAGGACCGCTGGGAATGAAAATCAAGCGTTTTGTTGCGCAGGACATGCGCCAGGCTCTTCGCATGGTACGCGAGGCCCTGGGCGAGGATGCCGTAATCCTGTCGAACAAATCGGTCGACGGTGGCGTCGAACTCACTGCCGCCGTCGATCTGGTCGAGAACATATCGACCGATACGGTCGACCAGCGGATCCCGAGTGACCGCCGCACGACGGCGCGCCCATCCAGACGGGCAGAAAGCGGCGCCGTTACCCCACATCAGGAAGACGCACTCGAGGACATGCGCCGCGAGATGCACAACCTCAGGCGCTGGATGCAGGCCGAACTGAGCGGCCTGAGCTGGTACGACCTGGGGCAGCGCGCCCCCCATTCACAGGAACTGCTGCGGCGCCTGATGGCCCTGGGCCTGAGTGCGGAACTGGCGCGCAGCCTGTCCGAGCGGGTGCGCGACATCGAGGATATCGAGCAGGCCTGGCGCCAGGCCCTTTATGTCCTCGCCGGAGAACTGCGGATCTTCGAATCCGATCTGCTCGAACAGGGCGGGGTGGTTGCACTGGTCGGCCCGACCGGCGTCGGCAAGACCACCACGATCGCCAAGATGGCGGCGCGTTTCGCACTGCGACACGGCCACCGCAGCGTGGCGCTGATCACCACCGACAGCTTTCGCATCGGCGCACGTGACCAGCTGCAGACCTATGCGCGCATCCTCAACGTGCCGGTGCGTACCGCGACCAATCGCGAAGAGATGGATGACGCACTCAACATGCTGGGCGACCGCCGCCTGATCCTGGTCGACACGGCCGGGATGGCGGCGGCGCACGAGCGCGTAGCCGACCAGCGCGAGACCCTGGCGGCGGCGGGGCGCGGCCTCACGACCCTGCTGACCCTGTCGGCCACGACCGAGGCCACGGCGGTCCAGCGCGCGTTGCGCCTGTTCGCCGATTTTCGACCGGATGCCTGTGTACTCACCAAGACCGACGAAGCGGCCAGTCTCGGCAGCCTGCTGTCTGCACTGATCCATACCGGGCTTCCGACCGCCTTCGTCACCGACGGCCAGCGCGTGCCGGAAGACCTGCAACTGGCCAGTGCGCATCCGCTGGTGACGCGGGCAGCCGAGCTGCTGGAAGAAAACCCGATCGATCTCGATCCCGGGTACCTTGCCCTGGCCCTCGGTGGAGCGAATGCACATGTTGACGCCTGAACCGCGGATCGATCAGGCCAGCGGTCTGCGCCAGATGGTCAACCCGCGCCCGGTTCGTGCGATCGCCGTGACGGGCGGCAAGGGCGGGGTCGGCAAGACCAATGTCTCGGTCAACCTGGGTGTGGCGGCGGCCGAGATGGGTCAGAAGGTCATGTTGCTCGACGCGGACCTCGGTCTGGCGAATATCGATGTGGTCCTCGGCCTGCACCCGCAATATGACCTGTCACACGTGATGCGCGGCGAGCGCTCGCTCGAGGAGGTCCTGATCGAGGGGCCGTCAGGGCTCAAGGTGGTCCCGGGTGCGTCGGGCCTGCAGGCCCTGGCGGAACTGAGCCCGGCCGAGCACACCGGGTTGATCCGGGCGTTCAGCGAACTCGCGGCAGACACCGAACTGCTGATCGTCGATACCGCCGCTGGCATATCAGACACCGTGCTCAGCTTTTCGCGCGCGGCACACGAGGTCGTGGTCGTTGTCTGCGATGAGCCCGCATCGATTACCGATGCCTACGCGATCATCAAGCTGCTCAACCGCGACTATGGCCACCGGCGTTTCCGGGTTCTGGCGAACATGGTGCGCAGTGCCCAGGAGGGGCGCGAGCTCTACAACAAGATGTGTCGTGTGACCGATCGTTACCTCGATGTGACCCTCGGGTTCATGGGGGCGATTCCTTTTGACGAGAACCTGCGCAAGGCGGTAAAGGCGCAACGACCCGTGGTGCAGGCGTTTCCGCGCAGCCGGGTCGCACAGGTGTTCCGCAGTCTGGCAAAAAAAATAGAAACCTGGCCTCAGCCAGAGGGTGCCAACGGACAGGTGCAGTTCTTCGTTGAACGCCTGATCAAGTATTCCAGTGACTATGGGGAGATGGTGCTGTGAGCAATCTTGCAACTTATGGTGCAGCAGAAAAGAAAAGTTTTGACGACATGGTGACGGGGCATGCGCCGCTGGTTAAGCGGATTGCGTATCATCTGATGAACCGGCTGCCGCCCTCGGTGCAGGTGGAGGATCTGATCCAGGCCGGCATGATCGGCCTGATCGAAGCCACCAGGAACTACGACCCGAGCCAGGGTGCTAGCTTCGAGACCTATGCGGGCATCCGCATCCGCGGCGCCATGCTGGACGAGATCCGCAGGTCGGACTGGACGCCACGATCGGTGCATCGCAAGGCGCGCATGGTCGCCGATGCAATGCGCGAAATCGAGAACGCGGAAGGGCGCGACGCACGTGACGTCGAGGTCGCCGAATCCCTGGGCATATCCATTGAGGACTACCACCAGGTGCTCAAGGATGCCTCCGGCGCACGGATCTTCAGCTACGAGGAACTGAGCGAGGTGGGAGAGGTCGTGCCCACTGAAGGCAGCCTGGCCAGGCCGCGCAACCTGCTTGAGGACGGGCCGTCGCGTGGTCTGGAAAAGAGTCATTTTCGTGAGGCCCTGGGTGATGCAATTGCGAGCCTGCCGGAACGGGAGCGCCTGGTCATAGCCTTGTACTACGACGAGGAACTCAATCTGCGCGAGATCGGGCAGGTGCTCGGTGTGAGTGAGTCGCGGGTCTGTCAGATTCATAGCCAGGCAGCCCTGCGCCTGCGTTCCCGGTTGTCCGAGTGGCTGTCCGAAGACGCGTTTTAAAAGGCGTATTGCGGCACCTATTACATCGCCGCGGAGGCTCAGGAAACACAAAGCAACCCCTACGGTTTTGGAACGCATTGCCGATATCCCCGGTGAATCGCTTGAACCGGGCCTTACCTCAGGTCCCTCCCACAAAGTTCGGAGGTAGCTTTGGACAAGAACATGAAGATCCTGGTCGTGGATGACTTCTCGACGATGCGCCGGATCATCAGAAATTTGCTGCGGGACCTTGGTTTCAACAATACGCAAGAGGCCGATGACGGTGTCACTGCGCTGCCGATGCTGCAGGCCGGTAGTTTCGATCTTCTGATCACCGACTGGAACATGCCCGGGATGCAGGGCATCGATCTGCTCAAGGCGGTGCGTTCCGACGACAAGCTCAGGGGGCTGCCAGTGCTGATGGTCACCGCGGAATCCAAGCGCGACCAGATCGTCGAGGCGGCGCAGGCAGGCGTCAACGGCTACGTGGTGAAGCCATTCACAGTCAGGACCCTCGAAGAAAAGATCAACAGGATCTTCGAGCGTGCGGCCGCGTGACCGGGTGATGCCGCCGGACGAGATCGGCGCGGCCTTGTCGGGGCTTTGCTAGACGCATGGATCTACTCAGTTTCATCGGTGTCGCCGTCGCATTTGCCGCCATTCTAGGCGGCAACTGGATGGAGGGCGGCCACCTCGAGACCCTGGCGAACGGGCCGGCTATGGTCATTGTGCTGGGAGGGAGCATTGGGGCAGTCCTGTTGCAGACACCGATGCAGGTCTTTCTGCGCGCCATGCGCATGCTGGGCATGGTCTTCTTGCCACCGAAACGTGCCCTGGAAGACACCATCGAGAAACTGGTCGATTGGAGCAAGGTGGCGCGCAAAGATGGCTTGCTGGGCCTGGAGGCGGTCGTGGGGAACGAAACCGATCCATTCGTTCGCAAGGGTATGCAGTTGCTGGTGGATGGCAACGAACCGGACGATATCCGACATACGCTGGAGGTCGAACTCGACAGTCGTGAGCGGTTCGACCTGCAGGCCGGCAAGGTGCTCGAGGCGATGGGCGGTTATTCACCCACCATCGGGATCATAGGCGCGGTAATGGGCCTGATCCACGTGATGCAGAACCTGTCCGACCCATCCAGGCTTGGCAGTGGGATAGCGACGGCTTTCGTTGCGACCATCTACGGAGTGGGCCTGGCGAACCTGTTTCTGTTGCCGATGGCCAACAAACTCAAGGCCTATGTGATCCAGGAGAGCCACTACCGGGAACTGGTGATCGAGGGCCTGGTGGCCATCTCCGAAGGAGAGAACCCGCGCCAGATCGAGGTCCGACTGCAGGGCTTTCTGCGTTGAGGTCGGCACATGGCTAGGCGACATCGACAACACGAAGAACACGAGAACCTGGAACGCTGGCTGGTTTCCTACGCCGATTTCGTGACTCTGCTGTTTGCGTTCTTCGTCGTCATGTACGCGGTCTCTTCGGTGAACGAGGGCAAGTATCGTGTCCTATCCGAGACCCTCAATACGGTGTTTACCGTTGCCCCGCGAAGTGATGACCCGATCCAGGTGGGCGAGGTGCCGCGTGACGCGCTCGCGCTGCCTGACGGTCCGCTGGCACCCGAGCAACCGGATGTGGTGATCGGCAGCAAGGCCGGGGGTGAGGCGGAGGCCGCCAGTGCATCGGGGCAGGCCGAAAACGGCGATGGGGTTCAGAGTGACCGTTTCGGCGCGGACGGCGAGGCGACCCGGATTGCCGATGAACTCGCAATCTCGCTACACGACTATATCAAGAATGACCTGCTCAAAATCCACCGGGACGGTGACCGAATCGAGATCGAGATGAAGGAGCGGATGTTGTTCGAATCCGGCGCGGCGAGACTTTCATCCGCAGCCCTGCGTGCGCTCAGGGAGGTGGCCAAGACCCTGGCACGAATCCCGAGTCATCTGCAGATCGAAGGGCACACAGACAATGTGCCGATCGCCACCGCGGCCTTCCCATCCAACTGGGAACTGTCCGCGGCGCGTGCGGCGAGCGTGGTGCACTATCTCGCGCGCTCAGGCATCGAGCCCTGGCGCATGGCGGCCGTGGGTCTGGGTGAGCATCGTCCTCTCGCCGAGAATGCGGACGAGAAAGGCCGCGCAGCCAATCGCCGTGTCAATATCGTGGTCCTGACCGGGCAGCGCGAGGTGGAACCGATGATCGATCACGAGGTGCCCTGGGCGGAGGGCCCGGCGCTGGAGATCCGGTGAAGCCCGGGGACGACGGCGACCGGAACGGCGGGCGTCGGCAGGACCGCCACGCCGATCCACTCACAGGGAGAATTCGGCACGGATAGTGCAGTTACCATGTTCAGACGGGATTTGGAGACGATGTTTTGACGCGCTTCCGGGCGCCAAGACGGAGATTGGGCGATGGGTGATACAGTGCCGGAAAGCGCGGCCGTTGACATCGGGGTCGACCTCAACAGGCTGCCGACCAAGGAAGAATGGTCCGAGATAGCGACCTTCTGATGCATCGTGCATGAGTGACGAAATCAAACAACCGGGAAATATCACCAGGATCGCACCACCGAATCCTGCCCGTGATACGAGGGCGCGCAAGAACCCGCGCCAGGTGCCGGAAAAAACGGCACCCGAAAAACACCGCCGGCCGCCGGCGGCCGATCAGTCGCACCAGGTGGATGAGTATGCCTGAGCTGGACACTACACTGCTGCTCGCACTCCCGGCCTTGCTGCTTGCCCTGGTTGCCTGGTTCGGTGCTGCCGGACTGAACCGGCGCCTGGGTGAAGAACGAGAACAGCTTGCCGGATTGCGCCGCGAACTGGAACTGGTGCGCCAGAGCATCACCGGGCTTACGGCGGGTGCCGTCGGGATGGATCGCAGGATGCAGCGTCTCGAGACGCGGGAAAAAGTCCTGTCGGAGCGCCAGGAGACGTACGAGATCCAGCAGTCCGACGAGCAGCCTTATGGTCATGCGATCCGCCTGGTCCAGCAGGGAGCTGGCGTTGGTCGACTGATCGATGAACTGGAACTCAGTGAAAGTGAGGCCGATCTCATCGTTCGGCTGCATGGCCAGCGTGAGTCTGCCTGATACCCTGTCGGGAAATTAATTCCCCGCCTGCGCTTGGTGTGGCGCCCGTAATCGTGTTACCAATGCCCCCGAATTATTTATGCGGGGTGTTTATCCATGAAATTCAGACTCTCCACACGCGTGCTGCTGACCGCGCTTTCGCTATCGATCGGGGTGGCCTACGCGGGATTTGGCGACATGTTCAAGTCGGCCGGTGATCTCATCAAACAGGCACCAGGTGTCTCAGGCAGCGGCGCTGCCTCGTCGCTCAGCGACTCGCAGATCACTGCGGGCCTGAAAGATGCATTGAGTGTGGGCGCGCGCCGGGCCGTTGAACTGCTGGGCAAACAGGGAGGCTTTCTGGACGATCCCAGCGTTCGCATCCCGTTGCCCGGCGTGCTCGGCAGCGCGGCCAAGGGGCTGCGTGCTGCCGGGCAGGGCGAATACGTCGATGCATTCGAGACGACGGTGAATCGCGCCGCAGAAGAGGCTGTTCCGCAGACGCTGGACATCGTCGAGAATACGGTACGCAATATGTCGCTGGACGACGTCCGTGGCATTCTTGTCAGGGGGCGACGATGCGGCTACGCAATACCTGCGCAAGCATGCCGGTCCGCAACTGCGGGAGGCGATCCTGCCGATTGTCTCGCGTGCCACCGACAGTGCCGGTGCCACCTCGGCCTACAAGGCGCTCAAGACCGAGGCCGATGGCCTGCTCGGCGGTTTCGGCAGCCTGGGCGGGCTGGTCGACACGGGATCGCTGGACCTCGATAGGTACGTCACGGACGAGACCCTGGACGGGCTGTTTGTGAAGCTGGCTGCCGAGGAGAAAGCGATACGGGAGAATCCGGCGGCACGCACGACGGATATTTTGAAAACTGTTTTTGGCAGCTAAAATAGTGAGTTAAGAATAATTCTTCACAAATAATATTAAGGAAATCAGATGGAAAACGTAGAGGCAATACTCGCCCAGATTCAGGAACTGCTGGCCGTTTACGGCCTCAAGGTGATCGCCGCCCTGGCAATACTCTTCTTCGGTCGGATCGTTGCCGGCTGGATGCGCAGGATTGTCGAGAGGATGATGACCAAGGGCAAGACCGACCCAATGATCATCGGCTTTGTCGGCAGCATCATTTACGTCGGCCTGATGGTGTTCGTGGTCCTGGCGGCCCTGGGGCAGCTCGGTATACAGACCACCAGCTTCATCGCCATCGTGGGTGCCGCGGGCCTGGCCATCGGTCTGGCGCTGCAGGGCTCCCTGGCCAACTTCGCGGCCGGGTTCCTGCTGATCATGTTTCGGCCGTTCAAGGTTGGCGATTTCATAGAGGGTGCGGGGATCTCCGGCGCCGTCGAGTCGATTCAGATCTTCACCACCACGCTGAAGACGCCGGACAACAAGATGGTAATCGTGCCCAACGCCAAATTGATGAACGACAACATTACCAACTACTCGGCCAAGGAGACGCGTCGTGTCGATCTCACCGTGGGCGTTTCCTACGATGCGGATCTCGCCCAGGTCAAACAGATACTGACCGATATCGCGAGCAAGGATGAGCGGGTCAAATCCGATCCGGCACCGTTGATCGCGGTGTCCGAGCTTGCCGACAACAGTGTCAATCTGGTGATGCGTATGTGGGCGAACACCGGCGACTACTGGGCTGTTTATTTCGACAGCACCGAGGCGGTGAAGCTGCGCCTGGACGAGGCCGGGATCGGTATCCCCTATCCGCAGCGTGATGTGCACCTGTACGAGCATAAGGTTGCCTGACCGCCGTGTGAGCTAAGTAGGTGCCCTGCGGGGTGCCATGGATCAAGGGGGGCGGAAACGCCCGCCAAACGTAGGAGTGGCTTATGGCTTCCCTGTTCAAATGGCTGTTCGGCCTGATAATCCTGCTGGTTTTATTGGCGGTAGCCGCGGTCGTGATACTGCCGATGGTGGTGGACCCCAACGACTACAAGCCGCAGATCGTGCAGGCGGCCAAGGAAAAGCTGGGTCGTGACCTCGCCATAGAGCAGGACCTGAGTCTTTCGGTGTTCCCCTGGCTGGGGATCGAGACCGGCGGCGTCCGGGTCGGCAATGCGCCAGGTTTTTCAGAGCAGCCATTTGCCGAGATAGATCAGCTCGGTCTCAAGGTGAAACTGATGCCCCTGTTGAGTCGCCAGGTCGAGGTTGACACCCTGGTGGTCAAGGGCCTGCGCCTGAACCTCGAAAAGGATGCCAAGGGCAAGACGAACTGGGATGACCTGGCGGGTGGTCAACAGCCCGACGAGCCGTCTCAGCCGGACAAGCCTGCACCCGCCGGGAAAGAGACTGCAGAAGCATCACCGCTGGCGCTGAGCGTGCAGGGTGTGCAGATCGAGGATGCGCGGATTTCCTGGGATGACCGCGAGGCGGGTCAGAAATACGTGCTTGACGGCGTTCGCATTGTGACCGGTGCATTGGCCCCTGGCGCCACGGTACCGGTCGAGGCCGGCGTCACCTTCCGCAGCAGCGAACCGGCGATGACCCTCGAGGCCGACCTGGTTGCCGATGTCAGCAGTGATGCCGACCTGGCCATCTTCCGGATTGCCGGCCTGGTACTGAATCTCGACGCAAAGGGTGAAGGCCTTCCCGAGGGCGGCGCCAAGCTGACGCTGAAGACCGATCTGCTTGCCGATACCGCGGCCGATACCCTGAAACTGGAGAAGCTCGAGATCAGCGGCCCGGCAATGGCCGCGAGTGGCGAGGTCTCGGTGACTGCACTGCAGACCAACCCGGCGGCCAAGGGCAATCTGAAGATTGCCGAGACGAACCTGAAGACGCTGGCCTCGATGTTCGCCAGCCCGATCGAAACGACCGATCCACAGGCCTTGATGCGGGCCAGCGGGGATCTGGATTTCGTCTACGCGGACGGCGCATTGAAGCTTGATCCACTCAAGATCCGGCTGGACGATTCCAGTCTCAGCGGTTACCTGCACCTGTTGGACACCCAAGGTCCGGTGGTGCGGACCAGGATGGACCTCGACCAGATTGATCTTGACCGTTACATGCCGCCCTCAGCGGCCCCCGGGGCTACGCCGGTTGCTGCTGCACCGGCATCTCCCGAAGCCACGGCCGGCGCGAAGCCGGCTGTGCCCGCACAGGCACAGTCGCCGGCGCAGGACGATCCGTTTGCCGCGTTGCGCACCCTCGACTTTGTAGGTGAATTCAAGATCGGCCAACTCAAGATCAGCAATGCCCGGATGAGCAACGTCACCACCAAGGTGGTGTCCAGCAAGGGTGTGCTCAAGGTCGATCCGATGTCGGCCAATCTGTACGAAGGTCAGTTCAATGGCAGCACGGTATTGGATGCCAGCGGCAAGACCCCGAAGTTGAGCGCGAAGAACCACCTCACCGGTATCCAGATCGGCGGTCTGCTAAAGGACGTCGCTGGTGAGGAGCGTCTGAGCGGGCGTGGCGAGTTACATACCGATGTGAGCGTGGTTGGTTCGAGCGAGGCCGAGATCCGTCGCAGCCTGAATGGCAGCTCGCGATTTTCATTCAAGGATGGTGCCCTGAAGGGCGTGAATATCGCCCAGATCGTACGTGAAGGCAGCAGCCGGCTGGGATTGGGCGATGACAAGCTCGATACGGGGACGCCGGGGCAGACCGATTTCACCGAGATCAGTGCCTCCATGACGATGACCAACGGCGTGATCAGGAATCAGGACCTGCGTGCCAGTTCCCCATTGCTACGCATCGAGGGCAAGGGCGAAGTCGATCTTCCCAGCGACAAGATCGACTATCTTATCGTCACCGAGCTGGTGAACTCACTTGCGGGCCAGGGCGGCAAGACCCGGGATCAGCTCGCGGGCATCCCGATTCCAGTGCGCGTGAGCGGACCGCTGAGTGAGCCAAAGTACCGGCCGGATCTCGAGGCCGCACTGAGCTCCGTCGCCAAGGCCAAACTCGAAGCAAAGCAGGAGGAAGTCACCAAGCAGGTAGAGGAAAAGGCCAAGGCAAAGCTTGGCGATGCGCTCAAAGGTCTTTTCAAGTAGTCATCCGGGGCGGTCCCGAACGGCTTTTTTGAAGCGCGGGTTATCCCGCGCCGTCCTATTTCTCTGCGGTCAGGTAACAGATCCAGCCGGCATCCGCCTCGGCGTGGGTGGCCGGCTTGAAGTCGCCGTCCGCCTCCCCGCGCTTGTCCCATCCCTGCCAGTACACCGTGACGTTCCGGAAGCCGCATTCTTCGAGCAGGTCACGTACCTCGGGCAGCGTCCAAAGGCGCCAGTGATAGCTGAATGCCTTGCGCATCTTGGAGCCATCCGCGAGGGTGAAGTGGATATGGCACTCCATTGCGTGTGAGATCGGGTCGAACGCCGCCTGTTCCCAGATATAGGTGAATCCCCTGTCGCCGTCGTCGATCTCGCGCTCCTCGACGATCTCCTTGTGGCTGTCATAACCACCGTAGGCGTCGAGAAAGAAGATGCCGTCTTCCTTGAGCGCGTCATGCACGCTTTTGAAATATTGTTTCAGCGTACCGCGCTCCTTCAGCAGCCAGTAGCTGAAGTTCATCGCCGATATGATATCGGGCTGTTCGGTCTTGGCTTCGAGCACGTTTTGCTGCAGCAGGGTAATGCGTTCGCGTTGCTTCCCGCTCAGGCGGGCGAGGTTGTTGTCGCGGCCCCAGTTCAACACTTCAGGGTCGAGGTCGATACCGATCGCACGCCGCTTGCTCCCGCGCTTGACCCATTCGCAGCATACGTTGGCGGTGCCACAGAAGTCTTCGCGCAACACCCTGGCCTTTCGCTTGCGCAGGCGCCTGAATGCCTCATCGACAAAATCGATCTCGGCCTCCGCACACTGTACCGAGAGCTCATACAATTGGTGGCGGTCGGCCTTGGAGGCGAGGGTGGATCTTCTTCGACGCTTTTCGTTCTTTTTCATACTGCTGCCTGGCCCATTGCTATAAAAAAACGCTGACTATACTTGAATGGATCGGCAAAGCCCCGCTGACCGTGTGTCGGAAAAGGGGTGGTTTGGTCTCCCTGAACGGAGGCTTTGCCGTGAGGCGGGGCGAACAGCCCTGGTGAAACATAAGAAACTGGAGGAATGAGCAATGGGCGTTGCAGCGACGCTCCGGGAATACCTGGAGAGCCGTGGCTTGGCATACGACGTAGTCGAGCACCCACACACCGATTCGGCGATGCGTGCTGCCGAGGCGGCGCATGTGCCAGGCGACCAGGTGGCCAAACCGGTCCTGCTTGGTGATGATCACAGTTATCTCCTTGCCGTTATCCCGGCGACTCACCGCCTGGAGCTGGATCGGCTGAACCAGATGATGGCGCGCAGCCTGGAGATGCTCCCGGAGGACGAGATCGAGGCCACCTTCTCGGACTGCGAGCGCGGCGCGATACCGGCCATAGGCGAACCCTACGGAGTCGATGTCATCGTGGATCAGACCCTGGTCCATCAGCCAGATGTCTATTTCGAATCCGGTGACCACGAGCACCTGATCCACATGCAGGGCGACGTGTTCCGGGGCCTGATGGAGCATGTGCCCCGAGTGCACGTCAGTCATCACCTCTGAACCTGGCCCGACGGCCGCGCGCGTATTGCGCCGGGGCCGCGTCTGGTTTAGTCTTGCGCGCCTTGTTTCCGCGCAACGGCTGCTTTTTGCCCTCACCTGCGCGCGAGCAATCCCGGAGAGGTGTCTGAGCGGTTGAAAGAGCACGCCTGGAAAGTGTGTATAGGTTAATAGCCTATCGAGGGTTCGAATCCCTCCCTCTCCGCCAATAAAGCAAAAAGCCCCCGTGCGGGGCTTTTTGCTTTATCAGGGGCAGGGCGGTTTGATGAGAACCCTTCTGGTTCGACAAGGAGCAGCGTAGCTGCGACGAAGAACGTTGCCGTTTTGCGGCAACGGCCCGAAGGGCGAGCGCGCAGCGCGAGTAATCCCTCCCTCTCCGCCAAATACAAAAAGGCCCCTGCATGGGGCCTTTTTGTATTTTCGGCTCCGAGTTAAGGATTCGAACCCTCGATTTCAAAATGTCGGTTCGACAAGCCGACGCTTGGCGTCGGCGCCGAACGCCGGCATTGCCGGCGCCCCGAAGGGGTGAGCTGCGTTGCAGCGAATCCATCCCTCCCTCTCCGCCAATGTTTCGATAGGAACAGGGAAATAGGGGTTCCAAGAAGCCCGCGGTGCGTTATCGGTTGGGTGAAGAGAATCTTCGCACACTCAGTAAGTTGATCTTCCCGGCGAGCCGTCCTGGCGCGTCGATCTGGTTCGAGTTAGACACGATTTTCCATTGTCTCCGGCCCAGTCTTCGAGTGCGGCCACGCGCATATAGGTCTGCTCGGATTGGGCTGAGTGGTCGCTGCGGGCCCTGCCGTCTGCAGTTCTGCTGCCTCATTCAAATCAGGTTCGAAGGCGGGACGAAATCAACTCAATCAACCAGGCGGGTGACGGAGTCCATCGGCAGGAATAGCTTGAGTGGTTGGCTGGGCAGGGCGATGAAGCCAAATTGCCGATAGAACGCGGCTGCCCGTTCATTCAGCGCGTCGACGACCACGGCGTAGACGGCCATTACCTGACAGGCCTGGGCGATGCGCTGCAAGGCATCGGCGAGCAGGACTGCACCGAGTCCCTTGCCTTGGTGGGATTCGGCAACGGCCAGCCGCCCCAGCAGGACCACCGGAACCGGATACTTGGGAAGTCGGCGTCGAGACTCCTCTGGCAGGTCAGTGGCAGCCAGGCCGCCGGCGCTGAGGCTGTAGTATGCAATCACCGTTTGCGGTGCGTCTGGAGATGAGGCGACGAACACCCGGTTCACTCGTCGCCTGACGTCCTGGCTGGCGTATCGGTGCAGGTATTGGTTGAGGGAATCTTCGCCGCAGTCGAAGGACTCCCGCTCGTGCTGTTTGCCGAGCGGCACGATAATGAGGTCCAAGCGGATGCCCCTTACCGCCGGACGCGTTTCTTGTGTTCGGCAAAGGCCCGCTTGAGCTTGGCGCTGGGCTGGGGGGGATTTTCCAGGGCGTTCAGAAACACCCCCCAATCGGCCTCGTTCAGCGTGAGGGTCTCGTGCTCGTGGATCACCTCATCGGCTGCATGCAGCGCTTGGCCGAGTACAAATTCCGACAGGCTCTTGTGTGCATAGGCAGCCGCCCGCTCCAGCTTCTGCTTGGCGAGTGTGTCGAGACGGATGTGCATGCGGTCCTGCTTGACGGTTTCGGCGTTGGCCATGGGGGATATCTCCAATCAATTGCGCAAGCGTACGCCAAATGTGCGTACAATACAATGAAATGGGCGGCCTCCAAGTTTCTGGTGAGCACGGTATCGCTGCACGTTGTCCGAAGGTGATAGACATGATCTGGACACGGTGGCTTCGCAAGTCATTGAAATGCGTGAAAACACCGAATGTTCTAATCCCTCCCTCTCCTATAATAAGAACAGCTGGTTACAAAATCGCAGGAACCCTCGATCCGGAAGGTTCCCGTATCAACAAGCTGCATGGAATCAACAACGTACTGGATCTAGCCTATCCTGCCCCAGCGGTTTTTACAGCCAGTCGGACACGATTGCAGACACCGTTTTCAAACTTGTTGCCTCGCTGGCTGGTCAGTCAACGAGTTTCGTTTTCGATAGGGTATCGAGTACCCCTATGAGCCGCCGCTTGGCTCTGTGTTTTGTCCGCAGCCCTTCCAACAGCCCACACCAATCTTCTAGCCTACAAAGGGAGGCCCCCAGCTCAGCCGGGGAGGCAGTAGCAGTTTGACGTATCCGGGAGTCCATCGGGGAGACTCCGAATCGTGAGCCGCCAAAGCACACGAAGAGGAGAGATCCCGATGGACGAGTACAAGAGCCTAAGTCACACCGTGTGGGAGTGTAAATATCACGTGGTTTTCATTCCGAAATGTCGACGCAAGACGCTGTATGGTCAATTGCGACAGTATTTGGGAGAGGTATTCCGCCGACTGGCGGAGCAGAAAGAAAGCCGGATAGAGGAAGGGCATCTGATGCCCGATCACGTACACATGATGATATCAATACCGCCAAAGTATGCGGTGTCACAGGTAGTGGGATACATCAAGGGCAAGAGCGCGATACATCTTGCGCGGGTGTACGGCGAGAGGAAACGGAACTTCGTGGGTCAGCATTTCTGGGTCCGCGGGTACTTCGTATCAACGGTGGGCAGGAATGAGGCGGTGATACGAGCGTACATTCGGAACCAGGAGCAAGAGGACCGGCGCCTAAATCAGATGGAAATTTGGCGCTGAGTAGCCGCCTTCAGGTGGCGCCATGAGAGGGGCCGCGTAGTGTCCCCGACAGCCGCTTTGAGCGGCTCACAAATTGAAAGCCCCCGGCTTTGCCGGGGGATGGTTACCCGACGCTTGTCGGCGCCCCGGACGCGTGGGCCTGCATCGGCGGCGAATCGAGCCACTGCGCTTCGACGAAAATCGCAGGCAAGCAGTCCTTGATTACGGGAGCGGTAGCACCCATGTAGCCATGTAGCATAGTGGTAAGTCTCAAGTACCCGGAGCAGATCGATGAACCATATCCAAGACTCCTCGGCCGGCGGAAAACCCCTGTGGGGCCGTATCGTCAGCATGTTGGTATTGGGTCTTTCCTATGCGGTTGCGGAGGCCGTACTTGTCGCAATGGTCATCGGGCAGCTGCTGTTCCTGGTATTCGGCAAGAAGCAGAACGAGCCGTTGAAAAGGGTAGGCCAACAGGTATCCGCTTACATCTACCAGATCCTGCTGTTTCTGACCTTCAACACTGAGCATCGCCCGTTTCCCTACCAGGGTTGGGGTGAAGATGGTGGTACTTCGGTCATCGTCCCGGACCGCGATCAACCCTGAGCGGTTCTAGATCGTATAGACACCCTACACCCATGACCTATTTTGGTAGGGGGGCGTTGACAAGCGGCGGTGGTTGCAACGGTGGACTTGACACTTGGACAGCACCCAAGGTCTCCGGTTTTACCTCGGTGAATAGTCAAAGCCATGCAAGACCATGGCAGCCGAGGAACGGCGGCGAGGAGAGATCATGAGCGCAGGCCACAGGGTGGAACACGACAGCATGGGGGATGTCCTGGTGCCATCGGCGGCGATGTATGGTGCGCAGACCCAGCGCGCGGTCGACAACTTCCGTATCAGTGGGTTCGGCATGCCGCCGCACTTCATTCATGGCCTGGCGATGATCAAGCGTGCGGCGGCCGATGTGAACTGCGAGCTGGGTCTGCTCGACAGGCATATTGCCCAGGCGATCGGCGATGCCGCACGTGAGGTCGAGCAGGGCCGGCACGACAAGCAGTTTCCGGTCGACGTGTTCCAGACGGGGTCTGGCACCAGCAGCAACATGAACGTTAACGAAGTCATCGCGCACCTGGCGAGTGAGCGTGCCGGCTGCTCCGTCCATCCGAACGATCATGTCAACATGGGGCAGAGCAGCAACGACGTCATTCCCACCGCCATCCACCTCAGCGCCTGCATCGCCCTGCAAAACAGGTTGTTGCCGGCGCTTGCCCATCTGCAGGCGGTCATCGAACACCGGGCAGACGACTGTCGGGGCGTGGTGAAGACGGGGCGTACACACCTGATGGATGCATTGCCGTTGCGTCTCGATCAGGAACTCGGTGCCTGGGCAAGCCAGGTCGCCGATGGGACGGCGCGGATCCAGGCAAGTATGGGGCGCCTGCAGCGGCTGGCGATCGGCGGAACGGCGATCGGGACCGGGCTCAACGCCCACCCGGAGTTCGGCCGGCGCGTGGCGGCTGTGCTGGCTGTCGCCACGCGCCTGCCGTTTGTCAGTAGCGACGACCATTTCCGCGATCTCAGCAGCCAGGATGCGGCGGTGGAGATGAGTGGTCAGCTGAATACACTGGCCGCGGGACTGATGAAGATTTCGAACGATCTTCGCTGGATGAACAGTGGGCCTTTGGCGGGGCTCGGCGAGATTCAGCTGCCGGCACTGCAGCCCGGCAGCAGTATCATGCCGGGCAAGGTCAACCCGGTGATCCCGGAGGCGGTGGCAATGGTGTGTGCCCAGGTGACCGGGTACCACATGGCCTTGACCATCGCCGGCCAATCCGGCAGTTTTCAGCTCAACGTCATGTTGCCACTGATTGCCCACAATCTGCTGCAGAGCATCGAGATCCTGGCCAACGCGGTCCGACTGCTGGCGGACAAGGCGATCAGTGGCTTCACTGTCTCCCTTGATCGCCTGGGTGAGGCGCTTGAACGCAACCCGATCCTGGTGACCGCGCTCAACGCGGTGATCGGCTACGAGAAGGGGGCCGAGATCGCGAAGAAGGCCTATGCCGAAGGGCGGCCCGTGATCGAAGTCGCGCGCGAACTCACTGATCTTTGCGATGATGAACTCCAGCGGCTGCTCGATCCGGCGGGCCTGACGGAAGGTGGTATCCGCCGCTGAGGTAGCCCGGGGCACGCTTTCCGGCGTGTTGGCCTCGATGTCGTCGATCGACCCGGCCATTCAATCGGCAGGCGTTTTGTGCGAAACAGTGCCTTCGGCATCAAAGGGTGTTATCCGGATGTACTCCGCGACTTCTGGACCCGACCGGGGCAATCAAAGAATTTTTCGTTCATAGCTATAATTCAAGCAAGACAAGGCAGGTCTAATCGGTATGCCAGGGACGGGCAATGAAATAGGGGTAGGAACGACCTTGCCAGGGTAGAGGAGGGTGAACCGGGATGACTATGGCCAAGACACTGCAGAGGCACCTCAAGGATGTTGGTTGTCGGTACACGCTGGTGACGCATCCACATGCCGGTTCGAGTATGGAGACCGCAGAGATTGCGCACGTGCCGGGGGATGCACTGGCAAAGGGGGTCGTTCTTCGCGATGAGGCCGGGCTGCTGCTCGTCGTGGTGCCCTCCGACTATCATGTGGAACTCGATGCCCTGAATGAATTGCTGGGCAGAAACCTTGAGTTGGTGGCGGAAGAAGAGTTCAGCGAGATCTTTCCGGATTGCGAGCCCGGTGCCATTCCACCGGTTGGTGCTGCTTACTCGATTGGGACATTATGGGATCCGGAAGCAAGTCTGGGTGTGCAGGAGAAGGTCTATTTCGAGGCAGGGGACCATCTGACCCTGGTACGCGTGAGCGGTAAGCAGTTCCATGAACTGATGGCCGAGGCGGACAGGGCGCATTTCAGCAGCCACATCTGAGTTCGAGACCCATAGTGGCAGGGGCAACCCGGCCGTGAAGTTTCCCGGCAGGATCCTTGACTGCAGTTTTCCTGATTGCGCCGGGTCCCCGGTTCGGGCCGAGCGATCATCTGTTTAACCCTGCAACGAGTCATATTCATCAGAGACAGGAGCAAGACATGGGACTGAATATCCTTGACCTGAGCATTTCGTCGCCGGCCTTCGGGCCCGAGGGGCGCATCCCTGACCGTTTCGCCAACGACAAGGGCAACGAGCAGCCCGAAATGCACATCCAAGGTGTCCCCGATGGCACCGTCGAACTGGCTGTCACCTGTCACGATCCCGATGCCCCGCTGCCATTCGGCTTTACGCATTGGCTACTCTATGGCATCCCTCCGGACACCCGGGTGATCGCCGAGGGCGATGCCGAAGCCTTCCGAGCCGGCCGCAACGACTTCGGTAATCCCGGTTACGGTGGTCCACAGCCGCCGGGCGGACACGGGCCACATCATTACTATTTCTGGGTGTACGCATTGGATACCCAAGTTGATGGGACACCTGGCCGCAACCAATTTCTCGAGCAATACGGTACGAATATCATCGAGCAGAACAGGCTTGTCGGCATTTACGAGAATTGAGTCTCTCCGGCTGAGGGCCGCATGCGGGTCACGCGGCTGCAGCTTTGTGCCGAACGTCTTGATCGCGCGCGCGATCGACGCAAGCACCACGGTGGCGAGTGCATTTGCACGGGCGCCTGTTCGGTGATTTTCCCGTCATCGGCAAGTATGCGGGTGCTGTCGAACATGCCGGCCAGAAAACCCCGACTGCACAGCTTGACCGGCCAACAGGCCGTGAACCTGGGTATCCATGGAGTTGGAGTGGAAAGGGAACGAGTTTGCTTGTCCGCCCGCCCCCGTCCCTGTTCACGCGTCAGGATTCATAGCTCAGCCCTGGTCGCTGACGACACAGGGCCCGCGAAATGCCTCGGGAATATTGGCAGGGCATTCACCGCAGGCCTCGTTCCCGGGCACCGCGAAATCGATCTTGCGCGGGTAGGGCAGATCCAGCCCGTCCATCAGGTCGATGAAATCCTGTTTTGATCTGCCCCCGCCCAAACGCGGATTGCGCGTCTTCTCCTGCGCGATGCTTGAAACGAACCGTCCCTCGTAATCGTGGGCGGGGTACACCAGTGTCTCGTCGGGCAGGGAAAAAAGCTTGTTGTGGATACTGTTGTATAGGGTCCCGGCGTCACCCGACTGGAAATCGGTTCGACCACAACCGTCGATCAGCAACGCGTCACCGGTAAACAGCATCTTCTGCAGCGGTGTATCGATTAGGTAGGCATGATGGTGATCGGTATGCCCGGGTGTGAACAGCGGATGTAAGCAGACAGAGCCGACGCGGAAGGTCTCGCCCTCCTGGACGCCGATGTCGGCACAGGGCAGATTCAGCATCCGCGGGTACGCAGTCTGACAGTGGGTCTGCAGCTTCAGGCGCCTGGCGCCGGTCAGATGGTCGGCATGGACATGTGTCTCCAGCGTTGCCACCAACTTAAGGTCGAGATCCCTGAGTACCTGCAGATCGCGCTCCACGGTGTCGAGCACCGGGTCGATAAGGATGGCCTTGTGCGTGTCCGGACAGGCGAGCAGGTAGGTGTAGGTGGACGAATCGACTTCGATCAGTTGCTTGAAAATCATGCCAATAGAGTCTCTCTCGTTTGTCGTGTGGGTCGATGCCAAACTGCAAATTGCCTGAAGGATTTGGGATCAGGCCGAAAAGGACCTGCCCACGACGAGGCTAACCTCGACGGGGCCGCGGGAAAAGCCGGTGATGTTTCGGGGATTCCGCGATGCCGGCCGCGATTCATTGAAAGTGGCAGATTTATTGCGAATACTTAAACGTACAAGTGCGTCATGCGTCACACAGCGGGTATGCCCGAGATCGGTCCGGATGCGGGCGGCGCCGCAATGTGCTTTTTGTTTGCAGAGGAGGCCAGGATGGGGGATGTCACCAGATTGCCGGACAATTTCATCGGCAAAGAGGATCGTGAAAGACTGGAGAGTTTCGGGGGGCATACCATTGCGCGCGGCAGGGCAACCCGCTGGCATTGGGGGACCGATGCAGCGGGCAACGATGCGTTCGAGATCTACGAGGGCGGTACCGATGAAAGGCTGGCCGCCAGCGTCAGCCGCGACCGCAGGCTGAGTGTGTTTCTCGCCGTCAATGGTGAACGCCATGCGATCGGGAGCGGCGACCTCGAACACCTGATGGCCGAACTTGAACAATACTTTGTGAAGAAACATGGCGAGCTTCCCGATACGCCCGCTTAGGACTCGGCAAGCGATCTATGCTTGCCCGGGAGCCGGACAGTGTCGTGGGGACTCACTTCGACCACCGACAGGCTCTGGAGGGCAATCCAATGAGGCAGCTGCGCAGCATGCGTGACTTGAGTGGCTATACCCTGCATGCCCGCGATGGTGACATAGGCAAGGTGCGGGAGATCTACTTCGATGATCAGAACTGGAAGGTGCGCTACTTTGCGGTGCACACCGGGGGCTGGCTTTTGGGGCAGGATGTACTGATCCTCCCCGAAATGATCGACAAGGTGGATGAGGACGACAGGCGTATCGACGTCAAACTCAACCGTGAGCAGATCAGGCATTGTCCTCCGACCGAGAAACAGGTCCCGGTATCACGTCACTATGAGCGGGAATTCTACCGCTACTACGACTGGGAGCCCTACTGGGGGGCAGACCCACTCTTCGGCCCAGGGCCGGGCATCCCCCCGCTTGCCGCCGACGATGAGCCGCAGGAGCCTGAGCACCCGCACCTGCGCAGCAGTGCCGAGGTCACCGGGTATAGCATCCGTGCGCAGGACGGCGAGTTCGGCACGGTGAGGGATTTCATCATCGAAGACCCGGGCTGGACGGTCCGCTACCTGGACGTCGCCACCGGTAGATGGCTGTTTGGCAAAGACGTCCTGATGGCCTGCGCATGGATCGAGGGTGTGGACTGGTCGGACAAGAATGTCGCGATCGCCTTGACGCGCGAGGCGATCGAGACGGCCCCTGCATACGACGCATCGCAGGTGATCAGCCGCGAATACCAGATCGAACTCTACAAGCATTACGGCATGCAGTTCGACAATGACTGATCGTTGCGGCAACCGCCCCCCGTGGCGGCTGTCTGCACATCGATCGACCCTCCTGCCCGGTGATTTCAACATCTGGCAGAGAAGGCCCTTTGTGATCCCACATACCTTGATATACCCGTCCACTTTACGATGTGCAGCTCAGGGCATCAGCACATAGGTCCCGGGCGCCTCCGTCAAAGGGGGGTGAGCCATGTTGCCGGTCGTGGGCGGGGCATTCTTTCCTGACGAACGCTCGGCCAACCAGGTCTGCCAGGCCGGCCACCACGATCCCTGCCGCGTCGGTGTGGTGTGCTGCCATGTCTCGGGGTCGACATAGGTCTCGCCCTCGTTGTGGGTACGCATCTGAAAATGACGGCGCGGGTGGCCCGGCTCGCTGACGATGCCGGCATTGTGTCCGCCGCTGGTGAGGACGAAGGTCACTTCGTCGGTGTCTGCGAGCAGGTGGATCTTGTAAACGGATTTCCACGGCGCCACGTGATCCTTGACGGTCCCGACCGCGAAGATGGGTGCGCGGATGTCGTTGATCACTACCGGGCGACCCTCAACACGGTAACGCCCGCTCGCCAGGTCGTTGTTCAGAAACAGCCAGCGCAGGTATTCAGAATGCATACGGTAGGGCATGCGGGTCAGATCGGCATTCCAGGCCATCAGGTCATTCATCGGCTGGCGCTTGCCGAGCAGGTAGTCGTGCACCATGCGCGACCAGATGAGGTCATTGGAACGCAGGATCTGGAACGCCCCCGCCATCTGCTTGCCGTCGAGATAGCCCTGCTCCGACATCATCTTTTCCAGATAAGCCACCTCGCTGTCGCCGATGAACAGGGTCAATTCACCGGCCTCGGTGAAGTCGACCTGGGTGGCGAGTGTGGTCAGCGAGGCCAGGCGGTGGTCGCCGTCACGCGCCATGGCCGCCGCGGCGATCGCCATCAGGGTTCCGCCCAGGCAATAACCGACCGTATGGATCTTCTGCCCGGGGACGATGGCGGATATCACATCCAGGGCGGTCATCGGCCCCAGCGCACGATAGTCCGCCATACCGAGATCGCGGTCTGCGGAATCGGGGTTGCGCCATGAGATCATGAACACCGTGTGACCCTGATCGACCAGAAACTTGACCAGCGAGTTCTTTGGCGACAGATCGAGAATGTAGTACTTCATTATCCAGGCGGGCACGATCAGCAGCGGCTCGGCATAGACCTGCCTGGTGGTCGCTGTGTACTGGATCAGCTCGATCAGGTGGTTGCGATAGACCACCTTTCCCGGTGTGACCCCGATGTTACCTCCGACCTTGAAATTCTCCGCGCCCAGCGGCGGTTTTCCCAGGGCGGTGCGTTCCGCGTCCTCAACGAAATTCTGCATGCCCTTGACCAGGTTCATTCCGCCGCTTGTGGTCGTTGCCTCGATGACTTCCGGATTCAGCCATGGAATGTTGGAGGGAGACCAGTGGTCCATCATCTGTCGGGCGATGAACGAGACGACGCGCTCGCTCTCCGGATTCAGTCCGTCGATCTCGGTCGTGGCGTTGTGCCACCATTGTTGATTCAGCAGAAAGGACTGGTAGAAGAAATTGTAGGGCCAGCGCTGCCAGCTCTTGTCTGCGAAGCGCCGATCCTGTGGCAGTGGGTCGATGCAGGGGGGCGTGTTCGGAGCGAGGGCCGTTTGACCGGCGTAGCGTGAAAATCGCACGTACTTGCGCGCCGCCTTCTCGACCAGCTCCATTTGTTTACCCGGCGACAGGGCCAGGTGCGACAGCCAGTCGAAGTAGACGCGGGCCAGTCCGGCGGGAGAAACGCCGCCGGTCAGGCGGGCAAGGTTGGCCTTGAAGGCCAGGTCCAGGCTCTGCGCGGCAAAATGACCGGGGGTGGGCTGGTCATCGCCGCCATCCGCGACCGGCGGTGTGGGTGCAGGGTCTGGCTGCACATCCAGGGTAGTTGCAGTCTTGGTGGCCATCGTCGAATGCCTCCCGATGCGATCGCTGAGCAAAAGCTTGCAAGGGCCATGATACGCCAAAAATGGTGCACTGCCGCAATCGTGTCGATGCGGTGACTCGGGCGTCACTTTTCGGCATCGATCATGGCCTTGACCACCGCGCACCAGGCGTCGGCGAGATTATTCAGATTGTAGCCGCCGCCGCCCAGAGCCAGCAGCCGGCCCTGGCAATGGCGATCGGCGAGATCGCAAAGACGCGCGGTGGCGTGCCGGTGGGCCTCGCTGCTGTAGGCCATATGGGTGATGGGGTCACCGTCCAGGCTGTCGGCGCCGCACTGGAACAGGATGAACTCTGGCCTGGCCTTGTCGACGAATTCCTCAACAAAGTCCCAGGCCTCGAAAAACATCCGGTCGTCGGCGTGCGGTGGCATCGGGACGTTGAGCTTCGTCCCGCGCGCCGCGCCTTTGCCGGTCTCGTTCACCGAACCGGTCCCCGGATACAGATAGCGGCCGTCTTCATGGATGTCTGCGGCGATCAGTTCCGGATCTTCTTCGAAGGCATAGTAGACGCCGTCGCCGTGGTGGGCATCGATGTCCACGTAGGCGACGCGCCGAATGCCGTGCTTTTCGCGCAAGGTCTCGATCGCAACACCGCAGTCATTGAAGACGCAGAAACCGGCGGCCGCTGCCCGGCGTGCGTGATGCAAACCGGCTATGGGGACAAAGGCGCGCCGTGTCTTGCCGTTCACCAGGTCCGTCAACGCCTCCAGTACGGTACCGACCACCCGGGCCGCTGCATCGTAGATGCCCGGGAAGACCGGGGTGTCGCCGCCATCGAGGTAACCGGTGCCCCTAAGCGACGCCTGTGCCACCCGGTCGATGTATTCTGCTGTGTGGAAACGCGCTATCTCGTCCCTTTGCGCGTTCCTTGGTGGTTTCAGGTCGCATCCCTGCTCCAGCCCCAGCCGGTGGAACTCTGCAAGAAAGGCGTCATGCCGCAAGGGTCCGAACGGATGATCGGCGCCGAAGTTATAGTCACCGAGTCGCCCGCCCGCATAGATGCTCACTGTTTTCATGGCAAGCGTTGCTGTCCCCGATGCTGAGGCATACCTGCAGGGTCGGTGTTAACCGGACCACGCCTGACCGCAGGGGCGGCCGCAAAGTAGGGTGGCAGCTGGCTTCGGTGTGAGCCTGGCATCTCCGAGCCGCTCGTTTTCCGGTGAATCGGTTGTTTCTAGGGAAACGCCGGGATATGCGGTTCTGTACCTTCGACGTCTGCATCCGGGTGATGCATCTTCACCATCGACTCTATCTGTGCAACCCGGTCTTTCGGGACGTCGACCAGGAACAGGATCTCGCCCTTGCTGACGGCCTCTTCGAATTGTTTGATCTGGGAATTCATGACGTCCACCCCGATCATGCTCGACAGCCAGGCACCGATGCCGGATCCGGCCAGCGCCGTCGCGAGGATGGCGCCACCGCCCAGCACCAGGCCGGCAGGCGGAAACGAGACGGCGGCGACGCCGGCGAGGATGCCCGTGACGCCACCTACTGCGAGTCCACGCTCAACAGCGGGTATGACGTCGCTGGTTTGCAGTAGCGAGGCCTTCGGCAGGTCGCCCAGTTCTGTGCCTTCACGCGCGATGACGTGGATGTGGCGCTCGTCGATCCGCGCCAGCAGCAACTCGTCAGTCACCGTGCTGGCTGTTTTGAGATCGGGTACCAGAAAATAGATCCTGCGCATGCAATTGTCTCCTCGGCGAAGTCACGGAGGGCCCGAATCCCAGCCTGTCCATCAATCGTCAGGCCGAACCAGAGTAGGGCCGGGGGATGTACCTGACCCAAGGATAGAACATCCTTGGCAGGCGACACCAGCTACCGGCGATCACGGCGCTGGCTGGCAGCCATGGTTCGATTCCGATGAACTCAGTCCAAGAACGCCAGGATGGTCGCTATCGCGCGCGTAAACTCGTCGAAGGAGTGGGGTTTGACGATGTAGTCGTCGACATCGTATTCGAATGCGGCAGTCCGGTCTTTCGGCTCGTTGGACGAAGTCAGGACGATGATGCGCAATTCCTTGAGTTCGGGGTCCCTGCGCAGCTCGCGCAAGAATTCGATGCCGCTCATCTTCGGGAGGTTGAGATCCAGAAGGATAAGGCCAGGCGGTGGCGAAATGGGTTCGAAACCATCGTGGCCACGAAGTATGCTCAATGCCTCCAGGCCGGTCCGGGCGACCCGCAGGGGATTGCTGATCTGGTTCTTCTTCAGGGCACGCTGCACGGTCATGATGTCGACCCTGTCATCCTCGACCAGCAATATTGTCTCGTCTTTGTTCAGCATAACCCGCTATTCCCAGTCTCTTTCGAACCAATGCGCCGCTTTCATGGTTGATCACCCGATTTGGCAGGAGCCTTGTTTGGCCAGGTGAAATAGACGCAAACGCCCTCACCGAGGGCAGATTCCAACCTTACTTTGCCTCCGTGTTCCTCTACAATCTTCTTGACCAATGCCAGTCCAATGCCGGTACTGTTTTCCGTATCGCGGGAAGCCAGCGTCTGGAACATCATAAAGACCTTGTCATGATATTCTGGGGCTATCCCCTGGCCGTTGTCGCACAGAGAAAACTCATAGAATTTTCTGCGATTCTCGCACCCAATTCGGATCTTCCCCTTTTCCCCGCCGTGGTGTTTCAGGCTGTTGCTGATCAGGTTCGCAAACACCTGCCCCAGCTGCAGCCGATCGGCATAGAGGGTTGGCATTTCTCCCTGGATCTTGATCTTGAACCCTTTTGGGGGGGAGAGCGAATCGATGGTCTCGATGATCAGCTCCCGGGTGTCGACCGGATTTACCGTGTCGCTGGTCTTGCCGACCCGGGAATATTCCAGCAGTCCCTCGATCAGATTATGCATCCGGCTGACCCGGTCGCGCAGCAACGCGAGCTGTTCTCTGGAGGAATCGTCGAGCTTGTCGGCAAGATCTTCCTCGATCCATCCGGCCAGGTTGCTCACGGCCCGCAGTGGGGCCTTCAGGTCGTGGGAGGTCACGTAGGCAAACTGCTCCAGATACTGGGCCCTTCGATCCGCCTCGGCCGTGCGGCTGGCAATGTGATCCTCCAGTGTTTCGTTCAGCGTCTGGAGTTCCCGCTCGGCCGATTTGCGCTCGGTCACTTCCCGATTGAGGGCCTGTACCGTTTCCCACAGCTGTGATGTCCTCACGTCCACCTCGCGCCGCACCTGTCTCGCCCTGCCAATGAGCGTGGCCACATAGACACTCAGCAGCGCGGTGAAGGCGAGGCCTCCGGCGAACATGATCCAGCTGTTCCGGACCTCGGTTGCATACTGTCCGGGGGAAGGATTGCACACCACTTCCCAGGATTGGTCGCCAACAAAGATCTGGTCTTTGAAGGTCATTGCCGACGTCAAGTCTTGGAACCCTGGGTGTTTTCTGAGGCGAGATTGATGAGTGTAGAGCCGCCGCCTTTCGCCGTTGGTGTCAGGCAGGTAGAAGTGGATATCGATTCCCGCAGGCCGAAGGGTGCCGAGTGCCTGTTCGACAATTTCGCCAAGGTAGAAGATACCGATAGCGAACCCTTTGAGCCTGGAGGAGGATAGAGGTGCATCCTCTTCGGTGGGTTGGTCTTCAAAAAAAACGGGCAACACCGCCAGGATCTTTTCCTTTTCGCTGCTTCGTTCAATAATCGAGGCCCCCGGTGAAACCTGCATGGATTGAGTGAGTTCGGCCTGGCTCAAAAGGGGGGCAATCATCGGCTCGGCGCCTATGTTGAGGCCGAGCATCGCTTTGTTTTCTCTATACGGCTGGATGTATAGGACAGGGTAGCTGACAGGGCGGTCGGTTTTCTCGATCAGTTCGCCGACAGGGCCGAACTCCCTGATCTGGAAGGGGGGGAAACTTCGGCGGACATCTGTGAGAAACTCGGTTGTGTCATCGATCGGTACTACCGGGGCCCACGCAAGGGCCTTGATGCTGCTGTGACTCTTAAGGGCGGGACCGACAAATTTTCTGAACTCGCGGCGGCCTACAGTCGCGGAAGCCCCGAAAAGGCTGGCGATGTCCTGGACCCGCCCGAAGGAATATGTCAGCTCCCTTTGTACGGCCAGAATGCGATCCTGCGACGCCTCGCGAAATGTTATCTCGACCTGACCCTTCTCCCACCGGAGAGATTGAATCAACGCGGCTATGGTTATCGTCACGCCCAAGGCGGCAACCAGTACAACTGGAAGGTAGGCCAACCAGGTCGGTCTGGTGTCCTGACCCCGCCGATTGTCCAAAATTTGAAGATCGGCCAACCACGACAGGTATCGCTCGAGCAGGCCACTTCCCATATCAGGAGTCAGCCGGGAAATGTTGGGCGATGGTCTTGCTTATGTGCATCAGCAGTTCCTGCTGGGCCTCTTCGAGGTCGCTGTTGAAGATCATCGGGATCGAATGCTCTTCCGCTTCCGCGACCAGATAGGACTGCAGCGTCCAGATCTGATCGAGCTGCTTCAGGTAACGCGAGGACGTACGCTCGGGTTGCTCTTTGGCACGGCATTTGAGCCGTTTTGCGAGCGTCTTCTTGTTGGCCACGACCAGCATGAGCGGAATCACGATCGCCTGGTCGCCCGAGATGTCCAGGTCCAGCTCTGAAGGCAGCACATGCACGCCATCCACGATCAGATCGTGGCGTTCCTTGACCGCGCGCCGGATGGTCGCCTCCAGTCCATGCTTCACGATCCCGAACTGGGAGAGGAAGCCATTCACAACCTCGGTATCTTCGACTTTCGGCGCTGACTTGCCTTCTGCCCTCAGCCCCCGCCAGGCCTCAAAGCTCGAATAGGAGAGCGTGGGGATCATCTTTTCCGGGAGATAGCAGCGTACGATTTCGCGCATCATGTCGGTCGACTGAGTCCTGACGATATTCAACTGGTATGCCAGTTCCGTTGTCAGTGTGCTCTTTCCCGTACCCGTGATACCGCCGACCAGCACGATCAAGGGCAGGCCACTGTCCCTGAAGCGTCGCCAGGATAGAAACCGGTCAGCGGCCGCCTGCGAGCAGTGCTCTTTCAGGCGCGCGTAGACGATCTGCCTTAGCGAGGTGTGATCGACGACGGAATCCTCTCCCTTGCGCAGATCCTCGTGCACCTGCTGCGCGGTCTCCAGGGCCTCCCTGCGATCTATGGCACAGGCCTGAAGTGAACGCGAAAGTATGCCCACCGAAAAAGGGACCTCATCGGTCTCAGTCCGCACCATGGTCTGCCGTTCCTTGGAGAATCCAAGAACATAGGACCGGGCCAGAGACTCACCAAAGTGTTCGTGCAGTTCGGCGGATACGCGCTCCCTGAGCGTTTCGATCGTTATTTCGGCATCGTCCCCTAACTTGTCTCGAACAGACTGCGCGACCAGGTACGCATCCTGAAACGATAGGCCGGCGCGCGCGAGGGATTCCACCAGCACCCCGCGCAGGAATGGGATCCTTTCACCGCTGGCACTTTCAACTATGAATAACTTTGCCACTGGCTCCAGCCATCAGTAACCATCGATCACCCACCGGCACCAGGCAGGGCCCCTCAGGCCCTGTGCCGGGTGCACCGTGGAGAGTCCCGGATCCGGCTTGATCCCGGGACTCAAGTTCTGGATGATGCCACGTGACGCATCCGACTTGCCAACTACGTCGAGGAGGCGGGCGCCCGCCCCGTGGGTCTTCGCAATCCCGGCAACACCTGGCGTCCGCGACTTCGGGTGCTAGATAAATGGCAATTGAAGGACAACGCCCGAGGTGGAAGGCATCATGTATCTGGATATGGCCGTGTTGGCCGCGTTCGCGTTTGTTTACAGTATCGTGGGTGGCGCACTGGAACGCACACCTGTCAATGGTGCGATCGTATTTGCCAGTTTCGGCCTGGTCTTTGGCCCGCTGGGTCTGGGGCTTTTGACCCTGAATGTGGATGCCGAAGGTCTGAGGACCCTGGCGGAGCTGACCCTCGCGCTGGTGTTGTTCACCGATGCCTCGAATGCCGATCTGGGGGTGCTAAAAAGGAGTTTTCACATCCCGCAGCGGCTGCTGCTGTTTGGATTGCCTTTGACCATCCTGCTCGGTTTCGGGGTTGGGGTGACGCTTTTCGACGATTTGAGCCTTCTGGAAATCGCCATCCTTGCAACCATGCTGGCACCGACCGATGCGGCCCTGGGCAAGGCAGTGGTGACCGACGAATCCGTCCCGATCAATATCCGCGAGGGACTGAACGTCGAGAGCGGACTGAACGATGGTATCTGTGTCCCGATCCTGTTTGTCTTTCTTGCGCTCGCCGCCGGCAGCGAGGGCGAGGGTCCCGCCCGGGGCTTTGCGTTGACCCTGGTGGCCGAGGAGGTCGGGATCGGTTGTGCAGTGGGACTGGGGCTGTCGCTTATCGGCGCCCGTTTGATCCAGCATTCGGCTGAGCGTGGCTGGATCACCGAGACCTGGCGTCAGTTGCCGGTGATTGCCCTGGCGGTGGCGGCCTTTGCGCTGGCTCAGGTCCTCGGGGGCAGCGGGTTCATCGCGGCCTTTGTCGGAGGGCTTCTGTTTGGTGCCCTCGTTAAGCAGCACAAGCATCGTTTGCTTCTGGCGGCTGAGGGAACAGGCGATACCCTGGCCCTGATCACCTGGGTAGTGTTCGGTGCTGCAGTGGTCGGTCAGTCGGTCGGCTCGTTTAGTTGGCAGACAATGGCCTATGCGGTGCTCAGTCTCACCGTCGTGCGGATGCTGCCGGTGTTCCTGGCACTGGCAGGATTCAAGCTGCGCACCGACGAGAAGTTGTTCATGGGCTGGTTCGGGCCGCGTGGTCTGGCCAGCATCGTTTTTGCCGTTATCGTACTCAACGAGAGGCTGCCGGGTGGCGATACGATTGCAATGACCGTAGTCTGCACCATAGCACTGAGCGTCGTTGCACATGGGCTGAGCGCGACGCCGCTGGTCGGGGCTTTGGCAGCCCGGGCCAAAGGCCCCGGAGCACGGGGCAGTTGAGGCTCACAGGGTCGCAGTGTTGGCCTCTTCGAAGGAATTAAAGGTATGAAAGAAAAGGTTGCCCGCATCGACAACTTCACCTATCTGAACTCGGCATTGGTGTTATTCCTGCTGCTGGGTTCGCTGGCAAGTGAGTTTACCGATCGTGGTCTGGCGGGGAGGCTGCTGGAGGGTGCCCTGATCCTGACACTGGCCACCGGTGTATGGAGCCTCAGGTCTGAGAAAGGCATGTTCGCGGGTGGCCTGGGGCTGACGGCGGGTGTCCTGTTGGTCTCTCTGGCCGGACTCTTTCTCGAATCACATGGCCTGACCGCGGTCCACTATATCCTGCTGCTGGCCTTTTTTGTCGCCGCCACCTGGGTAACGGTAAAACAGGTGCTCTTTTCAGGGCACGTGGACGGCAACACCATCGTCGGTGCCATCTCTGTCTACCTGTTGCTTGGCATGATCTGGGCGATGCTGTTTGCGCTGCTGGAGCTGCTGGTGCCAGGATCCTTCAGGGGCCTTTCCAGCACTGGTGCAAATGCCGACTTCATGGATCTGCTCTACTTCAGTTTTGTTTCGCTGACGACGATGGGTTTCGGGGATATCACCCCGATACTGCCTCTGGCCCGCTATCTCACCTTCATGGAGGGGATCGTCGGGCAGCTCTATCTGGCCATCATGATTTCGAGCCTGGTGGGCGTGCGCGTCTCCAACTGGAGCAGATAGTCTGCGCCCTGACTGCGTCGGAATCAGCGCCCGGCACCTGTCGAACCGGGCATCCACAAGGGGGCAGAACTGATGAGGAGGCGAGTGACCGGCCTGATCCGATACATACTGAGGGCAGCGGGCTACAGCACGCTTGGTGCGAGCGTTGTACTGGTCATTGTGTATGTCCTTTACCTCAATGGGCGTGCCGACCTGGACGTCTGGCACACGGCCGAACTCGACCAGGAGTTCACCGAAGGTTCCGGGATCGAGACCTTCGGAGGGTATCTGGAGCTGGAGGAGCGGCTTTTCCGGCAACTGGATGAACTGGTCTATGCCGAGGTGCAATCAGACCAGCGCAGCAGCATCAATCGATACAACCGCGGCAGCCTGTCGGACCCGGAACGCTGGAGGCCGAACTGGAATCGCAGCTTCGAGTTGCCCGTAAAGTCGCCCAGGGCGGCCGTGCTGCTGTTGCACGGTATGTCCGATTCTCCATACAGCCTGAGGCATCTGGGCGAGGGTCTCAATGCCGCCGGCGCCTACGTGCTCGGGCTGCGGATGCCGGGTCATGGGACCGCGCCATCAGGGCTGGTAGAGATTACATGGCAGGACATGGCTGCAGCAGTGCGGCTGGCGATGCGCCATCTTGCTGAAAAGGGTGGCGACCGGCCGCTGTATGTCGTCGGCTATTCGGCGGGCGCCGCCCTGGCGGTGCAATATGCACTCGCTTCAATCGAGGACGAGGCACTACCGCAGGTCGACCGCCTGGTGCTCCTGTCGCCGGCCATCGGTGTGACCTCCATGGCCGCGCTGGCAGTATGGCAGGCACGGCTCGGGCATCTGCTGGGCCTCGACAAGCTTGCCTGGAACTCTATTCTGCCGGAGTACGACCCGTTCAAGTACAACTCCTTTGCAGTGAACGCCGGGGATGTGGTGTATCAGCTGACCAACGAAATTCAGGAGCGTATCGGTGCTCTGGAACAGGCTGACATGCTCCGGAATCTGCCGCCGATCCTGGCCTTCTCGTCTGTCGTGGATGCAACCGTATCGACCCCGGCCCTGATCGAGGGGTTGTTTGAGCGCCTGCCGTCCGGTGGCCACGAACTGGTGTTGTTCGATATCAATCGAACGGCCGATATCGATCCGATCATCAAATGGGATCCGGCCAGGGTCATGCAGGCCATAGACCGGGATCCGGACCGGGTTTTCACCTTGAGTATCGTGTCCAATGAAGCTGAGGATAGCAGCGCGGTGAGTTTGCAGACCAAGTATCCCGATGAGGATGCCGCCAGCGATACCGGCCTGGGCATCTCCTGGCCAAAGGATCTCTACTCACTCTCGCATGTGGCGCTGCCCTTTCCGTCCGACGACCCGGTCTACGGTGGCCTTTCGCCCGGCAAGAGCCCCGGCATCCATTTTGGCGACATCGCATTGCGCGGTGAGCGTGGGGTACTGCAGATCTCGCCCGCCGAGATGCTGCGTTTGCGGTGGAATCCTTTCTACGCTTATGTGCAGACGAGGGTGCTCGAGCTTTTTGGAATGAATGCCTCTGCCAAGGTGGGGGGCAGGTTGTGAAGGCCGGAAGAATTGTCTTTGGAACGGTTGGGCTGTTCGTTGCTGTCGCGTTCGCGGGGGCGGCTTACCTGGCGATATACCTGGACAGGCACAAGGACCTGCTGGAGCTCGGGGTCAGCAAGGCAATGGGGCGGGAAGTCCGGATCGAAGGCGGCGTGAAGCTTCGTTTTTCCATGACCCCGTCCGTCTCGCTCGAGGGCCTTTGGGTGAGCAATCCGGAATGGGCCGGCGGGCCATACTTTGCCCGTGCCGGGCAGGCGGTCGTCAGTTTCGATCTGATGGCGCTGTTTTCGCGCCGTCTGGAGATCCGGCAGGTGACGCTGCTGAAGGCAGATCTCCTGCTGGAAACGGCCGCTGACGGCAGACACAACTGGACCTTCGGCAGCGCCCGCAGCAAAGACACCGGCGGAGTCGAATTCACCCTTGATGAGCTGACGGTCAAGGACTCCAGCGTGCATTATCGGGCGTTGACGGGTAAGGATCACATCCTTAGCATCCCGAATCTCAGTTTCGACAGGCCGAGGCCAGGTCTGATGGCTCTCGAGGGTGGAATCAGCTTCATGGGTGTCCCACTCTCCCTGTCCGGGAACATCGAGCACAAGGCCGATACCGAAAGCGATAGCATCATTGCCGTACAGCTCGGTATACCGGATGCAACCCTCGCCATCACCGGAGATCTGGCCGCCAACTACAGTTTTTCGCGTTTGCAGATGGAACTGCAGAGCGCGCGGCTGGATCTGCACAAGTGGCTGGCGCTGCTGTCGCCCGCAACGGCCTTTGACGGTTCACTGAAGAAGGTCTCGGCCCAGTTCAACAGCGCGGGTGACTCTCTGGAGTCACTGGTCAGCAATGCCGGTGGGGAGTTGAAAGTGGCATCTGCAGAGCTGTCCGTGCCCAAGGGCAAGGATGCAAAGGTCGGCAGTGTCGTACTGACCGGCCTGAGTGCCAGTGTTGCGCCGGGGCAGACGGTCCGTCTCCTGACCAAGCTGGTCCACCAAGATCATTCCTACCAGGTCGATCTCGGCGGCGGGTCGCTTGCGGACCTGTTCACGGGCGGCAAGTCATGGGACAAGCTCAAGCTCAGTGCCAAGGGGCAATCCGCAGGCAGACCGCTGGAAATAACGGGCAATCTCGGGCCCTGGTCAACAAGCCAGGCCGGCGGCCTGGGTCTGGACCTGACACTACGTCACGAAGGATTGCGAGTCGGACTGAACGGCACCCTTGCCAGTCTCGACGGGTTGCAGGGCAGCCGCTTTGCGGTCAAGGCATCTGGCCCGAGTCTCGCCCGGCTGACTCCCTGGGTGGGTGCCGCCGTACCGGAGAGCCCACCATTCGAATTCGCATCAAATGTAGAGGGCGGCAAGCAGCATCTGCGCCTGACGGGCCTCAAGCTGACCGCAGGAGGCAGCGATATCGGCGGAAAGATGAGTATTCCACTGAAAAAGGGCGGGCGGATCGAGGCGGTGCTCGAATCGCGGATACTGGATCTGAAACCCTACCTGCCGCAGTCCGGGCAGGTGGCCGGGGACCGCGTGGCAATCCTGGATCGGGAGCTGCCACCGTCTGCGCTGCGTGGCCTGGAGGGATCCCTGTTGTACAGGGCTGACCATCTAAAGACGGAAGATCTGGACCTGAAGACGGTCAGTCTGGATGCCGCATTGAACAAGGGGCACCTTAAGTTCAGCCTGTTGGCCGAGGGTGAACGACTGACCCTGGATGCCGATCTGAAACCTGCCGGCGAACGCTGGCAGGTGGAGCTGAAGCACAAGGGCAAGCTGGATCTTGGCAGCCTGATCGACCGGGATCGGATGGTCGGTGACCACTCCAATTCACCGATGGAAATCGAGTTGACGCTGCAGGCAACTGGCAACTCACTTGGGGCGATACTCGATTCTGCCGACGGAAACTTCCTGATGGTGCTGGGGGAAGGCGAGCTGAGCGAGAAATTTTCCCCCAATCTGCCGCTCGGCGATGTGTTGTTTACCCTGCTGAATGTCATCAACCCGGGCGGCAAGGCTGAAAAGCAGGCCAAACTGGAATGCGCGGTGATCCAGCTCGATATTGCCAAGGGTGTTGCAACCAGCACCAAGGGTCTCGCACTGCGCACTGATAGATTCAACGTGCTCGGGGGTGGCGCCCTGAAACTGCGTACCGGTGAGATCGACCTGCAATTCAAGACCGCGAATCGCAAAGGCCTGGGGATCAGCCTGCTGGGTATCGCTGACCGTCTGGTCCGCCTAACGGGCACGCTCGACGACCCCAAGGTCGGGGTAGACGTCGGTGGTGCCGTCGCGTATGGCGCGGCCGCCTGGGCTACCGGGGGGGTGACCGTGCTTTACGATAGCGTTTTCAAACGGCTGACGGCGTTTAGCAACCCCTGTGACGCTGTGTTGAAGGCGGCTGGAAAGCTGCACTGATCTCCGGCTGAGGCCTCCTGCTGCCCAACTGCGGAGGAAACGAATCGAGTCCACTTTTGCGGTCGTCTGCACGGACGCGCCCTTTTTGCACATGGTTTACGTCTGCCAGGGTTTCAGCAGGCAGTGTTTCATTCTAGAGGATGAATTTGCTATGGCAGGCATGTTTCTGCTGATCGCCGGGATATTCGAATGGGGCTGGTCCATCGACCTGAAGCTTGGTTGGGTCGACGGACGGGCGCACTGGGTTTGGATCACGTTTTCCGTATTTGCGATGGTGGTCAGTGGCAGTCTGTTGCTGCTGGGCGTATTCCAGGAGGAGGCGGGAAAAATTCCTGTGTCAAGCTGATGGCGGGCGAAACGCCGCCTGTTGCGAAGATGAGTGATAGAGTGCAAGCAACGGCCGACTCGTCTGACCCAGGCCGGTCTGTGTTGCCTTGCCGACAACAATCGGGGGGCTTCTGCTGTGTCCTCATTGGAAGGGCTTTGCAGGGTGCCCGAGCCGACATGGCGACGCCGAAACGGTAACGGAGCCATCCGGGCCGCTGAGATCTGGGGGGTTGAATTTTATATGCGAATTGTATTGCGGCGCCCGTCAGGCGGTGGTTCCACAGTCATGGCGCTGTTTCTTGCGTCGGCTCTCGCCGGTTGTCAGCCGAAGGTCTATCTAATGCCGACCCCGGTCGCGTTGACCACCGGGGAGTTTGATGTGTTCGACGGCATTGCCCTGGCCGACCAGGACACCCGTCTGCCTGTCCTTTACGCGACCAACCGGGTGCCTCTGAGTACCGCGGATGCGCGTGTCTATTCGATCTTTGCGAGTGATGAGCTTCGCCTGGGAGTGGCCAGCCTGCGCATCGGTGACGACTCCCTCGACTGGGAGGGGCTGCGCGCGCTGTCGATGCGTGCCACGAACGAGCGGCGGCCATTGCTGGTGTCGGAAAGCGTGGAAGAGTTGGCGACTCTGGATTCCAATGCCGCTGATGGCACACTGTCGAAGACGGCCGAAGAGTAATTCCGGCGCGTCAACGAGGCACTCGCAGAGAGCGCCGACAAGGATCTGATGGTCTACGTGCACGGGGCCAACGCCAATGTCTATCGGGCTACGGCGCAGGCGGCGCAGTATCGGCACTTCACCGGGCGCAAATCAGTGGTGCTGGCATTTGCATGGCCCTCGGCCGGCAGCCTGTTCAAATACGGTACGGATGTGGCACATGCGGCAAAGACAGCGCCACTGTTCGCCAGCTTCCTGGAACTGCTGGCACGCCATACCGATGCGAAGAACATCAACATCCTTGCCTACAGCGCCGGCGCCCAGGTGGCCAGTCCGGCGCTTGCGCTGCTGGGGGCGAAAATGGCGGCCGAGCCGCTTGCCGGGGCACGTGAGAAGCTGCGCCTGGGTGAGGTTTATTTCGCGGCCCCCGATGTCAACTTCAAGGATTTCATCGACCATCTCAGACGCTATGTGATGCTGACACGAAACGTCACAATATCGCTCAATCTGAACGATGATGTTCTGGCATTGGCGCAATTTCACCATAAGCAGTCGCGCGCGGGCCGGCCTGATCCCAGTGAACTCAGTGAGGACGAGACACTGTGGCTGATGGAGGCAACCAAGCGGCCGAATTTCGACGTGATCAACATCGATCCGGAGAGCATGCCGGACCTGTGGGAAGGCTCACATTCGTTTTGGTATGACCACCCCTGGGTCAGTACGGATGTATTGATACAGTTCCGGGGGCATGCCCGTCCCGCTGAACGCGGCTTGGTCGAGGGAAAGACACCCGGTGGTGGGCAGTACTGGAGCTTCTCGCCGGACTACGATTCGCGGATCATCGAGCTTTTGAAGCAAGCGAAAGGATCTTGACGCGGCTGGTCGCGGGTCATTCCCCGGGTCGCGCCGCTCCCGGGTTGCTCGCATCGTTTCGCTGAAAGCGCCCGTAACGCAAGAAATGGATGGTCTGGGATATCACCTCGGGCTCATCCATGATTAAGGTATGCGTATAGGGCAGCACGAGGAAGTCGGTCATGCCCGCCACCTTGGCGCTTACCACCGATACCTTGCCGTCATTGGGTCCGGGGATGGACTCTGCAAGCCATTTATCGTAGAAGGCTGGCCGGTTGCCGGTGATTATGCCGAGCGGAAAGTCCACCGGGCCGAGACTAAGAGGCAGGCTGTCCGCCCCCGTGCCCAACTGCTGACCGGCTGGCCCGTTGATCCACGCATACAGCGTTTGGTCCCTCAGCAGGTCGGCGGCCTCGCTGCCCTGGTTTGGTGGGCTCAGCATAACGACACGGCCGAGGCGGACGGACCGGTTGTTGGCCAGAAAGTAGCGCACCAGGATGCCGCCCATGGAGTGAGTGACGAAATGGATGGAAGCTGCGTTCTTTCTGCCACAGCGTTCGATGCCCTCCCGCATCACCCGGTCGGCGAGCTCCTCGATCGGCTGTTCGCGGGAAGGATAATCGACATTGATGATGACGTAATCTGCGGCCTGCAGTGCTTCCGCCATCTCCGCCATGGACCGGTGGGTGCGCCCCAGTCCGTGCAGTAGAACCACGCATTCCGCGGCCGCTGCGGGCCTCGCCTGCGGGCCAGGTGCGGGAGTCTCTGGCCCCGCGATCGCGAATCCGACCCCCAGCGTGAAAACCAGGATGGACGGGCCAAGACAGGTCCTGATGTGCTGCAAGATTTTCAATGCGGCAGTAAACTCTTGGTCGCGATGCACAGGGTGTCCCCGGCCGGCCGATGCCGACAGTGTTCCGGACCTGGATGGAACTCTGACCGGCCGCCAGCCTCCCCTAAATTTTGGTCCGTGGATCGATAGCAGTCCGGGAGAATTAATGCTAACCTACCGCGCGCAAAGGCTGTCGAACTATATCGCGGTCGCTATTGAGTTGTTTTTGTCTTGACAGATGATGGTATAGACAATGTGCATTAACCTGAAAATCGTTACCCGCGCGGTGGTGCCGGTCGTATTGTCGCTGGCACTGTCTGCCTGTGGTGGCGGTGGGGCCAAGGTGGAATCAATCAACACGACCACCACGATGGGCCAGGAACTGATGGACCTCGATGCCAGCTATAAGCAAGGGCTGCTGACAGAGGATGAGTACAACAAGGCCCGAAAAAAGATCATGGAGAGATACGATCAATAAACCGGGTCTATAAGAAACTGAAATTTCCGTAACGGCGTATCACTCGGCATTCGATGAGCGCCTCGTTCAACAATTGGGAGTAGATATGTCTAACGACAAGAACAAATTTCACCGTGCTGTGGCCCCTCTGGCCCTGGCCGTGACCTTGGCCCTGGGCGCCTCTGGCATTCAAGCGGCCGACAAGATGCACGAAGGACGCCTGACCGATTCCGAGGGTAACGCCGTTCTCACCGGTTCCGGCGAATGCTGGCAGGCTGTCGGTGGCGTGGACAAGGTGATGGAGCGCTGCGGCGACCAGATGCCGATGGCGGCGGATGGCGATGAAGACGGCGACGGCGTGCCGGACAGCAGGGACAAGTGCCCGGGTACCCCCAAAGGCGCCAAGGTGGATGCTGACGGTTGTGAGATTATGGCCGACCTGGTTCTGAACGTGACCGCCGAACACTTCGATTTCGACAGCGCCGAACTGAAGCCGGCAATGAAGGCGGCCGGCAACGAGATCGTCGGCAGGGTGAATGCCAGCAAGGGCGACGAAAGGTTGCACATTATCGGCTACACCGACAGCACCGGTCCGGAGGACTACAACCTGGGTCTTTCCGAGCGTCGTGCCCAGGCAGTGGCCAACTGGTTGATCCAGCAGGGTATCCCGGCCGACCGTATCACCTCCAGCGGTATGGGTGAGGCCAATCCTGTTGCCGACAACTCGACGCGCGAAGGCCGTTCCATGAACCGCCGTGTGCACGTCATGACCAAGTAACAGGTTTTCAACCTGTCTGTGTAAGAGAAGCCGCACGTGAGTGCGGCTTCTTTTTTTGGCGATCGGTCTGCGAGGATGTGCCTCGAGAGATGTGCATGATCATCTCTCGATCGAGCCGGGGCTGCTACGGCATCATTGTCGTGCTGACTGCTTCAGATATGCACCTGCGGCTCGATATCGACCGGGCAGTTCAGCGAGCGGGCGATCAGGCAGGACCGATGCGCCTTTTCCAGGACCCGCCCCGCCTGGGCCTCGGTACCACTGCCGACGGTCAGTTCGGGACGAATCACGATGCGCTTGAAACGGTACCCTGCCTTGGGTTCGCGCTCGAGTTCCCCCTCCGCGCTGGAGCGATAGCCCTTGATCTCCAGTTTGGACAGGCCGGCGATCAGCATCACGTAATTGGCAAGGCAGATCTCCGCGGCGGCCACCAGAAGGTGTTCGGGACTGTAGCGGTCGCTATCGTGCGGTGTGCCTGCCGGCAGGTCGGCATGGCCCAGCACGGCCAGAACGCCGTCTGCGCCCTTGCCCTGCCATTCGTATTTCGTCTGGTAATGCATCGGTAGATCGGACATGTCTGGCTCCTTTATAAGCGGGTTCTTGGTTGTGAGGTGAACGTGCGCTTCAGCCGCGTCACCATAGATGGACCGGGCATCTCTGCTGCCGGCCTTGGTCTTCTGCCGGATTGGCGGCAACCTCGACGCCTCCTCTGGATCCTTTGGTCGCGGATTCTCGGGCTGACTACCAAACCCACGGTAGTAGCAGCGACACCGACAGCGCTATCAGCGCGATGCCGATCAGGTTCATCCAGATACCGGCACGCGCCATCTCGGCGATGCTGACCTGGCGGCTGGCGAACACGATGGCGTTGGGCGGGGTCGCCACCGGCAGCATGAAGGCGAACGAGGCGGCCAACGCGGTAGCGACCATCGGCAGCAGCGCGTCCTGTCCTGCCGCGGCGGCGAGTCCGGCGACGATGGGCAACAGCATGCTGGCGGTTGCGGTATTGGAGGTCAACTCGGTGAGAAAAATGGTCACCACTGCAACCGCCAGAATCAGCAGGAACCAATGCACGTCCCTGAGAAAATCGAGCTGCAGACCGATCCATTCGGTGAGGCCGGATTGCTGGAATCCCTGGGCGAGGGCAAAGCCACCCCCGAACAGGATCAAGACATCCCACGGCACCCGGACCGCGGACTCCCAGTCGAGCAGCGCACCTGTCCCGCGGTCGCCGGCCGGGAAGACAAACAGTGCCAGTGCGCCCGCGATGGCGATAGTGGAGTCGCTCATGGAACTGATTGCGGGGAAAGGCAACACCCCCTTGAACACCCACAGCGAAGCCACTGTCGTAAAGATCACCAATACCCGTTTCTCTGCCGTGGTCACACTCCCCAACGACGCAAGTTCAGTGACGAACAATTCCGTTCCGCGGGTACCTTCGAGATCACCCAGGCGCGCGCTGATGTGGGTCAGGTACCACCAGCAGATGAGCAACATCAGCAGGGCCAGCGGTACGCCGAACTGCATCCACTGCCAGAAGCTGATGCTGATGCCCTGGGTCTTTTCCAACACGCCCGCGAGCACAGCATTAGGTGGGGTGCCGATCAGCGTTGCGACGCCGCCGATGGAGGCGGAATAGGCAATCCCCAGCATCAGCACACGGCCGAACGGTGTATGGGTGGCGCCACCAAGACGGGAGGCCACCGCCATCGCGATCGGCAACATCATCATCGTAGTGGCCGTGTTGCTCAGCCACATCGACAGGAAGGCCGTTGCCGCCATGAAGCCGAAAATAATCCGATCTGCGCGTGTTCCCATGAGCCGGAGGACCTGCAGTGCGATCCTGCGGTGCAGACTGCAACGTTCGACCGCGGCAGCGATCCAGAAGCCGCCGAGGAACAGGAATACCAGGTGGTTGGCGTAGTTTGCCGTCGCCGATTCGATGGGCATCACGCCCAGCAGCGGGAACAGGACCACGGGCAGTAGTGCTGTGGCCGGTATAGGGATGGCCTCGCCGATCCACAAGACCGCCATCAGCACGGCCACCGCGGCCACGCGATTGGCCGCCTGAGGCATGGTGGCATCCGGTACCAGCAGCAGGGTCAGGAGGAATAGCGCCACCCCGGCTGCCAGCCATAGACCTCTTTTTTCTGATCCGGCCATCGTTCGAATTACCCGTGGTCCCCTTCCCATGCTACCCGCGTTTGTCCGGGTCGGGTGTACCCGTAGCATGGAACGTTGAATCCCCATATCTGTCAAACTTGACTTACTTAAAACAGGCTGTGTGACCAGCCCCCAGCATCGGGCCTGCCATGGTCGATCAGGCGCCATCAATGAATCATCTGCCGTCCCGGCCCATGACCGGCGTTCATCGGGCCCTTCTGCTCCCCGCACGTCTGTTTGTGGTCCTGCTGTCGCTGTTCGGTCTTGCCGGCTGTGGCGCAACCTGGTTGCTGTATCAGAATCTAGATTGGCTGGTGTTTGAGGCCATGGATGATCGCTTTGATATCCGCCCCGACCAGGAGGACTGGGTGAAGGCGGGGCTGGGAAACCTGCACAGCTGGCACCGCATGACCCAGTTGCCGGCTTACCGGCAGACCCTGGAAGGCCTGTCTCTGCGCTTTGCCGACGGCCTGGACAATGCTGACCTGGCTTGGTTGGAGGAACGTGTGGAACGGCACCGCCGGACCCTGGTGGAACTGGTGGTGCCTGATCTGTCGCGTTTCCTGGCAGATCTCGACGCCGAACAGCTGGCGCGATATGCGGCCTGGTCGCAGGAGGCTATAGACGAGGCGGGAGAGCCGTTGCAGTGGAGTGCAACCCGGCGCCAGGCTTGGCGTCTCGAGGGTTTTATCGATCGCATCGAGCCCTGGACTGGGGAGCTGTCCACCACCCAGGTCCGGGCATTGGAAATGGACGTGGCGGCCTTGCCCGATATGCGCCGCACCTGGATCGGGCAGCGGCGGCAGCGCCACCAGACCTTGCTGGCGCTGCTCTCCACCCGGCCGGCACCCGAACTCATCGAGGACCTGCTCAACGGCTGGTGGCTGAACCTCGAGGCGGGCTATCCCCCGTCTTATGTGGCGCAGCGGCGTAGCATGAAAGAACAGGTGTTTGCCCTGCTGACCCGCCTGGACGCCGGGCTGACCCCTGATCAGCGCGCGCAGGTCACGCGGCGTCTGGAGGGCTACGTGTCGACGATAGACACCGTCTTGGCATCCCGCTGAGTGCGCTTGCATCCTCGACGACTCCAACGCAGTGGTTCCCTGGAATGCGGCGGGTTATGCTGCCCCGAACCTGCCCAAGCCCGCCGTGCGGCAGTCGTCCGATTTCAACTGATACGAGGAAAGCATGAGCGCAGCCCCCAAGACCCAGAGCATGGCCCTGTTCTGCGATTTCGAGAACGTGGCCCTCGGCGTGCGCGATGCGAAGTATGCGGCCTTTGACATAGGCAAGGTGTTGGAGCGCTTGCTGGTCAAGGGCAGCATCGTGGTCAAGAAGGCCTATTGTGACTGGGAACGTTACAAGGAATTCAAGTCACCCATGCACGAGGCGGCGTTCGAACTGATCGAGATCCCGCACGTGCGCATGTCGGGCAAGAACTCGGCCGATATCCGATTGGTCGTGGACGCACTCGACCTGTGTTACACCAAGTCGCACGTCGATACCTTCGTCATTATCTCAGGGGACTCGGATTTCTCGCCTTTGGTCAGCAAGCTGCGCGAGAACGACAAGGTAGTCATCGGCGTGGGGGTAAAGCAGTCGACATCAGACCTGTTGATCGCGAATTGCGACGAGTTCATTTTTTACGACGACCTGGTGCGTGAAGACGAAAAGCAGCGCAAGGCGAAACGCAGACGCAGTGCCAAGAAGACACCGGTCCCGGCGAGCAAGGATCAGGCCCCGAGCGACGAGGACAAGAAACAGAAGGCCCTCGACCTGGTGCTGGAGACGGTCGAGGACCTGTTCGAGGAAAGGGGTGAGCAGGAGAAGGTGTGGGGTTCCATGGTCAAGCAGGCGCTCAAGCGCCGGAATCCCGGTTTCAACGAGAGTTATCACGGCTTCCGCAGTTTTGCCAAACTGCTGGAAGAGGCCCAGGTGCGGAGTCTTCTTGAACTGGAGCACGATGAAAAGTCGGGCGGCTACATCATCCGCAACTATTCACACGAGGACTGAACTCTATCTGCTCGCCCTGCGGCAGGGTAGGGGGACGGATCGGGTGATGTCGGCGGGGAATCTCTTCTGACCCACTCTTTCAGACAAAACGGCTTTCTGCAGGCGTTGCTGCTGTGGTTGACGGCGTTGTGGCTGGTCACGGCGATCGAACCCTTCGACCGAAGTGACTGGTTGCTCGAAAACCTGCTGGTGTTCATATACGCAGCCCTGTTGATTGCGAGCTACCGCCGATTCGCCTTTTCCAACCTCTCCTATGGCCTGTTCGGCGTCTTTCTCAGTCTGCATATGGTCGGTGCCCACTACACCTATTCCGAGGCGCCGATCGGTTTCTGGTTGCAGGAGGTATTCGATCTCTCGCGCAATCACTATGACCGTATCGTGCATTTCTCTTTCGGGCTGCTGATCGCTTATCCCTTCCGCGAGTTTTTACTCCGGGTCACGGGCGTGCGGCTGGAATGGTCTTATCTGCTGGTGTTGGTCACGGTGCTCGGGTTCAGTGGCTTTTACGAGGCGCTCGAAGGGGTGGCGGCCGTGATCGTCAGCCCCGAACTCGGGCTTGCCTTTCTGGGCACCCAGGGTGATATCTGGGATGCGCAAAAAGACACGGCGCTGGCTTTTTCAGGTGCGATCACTGCCATGGTGGTCACACGGATAGCTGATCGACACATTCGGCGGATTTGATTGCAGACTGATATGTTTTGACCTGTCAAATGGTTGGTTCACATCATATCTTCGTTCAAGCACCTTGGCTCAGGGCCTATCCAGCAGATTGCGACGGTGGATCGTGCTGATATACGTGGGTTGGTTACCACCGGACTTCACTGCGTCGCGGAGCTGGCCTTTCTCTAGTGTCAGGGATAATCGACCGGAATTGCTCGTGTGAGGTTATCCGTTGGCCGATGCCGGTGTAGCCTGCCCAAGGGTTCTCCACACCGGCTGATTAGACCCTGAGTCAAGGTGCGTGTCGTTTCTCCTGCTCGAAACTGTGTTTGTCGGTCCGCGTCTCTCAGCCCGCGACAGCGGATCGCTGCGGTGCCAGGCGCGGCATCTCGTAGCGGACGATGTCCCAGATAAAGCCCACCAGCTCGCGGGCGATGGCCACACACACCAGCTTGATGTTCTTGCCCGCCTGGCTGAGCTGGCGATACTTGCCGCACAGTCGTTTCTGTACCCGCCAGGCAATCGCCTTGGCCTCGGGTGAGGCCATGCTGGCCTTGCGCTTGAGATGCATCGTCTGGCGCGCTGGAAAACGGCAACTCCAGGCCGACTCCACCAGCATCCGCCAGGCGTGACCATTGCCCGTCAACGTAATCGCGACCTGGCGTCGGCGTGATCCCGTGGAATGCTCACTGGGCACCAGCCCCAGATAGGCCATCAACTGTTTCGGCGACTCAAAGCGACTGATATCGCCCAACTCGGCCAGCAGAACCGTTGCGGCCAGTTTGTCGATGCCCTCGGTTTCCCTTGTTGCGCCGGCCGCGCTCGGAACAATAAAGCACCTGCTGCCATAGCTCCGGTTCGACGATATACAGCGGCAGGACGTCTCCGTGTTCAGCTGCGCGGGAGAGCCCTCGTTGTCCTCCACGTGCAGATCGCGCTTGAACCAAACGATCTGCAGCATGGTTTCAGACCGCGCGCTGCAGCTTGCCAGCCAAGGCACACTCCGATGAGCTTGAGAGGCCCGGTGAGATCACGGCGGCTACGGGAATGCGTGCGCGCAGGTGCCTGAGCAAAAGGTAGAGTCCGCCAAGCTTGCGATGCAGGAATGAGATCTCGGGCGGCGGCACGCGGGCGAATTTTTCGCTCAGACGCATTATCGCAAGCTCGATACGGCTACGCAGCATTCCCGCAAATGGCTGGACGCCGCGTTCGGATGCTCTCTTTGTTTCCCCTTTGGCGCGCAAGCGCACGTCGGGTAAACAGTATCGCCTCGCGTCTACCGGGACTAACCGCCGTCGCTTCGCTTTCCTTGGCGGTCAGCGTCTGTTTTCCTTCCCGCCGAGCGGCAACTGCTGAACCGAGGCCCGAATATGAAGGCCCTGAGTTTTTCCCGCAAGCTGCAGGCAATATGACCGGGCGGAGGTATTGCACGTCCGATGGGTGACGACAGAAAAACCCGCAGGGTATGCCGCGATGATCGAAAATGGGCCCAGAGACAAATGGGACCGGCGTTCTGAACGGGCGCAGTTGTTACCTGGCGTGCTCGAGCTCCAGATCGAATACGTGCATCTGCTGCCGCCCGCGTCCCGCGGTTTTCGCAACCGTGCCCAGCTCGTGGCGCAGAACCCTTTTTGAGGCGGCAGACAGTTGTTGTTGGTGCATAATCGATACAGACGGCCTGATGGGGCACGCTTTCCGAGCCGCGCCAAGGCGCCAATATCCGTAGTAAAAAAAAGCGCAATCAGCCGGTAGCTCGACCACGGTGTGAGCCAACAGGGGCAAGGATGGAGACAATCCAGCACAAGCTGCAGCAATTTGATCCGGGTATGGTTTGGCTGGACGGGGACAACCGGATTCTGGCGATGAACAGTTTTGCCATGGAGACCTTCGGGGCAAAGCCCGGAGAACTGATTGGCGAGGAGATACTGCAGCTCCATCCTGAGTCCAGTCGCGACAAGGTGAAATGGCTGCTGGAACAGTCATCTTGCCCGGCCAAATCTGCACCGCCGATGACCATGATGATCAACATCCCGGACCGGGTGTTGATGATCAAGGTGTCGAAGATGTGCGGCAAAGACGGTGTGGTCGGTACCTGCATGGTCTTTTACGACCTGACCGATGTCTCAACCCGACCAGACGAACCTTATGACGAGGTGCCAGGTCAGGAGACAAAGCGCAGGCTGTACAAATTGCCGGTGTACAAGGACAAGCAGGTATTGCTGGTGGATCTCGAGTCCGTGTGCTGCATCAAGGCCGATGGGAGATACTCGACGCTATACACCGAGAGCGAGGACTATTTCTGCAATCTGGCTATTTCGGAACTGGAGCATCGGCTGGACGAGCGATTCTTCTTCCGTGTCCACCGCAGTCACATGGTCAATCTGCGTTATGCCAAGGCGTTCGAAAAGATCGATGAACAATGCTACCTGATTATCGATCATCACGACGATATCAAGGTCCCGATCAGTCGAAACAAGGTCAACGACCTGAAACAGGTGCTTGGGCTGGACTAACTGGCGTCACGGCGCAGTGTTTTTACTGCATGCCCCATTGCGGCTTGAGGTCCCGGCCCCAGCTGCTGTCCGTTACAAAACCCTACTGTATTAAACGATTTCGTGTCCGGCACGCGACCGTCATTCATGTGCACATTGGCGCCATTGGCGTCGAGCATCAGCCATTCGTGACTTCGCCCTTGAGCCTGCTGTTTGCGGCGCCCACATTTCGCGGTGCGGGCGAGGCCAGATTGCGTCGATACCCGCCCTAATAAAAATCCGGGAGGAGACCATGATTCCAGGCAATTTCGAATATCACGCGGCGTCGAGCGTCGATGATGCCATCCGGCTGTTGTCCGCACATGAGGATGCAAAGATTCTTGCCGGTGGCCACAGCCTGTTGCCTATGATGAAGCTGCGCTTTGCCGAGCCGGCTCACCTGATTGACATAAACGGACTCAGTGAGCTCAAGGGCATCCGGCTCGACGGCGACACTGTCCGCATCGGTGCCATGACCACCGAGAACGAACTGATCGCCTCGGAGATTCTGCAGCAACATTGCCCGCTACTGGTCGACGCGGCAAAGCTCGTTGCCGATCCCCAGGTGCGCAACCGTGGCACGATTGGTGGTGACGTGGCGCACGGTGATCCCGGAAACGACCACCCGGCGGTGATGCTCGCGCTGGATGCGGAGTTCGTGATCAGGGGCCCCAATGCCGAGCGGGTGCAGGCGGCAAACGGCTTTTTCCTCGGTACCTATTGGAACGCCCTCGAAGAGGGCGAGCTGATGACCGAGATAAGGGTGCCGGTGGCCAAGCCCGGCACCGGCTACGGTTACAACAAACTCAAACGCAAGACAGGCGACTATGCGACTGCAGGCTCGCCGGTGGTGCTGAGCCTGGACGGCGATGTCTGCCGTGAAATTCGCATCGGCCTGACAAATGTCGCCCCCATGGCTATTCGCGCCGAGGCGGCCGAGGGCGTGCTGCGTGGCCAGGTGATCACCGATGCGCTGATCGAGCAATGCGGCCGGGCAGGTGATGGCTGCCTGTGAGCCGGCCGAGGATCTGCGTGGCGATGTCGAATACAAAACCCATATGGCGGCCGAGATGGCGCGCCGTTCTATCCGGGATGCCCTGGCGCGGGCGAGGAGTTAACGGCGATGACCAAACAACACATTTCTTTCAAGCTCAATGGTCAGCAGGTGGACGCACTGGTGGAGCCGCGTGAGCTGCTGGTGCACACGCTGCGCGAGCAACTCAGCCAGACCGGCACCCATATCGGCTGCGAAACATCGCACTGCGGTGTATGCACGGTGGATCTGAACGGTGACTCGGTCAAGTCCTGCACCATACTTTCGGTGCAGGCGAATGGCGGTGAGGTTCTCACGGTGGAGGGGTTGGCCGATGCGGAAGGTCTGAATGCGGTGCAGGAGGCCTTCATCGAGGAGCATGGCCTGCAATGCGGGTTCTGCACCCCGGGCATGCTGGTGCGCGCCCATCGATTTCTGCAGGAAAACCCCGATCCCACGGAGGAAGAGATCCGCTGGGGCATGTCCGGCAACCTGTGCCGCTGCACCGGTTACCAGAACATCATCAAGGCGGTGAAGTCCGCCGCCCAGAAACTGCAACAGGCTTGACGGAGGGTCAATCACATGGCAACCGCAGAAGAAGAAGTGAGCCGTCAAGACGCCCTACAGGGCATTGGTTGTTCACGCAAACGCAAAGAAGACCCGCGCTTCGTACAGGGCAAGGGCAATTATGTCGACGACGTGAAGATGCCCGGCATGCTGTTCGCCGACATGGTACGTAGCCCCTATGCCCATGCACGCATCAAGAGCATCAACAAGGAGAAGGCACTCGCACTGCCGGGGGTCCATGCCGTGTTGACCGCTGACGACCTCAAACCGCTCAACCTGCACTGGATGCCGACCCTGGCCGGAGACGTTCAGGCGGTGTTGGCGGATGAGAAGGTGCACATGCAGTATCAGGAAGTGGCGGTGGTCATTGCCGACGACCGCTATATCGCCGCTGATGCCGTGGACCTGGTTGAGGTGGAGTACGAGCCATTGCCGGTCCTGGTCGATCCGCACAAGGCCCTGGAACCTGATGCCCCCATCCTGCGCGAGGATGCGCAGGACAAGGACACCGTCGGCCAGGGGCCGCGCAAGCATCCCAACCATATCTTCACCTGGGAGGTTGGCGACGAGGCGGCCACTGATCGCGCCTTCGAAGAGGCCGAGGTGACGGTGACCCAGGAGATGTATTACCCAAGGGTCCATCCCAGCCCGTTGGAGACCTGCGGCTGCGTGGCGTCCTTCGACAAGGTCAAGGGCAACCTGACCGTGTACATCACCTCGCAGGCGCCGCATGTGGTGCGGACCGTGGTCACCCTGCTGTCAGGGATTCCCGAGAGCAAGGTGCGTATCATCTCGCCGGACATCGGCGGTGGCTTCGGTAACAAGGTGGGTATCTACCCCGGTTATGTCACCGCGATCGTCGCCTCGATCGTGCTGGGCCGGCCGGTCAAGTGGATCGAGGACCGCATGGAGCATCTGTCCACCACGGCATGGGCGCGCGACTACTGGATGACCGGTGAGCTGGCGGCGGACAAAGACGGGCGCATCAAGGGCCTGCGTGTAGGCGTGCTGGCCGACCATGGTGCATTCAACTCGCACGCGCAGCCGACCAAGTGGCCTGCCGGATTCTTCAGCATCGTCACAGGCTCCTACGATATACCGACCGCTTATGTGAAGGTGGATGGTGTCTACACCAACAAGTCGCCGGGCGGGGTGGCCTATCGCTGTTCGTTCCGCGTGACCGAAGCGGTCTACCTGATCGAGCGCACCCTGGATGTGCTGGCGCAGAAGCTCGGTATCGACAAGGCGGAGATTCGTCGTCGTAACTTCGTCAAGCCCGAGCAGTTCCCTTACCAGACCGCGTTGGGCTGGGAGCTGGACAGTGGTGACTACCATACGGCGCTGGACAAGGTACTGGCGGCCGTCGATTACGCGGGCCTGCGCAAGGAGCAGGAAGAGAAGCGTGCGAAAGGCGAGCTCATGGGTATCGGCCTGGTGACCTTCACCGAGGTCGTTGGTGCAGGGCCCAGCAAGTCCTGCGACATCCTTGGCGTCGGCATGTTCGACAGTGCCGAGATCCGGGTGCACCCGACCGGCAGCGTGATTGCGCGTATGGGCACCATCACCCAGGGTCAGGGGCACCAGACCACCTATGCGCAGATCATCGCCAGCGAGCTGGGCCTCTCCTCCGAGGACATCCAGATAGAGGAAGGGGATACCGATACTGCGCCCTACGGTCTGGGGACCTACGGTTCGCGCTCCACGCCGGTGGGCGGGGCGGCCACCGCGGTCGCCGCGCGCAAGATCCGTGCAAAGGCGCAAAAGATCGCCGCCCACATGATGGAGGTGAGCGAGGCCGACCTGGAATGGGATATCGATCGCTTCAAGGTCAAGGGTGTGCCAGGCCAGGAGAAGACCATGAAGGAGGTTGCCTGGGCAGCCTACAACAACGTGCCCGAGGGCATGGAGATGGGCCTGGAGGCGGTGGACTATTATGATCCGCCCAACTTCACTTATCCGTTTGGTACCTACCTGTGCGTGGTCGACATCGACAAATACACAGGCCAGGTCAACGTGAGGCGCTTCTATGCCCTGGACGACTGCGGCACGCGCATCAATCCGATGATCATCGAGGGTCAGATCCACGGCGGCCTCACCGAGGGCTTCGCGGTGGCCATGGGCCAGGAGATGCCCTATGACGAGGAGGGCAACCTGCTCGGCAATACGCTGATGGACTACTTCATCCCGACCTTCGTCGAGACGCCACACTGGGAGACCGACTACACGGTGACGCCGTCGCCACATCACCCACTGGGTGCGAAGGGGGTCGCGGAATCGCCGCACGTCGGCAGTATCCCGTGTTTCACCGCGGCGATCGTGGATGCATTCTCGCATCTGGGCATCACTCACATGGATATGCCGCACAGCTCCTATCGCGTCTGGCAGCAGCTCCACGAGCTGGGTCTGGACAAGCGGGCCTGAAGTAACTGCCGTACTCCCGGGATTGAGTCCCGGGGGTAGGGCTCTGGAGAAGTCGAATGCAAGTCAATCTGGACAAGAGCTTTCCCATTGCTGCACCGGGCAGCAGCGCCTGGAAGTTTCTGCAGGATATCCCAGGTGTGGCCGGCTGCATGCCGGGTGCGGAGATCACCGAGACCATCGATGACAGTCATTACAAGGGGGCGGTCAAGGCCAAGGTCGGTCCCGCCACCATGGCCTTCAATGGCGACATCGAGATCGTGGCCGTCGACAGCGAGAAACGCCAGCTGCACCTGATCGGTCGCGGTCAGGATACCAAGGGCACCTCGTCGGCAGAGATGGACCTCACCGCCTGGGTCGTGGATACCGGAAACAGTGACTGCGAGCTCAAGGGCGAGGCCCAGGTCAAGGTGACCGGCAAGGCCGCCAGCCTGGGTGGTCGCATGATGACCCAGGTGTCGGACCAGATACTCAACCAGTTCGGCAAGAACTTTGCCAACAACGTCATGGCGATGGGCGGGGGCGAGGATGCCGAAGAGGCACGCGAGGAACTGGCCGAGCAACCCAAGGAACTGAACGGTCTTGCTTTCGCCTGGTCAGTTATCGTGGGCTTTCTGCGCAGCCTGTTTGGCGGCGGTAAGTCGAGTGCCGGTTGAGGTAGCTTCAGTGCGCGAAGGGGCAGAGTGGTATGAGTGGCGAGAACCGGATCGCTGAGCTGCAGGGCCGCCTGGCCGACGCCGGGTACATTGCCGAACGCAGTCTCAGCGCCACGCTGCTGCTGTTCACCGATCTGCAACGGCCTTTGTTGCTGGAGGGTGACGCCGGCGTCGGCAAGACCGAGATCGCGCGGGTGTTGGCCCAGGTGTTCGATTGTCCGTTGATCCGCCTGCAGTGTTACGAAGGCCTGGATGTCAATGCCGCGGTCTACGAGTGGAACTACCAGCACCAGTTGCTGGCGATCAAGCTGCTGGAGCAGGGCAAGATCAACCCGGACGACGCCGAGCAGCAGATCTTCAGCGACAAGTACCTGCTGCAGCGACCTCTGCTGCAGGCCATCACGCAGCCAAAGTCACCGGTGCTGCTGATCGACGAGGTCGATCGCGCTGACGAGGAGTTCGAGGCCTATCTGCTCGAACTGCTGTCGGACTTTCAGATCAGCGTGCCCGAACTCGGCACCATCTCTGCGGTTACCCGCCCGTTCGTGGTGCTCACCTCCAACGGCACCCGCGAGCTGAGTGACGCGTTGCGCCGGCGCTGTCTGTACCACTACGTGGAGTACCCCGAGTTCGACAAGGAACTGCGCATAGTCAACGCACGGGTGCCCGAAATCGGTCCAAAACTGGCCCGCCAGGTGGTGGCCTTCGTGCAGGAGCTGCGCGGGCTGGACCTGCGCAAGAAGCCCGGTATTGCCGAGACCCTGGATTGGGCCGCCGCGCTGCTGCGTCTGGAGGTGCCGAGCCTGGATGCCGATCCGCAGGTGGTGCTCGATTCTCTGGTTTGCCTGCTCAAGACCCGCGAGGACAGCGCCGGTCTTGGTCAGGTCGAGGTCGAGCGGCTCGTGGCGAGGGCGGTATGAACGCGGCGGTTGCCCAGGATTCGATGGAACCGGGCCTTGCCGCTGCCCTGCAGGGGCGGCTGGTGGAGTTCGTGCGAATGGTCCGCCAGCATGATTTTCATGTCGGCGTGGCGGAAGAGATCGATGCCCAGCGTGTTGCCCTGAGCTGCGGCCTGACCGATGGCCAGCGCCTGCGCTGGGGCCTGCGGGCGTTGTTGTGTTCGGACCAGGACGAATGGGAACGCTTCGATGAGCTGTTCGACGCCTACTGGCTTCCGTCCAATATCCGCAGTGCGTATCAGGCCATGCCGGCAGCACCCGTGGACCGTGAGCAGAGCCGACAGGACGGACCGCCCGGTCGCCGCCAGGATGCCGTGGCCGAGGCGGATGCCGAGGGCAGCGGTGACGGTGCCGACGTCGCTGAAGGAGGCACCCGCGAAGGGGCCAGTGTCGCCGAACACATGGCCAGGACAGATTTCCAGTTGCTCGCAGACAGCGGCCAGATGCGGGCCATGGAGCGGCTGGTTGAACGCCTGGCGCGCAAGATGCGCCGTCGCCTGATACGCCGCCAGCGGGTGCAGCGGCAAGGGCGCCGCATCCACCTGCGCGGCACCATGCGTCAGTGCCTGCGCTTTGGCGGCATGCCCTTGCAGCTGGCTTATCGGCGTCGCTGCCGACGCCAGCCCCGATTGATCCTGATCGTCGACGTGAGTCGTTCCATGTCGCTGTACAGCCATGTGTTCCTGCGCTTCGCCCGGGGGATCGTAAATGCCTTCCGCGACGCCGCGGCGTTCGCCTACCACACGCGCCTGGTGCCGATCACCGATGCGTTGCGCCAGTCGGATCAGGCGCGCATGCGTGAAAGCCTGACCCTGATCTCACAAGGCTGGTCCGGCGGCACCCGCATCGGTGAGTGCCTGGGCAGTTTCAACGATCAATATGCCCGGCTGCTCAATAGCCGCAGCCTGGTGGTCATCGTCAGCGACGGCCTGGACACCGGCGAGCCGGAACGCCTGGTCGAGGAACTGGTGCGTATCAAGGCGCGATGCCGCAAGCTCATCTGGCTGAACCCGCTGTTGGGGCGCAGTGGCTATGAACCCAGGACCCAGGGCATGCAGGCGGCACTGCCTCAGCTCGATCTGTTCGCCCCGGCACACAACCTGCAAAGTCTGCAGGCCCTGGAGCCGGTGCTGACCGGACTCTGACGAGAACGAGAGGACGAGGGGATGTTGCACAGCGATGCGGTGCTGGACAAGGCACAGGAACTCAAGGCGAGTGGCACACCCTTTGTGCTGGCGACGGTGGTGCGTTGCGAATCGCCCACCTCGGCCAAACCGGGGGCGAAGGCCCTGGTCACCGTCGACGGCGAGCTGATCGGCTGGATCGGCGGCGGTTGCGCGCAGCCTGCGGTCCTCGATACCGCCAAAAAGGCCCTGAAGGACGGACAGGCACGCCTGATCCGTGTCAGCCCAACGAAGGACGGACAGGTGGAGGCTGGCATCATCGACTTCGGCATGACCTGTCACAGTGGAGGCACCTTGGATATCTTCATCGACCCCGTGATCGCCCGTCCGGCGCTGCTGATCATCGGCGCCTCGCCCGCGGCACAGACCCTGGGTGTGCTGGCCCATCATGCGGGCTTCGCCGTGCATGCCGCGTTCCCCGGCGCCGATGCCGAGATGTTCCCGCAGGCGGTACAGATTATCGATGGCCTGGAACTGGAAACACTGCGATGTGGCGTGCCGCCGATGGTGGTGGTTGCCACGCAGGGCAAGCGTGACGAGCCCGGCCTGGAGGCCGCTCTCACCACCGCTGCGCCTTATATCGCGTTCATCGCCAGCGAGCGCAAGGCGGACAAGCTTCGCACCTATCTCAAGGAGCGCAGCCAGGACCCGGCGCGGGTCGATGCCATCATCTCACCGGCCGGCATCGAGATCGGTGCGGTCACGCCGGAGGAAATCGCGGTGTCTGTGCTTGCCGGGCTGATCCAGGCGCGCCGTGACCGGACCATGACAGAAGCCAAGTTGGCCGTGAGCACACAGGCGGACATTGGTCGTGTGGAAAGCGCCGTGTCTGCGGCGCAGACGGGCAGTTGCTGCGGCGGCACGGCGCCGACCAGTGCCACGGATCCGGTGTGCGGCATGAGTGTACAGATCGCCGGCGCGGAGTTCGTCAGCCACTATCAGGGCCGCAGTTATTATTTTTGCTGTGCCGGCTGTCAACATGCCTTCGATAAAGACCCGCAGGGCTTTCCTGCCGCACAGGGGGTGGGATGAGCAGCTTTTCGGCCATCCTTCTCGCCGCGGGGGAGTCGCGCCGCATGGGTTCAGTCAACAAGCTGACCCTGCCGGTGGCCGGCCGGCCCCTGCTGCGCCGAACCGCCGAGACGCTTTTGCGGACCGGATTGCAGGAACTGGTGGTGGTGGTCGGCCACGAACAGCAGACTGCGCGCGAACTGTTGCACGGCCTGCCGGTGCGCATCGTCAGCAACGACAGTTACAAGGAAGGGCAGATGACCTCGGTGCACTGCGGCATGGCTGCGCTGCAGCAGGCCTGTGACGCCGTACTGGTATGCCTTTCCGACCAGCCACTGCTCGAGACCGAAGATTTGCGCCGGCTCACCGATGCCTTCGCGCATTGCCCGACCTCGGTCCTGGTGCCGACGTATCAGGGTCAACGTGGCAACCCGATCGTGCTGGCGTACGAACATCGCCAAAAGATCCTGGTCGGCGACCGGAACCTCGGTTGCAAGAGTCTGATACAGAAGCACCCGGAACTGGTCACGGCCCTGGAGATGGACAACGACCATACGGTGTTCGACCTGGACACCCCGGAGGCCTACGAGCAGTTGCAGCAGCGCCTCGGCGTAGCGGCCGATGCATTCGACGAACCGATTTCCGCGTAAGAGGCGTTTCATGGCGAAAGAGATCTTCGAAGTCATTCGGGACCTGCAGCAGAGCGGCCAGCCGTTTGCCGTGGCCACGGTGGTGGAGACCGTCGGTTCGGTATCGGCCAAGACCTCGTCGAAGGCGGTGATCGACCAACAGGGCCGGGTCGTGGCCGGTTGGGTGGGTGGCGGCTGCGCGGAGTCGGGCACCTGTGAGAAGGCGCTGGAGTGCATGGAAGAGGGGAAGACGGCGATGCTGGATATCGATCTGGACGACGAGATGCTCGGTGCCGGCATGCCGTGCGGCGGCAGCATGCGGGTCTACGTGGAGCCGGTGCTGCCCAGGCCCGGTCTGTGGATCATGGGTCATGGAAGGGTCGCCGAGTCGTTGTGCATCTTTGGCGATCTGCTCGGACTCAAGGTTATCGTGAACGATCCCGGCGTGGATTGTGACCGGTATCCCGACGCCAGCCGTCTGATCACCGACGACATGGATTACGAACAACTGCAACCGGCGGCCGGTGACTATGTGGTGATCGCGACCCAGCACAAGGGCGATCACGAATCCATGAAACGCGCACTCCATTCCGAGGCGGGTTACATCGCGTTGATCGCGAGTCGCAAGCGCTCGCGCCTGGTGCTGGACTACCTGCGCGAAGAGGGCTTTGACGAGGCCGATATCGCGCGGGTGATGGCGCCCTGCGGCCTGGATCTGGGCGCGCGCACCCCGGAGGAGATCGCCTTGTGCGTGGTGAGCGAGATCGTCTTGTTGCGCCGCGGCGGCACTGGTCTGCGTATGCGCGAGAAGCTGGACCGGGAACGGCGGCTGCGCGCCGCCGAGGGTTGAGGCGTGGCCGTGGCGGCACGCGAGATAAAGCCGGACGACAGGCTGGATCCGTTGCTTGTACGTCAGGACTTTCCGCTGCTGCGTGATGCCCCGCTCGCGCAGGGCCTGCACTATCTGGACAATGCGGCCACCACCCACAAGCCGCAGGTCGTCATCGATGCGATCAGCGACTGCTATGGCGGCTTTTACGGCCCTATCCATCGCGGTCTGTATCCGCTGGCGGAGGAGGCTTCCATGCGTTACGAGCGAGCGCGCGCGCGGCTGGCGACCTTTCTGGGCGCCGCGTCGGCCGACGAACTGGTGTTTACGCGCTCCGCCACAGAGGCGATCAACATGGTGGCCTGGGGTTGGGCCAGGGAGCGCCTGCAGCCCGGTGACCGCATCTGGGTCAGTCGCATGGAGCACCACGCCAATTACCTGCCCTGGCAGCGGATCTGCCGCGATCGCGGTGCCGAATTGCGCATCATCGAGCTGCATGAGGATGGCAGCCTGGATCTGGCGGGCTCGCCCGAACTGTTCGCGCCACAGACCCGGCTGATTGCACTGTGCCAGGTATCCAATGTGCTGGGGGTGGAAAACCCGCTGCGCAAGCTGTGCGCGACTGCGCGTGCACACGACATCCCGGTGCTGGTCGACGCGGCACAGGGTGTCTCTCATCTGCCAATCAACGTCTCCGAACTGGGCTGTGATTTTCTTGTCTGTTCGGCGCACAAGATGTATGGGCCGAGCGGAATCGGCCTGCTTTACGGTCGCGCGCAACGGCTGGCGGAGATGACGCCGCTGTTGTTGGGCGGCGGCATGGTGGACGAGGTGGGCGAGGGCACTGCGCAAAGCACCTGGACCGAGACGCCCGCGCGCTTTGAAGCGGGTTCGCCAAATCTGGCCGGCGCGGTGGCCTTCGCCGCCGCGGCCGATTACCTGCTGGGCCTGGACCTCCGTCGCGTACAGGCGCATCTGGGCATGCTGACGGCGGCCGCTGCCGGGGCGCTGGCCGAGTTGCCGGGGTTGCGCCTTTTGCCGCCGGCGGAGACGCCGCGCTCGGCGATCCTGTCGTTTACGCTGGATGCCGTGCATCCGCATGACCTGGCGCAGGTGGCGGGCGAGCAGGGCGTCGCCATCCGTGCCGGGCACCATTGCGCGCAGCCGCTGATGCGCAGTCTCGGTCTGGTCGCCACCGCCCGCGCCAGCTTCGGCGTCTATAACGACCTGGACGATGTCGAGGCCCTGGTGCGTGCCGTTGACAGTGCACGATGCCTGTTCGCTTGAGAGGCCCGGATGACTGCTCACAATCTGTACAAAGAGATGCTGCTCAGGCACTACCGCCATCCGCACAACAGGTGCGAGGGCGTGCTTGAAGGGGCGGACATCGTGCGCCGCGGGGACAACCCGCGTTGTGGCGACGAGGTCGAAGTTGGCGTTTATCTGCGTGATGGCCTCCTGGCACAGGTCAAGTTTCGTGGCCGCGGCTGTTCGGTATGCATCGCCTCATCGTCGATGATGACGGGGGCGGTGGAGGGTCGCAGCATCAAGGAGGCGCGCCGGCTCTGCGCGGACATGCAGGCATGGTTTCAGAAGGGGGATGGGACAGAATTGACAGAGCCACCCGAAGACCTGCAGGCACTGTCCGCAGTTCGCGAATATCCCGCACGTCGCCGATGCGTGCTTTTGTCCTGGGAGGCTCTGGACGATGCGCTCGCTTCGACCAATGGCGACAATCGTTAGCTCGTGCCCGACTTACGGCCGGTCAAAACAGGCCAGCAAAAGCGCAGCGGGTCTTTAAACACGGCAACGCCTTGATCGGATACGGCGAGAATCCAGTTTCGGCCGGTCCTGTTTGGCGGGCGACGGGCGATCCCTCAAGGCATGCATTCATGACCGATGACAAGATAAAGGAGAAATGGGATCGGCGTTATGACCGGGCGTCGCAAGTGCCTGGTGCACTTGAGGTCCTGGTGGAGAATGCACACATGCTGCCGTCTCAAGGATCGGCCCTGGATCTGGCTTGTGGACTGGGAGGGAGCGCGTTGTTTCTGGCCGAACGTGGTCTGAAGACATGGGCATGGGACCTGTCTGCAGTGGCCGTCGAAGCGCTCCGGGGACGGGCGCGCGGGCTGCCCTTGGAGGCGGAGGTCAGGGATGTCACGGTGCGGCCACCGGAGGCCGGGCGGTTCGACGTCATCTGCGTGGGACACTTTCTCGATCGTGAGCTGTGTCCCACGATAGCCGCTGCGCTCAAGCCGGGTGGCCTGTTGTTCTACCAGACGTTCAGCCGCGACAGGGTGGACGACAGCGGCCCTGGCAATCCCGTGTACCGGCTTGGCACAAACGAGCTACTCGAACTGTTTCCACAGTTGATCGCGCGCTTCTACCGTGACGAGGGCAGCGTGGGTGATAGGGCGCAGGGCTTTCGCAATCGTGCCCAACTGGTTGCGCAGCTTCCCGGTTGAGAGGGTTGAAGTATCCGCTGCAATCCTCAAAGCGATGCGAAATAGATCTCCATCCGGCGGCGTTGCGTCTGGTCCGGCAGCCGCCCAAACCCGGCCCCCATGTTGTCGACCATGTGATGCACTTTCGAGGTGGCAGGGATCGCGCAAGTCACGGCCGGGTGCGATACGACGTATTTGAGAAAGAACTGTCCCCAGCTCCTACAGTCGAAATCCGCAGCCCAGTCTGGCAGGGGATGTCCCTTGGTCTTTTGGAACAGGCTGCCACGCGCGAAGGGGCGGTTGACGATCACCGCAATGCCGCGGTCCGCAGCCAGCGGTAGCAGCTCGCGTTCGGCATCCCGATTGCCGATGTTGTAGCTGAACTGGACAAAGTCGAACGGGTGGCTTTTCAAGACGGACTGCAACTCATCATGGTCACGACCATGCGAGGTGGTGATTCCGACATAGCGGATCTTTCCCTCGGACTTCATTGCCATCAGGGTCTCATAGTGAACCTGCCAGTCTCTCAGGTTGTGTATCTGGATCAGCTCAAACCCGTCGACGCCCCATAACTGACGCGAGTGCTCCATCTGCTCGATCCCGGATTCTTCGCCGTCGGTCCAGACCTTGGTGGCCGCAAACAGGTTCGCGGGTGGGGGAATCCGCCTGAGAAGGTCTCCCAACACCTGCTCGGAGTTGCCGTACATCGGCGAAGAGTCGATGACCGTGCCGCCCTGCTGGAAGAAGGCCTGCAGTACTTCGCCCAGGTTGGCCATCGCTGCCGGGTCAGGGGTCACATCGAAGGTCCGCGAGGTGCCCATGCCGATCAGTGGCAGCCGTTGACCGCTTGAGGCTATGACTCTGGTGATCTGTGCCTCATGCTGTGCAAATGTCGTTGTTGGTCGAAGCAAGCCGATGCCGGCCAGTCCGGCGGCGAGCTTGAGAAACCTTCTGCGATCATTTCGATTGTGTGTGCGGTTCATGTAATTCACCTTAGGTATGCAGTGCCTCTCGTCGATTCACCTCGACCTGCTTTCGCCCGAGTTGAAACGCAATCCAGGCCCAGGCCAGTGACAGGGGGATCGCGATCCAGGCAATGGTCGGCAGGCTCAGCCCCAGACTGCGCATGCCCGCGTAGATCCAGGAGCTGGCGGCGTCGCCGCCCCGGTAGATCACAGTATCGATCAGGTTCTTCGCCTTGTACTTTTCCTCGCGGCTGAGCACCACGAAGAGCATCTCTCGTGCCGGGCGCATGATGGCGTAGTTCCCGGCACGCCGGATCACCTGGACCGTTACCAGGACCCAAAGCACCGGCAATAGCCCCAATGCCAGGAAGCCGCCGCTGAGCAGCAACGGTATCAGCGCCAGCGTGACCCCCAGGCCAAGCCAGCGCACGAGCCGGCCGGTGAGGAGTGCCTGTATCAGAAGGGTCAGGGAATTGACCGCGAGATCGATCCCCGCAAAAACCGCGGTACGGGTCCCCGAGTCCTCGAACGCATCCTTGACAATCTGCGCCTGCTGAAAATACAGGAATGTGGAAAGCGTGCTGTAAAGAAGGATGAGCAGGCAGATCCCGAGCAGATAGGGGGAACCGAGAACCAGACGTATGCCGTCAAGCAGACCGCCGCCCAGCGGCTGCTCCGCGAAGTCGGCCTTGGGATATTCCTCGCGCTCGGCAGGTATCGTCGCTCTTTGCCAGGCGAACAGGCGCCGGATACAGACCACGCAAAAGCCAAGCATTGTCGCCGAAATGAGCAGCATCTGGCCGGTGCCAAGCTGCTGTACCAGGATCACCGTCAATGCCGGGCCGGCGATGGCGCCCGTTGTTCCGCCCGCCGCAATGAATCCGAACAGGCGTTTCGCCTGGTCGTCTCTGAACAGGTCGGCCATGAAGCTCCAGAAGACCGAGACCACAAAAAGGTTGAATACACTCAGCCAGATGAAGAAGACGGGGGCAATCCGGTCCAACGCCAGATCCGATTCGAACAATATGTAAAAAAGCAGGATGTTGGCGACGAAGAAATAGTAGATGTATGGAAGAAAGCGTTTGCGCGAAAAGCGTGAAGTGATCCAGCCAAATGCGGGTACCGCCAGCAGCATCGCGATGAAGGTGCCGGTAAACAGCCATTGCATCTGGTCTATTCCGGCAGTGACCCCCATTTCGTCGCGGATGGGACGCAGGATGTAATAGCTGGCCAGAAGGGAGAAGAAATAGCAGAAAGACCAGAAGACCGCGCGGCCTTCCTCGGCCCGTATCCCGACGACGCCTTGCAGTCGGACCCTGATCCCGGATTCTCCCGGGCTTGGTTGTCGAGTCATGGGTCTTTACCGAATCGAAACTGGCACACAGGCAGGAGAGGACGGGCCTATTCTGCCGCGGTCGGGTGGTCGGCCGCCATCTCGATCAATAGGGCGCGGGCCGCGTCGACGGTTTCGATCTCCCGCGGCAGCAACACACGATAGATGTCCTCTCCAACACGCAGATCGATCCCCGCGGAATCGATCCCGATCATGACCGCAGGTGCGTCTGTATCTGCCTCTGTCACGCGACGCAGGTAGTTGCGCAGGGTGCCTGCATGGTCTCGGTTCATATGTGCCAGGATATCCGCCTCCACATCGACGTCGAATGGCCTGGCGCGTATTATCCGGCCTGCCGCAAACCAGCGTGCGGTGGCGAAACCGGCGTTCCAATGGAAGCGGATGGGCTCAAAGCGGAAAAAACGAAAACCCAGTTGTTCGTGGTAGACCCTGGCGTGCGGAAAATAGTCGAAATAGCGCTCAGCATCCGGGTTGGCATCCACGCGCACGATGTCACCTATCGCGCTGAGGCGGCTGAGTTTCTGGATGTCGCCCGTGCCGGCTTCCATAAGGGTAAGGCCGCAATGTCCATCGGCATCTAGATTCCTGGTGTGCTGCGACAGGTGGCTGAGCAGGAATACCGGTACTCCCCCGCGGTCGAGCATGTAGGGAACGACCGATCCGAAGGGGTACCCGGGATGCTCGACCGAATGGGTCGAAAGGACTCCCTGGAAAGCGCTGGCCATCAGCCACTGGGCGGATCGGGCGTGTTCTTCACCTGGCTGCATCACTGAAGTTTAGCCGCAGTCCGATCAATCTGCATCGCGTCGCCATGTCTGATGTGCCTGCTCTGCGATATACTTGCGCATCTTTTTCCTCCCCTGCAGCCTGGATCTGTGACTTGATCTGCGAGATTTTCTTCCGCCATCTGATTTGCGCGGGTGCCTGGGAATCTCCCTAAAGCGAAATGTATTCGGGTCGCTGTTGAGTCCAGGTAATTCAGAAAGGCGGGATGGGACTGTTGCGGATGAGCACATCCACCACTATCTGTCTGGGAGTCAGGGCTCCGTGGTGAGGACCCATTCACCCCCCCTGATCGTCCATATCATCTATGCGCTCGGCACCGGGGGGCTGGAGAATGGACTGGTCAACATCATCAACCGGGCGCCGCCAGAGCGCTACCGGCACGCGATCGTATGCCTTACCACATCAGATGAATTTGCCGGTCGGCTTAGCGCGCCCGGTGTCCAAATAATCACTCTGAACAAGCGTCCCGGGCACGACCTGATGACGTATTGGCGTATGTGGCGGGTGCTGCGTCAATTGCGACCCGCGATCATCCATACGCGCAACCTGGCGGCGCTTGAAATGCAGCTGATCGGGCTCCTTGTACCCAGGGCCCGCCGGATCCACGGCGAACATGGCAGGGATGTCTACGACCTTGACGGAACAAATCGCAAATACCGGTTGCTGCGGCAGGCCCTGGGTCCGTTCATCCATCGCTATATTGCAGTCAGTGAAGATCTGCGGGGCTGGCTGGTGGATTATATTGGCATATCTGAACGGCGCGTCCGGCGGATATACAATGGTGTCGACCAGGAGAAATTTACCCCCCGTGCCGGGGTTCGGCCCGCGCTTGGGCCCCCTGGATTCCTGCCCGATGGGGGGCTTCTGCTGGGCACTGTGGGGAGATTGGCCGAGGTGAAAGACCAGCATTCATTGCTGAGTGCGCTTCATCTGCTCGTGTCTGATCAGCCGGCATTGCGCGATAGCTTACGCCTGGCCCTGATTGGCGATGGTCCCTTGTCTGCGGGTCTGCGGCGTGCCGCGGAGGAATTGGGCATCGCCGATCTGGTTTGGATGCCAGGGGATCGGGAGGATATCCCGGAACTGTTGCAGATGCTCGACGTATTTGTATTGCCGTCATTGGCCGAGGGTATTTCCAACACGGTGCTGGAGGCCATGGCCAGCGGTCTGCCCGTCATCGCAACCCGCACCGGGGGCAACCCGGAGCTGATCGACGATGGCGACAACGGTCGCCTGGTTCCGGTCTCGGATCCACGGGCGTTGGCAGATGCCATTGCCGGCATGATTGCCAAACCCGAGACGATCAGGGAGATGGGTGCGCGCGGTCGTGAAAAGGTACAGCAGCGGTTCAACTGGACCCGGACGGTGGATGACTATCTAACCGTCTACGATGAAGTTTTGGCCGTTGGTCAAGGAGTGGTTGAGTAAGGTGTGTGGAATAGCCGGCATATTCGATCTGAGTGGGCAGCGGATGCTGGATGAAGCATTGCTCGCGCGCATGAATGCGAGCCAGTTTCATCGTGGTCCCGACGAGGGTGGGGTCCATCTGGAGCCCGGGGTCGCCCTGGCGCATCGCCGCCTGTCGATCATCGATCTGTCTTCCGGACAGCAACCCATGTTCAGCGCTGACGGGTCCGTTTGCCTGGTCTACAACGGTGAGATCTACAATTTCAGGGAACTGGCCACACAACTCAGGGAACTCGGTTACAGCTTCCGAACCCATTGCGACACCGAGGTGATCCTCTACGCCTGGCAAGAGTGGGGAGAGGACTGTGTCAGTCATTTTCGGGGGATGTTTGCCTTCGGACTTTACGACCGAAGGCAGCAATGTCTCTTTCTGGCCAGGGACAGGCTGGGGATCAAGCCGCTGTTCTACTCGATTCTGCCCGATCGGCAACTGGTGTTCGGCTCGGAACTGAAGGTGTTGAAGCAGCATCCGCAGCTGCCCCGCACCGTTGACCCCCGGGCGATCGAGGACTATTTCGCGCTGGGCTACATACCGGAGCCACGAACCATCTATAAAGGGGTCTTCAAGCTGCCCCCGGGGCATACCCTGTTGCTCAGGAGAGGGCAGGCGGTACCCCAGGCCAGGGAATACTGGGACCTGCATTTTCGCCCCGGGTCGGTGGGAGATGAAGGTGAACTGAAGGAACAACTGGTCGAGCGGCTGCGCGAGGCGGTCGATATCCGTCTGGTGGCCGAGGTGCCGCTGGGGGCGTTTCTGTCCGGTGGAGTGGATTCCAGCGCGGTCGTCGCCATGATGGCGGGACTTCAGGATGAACCGGTCAATACCTGTGCGATCGGTTTCGACGTCAAGCAGTTCGACGAGACCGAGTATGCGCGCATGGTCGCACAGCGCTACCACACCAACCATTTCGAGCAGACGGTGGAGAGTGAAGACTTCGATTTGCTCGATACCCTGGCGGATCTCTATGACGAGCCGTACGCGGACAGTTCGGCCATTCCCACTTACAGGGTGTGCCAGTTGGCAAGACAGCGCGTAACGGTCGCACTCTCGGGTGATGGGGGCGATGAGCATTTTGCGGGTTACCGCCGTTACCGATGGCATATGAACGAGGAGAGGCTGCGTTCCAGGTTGCCACTGGGATTCCGGAGGCCCCTGTTCGGGACCCTTGGCAGGCTCTATCCGAAGGCCGATTGGGCGCCGCGCGTCTTCCGCGCAAAGACCACGTTTCAGTCGCTGGCAAGGAACGCCGTCGAGGCCTATATGCACACGGTGTCGCATACAACGGACGAGCAGCGCGCCGCCATGTTCAGTCCCCGCCTGAAGCGTGAGCTCCAGGGATATCGGGCGATGGAAACACTCCGTGATCACGCGGCGAGGGCCGGGACGGACGACCCCCTGTCCTTGATCCAATACCTCGACACAAAGACTTACCTGGTGGGCGATATCCTTACCAAGGTCGACCGGGCGAGCATGGCGCACTCGCTGGAGGTTCGGGTCCCCATGCTGGATCACAAGTTCGTCGAGTGGGCTGCATCTGTCCCCTCTGGTTACAAACTCAGGGGCCAGGAGGGCAAGTACATCCTGAAGAAGGCGTTGGAGCCTTACTTGCCGAACGACGTTCTGTATCGCCCGAAGATGGGTTTCGGGGTTCCCCTCGCGAAGTGGTTCCGAGGCCCCCTGAAGGAGCGGTTGCGTTCCACGCTCACCAAAGGCGGGCTCGTGGATTCCGGGCTCTTTGATCCGCCCTACCTGGAGCAGCTCGTGAATCAGCACCAAAGCGGCCGGCGGGATCACAGCACTGTACTCTGGGCGCTGATGATGTTCGAGGCGACCATGAAAGATGATGTGGTTTCCTTATCGTCATGAAGAATCTGCCGGGGATAACAACGCCGTATCCGAAGAAGGTTCAGTTTCGTTCATGGCTCTGTTAAGGACTACCTCCCACTAAGCCAGACCAAAGGTGAACGTGCCGAGGAAGCTTCGAGTGAACCATCCGGCAATCCGGGCAATCGGCCTGTTGAACCGAACGACACAAGTGTAAAGGAAACATTACGGTTTCGGGATTCTCTAATCGCGCATGATTGGGCTGCTCGCCACCCATGTCATTTGAGATAAAATTCAACCGATTGATTAATAACGGATAATCAATAGGAAAAACAATCTTTTCCGAGCCTTCTCAGAGTCATGGCGCGGGTTATGCATGCCAATTCGGCAAAGCTTGCGATGTATCGCCGATCGAATGCGGGAGAAAAGAATGAAAGGCCGGACACTGGCTGCAAAACCGACTTTTTCTGAGTCCTTGCCTGTCGATCACGCGGCTGGCGGGGGACAGTCGCTGAGTGACAGCGAGTTGCGCACGCAAAACCGGGCCTATCTGGGCAGCGGTGGTGTCAGTCAGCGGAACCGGCACGCCGGTTTTGTTCCGGCCTACAAGAATCTGCAAACCGGTGAGGCAATCGTCTCGCGATTCGCAGATGGCAGGCCGGCCCCGGTCCACGTGCTCGAGGGGCTGCCCGATGACTGGGTCGCGTCGCGTGACCGGCATGGGAACATCCGCCGAATCTTTGCGTCCATAATCGCAGGTTTTGTCCGAGAGGGCTGTTTCTATACCCGCGAGGCTGCCGCCCGCATTGTTGCGGAAGAGAATTGTCCCTGAAGGCGGGTTTATCGTTTACGTTTCACCGATTGGCTCGCGCGCTTGCTCCAAATTCCTCCATTGATCTCCGCAGTTGAACGATGCCGGACTCCAGCTGTGCCACCCTTGGTCAACCAGTCTTCAGTCATGCCGCCACACCTCCACGTGCCGCGCACACACTCGAGTGCCTGCTTACTCATGGGTGGGCTCTGAAAGTAAGAGTAATTGCGAAGCAGTACACTAGACTTTCAGATTGAGATGCGCTGGCCCGCTTTTGTCTTCTCCGCAGCGGGTTTGCATGGCGAAGGCGGGGCCCGGGAGGCCCCTGATATGTACGAGGCGTTTTACAAACTTGCTGAAGACCCGTTCAGGTTGTTGCCTGCCCCTGGGATCTGTTTCCCTCACAGAAGCTGTGCCAAGGCCTGGGCCTACCTGCGCTATGCCCTGCAACGTGGCGAGGGTATCGTAGTGGTTACCGGACCACCGGGCTCGGGCAAAACCACGCTTGCCGAACGCCTGCTGAACGAACTGAACCCGGCAAAGATAGTAAGCGTGCGTCTGATCGCGAATGACCTGAACGCGACAGACCTGCTGCGCAAGCTCGCCTATTCATTCGGGCTGCCTGTCGAGGGAATGGACCGGGCCATGTTGGGCCACCGGATCGAGCGTTACCTTATCGAACTCGAACACAGCCAGCGGCGCGCACTTGTCCTGATAGACGAAGCGCAGACCCTGTCCCATCAGTCGCTCGAGGCCATGAGGCTCTTGACTGATCTGCAGTCGAGATCGCGGCCGGTGCTGCAACTCTTCCTGCTTGGCCAGGAGGAGCTCGAGGGTGTGATGTGCGCCCCGGGGATGACGCAGTTCCAACAGCGCGTGATCGCCAGCAGCCGCTTGCTCGCGATGGACCTCCCCGAGACCAAGGCCTATCTGGAGTACCGCCTGGGCTTTGCCGACTGGGCCGGCGACCCCTCCATCGACGGTCCCGCGGTCATGGCGATATATCGTCACAGTCAGGGGCTTCCGCGCCACGTCAACAAGATATGCAGCCGCCTGCTTCTGCACGGCTGGATGGAAGAAAAGCATGCGCTGGGAGAACAGGATGTCCTGGCGGTGGTGCAGGACTTGCGGGATGAACTTCTCGCGCCGATGAATGGCGAGCGTGAGGCTGTAGCGACACATGCGGTGTCCGCTTTCGAATCGGTTTACGAACTTGCGCTGGTACCGCGTGCGCAGCCGGCGAAGACGACAAACACAAGTCTTCACGATGCGAAAAACACCCTCTCGCAAGCGGATGTGCAGGCGCAGCAGGCCCTTGGCAGTAAATCGCATATAGGGAGAAAGAACGCGTTCCAGGGTGAAGGGCAGTTGGACACCCCAGGGCATTATTTCCACGGGACAGGATATCCGCGCCTTCATCGATTGCGCCGCTGGATTCATCGCATGTTCCGCGCGCCAGGCCGGTTGGTCCGCAGGCCCTGGGGAATTCTCGTGCGGGGGGCGCCGCTGATCCGGGATTCACTGGCCAGCGCCGGCCATGAGGCCGTGACGGTGGCGGGCAAAGGTGCGCGAATGATCGGCAGATGGACTGCCGACCAGAAAGTGTCTGCGAAGGCACTGAAGATCCAGGCCCCATGGGCATCCATGCCACACAAGGCTGCAGCCGGTCTGGGGGTGGTGCTGGTTTCTGCGCTGGTGTTGATCATCTGGAACCTGGATGGGGGCACCCCGCTGCCGGTCGCGGATGGGCGGGTAGCGGATGCCGGGCGGGTGACCGGGCAAAGAGTAGGCAAGGAGGTGCCACCGACGGCTGCGCCTGATCCCTCTCAGATGCCGCATCGTCTCGATGTTGCGGACGATACTGCAGATTCCGCTCAGTTGCCGGGACGGGATTTGCTGAACACCTCGGTTTACCGTGACCTGGCGATCTCGGAAGCGCCAGCCGCAGATGGCGATGGCCTGTTGTCCGAGGGGAGATTGAACTTATCTGCAGGAAGACAAGGTGTCGGCCTGCTGGCATATCCCATTGGTACGAATGGCGACTTAGAACAGTCGTTGCTCGGCAAGGTGACGGGTGGTGCGACAGGACTGCTGGTTGGCCGCGCGGTCCAGGCCCGAAGCATGGATGTTTGGGCATTGGCCTGGGCGCCGCAGTCCAATCGCCGCGAAAACGAGGCACCGGCCGGATCCCAGGAATCCCGGCGAATCGCCCTGGTGGTAGGGAACGAACAAAATACCTCCAGGGGCTATGTTCGTTTCCTGCAGATACAGGACTCCGACGAGGTATCTGCGGATGTTGCCGTTGCTGGAGATGAACCTGTCTCGGACTTGCCCCTTTCGGAGGAAGTGAAGGATTTGTCAGAAGCCGACCCGCCGAAGAAGACAATCATCCCGACAGCTGAACCGGCCCTGGTCGTATCCGGTGAAACAGAACCGGTGCTGGCCGCGGATGACAGCGGCCAGGTCCCTCCGGTGGAGAGGTATGCCGAGGTTGACGAGCTCCTGGCATTGGCCGACGCGGCGATAGCGAGGGACCGGCTTACACGGCCGGCGGATGGCAGTGCCTACAGCTACTACCAGCGAGTATTGGCGATAGATGGACAACACGAGGGTGCGCGTGAAGGCCTCGACCGGATTGTGCATCGTTATGGCGATTTGGCCAGATGGGCGCTCGACCATCAGGAGCTGGAGAAGGCCGAGTCGTATGTCGGACGTGGATTGCAGGTCGGCCCGGACAATTCAGAGATGCTGGCCTTGCGCGGCAAGGTTGACGAAGCGATCGAGGAAGTGCGGGCAGCCGAACTGGCGGAGGCTGAACAAGCGCGTCTGGCCCTCGAGATGCGTCAGGCCGCGCAAGTAATCGAGCCGGAGGTGAAACAGGAAGGCAGCTTCAGCCGGCTCATGCGTTTCGTCGATGGATTTTCGGATTGACAGCGGGAACTGAGTTTTTTCGGAAGACCCATTGGGACGAATTCAAGCCCGCTTGCCATGGGCTGAAATCGGATCAACCACCGGCAATGACGCTTTCAAATGGCAACCCGGTCCGCCTTCACACAAGATACTGCGCGACCTCGTCTTCGATCAATGATGTTAGCTGTATCGCGGACAGGGCGGAGGCATCGCTCAGTGTCGTGGCCTGGCAGTCGCCGAGTTCGATGCCGTAGATGTCGATGCGCGACGGCAAACAGCCGAGACTCTTGGCGAGGCGCAGGGTGCCCGACAGCGCGAGATCGTGACTGCTCAGTCTGCTTTCGAGTTCCAGGTTCCCCGGATCGATCCTGATCAGGCTGCCGGGGTCGGCTCCGGATGACAGGGCATCGATCAGGATCAACCAGTGCACGCCCTCCATCCAGTTGATCAGCGCCGCACCAGGACGGTCCAATGCAACCAGGTCAACCTCCGCGGGAAGACGGTCTCGCAGCAATTCCACCACGCGCCAGCCGACCCGGTCGTCACCGAAGGGTGATCCGATCCCTATGATGCGGATCATCGCCGCGTTACGGCGATCTTCAGAAAGTGCGTGGCGCAGGAGATGCAGGGGTCGTAGTTGCGGATCACGGTCTCGGCGCGCAGGCGCAGGGCGTCGTCGGGCTGCTCAAGGCCGAAGCTCATCAGGCTTCCGTGCAGATCGGCCTCGATGCGTGCCTGATTCTGGCTGGTTGGGGGCACGATGCGTGCGCTCTTGATGATGCCCTGTGCGTCGGTCTCATAGCGATGCCAGAGCAGGCCGCGCGGTGCCTCGGTGGCGCCGAATCCGACCCCGGCCTTTGCCGTGACCTCGATGTGTGGACTCGATGGCAGACTGTAGCCTTCGAGCAGCCGGATCGCCTCCACGATCGCGACATGGATCTCGAGCGCCCGCGCGAACAGGCTGTAGAACATATTGCTGCTCGGAAAATGGATGCCAGATTGTTCCAGCAATGCAAGGCTCGAGGCCGGCAGGCGGTCGAGGTTCAGATTCAGGCGCGCCAATGGGCCGACCAGGTAGGGTTCGCCGCGCAACGACGAGAACAATGCCGTCGATTGCGCCCGGTGCTCCTCCGCGAACCAGTCGTCGTACTCGTCGGCCGGAATATCCAGTCCGTGGTCCGATACGATGCGACCCTCAGCGAACGGGTAGTCGGTCTCGTGGCGCAACGAGACGCTGGTGAAAGTCTGCCGGTCGTCCGGCATCGGCAGGGCGGCGGCCCATTCCACAAGTTCCTCGGCCTCCGGCAGCGCGGAGCGCAACTGGCCGAGCATCTGATCGACCTCGATCTGGGCGGGGGCCCGAAAAAAGCCGCCGACGCAGGCTCCGACCGGGTGCACGGAGCGTCCCCCCAGCAGACGGATCAGATCGTTGCCCAGCCCCTGCAGTCGCAGGCCCCGGCGTACGGCCTCCGGATGTTCTTCGGCCATGCCGACCACGCTGTCGAATCCCAGGAAATCCGGTGCGGCCAGCAGGTGAACATGCAGCGAGTGGCTCTGCAGCCACTCCCCGCAGTAAAACACCCGCCGCATATCGCGCACCCACTGGCTGGGTTGCAGGCCGAAGGCGTCTTCCAGGGCCTGGGCCGCGCTCATCTGGTAGGCGATCGGGCAGATGCCACAGATGCGGGCCACGGTATCGATGACCTCGTGATAGCGGCGGCCTTCGAGGAATTTTTCGAAATAGCGCGGCGGCTCGAAGATATCCAGCGCCAGTTCCTCGATCCGGCCGCTCTCGATCCGCAGTCGCAGCGAACCCTCGCCCTCGACACGGGTCATGGCCGGGACGTGGATGGAAACAGAACGCTCAGTCATCGCTGAACCCCCGCTTGTAGTGTTTTTGTCCGGCCTCACCGAATGCCGGTGCGTTACTGTTGATGAACAGGAAGCGGCGCGCAATATCGGAGGGCGGCAGACCGAGCCCCTCGAGTCGGCGACTCATGGCATCGGTGTTGACGTTCTCGGCAGGGCCGAAGCAGGCGTAGCAGTCGCGTCCAAAACGTGGGCACAGGGCACCGCAGCCGGTGCGAGTCACCGGGCCCATGCATGGCCTGCCTTCTGTCACCATGACGCAGACCGCGTGCTGGCGCTTGCATTCCATGCACAACTTGTCGCGCTGATCGAGCGGGGCCACGCCGAACAGCAACTGCTGCACGGTGGCCAGGACCTGCCGGCCATTGACCGGACAACCCCATATCTCGAAGTCCACCTTGATGTGGTCGCTGACGGGCTCTGCCCGATCCAGGGTCTGGATGAACTCGGGCCGGGCATAGACCGCCTGCTTCCATGCCTCGTTGTTGCCATCGAGGTTGCGCAGGGCCTGCAGTCCACCGGCAGTGGCACATGCGCCCAGGGTGACCACGAATCGGCTGTTGGCGCGCACGCGCTGGATGCGAGCCAGCTCATCCCCGGTCGAGATGCTGCCCTCGACGAAGGCGACGTCCACCTTGGCATCTTCGCCCGCAACCCCGGCCTCGAGAAAGTGGTTTATGTCGACCAGGTGCGCGAGTTTGAGCAGATCCTCGCCGGCATTCAGAAAGGCCAGCTGGCAACCGTCGCAGGAGGAGAACTTGTGTACCGCGATGCTTGGTCTGGTCATCTCAGAAACCTCTCACACCGAGCAGTTCGCGCACTTCGGGCCAGGGAAACACCGGGCCGTCCTTGCAGACGAACTGGCCGCCCATCTGGCAGTGGCCGCAATGGCCGACCGCGCACTGCATGTTGCGCTCCATGCTGAGGAAAATCTCTTCCGCGGCCAGGCCGCGATTGTGCAGGCTCTCTGCAGACGCGCGCATCATCATCTCGGGTCCACACAGCATCGCGATCGATCTGTCGGGTTCGAATCTCAGATGATCGAACAGCGCCGTGACCAGGCCGACGTGTCCGTGCCATCCAGGCTCCGCGACATCGGCCGCCAACAGCACCTGCACGTCCGGCATCTTCGCCCACAGATCGTACTGGCTCCGCCAGATCAGATCGTCGGTATGCTTGACGCCCTGCAGGATACTCAAATGCCCGTAGCGCTCTCGGTGGGTGAGGATGTGATGAATGATCGAGACGGAGGGGGCACAGCCGAGTCCGCCCGTGACCACGATCACGTCGTGGTCCTGTGCATCGCGCATTGGCCATCCGCGACCATAGGGCCCGCGCAGGCCGATGCGCTCTCCGACCTTGAGCGCCGCCATGCCGTTGGTGATGCGTCCCAGGGCACGGACCGTGTGGGTAAGGATGCCGCTGTCCTTGGCATCGGCGACGATCGAGATCGGGACCTCGCCGGAGCCATACAGGTACAGCATGTTGAACTGACCGGGCGCGAAATCGTATGGCTGACCATCTGTCAGGCGCAGTTCAAGGGTGAATGTGTTGGGCGATTCCTCGGTGCGACCGACGATCTCGGCCTCGCGCGGCAGGTAGGGGTTCATGCCGAGTCTCCCGGCAGCCCTTCATCCGTGCTGATCGCGGTTGCCTCTTGCGTGATATCGATACCGACCGGACACCAGGTGATACAGCGGCCGCAGCCGACACAGCCGCTGCGGCCATATTGCTCGTGCCAGCTGCCCAGTTTGTGGGTCAACCACTGGCGGTAGCGGTGTCGGGTCTCGGGGCGGACGATAAAGCCGTGCAGGTAACTGTGACCCTCGCTGAAGCACGAGTCCCATTCGCGTATGTGTTGGCTGGTGTTACCGCCGAGTTCCGGTACCTCCTGTTCGGCATGGCAGAAGCAGGTTGGGCACACACTGGTGCAATTCCCGCAGGACAGGCAGCGCGCGGCAACCTCGTCCCAGCGCGGATGCTGGAGCCGACTGAACAGCGCATCGCGCAGGTTCCTGGATGGCAAGCCACGTTCTTGCCGGTTGGCGGCGTCCGCGATCTCCCGTTCCGCCTGCCGCCGCTGCTCGGGCGTCGCCGCCTGCAGGGGCAGTTGCCGGGCCACGCCTAGGCCGCGCTCACTGCCGACGTCAACCAGGTAGCCTTCATCCAGTTCGCTCAGGGCCAGGTCGAATCCCCGTGTTGCACCCGGTCCGTCACCGGTCGATGCGCAGAAACAGGTGCCGGCCGGGTGGCTGCAATGAACGGCGACGATGAACAGATCCTGGCGGCGTGCGGCATACGCGGGGTCGCGGATGCCATCGAGAAAGTGCCGATCCTGCAGATCCAGGGCCGCTATATCGCAGGCACGTACCCCGATGACGGCCATCGGCTGCTGCCCGATGGCGGCATCGGAGAAACTGATGCCGCCGCTGGCATCCCGGGCAGAGTGCCAAAGCGTTTCGCGCGCACTGAACAGATGGGGTTTCAATGCCTGCGGCCCGATGGCCCAGGTGAAGCAGCGTGCCGATTCACCGGCACTGAGCCGATAGCGTCCCGGCGACTGTTCATCATGCCAGCCGCCGGGCAATTGTGCGGCATCAACAAGGTCGAGGTACTGGATAGCGCCGTCTTGAACCCGCGGACCCAGCGTTCGGAACCCTTGCCCTTTCAATGTGTCCAGCAGCGTCTGGAGTACCTGGCGTGGTAGAAATTTCCTGTCTTGCATTGTAACTCGCGCGGGATCTTTTCCCGGCTCTCAGGGTAACGCAGCTGCCGGCTTTCGGCACAGAGCTGCAGCATGGTTTATTGACTTGCGTGGGATTCCACGCAGATAAAACCGTACCCGGTGCATAAGGCCAGCAAAAGATGACCGTTTCGTGTCAGTGCACTAAGCTGAACCATGAACAAACATGATGACTCGATTGATGGAGAGGGGCGGTCGATGACTTTCCGTTGCGCAGGCCTGGCCTTTTCGCTGCTGCTGTTGTCTGCCTGTGCCGGCCTGGAAAGACAACCTGACCTGATTCGCGTAACCGTGTCCGACATCCAGGTGGTCGAATCAACCCTGTTCGAGCAGTTGTACCAGGTCGGCTTGCGGATTCAGAACCGTGGCGAGAAGGCGATCACCATCACCGGCGGCAGTTTCGACCTGGCGATCAACGGCAAGGATCTCGGCTCTGGCGTCACCGACCAAACGGTGACGATTCCCGCTTATTCGGACGCCAGGGCGGATGTGCGCATGGTGAGTACCGCTTTCGGGATGATGCGTGTGATCCTGAGCATGCAGGAGCGCAGCGGCCAGTCGATCCAGTCGATCGAGTACGAGATCTCAGGGCGGTTCTCGGTGGAGGGGGGGTTCGGCGGGATGTCGTTCAGTGAAGCAGGGGAGATCTCGCTGCCCGGCGGTTGAACCGGGCGCGATTCAGGCCACGAAGTGACCGACGAACTTGCTCATGTCGTCGAGTATCCTGCCGCCACGTCGAAATCCCAGGCCACAGGCCTCCCAGACGTAAAATACTCCAGCCTGATAATGCTGGCCGTCCGCGTCCCGGGGAAACAGCGCGCTTTCCTGGTAGATGTCCTTGTGGTGCCCGTATGGGCCGTCGGTGCTGCTCAGGATCTCTCCGTCAGCCCCCAGCAGGGCCATGTTGGCGCCCTCCCGTCCGAACAGTTTCTTGCGCACCTGCTCCACTCCCGCAAGGGGAGCGAAGTCGGTCCGCAGAAGGTAGGGTGATTCCGGGAACATGTCGTACAGGATCTTCATCAGGCCCTTGCTTTGGAACAGAAGGCTGTATGCCGGATTGAGTATGCGCGTGCGGCCGCGTTCGGTCATCCTGCCGAGCATCCGGGTCAGCTCCAACTCGTCGGCGGCTATGTCCTCCCAGGGAAACAGCTTGAACCAGAAGTCCGCAAGCTGACCGTCGCGGTTGAATACCCCCTGATCGTCGCTGAATCCCGCCTCGTGCATGTAGCAGAAGTCCGTATACAGGCCGGCCTCGTGCGCCACCTGCTGCAGATAGCGCACGGTGCGTTCGTCTTCGGGGAGACCTCCGACGCTGGAGAACAGCAGCTTCTCGTGACCGTAGCGTTCTGCGAATTCCTGCAGCGGTTTGTCGCGTGTGATCAGACGCCGGAAATTCTCCTGCAGCATCTCGTGCAGGTTGTTGAACTGCAGTGTCTCGTCCATGCCGTTGGACTTGAGCAGGGCCCACTGGATGATGGATGTCTCGAACAGGCTGGTCGGGGTGTCCGCATTGAACTCGATCAGTTTGATCGGCAGGCCATCCAGCCCGCCCGCGAGGTCGAATCGACCGTAAAGGTGCAGGTCGTCTTTCTCCCAGCTGTCCTCGATCAGGCCGACCAGGTTGGAGGGTATACCGAGTTCGAGGTAGAGTTTTTCGTCGATGACCCGCTGCGCCGCCTCAACGAACATGTCGTACAGGCCGTTGGCGGCCTCGTAGTAGGCCTCGGCGGCTTCCTCGGTGACCTTCACCAGGTCATGGCTGATATAGGCACTGCCGTCTCTGTCGGTGTGCCAGGTCATGCCGATCTCTTCCATCACCGCCTTGCTCAGCGGTTCGACAGTCACGGTTTCGACCACGGCTCAACCGCCGAAAGATCGATAGCTGCTGGAGGACGATGAGCCGCTGCTGGAACCGAAGAAGCCGCTCTTGGGCTTGCTCTTCGACGCTGTCTGGTTGCTCCCTGGTTGCGAGATGGTGGCAGTGGGGCGACCGCCGCCGTAACTGCTCTGGGTGCGTTGGAAATTGCGGTTGGAGGCCAGGCGGTTCGCGAGCATGCCGCCGACCAGTGAGCCGGCGGCCGCGGCCAGCAGGACCTCGCCCATAGACATCCCCCCGGCGTGCATGGACGGCTCTTCGGTAAGGCGAGATGCGCCCGCTTCGACGCGGGCCGCCTCGGCCGCGGCGAACTCTTTCAGTTCGACCTCGGAAAGAAAGCGCTCGCTGCCATCTGGCAGCCGCAGGATGGCGCGCGTTGGTCCGCTGGTCGGGTGTTTTTCGACCAGCCTGTAAGTGTCCGGGGCGCTTCCGGTCTGTTCCAGGACGAGGAAATAGGGCTGCTCCACGGCATCGGCCTGGCTGGCATCGAAACCGCTCATACTGGCCTGGGCGGGGCCCTGGTCGCAGCCCTGCAGGCTGGCGATCACGCTCAGCCCGAGGCTCCCCGCGACCGAATAGGAGAGTGCTTTCTTGATGTGCCTCATCGGATATCGTCCTGTAACCTGGGTACAGGTGCAGAATGGTACGGAAAATGCCGATGGCGGTCCCCCGGTTTTGTTCAGGGTAAGGGCCAAGGCCGCCACTCCGCCTATCTGCCAACACTGAAGCCGGCAGGGAAATTCTTACCTGCGGGATGCATTTGCGGCATAATGCGGCGCTCAATGGCGGCCCCGTTGGTCTCCCGCGACAATAGATTGTGAACCCGGTCAGGCCTGGAAGGGAGCAGCCGCAGCAATCGACTTGTGCGCCGGGAATCGCTGGCGGGGCCGCCGCCCTTCATGTGCTGCCCGGGTTGGCCTGCATTCTGTTGCAGCCCTGGCGCATGCGTTAGACTTGGGCGACCGTTCAGTCGGATCCTCACTTCCTCGATGTCATACCAGGTCCTTGCCCGCAAATGGCGCCCGCGCAACTTCGCCGAGATGGTCGGCCAGGAACACGTGGTGCGTGCGCTGAGCAATGCGCTCGACAACAATCGCCTGCACCATGCCTATCTGTTCACCGGAACCCGTGGGGTCGGCAAGACCACGCTGGCGCGGATATTGTCGAAATCGCTGAATTGCGAAACCGGGATCAGTTCCACACCCTGTGGAGAGTGCAGCGTCTGCCGCGAGATCGATGAAGGGCGCTTCGTTGACCTGCTGGAGGTGGATGCGGCCTCGAAGACCGGTGTCGACGATACCCGGGAGCTTCTCGACAATGTGCCCTATGCGCCGGTGCGTGGGCGATACAAGGTGTACCTGATCGACGAGGTCCACATGTTTTCCGGCCACAGCTTCAACGCCCTGTTGAAGACCCTGGAAGAGCCGCCGCCGCACGTGAAGTTTCTGCTCGCGACCACAGATCCGCAGAAGGTGCCGGTCACGGTGCTGTCGCGTTGCCTGCAGTTCAACCTGAAGCGCCTGCCGGTCGAGCAGATCGAGGCGCAGTTCCGGCATATTCTCGGTGCCGAGCAGGTTGCGTTCGAGCCGGCCGCGCTCGGGGTGCTGGCGCGTGCGGCAGATGGCAGCATGCGTGACGGCCTCAGCCTGCTGGACCAGGCGATCGCGTTCGGCGGCGGTGCCGTGCAGGACGCCGGGGTGCGGGCGATGCTGGGGGTGGTGGCGACCGAACGCCTGCCCGAGCTGATCGCCGCGGTGCAGCGCGGCGAAGCAGAGGCGGTGATGGCAGGGGTCGAGGCGATGTCCGAGCATGCGCCGGACTTTGGTGGCCTGTTGCGTGAGATGGTGATCCTGCTGCATCGTATGGCGCTGTTGCAGCAGGTGCCGTCTGCGGCCCAGGCAAGCTGGGGAGAGGTCGGCCGCCTGCGTGCCCTGGCCGAAGAGATTCCACCCGAAGATGTGCAGCTCTATTATCAGATCGCTCTGAACGGTCAGCGCGATCTGCCGCTGGCGCCGGACGAGCGCAGTGGATTCGAGATGGTCATGCTGCGTATGCTTGCGTTTCGTCCCGACCATGGCGACGGTTTCGCGGACGGCGATGCAGGCGACCGCGCCGCGGTGCCCGAACCACCGTCACGCAGACCTCGCAAGGCAGTCGAAGGGGCACCGCCCGTGCCCAACGCACAGGTGGCCGCGGCAAAGACGGAAGGTGTGCCGCCGGAGCCGGCCGGGCAGGGTGATACGGATTTCTCAGATTGGCACGGTTTTGTGCGCAGGCTCGGCCTCAAGGGCATGGCCGCCCAGCTGGCCGAAAACTGCGTGTTCGATGCATGGGATGGCAGGCAGTTGTCGCTGCGTCTCGATCCGGTCTGCAGTGGGCTGATCGGCAGTCTGGCGGAGCGCCGGCTGCAGGAAGCTGTGACTGCCACTGCCGGTCAGCCGGTCGTATTGCATCTGGCTGTCGAGGCGAGTGCGGATGAGACTCCGGCACAGCGGGAGGCGCGCGAACAAAGGGTCCGCCAGGAGGCGACGGAGGCTGATATCTCTGCCGACCCGCTGGTGCTGGGCGTGCAGGAGGCTTTCGACGCGGAGATCGTTCCCGATTCGATCCGTCGCATAGACTAACCGATACATCCGGAGGATTCAGAATGAAAGGACCGATGGGAAACCTGATGAGGCAGGCGCAGAAGATGCAGGAAGATCTGCAGAAGGCGCAGGAGGAGCTGGCAAGCGCCGAGGTGACGGGTGAGTCCGGCGGCGGCCTGGTGAAGATCACCATGAACGGTCGCCACGAGGTGCGCCGGGTACAGATCGATGACAGCCTGGTCGGCGATGACAGGGAAATGCTGGAAGACCTGGTGGCGGCTGCATGCAACGATGCGGCCCATCGCATCGACGCGCATACCAAGGAACGCATGGCCGGCGTGACTTCGGGGCTGAACCTGCCGCCGGGAATGAAACTGCCATTCTGATGACAGCCTCCCGCAGAGTCGAAGATGTCTAAAAAGCCGCTGCTCGATGAACTGATCGACAGCTTTAAATGTCTGCCAGGTGTCGGGCCCAAATCCGCTCAGCGGATGGCCTTCCATATCCTGCAACGGGATCGCGCGGGGGGCGCTCGTCTGGCGGCGATTCTGGCCGAGGCGGTGCATTCTATCGGCAACTGCCGCGTCTGCCGCACGCTGACCGAAGATGAGGTCTGTGCCTTGTGCAGAAACCCTTCGCGAGACGACAAGGTTCTGTGTGTGGTCGAGAATCCTTCGGATGTCATTGCACTGGAGCAGGCGACCGGTTTTCGTGGCCGGTACTTCGTGCTGGGTGGACGTCTGTCCCCACTCGACGGGATAGGCCCGGCAGAGCTCGGTATTCCGCAGCTCAGGCAGCGCCTCGAGGAACTCGGCCCCAGCGAACTGATACTGGCGACGACTACCACGGTTGAGGGCGAGGCCACGGCGCACTACATCAGCGAACTGGCAGGCGAGCGGGGCATCTCGACCTCGCGTATCGCGCATGGCGTGCCGCTTGGCGGCGAGCTCGAGTACGTGGATGGTGGAACCCTGGCGCACGCCTTCGCCGGGCGCCGTCGACTGACCGCGGGCTGAGACGGTCGGCCAGGATCAAGAATCAGAGGGCCAAGACGAAATGGATAGCTGTATTTTCTGCAAGATTGCGGCCGGGGATATCCCGGCAGACAAGGTGTATGAGGACGATACGGTGGTCGGCTTTCGCGACCTTAACCCGCAGGCCCCAACCCATATAGTGCTGATTCCGAGGAAGCATATCGCGACCCTGAATGAACTGCAGCCAGACGACGAAGTGATAGTCGGGCGTATGTTCGGCGCGGCGCGTGAGATTGCCGATCGCGAGGGTCTGGCCGACCCGGGCTACCGCACCGTGCTGAACTGTAACGAGGCAGGTGGCCAGGCGGTATTCCACATCCATCTACACCTCCTGGGGGGGCGCATGATGCATTGGCCACCCGGTTGAAAGTCGGCGCATCTTGATATAGATTCAACAACTTAAGGGGACTTCTTCGTCCAAAGCTCGCAATTCGGCGCAGCGGGCGGGGAACCAAGTTTCTGACGGCCGTTCATACTGACAAGCCGTCCCGGACCAGAATAACGATATCTGCAGTGAACATCACCCCGGCCCTACCGAACCCCTACCAGCTGCCTGTCGAGCAGGACAGGAAGGCCGTTGCCGCCGTTAGGGCGCCGAATCCGCCGCGGAGTGTCGTCGACCAGGCAGAACGCCGGCAGCCGTTGTCACAGACCATTGACCAGGCAGGGCGCGAGCGCATCGTTTCGCACGCAGATGCCCGGGTGACCCCGTATCAGGACGGTTCGGCGCGCACCAGCCGCGCGCTGGCTTCATATGCACAGATTGCCGAGAACGGTGAGTCCGGCGGCCTGCGCGAATTGCTGGGTTTTGACGCCTACGCCTGACCTTTGCGTACGTCCTGTCCGCGGTCTCTTTGACGATATTGGCATGCAAGCCGCCGTCCGAATGAGCCATACTTGCAAGCGGACCAGGGTCCATGCACTCACTGACCACGGAAGACGCGAATATGTTGTCTGAAGAAAACGAAGGTAGCGTTGAACCGGACGTTACCGAATCCATCGATCTTAGCGATCCGGCACTCTATCTGAACCGTGAGCTCACCTGGCTGGCGTTCAACAGGCGGGTCCTGAGCGAGGCCGAGGACGCGCGCAATCCGCTGCTGGAGCGTCTCAAGTTCCTGGCCATAGTCAGTGCCAACCTCGACGAATTCTTCATGAAGCGGATTGGCGGCCTCAAGCAGCAGCTTGGTGCCGGCCTGGCGATGAAGACCGTTGATGGCCGCACGCCGAAAGAGCAGATAAGTGAGTGTTACGAGGTGGTGCGCGAGCAGGAGGCGGCGCAGCGCGATATCTTTGCGCAGTTGCGCACCGAGCTGACGGCGCACGGAATCGAGATCCTCGGTTACGACGCCCTGGGTCGCGACGATATCGATTATCTGCGCGGTCTCTACCACGACAATATCTTTCCGTTGATCACGCCGCAGTCGATCGACCCGGCACACCCCTTCCCATTCATATCCAATCACGCTCTCAACCTGCTGGTACAGGTGCGTTTCCCCAATCAGGAGGAACGCAGATCCCTGGCGCGTGTAAAGATACCGACCAGCGAGAACGTACCGCGCTTTATTCAGCTTCCCGGCCGCAACCAGTTCGTGGCCCTGGAAGAGGTCGTGAGCAACAATCTCGACATGCTGATGCCCGAGATGGATGTGGTCAGCGTGCACATGTTCCGGGTGACTCGTAACGCAAATACCGAACGCAACGAGGAGCATGCGGACGACCTGCTCTCCATGATCGAATCCGAGCTGCGCGACCGACGGTTTGCACCGATCGTTCGTCTGCAGGTGCAGGGCGACATGGACGAGACGAGTCGCGGCATGCTGGCGGCCGAACTGGGTCTGGACGAGAACGAGGACGTATTCAATGCAGGGGGGGACATGCTCGCCATGCGCGATTTGTTTCAACTTGTCGGAATCGATATCCCTGAACTCCACGACAAGCCCTTCCAGCCGCTAGATCATCCCAGCCTGACCGAAGGAACCAATATCTTTCATCTGATCCGCGATCGCGGTCCTTTCCTGCTGCAGCACCCCTACGAGTCGTTCGGTACCTCGGTGGAACGCTTCCTGAAGGAGGCCGCATTCGATCCGAAAGTGCGGGCCATCAAGATGACGCTGTACCGCACCTCGAGTGACACCAAGGTTATCGATCACCTGGTGCGCGCGGCGCGCAACGGCAAACAGGTGGCGGTGGTGGTTGAGTTGAAGGCGCGTTTCGACGAAGCGGCGAATATCCGCTGGGCGGCGCGCATGGAAGAGGCGGGCATCCATGTCACCTATGGTGTGGTTGGCCTAAAGACCCATTCGAAGATCGTACTGGTGGTGCGCAACGACTACGCCGGAATCCGGCGCTACCTGCATATTGGTACCGGCAACTACCATGCCGGTACCGCACGCCTGTATTCCGACCTCGGCATCCTCACCAATGACCACGATCTTGGGCGCGATGCCACCGAGCTGTTCAACTACCTGACCACCGGATACACGCCCGAGCGTTATTACCGCAAGTTGCTGCCTGCACCCAAGGTGCTCAAGGCGGCCTTGCTGGCGCGCATCCAACGGGAGCGTTCGCTGCACAGCGAGGACAGGCCCGGGCTGATCCAGTTCAAGATGAATGCCCTCGAGGATGTGGATATCACCCGAGCGCTGTACGAGGCCAGCCGTGATGGCGTGAAGGTGGATCTGATCGTGCGTGACACATGCCGCCTTCGCCCGGGGATCCCCGGCCTGTCGGAGAATGCGCGCGTGGTCAGCATTGTCGGCCGCTTCCTCGAACACACCCGGATCTATTATTTCCAAAATGGCGGCGACGAGGAGTATTTCATCGGTTCCGCCGATTGCATGAAGCGCAACCTGGAATCAAGGGTCGAGGTGGTCACGCCGGTAGAGGGCGAAGCCCTGCGGGCAGAGCTGCGCGAAATGCTGGACAGCCAGCTCGGCGACTACCGCAATGGCTGGGAGATGCAGTCGGACGGCAGCTACCTCAAGCGCATGCCGCGCGACGAGGCGGAAGAGACCGGCTCACAACAGCGCATGATCGACCTGGTCACGCAGCGTGTGTTGCAGGCAACGCGGTATCAGCGTGGCAAGGCGCACCGGTCTGTCACGGGACGCAATCTGCGCTAGTGCTGTCATTTTCCACCTGGCCGTGGGGTGGGGGCCTGTATCCGCAGCCGTTCCAGCGGCGAGTGCGGCGATTGGGCGCAAGCAACGACGCAGCGCACGGGCATGAGGGATGCGATGCCCCATCGACGATTGAACGAAGTCCAGATGTGCCAACCACTCGGGATTAAAGCATGACGGCAGACACACAACAGATCGCAGTGGCTTCCCGCAAGGGTGGTTTTCGCGGTATCCATATCCTGTGGATCGTGCTTGGCACCATTCTCCTGACCGCGGCCGTCACCTACTGGGTCGTGCGGACCTATGTCTACGCCCGGGATTTCGAGCCGGTCAAACTCAGTGCGGGCGAGCAGAAGACCCTGGACGCCAAGTTGAGGGTACTGGGTTATGACCCGGGCCCGGGCGCCCCGTCCCGGACCGCAAAGCAGGAGACCGACGAAGAGTGGCTGAAATCGGCGCCTTACACCGAGGTGGGGGCCAGGCGCGAGATCAGTTTCAGCGAACGTGAGCTCAATGCCATGGTCGCCAACAATCCCGATATGGCGAAAAAACTCGCACTCGATCTGGGTGATAATCTGATCAGCGCCCGGCTGTTGGTGCCCCTGGACCCGGACTTCCCGATTCTCGGCGGCAAGACGTTGCGGGTGTCGACGGGTGTGGAGATGGCCTATCGCGACGCGAAGCCCGTGATCATTCTGAAGGGGGTCAGCATCATGGGCATCCCGATCCCCAATGCCTGGTTGGGCGGCCTGAAGAACATCGACCTGATCAGTGAGTTCGGCGATCAGGATGGTTTCTGGAGCGCCTTCGCCGATGGCGTGGAGAATGTACACGTCGAAGAAGGGCAACTGAAGGTCGAGCTCAAGGAATAGAGGCCGGACAGATTGCACCGCCCTGCGCTTTGAACGAAGCGCTTTGAACGAATCATCGAACATGAGGAAAGCTGTCTTATGGAACTGGACAATGAGCCCGCGACGTCACCCGTGCTGACCATCCTCGCCGCTATTGCGTCGGTTCTTGGGTTGGTGCTGATCGGGTTCGGCATCTGGGCCCTGGGTGGTGCCATCTATGCCGCCTGGGGACTGTTCCGGGATCCGGACAGCATCGCCTATTTTGCGCGCTACTTTCTTGAAACAACCAAGATCGCTGCGTACCTGGAAAGCGGCGGCGAGGGGCTCGCCCACTACGTGTCCTGGGTAGCGGTGATATTGCTTCTGTTGGTGATGGGCAAACTGGGTGCATGGGCAATTGCGGCGGGTGCCCAGCTGATGCCCCTGTCGCGGCGTCGCTGACACCCGAGCGGTGCGGATAGCCCATCATCCGCGGTCGAGTCGCTTCTTCGAACAATCAGCGAGCAGGCTGCGGCGTTCCCCGGATGTTCGGGGCGGATCTCGTTGGTTCAGAACGGTTGTTTCCACTGGCAGGTGGTGCCTGGGTCTCTTGGTGGCCTGCTGCGTCGGTATCCCCCCGACATCGGCGGACCTGAATCTGGATCTCGTAACCCCGGGCGACGGCAGTTTGTCGAGTCAAGCAGCAGAAACCGGCACCAGAATCGGTGGCGCGAGGCGATATGGGAAGAATGCACTCCATTGGGTGGCATTCGATGGAAATGAAGCCATGGTGAGGGAGCTCATCATCTCGGGTGCCGATGTAAACGATCGGGTCGCCAAGGGCGGAACGCCTTTGCATCTTGCTGCCTACAATGGTCATGCAAGAGTGGTACGGCTGCTCATCGAGCATGGTGCAAGCGTGAACGCGCGGACCGATGCCGGCATCACTCCCCTGGAGTGGGCGCAGCGCAATGGTCATATGGAAGTGGTGGAACTGCTGATCGCGAACGGCGCCAGGGTCGACCGGAAGCAGCTTGCGGACATGGCCATGTCATCCCCGCGGGAAAGTGGGCCGGAGAATCCGGGGGGCGGTCCACAGCGACGCCCGAAACCCTTGAAGTACAGCCAGTTGCACGTTCCGGAAAGCGCTTTTTCCGTGCCTGAGGACCTGCAGAAAAACTCCGGCCAACCCGACAGGCCAACGCAGGCTGGCGCATTCCGCATACAGCTCGGGGCTTTCAGTTCCGAACAACAGGCGGAGAAGGCCTGGTCCGAGTATCGCAGACAGCACCCGGAAGTCCTCGGGGCGCGGGAGCTGACTCTGGAAAGGGTCGGCTCCAAAGGCAAGACCCTTTATCGGGCGCAAACCGGCCCTTTGAATGGACCCGATGCCGGGGCGTTGTGTGATCAGCTGAAGCAGGCCCATCAGCCTTGCATCGTCGTCGGTCCTGGATCGTGAGGGCTCGGACGTTCGAATGTCTCAGATCGTTGCAGGTGCACGGTGGAGCATGAGGGGCCCCGGGGGTCTTGGCACTGAATCCGGTCCAATTGCCAGGCGCCTGCGGTGAGTGATCAGACCAGCAGGTACTCCAGGATCTCTTCGTACATGGATGACAGTCGATCGAGATCCTCGACACCGACGCACTCGTCAACCTGATGGATGGATGCGTTCAGCGGTCCGAGCTCCAGTACCTGAGCACCCGTGGGCGCGATGAACCTGCCGTCGGAGGTGCCGCCGGCGGTGGACAGTTCGGTCCCGAAGCCGGCCACTGTTCTGATCGCCTTCTGCGCGGCCTCCACCAGTTCACCGCGTGGCGTGAGGAAAGGCAGCCCGGACAGGTTCCATTCGACGCTGTATTCCAGGCTGTGTCTGTCGAGAATCGCCTCGACGCGCTTACGCAGTGCCTGATGCGTGGTCTCCGTGGAGAAACGGAAGTTGAAAGTTACGGTGCAGGCGCCAGGAATCACGTTGGTCGCGCCGGTTCCGGCGTGGATGTTGGAGATCTGGAAGGTGGTCCGGGGAAAGAACTCGTTACCCTGATCCCATTCAGTTGCGGCCAGTTCCGCCAGTGCCGGTGCCACCTGGTGCACCGGGTTTCTGGCCAGATGAGGGTAGGCAACATGCCCCTGTATACCGCGCACCTCGAGTATGCAGCCGAGTGAACCGCGACGACCGTTTTTTACCGTGTCGCCTACGCGATCGTTGGACGAGGGTTCGCCGACCAGACACCAGTCGATCTTTTCGTTACGTGCCTCGAGTGTTTGAACGACCTTGACGGTGCCGTCAACGGCGGGCCCTTCCTCGTCGCTGGTGATCAGGTAGGCGATCGACCCCTTGTGGTCCGGATGCCTCGCCACGAAACGCTCGGTTGCGGTCACCATCGCGGCCAGCGAACCCTTCATGTCCGCTGCACCGCGTCCGTACAAGAGGCCGTTACGGATCTCGGGTCGGAACGGGTCGGATTGCCATTCTTCCCGGGGCCCGGTCGGGACCACGTCAGTGTGACCGGCGAAGCAAAAAACCGGACCCGTATCGCCGCGCCTCGCCCAGAGGTTTTCCACTTCGCCGAAACGCAGCTGTTCGGCGTGGAATCCCAGGCTTTCAAGGCGCCTGGATAATATCTCCTGACAGCCTTTGTCCTCCGGGGTGACGGACGGGCGTGAGATCAGGTCGATGGCGAGTTCCAGTGTTGCGCTCATGCGTCCTTAGTCTCCGAAAATCTGCTCGTATTGGTCCGGCTTGAAGCCGACGTGTCGTTGGCTACCCGTATCGAGCACCGGGCGCTTGATGATGCTCGGGGTCTCCAACATCAGGGCGATGGCGGACTCTTCGCCGATCGAATCCCTGACCTCCTGCGGTACCTTGCGCCACATCATGCCTCGGGTGTTCAGGAGCGCCTGCCAGCCAAGCTCCGCGACCCAGGCCCGCAGCATCTTTTCGTCGATGCCGGCCTTCTTGTAGTCGTGGAACGCGTACTCGACCCCGTGCTCGGTCAGCCAGACCCGCGCCTTCTTCATGGTGTCGCAGTTTGGAATTCCGTAAAGCGCGATCATGTGTGCCTATTCACCACAAAGGACACAAAAAACACAAAGTGTTGCAGGGCTCAAAGACATCACCAGCCCTTTGTGAACTTCGTGGCCTTCGTGGTTGACCGTCAGGTTCAAATATCGCGAAGCAGTTCGTTGATGCCAACCTTGGAGCGCGTCTTTTCGTCAACCCGCTTGACGATGACCGCGCAGTACAGGCTGTACTTGCCGTCCTTGGATGGCAGGTTTCCGGAGACGACCACCGAACCCGCAGGGATTCGCCCGTACAGGATCTCGTCGTTCTCACGGTCGTAGATGCGGGTGGATTGGCCGATGTAGACACCCATCGAGATCACCGAGCCGTGCTCGACGATCACGCCCTCTACCACCTCGGAGCGGGCACCGATAAAACAGTTGTCTTCGATGATTGTGGGTGCGGCCTGCAGCGGTTCGAGCACGCCACCGATGCCGACGCCGCCGGACAGGTGGACGTTCTTGCCGATTTGCGCGCACGAGCCGACGGTGGCCCAGGTGTCCACCATGGTGCCGGAATCGACGTAAGCCCCGATGTTCACATAGGAGGGCATCAGCACGCAGCTGGGTGCGATATAGGAGCCCTTGCGCGCGGTGGCCGGTGGCACGACCCGTACACCCGACTCGCGGAACTCGCGTGAATTGTAGTCGGCATACTTGGACTGCACCTTGTCGTAGTAGTTGGTGAAGCCGCCCTTGATGAAATCGTTGTCATTGATGCGAAAAGAAAGAAGCACGGCCTTTTTGACCCAGTCGTTGACGATCCATTCGCCGTCGCGTTTCTCTGCGACCCGGATCTCACCGCGATCGAGCTGATCGATTGCCTCCATCGTCGCATCGCGCACGACGGTACTGACGTTGCGCGGGGTGATATCTGCGCGTTTCTCGAATGCGTCGACGATGATGGACTGGATGTCACTCATGAGGGTCTCCTGGATGTGCTTTCGGTTCTTAAAGATTGGCTATGAATTGTTTAATGCGCCGTGGCGGCCTCGATACATTCCTCGCCGGTCGCGACCAGTGCCATGCGCACATGTCCTGCACCCGGGTTGAAGCCATCGACGTCGCGTGAGAGATAGCGCCCCGGCAGCACCGTAACGTTCTGTTGCGCAAACAACTCGCGGGCGAAGAGTTCGTCGCTGACGGGCGTTTTTGGCCACAGGTAGAATCCGGCATCCGGGAGGGCCACCTCCAGGCAGCCGTCGAGCACCTCGAGCACAGCGTCGAACTTCTTACGATATTCACGGCGGTTGTCACGCACATGTTGTTCATCCTGCCAGGCGGCGATGCTGGCGTACTGGTGCTGCAGCGGCATGGCGCAGCCGTGGTAGGTGCGGTAGCGCAGGAATCCGGACATCAGTGCGGCGTCGCCCGCGACGAATCCTGAGCGCAGGCCTGGCGCATTGGAGCGTTTCGACAGGCTGTGGAAGACCACGCAGCGTCGGTAGTCAGTGTTGCCCAAGGCCGCGGCAGCCTGCAGCAGGCCGACAGGCGGGGCCGCTTCATCGAAATAGATCTCCGAATAGCACTCGTCCGAGGCGATGACGAAATCGTGCCGGTCCGCCAGTCCGATCAGCCGTTGCAGTGTGTGTTGCGGAATTACGGCACCGGTCGGGTTGCCCGGCGAGCACAGGTACAGTAGCTGGCATCGGTCCCAGGTATCCGGACTGACGGCATCGAAGTCCGGCAGGTAGCCGTTTTCCGCGGTACAGGGGATGAAGTGTGGCGTGGCGCCGGCGAGCATGGCCGCACCCTCGTAGATCTGGTAGAAGGGATTGGGCGAGACCACCAGTGCGGGGCGTTCGCGTTCGATCAGTGCCTGGGCAAAGGCGAAAAGTGCCTCACGGGTGCCGTTCACCGGAAGGACGTGACGCTCGGGATCGAGCGATCCACCCGGCAGGTCGAAGCGGCGGGTCAGCCAGCCGCATATCGATTCACGCAGGGCCGGGACGCCCCTGGTCAGCGGGTAGCTGGCAAGACCCGTGTCCAGATGCTGCTGGAGCGCTGCCGCAATCAGTTGTGGTGTAGCATGCTTCGGCTCACCGATCGACAGCGCAATGTGCGGCTTTGCGGGCGGCGTTTTCCCTGCCTTGAGGGTGTTGAGCCTCTCGAATGGGTAGGGTTGCAGTTTATCCAGGTCAGGGTTCATGCGGCTGACAGTGTGTTTCCGGGCGGCCGATTATAGGCGATCACTTTGATGAATGCTTCGCTGGCCCGCTTCGGGCCGATTCTCGGGCTGTTGTATGGCGCGACCTTCTGGGGCCTGATGTGGTACCCCTCGCGCGCCCTGGAAGTCATGGGCATGCAGGGAGCCTGGCTGACCCTGGTGTCCTATGCTGCCGCGTTTGTCGTTCTGTTCCCGTTTGTCCGATATTCCGCCGATGCCCTTCGCCGTCAGCCTCGCGAAGTGCTGGCCCTGGCGATCGCGGCCGGCTGGACCAACGTCGCCTTCATCCTGGCGGTGCTCGAGGGCGAGGTGTTGCGGGTGCTGCTGTTCTTCTACCTTTCTCCGATCTGGACCGTGGTGCTTGGGCGCTGGTTGTTGCACGAGGCGATGAACTGGCGGACCTGGCTGATGGTCGGCCTGGGGGTCTGCGGCGCCCTGGTGATGCTGTGGGATCCGGCGGTGGGACGTGTGCCATTGAATCATGCTGACCTGATGGCCTTGAGTGCGGGGGTGGCGTTCGCGGTGAACAACGTCATGACCCGGCGGATAAGCAGCCTGGGCATAAAGGCGAAGACGCACCTTGCCTGGCTTGGCGTGGTCGTCGTATCCACCGTGTTTGTGGTGATCCAGTCGCCAACCGTGCCACAGGTGTCCACAGTCGCCTGGATAGGGACCGTTGCCTTGGGTGTGGGGGGGTTCCTGGTGTCGACTCTAATGGTCGTTTACGGGGTTACCCATATGCCGGTGCAGCGTTCGTCTGTGATCATGCTTTTCGAGCTGGTCATCGGCGCACTGTCGGCCTGGTGGCTGGCGGGCGAGGCGGTATCAGGACAGGAGTGGATAGGTGGCACCCTGATACTTGCCGCGGCGATGATTGCAATATTTCGGGAGGAAGAACCGATATGAGCCGTATAACCGGGCTGCACCATGTCAGTCTGATCGTGTCGGACACGGCGCGTGCACTCGAATTCTACCAGGGGGTGCTTGGACTCGAGCGCGATCTCTCGCGACCGGATCTCGGCTTCCCCGGGGCATGGCTGTCACTGGGCAGGCGCCAGCTTCACCTGCTCGAGCTGCCCAACCCTGATCCGGTAAACGAGCGGCCGGCGCATGGCGGGCGCGATCGCCACACCGCCGTGACGGTGACGAATCTGGATGCCTTTTCTGCCCGGCTCGAGCAGCTGGGGATCCCGTGCAGCCTGAGCAAGTCGGGCCGGCGCGCGCTGTTCTGCCGCGATCCGGATGGCAATACCTGGGAGTTGATCGAGCAGGCCGGTTAGGATTTACGCCCCGGGGCGGGCGACGCCGGCTGCGCAGCCGGGGCCATTGATGAATGCCCGCCTCGAGTCGTATATCATCCCTCGAACTTTTTCGTGCCTGCCGTGTTCCGCATCGACCAGCTATTTGGAGCTGACGTTTTGGCCATCAGGGTGAACATTCTGGATGACGGCAGGGGTGTGGAAATCCTCGCGGAGGGCGTCGTTCGTGGGCCAGACATCATTGAAGCCCACAAACAGATTTATGACGAACGGCACCTGGAACTTCAGCAGTACCAGATCGTGGATAAATCGCGCTGTACCGAATATGACGTCACCGCGCTCGATATCGAGGCGATAGCGGAACAGGACAGGAAGGCATCGATCATCAATCCCGGGATCGTGATCGCGGTCATCGAGTCGCGCAGCCTGCAGTTCAGCCTTACCGAGCTTTGGCGGGCACACCTCGCGGACTGCAGGTTCAGGACCCGGTCCTTTCGGGATCGCGAGTCGGCCCTGGTTTGGATAACGGAAAATATCGAGCAGCCCTGATCTGTTCCGAGTGCCTGCCGGCATGCTGAATCGGCTGCCTCAGGCCGGCAGCTGTTTCAACCCCGGAGTCGGAATCCAACCATGATCTCACCAGAATCCTTCTCCGTGTCCCTGTCGGCATTCATCCTGGTTGCGGTGGCGGAAATCGGAGACAAGAGTCAGCTGGTATGCATGACCATGGCCGCACGTCACCGTCACTGGCCCGTGTTGCTGGGTGCGGTGATGGCGTTTCTCATACTCAATACACTGGCGGTATTGTTCGGTGCGGGTGTGGCCGCCTGGGTGCCCGAGCGGCTGATGGCGGGGATCGTGGCCATACTGTTTGGTGTCTTCGGTGTCCATGCGTTGCTGAGCAGTGATGACGCCGAGTCGGAAGATGTGGTGGAGAGGCCGGGTCATGGCATCTTTTTCACGACCCTGCTGCTGATCCTGGTGGCCGAATTCGGGGACAAGACACAGATCGCGGTGGCAGGCCTGGCGGGCAGCATGGCCCCGTTGCCAGTGTGGGCAGGCGCCACAATCGCATTGGCAACTGTCTCCGCACTTGGGGTCTGGGCTGGGCGCACCCTGTTGAAGCGCCTGCCGCTGCATTGGCTGCACCGGATCGGCGGGGGCATTTTCCTGGTGTTTGCCTTGCTGGCTGCCTGGCGCGCGCTGGCCTGAGGCAATGACAGTCGTGGTCGAGCCAAGGTGTATGCCCCCGAAGCGCGAACAGGCCACGGCATCCCAAAAACCGGCTGCCGGGCAAGGGGTTCAGTCGTCGAGGACATCTTTGATCGAGGCGGCGATCGCTGCGAGCTTTTCGGGATCGGTGATCGGGCGATCTTCGCGGTCGGTGATGGAGAAGGTGTCCTGGGCCTCTGCGCCGGCGGTTGCGATACGCGCGTTGTGCAATCGCAGCTTGTTGGCCGCGAAGGCCTGGCCGACCTTCGAGAGCAGGCCGGGACGGTCGCTGGTCTTGAGCTGAAGCAGGGTGACCACGCGGTTTTCATCCTGCTCGAAACTGATCTCGGACGGCACCTGAAAACTCTTCAGTTGTCTCGGAATGCGAAGCCCGCCCTGAGGAGGCTCTGCGCTGTTGAGGCCGTCCTCCAGGAACAGCCGTATGCCCTCGAGCCGTTCCTGCCCTTCGAGCTGTGAACCGTCCTCTTCCAGCACCAGGTAGCTGTTGATGCTGAGCCCCTGAACGGTCGTCTGAACCCGTGCGCTGAGAACGTTGAGACTGAGCTGGTCGAGGAGCGCCGTGGTGTGCGCGAAAAGGTCATCCCGATCCGGGCCGTAAATGAAGATGTCTGTGCATCGATGCTCCGCATCGTGACGCAGTTCGATGCGCATGCTGTCGATCTGCCTGCCGGGCGGCCAAAGGAACCCGGTGTGCCAGACGATGGCGTCAACAGTGTTTTGAAGGAAATAGTCGGTGCTCAGCGACATCCACAGCAGGTTCAGCTTGGCGTTGTCATAGCCTTTCTTGAGCAACTGGATGCGCGCCTCGGCCTGGCGTTGCGCAATCACCTCGTCCTGTTGCTGCGGCTGGTCCAGGCCGCGCTCCAGCGCCTCGTTGGTGCGCGTGTGCAGGTGGTCCAGCAGTGATGCCTTCCAGGAGTTCCAGCGCGCCGGATTGGTACCGCGCATATCGGCGACGGTAAGCAGGTACAGATAGTCCAGGCGCATGCGGGTGCTGACGAGCTCGGCGAATTCCTGGATGACGTCGGGGTCGTCGATATCCTGGTGCTGGGCGGTGTGTGACATCACCAGGTGCATCTTTACGAGCCAGGCCACCAGGTCGGCATCGAACTCGGACAGGTCGTGTTTAAGGCAGAACTCGCGGGCATCCTCGGCCCCCAGTTCGGAATGGTCTCCACCGCGGCCCTTGGCGATGTCATGAAACAGGCCGGCGAGATACAGGAGCTCCGGTTTCGGCAGCTGCAGGAAGACATCGTGGCAGCGGGTGCATTCGCTGGCGTGCTTCTCCAGTGAGAAGCGGCGCATGTTGCGGATGACCATGAGGATATGTTCGTCGACCGTGTACACGTGAAACAGGTCGAACTGCATGAGGCCTGTCACTGCGTGGAAGGCCGGCAGGTAGCGGGAAAGGATCCCGTAGCGGTGCATGCGGCGGGTGGCGTGGGTGAGGCCGTTGTGCTCGCGAAATATTTCGATGAACAGCGCGCGCGCCCGGATGTCGTCGCGAAAACGTTTGTCGATGAGGTGACGATGCGCCCGGATCAGGCGAATGGTGCTTGCACGTACGCCCTGCAGCTGCGGGTTTTGCTGCAGGATCAGGAAGAGTTCCAGCATGGCCAGCGGGTAGCGCGCAAAAATCCCGGTATCGACCACTTCGAGGTAGCCGTTGCGGGCCTGGAAGCGCCGATTTATCGGAACCGGCTCACCCAGTTCGTTGTCGAGAAGGATCGCCTCTTTGAAGAGCTGCAGTAGCATCTCGTTGAGGCGTTGCATTTGCACAACCCGCCGGTAGTAATCCTGCATGAACTGTTCAACCGCCAGGTTCGCATCGGCGTCGCTGTAACCGAACTGTGTGGCCAATGCGCGCTGATGCTCGAACAGGAGACGGTCTTCGTGTCGCCCGGCGAGCAGGTGCAGGGCATAGCGTACCCGCCACAGATGTTCCTCGCCGCTTCGCAGCTGCTGGTACTCATGATCATTCAGGAAGCCGCGCTCGACCAGGGCGCGCATGGTGCTGACCCCGAAATGGCGCTTGGCGACCCAGCCTATGGTCTGGATATCGCGCAACCCGCCCGGGCTCTCCTTGATATTCGGCTCAAGGTTATGACCGCTGTCATCGTACTTTAGGTGGCGCTGATGCTGTTCCTGCAGCTTGGCCGAAAAAAACTCCCGGCTCGGCCAGATATGCTGGGGGCCCGTGGCCTCGATCAGGCGGACGAAAAGCGGCCGGTCGCCGGCCAGCAGGCGTGATTCGACCAGGTTCGTGGTGACCGTGATATCCGCCGCGGCCTCCTCGATGCATTGACCGATGCTGCGTGCGCTGTGGCCGATCTCGAGGCCGATGTCCCACAGGAACATGACCAGCGGCTCGATGAATTCGGCGAGTGTCTGCGGGTCGTTGGCAGTGAGGACGAGTACATCGACATCGGAGGCCGGATGCAGTTCGCCACGCCCGTAACCACCGACCGCAACAAGACTGGCCTGTGCATCGGCAGGCAGAAACCGCGCCCATGCCCGCCGCATGATGGCGTCGGTAAAGCGGGCAGAGGCCTTGACCAGCAGCCTTGCGCTGATGCCCTGAGTGAAGCGTTCAGCCAGCAGCTCGCGTGCCTCGCGCACCGCCTCCTTGTAGACGCGCAACGGAGACCTGCCGGCGGCGAGTTGCCGGTCCAGGTTTTCCAGCACCATATCTGTCATGGCTTCAACCGGCCGCCGCCTGACGCTCTTCTCTGCGCAGGGTCAATACCTCGTAGCCACTGGGCGTGACCAGGATGGTGTGTTCCCACTGGGCTGAGAGTTTGCGGTCCTTGGTGACCACGGTCCAGCCGTCCGGCAACAGCTTCACGTTGCGTTTGCCGGCGTTAACCATCGGTTCGATCGTGAAGGTCATCCCCGACTGCAAGACCACCCCGGGGTCGGGTGCGCCGTAGTGCAGGACCTGGGGGTCCTCGTGAAATCCACGACCGATGCCGTGACCGCAGTATTCCTGCACCACGGAATAGCCATTGGTTTCGACGAGCTTCTGGATCGCCCGTCCGATTTCGACGAGACGGGTGCCGGGCCTGACCAGCTCGATTCCCTTCCACATCGCCTTCTGGGTGACGTCGACCAATCGCTGGGCAAGGATCGAAGGCGTACCGATAAAGAACATCTTGCTGGTGTCGCCGTGGAAGCCGTCCTTGATGACAGTGATGTCGATATTGACGATATCGCCCGACTTCAGGACCTTGTTACCCGGAATACCGTGGCAGACCTGGTGGTTGACCGAGGTGCAGATGGACTTGGGAAAACCCTTGTAATTCAGGGGCGCCGGTACCGCCTGCTGTTCGTTGACGATGTAATCGTGGCAGATGCGGTCCAGCTCGTCGGTGCTGACACCGGGCCTGACGTGTTCGCCGATCATTTCGAGTACCTCGGCAGCCAGACGCCCCGCCACCCGCATTTTCTCGATTTCGTCCGCGGTCTTTATGATGACGGCCATCTGCGCCTCTTGTGTGGAATTGGTGTAGAAAACAAGATCTTGGCGCCAAGTCTGAATTGAGCCCCGGGGCGTCTTATGGTATAAAACGCGCCGCTTGACGGCAATGGCCGGATAAGCGCCCTGAAGACAGGGTTAAACAGGAACTGCGGAACCTGCCAGTGCGGATCGGGTTGTGGGACAGATGATCTGGCCACGACACGACCGTCTCGCCCGGTTACACGGATCCTGAAAATACACACACGTACCGCAACTCGGCGCCTGGGTGCCCCGCGAAAGCAGGGTCGGTCGTCAGGGTACGTGGAGGCTAAACCCGACCTACTAACGGAGCAATCCATGAGCAATGTTTCCATGCGCCAGATGCTTGAAGCTGGCGTGCATTTTGGTCACCAGACCCGTTACTGGAATCCGAAGATGAGTCCCTACATCTTTGGTCACCGTAACAAGATCCACATCGTCAACCTCGAGAAGACCCTGCCGCTGTTCAACGATGCAATGAACTTCGTCGGCAAACTGGCCTCGAACGGCGGCAAATTGATGTTTGTCGGCACCAAGCGGGCCGCGCGCGATGTTGTGCGTGAAGAGGCGGAGCGCTGCAACATGCCCTACGTCAACCATCGCTGGCTGGGTGGCATGCTGACCAACTTCAAGACCATCAAACAATCGATAAAGCGACTGAAAGAGCTCGAGGCGATGGAGGCCGACGGTTCCCTGGCCAAGCGCTTTCATAAGAAAGAGGCCCTGACGCTGCGTCGCGAGAAAGATAAGCTCGAACGCAGCCTTGGCGGTATCAAGGAAATGAGTGGTCTGCCGCATGCACTGTTCGTGGTCGATACCGGGCACGAGAAGATCGCGATCGCCGAGGCCAAGAAGCTTGGTATCCCGGTGATCGGCGTTGTCGATACCAACAATGATCCGGCAGACATCGACTATGTCATCCCGGGCAACGACGATGCGATCCGCGCCGTCCAATTGTACGTGCAGGGTGCCTCGGCGGCGATCCTCGAGGGTCGTGCGGCGGCAGCCACTTCGGCGGCAGCTGGTCGCAGTGAGACGGCGGATACGGCTGCAGGCTGAGCCGCAACACCCAACACATCCTGATGACCAGCCCCTGTCCGGCTTGCCGGCCGGGGGCCGCTCCATATCAGAGAAATTCTAGAATTCTGAGGTAAAACAAGCATGGCGATCACTGCTTCCATGGTGAAGGAACTGCGCGAGCGCACAGGCGCTGGCATGATGGAGTGCAAGAAGGCACTGACCGAGGCCGACGGCAATATCGAGGCCGCAATCGAGAATATGCGCAAGTCGGGTCAGGCCAAGGCGGCCAAGAAGGCCGGCCGTACCGCTGCGGACGGCGTGATCGTCGTCGCCCAGTCAGGTGATGGCAGCAAGGCGGCCATGGTCGAGGTCAACTGCGAGACCGATTTCGTCGCCAAAGACGAGAACTTCGGATCTTTCGCCGACGCGATAGCCGAGCGGGTGCTCAACAGTGATGCGCCCGATGTCGCGGCGCTGATGGCCTTGCCGCTGCATGAAGGCGAAGACACCACCATCGAAGAGGCCCGCCAGGCGCTGGTCTCGAAGATCGGTGAAAACATGAACGTGCGTCGTTTTGCGCGGGTGGCCGCACAGGGCACCCTGCACAGCTACAGTCACGGGGTGCGCATCGGCGTATTGGTCGATGTTAGTGGTGGCGATGGTGACCTCGGCCGGGACCTGGCGATGCATATCGCGGCCACTAACCCGGTCTGTGTGGCTGAAAGCGACGTGCCGGCCGATCTGCTTGCCAAGGAGCGGGAGATCACCGAGGCGCAGGCCAAGGAAAGCGGCAAGCCCGACAACATCGTCGAGAAGATGGTGGAAGGCCGTATGCGCAAATACCTGGCGGAAATCACCCTGGTGGGCCAGTCCTTCGTCAAGGACCCGGACACCACGGTTGCCAAGCTGCTGCAGGCCAATGGTGCGACGGTCAACTCCTTTGTCCGTTTCGAGGTTGGCGAGGGCATCGAGAAAAAGGTCGAGGATTTCCGCGAGGAAGTGATGGCTCAAGCCGCGGCGGCCCGCGGAGAGTAAGATCTGGCGACGGCCTGCACCCGCAGGCCGTTTGCCGACACATCCGGATCAGAGGTCCAATCGGTGACTTATGTCAGATGACGCCGCCCCGAAGCGTATCCTTCTGAAACTCAGTGGCGAGGCCCTGATGGGCGCCGGTGATTTCGGTATCGACCCCTTGGTCATGGGCCGCGTGGCCGGTGAGATCGCTGAACTCGTGGCCGGCGGCGTGCAGGTTGGGCTGGTAATCGGCGGCGGCAATATCTTCCGCGGTGCCGGCCTCGCCGGTGGCGGTTTCGATCGGGTGACCGGTGACCATATCGGTATGTTGGCCACTGTCATGAATTCCCTGGCGATGCAGGATGCGCTGCAGAAAAAGGGCGTCGACGCCCGCACCCTGTCGGCCTTCCGGATCGATCAGGTGTGTGAATATTACAGTCGAAACGAGGCGGTCCGGCATCTGGAGGCCGGTCGCGTCGTTATCCTGTCGGCCGGTACCGGAAATCCCTATTTCACCACCGACTCGGCGGCCAGTCTGCGCGCGATCGAGATCGGCGCCGACGTCATGATCAAGGCAACCAAGGTCGACGGCGTCTTTTCGGCGGACCCGATGAAGAACCCGAATGCCGAATTTTATCCGAGTCTGAGCTACGATCGCGTACTCAGGGAGGGCCTGGCGGTGATGGATGCCACGGCCGTGGTGTTGTGCAGGGAACAGGGCATGCCTTTGCGGGTAATGAATATCAACGTTGAAGGCGCATTACAGCGCGTCGTCCGGGGCGAGGCGGTAGGCACCCTGGTTACGAGTGGAGACGAGCCATGATCAATGACATCAAGAAAGATGCTGACAGCCGTATGGCCAAGAGTGTCGAGTCGCTGGGTGACAACCTGGCCAAGGTGCGCACAGGCCGTGCCCACGCGAGTCTGCTGGATCACCTCACGGTGTCCTACTACGGCTCGGAAGTGCCGCTCAAGCAGGTCGCCAACGTCGGGGTCGAGGATGCGCGCACCATCACGGTGCAACCCTATGAGCAGCAGATGGTGAGTACGGTCGAAAAGGCGATCATGGAATCCGACCTGGGTCTGAACCCGAACAGTGCCGGCACGCTCATCCGTGTGCCGTTGCCACAGCTGACCGAAGAGCGTCGGCGCGACATGACCAAGATCGTGCGCCACGAGGCCGAGCAGGCGAGGGTCGCGGTACGCAACGTCCGCCGCGATGCCAACAATGACCTCAAGGCCCTGGTGAAGGAAAAGCTCATCTCCGAGGACGACGAGCACCGCGGCCAGGACCTCATCCAGAAGTTGACCGATCAGTACGTCAAGGAGATCGACGAGCTGTTGGAGAAGAAAGAAAAAGATCTGATGTCCGTGTGAGGCCGATGAGGCTGGCATGGCGGACGAGATAGCGATCGGCGGGATCCCCGAGGCGGCAGGGCCGGTCCCTGAGCACGTGGCGATCATCATGGACGGCAACGGTCGCTGGGCCGAGGCCCGCGGCCAGCCCCGTCACGCCGGACACAAGGCCGGGGTGACCAGCGTTCGCAGCACGATAGAGGAATGCGTTCGGCACGGCGTCAAGGTGCTCACCCTGTTTGCCTTCAGCAGTGAGAACTGGCGGCGTCCGAAGGCCGAGGTCGGTTTGCTGATGGATCTGTTCCTGGCCGCGCTGCAGCGCGAAGTCAGGCACATGCAGGCCAACGATATCCAGCTGCGTGTGATCGGCGATACGTCCGCCTTCCCGGGTCGGCTGCAGAAACGTATCCGTGAGTCGGAAAACACAACCCGGGATAACAAGCGCCTGATCCTGCAGATCGCAGCAAATTACGGTGGGCGCTGGGATATCGCCCAGGCTGCGCGGCGCCTGGGTGCCGCGGTGCAAAGCGGTGACCTGAATCCGGATGACATCGATGAGAACGTCTTCGCCCGGGCCACCGCACTGGGCGACCTGCCTGATCCTGACCTGTTCATCCGCACCGGCGGGGACCTGCGGATCAGCAACTTTCTGCTCTGGCATGTCGCCTACACCGAACTCTATTTCTCCCCGGTGCTGTGGCCGGATTTCGATGCAACGGAGTTCCGCAAGGCCGTGGCGGAGTTTGCGACGCGACAGCGTCGCTTTGGTCAGACCGGTGCGCAGCTGAAGGATTCTGGCTGATGCTGTGGCAGCGCGTACTGACTGCCCTGGTGCTGGTTCCGCTGGCGGTGGCCGGTATTCTTTTCCTGGAAAATGATCTGCTCGCAGTCATGCTGGGTGTTGTCGTCCTTCTGGGGGCCTGGGAGATGGGACGGCTGGCAAACTTGCGCAACCGCTACGCCCTGACGGGTTATGTCGCTGTGGTGGCCGCTGCTCTCTGGCTGACCTGGCGCTATCTGCTGCCGGTCCAGGTCGTCTCGATGCAGTGGATCATGACGATCTGGTGGGTAATGATGACCGTGGTGCTGGTGGCCCGGCGCAGCGAACTGCCACGGGTTCAGTCCAGTCGCCCGTCCATACTGCTGCTGGGTGGCCTGGTGCTGGTGTGCGCCTGGGTCTCGATCACCTTTCTGCACGCTATCGGACCACGTGGGCCGGCTTTGATGCTGTTTCTGTTCGTCCTTATCTGGGTGGCCGATTCCGGCGCCTACTTCGCCGGCCGGGCGTTCGGCAGGCGGAAACTGTCTCCCTTCGTCAGTCCCGGCAAGACCTGGGCGGGTGTCGGTGGTGCGGTTGTCGGGGCCGTTTTCGGCGCGCTGGTCCTTACGGCAAGCGGGGCGGCCGGCAATCTGCCGCTGCCGTCGCTGATCGCTCTGAGCATCCTGGTCACCGCGGTGTCGATCGGTGGTGACCTCTGGGAGAGCCGGCTGAAGCGCGAGGCCGGCGTGAAGGACAGCGGCAGCCTGCTGCCCGGGCATGGCGGGGTTCTGGATCGTATCGACAGCCTGCTTGCCGCGGCGCCGGTGTTCGCCCTGGGAGTTGGGCTGATCGGGTTACAGTCGTGAAGGGGGTGGCCATCCTGGGTTCGACCGGCTCGATCGGGGTGAGCACCCTCGATGTGGTGGCGCGGCATCCCGACCTTTACCGGGTGGTTGCACTGAGTGCCAATACCGATGTGCGGGGTATCCTCGCCCAATGCCGCGAGTTTCGCCCGGAACTGGCCGCCATGGCCGACCCGGGCAGCGCCCGCTCGCTGAAGGATGCATTGGCTGCAGAAGGCATCGGCACCGAGGTGATGGCAGGTTCGGCGGGGCTGGAGGCCGTGGCCACCCACCCCGATGCGAGCGACCTGATGGCGGCCATCGTCGGTGCCGCCGGGGTGCTGCCGACCCTCGCCGCGGTCAGGCTGGGGCGCCGGGTCCTGCTGGCCAACAAAGAGGCGCTGGTGGTTTCCGGTGCGCTGTTCATGGCCGCGGCCGCGGCAAGCGGGGCGCAGATCCTGCCGATCGACAGTGAGCACAATGCCCTGTTTCAGTGTCTGCCGCCGAACTTTGCCGAAGGCCTGGAGCGGGCGGGGGTGGAAAGCATCCTGCTGACCGCATCGGGCGGCCCGTTCCGCCGGCATTCGCTGGCCGAGTTGCATGATGTCACGCCGCAACAGGCCTGTGCCCACCCGAACTGGGACATGGGGCGCAAGATTTCGGTGGACTCGGCCACCATGATGAACAAGGGCCTCGAGGTGATCGAGGCGCGCTGGCTGTTCGATGCGCGGCCGGACCAGGTCCAGGTCGTGGTTCACCCCCAGAGCGTGATCCATTCTATGGTGCAGTATGTCGATGGCTCGGTCCTTGCCCAGCTAGGCAATCCGGATATGCGCACCCCTATCGCGCATGCGTTGGCCTGGCCGCAGCGGCACGGGTCCGGGGTGGCGCCGCTCGATTTGTTCGAGATCGCTCGCCTGGATTTCGAACCACCCGACCTGCAGCGCTTCCCCTGCCTGCGCCTGGCTTTCGAGGCGATCACCGAGGGCGGTACCGCGCCGGCGGTACTGAATGCCGCCAACGAGGTCGCGGTGGCGCGCTTCCTCGAAGGCAGGCTGCGGTTCACGGCGATCGCCGAGGTGGTCGAGCGCACCCTGGCAAGTTATCCGCACGGAGCAGCAGAAGACCTGCTGGAACTCCTTGACGCCGACGCGCGCGCGCGCGTTCTGGCGGAACAACAGGCCCGGAGTGTGGTCTCATAGGCCCATGGAAGACTTCCTTTTCAAGATTCTGGCCTTCGTGGTGGCCGTTGGGCTGCTGGTGGCTATCCACGAGTTCGGGCACTTCTGGGTTGCGCGGCGGCTCGGCGTCAAGGTGTTGCGTTTTTCGATCGGGTTCGGGCGCGCCCTGTGGCGGCGCCAGTCGTCCCCCGACGAGCCGGAATATGTGATCGCCGCGATCCCGCTTGGCGGCTACGTGAAGATGCTCGACGAGCACGAGGGCCCGGTGGCGCCCGGTGAGCTTCATCGTGCGTTCAACCGCCAGTCGCTCTGGGTGCGCTCGGCGGTCGTGGTGGCGGGTCCTCTGTTCAATTTCCTGTTCGCGATCGTCGCCTTCTGGGGCGTATTGGTCCTGGGCGAACCCGGAATCCGGCCGCTCATCGGCGAGGTGGAGCCTGGAAAGGCCGCGGCGCGGGCCGAACTGCGGGTCGGCGACGAGATCATCTCGGTCAACGGCCAGATTACCCCGACCTGGTCCCTGGCCCTGCAGGAGTTGGCGACTGCCTCGGTCGGGCAACCCGAGCTCCGCATCCTGGTACGCGGCGCCGGCGGGGCAGAGCGGGTGAGTGTGATGCCATCCGGCGATATCGGCGATCTGGCCGAGACCCGGGATCTGCTGGGGCATCTGGGCCTGCAACCCGAGCGACCGGCCATCCCGCCGGTTTTCGGCAAGATCCTGGCGGGGGAGCCGGCCGAAATTTCCGGCCTGCGCGAGGGCGACCTCATCCTGACCGCGGATGGCAACGGCCTTGCAGACTGGGGGCAGTGGGTGAAGTACGTCCAGGCACGCCCGGGTGTCCCGATCGATCTGGTGGTCGAGCGCGAGGGGCAGTCGCTGCCGTTCACCCTGACACCGGCGCCCTACGCCATGAACGAAACCGTCATTGGACGGATCGGGGCCTCGAATCAACCCGTAGCCGGCCTGGCGGAACGCTACCGGGTCCAATACCGGATGGGTTGGGGCGAAGCGGTACCGGCGGCCGTCGGGAGGACCTGGGAGTATTCAGTCCTCACCCTCAAGGTGATCTGGCGGGTATTGACCGGCGAGGCGTCGATTCACAACCTGAGTGGGCCGATCACCATCGCCGACGCAGCCGGCAAGACCGCAAGTATCGGTTTTGTTTACTTCCTGAAGTTCCTGGCGATTGTCAGTATCAGCCTGGGCGTGTTGAATCTGCTGCCGGTGCCCGTACTGGATGGCGGCCACCTGCTGTATTTTGCGATCGAGGCGGTCAAGGGCAGCCCGGTTTCCGAGGCGGCCATGGTCCAGGGGCAGAAGGTCGGTGTACTGCTGTTGCTCAGCCTGATGACCCTGGCGTTCTATGTCGATATCTTGCGGATCCTGGAATAGAAGGAACCAGTTCAAGCCTACTTTTGACTCCGCTGATACCCTATAATCCCGACCTTTCCGAGGGCCCCACCTGAGCCAGTGTGGGTCGCGATAAATCGACTAAGGTTTACGAGAGACTGCATATGCGGACGAGACTCTGGTGTGTCCTCCTGCTGGTGAGCCTTGCAGCTCCGTCACTGGCCGAGTCGTTTCGCGTGTCGGACATCCGGGTCGAGGGGTTGCAACGAATCACCGCCGGCACGGTGTTCAACTACCTGACCGTCAAGCCCGGTGATGTGATTGATTTCGATCGCACTGGCGACATCGTCCGCGAACTTTACAGGACCGGTTTCTTCAAGGACGTGCGCCTCGAAAAGTCGGGGGATGTGCTGGTGGTGGTGGTAACTGAGCGGCCGGCGATCGCCGAGATCAATTTCTCGGGCAACAAATCGATCGAAACCGATGCCCTTATGGAGGGTCTGAAGGACATCGGGCTGTCCGTGGGCCGGACCTTCGAGCAGTCCGTGCTGGACCGCATCGAGCAGGAACTCGAGCGGCAGTATTTCAACCAGGGCAAATATGCCGTCAAACTGACTTCCACCGTGACCCCGCTCGAGCGCAACCGGGTGGCGATCGACATCAACGTGGTCGAGGGTGAGACCGCGGTAATCAAGAAGATCAACATCATCGGCAACAAGGCCTTTGATGAAGACGACCTCCTGGACCAGTTCCAATTGACCACAGGCAACTGGCTGTCTTGGTTCACCCACGACAACCAGTATTCCCGGCCCAAGCTGGCGGGTGACCTCGAGACCCTGCGCTCCTACTATCTCGATCGTGGATACGTCAATTTCAAGATCGATTCGACGCAGGTCACGATCACGCCGGACAAGAAGGATATCTACGTAACGATCAACCTGACCGAAGGTGCGATCTACACGATCAGCGATATTCGCCTGGCCGGGGAAATGGTCGGCGAGCCGGAAGACTATTTTCCGCTGATCCACTTGCGCCGGGGTGAACCTTTTGCGCGCAAGGCCATTGTCGAGAGCAGCGATCGGATCTCTGCAAAGCTGTCCGATCTCGGGCATGCCTTTTCCAACGTCAACAGCATTCCGGAGATCGACGAAGAGAACAAGACGGTCGCGGTCACCTTCTTTGTCGACCCGGGAAAGCGGGTTTATGTTCGGCGAATCAATATCCGGGGAAACGCGCGCACGCGAGACGAGGTGATACGCAGGGAGTTCCGTCAGATGGAATCGGCCTGGTTCTCCGGTGAGAAACTGAAATTATCTCGCGAACGGGCCCAGCGCACCGGCTATTTTGACACCGTGACCGTTGAGACGCCCTCTGTTCCCGGTTCGGGCGACGAGGTGGATATCAATGTCGCCGTGGTCGAAAAGCCCTCCGGCTCGGTGCTGGCCGGTCTTGGTTACTCGCAGACCGACGGCGTCGTGGTGAATGCGTCCGTCCAACAGGAAAACTTCGCGGGAACGGGTAAGAAGATCTCCCTGGCCCTTAGGACGAGCAGTGCAGATCAGTTTTATCAGCTGGCCTATACCAACCCGTTCTACACCATCGATGGCATCAGCCGGGGGTTCGAGCTCAGCTACAGGGCTGTGGACTTCGCAGAACTCAATTCGGCCGACTACAAGACCGACGATGGGGTCATCGGCGTGAACTTTGGATTCCCGCTTAGCGAGTTCAACCGGTTCACTTCCGGCTTGCAGTTGCACAACATCGATTTTGAGCTGGGTAATGACCCGTCGCTTGAACTCATCGAGTTCCAGGAGCAGAACGGCAACAAGTTTCTCGATCTCGAACTCAACCTCGGCTGGCGCCATGATTCCCGCGACACGGCAATCTTTCCCAACACCGGGGCAGTCCAGAGCCTGTACGGTATCGTAACGACACCAGGCAGTGACCTGACCTATTACAAGGCCTCATACGAGCACCGCCGCTACTGGCCCGTGGCGGGGGATTTTGTAGTCTCAGCGAGGGCCCAGATCGGTTATGGCGATGGCTATGGCGATACGACTGAACTGCCGTTCTTCGAGAACTTCTTTGCCGGGGGGCCCAGCAGCATCCGGGGGTTCAAGGCGAATTCGATAGGGCCGCGCGACTCCCAGGGCGATGCGCTCGGAGGCAACTTCCTGTACGAAGGGAGCGTGGAGCTGCTGTTTCCCCCACCGTTTATGAAGGACAACGAGGCGCTGCGTCTTGCGCTCTTCACTGATGCGGGCAGTGTGGTGGATACCTCAAATTCAGATACTTTTGAAGAACAGGGGCTGCGTCTTTCGGTGGGTGTCGGTGCGTCCTGGTTGTCCCCGGTCGGTGCACTGACGGTCAGCTATGGATACCCGATCCTGAAAGAGCCCCTGGACGAAGAGGAGGAGTTCCAGTTTTCCTTTGGACAGACTTTCTGATTCGGCGGGGTGATTCAATGATCAAGCGGTGGTTGGCTTCGATTTTGCTGGGTGGCCTGCTGGTGCCTTTCGGTGCCCTGGCCAGCGATGTCTTGGTGGCGGTTGTGAATGTCAACAGGCTGCAGAGTGAGGCCCCGCAGGTTGGCCAGGTGCGTGAAAGGATCAAGTCCGAATTTCTGGTGCGCGAGGCCAAGATCGAGGCGCAACAGGAACAGATAGCACAGCTCGAGCAGAAGTTGTTGCGCGACCGGGAAGACATGGGCGATGGTGAGGCGAAGAGCCTGCAGCGTGACATCCGTTCACGCACGCTGCGTCTCGAAAATGCCAGGGAGGAGCTCGAGAGCGATCGCCGCTTGCGCCTCAACGAAGAGATGGACCGGCTGCGCAGGGTGTTGTCGGAGGTGATAGCCGAGGTGGCAAAAGCCGAAAAGCTCGACATCGTGTTGGAGAGCGGTGTGACCTGGGCCTCCGAGCGGGCCAATATCACCGACAAGGTTCTTTCGCGCATGCGGGAGCTCGAGTCCAACTCCAAGTGACCTGGAGGTGGTGATGAGCTTTACGCTGCAAGAGCTTTCCCGGATTGCGCAGGCCGAACTGCGTGGCGATCCCGAACGCATCATTACTCGGGTGGCGACCTTGCAGGATGCTGATGAAGGCGCCATCAGTTTCCTGGCAAATCGGCGTTACAAGGCGTTTCTGGGCGACACCAGGGCTTCGGCTGTGATTTTGTCTGCCGAGGATGCGGCGGTCTGTCCGGTTGATTGCCTGGTGGCCGACAATCCCTACCTCGCCCACGCCAGGGTTATGGCGGCGCTGTATCCGGACGCTGCACCCGTGGTCGGGATCCACCCCACGGCCCACGTGGATCCCTCCGCACGGGTCGCATCCAGTGCCCAGGTCGGGCCGAACTGTCACCTCGGCGCCGACGTGGTGATCGACGAGGACGTCGTGGTCGGGCCGGGATCTGTGTTGTTGGATGATGTCTTTGTCGGTGCCGGTTCCCGCCTGGTCGCCTCGGTGACCTTGTGTGCAGGCACCCGGCTCGGGAAGCGCTGCCTGATCCATCCCGGTGCCGTGATAGGTTCAGACGGTTTCGGCATGGCCAACGACGAAGGTGCCTGGGTCAAGGTGCCGCAGATCGGTCGTGCGCTGGTGGGCGACGATGTCGAGATCGGTTCCTGTTCCTCGGTCGACTGCGGTGCCATCGGCGATACCGTGATTGCCGATGGGGTGAAGATCGATAGCCAGGTGCATGTTGCGCACAACGTGCAGATCGGCAGGCATTCGGCCATTGCCGGATGCGCGGCCATCGCCGGTTCTTCCCGGATTGGCGAATACTGCACCATTGCCGGTGCGGCCGGCGTTACCGGGCATGTCGAACTGACAGACAAGGTGCATATCTCCGGGATGACATCGGTGACGCGTTCGATCAGGGAGCCGGGTGTCTACACCGGCACCGTGCCTCCGATGGAGCATTCAGCATGGCTCAAGAACTTTGCGCGACTGCGCCATCTGGATGATATGGTGCGCCGGATCAGGGCACTGGAAAAAGAACTGGCCGCTTTGCGCGAACGAGACGACGCGCACGGGTGATTGGGTCCGGTATCGTTAGACTGTATCGCCAAAGCCAGTAATACAAACATTGGAGATTGCTTGAGACGCCATGGACATTCAGAAGATTCAAAGCCTGTTGCCGCATCGCTACCCGTTTCTGCTGGTCGATCGGGTGATCGAGGTCGAGCCTGGCAAGCGTCTCGTTGCGATCAAGAACGTGACGGTCAACGAGCCCTTTTTTCAGGGCCACTTTCCGAGCAAGCCTGTCATGCCGGGCGTGCTGCTGATCGAGGCCATGGCACAGGCCACCGGGTTGCTCGCAATGGAGAGTGCCGAGGTGCCCAAGGAGGCCATCTACTATCTGGTCGGGGTCGACAAGGCGCGATTCAAGCGCCCTGTGGTGCCGGGTGACCAGGTCGTGATGGAGGTGGAGGTATTGAAGCATCGTCGTGAGATCTGGGTGTTTGCGGCCGAAGCCAAAGTCGAAGACAGCATGGTTGCCTCTGCCGAGATCATGTGTACCGCACGGAATCTCTGACCGTGATCGATGCGCGCGCGGTGGTGGATCCGGCCGCGGAGCTGGACGAAGGTGTGACCATAGGCCCATTCACCGTGATCGGTCCGGGGGTCCGGATCGGCAGGGGCACCGAGATCGGTCCGCACGTGGTGATCCGTGGACCCTGCAGCATCGGCCGTGACAATCGCATCTTCCAGTTTGCGTCCATCGGGGAAGATCCCCAGGACAAGAAGTATGCGGGCGAGGAGACCCGCCTGGAGATCGGTGATCGCAACAGGATCCGCGAGTTCACCACCATCCATCGTGGTACCGTGCAGGACCAGTCATTGACCAGCATCGGCAATGACAATCTGCTGATGGCCTATACGCATGTCGCGCATGATTGCCGCATCGGCAGCAATGCGATCATGGCAAACGCGGCGTCGCTCGGGGGGCATGTCCATATCGGTGACTGGGCCATACTGGGCGGCTTCAGCATGGTGCACCAGTTCTGCCGTGTCGGTCAGCATTGCTTCCTGGGGATGGGCAGCGCCGTCAGCAAGGACGTGCCACCTTTCGTGATGGTCGGCGGGCATCCGGCGAAACCTCACGGCATCAACAGTGAGGGTCTGCGCCGGCGCGCGTTCAGTCCCGAACAGATCGCAACGATCAAGGGCGCCTACAGGACGCTCTATTCCTCCGGATTACAGTTGGCGGCCGCGCGCGCGCAGATAACGGCGGCTGCGGCAGAAAACGACGAACTGCGTGTGATGGCCGAGTTTCTCGCCGCCAGTGAACGCAGCATCGTACGCTGACGGTAAGCAGCGGGGTGCCCCTTCGGATCGGGATTGTCGTTGCCGAACCATCGGGGGACCTACTCGCCGCCGGCCTGATGGGGGCGCTGCGCGAGCTGCTGCCAGGGGTGCGGTTCGAGGGTGTCTCTGGCCCCTTGATGCGCTCTGTCGGTGTGGACGAGTGGGAATCCATGGACAGCCTGTCGGTGATGGGTCTGTTCGAGGTGCTGCGGCACCTGCCGCGTTTGCTGCGCCTGCGTGCCCGCCTGCTGGCGCGTTGGCGTGATGTTCCGCCGGCGGCCTTTATCGGCGTCGATGCCCCGGATTTCAATCTGACCCTGGAGTGCCGGCTGCGCGAGGCCGGCGTGGCCACCGTGCACTATGTCAGCCCGACCGTGTGGGCATGGCGGGCCGGCCGGGTGAAAAAGATTCGTCGCGCAGTCGATCTTCTGTTGACCATCTTCCCGTTTGAGACCGAATTCCTTGCGCAGCACCAGGTCCCCGCGCATTACGTCGGCCATCCGCTCGCGTTTGACATGCCTATGGAGCCGGATCGCAAAGGGGCAAGGGATGCGCTGGGATTGGATGCCGACGCGCCGGTACTTGCGCTGCTGCCCGGCAGCCGCGGCGGTGAGGTCAGTCGGATTGCCCGTCCGTTCCTAGAAACAGCATTGATCCTGAAGCAGCAGCTGCCCGGTCTGCAGGTCGTTGTGCCCCTGGTCAACGAAAAGACGCGGTTGCTCTTCGTGCAGCAGCTCGGCGAGACGGCGCCAGAGCTGGTTCCCGTGGTCGCCCTGGGTCAGACCCGCTCCGCCATGGCCGCCGCCGATGTGGTGCTGGTTGCATCCGGTACTGCGACCCTCGAGGGCCTCCTGAGCAAGCGCCCGATGGTGGTTGGTTACAGGGCCAACGCTGCCACCTATGCGCTGGTGCAGATTCTGGGACTGGTCAAGGTCAAGCATGTCGCGATGGCAAATCTGCTGGCGGACGAGCGACTCGCACCCGAGCTGATCCAGGACCGGTGTCAGCCCGAGTTCCTGGTGCCGCCACTGCTCGAGTTTTTTCGCGACCGCGGATTGCGCGGGCGGATCGCCCGACGTTATTCCGAAATCCACCGGCAGCTGCGTATGGACACCAACCGCGTCGCGGCCGAGGCGGTGGTCGAGCTGCTGAGGGCGCGTGGCCTTGTCTGAGACCCTCATCTGCGGGGTTGACGAGGTGGGGCGTGGTCCTCTGGCCGGCCCGGTGGTTGCCGCGGCGGTGATTCTCGACCCGGCACGGCCCATCAACGGTCTGGCCGACTCCAAGAAACTGACGGAAAAGCGCCGCGAGATCCTGTTCGCCCAGATTTGCGACAAGGCGCTGTGCTGGTCTCTGGGGCGCGCCGAGGTGGCCGAGATCGATGCCATCAATATCCTGCAGGCAAGCCTCCTGGCGATGCAGCGCGCGGTTGCGGGTCTGCCTGTTGCGCCTGGACATGCGCTGGTGGACGGGAACCGGCTGCCGAAGCTGGCATGCAGCGCACGGGCGATCGTCTGCGGCGACGCCAGCGAACCCTGTATCTCTGCCGCCTCGATCATCGCCAAGGTGACGCGTGACCGCGAGATGGTAGCGCTGGATGCGCTGTATCCGGGCTATGGCCTGGCGCGCCACAAGGGGTATCCGACCAGGATCCATATGCAGGCCCTGCTCGAGTTGGGTGTGACAGCCATCCATCGACGGTCATTTGGCCCGGTCAGGCGCCTGTGCGGCTGGTGATTTCGCCCCTTCAGGTGCCGGTCCACAGCGCCGGTTAAGGAACGCCCGGTACCTCTTCCCGCGGGACAGGACCGGGCGGTGGCGGTCCACGGCCACGCACGGTATTCTCTCCGAACCCGCTCCCCCCCCTTCGAGTGACAGCGATCCGCCCCATGGCAGCCGAATTCGTCCACCTGCACGTGCACTCCGAGTATTCTCTGGTGGACGGTGTGGCGCGAATCAAGCCCCTGGTGAACCGCGTCGCCGAGCTGGGCATGCCGGCGGTCGCGCTGACCGACCAATCCAACATGTTTGCCCTGGTACGGTTCTACAAGGCGGCCATGGCGGCCGGCGTGAAACCCATCGGTGGCGTGGATGCCTGGCTGCGCAATCCGGAAGATGCCAACAAGCCAGACCGCATGGTACTTCTGGCGCAAAACAGGCAGGGCTACCGCAACCTCACCGAGCTGGTCTCGCGCAGTTATCGCGAGGGGCAGCACCTAGGGCGCGCAACCATGGACTTGCGCTGGTTCACACCCGAATCAACGGCGGGACTGATCGCCCTGTCCGGCGGCAGGGAAGGTGACGTTGGGCGTGCCCTGATCGGTGGCAATCCGCAGCTTGCCGGGCAGCGCCTGGATGCTTGGCTGGCATTGTTCGGCGACCGCTATTACATGCAGCTCGTGCGTACCGGCCGCCAGCACGAGGAGGCCTGTCTGCATGCGAGCGTCGCGCTTGCCGGGGCCCGCGGGGTACCCCTGGTGGCGACCAATGGCGCCTGTTTTCTGAACAGCGATGAATTTTCGGCGCACGAGGTGCGGGTGTGCATTCACGAGGGCCGCACCCTGGACGACCCGCGGCGTGCCAAGGAGTATTCGGAGCAGCAATACCTGCGCTCGCCGGCCGAGATGGCCGAATTGTTCGCGGATCTCCCGGAGGCATTGGCGAACAGCGTGGAGATCGCCAGGCGCTGCAACCTTGAGATCACCCTGGGCAAGAACTTTCTGCCCGATTTCCCCATCCCGGACGGGATGACAATGGACGGGTTTTTCGGTGCGGAGTCGCGCAGGGGGCTGGAATGGCGTCTGCAGCGCATTCTCGATCCGGCGGCCGACGACTTCGAGGAACGCTGCAAACCGTACCGGGAACGTCTGCAGATCGAACTCGACGTCATCACCAAGATGGGCTTTCCCGGCTATTTTCTGATCGTTGCCGACTTCATCCAGTGGGCGAAGGACAACGATGTCCCGGTAGGCCCCGGGCGCGGCTCCGGCGCCGGCTCCCTGGTGGCCTACGCGCTCAAGATCACCGATCTCGATCCACTGGAACACGAGCTGCTGTTTGAACGTTTTCTCAATCCCGAGCGCGTGTCCATGCCGGATTTCGACGTTGATTTCTGCATGGACAAACGTGATCAGGTCATCGATTACGTGGCGCGCAGATATGGCCGCGACTCGGTGTCGCAGATCATCACCTTTGGCTCCATGGCGGCCAAGGCCGTGGTCCGGGACGTGGGACGGGTGCTCGGGCACGCGTATGGGTTCACTGACCGGGTGGCCAAGATGGTGCCGTTCGAGATCGGGATGACCCTCGACAAGGCCCTGGCCGAGAGCGAGGACCTCAAGCAGGCGTACGAGCAGGACGAGGAGGTCACCCAGCTGATCGATATGGCCAAGCGCCTCGAGGGCTTGGCACGCAACGCCGGCAAGCATGCCGGGGGCGTGGTGATCGCGCCGGGCAAACTGACCGATTTCAGCCCTCTGTACTGCGAATCTGACGGCAGCAACCTGGTCACCCAGTTCGACAAGGATGACGTCGAGGCCGCGGGTCTGGTGAAGTTCGACTTCCTTGGCCTGCGCACGCTCACCATCATCGATTGGGCGCTGAAGACGGTCAACGCAACCCGACGTGACGACGGGCAGGGACCGGTCGACATCGCAGCCATCCCGGTGGATGACCCGTCGGCTTTCACACTGCTGAAGAGCGCGGAAACGACCGCGGTTTTCCAGCTCGAGTCAGCGGGTATGAAACAGCTGATCGGCAAGCTGCAGCCGGACTGCTTCGACGACATCACCGCGCTGGTGGCCCTGTACCGCCCGGGCCCCCTGCAGTCGGGCATGGTCGACGACTTCATCGCGCGCAAGCATGGGAGACAGGAGGTGGTGTATCCGCACCCGGATCTGGCGCCGATACTGGCCCCCACCTATGGCGTGATTCTCTACCAGGAACAGGTCATGCAGATTGCCCAGGTCCTGGCCGGTTACACGCTCGGTGGTGCCGACCTGCTGCGCCGCGCGATGGGCAAGAAAAAGGCCGAGGAGATGGCCAAACAGGGCGAGATATTCCGCCGGGGCGCAGTGGCACGCGGTGTGGATGAGGATACAGCGACCTATATCTTCGACCTGATGGAGAAATTCGCCGGCTACGGGTTCAACAAGTCGCACTCGGCGGCCTATGCCCTGGTGTCCTACCAGACGCTTTGGCTGAAGGCACACTACCCGGCGGCCTTCATGGCGGCCGTGCTGTCCTCAGACATGGACAATACCGACAAGGTGGTGACCTTCATCGAGGAGTGCCGATCGATGAAGCTGAAGGTCGAGCCGCCCGATGTCAACCGCTCCAGCTACATGTTCACCATCGACGGCGATAGCACCGTGGTGTACGGGCTCGGGGCCATCAAGGGGGTCGGCGAGGGTGCGATCGAGGGGATCGTCGGGTCGCGTGAGCAGGACGGACCCTTTTGCGACCTGTTCGAGTTCTGCCGCCGGATTGACCTGAAAAAGGCCAACCGGCGGGTGCTGGAGTCCCTGATACGCGCGGGCGCACTGGACCGGCTCGGGGTCAACCGCGCGACCCTGATGATCCAGCTGCCGCTGGCGCTGAAGATGGCCGAGCAACAACTGGCGATGCAGGCCGCGGGCCAGGACGACCTGTTCGGGATGTCCGAACCGGGCCCTGTTGCACCGGTCGCGGGTGTGGTGCCGGACGGGATCGAGGAATGGGAGGACGAGCAGCGCCTTGCCGGCGAGAAGGAGACCCTGGGCCTCTTCCTTACCGGTCACCCGATCGATTTTTATGAGCCCGATCTGAAGGCGTTGATCAACACCCGGATCGCCCGTTTGACCCTGGACGATGTCCGCGAGACGCGTGGCCGCAGGGGCGGTGGCAAAAAGGTCACGGTTGCGGGGATGGTCGTTGCCGTGAATCGCCGCAATACCCAGCGCGGCGCCATGGCCTCCGTGCTTCTGGACGACAAGACCGGGCGGATTGAGTTCGCCATGTTCAACGAGACCTACGAGCGCTACCGCGACGAGATCGCCAATGACCGGGTACTGATCGTAGAGGGCACCCTGGCGCATGACGAATACCGCGGTGGTCTCAGCATTCGTGCCGATCGCGTCAGCGGCCTGGAGGACGTGCGCCTCGCGCGCGCCGCCGCCGTCGAGATTCAGTTGCACGAAACCTGGCTGCGCGAGCATGGCATGACCTCGACCGAGGTTGTCAGGCAGCTGAAATCTCTGTTCGAACCCGTTCTTGGTGGCGATGCCGAGGTGCGGCTGCATTACCGGCGACTGGATGCGGAGGTGTTGCTGCGCCTGGGCATCGACTGGCGCATCAAGCCGACGGATGGTTTCCTGCGCCAGGCCCAACGTCTGCTTGGCGCCGGTGTGCTGAGTGTTCGTTTTCGGCCGGCGGCACCAGAAGCGCCCGGCCGCGTGGTCGATTTCGCGCAATCAGGGTAGGCAATCGTCCGGTCGGAGCCTGTCGGGGACTCGTCCGTCGGTTCCAATGGGTTATGATTGCAGTTTGAAGAAGGGCCTTGACTGACTACAACGATGAATCTTGATTTTCTCGAATTCGAGCAGCCTATCGCCGAACTGCAGGCGAAAATCGAGGAACTGCGCCTCGTTGGCAATGACAACGAGATCAATATCCAGGAAGAGATCGAGCGCCTGGAGGGCAAGAGCCGTTCGCTGACCGAGTCGATCTTCTCGAATCTGAGTCCCTGGCAGATTTCCCAGCTCGCGCGTCACCCGCTGCGTCCGTACACCCTCGACTACATATCCCGCTTTGTGGATGACTTCGAGGAGCTTCACGGTGACCGCAGTTTTGCCGATGATCATGCGATCGTCGCCGGTCTCGGGCGTATCGAGGGTCGCCCGCTGATGCTGATCGGTCACCAGAAGGGTCGCGATACCAAGGAGAAGATCCATCGCAATTTCGGGATGCCGCGGCCGGAGGGGTACCGCAAGGCGTTGCGCCTGATGAAGATGGCCGAGCGTTTCGGGCTGCCCGTCCTTACGTTCATCGACACACCCGGTGCCTATCCCGGGGTGGGGGCGGAAGAGCGGGGCCAGAGTGAGGCGATAGCGCGCAATCTCTTCGAGATGGCGGGGCTGCGCACGCCGATCATCGCCACTGTCATCGGTGAGGGCGGATCCGGTGGCGCGCTGGCGATCGGCGTCGCGGACCGGCTGCTGATGCTGCAGTACAGCACCTATTCGGTCATTTCACCCGAAGGTTGTGCCTCGATACTCTGGAACGATGCGGGGAAGGCGCCACTGGCTGCAGAGGCCATGGCGATCACCTCAAAGCACCTCAAGGATTTCAAGCTGATCGACGAGATCGTGCCAGAGCCGCTGGGTGGCGGGCATCGTGACCCCGATGCCGCAGCACGCAACCTCAGGGGCGCACTGGTGAAGGCGCTGGATAAGGTTCGTGAAGTGCCGATCGAGCGCCTGCTCGAGGCTCGCTATGAGCGGCTGATGTCTTACGGTGTCGTCGCGCGATAAACAATCATCCGGGACGCTCGATCCGGATAGCCTGCTCGAAGAATTCAACCGTCGTCTTCCGCATCCGGAAGGATACCGGGTGGGCTTCAGCGGCGGCCTCGATTCCACTGTATTGCTCAATGTAATGGCCTCCCTGCGCGAACGGCTGCCTGCGCCCCTGTCGGCGATTCACGTCGATCACTCCCTGCAGCCGGGATCGCGTGACTGGGCAGGACACTGCCGTAGTGAGTGCGAGCGCCTGGGCGTTCCTTTGACCTCGCTGGTCGTCGACGCGGCACCCGGGCCCGGCGAAAGCCCCGAGGCGGCTGCGCGCGCCGCCCGCTACGCGGCGATTGCCAAAACGCTCGGTCCGCGGTCGATGTTTCTGACCGCCCATCACCTCGATGACCAGGCCGAGACGCTGCTGCTGCAGTTGCTGCGAGGCGCGGGCGTGAATGGGTTGGCGGCCATGCCGGTGGTCCGCGAATGGAACGCCGGTTGGCACGCGCGCCCGCTGCTCAAGCTACGGCGCGCGGCACTTCGCGCTTGGGCGCTGGCCAACGGACTGCGCTGGATCGAGGATCCGAGCAATGCGCGCAGCGAGGCCGATCGCAATTACCTGCGCCATCACATCATGCCCGGCCTGGCGTCGCGCTGGCCGGGCGCTGTCGAAAACATCGCAAGGAGCGCCGCACACTGCGCCGATGCCGCGGATACGATAAGAATCCAGGCGGAGAAGGACCTGGGCCGTGCGTCAAGCGCCGACCGCCTTCGCGTGGATATGCTCAGGGGACTGTCCGCGGCGCGCGCGCGCAATCTTCTGCGCCATTGGCTGGGTGAACGCGGGGCACCCCCACTTTCCCTGCGGCGTCTGAGCGATGCCCTCGATCAACTGTGCCATGCACGTTCGGATGCCGCGGTGCGGATCGCCTGGAAAGGGGTGGAAATGCGCCGCTTCCGTGATCAGGTATGGCTGCTGCCGGTACAGGGGCGCGCGGTGAAGCCGCAGACGCTGGATTGGATCGGTGAAGAGATGCGGTTAGGCCCCGGACTGGGGCGGGTGCGTCGCAGAAAAGGGCCGGGTGGTATCGATCCCGGACGCTGGGTGCGGGGAAGGGTGTCGATCGCTTACCGCCATACCGGGCTGCGTTGCCGGCCTGCCGGGCGCAACGGCACCCGCTCGTTCAAGAAGATCGCGCAGGACTTCGGTATTCCACCCTGGCAGCGGGAGATTCTTCCTGTTGTCTTCATCGACGGGGAGCCGGCGGCCATTGCCAACTGCTGTGCCTGCGAGCCCTTTGCGCCGGAGGGGCAAGAACCCGGCTGGCTGATTGAATGGGACCCCGACTGATCGGCCGCCGCAGGGACACGATTTGCATGCCCCCCGGGCGGAGGGGGCGTACCTAAAGATTCCTGATACGACGTCGCTATGGCATTTGAGCAAGCCAGATCTCTACGTTCGGAGTGAAGGCCCTGACGGCACAGTGACTGGAGAACCAGGAGTCTCGGATGAAGAAACAGGCAGGCTTCACCCTCGTCGAGTTGGTAGTGGTGATTATTATTCTTGGAATCTTGGCTGCAACCGCGCTTCCGAGGTTCATGAACGTGCAGACCCAGGCGCATCAGGCGGCAGTCGATGGTGTCGCCGGGGGGCTCGGTTCCGGCGTCGCGATGTTCCGCGCCCAATGGGTGGCCAACGGGCTGACAGGGCGTGCCGACGACGTCACCGGTTTTGGCGACGACACCGTGGATTCGCATGCCAACGGCTGGCCCACCGGTACGGGTGGAAACAACACGGTGACCAGTGCTGCGCATTGCGTCAGTGTTTGGAATGGCGTCATGCAGAACCCCCCTTCAGTATCGACGAACGCAGGATCCGATTATCGTGCGACGGAAGGCGGCGGTGTCTGCACCTATGCCTACCAGATTGATACGGCCGTGAATCGCAGCATTGCGTACAATTCTGCCACCGGCGCGATTACGGTAACCAACCCGTAAGAGCGACCGGGCACAGTCCCATGGGACCTGTCAGTCTGAAATCTGAAACGCGGCCGCAGGGCCGCGTTTTTGCTGCAGTCGGCATTCAGGCTGGCTACACCGTCGTGGAACTGGTGGTGGTCCTGGTGGTGCTTGGCATCATCGCGGCCAATGCGATGCCCAGATTCTTTCAGGCCAGCAGTTTTGAAGAAATGGGTTATGCAGATGAGTTGCTGGGCGCGATCCGGTATGCCCACAAGCTGGCCTTGTCCAGTCGTTGTGATACCCGCGTGACTGTCGATCCAACCGGGTATGCGGTGTATCAGCGCGCCAACGGCTGCCGCTCGGGGGCGTTCTCGAGATCCGTGGTCCGGCCGGGTGCAGGCAACTGGCAGGGCAGCGCGCCGGGCGGCGTCGTCGTCGGAACGCTCGACCTGTACTTCGACGCACAGGGCCGGCCGCACGATGTTGCCTCGGGTTCTCTCCACGGAAGTCCCCAGACGGTCTCGGTCGGCGGTCGGGTCGTCACGGTCGAACACACGACCGGCTATGTACGGGCCGGCTGATGAGAAATCAGGGCGGTGCTTCATTGATCGAGATGGTGGTCTCCGTGGTGATCATCTCGATCACCGTGACCAGCGTGATGATGGTGATCTTCCAGACAACGGCGAACAGTGCCAATCCCATGATCCGCACGCAGGCGATTGCGATCGCCGAGGCCTATATGGAGGAGATCATGGCGCAACCATTGCTCGATCCCTCGGGCGCCGACACCGGGTCGACGGAGGCAGGTGAGGCCAGGGCCAGCTACGACGATGTGACCGACTACCATGGCCTGTCGAACAACGCCGGTGCCGTCGATCAGGCTGGCAACGGCATCATCGGCCTGGAGGGGTACAACGTAGCGATCGAGGTCACGCCATCGACCCTGAATGGACGGCCTGCAAGGCGCATCCGCATCGACGTCACCTATGATGGGGACCCCAATTTCACTTTTCCCCTCGTGGCCTACCGGCTGAATTGACCCGACATGGATGCTGCCGGACGATCCGCCTGCCTTACCCGGACCGGAGCCGATGATGCCCCGATCCATTGAGCATTCGAACGCACGCGGGTTCACCCTGGTCGAGCTGGTCGTCGTGATAATACTCAGCGGCATCCTCGCCACTGTGGTGATGCAGTTCGTGACCGCCCCGATCGATTCCTATATGGATCAGAGCCGTCGGGCGAGACTGGTGGATATCGCGCAGGGCGCGGTTAACCGCATCGCCTGGGATGTGCAACGCGCCCTGCCGAACAGTTTCCGGGTCGGTTGCGGTGGAAGCTGTGTCGAGTTCCTTCAGGTTGCCACCGGTGGGCGATACCGTGCGGCGCCGGCCGGAGACGAGCTGAGTTTCGTATCCACTGATGCGGACACGAGCTTCGAGATTCTCGGGCCGTTCAGCGATTATTCCGCGCTTGCCCGGTCCAACTCGCCATCGGCATGTGTCGATGGCACCGCAGCCTGTATCGCCGTCTACAACACGGGTCTTGCCGGAACCGATGCATGGAATCGCGATCACGTCGGGTCAGGCTGGCGGCCGGACAACCTGGCGACCTTGAGTACAGTCAGCGCTGTTTCGGCATCATTCAATCCCGGATACTTTTCCAGCGGTGACCAGGCCTTTCCCGCTGCATCGCCGCAGCAACGTTTCTTTATTGTCGATACACCGGTCACGTTCCTTTGCGACACGGCTAGCGGAACGCTTCGACGCTATCAGGGTTACAGTCTCACCCATCCACACTCTGCGGCCGATGAGCACGCGGAATTGATCGGCCTGGGCAATCCGGCGGAGCATGCTCTGCTGGCAGATCGGATCGATACCTGTTCGTTCAGCTACGCACCCGGGACGCCGAGCCGCAACGGTCTGTTGACGGTTCGGATCAGGGTGGCCGAGGCGGGGGAGGGCGTGACCCTGCTCGAGCAGGTCCACGTCTCGAATATGCCATGAAGCGTCCGGGGCACACAGACAGAAGACCCATCGGGCCCGCAATTGTGTGTCAGCAGGGGTTCTCGCTGGTGACGACATTGTTTCTGCTGGTCGTGGTTTCGGGGCTTGCCGCCTACATGGTGAATCTTGCGACCGTGCAGCATGCCTCCAGCGCCATGGCGGCACAGACCTCACGCGCGCTGTACATGGCCGTCAGCGGTATGGAATGGGTAACAGCCGGGATCAGGTCCAACCCCGGGGCATGCCCGCCCGTACCGAGCAGTTTTCAGACCGACGGTTTCACGATCACCCTGGATACCTGCTCGCGAAACCCGGTGACAGAGGCTGGAACCACCTATGCCATGTACGACATCAGTGTCGAGGCGAGCCAGGGGACTTTCGGTCAGACGGGGCATGTCAGTCGATCGCTGCGCGCGACCATTCTCGAATAGCCGTCCGGGCCGGCCAATCCACTTGATCTGCTGTCCTGCAGCCCTTTACAGAATCTAAAGATTTTTCCGGTTTGACCGAGAAACCGGGTATCTGATCGGTTTGGCGAAGAGTTCATGGCGGATCTGCGGACGGAGTGGACATCGGGGACCCGCAGGGTCTCCAGTCCATCGGCGGTCTGCGGGCAGCAGGCAACACCGGGGGCGGTGCACCCGTGAGCCCGTTGCGATTCATCACCCTGCCCGGCTTGTTGCTCGCCATTGCCCCGGCATGGGCCTATGACCTTTTTGACCCAACCGGTCCGGCCGCCATTACGTTGGTCGACAGGCAGCTCAACGGCAGCTCCTGGGCCGCGGCGAACCTCCTGGATGACCAGTCATCGACGCGTTGGCTTTCAAACCGGCACGACAACGACATCATATTTGCCTTCGACGGGCAGAAGACGGAACGGTGTTTCAGCCGATTCGATCTCGAGAATTACGGTGGTACCAGGTCAGTCAGGGAGTTCATGCTGCTGCATACCATGGATGCAAAGCTTGCGGGCGATACCGGTCCCGATGGCTGGACCAGGATCGTTGCCGACGCGAATCCGACTGGCCCGGTCAATCATCTGCATTGGGGGCAGGGTGGGCGCCTGACCGGCATCGACACGGAACTCAACAGCTCGAACTGGGCGGCGGCCCATATCAACAACGGCAACACCGGCGACTTCTGGCTCAGCAGCCAGGCCAACAACAGGCTCGATTTTGCGTTCGACACCGACTGGGACGGAAATGTCGGCGATGCCATCGATGTCGGTCAGCTTGCATTGCACAACTACGGCGGCAGCCGTTCGATAAGATCCTTCCAGGTTGAGGTAAGCACGGATGGGACGACCTGGCAGAAGCTCGAGGTGCCGGGCAGCGATGCGGGTGATCCGGATTTCAACTACGCGTCGAAACACGAGGGCGGCTCACTGGACGCGGTCAGCCGGGAGATCAACGGGACCTCCTGGGCCGCAGCGAACATCCATGACGATGCAAGGCAGACTATCTGGCTCAGCGACCGGGCGAACAACAAGCTGGATTTCTCGTTCGATCCGGATGGCGATGGGTCCACTGGCCTGGCCGGCGATACGGGCGACCGACTTCACCCTGGAAAAGATCGTCCTCGAAAACTATGGCAGCACACGTTCGGTGCGCGAATTCCAGATCCTGGTAAAGACATCGGGCAACCCAAACTGGAGCGCCGTCGCAGCACCCGGTGCCGATGTCGGCCAGGCGGATTTCAACTTCATGCTGTCGCATCATGGCGCCTCACTGACCGCGATAGACCGTGAGCTCAACAGCACAGGCTGGGCCGCCGCCAATATCCATGACGGCGCCAGCCAGACGATCTGGCTGAGCAGCCAGGCCAACAACCGGCTGGATTTCGAGTTCGACATCGATGGTGACGGCACCCCGGGTGGTGCAGGCGACCTCTTCGCCATGGAGAAGATCGCGCTCGAGAATTACGGCGGTCCGCGCTCGATGAAAGACTTCCAGGTAGAGGTCAGGACTGCGTCCGTGCCGGCCTGGATACGTATCGAAGTGCCCGGCACGTCTGCCGGTGACCCGGGCTTCAACTTTCTGTCCAGGCACGAGGGCGGCACGTTGAGCAATGTCAGCTCGCAGCTCAATACCGGCAGCTACGCGGCTGCGAACGTACATGACGGCAGTCTAATGTCTCTGTGGCTGAGCAACCGTCCGACGAATACCCTGGAATTCACCTTCGACACTGACTTGGATGGAAATGCGGCGGACACCGTCAATGTCTCGACCTTGAGGATGCAGAACCATGGCGGTGCCCGGTCCGTGTCGACCTTCGAGATTGACGTGAGGATCGGCGGCGGTCCCTGGCAGGCGGTCGCAGCACCTGGTGGCGGGACCGTATTCAACGCAGCCCAGGATACCGCTCCGCAGGTCTGGACCTTGGCTCCCCAGAACAACGTCACCGCATTCCGAGTGCGCACGCTCGGCAATCACGGGGATACCTATACCGGTTTGAGGGAACTCGAACTGCTGGGCAATGCCGTTGGTCCCGGTCATACCTTTACTGCGGCACAGGACGCCGCAGAGCAGTTGATTTCGTTGAGTCATGTTTCCCGGCCGTCACAGGTGACGGCGGTCCGGCTGCGGTCGATCAACAATTACGGTGACACCTACACCGGGGTGCGCGAATTCAAGGTGTTGGGCGACAGCGTCAGCAGGAGTCGAACCTTCGTCGCCCAACAGGGTTCGGCCGAACAGGTCTTCGCAATCGACCCGGACGACCGCCCATCCGGAGTAACGGCCGTAAGACTGCAGACCATCAGCAACCATGGCGATACCTACACCGGTGTCCGCGAGCTGCGCCTGCTTGGCCCGTCCGTGTCTGCGTCGCACAACTTCGAGGCCGCCGATACCAAGGGTCGCCAGGTCTTTACCCTGGATTCCGGCGACGGTGTAGCCAACGTGGTCGCGGCGAGGCTGCTTACGCTGAACAACTTCGGTGACAGCTATGTGGGCGCGCGCGAGTTCGAGCTGCTCGGCAATGCGGTGGGGCCTTCATACCTGTTCACAGCCGATCAGGCCGCGGCGAATCAGAGCTGGGCCTTTTCCCCGGTCACGGCCAGGCTGTTCCGGCTGCATACCCTGGACAACTATGGCGATACCTACATCGGTGCCACCGATATCGGTCTTGATGCCGCGAGCACATGCGGCCCACTGGCCCTGTGGCACATGGACGAACAGAACTGGGGTGGCGTGCTCGACGGTTCCGGCAACGGGATTGTGGGCATCGCCGCCAACGGGGGCGACACCGCCGATGCCTCTCCGGTATTCGCCGGGTCGCCAGGCACCTGTCGCTATGGTGAATTCGACGGCCTGGACGACTATCTGAGTTTCCCCACAGCACCCAACTTGACCGGCAGCTTTACGATCGCTGCCTGGATACGGGCCGACGTGCTGGGTAAGGATCAAAGGATCTTTGCGGACGATCGGAGCAATTCCGGCGGATTTGCATTCAGCCTGGGCGATGGTGGAAACGGGCGCCTGAGATTTTTTTCGCGCAGCGTGCAGCCCGCGATACTCGACAGCCCGGCGGTTATAACCGGCCAGACATGGCACTTCGTCGCGGTGGTTCACGATGCGGCGAGCAGGACACGCAAGATCTACGTGGACGGGGGCCTGACCCCGGTCGCCGAGGACACCTATGCCGGAACATGGGGCGTCGACAACGGGCCAGTCACCGTGGGAGGGGAGGCCGATGGGACTTCTGAGGGGAATGCACGCTGGCGATTCGACGGTGCCATCGATGAGGTGATGGTCTATCAGCGCCCGCTGAGCAGTGGGGAGCTTGCCGCCCTCAAGGATCAGACCCATCTGTGTGGGCCGGTGGTGAACCCCAACCAGACCGCTTTCGCGTTCAGTTGCATCGAACCGGGCGCCGATGCCATCACCGGACATTTGCGCACCAAGTCCGTGGGCTCGGCCTTCGCCTTCGATATCGCCGCCCTGCGCGACAGCGACGGTGACAGCATTGCGGATACTGTCGAGACACAGTATGCGCAGAACACCGACCGGGCCGTTACCGTCGAGCTGGTCGATACCTCCAGTGGGGGGGCTGCGCTTCCTTTCCCGGATTGAACCCGCCCGTCTCGGTGCCCCTGACCTTTCAGGCGGGGGATGCCGGACGACGGCAACATGCCGCGGTCACCCTGAACCGGGCCTACCGCTCGTTGGGCTGCCGGGTCACCGATGCGAACGGCGCGCAGCCCCTGGTGGGTTGTTCCACCGACAGCTTCTCGGTCAGGCCGACGAATATCTCGTTGCTGCCACCGGCCCTCGACAATGCGGGTGTATCCGGCAATCCCGCGATGAAGGTCGGTTCGGGCTTCAGCCTTTCGGTATCCGCCGGCCCAGGATACGACGGTACGCCGTCGATCGGTGCTGCCGCGTTGGAGGCGCATGCCGGTGCGGTTGCGATCGGTAACCTGAGCGGCGGCTTCGCCAGTGCGGACCCGGCGACGGGCATTGCGACCGGTACGGGTTTCGACTATAGCGAGGTCGGCAATTTCCGCTTCGCGGCCAATGCCATCCGGGATACGGGGTTTAGCGCTGTGGATCAACCCGCGGACTGCGTCCCGGGTAGTGTCGCAAACACGCCCGATGGAAATGGCCGCATCGGTTGCGAGTTTTCGAACACCGCGCCAACGGCCTGGATTGGGCGCTTCATCCCGGACCATTTCGATGTCGCCGTCACTGACCACGGCATGCTGGCCAACACCTGTACCGGGTTCAGTTACGCCGGCACAGGGCTGGTGTACTCGGTCGATCCGACGATTTCGATCATCGCCAGAGGGCCCGCAGGGAACACCACGCACAATTACACGGGCGCTTACAAAAAGCTCGATACCTCGGAAGTGATCCTGTCCCCCCTAAGCGGCGATGCGACGACGATGGGCGCGGACGGTTCGACCCCGGTGGCGGTCGGTCTTGCCCCCGGGTCGCGCCACCTGGAAGACAACGGGGACGGCAGCTTCGTGCTGCGTTTCTCGGGTGATACGTTCACCTTTGCCCGCGGGCCCAACGAACAGGTCGGCGAGTTCCTCGCCGATGTCAGTCGTGATCTGGTGGCCGTCACCGACACCGAAGACGGTACGACGGCAGCCGGGTTGCCATTGAGTCTCTCACCGACCGGTGTGCCGATCCGCTACGGACGCCTGAATATCGCCAATGCGCATGGGTCGGAACTACAGACCCTGCCGATGTCCATGAGGGTGGAGTACTTCGCCGGTGCGAGCAGCGGTTTTCAGGTAAATCCGGCCGATGGGTGCACCGTCATCAATGCCGTGGCGATCGCCGACGGGGATAGCGGTGACGGCCTGCTTCCGAATGCGACCTGCGTTTGGGACGCGACGGGCAGCAGCGGTGTCTTCGCCTGTGGCAGCCCCGGCGATGTCGCCGATCAATACCATGCATCCCCTGTCAGTGGTGACTTCAATCTCAATCTCATGGCGCCTTCCGGCGCTGCCACCGGTGTCCTCAGGGTTACGGCGGACGCGCCTCCATGGCTGGAATTCGACTGGCAGGGCAGCGGTAACAGCGATCCTGTCGGTCTGGCGACGTTCGGGATTTATCAGGGCAACTCCCGGGTCATCTTCATGCGAGAGGTGCGCTGAAATCGGATCGGTGGATACAGGGCTGATGGCAATCGGCCCACCCGGGTTAAACTGACCGGATGTCTTTGCTGAGCAGCTACGCATTCCGTCATCCTTTACACGGCCTGGTCGTAAATCTGCTGCTGATCCTTGCGGTGGCGCTTCTGGTCGTCGGGCTGCAGATGCCGATTCTGACCCTGGAGAAGTTCTATTTCTTTTCCAATACCGTGAGCCTGCTGTCGGCGCTTAAGCAACTGGCCGTGGAGTCCGAGTGGGGTCTGTTTGCGCTGGTCGGCGCGTTCAGCGTCGTCTTCCCCATACTCAAGAACCTGGCCTTGCTGATCGTGTGGAACTTCGATGCCACACAGGGGGCGGGCCACCGGCGTCATCTTCAGTGGCTGGCAGTCTTCAGCAAGTGGTCGATGCTCGATGTGTTCGTCGTCGCCTTGCTGGTCGTGTCCGTGAAGCTGGGTTCGCTGGCGGAGGCGCATGTCGGGATGGGGATCTACGCATTTGCCGCCAGCGTCATTCTGACCACCTTGCTGGCCGCCTGGATCGGGCACCATGGCAGGGAGGCGGCCGATGCCGCCGGTTCAGCCGATAGCGGAGGGAAATAAGCACCATGCATGTCACACTCGTCCACGTCCATGTCAAACCGGAGGCCATTCCGGCCTTCATAGAGGCCTGTCGTCTCAATCACGAGGGATCGACGGCGGAGCCGGGCAATCGCCGCTTCGATATCCTGCAGGATGCGTCGGACCTCGGCCACTTCGTGCTGTATGAGGCCTATGTCGACGAGGCAAGCGCCCTGGCTCACAAGCAGGCTGCGCACTACGCGGCCTGGCGGGACGCCGTGGCCGATATGATGGCCAGGCCGAGACAAGGGCTGCCTTTCCTCGGTCTTTTTCCGGCCGAAAACTGATTCGGCCGGCGGCGGCCTCAACAGTAGTTGGGGAGCCGGCCGGGTCTGGGATAGAATCCGCCGTTTACAGTCGGGGGTTCAGCATGCAGGACATCAATCCCATCACCAATAAAATCGCCGATCTGAGGGGACGCCTGGAGTCTCTCAGGGGGTATCTTTGACTACGAAGGCAAGCAAGAACGCCTGACAGAGGTCCTGCGGGAGCTCGAAGAACCCGAGATCTGGAACGATCCGGAGCGTGCCCAGGCCCTCGGAAAGGAACGCGCCACACTCGAGGCCGTGGTGATCAACATGGACGAACTGGTGTCCGGCCTGGACGACAGCAGCGACCTGCTGGAGATGGCGGTCGAGGAGGAAGATGCCGACACCGTCGATTCGATCTCCAAGGAGGTTGACGCGTTCGAGAGGCGTGTGGCGGAGCTCGAATTTCGACGCATGTTTTCCGGCGAGATGGACGCCTGCAACGCGTTTCTGGATATCCAGGCCGGCTCGGGTGGCACCGAGGCCCAGGACTGGGCGGAGATGATTCTACGCATGTATCTGCGCTGGGGTGAGCAGCGCGGATTCAAGACCGAGTTGATGGAGGTCTCGCCGGGAGAGGTCGCTGGCATCAAATCCGCGACCATCCGGTTCGAGGGGGAATATGCCTTCGGCTGGTTGCGCACCGAGACCGGTGTGCATCGCCTGGTGCGCAAATCACCGTTCGACTCCGGGAATCGTCGCCATACCTCGTTCAGTTCGGTGTTTGTCTCACCCGAGATCGATGACTCATTCGAGGTCGAGATCAACCCGTCCGACGTGCGCACGGACACCTACCGTGCATCGGGCGCCGGCGGCCAGCACGTGAACAAGACCGACTCTGCAATCCGTCTGACTCACGTCCCGACCGGCACCGTGGTGCAGTGTCAGAACGATCGTTCGCAGCATAAAAACCGCGATCAGGCCTGGAAGCAGCTAAAGGCGAAGCTGTACGAGCTGGAGATGCAGAAGCGCAGCGAGAGTCAGCAGGCGGTGGAAGAAAGCAAGTCGGATATCGGCTGGGGCAGCCAGATCCGTTCCTACGTACTGGACCAGTCACGCATCAAGGATCTGAGAACCGGTGTCGAGACGGGCAATACCCAGGCGGTGCTCGACGGTGGGCTCGACCAGTTCATCGAGGCCAGCCTGAAAAGCGGGCTTTGAATTTTTACCACGAAGGACACAAAGGACACGAAGGACACGAAGGAATACAAACGCGTCGCTGTCGTTTTTTTCCGGTACGGGGCACTCGAAACCGCCCGACGGATATCAACTGACAATCGGCCTTGGTGTCCTTCGTGTTCTTAGTGGTTAATGATTTTATGACCGATCAGCAGCAAGACGAAAACAGACTCATCGCTCAGCGTCGTGAAAAACTGGCCGCGATCCGTGAGAACGGCAACGCCTTTCCGAACCATTTCCGTCGAGACGTGCTGACCGCGGAACTGCAGGATCGGCTGGGCGACAAGAGCAAGGAAGAGCTGGAGCAGCTGTGCCAGCGGGCACGCGTGGCCGGTCGCATCATGGCCCGTCGCGGCCCCTTCCTGGTCATCCAGGATATGTCCGGGCGCATCCAGTTCTACGTCGACAAAAAGAATCTACCGGAGGAACTGTCAGCACAGATCAAGGGCTGGGATATCGGCGATATCGTCGGTGGCGAGGGCCCGGTACACAAGTCCGGCAAGGGTGACCTGTACGTCTATCTCGACGATGCAGCTTTGCTGACGAAGTCGCTGCGCCCGCTACCCGAGAAATGGCACGGGCTGTCGGACCAGGAGCAGCGCTACCGTCAGCGCTATGTCGACCTGATCGTCAACCAGGAGGTGCGTGACACCTTCATTATGCGGTCACGCATCATCGATTACATCCGCCGCTATTTTGTCGACGCGGGCTTTCTCGAGGTCGAGACCCCGATGATGCAGCTGATCCCAGGCGGCGCAGCGGCGCGTCCGTTCGTGACCCACCACAATGCACTGGATACCGCGCTGTATCTGCGGATCGCGCCCGAGCTGTATCTCAAGCGGCTGGTGGTCGGCGGTTTCGAGCGCGTGTTCGAGATCAACCGCAATTTCCGCAACGAGGGACTGTCGACGCGCCACAATCCGGAATTCACCATGATCGAGTTCTACGAGGCCTACGTCGACTACAAGCACCTGATGGATCGAACCGAGGAACTCCTCCAGGGTATCGCGCGCGATCTGCTGGGCAGTCCCGAGGTCGAATACCAGGGCGAGACATTCCACTTCGGAAAGCCTTTTGCGCGCATGACGGTCAAGGAATCGATCCTGCATTTCAATCCCGATATCAGCGCCGCCGATCTCAATGAGCTCGAGACTGCCACTGCACTGGCCAGTCGCCTGGGTATCGATGTCAGGCCGAGCTATGGCCTGGGCAAGGTGCAGGTCGAGATCTTCGAAAAGACGGTCGAGCATCGTCTCAAGGACCCGACCTTCATCACCGCCTACCCGACCGAGGTTTCGCCGCTGGCGCGGCGCAATGACGATGACCCCTTTGTCACAGACCGGTTCGAGTTCTTCGTAGGAGGGCGCGAGATCGCCAACGGTTTCTCCGAACTCAATGACCCGGAGGACCAGGCTGAGCGTTTCCGTCGGCAGGTCGAGGAAAAAGAGGCCGGGGATGACGAGGCGATGCACTTCGATGCCGACTATGTGCGTGCACTGGAGCATGGTCTGCCGCCCACGGCAGGAGAAGGCATCGGCGTCGACCGACTGGTGATGCTGTTTACCGATGCGCCTTCGATACGCGATGTTCTGCTGTTTCCCCATATGCGACCTGAGCGCTGACCTGCAATTTGCAGGTTTAAATTCGCGTCCCCGATTCTAGACAAGAGTCGAACAAAGGCCTTTTTTCGCTCCGATGTTCTTTTTTTGCGGCCGATTATTGATTTCTGTCAAGATACTCAAGCCGAGAATTCTGGACTATCGGAGAAGGTCCATCGTCATCGACGTATCAGAAGCAAAATAATCCGGCGATGGGTATTGCCGCAGCAATTTTTGCTGCGGCGGAATGGCCTGCCCTGCAAGCATGCCAAAAGGGAGCGCGCAAGGCGTTCCAGGAGGAGAGGGATGTCGGATGGGGACCGATCGTTTTTTGGGCGCTTGTATGATTTCTTAAAGCGCCGTTCGCCGCTGGTGGTCCTGGTGGTGGGCGTCGTAGCAGGTATCGTGTTCTGGGGTGGGTTCAATACCGCCATGTCGATGTCGAACTCGATGGAGTTCTGTATCAGCTGTCACGAGATGCGTGACACGGTGTACAAGGAATACCAGGAAAGTGTTCATTTCCGCAATGCTTCGGGCGTGCAGGCGACCTGCGCCGATTGCCACGTGCCACGGCCTTGGGGTCATAAACTGGTGCGTAAAATCCAGGCAACCAACGAGCTTCTGCACAAAGCGCTCGGCACTATCGACACCCCGGAGAAATTTGAGGCCCAGCGCTGGGCGATGGCCAACCGGGTGTGGGACAGCATGAAAGCCACCGATTCGCGCGAATGCCGCAACTGCCACGATTTCGATGCCATGGACCTGAGTGAACAGGATCGATCCGCCCGCAAGAAGCATGCGCAGGCACCGGTGGACGGGAAGACCTGTATCGACTGCCACAAAGGTCTGGCTCACGAGTATCCGGACCGACCGGACGATCAGGCGGCTACCGCGGCGGTATCTCAATGAACGTGGTCTTGGGGGCCTGGCTGCGCGCCGCGATTTGCCTGCTGGCCCTCACGTCCGGGATGGCGTGGGCAGCAGGCCAGGCATCTGAAGGCGATTTCATTTATGCCGCCTTCAGCGGCGACGCCCCGACCGTCACCAGGCTGCTCGATGAAGGCGTCGACGTGAATGCGAGCAACGAGATCGGCAAGACCGCATTGATGTACGCCGCTGAGAACGGGCACGATGAGGTGGTGGAACTGCTGCTCGAACGCGGTGCCTACGTGGATGCCCAGACCAAGTACGGCTGTACCGCCCTGACCTTCGCGGCGGAGGGCGGCCAGGATCCCATCGTCGACCTGCTTCTCGCTCGTCGTGCCGATATCGGGATCACCACGCATGCAGGCAAAGATGCACTAGACATGGCCGCGGGGGCCGGCAACGCCGGGGTTGTCGATCTGCTGATCCGAGCCGGGGCGAATACCCGCGCAACCGACCGCCACGGACGTACGGCCCTGATGGCTGCTTCTGATCCGGGCCATCCCGAGGTGGTGGCGCGTCTGCTGGCCGCGGGCGCCGATCCCCTGGCTGCGGAAGAGCATGGCGCCACTGCACTCATGTTCGCCGCAGCCGGCGGGCATGCCGAGGTGATCGGCGTGCTGGTGGCGGGTGGCGCCGACCTGGAACAGCGTGACCTGATGGGGTCGACTGCCCTGCTGTGGGCGGCCGAGGCCGGCAGCCTGGAGGCAACGGAATCGCTGTTGCGTGCCGGTTGTGACGTCGATTCGCACAACAACGAAGGCTGGACGGCCCTGTTCGAGGCCGCCTACAGTGGCCATGAGGCCGTTGTGGGCCTGCTTCTGGCCGCCTCTGCTGATGTCTCCCTGGAGGATACCGCGGGGCTGACCGCGCTCGACTATGCACAGCGCCGCGAGCATGCGGCGATCGAAAAGAAACTCCATGAAAAGCAAGGCATGCGTCAGAACTGACGCTGCCGATCCACCTCTGCGCCGTCTTTACAGGCCTCTGTCGGGGCCATGGGTGCGGTTTCCCGCACTTTTGCCCGTGGTGTTCCTGTCCGCGGCCCCTGCCAGACCGTCGGGCCGCGCCGCGGCCATGGGACCGGAGCATCTGTGACCGGCCTCACGCAAGCAGTGACCACTGGGGGTGAATGGATCCAGGTCATCATCTCGACATCAGAAACATGCGAAAATGCAACTTTTCTCAACAATCTCGAAGTGACGAAAGGATGGTGGTTCAGTGAATACGGATTTGGGCAGTCAGCAGTGGGTATACGCATTTTCGGAAGGTGACGGCAGGAACAAGCAACTGCTGGGTGGCAAAGGGGCCAACCTGTGTGAGATGACGCAGATCGGCCTGAATGTGCCGCCGGGGTTCGTCATAACGACCGAGGCCTGCCTGCATTACCTCGAGTCCGGCAGCAAGTCGGTGCCGGAGGACATGATGCGCCAGGTGCGTGAGCACATGGCCAAGGTCGAGCAGCTGACCGGCAAGGGCTTTGGCAACCCGGAAAACCCCCTGCTGGTCTCGGTGCGCAGTGGTTCGGCGATGTCGATGCCGGGGATGATGGATACCATCCTCAATCTCGGTCTGAATGCCGAGACGTTGCAGGGCGAGATCAAACAGACCGGAGACGCACGATTTGGTTACGACGCCTACCGGCGCTTCATCCAGCTGTTCGGCAAGGTCGCGATGGGTGTTCCGGACGAGGTGTTCGATGCCGAGTTCGAGGCGGTCAAGCAGGCCGCGCACGTGACCTCGGATGTCGGGCTTTCCGCTGACAATCTCAAGGAGATCAGTGAACGCTTCCTCCGGGTATTCCAGGAGCACACCGGTCGGCCCTTCCCGGAGGATCCGTTCGAGCAGCTCGAGATCTCGATCAAGGCTGTTTTCGGCTCCTGGATGGGCAAGCGCGCGATCGACTATCGGCACCAGTTCAAGATCACACCCGATATGGCCAATGGTACGGCTGTCAATATCTGCACCATGGTGTTCGGCAACCGCGGCAACGATTCTGCGACCGGCGTGGGATTCACGCGCAACCCGGGTACCGGCGAGGACAAGCTGTACGGCGAGTACCTGGTAAATGCCCAGGGCGAGGACGTGGTGGCCGGTATCCGTACCCCGAAGCCGATCCACCAGCTGGCGGTCGAGATGCCGGAGATGGCGCGCCAGCTGGATGATCTGCGCGACAAGCTCGAGGCGCACTACAAGGAAGTTCAGGATTTCGAATTCACCATCGAGCGCGGGGTCCTGTATTGCCTGCAGACGCGCAACGGCAAGATGAATGCGGTCGCGATGGTCCGCACCTCGGTCGAGATGGTGAAGTCCGACCTGATCGACAAGCGGCAGGCGCTGCTGCGTATCGACCCCATGTACCTCGAACAGATGCTGTACCCGCGTCTCAGCCCGGGGTTCAAGGGTGAGCCGATGGCCCAGGGGCTGCCGGCATCACCCGGCGCGGCCTACGGCTACGCTGTGTTCGATGCCGATCGCGCCGAGATCCAGGGCAACGACCTTGGACGGCCGGTCATCCTGGTGCGTGAAGAGACCAAGCCCGAGGACATCCACGGGTTCTTCGCCTCTCAGGGTATTCTGACCAGCCGCGGCGGCAAGACCTCTCACGCGGCCGTGGTCGCACGTGGCATGGGCAAGCCCTGTGTCGCTGGCGCCGAGGGCATACATGTCGACGTACAGCGGCGCGAGGCGCATGTCGGCAGTCACGTGATCCGCGAAGGCGACATGATCACGATCGACGGCTCCAGCGGCAACGTGTATCTGGGTGAGGTGCCGATGGTCGAGCCCGAATTTACCGACGAGCTGAACAAACTCCTGCAGTGGGCTGACGATGTGGCGTACCTGCGCGTGATGGCGAACGCGGACACCCCGTCGGATGCGGCGCGGGCCCTCAAGTTCGGTGCACGCGGAATCGGTCTGTGTCGTACCGAGCGCATGTTCAACGCTGTCGAGCGCCTCCCGGTGGTGATCGAGATGATCGTGGCAGACGATCAGGCGCAGCGCCAGGTGGCACTGGACAAACTGTTGCCCATGCAGCGTGCGGATTTCCGGGGGCTGTTCGAGACCATGGCGCCGATGCCGGTCACTATCCGCCTGCTGGACCCACCGATCCACGAGTTCCTGCCCACCGAGCGTCAGCTGCAGAGCGATATCGAACAATTGATGCACCTGCGCGATTCCGCACGCGGCATGGAGGTGCTGGCGGGTTCACTGATGCTGCTGGATGGCAGCATGGCCGGTCTCGCGGAAGATGCGGTTAAACAGATCGTCAGCCCGGACATGGTCGAGGCCGCGATCACCAAGAAGGAGCAGATGCTGCGCAAGGTGCGCGCGCTGACCGAGGTGAACCCGATGCTCGGTCATCGTGGTGTGCGGCTCGGTATCACCTTCCCGGAGATCTACAGGATGCAGATCCGCGCCATACTCGAGGCAGAGGCGGAGTGCGTGGCCAAGGGCCTGGAGGTGCATCCGCAAATGATGGTGCCCCAGGTCTGCACCGCGGCCGAACTGCGCTGGATCAAGGCATACGTGGACGAGATCCGCACCGATGTCGAGGCGGCAACCGGACAGACCCTGAGCTGTCGCTTCGGTACCATGATCGAGGTGGTGCGCGCCTGCATGCGCGCCGAGCGCCTTGCCGACGAGGCGGACTTCTTCTCGTTCGGTACCAACGACCTTACCCAGGCGGTGTTCTCATTCTCGCGTGAAGACGCTGAGAACAAGTTCCTGCCGATGTACAACCAGATCGACATCCTGCACGACAACCCGTTCGAGGTCCTGGATACCAAGGGAGTCGGCAAGCTGATGGAGCTTGCGGTGCAATGGGGCAGGCAGTCCAAGCCGGATCTGTCGGTCGGGATCTGTGGGGAACACGGCGGGCATCCCTCGTCGATCGCGTTTTGTCACAAGGCAGGGCTGAACTATGTCTCGTGCTCAGGTCCGCGTGTCCCTGTGGCGCGCCTGGCGGCGGCACATGCGGCCCTGAAGGCGTAGCGTCGCGGCCTTCGCCTGGAACGAGAAACGCCCTGCCTCGGCAGGGCGTTTTTTTCGGATCGGGTGCAGCAGTCGGTGAGTGCCTTCCAGCGGGGCACCTCAATTTGGGCGGATGAATCTCATCCGCCGAGCAAGCTGCGCACTTCCGCGATCTCTTCCGCCGGGCCCTCCATGTTGACGATGTCCACCTCGGGCTCGACCCCGATCTTTGCGAATGCCGGCACCTGCGAGCAGTCGGCCGTGGTTTCGGCGGTCGCAGAAAGGTTCTGCAACCGCGCGACCAGCACGATGTCGGCGTAGGTGGGGGCCGGACCCGGGTCGTAGCCAAGGTCGACACAGGCGCCGGGAATGTTCGCCAGGGATTCGGAGAAGTTCCAGTGCCTGAGAATGCGTGTGCCTATGTCCGGCGCCATATCGTCGATCAGTTGCGCGATCACGGTCTCGTTGGTGTGGAATCCGTAGTGTTCGTCGATCTTGGCCAGGAGAGGCAGGGCACCGATGTTGTGGATGAGGCCCCCCAGCATCGCCTGTTCGTTCTCGAGTCCGGGCACGCCGCTGGCCAGAACGCGGCTGATCGCAGCAATCTGCAGGCTGGTATCCCAGACCCTGCGAAACTGCGTGTCCAGGGCGACCGAGGTGGCCTGGAATATCTGTTTCATCGCCAGGCTGACCACCAGGCTGCGTACCATCTTCAGTCCAAGCCGGGCCACTGCCTGCTGGATCGAGTCGATCCCGCAGCTGCCTCGGTACAGCGGGCTGTTGGCGACCTGGAGCAGGCGGGCCGACAGGGCCACATCGTTGGCGATCATCCTGGCAACGCTGCCGGCATCGGCATTGTCACTCTCGACCGCTTCACGGACCTGCAGGGCCACCTCGGGCAGGGTGGGGAGCTGGATGTCGTTGCTGTCGATTTCGGCGCGAATCTCTTCGGCCAGATCGGCGTTCTGCGTGGCATTGAGCATCTGGGCTCCGGCTAAGGGTTGGCGATACCCATTACTTGCGGAACCGCCACTCATAACTTGAGGGAAACTCAGTCCTCAGTTGAGGGGAACGCGTACGGCAGCGGCAAAAATTCCAATGCCGGCCCGTCGGCGTCGCCCAGGCGCAAATCGTTTGCTTCCGCACTGCTGATCTGCAGCACCGCCAGGGCCTCGAAACCGCCATCCGGTGACGGTGCTGCATCGACGATCCGCCCGGCACCCTGGCCGGACTCGCTACTGGGCGAAAATACCTCGGCACCGCGTGCCGGCGGTTCGTCGGTGTCCAGGAGGGTACGGTACATGCGGCGCTTGAGTGTGCCGAGGTACTGCATGCGTGCGACCACCTCCTGGCCCGTGTAGCAGCCCTTGGTAAAGCTGACCCCGCCGATCAGCTGCATATTGGCCATCTGCGGCACAAAGGCCTCTACGGTGTCCTCAAACACATTGGGTATGCCGGCGCGGATATCCATCAGCGACCAGAAATCGGGTCCCACCTGCTGGGCCTGGGGAAGCATCTGTGACCACAGACCAGAGAGCATTTCGGCCGGCCCGATCAGTTCGAAGCGCGGCCGGTCGCCCGGCAGGCGGATGATGGTGACGCCGTCACGTGTCAGGCAGGATTTTTCGCCTTCCCCCGGCACGAACGGCAGCATTGACGTGGCGCAGTCACCCGCCAGGCCGATGCACACCAGTTCCCCGCTGACATCCTCCAGGGTCACCTCGGAGCGCAGCACGAACATGCGCAGGCGTTTGAGTATGGCCTCCAGGCGCTCCGTGGGCAGTTGCAGGTACAGATCATCGGCACGCTGAAAGATCCAGAAGCTGCCCAGCATCCGGCCCTTGGGACTGCAATAGCTGCTGAGCTGGGCCAACTCGGGCGTGACCGTATTGATATCACCGGTCAGCTGGCCCTGCAGGAAATTGCGTGAATCGGTGCCGCTCACCCGGATCAGGCCAAACTGGGACAGTTCGGTGATGGCGCATTCCGGGAAGGATGGTGCCAGGGGTGTTTTCGGGGTGACGAGTTCCTGCCAGGTGTTCATGTCGCTTGCCTGCCTATTTCCGGTGAATGCCGAATCGGATCGGCAATGGCGGTATCATAAACAATACGCCCCGCCGATTAATCTGCATTACCCAGGGATTTACTGTGTCGCCAGACTCTTTGCGCCCCGGCAGCCTCGTGCTGTACAAGATTCATCCGGCCATCGTGAGCAGCGTCGGGGAAAAAATCGAAATTCAGCTTGCCGGCGGTAAATCAAAGCGGGTGCGCGACAAGGACGTGACGCTGCTGCATCCGGGGCCATTGTCGAGCCTGGGGGGCCTGCAGCCGGGTAAGCCGGCGATCGATGAGGCCTGGGAATTGCTCGAGGGTGAGCAGGTGGCCCTGGCCGACCTTGCCGAGATCCTGTACGGAGAGTATTCGCCTGCGAGCGCCTGGGGCGCCTGGGAGGTGCTTCAGGACGGCCTCTACTTCGAGGGCGATATTGGCAATATACGCCGCCGGAGCGAACAGGCGGTCAGTGAAGAGCGCACAGCACGTGACGGCAAAGCCCGCGCGGAGCAGGAGTGGTCGGAGTTTCTCGAGCGCGTGGAAGCTGCCAGGCTCGAGGACGAGGACCGCAAGCGTCTGTCCGAGGTCGAACGGGTTGCGCTGGGCTCGTCGGAGCACAGCCGTATCCTGGGCAGTTTCGACCTGCCCGCCACGCAGGATGCGGCACACCGGTTCCTGATCCGTTGCGGTTATTGGAGCGCGGATGAGAACCCCTGGCCACGGCGCGCCGGCGCACTGCTGGAGCCGGTCGATATCGGTGTGCCGGAGCTTGCCGATGAGCCGCGCCGCGACCTGACCCACCTGGAGGCCTGGGCGATCGATGATGCCGGCAACCAGGACCCGGACGACGCCATCAGCATCGAGGGAGACCGCCTGTGGGTGCACGTCGCCGACGTGGCCGCGCTGGTTAGGCCGGGGGGGCACATGGATCAGGCCGCGCGCGAGCGCAGCGCCAATCTGTACCTGCCCGAACGCATCCACGCGATGCTGCCGGAGCCTGTCACCCACCGCCTGGGGCTCGGGCTGGCGGAGACCTCGCCGGCGCTGTCGTTCGGCTTCTGTTTCGACGGTGATGCGGTCACGGATGTCGAGGTGGTGCCCTCATGGGTGCGCGTGCAGCGCACGACATATGATGACGTCGATGCCAGGATGCACGAGCCGGCGTTCGCAGCGATCGGTCGGATCACCGATACCTATCGCGCCCGTCGTCTGGCCCGGGGGGCGGCACGGATTGACCTGCCCGAGGTGTCGGTGCGGGTGATCGACGGCGAGGTGCTGATCCGCCCGCTGCCGAAACTGGCCAGCCGCGAGATGGTCACGGATGCCATGCTGATGGCGGGTGAGGCGGCGGCACGTTTTTCACAGGCCAATGCGATTGCCATTCCCTATGCGATGCAGCCGAGCCCGGACGAGGTCCGGCAGCCGCAGGGCATGCATGAGATGTACGCCTATCGCCGGCTGTTCAGACCCAGCCGGGCGTCGCTGGAGCCGGAGCCGCATTTCGGTCTGGGCCTGGACATCTACGCACGTGCCACCAGCCCCTTGAGACGCTATGCGGACCTGGTCGTGCATCAGCAACTGCGTGCCTTCGTGCTGGACCGTGCGCCCCTGTCGGCGGATGAGGTGCTGGAGCGGACCGCCTCGCTGGGCAGCGCGGGCGCGACCATCCGCAAGGCCGAGCGCCTGTCCAATCTGCACTGGAAGCTGGTCCATCTCAACCGCAACCCCGGCTGGCGGGGTGAGGCCGTGGTGGTCGCGCTGGAGGAGCGCAAGGCGGTGGTTATCATCCCCGAACTGGCGATGGAAACGCGCATCCGCCTGTCTCCGGACTACACCCTCGGCCAGACGCTCCTGCTCGGTTTGAGCGAGATCGACGTCCCAGTGCAGGCGGCGTATTTTCGGGTATTGGACTGATTGGCCCGAACCGAGGCCTCTTTATCATTTCCGAATGAAACGCCGGGCAGCCTGATTGGCTAGAGAAATCGTGCCAAGTCCGTATACTTTGACTTTTATTACCTGCTTGTCCTTCTGGAGAGAAACATGGCCGCGACCAATGGACTGGAGTCCAACAAAAACACAGGGGTCAGGAAACCATCGGAAGAGTTTTCGGCCTATTGCGAGGCGGAGTTCGAAAGGCGTTTGAATTCCGGGGAGAAGTTCCAAGAGGCACGCTACCGCAAGGCAATGGCCATGGTGCTCGATCGCCTGATCCAGATGGAACGAAAGGGCCAGTCATGATCATCAACAAGATACGCGCGCAGAATGTCCTGAAGTACGCAGAGCTTTCGATCGATCTTGCCGAAAAGGGGCTGATCGCGATCAGCGGACAGAATGAGTCGGGCAAGAGCAGTATCGGCGAGACGGTGTGTTTCGCCCTGTTCGGACGTACCTTCTCGATTGCACCGGCAGAGATCCACAAGGTGGTCCGCTGGGGTGAGAACCACTGCTCTGTGACATTGGAATTCTCGGTCGAGGAACGCCACTACGTCCTGTCCCGCTTCCTCGACCGCGACGGCAATCACAGTGCGAAGCTGGCGGTAGCCGACAACCCGGAGGAACCCGTGGCGCGCGGCGTAAAAGGCGTCGCCGATGTGCTGTTCGGCGTCCTGGGTTTCGAGTACGAGGAGTTCGTCGAGTCCTTCTATCTTGCCCAGCGCGAGATAACCACGCCGCATCCACACAGCCAAGCTGTCAAGATCATGGCCGGGGTGGCGCCGCTCGAAAAGGTCATACGCACTCTCAATCAGGAGATCGCCGAACGCCAGGAACTGGTGGGTGAGATCAACGCCGAGTGGGAATCGATCGATCAGGACGTGAAAGGGCTGGGAATCAAGGAAGGCCTGATGGTGAGGCTGGAGGATAATCGTCACCAGACCGCAGTTCAGCTCGAAAAGGTCAACACCCTGATCGAGCAGATCAATACCGAGGTGGATACCTGTGCCAGGAACACCAACGAGGTCCACAGCGCCCAGGGTGCGAAAGGGCGGGCCGCTTTCTTGCGCTTCGTCGTCTTGCTGCTGGCACTGGCATTGACGGCCTTGTGGGCGTTGTTGACCTACGGTTCTGACCTGCCGGAGGCGGCGATGGCGCGTGAGCAGCTGGCGCAGCATGTGCCGCAGTGGGACGACAGCCGGATCGTGTGGATCGCTTACCTGGCGGCTGCTCTGGGCGTGGTTTTTCTGCTCCTTTGGATACGGATCAGGGGACTGAAGCGCAGGATCGTCAGATTGCGGGACGAGTCCAAACAGCTTGCCGTCGTGCTGGGTGAGGCGCGTGCGATCGATATCGAGGATATCGTCGACGAGCAGGAGCCCGATGCCCGCGGGCACAACGACGAGGACGAGGGTGACGAAGAGGATGAAACCGAGTCCCTGGAGATCGAGCATGCCCCGGTGCGTCCCGACTGGGCCGAGTACGAATCATTGCGCAATACGCTGGAGCAGGGCGACGCCACGGTCCGTATGGCGAGCGATTACAGTGAACGCGAGTTGGCCTGGCTTGGATATGTCGCGGGGAGGTTCTCTTCACAGATTGCCGATCTCGACGAATCGATCGAGGAGGAGCAATCGCGCCTGCGCGAGGCTTTCAGCCTGACCGACGTACTCAACACGCTTACCGACAAGCGCGAGGATGTGGAGCAACGGATCAGTGACCGGCGAATTGGCCTGGAACTGCTCAAAGGCGCGGTGGCCCACCTCTCGAACAACTTCAACCGTGACGTGAAGGAACTGGTCGGGCATTTGCTGCCGCTGTTTACGGATGGTCGCTACGAACACCTGCAGATCGACGAAGGTTTGAAAGTGCGCGTATTTTCCAACGACAAGCGCGACTTCATGGACCTGGAGGAGGTCTCCAGTGGCACCCAGCGCCAGATCATGCTGGCGCTGCGGCTGGCTTTGTCGAAAAAGCTTCTGAGTCGGACCGTCAAGGGCAAGCAGTTTGCTTTCCTGGACGAGCCGTTTGCCTTCTTTGACCAGGAGCGTACGCGCAGGGCCCTGCACGCCCTGGCCGACCTCGGCGACGATATCAGCCAGGTCTGGATCGTGGCACAGGATTTCCCGGACAACTGTGGCGTCCAGTTCGATACCGCGATCAATTGTGACCGCGCCAGCGATACCCTAAAAGTTGGTGCTTGATGTAGAATGCCGCGCTTCGCGTCCCGTCCCGTTTGAAGTAAGAACCTGGAGAGGTGGCTGAGCGGTTGAAAGCGCACGATTCGAAATCGTGTTTAGGTTTGCGCCTAACGAGGGTTCGAATCCCTCCCTCTCCGCCAAATACAAAAAGGCCCCCGCGTGGGGCCTTTTTGTATTTTCGGCTCCGAGTTGAGGATTCGAACCCGAGGAAATCAAGATGATGGTTCGACAGCCGACGCGAAGCGTTGGCGCAGACGCCGGCCGTGCCGGCGCCCCGCAGGGGTGAGCTGCGCAGCAGCGAATCCATCCCGACCGTAGTCAGGCCCCCACACGGGGGCTTTTTGCTTTATCAGGAGCAGCGGAGCTGCGACGAAGAACGTTGCCATTATGCGGCAACGGCCCGAAGGGCGAGCGCGCAGCGCGAGTAATCCCTCCCTCTCCGCCATATAATCCATGACTTAGCAGTCGATCGTGTCTAAATTTTAGGGGTGTTTTGGGGCTGTTGGGGCTCCAGTTAGACACGATTTTTCGTGGTGAAGTTTGATAGTTGGTATCTCATCTGACAATAACTGCCAGATGGAGTCATAAAAAGCAGTCGTTCGCGGAGGGCTAAGCTAACGCCGCAACGGCCAGGAAGAGACATAGCAGTCGCGAAGAATCGGGGGGGAGCTAATGGCGGGCTACCGATCAGGAACCAGCCGCTCGGCTATGTTGACCGTCGGTCCAGTCCTCGGCCTTATGTTGAGCTCCACATAAGGCCGAGCTGCCGACGACCAAGGAACCTTCCTGAGTGCCGCCTTTGCTAGCAGTAAGCTGTCGTTCGCTAAAAACTGGGTCGATTGAATCCGCCGTTGACTCCGGCCATCCGTCCAGACCTGGATGCAGAGCAATCTGACACCCCGACCACCATGCCCGACAATGCCTCCTGCAAGGCATGCAGCCACCCATCTCGGCAGCGAGTGTAGAGAACAGCTCATGGCCGTCAAGAGGGCGCCACGCCGACATGCAACCACCAATTTGAACTTCTGCTCTTGAAGACTCGAAACTCGCGCTAACGGAAAGGTCGCGGTCTTGCGCTCAGAAAACCTCGCCTGTAACTGCACTGGTTTTCCCTTCCCCAGTTCTCGGTTCGTCTGGACGATGGTGGTCATCATCTCTCGAGCCACGACAGAGAAATGCTTGCCTTATTCCATGCGCTGCTCGGCCTGTCGCTCTTCGGGCCATTCCTCCTTAGTGGCTCCGTTCGAGCGGGGGAACCGCTGATTATCCAGGTATTCACCGCAGCGGAGAACCGTCCGGGGATTCTCGAAGGATCCAAACATTGAAAGGTCGGGCAAACGCGAGGTTGCTTGGTTTTTCTCTGCAGCATATGAGTACCGTGTCTGCGGCAGACTTCGGAGCGCCATATTGCTGGCCGCTAATTGAAAGTGGTGGATACGAACCGGACTCGAACCCTTGGCATTTGAATGGCTGGGTTCCACAAGCCGACGCGCTGCGCCGGCGAAGGCTCCCGGCCTTGCCGGTCCTCGTCATGCAGCCCGAAAATCGATGCGTTCAACGGTGTCGAGGTTCACTGTCTGACGCGCCTGCCAAAGATCATGATTGTCTTGCATGGTTAACCAACTCTCCGGTGAGCGCCCCAGTGCCTTGGATAGGCGCAGTGCCATTTCAGGGCTAACACCGCTATTGCCCTGCAGCACACGATTGAGAGTCGACGGCGCGACTCCGAGATTTGCTGCAAGTTGCCTACCTGTGATGCCATTGGGCTCCAGGTAGACCTCGCGGATGAATTCGCCGGGGTGCGGTGGATTGTGCATAGGCATCAGTGGTAGTCCTCGTAATCCAAGACATAGGCATGGCCGTCACGAAACTCGAACGTGATGCGCCAGTTGCCGTTCACCCAGATTGACCAGCGGCCCCTGTCTTTCCCTTTCAGCGCATGCAGCTTGAAGCCCGGGATATCCATGTCCTCAATCGTCGCCGCGGTATCCAGGGCGGTTAACTGCATCGTCAAACGTCTTGCACGCTGGGGCTGAATGCTGGACTTCGAGCCGGTTTCGTAAAACCGTTTCAATCCCTTGTGCAGGAACGACTTGATCATCGGTGAAGTTTAGCGTGTTGCGCAACAAGACGCTGGCCGAAACCGGAAACGTCAAGGTATTGGAGCCAAAGACGACGCGCGTAGGAACTCCCGGGCACTCAGATGGCGCTCTCTGATGGAAGCCGATAGACACGAACTGGACATGATGCCTTGGCAATGCATTGAAAAGATTCAAAATACCGTATGTTCGAATCCCCCCGTTTCCGCCAAATACAAAAAGGCCCCCGCGTGGGGCCTTTTTGTATTTTCGGCTCCGAGTTGAGGATTCGAACCCGAGGAAATCAAGATGATGGTTCGACAGCCGACGCGAAGCGTTGGCGCAGACGCCGGCCGTGCCGGCGCGCCGCAGGGGTGAGCTGCGCAGCAGCGAATCCATCCCGCCCGTAGTCAGGCCCCCACACGGGGCTTTTTGCTTTATCAGGAGCATGGAGGTTTGACGAGAACCCTTCTGGTTCGACAAGGCGCAGCATAGCTGCGACGCAGAACGTTGCCAGGCAGCGACGAATAATCCCTCTCTCTTCGCCAACCAGTCTGCAGTGTCTCAGTTGTAAATGCCGACGAATACCCGCGGTTATTTGCCGCGCCAGTGTCGCCCGTATCGGGCCAAGACCAAGGGCAAGGTCGAGCGCTTCATCGGCTATCTGCGTCACAGTTTCCAGGTACCCCTGGTCGCAAAGCTCAAGCAGGCGGGTCTGACCCTGGATGTCGAGACGGCCAATCTTGAGGTCCTCAAGTGGCTGCATGACATGGCCAATGCGCGGACTCACCAAACTATCCAGGCGGCACCAGCCCAATGCTGGCAGGAAGAACGGCAGCAACTGCAGGCGCTGCCGCCTTCGGCCACTATCATCCCTTGGGTCGCACCGGTGTCCGACAGGCCCAGTCCCACATGCTCAGAGCCGGAGGATCTGCAGCACGCGCTCTCGGTCTACGAGGCCATGCTGCAGGAGGGCGTACGATGAGCTGGCAACCAGAACGGATCAGGGCAGTCTGTGAGACGCTGGGCCTGGGCTGGATCGCCAGTCAGTGTGATGTGCTGGCACAGACGGCAGCCAAGGCCGAGAGCAGCTATACCGACTGCCTTGAGCAATGCCTCCGGGCAGAGCAGCAGGCGCGACAGCAGCGCAGTCGCACGGTGCTGGTCAAGATGGCGAGGCTTCCCCTCGCTCAAGCTGCTGGATGACTACGATCTCGAAATGGCGGGGCCGCTTCGTCCGAGAGCGTCTTGCCGGTCTGCTCGATGCCGCGAGGCCCGGAACGCCACGTACCGTTGAAGACACCGATGTGGAGGCGCTGATTACGCGCACCTTGGAATCGATGCCGAACAATGCCACGCACCGGAGCATGCGCGAGATGGCGAAGCACACGGCCTTGTCGCAATCGATGGGTAGCCGCATCTGGCGCGCCTTTGGTCTTCAGACGCATCGGCAAGATACGTTCAAGCTGTCGAACGCCCCGTTGTTTGTTGAGAAGACACGAGACATTGTCGGGGGGCGGTACCTGGACCCGCCGGTAAAGGCGCTGGTGCTTTGCGTGGACGAGAAGAGCCAGATCCAGACACTTGACCGCACCCAGTCGGTCCTGCCACTGGCCCCCGGCGTCGCCGAACGGCGGACGCATGACTGTATGCGCCATGGCAAGACGACGTTGTTTGCTGCCTTGGACATCGCCATCGGCGAAGTCATCGGTCGGCTGCATCGGCGCCATCGCAGCCAGGAGTTCCTGAAGTTACTCAAGACCATTGATGAGCAAGTGTCGGGGGATCTCGACGTGCATTGGGTGATGGACAACTACGGTACCCACAAGACGCAGGCGGTCAGGTACTGGTTCGCCCGCCATCCGCGATTCCACGTGCACTTCACACCGGCAACCGCGTCCTGGCTGAACCAAGTGGAAAGGTGGTTTGCCACGCTCACTGAGAAGCAGATCCGCCGTGGCACCCATCGCTCGACAGACCGACTCGACAAGACGACTCGCGATTATCTTGTCACTTACAATGCCGATCCGAAGCCGTTCATCTGGTCAAAGACCGCGGAAGAGATCTTCGCCAGCATCAGGCGATTTTGTATGCGAGTTTCTGACTGAGGACAATAGATGTTCTACGAGAGCTGCCGCCAGTGGTGCGCCGATTTTCGGTCCTGGCACCGGGATGTCGTGGCCTTGCGCGAAGTCGGACCCCCCAGTTTCGCAGAGCTGGCTGGCATAGGCCAAGCGGTAAACGTCCCAAACCTGCTTCGGATAATAGGTGTCGCTGCCCGGCTCAGCGGCTGCCGCGAAATTGATCGGGCTGGAGCTCTCGCCTTTCAGTGTTCTTTCGGCCTACTGCGTTCCAGCCATGCCGGTTTCATCGCCGAATTTGTGGCCTATCAGGGCATCTAGAGCCTCGGAGTGGCGTACGATCCTCTGCCATATTTTTGGGTTAGTATCGCCAATCTTTTCAGCATAGGTCCGGCACAGCCAGGCATAGAGCCCGCAATACCGGACACGCAAGGTTACGTTGCTGATGCCGGGGAGAAACGTCTGGTACAGACTGACGCTACTCGTCTGCATGCCCAGCGGATCGAGTCCGTTCGTCTTCTGGGACTCCGTCCAATCGAGGCAGGCGATGGAGAACCAATCTGGGAACTCTCGTCGGAACAGGATTATTCGCTGACTCGAGTCCTGAACTTCGGGATGCCAGTCGGGATGTCGGGCATGTGAGCCAACATGCGCGTCCCATCCACGCCTTGATTTCAGAAACACATGTTTACATCCAGGTATGGGGCACGGATAGTCTTTCGAGAGGCGATCGGACCGTGGTTTTGCCACAGAGGCTTTGTTCGAGTTCTTTGCTGCGGCTCGATTTACCTTTGCTGTCAGCCTTGCGGCACCAACAACGCCACCCTCGGCAACGTCGTCTGTGTTATCGGGACTTTCGAACCGTGCGTTCTCGAGGAATATCCTGGTCAATGCCGCGGCGGAAATCAGCGCATCAAAATCGTCTTCGTTCGCCAGAGCAGCGTCGATATTTTTAATGGTCACATGTTCACGTGCCAACCCGTGGCTATCGAGGATCCGGCCGGACCCGCCCGAGGACCGTCGATCGGCTGATCACGGTACGCGGCGTTCCGGTCTCCAAAACCCTCTGTTCCGTCCGAAGACGTCCGCCACTGCTGTGGCGGACATTGTTTATTCAACACACGGGCGCGGCAACGACGCTCAATCGTCGTCGTGATGGCCGTGCTTCTTGCCTTTGCCGCCCCTCTTGGGCTTGTTCAGCAGTTTGTAGAGATCCCTGCTGCAGATCGTGCCCTTGATGCGGGCCGCACCTGGGTCGTTCTTGACCGTGTTGGGGAAGAAAATATGCCCCTGCAGCAGCAGGTCTAGGCTGCCGTCGAGCACCTCGACGTCATCGCCGTGCTTACCACTATAGGTCAGCATGCCGAGCAGGCTGTGCGTGACCGAGGCGCCGACCTGCGTCGCATCCGGATCCGGGTTCTCAAGATGGGTGATGCCGGCCGCACGGGTCGCCATCACGAGCGGGACATCGACCGTCTTCCTGCCCCGTGCGACCGTGATCGCACCGTCGAAGACCGAGACCTCGGTCACCCGTGGATAAGCGTTGCGATCGATCAGGTTGAGGAACGGCTGGGCCAGCTGATAGCCGCAGCTCATGGGATCTTCCGGGTCGGTGCACGAGTCCTGGTACCAGTTCGTCAGGCTGGCGCAGAACAGCGTCGCGGAGAACGGGTGCCCGCCAATGGTGCCGTTGATCTGTCCCTCGCTGACCACTGACGATGGCACCATCTCGCCCGTCGGCAGGGGCGCCAGATCGCCGAAATACTCGCAGTTGAACAGGTGATCCTCTTTGGTGAACGGGTAGAAAGCGTCCTGCAGATCACCGTCCCAGTAGTCGCGGACCGCGCAGGCCCCCTCTGCCGTCGCGAAACCGGGGACCATGTGGAACGGCTCGATGTCTACCTCCATGCAGTAGCCGGCATCGTCTGACCCTCCACCGGCCAGTGCCAGGCCGCTGCCGGCAATAAATACGACGGCGCCCAAGGTGCCGCGGATAAAGGTTCTTCGGGATGTCATGATCATACCCTCCATAGCTGAGATTGCAGAACACAGCCCGTGTCCGGATCGCATTCCAAGGCCAGGCCGTGATGCGGACACCCCCGGGCATCGCGCGCCTCTTCATGATCCGGTCAGCGCTGTATTCCGTATTGGCCCTCCGGGGACCCCTGGCTGAACCATAGCCAACGCATGATGGCGCGGGAATGCGGCGGGGTGGATAATCGGAGCGGCGGTGACTTGGATCAAATTCTGCCCTGACAGGCAGTCTCTCGAGGGCCGGATCGACGGTGTCCGCAGGCCTGCGCTCGGGTTACGCGGTGGTGCCGGTTTATCATGATTTCGCAAAAAGTCGATAGACCCGGAACCGGGGATTCCCGATTGCCGCTGCCCCAGAAGTGGGCCGCATAGTTGACCCAGGCAGAGAATACTCCGGATTACTGGTCTGAGCTGCAGGAACGACTTGATCATTTCTCTAGTAGCATTTTGCGCGTTGCGCAACTAGACATTGGCCATAACCGGGAGCGTTGAGGTATCAGGGACCGAGACGACGCGGCCAGTGCCTTTCGGGGACTCAGATGGTGCCTCCTACGGGGAGCCGATAGGCACGTTCTGGACGCAATCCTTTGCAAGATATTGAAATGATTAAATTGATCGAGGGTTCGACAGCCGACGCTTGGCGTCGGCGCAGGACGCCGGCATTGCCGTCGCCCCGCAGGGGCGAGCCTGGCAGCAGCGAATCCCTCCCGGTGGCCGGTAAGCCCCGTTCTTGAAAAACGCGCACCAGCAAACCCCATCAAAGCCCAACAGATTGCGAGGCGCGTGAACACCGTCCAGTTCAGAATTCATCGTGAAGTAGCGGGATGGGAATGCCTACGGGATTAGTGTTTAAGGCATTAGCGGAAAGTGATTCGAACTCTCTTCGATATTCGTGGTGGTTGAATTGAAACCCACAGCGATCATTGGCAGCTGTCAATTCAAGTCGCGATCATTACAAACAAGAGGTCGCATGGCGCCCCTCAACCAAGACGATCCCAAATTACTCAGGGGTCAGGATTTAAGGCTACTCATTGAAAAAGGCATCTTCGTCTTGGTAGGTACTACAGGGCATTTCATGTCGACTTATTTACTGACTTCTGAGTAAAAGCGGCTCACTCGTCGAAGCCAATCCGCGCGACTGTCCGCACCACACCGTCCGGTTCTAAGGCCATGAGCACCCCCGTACCGGAGGCTGAAAACACACCGCTGAGGGCGTTGATGGTCACTTGGTGCGTTACCAGTACCACGAGTTCGCCATCGAGCGGTTGGCGCTCGAAAAAGTCCTTGAGAGCTGCCAGGTTGGGTTCACGGTCCTGCGGACTTTCGAAGAACGAATTGAGCGCGGGAAGTTCCGTCACCGCTCCAAGGCCCAAGAGTTTCGCCGTCTCCAGACAGCGGCACCACTGGCTGGAATAGACCCGCGCCCGTTCGACGCCTCGAGCGCGCAGCCAGTCACCGATAGCCCTCGCCTGGGCGCGGCCAGCGTCGTTCAGATTCCGCTGGGTAGTGCAGTCGCCGACCCGAAAACCCGGCGGGTCGCCGAACCCCGGTGCTTCCGCATGGCGGATGACCAATGCATGGCCGATGGTAGGTATTTGTTCGATAACATCGTTCGGCGCGGCCCACGAACCGGACGTAACGCCGGCCAGTAACATGGTCAAGGCCCGCACCAGCCTGCACGCGCCACGACGTCGCATCGTACCCCAAGCAAAAGGGCGCGCAAGTTCACTATGGAAAGCAATTCGCATATGTCGATCTTAGCGCCAGAGCGGTGCCTTCTGCGAGCACAAACGTATATGGGATTCGAAAGCGAGGCCGGGCCGCTCCTCCCCGACGAGTTGTATGTTCAGCGCCCCGACGGCGCCGATGCGTTGGCCGCCTGGCGGTTACGGAAAAGCGCCCGATGCTTCTCTGCAGCCAGGCACTGATCAACTCCGCGGCCCCAGCAGCTTCTCCAGTCGCTCGAGTTTGTCGTGAATGTCCTTCAGCGTCGGCTCGTGTGCCTCTTCTGCCTGCGCTTTCAGCAACTTTTCATTTTCCGCGTTCATCACATTGACAACGATCCCGATCACCATGTTCAGAAAGGCAAAAGCGGTAAAGAATATGAAGCTGAGATAGTAAATCCAGCTCAGCGGATAGACCGCCATGGTTTCGTACATCACATCGGTCCAGTCCTCGAATGTCATCACCCGGAAAAGGGTCAGCATCGAGATCGCAATGTCGCTCCACAGGGCAGGGTTGATGGATTCGAACAGCGTGGCGCCGATGGCCGCATAGATATAGAAAATGATGAACATCAGCAGGACCACATAGCCGAGCTGCGGCAGCGCCTTGAGCAGCGAACCAAGGAGCATGCGCAGTTCCGGGACGATCGAAATCATACGCAGTACGCGAAAAACCCGCACCAGCCGTGCTACCAGCGCCATGTCGCTGTTGTCGATCGGGATAAGGCTGATCAACACCACCAGGGTGTCGAACAGGTTCCATGGGTTGCGGAAAAAGGCCCGCTTGTTTGGCTCGGCGATAAACCGGATGCCGATCTCGATGAGAAAGATGAGTGTGACCAGAATATCCAGCCAGCTCAGAATGCGCATGCTGGTTGTGGATATCTCGTAGGTCTTCGCGCCGACGAGCAGGGCCGACGCGATGATCACTGATACCACGAACAGCTCGAAAGATTTTTTGCTGCGTAGACGCTCGAAGGAAGCCTGAATTGCTGAACTGTTCACGATCGGCAGTACCCAAGTAATGTATTTTCAGGATGGTGGTCCCAGTCTATCGCGCAATTGGCCGGCGGCGAATGCCACGCCCAGGGAAACTCATTAGGCTCAATTTCCCTAAGGCGGCCCGTGCCTATCTCTGGAAGACAAGTTACCGCGTCTTTCCGGGTCCCAACAGCAACACATTCAGTGGCTGGATCGCCCGGCAGGTGCCGGAACTGGAACTCGACCTGCCGTTATCGGCCATGCGTAGCGGCTGCCAGTACTCGGTTTGAGGATACGCCAAACCGGTCTTCGCCATGCTGCGCTCAATCTGCAGACTTCCCGCTGTACGCGACATCCGGGGGGTGCGCGACCCAAGGATGATATGGATCCTTTCACCGGCTGACGGGCCTATTCCCAAGGCAGATGATTGAGTCCACCCCTGGGCTGATTGGCTCGCGTCTCGTGCAGGCGAAATCCCCTGCTTACAGCGACAATTTTTCGCGTGCTTGTTGTGCCACTATCCCAACCAATTAAACAGAATTCAGACGCGAGGTGAATGTCATGGACGAAAGCAACCAAACCCAGCCGCTGGTGTACGAACCCATGAGCCTGCCGCCAAGGCGCAAACTCGAGCGGGGCGCGGCCATACAATGGCTGCGCGACGGTTGGAGCTACTTCAACCGCATGCGGGGGATCTCGATCGCTTACGGTGCCGTTTTCGCGGCAATCGGAATGCTGATCACGCTGCTTGGGTTGAGCCAACCGCAGTTCATTTTGACTTTCTGGACCGGCTTTTTGCTGGTCGGGCCATTGCTCGCCATGGGGCTCTACCGAATCGCCCAACTGCACGATCGAGGGGAGGCGGTCCAGTTCAACAACTGCTGGACGGTCTTGCGTGGCCGGCTGGGCCCGGTGGCATTGTTCACGCTGCTGCTCAGCCTGATCATGATCGCCTGGATACGCTTTTCAACCCTGATTGCCGCAGTCTACGTGGGCAACGTCGCCGGGACCTCCAGTTTCATCTCTGCAATGGGTTCAGCCGACGGTGTAGGCTTCCTTTTGGTACTTTTCGGTGTCGGCGCGGTTTTTGCGGTGGTGATGTTTGCATTGACCGCCTGGTCGCTGCCGCTGGTACTCGATGCCCGCACCGATTTCGGTACAGCCGTTGTTGCCAGCGTCAAGGCGGTAATAGAACAGCCGCTGCCCATGCTTGCCTGGGGCGCGCTTGTCGCCGGCCTGACGATTTTCGGCATGTTGACCTTCTTTGCAGGCTTCGTGGTGATCTTTCCACTACTCGGTTACGCGACTTGGGCAGGCTACAAGGAACTGTTTGTCCGTGACTAGAATGCGTTCCATACAACGACAGGCCGCGGCTGGCCTGCTGCCCACCCGCTACCACTGGTTGGCCGCACGGTTTGCCGGTGTTTAAGACAAAGAAAAGTAGCGCGTTCAGCGCACCGGTTTCCAGAGACGATGGGGGTATTGCCGGAATTTGTCGTGGACCGGCAGCGGCAGGAAGCCGCATGCCGAGAAAAAGTCCAAGGCGTCGCGCTGGGCCTTGACCAACAGTCCATCACTCCCGGCCGCTGCCGTCTGCGCCAGCAAGGCATCAACCAGTGCGCGCCCGATACCTTGTCGATGACAGGCCGAATCCACGAACAGGCCGTGCATCAGCGACGCCTGCTGGCCATGTGGACTGTCGTTTTCCTTGGCCGGTTCCCAAGACGCGACGCCTAAGATGCGTGACTGCGGGTCGCGTGCTACGACAAACTCAAGGACCTGCCCGTCAATATCGCTGTAACGGTAGCTGGGTAGGGCAAGTCGTTTCACCCGCTCAGGCAGGTCCCAGGTCATGATCGCCGCTTCGATGACGCGGTTGATCCCGGCAAGTTCCTGCGCGTCGGGGTGCAGCAGACCTATTGTTGTGCCGTTTGCATCCATTGTCATACCAGCCCAGGTTGTGCGACGCGTGGCAGCTGACAGATCCTGCTGTTTGCGGTCCCGTCCGATCGCGTTGTCGACGTGCTGCCTCCGCGCAAACTTCGGTGGATTTTCAGCGCGAGAGCGTTTCTTGATTCCGGCCCGGAGAAGGCAAGGAGATCTCCTCGACCTCGGCCAGTTTTTCCAGTGCCACCTCCATCAGCCAGCGTGCCCGCGCGGTCATCTGGTGCAGGTAGCCGTGCAGGGCCGCATCCTTGCGCGTGCTGACTTCGCAGCGCGCGGAGTATTCCTCGAATGCGGCCAGCTGCTCGATCATGCCCGACATGTGGTGAGGACACTCGCATTCCAGGCTGGTGGTTACACTCGACAGATAGGCCAGCTGATCATTGCTGAAACGTTTCGGTGGAATGGGATCGTTGCTGGCAATGCGCGGGTCCCATTCCGGCGGGTTCCAGTCGACCTGCCGGCTTTGACTGAGCTGGCACTGCTGCCAGATATGCTCCAGAGCCACTGGCGCGCGCAGGGTCTGCAGGCCATAGCGCTGCAGCTGGCTGACGATGCTCGACGGGCTGAAGGCGTAGATCACCACGATTCGGTGCGCACGCGCGCGCAGCTCTGGCGCATTCAGCTCGCGCGCGATGTCGCGGTCGAGGAACGGCAGTTCAATCACCAGGGTGTCGCAATGGGTTTCGTCTTCCAGGAAGGAGTCCAGGTCGGTGTAGGCACCGGCCATCTCCAGGCCCTGTGGGATGCTCTCGGTGTTGCAGGCGCGCACCGAAATCGCCTGGCCTACAACGCAGACCTCGTGCTGGCCGCTACCCATCGGCGGCAGGTTGGCGGGCTGGGCATTGTTGAGTCGTCGGCTCAATTCCGCAACCGGCAGGTTGGCTACCGTGCTGATTGCGTGGCCGCTTTCCACCAGCGTCTTGATCATGGTCAGTCGGGTGACATCATGCTGGCTATACAGGCGGCCGCCCTTGGGTGTTCGCCGAGGCTCGACCACCTCGTAGCGCCGCTCCCAGATACGCAGGGTGTCGGGGGATATCCCGGTCAGGCGTGCCACGGCTCCGATGCGGTAGGCGCTGCCGATGTCGTTGCTTGAATCGATCATGTGGGGTTCCTATTTGAGGTAGCAGAAAAGGGGGGTTTTGGTGCCGGGGTCACCGCTGCGCGGTGCCGCGAGGCGATTGTGCAGCGAGCGAAGCGGCCGGTCCGACGAGGGAAGGTTCTCGTATAGCCGGCTGGCGGGGTCCCAGTAAATGCGATGCTCTGAGACCGACCCATCAGACGGCGGCTGACACCTTGAACGCGACACCTCGATGCGGCCTTGCAGAAACAGAAATGCCGTCGCAGGTGGACCAGTGTGTCGTCGCCCAGGAATTCTTCGACCCCGAGCTTCGGGCCCTCGCGCCGACAAACCAGGCGTGTCGTCGGTTTTTTTCGCATCACGCTGTGACCACCGGAGTGGTTGCGGCAGCGGTGAGCAGGCAAGCGATCACCAGGGTCGAAAGTCTCAGGCGCAGCCGTCGGTAGTCGTCGTCCAGCAGGGGTAACAGATAGCAGTCGACCAGCAGGATGATGGCGAACAAGGCCGCGAATCCGGCAAAAGCGATGTCCTGCGGCAGGTTGAGGAATAACCAGGCAAGCAGTGCCGGGGTCACGCCCCATGTCAGGCGGATGGGCTGAGGGTCCTGCCTGCCATAAACCGCGGCACCCCAGTGGACAGCGCCAAGGAAACTCGCGATCAATCCCGCATAGTTGAGCAGCTGGGAAGCTGCCAGGGCCTGCAAGCCGCGGTCGTCGGCCAGCAGCATCACCGCCAGGCAGCCGGCAAAAGGCAGCAGTCCGGCATAGCCGAGGAGCCGGCGGGATCTCAGGCCCTGTGACGGGCCGGCGGCAACCGCCGTCACAACAGCGCCTCAACAGCATTAACGACCTGCGGACTCTGTGGCGCGGACGAGCTCAGACATCGCTCGACCAGGACAACCTTGCCACCGTATGCCTCCTTCAGATTGAGCATCTCAGCAATGCCCAGACGCCGGGTGTCGCGGTGCAGCAGGTCCTGTTGCGGTGCGGCTTGTGCAGGTCCGAGTCCAGGAATTGTCAACAAAGTCAGCCACTTGATCTGAAACTGTACAGGTTTCATAAATTTTCTCTTGCATTTTCGTCTGCGACGTATAGGTTATGTATAGCTTTGTACGAAAAGGATGTCAAAGAAACTTTCACACAGAGGGAAACAAATGGACAAAAACAGACGGATTGCAGTCATCGGGAGCGGTATCAGTGGCGCCTCCGCAGCCTGGTTGCTGCGCGACCACGCCGACGTGACCTTGTTCGAGCGCGGTTCACGGTTCGGCGGGCATACCCACACCTTCCGCGTCAAAGAAGACCGGTCAGTCGTTGTCGACACCGGTTTTATGGTATTCAATCGTGAAAACTACCCGCTTTTGTGTGCGCTGTTTGACCACTTGGACGTCGCTAGCTACCCGACCGACATGTCTTTTTCGGCCTCTTTCGATCAGGGCCGTCTGGAATATGCGGGCACCGATCTGAACACCCTGTTTGGTCGGCGCAGAAACCTGGTCAATACGCGGTTCTGGGGGATGCTGCTCAGCATCATGCGCTTCAACCGACTCGCCCAGCAGGCCCTGTCGAAACCGCTGCCAGCGCAGATCGGTATGGGTGAGTTTCTGGACCGCCACGGTTTCAGCGAGACCTTCCGCTCGCGCTACCTTTACCCTATGGCGGCGGCTATCTGGTCGTGCCCCCGCGACCAGATAGCGCGATTTCCCGCTGTGAGTTTCCTGCGTTTTTTTGCCAATCATGGTTTGATTCGTCTGGCCGACCGCCCGCAGTGGTTGACCGTCGAGGGCGGATCCAGCACTTATATGGATCACCTGATCGGCGACCTTGGGCGTTGCGCGCGCCTGAACGCGCCGGTCACGCGTGTGGAGCGGACTGCGCGGGGGGTGGATCTGATCGATGCAGACGGAGCGCGCCAGTCTTTCGATGATGTGGTGCTCGCCTGTCATAGCGACCAGGCACTCGACCTGCTCGCCGACCCCAGTCCCAGCGAACGCCGCCTGCTCGGTGCTATCCCCTATCAGACGAACCGTGTGCTGTTGCACCGCGACCCGATGTTGATGCCGCGCGAACGGCGGGTCTGGTCCTCCTGGAATTATCTCAGCCGTTCCGCCGAAGAAGAGGCCCAGGCGGTCAGTGTGACCTATTGGATGAACAGCCTGCAGCGCCTGGCAACGTCCATTGATTACTTCGTTAGCCTGAACCCCGTTGACGAGCCGCGTGATGAGACCGTTGCCGCCGAGTTCGAGTACGAACATCCGGTTTTCACCGCGGCGGCGCTGGAGGCACAGAAACAGCTGCATCGCATCCAGGGCCGGTCACACACTTGGTTCGCCGGCGCCTGGACAGGTTACGGCTTCCACGAGGACGGCATGCGCTCAGGTGTGGAGGTGGCGCTGGCGCTCGGTGCGACACTGCCCTGGGATGCGGCTCAGGTGCGCGCCTCGCGCGATCTGACCCTGGTGCCCGAACTGGTAAGGAAGGCGGCATGAGACCTGCCAATGACGAGGCCTGCGTCTACAGCGCCGCAGTGATGCACGAGCGCTTCACGACGGCTAAATACCGCTTCCGCTACCGGATCTTCAGCGTGTTGCTGGATATCGACGGCATCGAGCAGGCGGCGGCATCCACCCGCCTGTTCTCGCTGGATCGCTTCAACCTGCTGAGCTTTCACGCCGCCGATCATCTGCCACCTGGGGAGACGGACCTGCGCGCCTGGGCCGAGCGGGTACTTGCCGGGGGTGGTATCGACGGCAGCCGGCTGAAGATTCGCCTATTGTGTTTTCCGCGCCTCCTCGGTTGGGTGTTCAATCCGCTGAGTCTTTGGTACTGCGAGACACCGGAGGGTCGGCCTGCGGCGGTCATTGCGGAGGTCCGAAACACCTTCGGTGAGCGCCACTGTTATCTGCTGAAGCCGCAAGCGGGGGAGGAGGGCTGGCCGCTGCGACAGCGGCATGTCAAGGAGTTCCATGTCTCGCCATTTATCGGCATGCAGGCCGAGTATGCCTTCCGCCTCTCACGGCCGGACGAGCGACTTGGCGTTCTGATCCGCGAGTACGAGGGCGACCAGCTGATGCTGGTTGCCAGCCAGACCGGTTCGCGTCGCCCCTTTAACGACCGTCAGCTTCTTTCGCAGGTCTTGCGCGTTCCACTGCAGACGCTGAAGGTCCTTGCAGCCATCCATTGGCAGGCACTGAAGATCTGGGCGCGAGGCGCCCGTTTCCATCGCAAGCCTGCGCCACCGATTGAGGAGGTGAGTTGAAATGAGTTCACAAACAGCTTTGCTGGCCATTGACCTGCCGGCAATTGAACGCATGCCCTGGTATCAGCGGCGGCTGATCGACCGTCTGCGCCGGCTGCAACGGGGGGTTCTGGAGATTACCTTGCCGGGTCACCCGGCCTTTCGGATTCAGGGGGCGGCGGCCGGCCCGTCCGCTGACATCACGGTCCTGCGGCCCGGCGCTGTTCTGCGGCGCCTGTTCTGGCGTGGCGACCTCGGTTTTGCCGAGGGGTACATGGCTGGCGAGTGGCAATCCCGCGATCCTGCCACGCTGCTCGAGCTGTTTGCCCTGAATCTGGACGCCTACGCCGAGAGTGATTCACGCCACGGCCTGGCCCAGTTCATGGCCGGCGTGAGGCATCGCCTGAACCGCAATTCGCTGCGCGGCAGTCGTCGCAACATCTCGGCGCACTACGATCTGGGCAACGATTTCTACGCCCGGTGGCTCGACGACTCGATGACCTATTCTGCCGCCCTGTTCGACGGTGATGACTCGTTGACCCGGGCGCAGGAGCGCAAGTACCAGCGCATGCTGGATCAGATCGATCCAAAACCGGGCGAGCATATCCTGGAGATCGGTTGTGGCTGGGGTGGTTTCGCCGAGTATGCGGCACGGCGCGGTATGCGGGTCACGGGACTGACGCTCTCCCAGGAGCAGCTCGATTTCGCACGGCGCCGTATCGCGGCGGCAGGGTTGGCTGACCGGGTCGATTTGAAGCTTTGTGATTACCGCGACTTTGACCAGACGGTCGATCACATCGTCTCGATCGAGATGTTCGAGGCTGTTGGTCAGGAATACTGGCCGGGTTACTTCGCGACCCTGATGCGTTGCCTGCGCCCCGGCGGGCGGGTCGCGTTACAGGTCATCACCATCGACGAGGCGCACTTCCAGCAGTACGCGGACAACCCCGGTGGTTTTATCCAGACCTACATCTTCCCAGGCGGCATGTTGCCTACCAAGGGACACCTCGAGCAGCTGTCCCACGGCAGCGGCCTGAAGTGGCGCGGCATGCACAACTTCGGGATCGACTATGCGGACACCCTGGCGCTTTGGCACCAACGCTTCAACCGCTGCACCGAGTGGCTGGAAGCACACGGCTACGACCGGCGATTCCGCCGCATGTGGCGTTACTACCTCGCCTTCTGCGAGGCCGGGTTCCGCGCGCGCCAGATCGATGTGGTCCACTGCGTGATGGAAAAAGGTTGAGATCGTCCGGTGAAAAAACCGCCCCCCTCGCTGATGGTCTATGCGCTGTCAGCGGTACCGCTGGCGTTCCTCGGCCTTCGGTACCTCTACTGCCTGGGATCTGATGGCGCCGGAACCCTGTTTGGAGGCGACGCGCCGACCCTGCGGCTGCCTTTTACCGATTTCGCCCGTCGTTTTCTGAAGATCTGGGTGAAGGTCGAGGACGGACTGGGTAATCCTCAATGGGGCTTTGGTAACTGCTGAGCTGGAATCGCCGTTCCGTGTCGATCTGTTCGTGCCGATCCGGTCTTGCCGTACGGTGCCATACCAGTGCGAATGTGAGGGGCAAATGGCGGATCCGGCCTCGAGCCCTGGGGCATCCAACTGAATTGTTGTCACTCGAATGCCTGAGAGGCGTCGTATGAACCGAGAACCTGACCGTTTTCTGAATCGGATGCGCTGGGTGTTCCTGTTGTTTGCGATCATCCTGATGCTTTGGCAGTTCCTGCCATGGATCGAACACCGTGTGGTCGCTTTGACCACAGAGCCCAGGGCCGTGACTGCGCGCGGGGATCTGGCCGCAGATGAACGCGCAACGATCGAGATTTTCGATCGGGCAAGTCCATCGGTGGTGTTCATAAGTACACGCCAGCGGGTAGTTAATCCGTGGACGCGAAACATTGCCAGCGTGCCGCGTGGCAACGGCTCGGGCATGATCTGGGATGACCTCGGCCATGTGGTCACGAACAACCACGTGATCGAAGGTGCTTCGGAAGCGGTCGTGCGTCTCAACGACGGCCGCAGCTACCGGGCTGCACTGATCGGCGCAAGCGCGGCCCACGACCTTGCAGTGCTCAGAATCAAAGTGCCGTTCGACCGTCCTCCACCGGTGCCGATCGGCGCCAGTGCCGATCTCAGAGTCGGGCAGAAGGTGTTTGCCATCGGCAATCCCTTCGGCCTGGACTATTCGCTGTCCAGCGGTCTTGTCTCGGCGCTCGACCGGTCGATCACGGACGACGACGGGACAAGCATCGATCACCTGATCCAGACCGATGCTGCCATCAACCCGGGCAACTCGGGTGGGCCGCTGCTCGACAGCGCGGGCCGTCTGATAGGTATCAACACGGCCATCGTCAGCCCCTCCGGTGCGTACGCAGGTATCGGTTTCGCGGTGCCGGTGGACATGGTCAACGAGGTCGTGCCACAGCTGATTGCAGAGGGGCGGTACATCCGACCCAGTCTGGGTATCAGCGTCGATGCCGATATCAATCGCCTGGTGCGGGAACAGCTTGGTGTGGAAGGGGTCCTGGTCCTGCACGTCCAGCGCGGATCGGGTGCCGAGCAAGCCGGTCTGCGCGGTACAGAGGTGGATGCACAGGGCAACCTGATACCCGGCGACATTATCCTCGACGTGGCCGGCAACCCCGTCAAAGACATACCCTCGCTGCTTGCGGCCTTGGACGATCAGCGCATCGGTGATCGGGTCAATGTCCGGATTTGGCGTTCCGGTCGTGAAATGGATGTCACAGTGGTTCTTGAGCCAGGCATCTGATGTGACTCCAAGCTGTCAAGTGTGAACAGGCCGTATGCTGATACCTCCTCGCGCCATAGGCGCATTGCGCTCGCGACAAATAGTTCGAAAAATTCGAAATCATTTAAACAAAAAATCGAATTTACCTTCTTCGCCGTTTCGCACATCTTTGCGTAAGAGCTCTGAGACGCGGCAGTGTCATTTTGAAGCGGATGTTTAATCAATACCGACGCTGGAGGTGACTTGAACGCCCCACTGGCCATCCATTAACGGATTTGTTCTTTTTCGTATGACTGATAGAGTGTGAAACACGCCCCGCCGGGCATTGGCGTGGGTCGTGCCTTCAAACCAAACCTTTGCTTGCAAAATACTGCGGAAAAACGAAGTTATGCGATTGTGCCGCCTGATTTACAAGAGTCTCGCCACGGCAGAAGTGGTCTCCAATCGGATGCTGCGCCAACTCGAGCAGCAGGCCGTGGCTGCGAACGCGCAGCAGGATACTACCGGGCTGCTGGTCCTTACCGGCAATGTCTTCGTTCAGGTGCTCGAGGGTGACTCACGCGAGATGACTTCACTGTTTACGAAGATCGCCGGCGACAACCGTCATCGCTCAGTGGAACTGTTGTCTGTCCGGGCGGTGGATAAACGCCTCTTCAAGGACTGGTCGATGCGCGCCGTGGATCTCTATGATCTGCCTGGCGAGAAACGGGCATTGATGGCTGCAAAATACGAAGGAAAAGACGGGATGATTCTCGTCCCCGATGACGAGACACTTGTAAACGCGTTCCTGCTGGATGCGAGATTTATCTGCTCCTCCTCGCCCTGGCAGACGGGAAGGGACTCGGAAACCTCCATCCCCAGCGTTAAGAATCTGTAAATCCGGTCACATATATGCCTTTTCGATTCGGGGCCATGCCCGTCCTGGGCAGCAGATTCGATAACAGCGTGCCGCTTTGCCCCGGAGATCGAGCGCGCGTGAGGGCCACACTGAACGGTATGGAAGAAACAGCTTGGGTCGGTGGCGGGCAGTGACGACGAGGGGCTCAGGGATAGCAGGGTGCTTTGGAGCAGTACACTAGACGAACAACTTGCTGCGGGCCGCCTCGGTAATGGCAGACACGGCCGGGTGCTTGATCCGACGCTCTGCAGAGATCAGGTAGTAGCGTTCCGTCAGTTCCTGCGTTTGGCCGATCGTTTTGACGCCGTATTTGTCCAAAACGTCGCGTTCGACCGCGCTCGGCGAGGTAAAGACACCTGTTCCGCGTTCCCCGAAGGCCTTCATCAGGGCGCGGTCATCGAACTCCGCAACAATGCGCGGTGCGATGCCATTACGTTCGAACCAGGCCTCGAGGTCGCGCCGCAAGGTGCTGCCGCCGCTCGGCATCAGCATAGGTGCGCCGTCGAGACTGGCAGGAAAATCCGCTGACAGCTTCTTGGCTTGCCCGGGAGTGGCAAAGAAACTGATGCCTGACTCGCCCAGGACGTGATTGTAGGCGCGGATGTTGAGCGTGGGGTTGATCGGGCTGTCGGCCAGCACCACGTCGAGTTTATGCACTGAAAGGTCGGCGAGAAGGTCGACCAGCGGTGCCTCGTGGCAGATGAGGCGCACCGACTCCTCCAGATGCAGCACGGGTTCGAGGACGCGGTAGGCCAGAAGCTTGGGCACGACCATGGCTATACCGACTTTCAGCGTGAGTGTGGCCCCGGGCGTGTGCCCTGCCAACACATCCTGAAGCTCGGTGCCCAGCCGAAACATCTCGTCGGCGTAAGAGAAGACCAAGCGACCCATTTCTGTCAGGACGAGATTGCGGCCATCCTTTTCGAACAGCTTACCCCCTACCTGCTGCTCGAGGTCGCGCAGCTGCCCGCTGATCGTCTGCGGTGTCAGGAACAGCGTTTCAGCCGCTTTCGTGATCGAACCGTGACTCGCAACCGACCAGAAGTAGCGCAGGTGTTTGAGGTTGAGCTTGAGGTTGGCCATCTCGTGATCTTCCGCGACCCGTAGGTGTGGTTGTCGTGACGCGCAGTCTCTACATGCCCCAGACAGTTTCTATTGGACTATGCCATCTGCGCCGTGGCAACCGGGGACACGAAGTCTGTGGGTTTTACCGCAAGGACGGAAGCCCTCGTATTCTGCAGTACCTCTTCCGCCGTGTTGCCGATAAAAAAGCCGGGGATGCCTGTTCGGCCGACCGTACCCATCACGATGAGGTCGACATCAAGTTCGACGCTTAGCGAATGAATTGTGGTCGCGGGGTTGCCTTTCAGCAGGTGAACATCCGGGTGCTTCGTACTCAGCCTGTAAGTTTCCAGCAACGTGTCCAAGGCGTCTGAATGGCACTGCCGGGTCTGCTCGATCTGTTGCTCGAGCTGCTTTTCCGAAATGCGACCGAGTCCACTGCGAAGCATGGATTCACCGTACACCCGCCAGGCGTGGACGACGGCCAGTCCCGCTGATTCGCGTTCTGCCAGCGATGTGGCGAGGTCCATTATCAGCCGTGCACATCCCTTGCTTTCCTCATCCACCGGGTCGACCGCCGCCAGGATCCGGCGATAGGGGAGCGCCTCTGTGGACCGATCGATCCAGACCGGACAGGGGCACTTCCTCATCAGGTGCATGTCGGTGCTGCCCAGTAGATGCTCCGAAATGCCCTCTGAACGCCGGCACGTCTTGATAACGAGGTCGTATCGACCGGTCAGCACGCTCCTGACCACCTCGAGGAAGGGCGTTCCGGTTAACACCTGCGTGTAGATGACGGTGTCCGGCTCATTGAAAGGCCTCACCATCTCTTCCAACGCCTGGCGACGATGTTCCCTGAGGATCTCGTTGAGGTCACTGCCGAAGGTGGTCAGGATCTGTGGTGAGGTTTCCTGCTGCTCGATGACGTCCGTGACAGTCAGGCGTGCGTCGTTTGCGTTGGCCAATGCCACGGCCCGCTCCAGAGCGGGACCTGGCTCATAATCACCATCAGCGAAGTAGAGGATGTTTTTGAAACGTTTCATATTTCTCCTCCTGCCCGGCTCAGCCGGACAGCAATATGGTTGCCAGGATGGGTACGCAAAACATCAGCCAGAACAGTGCGCCCAGCGCGCGGACCGGCGCCGGGACAGAGCCAGCCGAGACGAGAACACGGGGCGATAGCCTGAGGTCCTGCACCCTGAGCTTTCCGGACCAGAGCTGCCGGGAGGCGCGAAACAGATAAAGTAGATCGCCCGGGGGCACGAGGGGGAGCTGCAGCATGATCCGGCCTCGGCCGCCTGCCATGGCTATCGCGAGCACCACGCTCGCAGCGAGCATGCCCAGTCCCGCGTGAGACAGGGGCATCGGCAGTTGCAGTAGCGGCAACAGGATCGCCGACGCCGCCAGAACCAGCCAGACCAATGACGCCTTGTCAGGGGGCGTGACTGCGGCTGCGGGCCGCTGCTTCAGCAACCAGATGAACCGTGCCATCAGCAGCAGGGTGCCCAATGCAGAGAAACCGAACAGCAGCGTCAGATTGAAACCGGCGCTGGCGGTCGCCTCGTCAAGCATCAGCTTGGCACCGGCGCCGGAGGTGAAAGGTATACCGATCATGGCCAGGGCAAGGATGCCGGTCACGGCAACGAGCCAGGTACTGCCGCCGCGGCGTTCCCACTCGCCCATGCCGAGAAACAGTGAGCCCTTGAGCATCAGATGGTGCATCGCGAAGACTGCCAATGCGGTCATGATCGCAGGGGATGCTGCTGCGTTTGCCAGTGCCGTGCCGAAAACGGATGTAACCAGTCCCATCTTGGCGATGCTGGAATAGGCCAGCACCGTGCGGGGGTCGCGCTGCACCAGCCCCGCCAGTACCCCGAGGCAGGTGCCGGCCGCCCCGACCGCGATCAGTAACTCGCCCCAGCCGACGGTTGACGCTTCAACCGCGGGCACGAAGCGCAGCCAGCCGAGCAGTCCCGCGCTGATCATGGGGCCGCTGAGCACCGAGGCGGCGGCGGCCGGTGCGGCCGTGTAGGCCAGGGGCAGCCAGAGGTGCAGGCCCGGCAGTGCCAGTTTGATGCCGAATCCGAACAGTAGCAGCGCGACAGCCGTATTCGGCATCGATCCGGGGTCCAGATCGCTGAAGCTCAGTGACGCCATCTCCCCGGCAAGCAACGCGATCGCCGCGAACAGCGCCATCTCTCCGACCAGCGTCCATGCCAGGTAGACCCGTGCGGCGCGCCGTGCGTGCTGTGAGCGCCGGTCTGCAATAAGCCCGGTCGCGGCCAGACCCATGAGTGCAAAGCCAACATAGAAGGTGACTATGTCGGCGGCCAGGATCAGCAATAGGTTGCCCGCGCAGGCCAACAGGAAAAAGGCGCTGAAACGCGCGAGCGCCCGGCTCATGGTCAAGGCGGCGTAGGTCCCTGCGGATGACCACATCAGGCTGCTGAAAAGCAGAAACCACGAACCGGTTTCGTCGAGATGCAGCGTCATGCCCAGCAGCACCCATGATATGTTCACGCCTGTGCCGACAGGAACCAATATTGCGGCCAAAAGGGCGGGCAGTGCGCTGAGCGCCATCGCCATGCCGGAGAATCGACCGAACACTAAAGGCAGCATCATCAGGGGTGCCAGCCACGCGATGATAAGCAACTGGTGGCTCATTCCCGGTACTCCCGTACAGCGATGATCTCAGCCCACTCAAGCGGGCTGTAGGGTGCCGCCGCAAACAGACCGGCAGCGAGGGCCAGAGCGGCGGTGGCCACCGGCGGCCAGAGCAGGAAGGCATGCGTCTCAAGGGAGCCCTTGCGCGGCGACATGGCAGCTGAACCGGGTTCGGCGTCACGGAACCAGGCGCGATACAGGATCGGCAGGAAATACGCCGCGTTCAGAAGACTGCTGGCGATCAACACCGGCATTATCCAGGCCGCGGCACCCGCCTCGATGGCGCCCACGCCCAGGAACCACTTGCTGACGAAGCCGGCCACAGGAGGTATGCCGATCATGCCGAGGGCGCCAATGGTGAAGGCCAGCGTCGTTCCCGGCATGCGCCGACCGACACCATTCATCTCGCTTACCTTGTGGATACCCAGGGTCTCCGCGTAGTTGCCTGCGGCAAAAAATAGGGTGATCTTCATGAGGCCCTGATGGACCAGATGGACCAGGCCGCCAATGGTGGCCACAGGGCCGACGATCGCCGTACCCAGTGCGATGTACGAGACCTGGCTGATCGTGGAGTAGGCAAGGCGCTTCTTCAAATGGTCCTGCGACAAGGCCCGCACCGAGCCGTAGATGATGGTGACGGCGGCCACCACCCCCAGGGGTAGGAGCAGGTTGAGTGAGTCGGCGAACTCCACACCATATACGTCGTAGACGATGCGCACGATCCCGAAGGCGCCGGCTTTGACGACCGCCACGGCATGCAGGAGTGCGCTGACCGGTGCGGGTGCGACCATCGCCTGGGGCAGCCAGCCATGTAGCGGCACCAGCGCTGCCTTTACACCCAGACCGGTGATCAGCAACAGGAAGATCCAGCTCAACGCAGCCGGATCGAGTCCCTCAATATCGCCCAGGATGCCGCCCTGGGAGAAGTCCAGCGGCCCGGCGATCGTTTGCAGCCAGATCGCCCCGACCAGCAGGAGCATGCCACCACCGAGCGTGTAGCTGAGATAGATACGCGCACCGCGAACCGCCTCGGGTGTGCCCTTGTGAGCCACCAGCGGATATGTGGCCAGCGTTAGCATTTCGTAAAAGATCACGAACGTGAACAGGTTTCCGGCCAGCGCCAGGCCGACGGTTGCAGTCACGCACAGGCTGAAGAAACCGAAGAAACGACTGCGGTGAGGCGTATTCTCGAGGTACCCGATGGCATAGACGGTGGTCACCAGCCAGAGCAGTGTCGACAGGGTAACGAACAGCACGGACAACTCGTCGGCATGCAACACCAGGTCGAGTCCGGGTGCGAGGGTCCAGCGGGTCTCGAACACGCGCTCGTGGAACACGCCCCAGATCATCAGACCAACGAGAAGCAGCTTCACCATGGCGCCGACGAGGTTGAGTGTCGTGCGGAACCTGTGTTGCTCTTCGCGAAGCAGGAATATCACCAGTCCGGGCAGCAGCGAGCTGAGCACGATCAATGCCGGTAGCCAGAATTCCATGTTCATCACGATCCCCCCGGCGACAGTGCCGTGGGGGCGACGAACTGCCATACCTCGGCGGCACCGAGACCCAGAACCGCGGTCGCCACACTGGCCAGCAACAGGGCCGGGAGTTCCTCGCGGCCATCTGACAGCACCTTCCTGGCACCTTCCCCGGGTCCGAAGGCGTAGCCGAGGACGCGGAACACGTAGGCCGCGGCGATCAGCGATCCGACTGCCACCACCGGCACCCACAGCCACTGGCCGACGGCAATCGCCGACGAGAGCAGCTGCCACTTGGCGAGAAATGCGCCGCTGGGTGGCAGGCCGATCAGCGCGATGCCCGCCAATGCGACGGTGAAAGTTGTGACCGGCAGCGCGCGTGCGGTGCCTCCCAACTCTTCTATCCGGTCGTGTCCGGCGCGTTGCTGAATCACCCCGGCGGCGAGGAACAGCGCGCTCTTCGCAAACCCGTGTGTCAGCGCCATCAGCACCAGACCGCCGAATGCTGTTTCACGCGCCGCACCGGCGGGCAGCGCCATCAGCAACGGAAAGAAGATGAACAGATAACCGAGCTGAGCGACTGTCGAATAGGCTGCGAGGAGCTTCAGGCGCTGCGCACGCAAGGCCTGCCAGGAGCCCCAAAGCACAGCCGCTGCGCCGAGCAGCCCGAGCAGCCAGGCGAGATCAGGCGAAACAGCCGGTGCAAACAGGTCCAGCCAAAGCCGGATCATCAGGTACACGGCAGCCTTTACCACCAGTGCCGACAGGGCCGCACTGACGGGCGCCGGCGCGTTGGCATGCGCAGGGGGCAGCCAGAAATGCAGCGGAAACAGCGCGGACTTGAGTAGCAGTCCTGCGGTCATCAGGCCCAGCGCAAGCCAGGTCGCCGGTTCCGGTCCGATCACCCGGGCGAGGAACAGCATGTCCAACGAGCCATAGCGGGCATAGATCAAGGCCACGCCGGCGAGGAAGGCCAGGGACCCGATCAGGCCCACTGTCAGATAGCGTAGCGCCGCCGCGACGGCTGCTCGTCCACCGCCCAGCGCGGCCAGTGCGACGGCACTGAGGCCGAGCAGTTCGAGTGTCACATAGAGATTGAAAAGATCAGCCGATAGCAGCATCGCATGCAGTGCGGAAAGCAGCAGGAGCCAGAGCGGCCAGAATCTTGCCTGCTGGTCCTTGTCGGTGAAATAACCGGTTGCGTACCATCCCGACGCGAGGGCGACCAGGGTGCTCATCACGAGCAATGCCGCGGACAAGGGATCGGCTCGCAGCGCGATACCCAGACCGGGGTCCCAGCCCCCGAGCGCGTGGATCAGGGTACCGCTCTCGGCCACCTGCCAAGCCATTCCGATGGCAACGAGGAACGTGGCGATGCCGGCCAAAACGCCGATCCAGGCGCTGCGCGCAGGCATCACGACGGCCAGCAGTGCTGCGGCCAGTGGAAGCACAACCATCCAGACGGGCAGGCTATTCATGGTCTGCTTCCCTCAGACGGCGACCGAGCGCCAGCGCCAGCGCAGTGGCACTTACCGCGACCACGATGCCGGTCAGCACGAGTGCATGCGGCAGGGCGTCAGGTGGCACGCCCGGCCCCTGGTAGGCGATCGCGATCAGCAGCAGGAACACACCGGCGCCACAGACATTGATCGAAAGCACACGGCCCAGCAGCGATCGCCGCAGCAGGGCGCCGCGCAGACCCAGGGCGAACAGGCCGACGCCGACCAGGGCGTAGAGGGTTTCGGTGAACGGCATCATCTGCGCTCCGGGGTCCTGGTGACAGCTGATTTGACTACTTCAGATTCCCAGTCGGCCGGTCGGCCGCCGATGTAGGCCAGGGCCAGGGTGGCGGCGATCGCAACCATCGCCGCAGTCTCGATGAACAGGATCAACATCCCGGACCATGCCTGCGGGTATTCGAGAAAGGCCTTGCCGCCGACCATGGTAAAGATGCCTACCAGCAGGAATGCCGCGATGCCCGATGCGAGCACGCTGCGCAGTACGCCGGGTTTGGGGAGGCCGCCTCCGGCGCGCCCGCCGAGACGCAGCATGACCGCCGCGGCCGCGAGCATCGCACCGGCCTGGAATGCACCGCCCGGAGCATGGGCACCGGCCCACAGCAGATAACCGGCGGTCAGTATCAGCAGTGGCACCAGCCAGCGTACCAGTCCGCCGAAAAGCGCGCCGGCGGCCCGGTACGGGGGGCGTGCCGGTCCCAGCGCGGTGATGCCCAGCACGGCCGCGAGCAGTACGGCGAGTTCCAGCAGGGTGTCATAGGCGCGGAAATTCAAAAGCACCGCAGTCACCGGGTTGCTGACGCCGGTGCCCGGCAGCTCTTCCATGATTCGGTCGGCCATGCGTGCCGAATCGGCGCTGTCAAGCGTTTGCCAAAGCACCCAGGCGAACACGGCGGTGAGCGCAATGCAGAGTGCGCTGATCAGCGTGGCGAACGGGCCTTGTATCAGGTCGGATCCGGTCGCAGTTTCCGGTTCATCGCGCAGCGCGGACAACAGCAGCGCGCCAGAGAGGCCCGCCCCGATCGCTGCTTCGGCCAGCGCCAGATCGGGCGCCCCGAGGCGTGCCCAGACAATCGCCAGCAGCAAGCCGAAGGCAATGAAGAAAACAACACTGCGTCTCAGGTCCCGGCTGGAAACAGCAGCCCAGCCCAGCGCCAGTGCAAGCACGGCGAGGAGGACATCGAGTAGTTGCAATAGCAGTGCGTCCATCACTCGATGTCCTGCCGCAGGGTGTGCTGCGCCATCATATGGGCCGCAGTGGCGCTGGCGGCCATCACCAGCAGCCAGACAATAAACAGCTTCGCCGCGGTGGCAGCGCTTCCGTCGATCAGCGCTAGGCCGGCGCACAGCATACCGAGTCCGAGGTTATCGGCCTTGGTCAGCGCATGCAGGCGCGAGAACAGGTCAGGGAGCCGGAGGAGACCTATGCTCCCGGCCAGGAAGAACCCGATGCCCGCCATGATGAGTGCAAAACCCAGCATATCAATCATCGTTTTCTCCCCTGCGCGTCAGTGCCGCTACGGCGACCACTGCCAGCAGTGCGAGCACCAGTGCCACGTCTAACAGTGCCGATGCGCGGAACAGTGCCGCCATCAGCAGCAGCACTGCCACGCCGCCGGTGCCGAGCAGTTGCACGGAGAGCATCCGGTCCTGAAGACTGGGTCCGATGATGGTTCGCGCGAGCCCGATCAGCAGCGTGAGCAGCAGCAGGACAAGGGCGACAAGCAGCATGGAGGTGGCGTCGACCGTCACGATGGGGCCCCCGGCGCGAGAGTCCGTTCGCGATAGACCCGGGCAACGGCAATTTCCAGACGCTCAAGTTCGGCCTGGGGATCCAGCGTGGAGTCCAGGAGGTGGATCCTGATCCGGTCGTCTTGCAGATCCGCCGCCAATGTTCCCGGCAGCAGGCACACGCAGTTGGTGAAGAAGACCCGCGCGCTCGAGTGCTCGAGGCTGGTACGGTACTGGATAAACCCGGGCCTGATGCGCATGTTCGGTGCCAGGGTTCGGCGCGCGACATCGATGCCGCCGCGCAGCGATTCCCATATGAAAAGCGGAAGCAGGCGCAGCAGCCCGGACAGCGATATCGGACTATGGCCACCCGCACCCAGAGACCAGGCTGCCCAGCCGGCGGCAATGACCGCCGGCACACCCACCAGCCAGGCTCCCGGTTCACTCCGCGTCAGCAGCCACCAAAGGGCTGCCAGCGCGACCGGGGTAACGAGGTAACGTGGATTCAGGCTCACCAGAGGCCTCAGCCTGCCGTCCGGTGCGGGTGTCGCGGCGGGGTCAGCTTTGCCGGCACCGTGGAGGGCTGGCAGTACGCCTGGAAGATTCCCCGCGTGGCAAGGACCACCGCAATCGCGAGAATCCCAAGTTTCATGACCCCTAATGTCGCGGGAACGCTCAGTATCAAAAGGTCGGCAATATTCATCGTGTTCATCCTCGTTCGATCTGTGGTGAGGCGTCTGCCGGGGACTGCCCGCGACGCGTATGTTAACGATGAACGATGGCCGATAATAATAAAAATCGAAATATTGCCTTAAATGGTTCGAATTTCTCGATCTGATAAGGGTCCGCAATTGCTCGGGCGGATTGTGCGTCACAAGAAAAAGCCCGCATGCGAAAGCGTGCGGGCCAAAGGGGGAGGGTCATTAGTTAATCCGGTTTCACACGATTCGGGATTGCTCCGGTTGGTAGAGGCGGCGCCGGGTGGTCCGGGCACAGCGCTCCAGTGCGCGGCTTACCGCCAGATCGCAGCTCGACTGAGTCTCATCCTGTTCGATGACACGGCCGTTCCTGAGCGTTGCGCGCAGCTGGCAGCGATAGAGCCTGGCGCCGAGCTTATCGTGGATCGGCATCAGGCTTAGTTGCATGCTGTCGATGTCTTCGCGTCGCGCATTCAGCGAGTAAAGCAGCCGTTGAATGATGCGCTCGCGTTCGAGTTGGTCTTCGGTGTCTATGTGTATCTGCATGTCTGAGCATCCTTATGTCAGGCCACCAAATCGAGGCTCCCATAGCGGGGAGGGAGGTGTTGTGCGGTCTGCTCGGGATGGTCGTGCAACAGGCAGGCGACACCGCCGTAATCGTTCAGGGTATCGTCTCCGGTGAATTCGACCGGGACGCGGCGCTGCCCGGCAAGCCGAACCAGTTCGACGCGCAGATTGACCGCCTCGGATGTCTCGGCGACGCCCCCGGGGGCTCGCTGAAGCCGAAATCGTGGCGTGGATTCCTCGCTACAAAGACCGCAGGTCCAGCCTGGTTCGGGTCGGTAATCTCTGCCGAGCAGCAGTCGCTCCGCAGCACCGGTGCGCAGCGCCCGGAGACTGGCCTCGGGGCCAGTCACCGCCGGTCCATGATGCCGGGCCTCTTCAAGGATGCGTGCGGTGAGTTCGGACGCCTGGTTGGCCTCGAACTCCATCAGCGAGCGCAGGCAACGGGCCGCGATGTTTTGCAGCGGTTCGTCGGCGGGCACCGGCACGGCCCCGACCAAACGGCCGATCGAGTTGGGGGCGAGCAGGTCGCGGATGCGCTGCATCGTTTCGACGTCGCCGGCCAGGAACAAGGGGTCCGAGCGGGTCTTGTTGAGCACCCGCTCGATCAGCCGTATCTGCGGCTGGATGTCGACGCCGGCCGGTGTCGCCGGGGTGTCATCCGATTCGGGCATGAGCGACTGCGATTGCGGGGTCGCGACCCATGCCCGGATTGCGATCTCGCCCAGATTGACCTCGGCCACCTGGAGTCCCTCGGGTTGCGCCGCGACGATCGTGAATCGGCCGTACATCTCCCTGAGCTGCAGCAAGGGGAAGATATCCGGTGACGAAGAAACTGTCAGCCCGTTGCGGAATGGCGCGGCGAAGGGCATGACTGTGAGCAGCGGCGCGGCGCCGTCGGCCGCAGCAAAAATCGCGAGCCCGCGTGCGTGCGGAGCCTGTTCATGAAACAGTTGCTCGATGACCGACTCACCGCAGGCTCGTAACCGCGCCCGCTGAGCAGCGGGGATGGAGTTCGTGCAGGCCGTAATGCGCCGGCGCACGAAGCGTGCGAGTTGGCCGGTCTCCTGGCCCAGGTCGAGATATACGCTGATGACCGGGTGGGGGCTGGGTCTCATGCCAACCAAGAGGTCTATACGTTGCTGCAGTTCATTCATTCTGACGACAGCGGCTTGTGCAGTTTGCTTCATCGACTCACTCCGTAGATTGATCGGAACCCTGGGTACAAGTCTGTACCAATCGTGCAACTGCAAAATTCGAAATCCAGTGGGAAACCATTCGAATTTTTCGATTTCCAAGCAGCCCGTGAGATGGATCGAAATATTCGATCATTTTTGGCCAAAAATTCGATTAAATCGATCTTTTATAGCGCCGCCCTCAGCCCCAGATAAAGGGGAAACTGAATACGCAAAGGAAAGTTAAAGTGATGAATCAGACACACGAAAAAGTCAGCGCAGCGGCGTTGCACGATCGCATGAGGCGCAGTGGGAAGGCTTACCTGCTGGATGTCCGCTCGCCTGCGGAATAAGCCGGCGGTCATGCTGCCGGCGCCGTTTCCATTACCCGCCTGACCGGTGCGGGCCATTTACGGTTCAACGACTACAGGAGAGACAGCATGATCTTCAGACAGCTCTACGACCCGGTTTCGTCGACCTACACTTATCTGCTCGCAGAGCGGCAGGGTGGTGAGGCGATGCTGATCGATCCGGTCAAGGACCGGGTTGAGCAGTACCTGCAACTGGTTAAGGAACTCGACTTGAAACTCGTGATGGCACTGGACACGCACATCCACGCCGATCACGTCACCGGCATAGGCAGTCTGCGTTCGGCGGTCGATTGTGCGACCGCGATGGGTGAGCAGAGCAGGGCAGAGTGTGTGACGGTGCGTTTCAGGGAGGGTGAGACGCTCAAGGCGGATGGCGTTCGGATCGAGGCCTTGTACACGCCGGGGCACACCGATGATTCCTACAGCTTTGCGATGAAGGACCGCGTATTCACCGGCGATACGCTGCTGATCAGGGGGACGGGGCGCGCCGATTTTCAGAACGGCGATGCAGGGGCGCAGTACGACAGCCTGTTTAACAAGCTGCTGACGCTGCCGGAGGATACCCTGGTCTATCCCGCGCACGACTATGCGGGGCAAACCTGCAGCAGCATAGGCGAGGAAAAGCGGCACAACCCGAGACTGCAGGTGAAATCCCGCCAGGCGTATATCGATCAGATGAACGCGCTGGACCTTGATCCTCCCAGGCTGATCGATGTGGCTGTGCCGGCGAACCGGGCTTGTGGTTTGACGATGGCCGCCTAAATCAGGTACGCCGATGCTCGGGGAAGTCGACGTCTGTTGCCTTGCGTCGACGTCCCCGGTCGGCACATGCGCAGGGATAAGACCTGTGCCGGCCGGTTCTGCGTGATCGAATGCTTCGGCGTCTGTTTTCGCTGTAATGGGATGCCCCGACGCCCTAAGACCGATGCAATGCCGCACAAGCCACGGGGAATCCTGCAGGAGCGCAGGCGTACATTAATGACCTGTTTCGGAAAGAGCGGAGAAAAAAATGGCGTATGAGGTCATGCAGTTCGTCGCACTGACATCCAGTGGCAGGGCGTTCGATATCGAGTTCCCGCTGCATCCACAGACACAGTCCGCGCGAGCGGTTTCAGACTTGGTCACGCAGTTGCTGGAGGTCATTTCCGAGCACGCCAAGGGACGCAAGGACGTCAGTGATGGCGACATACTGCAGGCGCTGGCGATGACCAGCGCGATCCGTGGGCGAATGCTCGAGGGTGATCAGAGCCAGATAGCCGATCTGAATCGATTTTTGCACGAACAGGCGTGGGAGGCGGTAAGCGCGGCCAGCAGTTACGCCGCCGCGCGCGCTTAAACATGGCAGAAGCCGCACGCAACGCCCTGGGCGAGCCACTGCAGCTGTGCAGCTTGTCCCCGAAGACCGGCTACCTGCGCGATGGCCACTGCCGTACGCGACCTGACGACCTCGGTTCGCACGTGGTCTGCGCCCGGGTCACGGGTGAATTCCTCGACTTTTCCCGCGCGCAGGGTAACGATCTCAGCACCCCTGTTCCGGACTACGCGTTCCCGGGGCTGAAGGACGGCGACCGCTGGTGCCTGTGTGCCCTGCGTTGGCTGGAGGCCCACGAGGCTGGGACGGCGCCGCGGATCTTCCTGCAGGCCACGCATGAGCGGGTACTGGAGATCGTCGATCTCGACCTGCTTTTGCCCTATGCGCTCGACCTGCCGCGTCACAGCTGACACCTATCGGCTCGTCGCGCGACTCCTCAGCAGGTTTCGGTGATGAAGCAAAGGTATTGCCGGCATGGGGCATACTGGTGACAACCGGGGATTACGCGTTCAGGGTTCTATGGTTTCCAGTTCGGCGCGAAAGGTATTGAGGATGGATTGCCACCTCGCGCTGTTCCATACACCAACCCGGTCATCGCTGCGGTTCAGGACGTCAGTGAGATCGATCGGTTCGTTTATCGCTTCGAGCAAGCCCATCGACCAGTTTGGAAAATCGCGCTCTTCGACCGGCCGAATGACCACGGTGTGGATATCGTCATGACGGTCGTCTCGAAGTATGTCTGCATACAGCAGAAGCACGGCTTTCTCGTCACCCTCCAGTACCTGCAGGTAGGCCTGATCGGTGCAGTACAGCACGCCGGTAATGCCGAGCGCGCGGTTTTTTCTGCTGGCGCCAGCCGCCATCTCGCGCAACGCTCGCGTGTCGAGCAATACCGTTGCCTTACTGAAATAGATAATCTGTAGCAATGCCATCATGAATCGCCGCTTTCTTGCTCCCGTCCCTGCAAGTGTAACGATTCACCGGCAGGTGTCATTTCTCATTTCACCGATCGGAAGAAATGTGTCGGCTTGCCGGACCCGAAACAACAGCGGGTCTGTGCAGATGCTCTCCATGGCATGGGGACGTCACAACACCCACCCTGGAGGGCTGGTCCCCATGCCATGGGCCGTTTCGGACCGGGAATTGCGACAATGATGAGACGCCTGCTGCTCGGCCGCCCGTTACGGCACATCCGTTGCGCCTGGTCACACCGGATCGTCTGGCTGAGTCTGGTTTTACTTGTCAACGGCTGTGCGCTTGGTCCGCCGCTGCCGGACAATGCGCGGCTGCTGAGCGATGTCGCCTATGCGGAGCGCGAAACCGGTCAACTGACCGGCCGACTGTTTCTGCCTGCTGGCAAAGGGCCGAATCCGGCGGTGCTTTTGCTGCATGGAGGTGGTTGGCGCAATGGATCACCACAGCAGATGGATGTGATCGCGCGGCGCTTGGTCGGCGAGGGTTTTGTGGTATTCAGTGCCGCGTACCGTCTGGCCCCCGAGACCCGCTATCCTGGGCAGCTCGAGGACGTGCGCGCGGCCTTTGCGTGGCTGGCAGATCGTCCGGAGGTCGACCCCACGCGCATCGCAACCTGGGGGTATTCGGCCGGCGCCCAGCTTGCACTGTTGCTTGGCCTTCGAACCGAACCAGGGCAGCCTCGCCCGAGTGCGGTTGTCGCTGGCGGCGCTCCGGCGGCGCTGAGGTTGTTTGACGCGCGAAGCCGACTTCTCGTGAATTACCTGGGTGCGCCCAGGGAAGAGGCGCCCGGCATCTGGACTGAGGCCTCCCCCGTCGAATGGGTGTCTCAGGATGATCCGCCCGCCTACCTCTATCACGGGAAGGCAGACGGTCTTGTGGATATCCAGCATGCGCGCCTGCTGGCAAGCCAGTTGCGTGAGTCAGGCGTCGAGGTGATCCTCGATGAAGTGCCCGGTGGCCACGTAACAGTATTTCTCACAGGTCGCGATATCGAGGCCCGTGCGACGGCCTTTCTGACAAGACTGTTGGGCGGCTGAAGCGAGCGTTTGGCGAGTTTCCGGGTTGCACTTCGCCACAATGCTCCCTGCCGGTTTAGCGGGCATCTGCAGCAGCCGCTGGAATCATAGACGGATAACGAAGGGTAACCTGCCATCAAAGCGGAACAATTCTTGTCGATTTTTCGAAAAAGAGAAAAAACCTGGACATAAAACTGGACAAACTGAATATATCCGCTAAATTAAAAAAACAAAAGCAGGACAATGCGTTTATCCAAGCGGGCCGCCGCCCTTTTTCAGCGCTGCGGTGTCAACCATTACGTAACCCGCTATGCGGGAACCAGGAGCAACAAAATGAGACTCTCGACAAAAAGCCGTTACGCGATCACCGCCATGCTGGATCTGGCACTCAACGGGAAAGAAGGGCCAGTGACGCTGGCAGATATTTCCGAGAACCAGAATATCTCGCTGTCCTATCTTGAGCAGCTGTTTGCGTCCCTGCGTGCGAAACAACTGGTCCGCGGGGTCAGGGGACCGGGGGGCGGCTATTTTCTCGGGCGCGATGCAAACGCCATCTCCATAGCGGATATCGTATGTGCCGTAGACGAGTGGGTGGAGTACACGCGCAGCCCGGCCTATCTGAGCAAAGCCGGTGACATGGCCCACTCTCCGACGCGGGGTATCTGGGAGGACTTCAGCTCGCAGCTGTTCGCGTTCCTGTCAGACATCACCCTGGCGTCGCTCGTACAGCGCGGTGAGCATCATGCAACGTCATCTGGCTCCCAGCAGCAGAATGCGCAGATTCGCGGGATCAGGGGCCAGGCCGCCTGATGGATCGTTCGCCCGGGTCAGCAGCGGTGATCCGGGCGTTTCACTGCCGTTGATTTGCTGCGATGTCGGAAGGCCGGAAAAACGCTTGGCCGCGGACATGCTGGAATCAGCACTGACGACCTTGCCCTGTAAAAAAACCGGCTGCCGTCACTAGCATGCACATAGTGCCAACAGTGGCTGGACAAACCAGACTACAGACGCGGGAAGTTTGGACAGATACGCCGAACTTCCGCCACTCCGTCTGTTCGAATCAGGCAGGTCCAATCGGAGGAGTATGTAGAAATGTCGAAAAAGTTTTTGCCAGCGTCGATGCTGACTGCGGTCCTTGTTGCCGGCGGTGTCGCTGTACCCGTCCAGGCCGGTCATCAGAAGAGCAATAGCGCGCACGATCCGATGTCTGAGTTCATGGCGCATCATGGATTCATGCAGTCCGATGCCAAACAGGACAGCCCGGCCAAGCTGGGTGTCGCGATTTCCGAAGTATCCCAGGCTGACCTGGACAGGCTCTCACTCGAATACGGTGTGCGTGTCGAAAAGGTGATGAAGGGCTCGATCGCCGAAACGGCCGGCCTGCAGCCGGGCGATGTGGTCACTGCAATCGACGACCGGCCGGCCTACTCGCCGGCGCGACTCCAGCACCTGGTCGGCGAGGCAAGCGGGGCGTCGACGGTGACCGTGTCGCGTGACGGCGAGTCTTTGCAGATCAAAGCTGCGTTTGCAGAACCGCAGACGGGGAAGGCGCTGCTCGGCGTACGTATCCAGGAGATGACCGGTGAGCTCAAGGAGGCCTTCGGTACCGAGGGAAACGCCGGTGTCTTGATATCTCAGGTGGTCAGCGGTTCGGCGGCGAAGCAGGCCGGGCTGAAGGCGGGTGACGTCATCGTCTCCCTCGGCCAGGGTGGCGTCACTGCGGTGCAGGATGTTTACAGCCTCCTTGACGGTTACTCGCCGGGCGACAGCATCGAAATCGCCTTCGTGCGCGACCGCGAGAAAAGAGTGATGGAGATCGCGCTGGGTGGCGCTCCGCAAATTCAAAGTTCGGGCATGCACCCGCATGGAATGCCTGGACCAGTACCGGGCCATGGCGGTTACGGACATGGTTTTCATGGTTCGCATGGCTTTATGCCGAAACACGGATGCGGGATGAGCAAGGGCCAGCGGCGCTCCTGAGCCAGCCGTGCTTGCGGGAGGTCGTTGTTGCACGACCTCCCGCGATCAACAATGTGCAGATGTCGTGGTCAGGTATCGCAATGAGCCGTAGCCGCTTCTCTTCGGTTTCCTGGTCCCAGCCGTTTAAAGTCTCCGAGAGGCGATCTGCAAACGCCTCGCCTTCAGGCGACGGATAGTCGTAGAGCCGGCTGTGCCGGCCGATCATCCGTCAGTGTCGTAGGGCCGGCTGTGCCGGCCGATTATCCGTCAGGCGCAGCCTGACCTACGACAGGGGCCGGCATCGGTGGGCGCGGGGATATTCGGTAGAGAGCAGTGAGTACGTGACCGATGAGGTCTGGCAGGATTACATCGCGAACTAGAAGCCGCTGGAAACGAAGGAGAAGGGCCACAGCCGGCGATTCCCATCGTAAATGGGTTGGAGATCGACCAGTTGGCGGAATCAAGGCGCGAACGGCAGTCCCAGGAAGTCAAACAGTCCCCCTGAATCCTCCGGACGCAGCTTCTGAAGCACCTTCACAAGTTGGATGGCCGTGTACTCAGGTGTCTGAAGCTCGTCCTCCGGCACATTGCGCTGGAAGGGTGCCGAAAGTGCGGTGTCCGTTGTGCCAGGTTGAAGTCCAGCGACGATATGCGAGGTTTTCTTGCGGGCCAGTTCGATGGCGAAATTCTTGATCAGCATATTCAGTGCTGCCTTGCTCGCCCGGTATGCGTGCCAGCCGCCGAGCCGGTTGTCGCTGATGCTGCCAACCCGCGCCGAGATTATTCCGATCCTGCACGCGTTTTCAGGGTTCAGCCTGGGGATCAGATGTTTTAACAACAGGGCTGGGCCTACCGCATTGATGCGGTAGGAATGCAGCAGGTGGTCTGCGTCCAGGCTCTTGTACGTTTTCTCAGGTCTGTGCTCTGCGTCGTGCAGCCAGCCTGTCGCTATGAAGATCCAATCAATCGGTGGTGTTTCGGGGATGAGGGCCACGGCGTCCCTGATCTGCTGCTCTTCAGCAATATCGAGCCTGACATCGACCGACGCGGCGGTGAGCGGCCCAAGTGCCGCCGGGTCACGCGCCATTCTTATGATACGGGCAGCTGGGAAGCTTCGCGCTATCTGCGAGCACAAGGCCGCACCGATTCCGCCCGAGGCACCAGCAACCAGCACGCACCGCGGGGCCGACTCACCAGCCCTGGCCGGGCGATCCAGTATGGAATCGTTCATATACCGGTTCGCCCGCGCCAGATCATTTGAGGTGCCGCCCGCCATCGACCGGCAATATACGGCCGGTCACGTAACGGCTTGCAAACAGATAGTCAATCGCATGTTGCAGTTCGTCCCATCCGCCTTCGCGCTGCATCAGACTCTTTCCCGCCGCTTTCCTGCGGTAGTCCTGATCGTCGTCTTCGTTGAATTTGAGGAGTGCTGGCGCCAGGCTGTTCACTTTAACCTTGGGCGCGAGCCTCGCGGCAAACGACAGCGTCAGGTTGTCCTGCGCCGCCTTGCTCGCTGCGTAGGCAATGTGCCCCTTGCTGCCACGACTGCTGACGTAGTCGCCGATGTGGATGATGTCTGCGTGTGAGTCGCTGCATGCCTGCAGCAGCGGGGCAAGCGCGTGGTTCAGTTGATAAGGCACGTTGGCATGGACCCGCATCATTTTCTCGATGACCTGATCGACGGGTATACCTCCGTCGTCGCTGATCCAGCCCGAGGCATTGTGGATGATGCCGCGAAGCCGTGTGTGCCTGCTCCGGATATTACCGATCAATCGCTCGACCTCATCTGGCTTGTCGAAGTCGCAGCGGTACAGGTCCGCACCGAGCCGTTCGAGTTCTTCCAGTCTCGGGTACCGGGTACGGAATGTGCCAATGACAGGCATGCCACGTTGCAGGAATACCCGTGCAATGTGAAAGCCTGCACGCCTGCCGACCCCCGTAATCAGTGTGGGGTCCGCGGTCATGGATTGAGAAACTCCGCGCGCGTGTGGATGTTGTCGATAAAACAGCCACCCAGCGCTGTGGTGCTGGTCTGCGAGTTGCTGTCCATGACGCCGCGCGATTTGACGCAGTAATGTGTCGCGTCGATGCTCACGGCGACGTTCTCCGTACCCAGCAGGGTCTGCAGGGCTACAAGCACCTGGCGTGTCAGGCGTTCCTGAACCTGCGGGCGCTGGGCGAAGAAACGTACGATGCGGTTGATCTTCGACAGGCCGATGATTTTGTCTGCGGGGATATAGGCCACCTTGGCTGTGCCGTCGATCGTTACGAAGTGGTGTTCACAGGTGCTGGTCAGATCGATGTTGCGAATCTTCACCATTTCGTTTGCGCCCATCTTGTTGTCTATGAGGGACAGCTTCGGAAACTTCGTGTAATCGAGACCCGAAAAGATTTCGCGGACATACATCTTGGATATGCGGTGCGGCGTCTCTGCCAAGCTGTCGTCACGCAGGTCGAGCCCGAGCGTATGCATCACCTCGGTCATGAGTCCTTTGATGCGCTCGTATTTCTGCTCGCTGTTAAGACCGTTTTCGATCATTGGTGTCTCGAGGCCCTGCTCGAGCAGGGTGTCTCGCACCAGTTCAGCCTCAAGACTGAGTTCAGGATGCTTTGCTAAGCGTACGGGGGTACTGTTCATGTGATTCCTCGCTGTATGGCTGATTTTCTTTCTTGTCGAATTCCAGCGTCAGTGACACCGAATCCGCGAAACGCAGTGCGTGTGGTTTGTCGACGGTGACCAGGGCCCGCTTGACGGCTGGGTCCCTGGTGCAGATCTCCAGCAGATCGCTTACGAGTTTCTCGAGTAGAAGGAAGTTTCCTGCCTCGACGTGCCGGATGATGGCCTTGCTGATCGCCTTGTAATCCAGCGCTTTTGAGACGTCGTCCTGCAGGGCGGCGGCCTTCGCGGTGTGGTGGATCTCCACGTTCACCACGATGTCCTGCTGCTTTGTCCGTTCTTCCGGGTTGAAGCCGATAAAGGTGCGGAGCCTGAGATTCGTTATTCGAATGATCGCTGAGTATTCGGGCATTTTGGTTTCCGTTTTAGTCAACCGATGGCTCGAAGCGGCTTCGTCTCTGGTGGTGCGCGCGAGCGTTTCGGGCCGATGGATCGTTGTGGTCAGAATATGGTGACTTTGGCTTTGCCCCAAGCAGGTCTGGATAAGCCTGGTGTCTCCGACGGCCTGTTCTGCAGGCGATGGTACGCATCCATAAATTCGGCAAAAGACATCTCCCCGCCAAAAGCGTGAGGGCAGACGCTGATCGCCTTCCGTGTCGGGTCGGGCTGTGCGGACAGGACTGTTTCAGGGGCGGCGGCCAGCGCCACTGCGTAAATGAGGCCGATGATGGCCACGGATCTGGAAAAACCAATTTTTTCTGTCTTCATGAGACGTCCTCGAGAGGTAATGAGCGGGCGTAGACAAGCGCTACGTGCTGGATACCCGGTGCAATGTCCACCGGTTCGGAACCGACTCGCCTCCAACCGTCGCTCTCGAACAGGGCTACCGCGGCGGCATTGAAGGTTTCACAACCGGCCTGCGCCGCCCGATATCCTCGTTGCGCGAGGTCCCCACAGGCGACACCGATCAGGCGAGTGGCGATCCCTCTGCGGCGGAATTCATGGCGCACCCAGACATCGTCAACGCAGTTCGAAACCGTGGTGGACAATCCGGCAAGCCGGTTGCCTATCCATGCCAGCCAACAGTTGCCGGCGCGTCGGGTCAGGTGCTCCTTGAAGTGGCTTATTGTTCTCTGCCCGACATTGCTTTGCGGCAGGCGATCACCGTAGCTTTCCAGCCAGATCTGTTGCAGCAACCCGGCTGCTTCGTCGATCTGGGCCGGTTCCAGGCGGGTGATTCGCAGGGTCGGCAGTTGTACAACTTTTGTCATGTTAAAGCTCAAAGCGTTCAGATAGTGTCTAGGATAGCGCGACTTAATGACCAATAACAGTCTAAAAAACGTTGTAATAAAATTCGACGCCAGCGATTCGATGCCCGAAGCTTCACTCAGCTGAATTCGACGGGTAGCGCTATGCTTTACGAGAGTTGGATCCGAATGCCATCTGGGGGCTGCTCCCGAAGCGAAGGGGGGGACCGGTGAGATACCTTCGGGGCCAGGGGCGCAGAAAAGCGGGTGGGGCCGCGGTGCTGTTTGCTGTATTGGCTGCCGTTTCAATCTGTGCTGGGGCCGGGCAGCTACCTCACGCCCGGCGCGTCCTGATCGGCATCGGCGGTGGCCTGGAACTTGTCTCTGACTTTTACGCGCCCCCACAGGCCACGGCACCGGGGCTTTTGTTGCTGCACGGCTGGGACTGGCCCGACCGTTCGCCCGCCAGCGGATTGCGTGTCTTCGCCCGGGACTTTCAGCGCGCCGGATATGCGGTCCTGGTCCCCAATATGCGCGGCTGGCCACCGACGGGAGGGCGCGATGACTGCGGCGGTCAACAGGTCGAAGACAGTCTGCGTGCGCTACAGTGGCTTGGCGCACGCCGATCGGTTGATCCGAAGCGTCTATTCGTCGCAGGCTACTCTCAGGGCGGACAGGTCGCACTTCTGGCCGCCGGCGCAGGAGCGCCGGTCAGGGCCGTGACCGCATTCGCCCCGGTTACCGATTTGCAGAGCTGGGCCGAACGGACGGACACGCCCGGGATCCGCGGCTACCTGCATGCAGAGTGCGGTGGACCGGCGGGTTGGCCTGCGCGCAGCGCGCTGGAGAAAGTAACGAGACACTTCCCCCCGGTGCTCCTGGTACACGGGGACAACGATCGGAGAGTGCCGACGTCGCAGAGCCTGAGCCTGTACCAAAAGCTGCGCGGCAACCGCGCCAGCGCCGAGCTCCGTTTGATCCCGGGGGTCGGGCACGAGGTCGACGCGGTGATCCTCCCTCAACTCGCCATCGACTTTTTCGCCTCGGTTGTGAAAACCAAGGCGGCACTTGCAGGCCGGAACGGAAGGTTGCCATGACCCGCAGGATCGACGATTGGCTCACCGGTCTGCCTGAGAGATTGGCCGAACGTAGCCGGGCGATCGCGGCATCGGACGCTCCCATGCGTGGCGAATACATACTCTACTGGATGCACCATGCGGTGCGCGGACACGAGAACCCGGCACTCGATGTCGCCATCTCGCAGGGAAATCGCCTCGGGCTGCCGGTACTTGTCTATCAGGGTTTGAGCGGGCGCCACCTGTACAACAGTGATCGACATCACACCTTCATTATTGAGGGTGCCCGCGATGCCCATCGAGAATTGTCGATGCTGGGCGTGCGCGCGGTGTTCCACTTGGATGAATCCGGGCAGGAACGGTCGCGCTTGCGCGAACTGGCCGCACGCGCCGCACTGCTGGTCGTCGAGGATTTTCCGGCGCCCCCGTTCAAGCGTTGGACAATGAACCTGGCCGACGCGGTCTCTTGCCCTGTTGTCGCCGTGGATTGCGCCTGCATCGTCCCGATGCGTGCACAACCGAAACGGTTCGAGCGTGCGTTTGAGTTCCGTCGGCACAATCAGGCCGAATTCGACGCGCGCGTGCGGCTACCCTGGAGCCCTGTTCGTCCGTGCCAGCCGGTGATTCACCGGGACATCGGATTCGATGCCCTGGATCTCCAACGGGTCGACATTGCCGAGGTCTGCGCTGCTTGCGCCATTGATCACAGCGTCCCGCCCGTGGCGCGTACAACTGGTGGTGCGGCTGCCGGATATCGTCGCTGGCAGGCCTTCCTCAGCCATGGCCTGAGCGGGTATGCACGCGATCGCAACGATGCCGCGGTGGCCTGGCCGCGCGGGGTCAGTCGCCTGTCCGCTTATCTGCACCACGGCCATGTGTCGCCTTTCCGCATCGCCCGTGACGCGGCCGCATCGGGTGGGGAGGGTGGAGCCAAGTTCCTTGACGAGCTGCTTGTCTGGCGCGAACTGGCGTTCAATCTCTGCTTCTTCGCCGACGACCCGCAAAGCCTCTCTGTTTTGCCGGCCTGGGCCCAGTCGACGCTCCAAGAACACGCCTGCGACCAGCGTGCGTCGATCATCGACGATGAAGCCCTCGCGCGTTCCTGCAGCAAGGACGAGGTCTGGGACCTGGCACAAACCTCGCTGCGTATTCACGGCGAGTTGCACAACAACCTGCGCATGACGTGGGCAAAGGCGATCCCTGGCTGGCGACCTGATCCGCAGGCGGCCCTGGACACCCTGCTTGAACTCAATCACCGGTATGCCCTGGACGGCTCGGATCCGAATTCCTACGGTGGTCTGCTCTGGTGTTTGGGTCTGTTCGACCGTCCCTTCTCGGAGGCGCCGGTGATGGGCAGGGTGCGGACACGCTCGACTCGGGCGCATGCGCGCCGGCTGGACCTGGATCGCTACAGCGCAGGGGTACGACGACCGGCGTCGGGTAAAGCCATGCGTATCGCCGTGATCGGTGGGGGTGTGTCAGGCCTGTCGTCAGCACGGGTTTTGCATGATCAGGGGCATCAGGTGCGGGTTTTCGAGAAGTCCAGGGGGCTGGGAGGGCGCGCAGCCACGCGGCGTGTCGACGGCGTGGGTTTCGACCATGGTGCACAGTCTTTCACCGCACGTGACCCGGTCTTTCTGCGCGCGATAGAGGCCTGGTGTGAGCACGGTGTGGTGGCGCCCTGGCAGCCACGCATCGGCACGGTTCAGCGCGGCCGGATCATGGACTCGCCGGACCGGCAGCAGCGTTATGTCGCTGTTCCCGGCATGAGCGCCCTGGGTACTCACCTCGGAGCGGGTCTCGACATCATGCGCCCGGTGCGGGTCTTGCCGCCAAGCCGTCAAGGCGCGTGCTGGGCGTTACGCAGCGAGGACGGCGCGGACCTGGGGCTGTTCGATATCCTGGTTGTGTCGGTACCGGCACCTCAGGCCCGCGAACTGCTGGCGAGTGCCGCGCCGCAGCTTGCCCAAACGGCCGACGAGGTCAGTTTTACGCCTGCCTGGTCGGTGATGCTCGAGTCCGAAGGGCGGGCTGAACTGGAATACGATGGGCTGTTTTTCGACGACGGCATACTGGCATGGGCGGCGCGTAACGACAGCAAGCCGGGCCGCGAAGGCGATACCTGGGTGCTGCATGCCTCCCCTGACTGGAGCGGGTCGAACCTGGAAGCCAGTCCAGACGCGGTCGGCATCGAGCTGACTACCTGGTTCTGCGCCGCGACCGGCGTGAAGCCCGGGTTGTTGAAGGTCGCATCGGTGCATCGCTGGCTCTATTCGCTGGTACCGTCGCCGATGTCTGTCGGTGCGCTCTGGGATGGGGAGCTGCAACTGGGCGTGTGCGGCGATTGGTGCAAGGGCGCCCGGATCGAGGATGCGTTTCTGAGTGGTCACGCGGTTGCCGGGCGCATCCTGGGAGACCTGGCCAAACAGGCCAAAACCAACTAGCCCGCATCCGTCACCAGCCGCACCCGGACCCAAACGCAAGTGAATGAAATATCGTTTGAAATCACCAAGTACAGACTAACACCAAAAATACAGTGTGTTTTCGGTCCGGGCGCTATCCCGGCCCTAGCTGGTCCACTCGCGCCTGTGCTTGCGCTTCCTTCAACCCATAGCTACGGCTATGGAGCTGTTCGACACATCCCTGTGCCTCACCCCTGCGGGGCTTGCGCGCAAGCTCGCTCCAGGCGATCTTGTCAGTCCAGCGCGGCGCCCAGCCACACCTGTCCTCAGCCAGCATCCGGGATGCCGGTGACGGATGCGGGCTAGCGCTCAAGCGCCCGGCGCGAGGCTGTTCCTCAGCTGCTCCGAACGTGCGGCGATCGCCGCTCTTTGTGCCTCGCCCAGGCGCTGCAGCATCCGCCACTGCATGGCTGCGCGGGGGTGGTTGGAAAAACGTTTCTCATGGCGCATCAGAAAATCCCAGTACAGGGTGGTGAAGGGGCATGCCAGGTCACCGGTGGATCTGTCCGGCGCGTACCGACAGTCAGCACAGTAATTACTCATTCGCTGGATGTAGCGACCGGATGCGGCATAGGGTTTGGAGGCCAGCAGGCCGCCGTCGGCGTATTGCGACATGCCAATGGTATTGGGCGCCTCCACCCATTCGACCGCATCGATGTAGATGCCGAGATACCAGGCGTGGATCTCTTGTGGCCTGACGCCGAGCAACAGCGCGAAGAGTCCGGTGACCATCAGGCGCTGGATATGGTGTGCGTAGCCGGTAGCCAGTGTCTGTTCGATGACGCTGCGCAGACACTGCATGTCGGTATTGCCGTCCCAGTAAAAGCCCGGCAAGGGCTGAGTCGCCTGCAGCGCATTGCTGTCGGTGTAGCCGGGCATCTCCGTCCAGTAGACGCCGCGTACGAACTCCCGCCAGCCGAGGATCTGCCGGACGAAACCCTCCACGGACTGCAGCGGGGCGTCATGTTCTTCATAAGCCGTCACGGCGGCGGCGATCACTTCCGCGGGATTGAGCAGCTTCAGGTTCAGCGCCGCGGAGATGCCGGAGTGATAGAGCAGGGTCTGGTCCCGCCACATGGCGTCCTGAAAAGGCCCAAAAGCGGCGAGGCGCTGGTCGACGAATTCGTGAAGCATGAACAGGGCTTGTTCGCGCGTAACCGGCCAGTTGAATTTTTCGAGGCGGCCGGGGTTTTCGGGGAAGTGTTGCTCGACGTCGTTTATCACCTCGAGGGTCAGTTCGTCCGGCGCGAAATCCGGAGCCGCCGGCACCATGCCCGGCCCTTCACGGCCAAAGGAGGTCCGGTTTTTCTGATCGAAGTTCCACCTGCCGCCAGTTGGCTTGCCATCTTGCATGAGAATGTCGCAACGCTTGCGCATGTGCCGATAGAAGTGCTCCATGACCAGCGTCTTGCGTTTCTCGCGCCAGGTGGCGAATTCTTCCCGGCTGCAAAGAAAGTGCGTGTCGCTGTGCCGTTCGAGCGGCACGCCCGCGCTTGCACACACTTGGTCTATCTCTTCCTGCGTGCCGTATTCTCCGGCTTCCACCATCTGGATGCGGGAAGGCTTGTTGCGATCTATTGCCGTATCGAGCCCGAGGCGGAAACTGGCCGCCTCGGGCCGGTCGATGAAGATGTAGTCGACCGTATAACCCTGCTGTTTAAGCCATTCCGCATGATGCCGCATGGCTGAAAGGAAGAGGGTGGTGCGCGCCTTGTGTGACCGCACTCGCCGAGATTCGTGACGAGCCTCGATCATCAATATCCGGTCCAGCTTCTTGGTGCAAGCGGACAGCACAACAGACTCCCGGTCGAGTTGGTCACCCAGGATCAGGATCAAATTTCTGCAACCCATTTGCTACCTCATGTGCGATGGCGCCAGCGCTCGACACAGTGAGGCGCCGATGCTTCGACGACTACACTGACACCGGTTCGAAGAACATAGCGAAGTTTTGGCGCGCGGGTAGACAAGACTTTTCAAGTGTCGTCGACGAACAGTTCGGCCTGCCGCGGTTTGTCGTGCTTGGGCTGCTTGGGACGTTTACGGCTGCCATGCCGTTCGTAGATGTTGCGGCTCTCGTTGCGCGCTTCGAAGGTACGGCGTGCATGCTGAATCTTTTGCCTGGCTTCCCGGGCGGCAGTCTGGTGATCGACCAATGGGGCGGGGTAGTCTTGTCCGATCCTTACACCGCATTGATGCTGCACCGACTCTGGCATTAACCAGGGCGTATGAATCCAGTCATTCCGGACCTGTCGGAGTTCCGGAATCCAGGTGCGGATGAATACGCCTTCTTTGTCCTGATCCATCGATTGTTTGACCGGATTGTAAATTCTGAGGGTATTTATCCCGGTGGTCCCAGACTGCATCTGTGCCTGGGGGTAATGGATGCCCGGCTCGTAATCGACGAACTGCCGTGCGAGATGCAGCGCGGGCTCGCGCCAGTGCAGCCAAAGCTGATAGCTCGCCACTGACATGAGCAGCGCGCGCATGCGGAAGTTGATCCAGCCGGTGTGAATCAGTGCGCGCATGCAGGCGTCAACCAGCGGCCAGCCCGTCATACCGGTCTTCCAGGCCTGCAGTCTCACCGGGTCGCACGGCGCACTCCGAAGGTCGGCCGTGGCGCGCTGCATATTTTCGAACTCCAGGCGCGGTTCGCGTTCGAGCTTCTGCATGAAATGGCAGTGCCAGTGTAATCGCCCTTCAAAGGCGGCAAGCGCACGGCCCCAACCGCCGCGTGACGCCGGTGCTTGTTGTTTGATCTGCGCACGCCGGTGTCGGGTTGCCTGCAGGACTTCACGCATGGACACGGTGCCCCACGCGAGGTGCGCACTGAGTCGGGAGCAACTCGAATACGCCGTACGCGGGCTGGACATCTCCGCATGATAGTTTGCACCGCGCTGTAGCAGAAAACTGTGCAGCGCCTGCTCGGCCGCCTGGCGGCCGCCAAGCTGTCGGCCGGGGCAGGGCGCACCGGTCAGGTGACGCACGACCTGTTCGGGCATTTCGCCCGGGTCGATCCCATCGATCGGCTGCAACGCAGGCGGTGCGAACTGAGGTGCGCGCATCATGGTCTCCCATTGTCCGGACCAGCCGTCTCTGTCGACCAGGCCGCGAACCACGCCGTGCTGGCGAGGCTGTCGCCATTCAATGCCGCGCTCGTGCAACAGTTCAGCCACGGCCTGGTCTCTGCGGTACGTCCACGCGTTACCCGTTTCCTGGTGCGACCATACGGTCTCGACTGCGTTTCGATCGCACAGGGTGTCCAGTACGTCGACGGCTTCCCCCTGTCGTAAGACCAGGGGCTGCCCCAGTTTCGCGAGCTCTTCCCGCAGTGAGATCAGACATTCACGAACGAAGGCCCAGTGTCGCTCTGACATGTCCGGTTGTCGCCAGAGATCGGGTTCGGTTATATATAGAGGGAGTACAGGACCCCGCGCGGACGCCCGGTAAAGGGCTTCGTGATCACGCACGCGAAGATCACGCTTGAACCAGACGATTTGAAGCACGGTCTCAGACCGCGCGCTCTGCAACTGACTGCGTTTCCGACGGCTGCGCCACAGCCGAGATCAAGGGGGCAATCATCCCGGCGACAGGGATGGTTGCGCGCAAGCGGCTGAGTAACAGATACAAGCCGCCGAGCTTGCGGTGAAGAAACAGCACCTGTGGCGGAGGTATCCGGGCAAACTTCTGGTCAAGACGCATATCCATCACGGTGTCTTTCATGCGCTCGGCGAGATCGGACCGGCCAAAGGCATAGTCACCGTTTGAGCGCGCCGGTTCCGTCGCTGTGCGCAGCAGTGCGACGACGCTGTCGCGGTATCGCGCAGGGTCGGCCTGATCGAGATAACCCACGGCCATCGCACATGCCGCCACGTCCCCATCATTGCCGTCGATGCAGGCGGCCAGCAGGTTGTTCAGCGCGTCCCGCAACTCGGGTTCGTAGTCACGGGTGGCGCCGAAATCGAGCAATTGAATGCGCTTGCTGTGAGGGGAATAAAGAAAGTTGGCAAAATTGGGGTCGGTCTGCACCAGCCCCCAGTCAAACACCTCGCGCAGCGCGAGTTCCAGCAGCGCGGCCGCTGCCTCGTTGCGTTCGAGCGGCGGTGCATCGGCAAGCGACTCTATCGGGTCGCCGTCGAGAAACTGCATCGTCAGGGTCTGCTCGGTAGTGAGGGTTTCGATGACCGCCGGGACCTCGAACCGCGAATCCGGCTCTAGAAGTTCGGCAAAGCGGCCGAGTGCGACCGCCTCGCGCCGATAGTCGGCCTCGTCATGAAGCTGGCTCTTTGCTTCCTGCAGGAGGGGCGCGAAGTCGATCTCCGCGGGCACGAGCCTGGCGAAGCGCAACAGGGTCGCCACGTTTTCGACATCGCTGTCGATGCTGGCACGAATACCCGGGTACTGGATCTTGACCGCCAGGCGCTGTCCGTCTTTCAAGATGGCCTGGTGAACCTGCCCGATCGATGCGGCGGCGAGAGGGGTGAAGGTGAAACGCGCGAACCGGCTTTCCCAGCCTTCGCCCCAGGCCTGCTTCAGCACCCCCGCTACCTGCCCCAGTGGCATCGCGTGGGCGTCTCCTCGCAGGCGGGCGAGCAGTTCACCGAGTTGGGGCGGGAGCAGTTGGCCGCTGTCCATAGACAGCAGCTGACCCACCTTCATTGCGGCCCCGCGCATTTCCGACAGCCGGTCCCCGAGTCGCTGGGCGTTGCCTTGCGTGAGGAGCAAGTCTCCGACGGAGGGGCGCTGGCCTCTGGTGATCTGGCGTGCGCCCTCGGCCATGGCACCACCGGCAATACCGCCGGCAAGTCGGCCAAGCTGCGCCAGCCGCCCGATCCGCGAGTGGGTTATGCGGCGTTCTTCAGCCATGTCTGCTGTTCCTGTTTGGGGTCGACAAGGTAACTCAGGTGCTCGACGTCGAAAGGCCTGGGTGCGATGTCCAACAGTGCAAAGGCGCCGTCGCCGCAGGTATTTCCCTCGAGCAGCATCCGTAACTGGTCGCGCGTAATAGGGAAGGACTCGAAGCGGTCCAGGATGGCTGCGACTGCGGAAACGCCGAGCGCAGGCACGGGTATCATGGTCTTCCGCCTGCCTAGAGCCGAGCAGATATCCTGCAGTATGGAGCGCCAACTGACCGACCTGGGTCCGCCCAGGGGGAGAATCTCACCGTGCGTATCTGCAATGGTCAGCGATTTTACAAAGGCACTGGCCACGTCCTCGACGTGAACCGGTGACAAGGCAAACTCGCCGGCAGTCCAGGGCATAAGGCCGCCGAAGAACAGAGGCGCCGGCAGCGGTGAGGCCACAATGTCTCGTGCCAGTTGCGTGGCAAACTCGTTGCGCCCGCGCGGGTCGCCAAAGATTACCGAGGGGCGAAACACGGTCCAGTCCATTGCAGTACCTGCCAGGAACTGCTCGGCCTTGAATTTGCTCACCTGGTAAGGCGTACCCTCCGCTTTCACCCCGTTGGCGCTCATCAGCACGAAGCGCTTCACCCCTGCGCGCTCAGCCGCCTGCATGATGCGTTTGGCCGCGCGGTAATGAAGTTCTTCGAATGTGATGTCACGTTCCGGGAACTCGCGAAGAATGCCGATATTGTAGATCGCGGCGTCGGCGCCACGCAGCACGGCCTTTACCGCCGCATCGTCCGACAGTTCGGCGCTGACGACTTCGCAGCTGGGGCGGTGACGTACCCGGGACTCATGCCCGGGGCGGACCAGCACTACCGGTTGCATTCCAGCCTGAAGCAGCGCATCGATCAGATAACTTCCCACGTACCCGGTACTGCCAAAAAGTGCTACGCGCATTGTCGTTCTCCTTCTGCCTCAGAAACCCTTTCAACCCGTTCCGAGTTGGTGGGTGGTGGCTGGCCGTTGAGGGATTCCGGCTCGCCCAGCGGCGCCACACTGCACGCCGCGGAATCGCAGCGTTGTTTCAACCGCCAGTGTGCGAATAGGGTGTAGGCACGATCCAGCAGGGGCAGGGTGCGAGTGGCGCGCAGAAAGCCTGCCAGCCGGCGGTAGATCGGCAGGTGCGACCACATTTCCGCGAAGGCCCACGCGCCGGTGTGCCAGTTCCCGGATGCGTCCCGAACATGCATCCGCGCCATTGCCTCAGTCCTGCTTGGACCCTCAGCAGGCAGCCGTGTCTCTTCACGGCCGATATCCACCCAACTCAGGCGGTCTGCGCCGCGAAGCCGGCGGTAGTGTGCAATTTCGCGCCGGCAGAGCGGGCAGCCCCCGTCGAAATAAACCGTCGCAGCCGGGCGTTCCCCATCAATCGCGCCGTTCCTGCATCTGTTGTCCACAGTCATATCGTTTCTCTCCGCACTTGGCTTCAGCAGGATCGGATATCCGGCCGCCGTTGGTGCTTTGTTCACTTATTTAAGACATGAATCGCTTGTGTGTCAATAAAAAGAACATAAAAAAGCAAACAAAAACCAAACAACAGGGGCGGTATGCGTTTAGAATGGGCGAAAGACGATCGCAAAGCGGACCGGCTGGGCAGAACAGACAGGTAGGTCCGGGGCGGCCCGGTCCACGAAGGGGGATAACATGCAGCACGATACTTCAGAAAACCGGCTTAATCGCGGGCGAGACGTAATCGGTCTTGTTGCGTTCCTGTTTGCGTGCCTCATTGTGTCGGGCATCGGCGGTCTGGTGACGGCAACCAGCGTCCGCGGCTGGTACACGACGCTCAGCAAGCCGGCCTTCAACCCACCGGACTGGGTCTTCGCACCGGTGTGGACGATCCTCTACGTGCTCATGGCGGTCGCCGCCTGGCGGGTATGGCGGACTGAGAACTCGGCGGCCCGCCTGCAGGCTCTGGCGGTGTTTGGCGTGCAGCTCGCCCTCAATCTTTCCTGGTCCATTCTGTTTTTCGGTTTCCGGGAGGTCGGGCTGGCACTGGCCGACATTGTGGTGTTGTGGTCGGCAATCGCTTTCAACGCCTTTCTGTTCTGGCGCATCGAGCGTTTGGCGGGGTGGTTGCTGTTTCCGTACCTGCTGTGGGTGGCCTTTGCTGCCGCACTGAATCTTTCGATTTGGTGGTTAAATTGAGGCTGTGGGTTATCGAACTTTCCGCATGCCATTAGGACCCGCGGTAACGTAGGGGGGATTCAATGAGCGAACTCGGCCATGTGGCTTTTTATGTGCGCGACCTGCAGGACTCACTCAGGTTCTACACCCAGGCAGTGGGATTGGAACTGCGAGGCCACATTTTTGGAGGACGAGGCGCGTTGCTCAGTGGCGGCCGAACCCACCACGAACTGTTGCTTATACAGGTGGGTGATCACCCCGGTCCGCTGCAAGGCAGGCGCAATGGTCTGTACCACATAGGATGGAAAGTCGGGGACGAGTTAGATGAACTCAAGCGCGTCTACCAACGGGTGACAGAAGCCGGATACACGATCGATGGACTGTCTGACCACACCATCAGCCAGAGTATCTACCTGCAAGATCCAGATGGGAACGAGGTGGAGCTCTACGTAGACAATCCGAGTGTCGAATGGCGCAGTGACAGCAGTTGGATGAATGAACCCGTAAAACCCCTCAATCTCACACGATGATAAAGACCATTCGAATGGTGGCGGGCCTCGGCGTTGGCGGGCTGGCCGATGGCGGGCTCCCCCGTCCTCCGATGTTATCCAGGTGGTCAGGTTGGGTTGAAGCCCATGCGGCCAGGTTGATCGCGATGCCCCCTCAGGCGCCGCCTATAATTTAACCGGACAACAGGGGTCAATCATCGCGTGGTGCTGCCATGCCTGTGCACAATGCCGACATCGCTGCCGTTTTCGAAGAGATCGCCGAGCTTCTCGAGATCCAGTCCGCCAATCCTTTCCGGATACGCGCCTACCGCAATGCCTCGCGCACGCTCGCCGAATTTGGACGGGACCTGGCCGCGTTGCTGCACAAAGGCGAGGAGTTGCCGAAGATCGCGGGTATCGGCGATGACCTGGCGCGCAAGATCCACGAGATTGCCGAAACGGGCACCTGTTCCCTGCTCGAACGCCTGCACAAAGAACTCCCGCCGGCGGTCACCGAACTCCTCAAGGTCCCCGGGCTCGGTCCGAAGCGGGTAAGGGCCCTGTATGACGAGCTGCATATCCAGGACCTCAAGGCCCTGGAACAGGCCGCGGAGCGGCGACAGATCCAGCGGCTGCACGGCTTCGGCGAGAAGACCGAGCGGCGTATCCTCTCGGCCCTGCAGGCGCAAAAGGAAAAGGCGCGACGTTTCAAGCGATCGGTGGCCGCGCAGTACGCCGAGGCCATCGCCGCCGAACTGCGCAGGGTCGAAGGTGTGGTCAAAGTGGATATCGCCGGCAGCTATCGGCGTTGCCAGGCGACCGTCGGTGACATCGATATCCTGGTAACGGCACCCTCGAGCGATGGCGTGATGCGACGCTTCACCGACTACGACGAAGTCACAGAGATCCTCGCACAGGGCCACACCCGCGCCACCGTAGTACTCAGGTCCGGCCTGCAGGTAGACCTGCGGGTGATCGCACAACCCGGCTATGGCGCCGCACTGACTTACTTCACCGGTTCCAAGTCGCATAATATCGCGCTGCGCAAGCGCGCCCAGGGCAGGGGCCTCAAACTGAACGAGTACGGTGTGTTTCGGGGCAGCAGCCCGATCGCCGGTGAGAGCGAGGAGTCCGTTTATGCCGCATTGGATCTGCCCTGGATTCCACCAGAACTGAGGGAGGACCGCGGCGAGCTCGAATGGGCCGAACGAGCCGCACTGCCGGAGCTGGTCGAGCGCAGCGAGCTGCGCGGTGACCTGCATTGTCACACCAAGGCCAGCGATGGACATGCGAGTGTGCGCGAGATGGCTGTGGCTGCCAGGGCACTCGGCCACAAATACCTGGCGATCACCGAGCATTCTCAACGACTGAAGATATCCCGTGGCCTCACGGTTGAACGGCTGCTCAAGCACATGGACGAGATCGACCGGCTGAACGAAAGGCTCAAGGGCATCACGCTTCTGAAGGGCATCGAGGTCGATATCCTCGAGGATGGCGCGCTCGACCTGCCTGATGACATCCTGGGACAGCTCGACCTGGTGGTCGGTGCCGTTCACAGTCACTTCGACCTGCCGCCAGCCAGGCAGACCAGGCGCTTGATGAAGGCCATGGCTCATCCCCATTTCAGCCTGCTGGCCCATCCGACCGCCCGCGACCTGGACAAGCGCCCGTCGATGGACGCGGATTGGCTCAGGGTTATCCGTCACGCCAGACAGCGGGGCTGCTTCCTCGAGCTCAACAGTCAGCCGGTACGTCTGGACCTTCCCGATACCTGGTGCAGGGTGGCGAAAGAGGAGGGCGTGAAGGTCGCAATCAACTCCGACGCCCATTCCATAGAGGATCTGGATGATCTCGCATGGGGGATCTCCGAGGCGCGGCGCGGCTGGCTTTCCGCAGAGGATGTACTCAACACCTGCGGCATCCGGGATCTGCGACGCTTGCTGAAGGCAACCATGTAGACATCGAAGGATGCACCCTGATTGCGCCGACCGCCATGCAGAATCGTGATAATGACAGTCTTGCCGTGGTCCGCGCGCCTTCTTGGCACTGATGGTTCATAATGAAACGAAGCCACTAACTGACTTGGGGAAGGAATGGTTCTGGTAAAGCGACTTGTGTTGGATGTTCTTAAACCACACCACCCCAGCGTACTCGAATTCGGCAGACTTCTCGCCCAACAGGGCGAACACCTCGTCAAGTTGACAGTCCTGGAGATGGACGATCGGACCGAGACCCTGCAGGTCGTGATCGAAGGACAGGACATCGATTTCGATCGTGTCCAGGCGGCGATCACCGAGTTTGGTGCCTCTCTGCACAGCATCGACGGGGTAGAGGTGGATAGTCAGCCTGAGCCCACGGTCTGACAATGCGCGCCTGAACGTCGATGCGGCCACTTGCTCGCCTGCACCTCGATCTCTATCTTTCCCTCTCGCGGGGTATCATCCGGCGCTACTTCGTCGTCAACGGCTTCGACGGGGCGCTGACTATGCTTGGCCTGCTGACCGGCTTCCATATGGGCGGCAAGGTTGGGCTGGATGTCGTCATCGGCGCCTGCCTCGGGGCCGCTGTCGCCCTAGCCATCAGTGGGCTGACCAGTGCCTACCTGAGTGAATCGGCCGAACGGCGCCGCTCTCTGTCCGAGCTGGAGGCGGCAATGGTTACCGATCTGTCGGGCACTGCCCACAGCAATGCGGTCTGGGTCCTGCCGCCGCTCATCGCATTGGTCAATGGCATCGCGCCGTTGCTCATGTCGCTGATCATCATCACCCCCCTGTGGCTGGCCCATGCCGGGATGGCCCTGCCACTGGCACCATTGCCGACCTCCATCGCTACAGCGCTCTTGTGCATCTTCGGCCTCGGTGTATTCCTGGGACGGGTGGGAGGCACCTCGTGGCTATGGAGCGGGATCAAGACGCTGCTGGTCGCATTGGCGACCATACTGATCATTCTGCTGTTATGAATCACCCCGTCGAGATCGACGTCGCCTGGCACAGCCTGTCACCCGAAGAGGTGGTTGCGCGCCTCGAGAGCGACTCGCGTGCGGGCTTGTCGGCCGAGGAGGCGGCCGCGCGTCTGGCGCAGGCCGGGCCGAATGCGCTCGCCGAGGGTCACCGGCGCTCGCTGCTGATGATGTTCCTTGGCCAGTTCGCCGATTTCATGATCCTGGTCCTGTTGGCTGCCGCAGCGGTTTCCGGCTTCATCGGTGAGCCCATGGACACCATCGCGATCCTGGTGATCCTGGTTCTGAATGCCGTTGTTGGCGCCGTGCAGGAATACCGGGCCGAACGCGCGCTTGCTGCGTTGCGTCTTATGGCCGTGCCATTGGCCGATGTTCGGCGCGGCGGCAAGCGCCTGACGCTTGATACTGCCGAGTTGGTTCCAGGTGACCTGGTGCTGCTTGAAACCGGCAACATGGTTCCGGCGGATCTGCGCCTGATCGAGGCGGTCGATCTGCAAGCCGACGAATCGGCGCTCACCGGCGAATCGCATACGGTGGAAAAGTCGATCGAGCGCCTGGACGGGGACGATCTGCCACTGGGCGACCGTCGCAATCTGGCCTTCAAGGGCACCTCTGTGACCCGTGGCCGTGCGGTAGGTCTGGTGGTGGCGACCGGCATGCACACCGAACTTGGTCGCATCGCCGGCCTGCTGGCGGGCGAGCCAGGGGTCAAGACCCCGCTGCAGCTCCGTCTTGCACGCTTTGGCCGTTACCTGGCGTCGGCGGTGCTCGCCATCTGTGTGGTGGTGTTCGTCTCGGGTCTGCTGCAGGGTCAACCGCTGATGCTCATGGCCCTGACGGCCGTGAGTCTCGCCGTGGCCGCGATACCCGAAGCACTGCCGGCGGTGATCACCGTGTCGCTGGCCCTGGGCGCGCGAAAACTCAGCCGCCAACAAAGCCTGGTACGCAATCTACCCGCCGTGGAGACATTGGGCTCGGTAACGTTCATCTGTTCCGACAAGACAGGCACCCTGACCGAGAACCGCATGCACGCGGAGGGGCTGCTGGTTGACGGTGAACAGCATCCCGAATTGCAGGACGAGGGTGCGGGAGCGCCGTGGGACAGCCTGGGTCGGGCCATGGCGCTGTGCAACGACGTTGGGGAACGGGATGGCCATGCGGCCGGTGAGCCGACAGAGCTTGCGCTTTACCTTGCTGCCGAGGCAGCAGGCTACCGCAAGCAGGTGCTTCAGCCCGAATATCCGCGCATCGCAGAGATCCCTTTCGACAGCACCCGCAAGCTGATGACAACCCTGCATCGCAGCGACGATGACGGCGTGGTGGCGTATGTCAAGGGCGCGCCCGAGGTGTTGCTGACGCTTTGCAACGATGTGCTGGGCGCTGCCGGAACACGGGAGTTTGATCACCAGGCAATGGCGGGGGCTGCGCAGGCCCTGGCCGAACAGGGTTACCGCGTCCTGGCGGTTGCGCAGCGGCGGTTCGAGGCGATGCCCGAGGTCTTGGAAGAGGCCGAGCAGGGGCTGACGCTGCTGGGTCTGGTCGCGCTCATTGACCCCCCGCGCCCTGAGGCCCATGCAGCAGTCGAAGAATGCCGCACGGCCGGCATCACCCCGGTGATGATTACCGGCGACCATCCGGGCACCGCGCGTGCCATCGCCCGCCGACTGGGGATCGTGGCGGAAAATGCCGATGTGCTGACCGGACAGGACCTGGCCCAGCTGTCGGATACGGAACTGGAGCGGCGGGTAGCGGATGTACGCGTCTACGCCCGGGTCAGCCCGGAACAGAAGATCCGCATCGTGAAGGCACTGCAGGCGCGGGGTGAGTTCGTCGCCATGACCGGCGACGGCGTCAACGATGCACCGGCGCTCAAGCGTGCCGGCATCGGTATCGCGATGGGTCAGAAGGGGACCGATGTCGCACGCGAGGCGGCCGACATGGTGTTGCTCGACGACAACTTTGCGACCATCGTCAGCGCGGTGCGCGAGGGCAGACGGATCTTCGACAATATTCGCAAATTCATCAAGGATACGATGAGTTCCAACTCGGGAGAGATCTGGACCCTGTTTCTGGCCCCTTTTCTCGGGCTGCCGGTACCGCTGCTGCCGATCCATATACTCTGGATCAACCTGGTGACCGACGGCCTCCCCGGGCTTGCATTCACCGCCGAGCCGGCAGAGCCAGGGATCATGCGCCGCGGCCCACGCCATCCACAGGAAAGCATCTTCGCCCACGGCATGTGGCAGCATATCCTTTGGGTGGGTCTGTTCGTGGGCGGGGTTTCGATCGCCTCACAGGCCTGGGCCTATGCGCGCGGCGTGGAATACTGGCAGACGGTCGTATTCACTGTACTCACGATTTCACAGCTGTTCCATTCACTGGCGGTACGCAGCGAGCGTGCCTCACTGTTTAGCATCGGAATCGGCAGTAATCTGCCGATGCTTGGCGCGGTTCTGCTCGCGGTGGGGCTGCAGCTGGCGGTGATCTATTTGCCTTTTCTGAATCCCATCTTCAAGACCCAGCCATTGCCGCTGTTCGATCTCGCTGTCTGCTTCGCCGTGTCGTCACTGGTACTGGTGGCAGTGGAACTGGAAAAGGCACTGATCCGGCGCGGGTGGCTCTATGTGCAGCCGGCTTCAGACTGAAAAGCCATCTCGTCCGTCAAAAGCCGATTTGTTGTCGAATTTCCATTGAACGGAGGCGCGCCGCCTGATGCCTTCAGGCTGCTGGCGGCGCTGTTGCCGGTGGGTCAGTTACTCCCGTTTCTCGGATTTCGTAAACAATCCAAGCTCATATTCCAGATTGTAGTGACCGAAAACGATATTGGCTTCGCGCTTGAGCTCCTCGAACAGTTCCTGTGGGTCCGCTCCCTCTGCAATCCGCTCGTTCACCAATGCTTCAATCGCATCTCTAAAGCTGGTTTTCATGTGCATCTCCATAGTTACCGTTCCAATTGCAAGTATAAGGCACAATGTCCATCGACGGGTGCTTGTCCAATGGACCGCAATACAGGCAAACGAATTCGCCGGCGCCGACATTCATCAGGTCGATTGTGCTCGTAGGCGGTGGGTTGGCCGCGCGGTCAAGGTGTCTGCGGCAGCCCTGGTATGACCCAGATTGCATATGCAAATCGACGGGCGTAGCCTGTTATATGAAGTCCTGACCTGTGCCACGAACTCAGATATGCGCTGGCGGACCCTTAAATCCGTCGGCTGGAGGAGAGACCATGCGTCTCCGCTCTCTTTGTGCCGCTGTTTTCTCCGTGTTCCTATGTCTGGGGATGGCCGCTGCCACGGCCGGAAACCGGGCGCTGGTGTTGGACATAAACGGGGCCATCGGTCCCGCCACTTCAGATTACGTACAAACCGGTTTCGCCCATGCCCGGGAGCAGGGCTCACCCATGGTTGTATTGCGCCTGGATACGCCGGGGGGGCTGGATGCGGCCATGCGCGATATCGTCAAGGAGATTCTGGCTTCACCAATTCCTGTCGTCGGTTATGTAGCACCGAGCGGGGCCCGTGCCGCCAGCGCCGGTACCTATATCCTGCAGGCCTGTCACATTGCTGCCATGGCGCCAGCGACCACGCTTGGTTCCGCCACGCCAGTGCGACTTGGTGGACTGCCGCAGATCCCGGATGACAAAGGCGACCCCGAGCCGACGGATGCAGAGGACACGCCTCCAAAAGATGAAGCCACGGGAGATCAGACGGGTGGGCAACGCGAAACTGCTGCGCTGCCTGCGGACGCGATGGAGCGCAAACTGATCAACGATGCAGCCGCCTATCTGCGCGGATTGGCGAAGTTGCGTGGCCGGAACGCTGAATGGGCCGAGCGGGCAGTGCGGTCCGCCGACAACCTGGTGGCGGTCGAGGCGGTTGAGCAGGGCGTCATTGATCTGATTGCGACCGATGTGCCGGATCTGCTCAAACAACTGCATGGCCGATCCGTGCCGGTGCTGGGCACAGAAGTGATTTTGGACACAACGGGTTTGACCGCTGAAGCACTCGGACCAAGCTGGCGCACCCGGCTTTTGCAGGTCGTGACCGACCCGAACGTGGCCTATGTGTTTCTGCTGATCGGTATCTATGGGCTCATCTATGAGCTGGCGAATCCCGGCGCCATGATACCCGGGGTTACCGGCGCTATTGCACTGGTCCTGGCGCTGTATGCCTTTCAGGCTTTGCCCGTTAACTTCGCCGGTCTGGCCTTGTTGATGCTCGGCATTGCCTTCATGACGCTGGAGGCCTTCGTGCCGAGTTTTGGGGTACTGGGTATCGGCGGGGCAATCGCTTTCGCCGCTGGTTCCGTCATGCTGTTTCGTGAGGATGCGGGACAGATTGGTGTGGCGCTGCCTGTCATCATCACTTTCGTCGTTCTGAGCTTCATATTATTCGTGGGGGTAATTGGATATGCGGTCAAATCCAGACATCGACCCGTGGTGACTGGCGCGGAGGAGATGGTCGGGGCGATTGGCGAGGCGCTTGAAGATTTCCACGCTAGCGGTCGGATTCGTGTTCACAGTGAAAGCTGGATCGCACAGAGTGACCGCCCGGTGCGAAGAGGACAGCGCATGCGCGTGGTCGCTATCGATGGGTTGAAACTCAAAGTCGAGGAGTTAGACGATGGTTAGTTCAGCAATAATGGTTCCCTTTGTAGTCTTCCTGTTCATTTTCGGGCTGCTGATTTCGGCCCTGAAGATCCTGCGCGAATATGAACGAGGCGTCGTCTTTTTTCTTGGCCGTTTCCAACGCGTAAAGGGTCCTGGTCTGATCATCATCATCCCAATCATTCAGCAAATGGTGAGGGTGGACCTGCGTACCATCGTGATGGACGTGCCTACGCAAGACGTGATCTCGCGGGACAACGTGTCCGTCAAGGTCAACGCGGTAGTGTACTTCCGGGTGGTAGAGCCGGAGCGTGCGATCATTCAGGTTGAAAATTTCAATGTCGCAACCAGTCAGCTTGCGCAGACGACATTACGTTCGGTGCTGGGCGCGCACGAGCTGGATGAGATGCTCACGGGTCGGGAACAACTCAACAAAGATATACAAGAGATCCTCGACAAGCAGACCGATGCATGGGGGATCAAGGTATCCAACGTGGAAATCAAGCACGTCGATCTCGATGAATCGATGATACGCGCTATCGCAAAGCAGGCTGAAGCAGAGCGTACGCGACGTGCCAAGATCATTCATGCCGAGGGCGAGTTGCAGGCATCCGAGCAATTGCGCGCCGCTGCCGATGTGTTGATGAAGAGTCCCGCCAGCATGCAGTTACGTTACCTGCAAACGCTGACCGAGGTAGGTGCTGCGCCCAGTTCTACGGTTGTCTTCCCCTTTCCGCTGGAATTGGCCCACCTGCTGGGTGAACATGTCAGAAAAGATGCGGATTGACCTGCTAATCAATTGCTTGTGGCGCCAGTTTGACTGCGCATTCAGCTGATTGAATGGTGCGCGCGCCCCTTATCGGCCGGGCCGTCGATAGCCGCCCGGTGCAAGGTCCGACTTGCTCGCGCAGGAGCGCGTTTATTTGCGGGCGCCGGGTCCGTCATCGAGGTCGACAGAGCTGAGCAGGATGACCTCGATTTCCTCGATGATCTCTTCCTGATGCAGTGTGTTGCACTGTCGTGTCAGTTCGATTGATTCCTCATCCATGTGTTTTACGGCCCCTTCCAGGTGCGTTACGCGACGACGGTTTTCCACCATCAGCGATGTGTAAAGCATCTGGTGCAGGGCCGCAAACAGGTAGTGATCGGTGAGATCGAGCAGAAATTCCTCGGCGGGCAGGTTCGTCAGCGGGGGATGCGGATGTGACGGCGGGGCATTTAGCTGCTGCTGGAAGGGCGGCAGCAATCGGTTCACTGCGATGCCGTCGTCATCGTGATAGATGCCGTAGAGGCTCAGGCTGAAATGGCCACCCTGCAGTGAAGCCAGCTCGTTTACCAGCCGTTGCAGGACTGCCGGGACCTCTTCCGCAATGCTGGCCCCATCGACGAATGCGGCCACACGTTCGTCATCTTCGAGCAGCAGGTGCAGTTTGTGCCCGACCGCCAGCAATCGTGGCTGGGCAGAGGTTTCCGCCTGCGTTACTGTCGCGAGATGGTCTGTCAGGGCGTGGTTGAAGTCGCCGCAGAACCCGCGTTCGGTGCCAATAAGCAGGAATACGGGCGCGGTGTCTGCCGCTTCGGCCAGGATGCCTGGATGGAAACTGAGAAAATCCTCCGCCACCGTTTCGATCGATTTGACAACGGCTTGCTGGGCGGGCAGGAAGCGCGCCAGTTTGCGCGTTTCCATGTAGGCCAGGGTCTTCATCGAGTTCATGATCTCCCGGATCTCGCCCAGGCTGTGGCGGTGATGCTCCAGGTCCCGCCGACGGCTCATGGCTGCGCGGCGGGGGTAACCCGGTGCAGCCAGTCGGCCAAGGCAAGGCCCCATTGCTCCCTCGGGCTGTCCAGGTTGAGCGTGCTTTGTTCAGCCTGTTGTTGCAATGTCGTCAGCAGTACGGGCAGTTGCTCGGGAGAAATATCCGTAAACAGACCATCATTGAAGGCTACCAGCCAGGCCATCTGAAACGTTTCTGAATGCGGTGCCAGACGGTCCTGTTTGAGGATCTCGCGCAACACCCGGCCCCGCGCAATGGTTGCGACCATCGATGATTCCAGTCGGGCGCCGAAGCGGGTGAAAACCTCCAGTTCGAGAAACTGCAGGTAGTCGAGTTTCATCCGTCCGGCCTCTTCCTTGATCCGCGGGTGTTGGGCCGCACCGCCGATACGTGACACGGACCTGGCGATGTCAATGGCGGGTCGGAAGCCCGCGGCAAACAGTTCGCGATCCAGGTAGATCTGGCCATCGGTGATAGAGATCAGGTTGGTGGGGATGTAGGAGGCGATCTCGCCCTGTGTGGTCTCCACGATAGGCAGGGCGGTCATGCTGCCGCCGCCATGGGCCGGGTTGAGGCAGGTGGCCCGCTCGAGCAATCGTGCATGGACCGAGAAGATGTCACCGGGATAGGCCTCACGCCCCGGCGGGCGGCGCAACAGCAGCGAAAGCTCGCGGTATGTCCGTGCGTGGCTGACCAGGTCATCGTAAACGATCAAGGTATCGCGGCCCTGCCGCATCCAGAACTCCGCGACCGCGCACCCGGCAAAGGGTGCAAGATGCTGCAGCCCGGCCAGGCTGCTGGCCTCGGCCACGATCACGGTGGTGTATTCCAGGGCGCCGTATTCACGCAGGGTTTCGATGGTGCTGACAACCGTCGAGCGTTTCTGGCCGATCAGCACATAGATGCAGTTCACGCCCCTGCCGCGCTGATTGATGACGGTATCCAGTGCCAGTGAACTGCGGCCGAGCCCATCATCGCCCAGCAACAACTGACGCTGGCCCTTGCCGATCGGGATCAGTGTGTCGATGATCTTGATGCCGGTGTAGAGAGGTGAATGCACGAAATCGCGCGCCACGATGGGTGGCGAGGGCGCCTCGAGATATTGCCATCCGGTCGGACGAGGTGCCGGCCGGTCGTCGAGTGGCGTGCCCAGGGGGTCGATCACACGTCCCAGCAAAGCATCGCCAACCGGCAGGCTCAGTCGGTGCCCGGTAAGGTGGACCGGGGTGCCGGATCTGAGGGCATCGGTCTCGTGCAGCAGTACGGCACCCACCCGCTCCCCGGTGAGATCGAACACCATGCCACGGCTGCCATCCTCAAACTCCAGGATGTCGTCCATGGCGGCAGAGGGCAGGCCGGCGATCCAGGTGATGCCGTCGCCCACGGAGACCACGCTGCCACGCTCGCTGATGCGCAGGCGGGGGCGGTAGTCGATTAGCCAGGCGGCCTGCTGTGCCAGGGGGCCCGTAGCCGCAAACTCATCGGGGGGCACGGGCGAACTCCGCAAAGCCTTTCAGTTCATCGCGCACATTGGCCGCCAGCACCCAGGCGCCGATAACGATATGCAGGCCGGCGAGAAGCGTTTCGTCCTGAATGAATCGAACCGGGACCGAGAGACCACTGACCTGGTGCAGGGCCACCTCGAGTTGCTGGCGCTGCTCGGCGGCCAGCTCAAAGGCACTGCTGACCTCAATCGTCTGCGGCGGCTCACCCCATTGTTGTCTCAGGCCGGTAGTCTGTTGCTCGGACAAGCCGTGCAATTCTTCGAGCAGCAGGTTCAGCAGACGCGCCTCCAGCTCCGGCCCGCAGGTCTGTCCCAGTAAGCGGCTGGAGAAGGCGGCACCCAGTTGCAGGGCCTGATGTTCGATCGCCCGCTGCTGCTCGGCGTGCTGGCGTTCTTCGGCAACCCGGCTTTTTTCCCGCTCCTGATCGAGCGTGCCCTGCAGCGCCGACAATTGGCGGGCACTTTCCTCGTCCAGTTGCCGGGCGAGGGTCTCTTTGGCCTGGTGGCGTTCCCGCTCCCAGTCGGCCAACCGGTCTTCGTATTGTGCCTTCAGCGAATCCGCCTCGTCCTGCAGCCGATGGGCCTCAGCGAGCTGTCCTTCGATGGCGTTGCGGCGCCTGGCGATCACGTCGAGCACCGGCTGGTACAGGAAGCGTTTCAGGATCCATACCAGGACCAGGAAGTTGATGATCTCCAGCAGGAAGGTGGACCAGTTCAGTTCCAAAACGGACGTCCTTCGGTAAACAGGGTCTGGGTGGCTACTTGATCAGATATTCCAGCAGCGGATTACGGAACAGTACGATCAGCACGATGACCAACACGTAGATGGCGAGTGATTCGATCATGGCCAGACCGATGAACAGGGTGCGCATGATCGATTTTTCAGCCTCCGGCTGGCGCGCCAGGGCGTCCAGTGCCTTGCTGATCGCCCAACCCATCGCAATGGCGGGCAGCATGACACCCAGCGCGATACCGAGGACGGCGGCCACGGTCGAAACCAGGGCAAAATTGGACAGGTCAGGCATGGGGAGCTCCTTGCACGTGTTGCCGTCGTTGTTGTGATTGTAGGCCGCCGGCGACATAGATGAGCGCCAGCATGCCGAAGATATAGGCCTGAACCAGGGCCTCTATGATGTGCAGCATCAGGATCGGCACCGGTGCCAGGAAACCGGCCACCAGCAGGATCAACAGGGCGGCCATCTCCAGGCTCATCATGTTGCCAAACAGGCGTACCGCCAGGGCCACGGTACGGGTCACCTCACTGATCAGGTGGAAGGGCAACAGGATGGGGCTCGGTGACATGTAGTGACGCAGGTAGTTTTTCAGACCGGCGATGCGGATGCCGTACCAGTGGGTGGACAGGAATACCAGGATCGCCAGCGCCGCGGTAGCAGACAGGTCGCGGGTGGGGGAGTGTGCGCCGGGGACAAGGCCGCTGAGATTGGCGATCACCAGAAAAATCCACAGGCTGCCGATGAACGGCAACAGACGGCGGGCGTATGCCGGTTCGACGGCGGCGATGGCCTCTTCGATCGTGGACACGATGCCTTCCAGGGCGGTCTGCGCCGGCCCCGGGGAGATGCTGAGCCGTCGCGTGATGAGCCAGCAGCCAAGCCAGAGGATGCCGATGATGACCCAGGTCGTGACTACCGTGCTGGTGATCACCACCGGTCCGAATTCGATCACCGGCTCTATCAGCATTTCCCCCTGGGCCATGTCGTCACTCCCTGAGGAAAAGATACACGTTGAGCCCGCCGATAAACACGCCCAGCAGGATCAGGCTCATGGTCCAGCGGGTCGAATAGCCGCTGACCAGACTGTCCAGCCAGATCCCCAGATAGGCACCGCCCACGACCGGCAGCACGAACACCAGGCCCAGGGTGCCGAGATAGACTGTCTGGCCGATCAGGGTGGGGCGTTCACGCTCGGCCTTTTGCATCCGTCTGGCCTGTCGCTCTACCGCTTTTCTCAGTTCCTCGCGGGATTCCATCTATGCCTCCGCCCGGCCCAGCCGCCACATCCGCCGCAGCATCTCTTCCTCCATCCGGTGCAGACTGGCCTTGGTCGTGTGAAGTTCTTCCTCCTCGGCCAGCAATTGTTGCTGCATGGCAGCGCTGATGGCGGTGTAGTCATCACCCAGCAGGAAATGACGCGTGCTCAGGGTCAGCTGGTTGTCGTGGAAGTACAGCAGCGCGCCAGGCTGGGCGAGGTACTGCCATGACCCGCCTGCATCTCGGAAACGAGCCAGGCCGACGCTCAGGCTGGTCATCAGGCGGGTATGACCGGCGAGTATGCCGAAGCTGCCCGAGGCGTCCTCGCCGACAAAGGCAGCCACACCGGGTATGCGCTGCGCATGTGTGGCATCCTGGAGCAGCAGCTCGAAGGTCTTCATGCGGCGTGCTCCGTCATGGTGCCGCGCATGTAGCACGACTCCTCCGGCACCTCGTCGTAGTGTCCCTGCATGAACGCCTCGCAATCGCTCAGGGTCTGTTCCAGGGGTACGCTCACGCCGGGGATGCCGCTGTGCGCGGCAGTCGTCCAGAATGGCTGGCTCAGATAGCGCTGGAGTTTGCGCGCGCGCATCACCACCTGGCGGTCCTTCGGTGACAGCTCCTCGATACCGAGCATGGTGATGATGTCTTCCAGCTCCTGGTAACGCGCAAGGTGCTCACGTACGCCCTCGGCTACCGCGTAGTGGCGCTCGCCCAAAGTGCGTCGGTCCATCAGCTTGCTGGCAGACTGTAGCGGGTCAACGGCGGGGTAGATGCCCTTGCCGGCCTGCGCACGGGACAATATTACATTGGTGTCGAGGTGGCTCAGGATGGCATTGACTGCCGGATCGGTCATATCGTCGGCTGGCACATACACCGCCTGCACCGAGGTGATGGCGCCCTGCCGGGTGGAAAGGATGCGTTCCTGTATCTCTGCGACCTCGGTAGTCAAGGTGGGCTGGTAGCCCACTGTGGCGGGCATCCGCCCGAGCAGGCTGGAGATCTCACTGCCTGCCTGTACAAAGCGGAAGATATTGTCCATCACGAAAAGTACGTCCTTGTGCAGGCTGTCGCGCAGATACTCGGCGTAGGTAAGCGCGGTAAGGCCCACGCGGAAACGGACACCGGGTGACTCATCCATCTGGCCGAACACCATCAGTGTCTGTTCCAGTACTCCGGCCCTTTTGATCTTGTGCCATAGTTCGTGGCCCTCGCGAATGCGCTCGCCCACGCCGGCGAATACGGATACCCCCTTATGCAGGGTTGCCATCGCATGCATGAATTCCATGATCAGCACCGTCTTGCCCACGCCGGCGCCGCCAAACAGGCCGGTCTTGCCGCCCTTGATGAATGGACACAGAAGGTCGATGACCTTGATCCCGGTCTCCAGCAGCTCGCCGGTGCCGACGGCCTCGTGGATCGGCGGCGGTTTGGAATGGATGTTGCTGTATGTCGATGCCTGAAGTGGAGTCTGGCCATCAAGCGGTTCGCCAAAGACGTTCAACAGTCGCCCGAGGCAGTCAGGGGTCACCGGAACATGCAGAGGCGCGCCCGTGTCATACACGTTCATTCCCCGATGCAGGCCACTGGTACGGTGCAGGGTGATGGCCCTGAGATGGCGTTCGTCAAGATGTTGGTGGACCTCGAACAGGTAGCTGTCGCTGTTCAGCGAGGCATACAGCCCCTGGCGTAAAGGCGGCAGGATATTGCAGGCGATCACAACCACCGGCCCGTGCACCTCCGCGATCATGCCGATAGGTGCCTCCGGTCGTTCATGCGCTGCGACCGTTCCGGGTATGGCTGCAGTCTGTTCGGTTCTTGGATATGACATCTATCGGCTCGACGTCGTTACCATCAGATTGTGCTGTATTGCAGCAGGATTGGCGGCGTTTGTCGGTTCGGTATACGCAGGCCCCGAGTGCACTGAAGCCACACGGTGCGACTCACACGAATTTCTGTGATGCCTTAGCCTGAATTGTAGAGGATTCCAATGTTCTGGTCTGGTTGATCAGTGATTCTTGCGAAAAAAGGGGCCTGCCTCCGGTGGCACGTTTGACCGCATTCGCAGTGGCCCCGTCGGCAAGGCGCGCTATCCTTTTTCCCAGCGCTCCCTCCACAAGCCGGTGCGCATGAGGATGAGCTCCTGTCCGGGCGGCTGGGGCGTGTCGGGTGCCCGGAGCATTCGGAATCGAATGTACGAAGTATCCCTGCCGGGGCCCGAAAGCGTTATCCTCGAACTTATAGCAAAGGAGGGGTAGTCGGATGAAATGGTCGCGTGAATCAGGGATGCAGCAGATGCTGGCCGATATCGGGGACGAGGTGAAATATACCCGTGACCTGATCGGGAAAGAGGCCCTGAGTGATCGTGTCATGAGCGCCATGGCCGCGGTGCCGCGCGATGAATTCGTGCCGGCGGACATCAAAACGCTGGCGTTTGACAATCGGCCCCTGCCAATCGGGCATGGTCAGACGATTTCCCAACCCTACATCGTTGCCCTGATGACCGATCTGCTCGCACCCGAGGCGAATCATGTCGTGCTCGAGATCGGCACCGGGTCGGGATATCAGACGGCAGTATTGTCGCGGCTTTGCCGGACCGTATATAGCATGGACCTTGTTCCGGCACTCGTGGATTCCGCGGCGGCCCGGCTGTCGCGGCTGGGCTGTTCGAACGTCCATGTCCGCAGCGGCAACGGTTATGCCGGTTGGCCTGAAAACGCGCCCTATGACGGCATCATCGTTACCGCGGCAGCAAGCCATATCCCGGAGGCGCTGGTCGAACAACTCAGGCCGGGTGGGCGGCTCGTGATCCCGGTCGGACTGCCGCATGCGAGCCAGGAACTGATGCTGGTGAGCAAGCAGGGGGACGGGCGCACGCAGGTTCGCGAAGTGATCGGGGTTGTTTTCGTCCCCTTGCTCGACATTCAGGGCGTGCACAAAGAATGAAACATGGATTGCCACATAAGCGGTTCCAGAGGTTTGTGGCGGATATCTTCGCGCATACGCCCTTTGCAAAAATGGTGTTGCTGCTGGTGGCGCTGTGGCTGGTTTTTTCCGCTGGCCTGTATCTGGCGGAGCGGGGGGCGGTGGGAACCTCGATCAACTCATACGGAGAGGCCCTGTATTGGGGGGTCGCCGCATTCTCGACGGCCGGAATTGCCGCAAAGCCGGTCACCGGTATGGCAGAGTTAATTGGTGCCTTGTGGATTGTAGTGGGTTCGGTGCTGTTTTTTGGGGCCATCGTTGCGACGATCACAACCTATTTCACGCGGCCGATGCAGCGGCCGCACAAGAAGATCATTGATACGATCGAGTTCAACCTCGAACAGCTGAATGATCTGACGATCGACGAGCTCGACCTGCTGAAGGAAACGGTCGATACGTTGATTTCCCATGTCGAGCACCTCAAGAAGAAGCAGACATTGAAGGATCATCGTCAAGATCGTTTGAACCCGTGATCGGGTTCGCCACACGCTCACGTCTGCCAACGGTCACACATGATGCGCATGGCGCCCGTGGCATCATCGCATCGTGCTTTGACGGGTAGGTGAGCAGTGAGGACCTGGTGCTTTTTGTTGTTTGTCTTGGTCGCGGCCGGCGTTTCAGCCGAAGGCGAGGCCCCGGCCTGGGTAACGACGGACGACGAAGGTCGGGTAAAGGTCCATCTCTGGTTTTTCTGGTCGCAGCACTGCCCCCATTGCCGCGACGCCAGGGTGACGTGGAGCGCATGGACAGTGACCACCCCTGGTTGGTGCTGCATTCCCACGAGGTGTCTGCAAGCCAGGAGGATGCCCGCCTTTACGTGGACATGGCGAGCCAGCTGGGGCACGAGGCGCGTTCGGTACCGGGTTTCATCATGTGTGGTGAGATGATGACCGGCTTCGACCGCGAGGACACCACGGGACATTTGCTGGAACAGTGGGCCCGAACCTGCCTTGAGCGGGCGACACAGGCCGATCCCACGGCGGGCGGTGGCAGCATCGCTTCCGGTACAGCCAGGATCACAGGTGGTTGCTGGCTTCGATCTGGCGCGGTTGTCGCTGCCGGTCGTCACCATGCTGCTCGCGGCGATGGATGCCTTCAATCCATGCGCCTTTTTCGTGCTGCTGTTCCTTCTCAGCCTGCTGACCCACGAACACTCCCGCAGCCGCATGTTGATTATCGGCGGTGTGTTCGTGCTGTGCTCCGGACTGGTCTACTTCGGCCTGATGGCGGCCTGGCTCAACGTCTTTCTTGTCACCAGTGAACTGCGTGCGGTGACCCTGGCAGCGGGTCTCCTCGCCGATCGCCATGGCCGCGGTGAATCTGAAGGATTACATCTGGTTCAAGCGGGGCTTTTCGCTCTCGATTCCGGACAGCGCCAAGCCCCGTTTGTTCGAGCACATGCGCCGGCTGCTGAAGGAGCGCAGTCTGCCGGGTATGTTACTTGCGACCGTTACCCTCGCGCTCGCAGCCAATAGCTATGAGCTCCTGTGCACGGCGGGTTTTCCCGTGATCTATACGCGCCTGCTCACCCTTCAGGGCTTGTCGGGCCCCGCCCACTATGCCTACCTCCTGCTCTATAACATCGTCTATGTGTTGCCATTGCTCGCCATAGTTCTCGTCTATGTGCGAACCCTGGGCTCGCGCAAGCTCAGCGAAGGGGAGGGGCGTGTTCTCAAACTCGTGTCTGGCCTGATGATGCTGGGGCTGGGCATCGCCCTGGTGGCCGCACCCGAGTACCTGTCCAGGCCGGAGGTGGCCGGAGGCTTCGTGCTGATTGCGGTGCTCGTCGGCGTGCTGGCTTGGCGGCGGGAAAGGAAAGCAGGCCGCGCCACGACACGAAACTGAATCGGTTTCGTCGTGGAATCTCAAGTCGTTGAGTACGCTTGCCGGTACTGCTGAGGCTTCTCCCGAAAGATGGAACAGGGACGCTTGCCCCGGTCTTACCCGGGCGTCGGATCTCCGAACGGCACTGTCCGGTGTCAGGGTTGTGACCGCCCCTTCAAATAATGTGAAAAAATATTGCTCCCAGGTATGTTAAGGGAACTAATTTCACTACGCTGTTTAGTGCTGTACCAAGAAAAATCAACCGAGGAGAAGGATCATTCATGCCGTAGTTGGGATTGCCGCCCTGTCTGCCAGCATTTGTGCAGGTGCCGGCGAGATGGGGACGCCTGATGAAGCAAAGGCCCTGAGCGAGAAGGCTGCGGCCCTGGTCAACCAGGAGGGTGAAGGCGCGTTCGTGGTCTTTGCCGCCGGAGATGGGGGGTTCGTGACCAAGGATCTCTACGTGTTCTGAGTATAGGAAGGATAGCGCCTCTTTTCGTCCGACGGCAGTCCCTGCTTGCGTCCGTCGGCCCCTTCGGTCGGTCGTCGATCTGATTTGAGAAGTGGCCCGGCGCGACATCTCAGGCCCTGAACCCGCCCAACCACCGCTCCGCTGGCGCCCATTTCGCCCCGCACCGGCCAACAGGCCAGCCGCCATCATTGCCGCGCCGCTGGCGTCGCAGCCCCGGGTCGTACTCGTCCGGTGATCCGACTCAGTCGAACAGTGCCCGTTGGGGCGGCGCCCGGCACGGCGTTCGGTCAGCGTGGGCTCGTCCGAGTCTTCCTGTGCGAGGCGCTCACCGCCCCTGCCCCGCTTGGCCGGTGTCACTCGCGCGCGGTGTTTGCTGTTTGGCGCAAACACACCGTGGAAACGGGTCAGATTGACCCGCGGTTTGGGCACCAGGGCCGCCAGCCTGGCAATGAAATCGAGCGGCTCGACAAAATCGCCAGGAGCGGCCAACTGAAGGCCACCAGATGCTCGGCATGGCAACTATCGCAGCGGACGCGCAGAAAGCCATGCTCGAGACGGCCGCATTTGAGGTACTCCTCGAACTCCTGCTCGACATGCGCCGGCAAATCCCTGCCCTCCGCCGCCAGGTGCGCTTTGAACGCCGGGTAGTATTCCTCGACAAGTTGATAAAGGAGGGTGCGCTCCGGGCGGTGGCGCACATACGGCGGCGCGCCGGCACCCGAACTGGCTTCCCTGCCAGCCGAAAACGGCAACATGATCGCATCCTTGCGAGGTCGTGCTCCGACTCAGGTTAACAAACTGAAGTGGGTCCCCTACAAGTACTTCTTGAAAGTGCTGGCCGTAACAGAAAAGTTGAGCGCGAACAGCGATGCAAACGGCAACACGATGAAGGTCGGGACGGAGGCTGAATGGCAGTGCTAGGTAGATCACCCAGCACAAAATCAGCAGCGGCATCGCAGAACGTTTTGCCCAGTGGTAGACGAACGAGCTTTCCCGGCCCCCGCCCCAGCGGCGCAGGTCCCGCTTGACGAAACCGTCGATCAGCGCCACGAGACTGAAAAGCACAAAGACCGGCATCGCCAACGTCAGGATGGCCAGGCGCACGGAGAAGACCTGGGTGACCTGCATGGCCGCGATCACAGACTCGGCAATGGGCTGGTAAAGACTGTGGAGCCTCGATCGTAGTCCCTCTTCGTACAGTGCAGGTGGGGCCGACAGCCAGGCGATGAAGTCTGCAACACCCGTGAACTCGAACAGAGCGTAGTAGGTCTTGTCAGCGACGGTCTTGGCGAATTCGGCCGGACTCGAGGTTACGACGCTGCGCCGAAAGTCCGAACCCAGGTAACCGATCTCTGCCTCGAGCATGGACCGGCTGTGCTGCAGCCCTTCTTCGGGCCACCAAAACACCATGCCCACCCATTCGGTCAGTATCGAAAACAGCAACACCAACAAAAGCCACTGCGCACCCTGCGCGAGGGTCGTCAGGGTGGTCGAGACCAGCCCCCATCGGACCTCGCGGCGTCTCGGGTCGGCGACCGCCTCAGCCATCGTCGTCCTCATCCCGATCTGAGGCGGTAGCTGGTGTGCCGCTATGTCGGGCCGCATCGGCCACCGTATGCCACCAGGTCTCGCGCTGGCGGTACCAATGGTCGCTGTCAGCCTCCGTCCCTGGAGGCTGCCCTTCGGGCGCGCTCTGCGCGACCCGTTCTGCTCCCAGCAGAACGGTGGAGATGTAGGTACGTTCCATCTCGTTGGCGATCGCCGCCAGGCTCTCCGGCATAACCGGGTCTTTGCCGGCGTCCGGCAGTGGCATGCGCAGCTTCCACAGCTGCCCGCCCTCGAGCAGGGCGAACGCCTGGCCCTTCGGTAGTGCGACCAGTTCCGCCGGGGTCAGCATCGGCACCTCGGAGACGCTGATCCGGTCCCCATTGCGCGATTTGAAATCGACACCCGAGGTCGGATCCGAGGAGTCGTCGACGCCGGACACGCTCATCAGGGTGAATACCTCGACCCGCGGGAGCTGGTCGGTGAGCATCTCGGCGGTGGCGAGCTCTTTCACCCGCAGCATGATCATGGTGTTGAAGTTACCAGCGACCTGCCCCGCCTTCGCCCGATTACCGATCCGTGCTTCGACGTCCGACCAGGTCCAATGGCACTGACTTAAGCATTCGGCAGGTAGCCGAGTTCGCTAATCTGTTGGCGAGCGAGTGAGCGTGGCACTTTTAACCAGGGATAGGGTTTTGGCCTTCGCTTGCGTGCACGTGGCTCGAGACGTCCAGGCCGGTGCCCGACACTGACCTGAGCGATGAGTTGGAACAGCATGTCTCGTTGCCAGTCTCGACCTCTGCCGGAATGCAACAATGTCCACTGCGTCCACATTTGCACGGCGTGCTTAAAGCTGAGCTCACGCGGGTGCAGGCCCGCTTCAAGCGCTGCCTGGGCCATCAGCAAACGGATCAGGTTGTAGGCAAGCAAGTTTACCCATAGCTCCTTCTCGACCATCTGTGGGGTCAGGCACCGGAGCACCTCCATGCCAAGTGTGGTCTTGATGTTTCTGAAGTCCAGCTCAACGTGCCAGCGTTGCACGTACAGGTCCGACAAATCCTGTTTCCCTGTCTGTCGCGGGTCGAGCATTGTCGTTACCAATACTCTCCCGTCTACCTCGACCTCGCGCACAGTGAGCTCGTCTGCGCACGTATCGTACTGCTCACGGGCCATCCATTGCGGGCGCGGCGGCTTTTGCCAGGATACCGCATGGTCGCGAGCACCGAGCCGGCGGCCTCGGCGAAAGTCGGTGATACGCGAACCATGCTGCTCAAACAGCACATCAACCCCGGCCGATTGCAGCGTTGCGATCAGCCAATAGCTGCAGTACAGCGCATCCGCCAACATCACGTCGCCTGCACAGAATCCACCCAGCAACTCTCGAACCAGGCCGTGCTCGCTGTGCCCCTTACCCGCAAAAGGCCCGATCGCTGCATCAATTACCGCGCCGGTGGACAAGCAAATGACCCCGACCAACCGGGCCAGCGGAAAACCGACCCCCGGTGCCTGGCTACTCGGCTGCGGATACCGCGCCTGGTTATCTGGCGTGTCCGGCATCGATAGGCCCGTGCCATCGACCAGCTTCACTGTGCGGCCACGCCAGCGCCAGCCGGTATCGGCCTTTGACCGCTTACACGACTCGCTGATGACATCGGTGTCAATCAAATACACGATCGTGCTCGACCGGGTCCTCTACCCGTTCGAAGTCTTCGTCCCCGCCGACGTTCGGCATGCTCGCGAGGGCCTCTGCGAAACTTTTGCCCTTGGGGCGCAATAACGATTCCTCGAGCAAGGCACAATGCTCGGCCTCAGCGCTACGACCACTTTTCGCAGCACGCCGCTTCAGCGCATCGACGATGCGAGGATCCAAGTTTCGGACGACAAGGTTCGCCATCGGCCACCTCCGTGGTGCCTCCATCAGAGATTGCACTTTTCAACCCCAAGTGTGCCAATCGAGGAAAAATAAACCGGATTAAATAATAAATGGCACATACATATACATATGTGCCAATATTTTATGTTTATGGCACCTTGAGATAATTATGGCCACATCTGACGGCAAGAACGAGGTCCAACTCGGCCCGCAAGGGCGGTTGGTAATCCCGGCCCATCTTCGCCGGGCCCTGGATCTCCAACCTGGCGACCGGTTGATCGCCCGGCAGGACGGCGACAGCATCGTACTTGAACGCCGCGAGAACATGCTCAAGCGCTTGCGGGGCCGATTTGCCCATGTGTCGGCCGACGTTGACCTGGTCGATGAACTCATCGCTGAGCGACAGGCCGAAGCGGCGCTGGAGAGTAACAAGTGACATGCGTCCTGGATGCCTCCGCGCTGCTCGCCCTGTTTCACGACGAGCGCGGTGCCGAGCGTGTCGAGGCGGCTTTGGAAGGCGCCCTGATCAGTACCGTCAACTGGGCGGAAGTGATTCAGAAGTCCGTGGCGCACGGGGTCGATGTGGACGGGATGCACGAAGAACTGCTGAGCACCGGCGTCACGTTCGAGGTGTTTACGCAACCCCAGGCAGAGATTGCCGGGAAACTCTGGACGGCAACGCGGCAACTCGGACTCTCATTTGGTGACCGTGCGTGCCTCGCGCTGGGATTGGAGCGATCCTTGCCCGTGATCACCGCCGATCGTGCCTGGAAGAAGCTCCGCCTCGAGATCGCTATCGATGTCATTCGGTGATGCCCTTTACGGTCGTCGAGCGGCTGTTTAGCACCGGCAACCGTCACCAACTAACACACCGTTTCGCCTCCCGCTGACGAATTCAGCCGCAAAGGTAGACTTTGACCACGGCTAGACGCTCGTGCCCAAGCTCCTGGCTGATAGCGAGCCGGGCCTGGTGGTCCAGCGACCGATCGGCTGCGGACAACGCAGTGCGCTGATGGGCCACCCGCCGCCGGCGACTTCCACCCGGTCAGCTCTTCGTACCGCTGCTGCGCATAGGCATGCCGCAGACCATGCAGTTTCGACAGACCGGCATTCGCCGTGTGCCGCTCATAGACGCGCAACTGCTGCCGGTAGTTGCGGTCCCTGGGAATCAGGGAGCCCTTACCCGCCAACCGGTGGGCGCGGGCCACAACCTCACGCTGCGCTGCGTTGCGCACCGGAATCTCGCGGGCCTTGCCGCCCTTGGTCCAGGTGTCCTTGAGGACCAGGCGGTCGCCGCGGTCAGCGTAGCTCGGCCTGAACTTGATCGCCTCTTCGCGCCGCAGACCGAATGCCTGCTGCAGCTCGAGGCTCATTCGCACGTGCGGGTCACGCACCCTTTCCAGGTCAGCCTCTCCCACCTGCTTCGCCTTGGATTCGCTACTCACGAAGCTCCGTTCCGGTATTCCGTAATGATCGTTGGAACGGGCGATCACGTTCCGACGGTCGACCTTCTGCGCCCACCAGCGCAAGGCCGCCATGCGGTTCTTGACCGTCCCGACGGACAGCCCCTCCTTGCCGCCACTTGTCACCAGTGCCTCCACGTGCTTCGGTTTCAGCGACTGGGCGCGCAGACCGCGATAGCCCAGCACATGCAGCTGGTCGGCCATCAGACTGAGCAGTCGCTCCCGGTTCTGCTGGGTCGCGTAGCTGCCGTCCCGGTTACGTTGGCAGAGTTGTTTGAGTTGGTAGTTCAGGTCGCGCATGGTGTTTCTCAGTTCGGTAAGTGTTTCTGCCCATTCGGTGGCCTTGGCCATACCGAATCCGCTTGCGCGGCACCGAGCACGGGACACCACTCCCGTTCAACCTGAAGATGTCTGGTTGCAGACAACACCGGTTCTCCCCTGTGGGGGATCGGTCCGGTGCAAACCTACGGGCCCATTGCGGGCCGAGCTTCGAATACGCATCACCTCCTTCTGTGTTGCTTCACGTGGAACAAATGGACTTGCCGTTACGCATTACCTCCGTTGAGTTGGGCGAAAGAGACTTTCGCGGGGTTGAGAAAACATCCGTCGTACTGCCTGCCGGCAGCCGCATCGAATGGACGTGGAACGGCGAGCGGACGCTCACCGATGGAATCGACCCTGAGGTCGATGATTTGGACGATGGACCGGCGACCTCTCGGTCGGCGCGCTGGATCCGGTCCTGGACGCGCATGCCCGGTTCGACGCAAGCGTCGAGGGTGGGCGACCCTCTGCCACTGAGCCGCAGTGGCCACGGATGAATCCGTCGTGGGCGGCAGTTTAGGAACGCGTCATTCGCGCGTCATCGGGAAAATCGACGCTGGCACGACGTCGATTCGGGCTCGGCCGCCCGCGTCACTACCCCGCTTCGCTCGCTAGTGACACGGGCGGCTTCGCATCGTGGCAGCCCCAGCGCCAGGCATTCGCCTGTCACAGGCGCTGCAATGAGAGCATCTCGCGGACCTGCGGAGCGGCTTCACCTGACCACAGGGGCCCACAGGCACCGCGCACAGCGCGGTCCCGCCCTTGGCGACGCGAGTGCGAAGGCTCGCTTTGCCGTGGCGGGCAAGGCCTGTGGACTCTGTGGACAGCTGATTCGGGAGTAAGGGGCGGCTTCGAGCGGCCGGTGGGTGATTATTACAGTGTAATAATCTGCGGAGGCCGCACTTCAGGACGCGTCTTCGTCTCGAGCGTTTAGTGGGTACGCCGAGAGCGCGAGGAGAATCGATCCCGCGTCGCCCAGGAGCCCATCAACCCTGGCCTGGGCGATGCGCCTTCGCTGCGATAGTTTTGTCATGCCTTTTCATCGTCGATCTCGCTCAACCGCAGCAGCTGGCTTCCCCGACGCACAGTGAGGATCTCGACCTTGTCCTTTACGCTGTAGATGACGCGATAGGCACCAAAGATCAACTCTCTGATTCGCCGGACACCGACTTCCGGAACAACGCGACCGCTCTCCGGAAAATCCGCCAAACGCTCCACCGACTCGAACAGTTCGTTCACCCAACGCTCGGCGGCATCCGGGTTGTCTTTGGCGATGTACCGCGCGATTTCAGATACCCGATCCAGTGCCAGTGGAGACCACTCCACTCTCACCGAGCGATGCCCTTCAGGACGCGCGCCCTCGCCTCTTCATGTGGCACGCCCTCGCCTGCGGCAAATTGTTCCTCGGCCCGATAGATGTCCTCGAGGATTTCCAGCCGTTCCTGCATCAGCTCGAATTCATGGACATCCATTAGCACGGCCACCCCGCGCCCCCGCTGGGTCAAGACCATCGGTCGCCGCGTCTCGTGAATGTGTTTAACGAAAGACGCCACTTCGGCGCGGAACTCAGACAACGGACGGATATCCTCATCCACTTTTACCTTTGACATGGCGACTCCAAGAAGTACGTTTAGTTGTACGTTTTAATGTACGTCAAGACGAAAGGGGTCGCAACCTGACCGGCAACCGAGGTCCAAAGCGGCCACCAATGGCCCTCCCTTCCTTTCCGCGGGAATTATTCCACTGGAATAATTTGGTGGCCGGCTTCCGGGGCGCTCGCCGGCGGCGTGTTTTCGCAACGCAGCGGGCGGACCGATGCAGCTCATCGATGCCGAGTCGGCATGATTCCGGTTCGTTGATGGAGACAGGAGGATGCCACTGTTACCCCAGTGGCCAGGGAGAAGATGCCGGCTTTGGCCGGCGTGGTCAGTCCTCGTTCGGCAGCAGGATCGTCATGACCGGCTCGCCGTCATCGCCCGGGCCCACCACCAGCTTCAGCGTGGTGAGCTCGGCTTCGGTGGAGCTGGCCGTCGCGCGGCACGCGGTAGAGCTCGAACAGCAGCTCGGGTGCCTGCGTCGGCGTTGGTCCGCGCCGCATGGGCGGCCATGAACAGCACGTCCCACAGACGACCCGACTGATCCTGATGGGTCTGCCGGTCGCTGTCGGACTCGCTCCAGGCCACGCAGTCCGCCCAGGCTGCCGCCGTGATGGCCACCGGCCAGCGGAAACCGGCTTCGCGGGCCATGGGTCCTGCATCGATCAATACGCCGTCGGCCAGGGCCTGGGCGCGGGTGTAGACGGAAATGACCTGCCCGAAGAACGGGTGTTCACTCGGTTGATTGCTCATCGTGGTTCTCCTTGGGATTGCGACCTCGGAGACGCACCTCCTCCCTGCCGGGAAGCGCACGCCTTCCCGACAGGTCGATGGTTGATGACAAATGGACTCAGATAAGCCCGCGTTCGGCAAAGGACACGCTCTCACCGGCGGCGACGACGAAGTGATCGAGCACCCGTACGTCCACCAGTGCCAGCGCGTCCCGAAGCCTTCGAGTGATCGCCTCGTCCGCATGGCTCGGCTCAGCGACCCCCGAGGGGTGGTTGTGGAAAAAGACGATCGCGGCCGCGTTGACCTCGAGGGCACGCTGCACCACGACGCGAGGATGTACCGAGGCCCCGTCGATGGTGCCCTGGAACATCTCTGCCACCTGGATGACCCGGTGTCGGTTGTCGAGGAACAGCGCACCGAACACCTCGTGCTTGCGATCGACGAGCTTCAGTCGAAGAAAGGCCCGGGTCTGCTCGGGACTGCCCAGTGCACGGCCCGACGCGGTGACGGTCGGCGAGGACGGACAGGGCCAGCTTGACCACGGCCTCCTTCTCCTCGCGGTTGAGCACTCCCGGCTTCAGCGCATCGAATCGATTCTGCGGCCGAGGAGCGACTCGGCGTTCTGGTTTTTCATGATGGTCTCCTCACGGATTATGGGGAGACCGTCCCGTGGGGAGCAGCTCCCCGACGGGTTGAAGATGACCGGGCGACGACGTCACCCGGTCGTGTGTGGCGGATTAGGCGGCCTGCTCTTTGTAGAACGCTTGGCCGTCGACCTTGGCCCAGCCGACTCGCAACAGACGAGCCTTCAGGCTGACCCCGGTCTCACCGGCCTTGTCGCCGGTCTTGTAGGTGAAGGCTTCAGCGAACAGATCGCTGAGCGTGAACCCAATGAGCACCTTGAGCTTGCCCTCGACGGCCGGCTTGAGCTGCTGCACAAGCTTCTGCGCCTGCTGGCCGGACACGCGGCACTCGAAATAGGTGTACTGGGCGTCGTCGACGCTGCCCCGAAGGGCAGCGATGGTGACACTCCAGAAGGGCGAGCCCTCCTTCGGCGTCACCTCCCGAACACGGTTGAGATAACCGATGCCGGTGGTGTAGAGGTCGAAATACTTGTTGGTATCTTCATTGGACATGGCAGTTCTCCTGAAAACAGGAATGGAATCCGGAGAACGTGCCATCCCTGTCGGGAGCACATTCCCGGCAGGGTGGGTTGAGACGAGGCCGCGAACGACCTTTCCTGGGCTGGCACCGTTGCCTTGCGGCTCCAGTGCGTGCATCGGTTTCGCAGCCCGACGATGCATCGGGTGTCACTGAGACCGCAGTGACCACGGATAAAATCGTTCTCAGGCCGGCTCCTGACAGACGTAGCGCAGGTACTTGAGCATCCCCCGCGCGTTGGCGAAGGCGGGATGCGGTGCGATCGCCTGGTTCGGGAACCAGTCCCGGATGTCGTCGGCGAGCGCCACGGCGCCGCCACCGACGAACAGGATCCGCTCGAGCTCGGCACCGCGCCCAAGCTGGCGCTGCGTCTCGGCATGCAGGCGCTCGACGAGCTGCCGACGCGCATCACGGACCTGGTCGGCGACATCGTGGGTCTTGCCGAACAGACGCACGCTGCCGGTGCGTACGGCATCCTCGGTCGCCCGCTCGGACAGCTCCTCGAGATCGAATCTTCCCCGGATGGCGTCCGCGACCTGGCGTTTGAGATCCAGCAGCCCGCAGCGCAGCGAACCGGAACTGTTGTGGCGCACCGCCTGGTCGGCGACCACGACGAAATCCGTGGTCCGGCCACCGATGTCGACCACCGCGACCGGCACGCCGAGCCGCTCGGCCTCGAGCTGCACGCCACCGTTCGCCTCCGAGATGATGTGGTCGTACCAGGCCGCCAGCGCCTCGGGAATGACCTCGTGGAACGCGATCGCGGCGGATTGGCGGCCGTCGATCGGCCTGCACGGGCTGCTTGAGACTCGCCCGCTTGCGCTCGACGATCTCCAGGCGCTGACTGCCGTCCTTGAGGTAGAAACTGCTGACCGGCAAGCCGGATACCGCATGCACCGACCGCCCGGCGAGCCCGGCCTCGTGCAGCGCATGCTGGACGATGGCGCGATTGAGACCCGAGAACGGATAGCCGTCGAAATGCGTCGGCTCCCCGTCGACCTCGCCGACCGCGAATACCGTGTCGTCGGTCTCGTACTCGAACACCCGTTGCTCGCTGCCGTTCAGCCAGGTGACGTTCGCGCGGCCGATCCGCGCCCGCGACGGGATCGCGATCAAGCGTCCGTCCGGCAAGGCGACCTTGGTGAATGCGTAGCCGTCATCCAGGCCAATGCTGGTCGGGTTCTGAATCTCGCTATCGGTCACATTCACCTCCGGATAAGACGGTCATTGGGTTCAGCCGATCACCTTGCGGAGATGGGCAAAGGGTTTCGCGTCAGGACTTGCAGCTCGGCGTCGGTGTTGCCGCTGCGGCTGCCGCCGGCACCATCTCGGCATTGGGTCGGTTCACCGGGTGGGCGCGTTCGAGCCAGTTCGCAAAGGGTGTGGCGGGCACCGTTGTTTCACGTGGCACCAATTCCGCCCGGTTGCCCGCGCATGTCACTGCGAATCCACCGCCCCTCGGCCAGGAAGCCCTGCACGAGCAATGAACGCAGCCAGTCCTGGCCACGCTTGCGCTTGAGCCCGGAAAGCCGCTGCAGGATCAGGCGCTCCAAGACCAGGCCCGGGTCGAGGGTCAGGTTGAGACGTTTCGGCTCTGTGAGTTCGGTTACCGACACGGCAGCGCTCGCGGAAAAGGTCGATGGCGCGATTATTCGGTCTGTGCCGATGGGGACCAGCGCAAACGAGACCCCTGCCGGTGCGGGTTATCGGTGACCGCGACCAAACATCACCCCTCATCCGGCAGACGACCGGAGACGGACCGCATCGGTCACTGCGCTCGGTCGTGGGCTTGCCAACGTCGGCGCATGGGGCGCACGGTGCGCCGCACTCAGCACATCGTCCGGGATCTCGCCCATCGCCTCGCGGGCCTGCCGCGCCTTCGCGGTACGCTGATTGACGTCGTCACGTGTCACGCCCATGAGTCGATACCCGACCGGACTCTGCAGGGCGCGCCGCACCCAGCGGCCGCCCTGGTGCAACGTCTTTTCTGCCTCGTCGCGCCCGATCAGACCGACATGTCGGGCACTCAGTACCTTGCAGACCAGCGCGTCGAAGCGGCCGATCAGGCCGGCGGCTCGAAACGCATAGGGGTTGCTGAAGTTGAGCGCGATACGCGCTGGTTTGTTCTGATACGGGCTGTGCAACGTCGATCGCGCCCAGCGCCACGAATCGGTTTACGATCCCCTGCTCCAGCGTGACGAGCTCCCGCTGGGCCTGATCCAACCCATCGTGGACCTTCAGCAGCCACCAGTCGGCGTAGGGATCGTCGGCGCGCGCACCATGCCAGAGGGTTCGAACGAGGTTTGCGAAACCGATCAGCCCGATAATCGCGGGCTTCTCGGCACTGTAGCCACGGCCCTTTACGAGCCGTTGCGCCTGGCGGGTCTGCAACGTCAGGGTTGCGCCACCGCGCAGCACACCGGGACGTTCGTCAAGTCGTCCCGATGGTTCCTCGGACTCGGATGGACGCTGACGCATTGGCGGGAAACTGGGTCATGGGCAGACGGTGCTCGTCGTCGGGTGGCTGTCGATACGGGCACCATCAACGCACGAACCGCGCTCGACGTGAACATGAAACCGTAGCGCGGGCTGTCGCGGTTATCGGGAAGGATTATTACAGTGTAATAATTTCGCAGAGACGCTCCGGTGCCTCAGCGCGACTTGCCCCGGGGCGACGGTGGCACCGTCAGCTGCTTACGGATCTGGGCCAGCGCGTTCTCGCCGCGCGATCGGGAGGTAGGCGTTTTTTGCGTTCTCGCTCCCGTGTGGTGGCCTCCTCACGTAATCGCTCGGCCTCGCCTTGGCGGCGATCGCGTTCAGTCTGCACCTTCAGCCCCAGGTTCTCGACAAACCCTCCTTCGTTCACCTGCCTGCACAGATGGTGCAGGTAGCGCAGTTCGTCGTACACCGGCTTGGCCCCGTGTTGCTCGGCCTGGAGCCGACCGGCGAGTTCGTCCAGCACGGACTGTCGGTGCGACGCGGGGATTGTTGCCAGATACCGGGCGGCGAGCGCGCGCTGGTTGTCCTTGAGCCGCGGCGGCAAGATCAATCCCTCGAGCGTCACGGCCTCGCGCGCGGAATCTTCGTAATTTGTTTGTGTTGTTGTAGTTGTATTTTTATATTTACTACTACTACGTCGTACCGGCTTTGAATTTTGCGGGTCTTTTGGTGCCGCCTTTGAATATTGACCCCGGTCATGACTGCGCTTTCCCATGGCGGTATTTGACAGGCTCGCAAGCACATCGGCACTGAAGCTGAAATAACGCTGGTCGCCGCCGTGTTGGATCGCGTGGACGGCTTCGAGGCGACGCTCAATCGGATTCATCGGGGCGAGCACGTCCCTGCCGTCCCGGATATCCGTGTCCAGCGATTCCGAGACAGCCGCTGCCACGCGGCGCACGCGCGCATGATGGTGGTTCGCCGCGTCATGGAGGAACGCCATGTAGCCGGGATCCAGGTGCAAGGCGTCGACCAGGGGCAGCGGTTCGTCATGCAGTGCATAGACGTTGCCCGCAAACCGACCGTTCGCGTCACGGCTTCGCGCACAAAGTGACAGCCAGCGTGTGGCGCGCAGGATCGCAATGGCCCGCGAGACAGTGGAGCTGGACGACACGTTCGCGGATCGCGCGATGTCGGCGTAACTGGGAAACACGCCCTTGTGGCCGGTGCCTCGGGCGCTCTGGTAGATGACCATCCAGATCAGTTTGTCGACCGGCTCGAGGACCGGGTCCTGCACCACGAGCGCAGGAAAAGCGTGGTGGCCGTTGCCGAGAAAGAGGAGTGCATCCGCAGCGGACGTGCTGCCACCGCAGCGTCCGCGAGCGATGGTTTCGCGAATCAGCGCGTCGAGGGCATAGGTCTCCGCTCGGATGTCTGCATCATCTTGCATCATGCCGTCGTGCAGTCAGCGTACTCGTCTGCTGGCCGCCGCCGACTGCGCTGGATAGCTTGCCGGAGCTCGAAGGCCGCTGGGCGGGCGCATAGACATCACCGTACTCCACCATACGCTGTGCGAGGTTCCAGACCGCCCGCAAGGAGGCACCGGTTTCGTGGTGTACCGCCAGATAGACGCCTGGATCGGTGCCGTTGTCCTTGTCCGTCTGCATCTGCGTCGCCAAGGCGCGCCATAGGCGGTGCGCCGTCTCCTCGTCGGGCTCCGGCGGCCGACCGACCGCCGGTTCCACAGTGAGCATGCGCCGCAGCCGTGTGTACTCCCGTGAGCCGAGACCGAATAGGCTGCGCATCATCTCGAGCGGTGCGTCGGCCTGGATGAGGTCGCGTTGCAGCTCCTCGCTCTCGCGTTCGCGGCGCAGGTGCGCGAGCATCGGCCAGTACACGTCGCGGTTGAGCCGAATATCCAGGCAGTGCGCCTGCAGACTGCCCGCTCGATAAAGATCGGCCAGGTTAAGTTCGCGGAGTGCGGCGACCTCCTCGGGCCCGAAGTTCATGTTGCGCAGGGCGTGCTGATCGTTCTCCGACAGGCAGCGGATGGCGTACAACATCACGGCCATCACCAGTTCCGATTCTTTGGTTCCGGCAGACGCGCTCATTGCCACAGGCCCTCCCTTACGTTATCTGCAGCCTGATGTATGGCACGGTAGGTCTCCATCAGATCCACCAGGTCCTTCCAACTGCGTGCGTCGAGGCGCCGCCACAGCCGGAAACCCATGTGCCCAGGGTCGAGGGTCCAGACACTCGAGAACAGCAGGCCGGCATCCTGTTCTTCGAGCGCCCGTCTCAGGACCGAATCCTGGCCGAGTACCGACAGCAGGTGCCCCACCGGTGCTACCGTCATTTCGGATGCGGCGGCAAGATGCCACCACACCATGGAGACCTGAGCCAACGCATCCTCGTCGAGTTGGCCCACCAAAGCAGGGTCCGGGACGTCACTCAAGATGAAGCCGAGACCCTTGCCGGACAACGGTTGGATCAGCTCGCCCAGGGCGTTGCGCTGCGCCAGGCGAGTTGCCAGGGTCCAGGCGCGACCCCGGAGCGATTTGAGGTCCATCTTGTCGAGCGGAGATTCGCGGCTGGAAAACTTGTGTTGTTCCAGCGTTTCCCCGGCACCTTCCCCGGCTACTCGTGCGGTCGGTTCCATCGAGCCGGATTCCAACTCATCAACCGATGCGGTTGCGGTCGCCTGCGATGCGCCCTGTACGCTCTGCTCGGAGACGCGTGAGTCGACGCCGTCTTCTACGGCCATGACCGACTCGGATCTCAGGCTCGCAGGTTCGTTCCCCCCAGTCGACCGGGGGCTCTCGTCCTGCTGGGCAAGAGGCCGAGACGAGCCATCGGCTTCGGGAGCCGCTGACTGACCCGGGTTACCAAGCAGGTAGCCGTCAAGCGTGATACTGACGGCATGGAGGCTGATCTCTGCCCGCTCGGCAATTTCAGCCTCCAGCGCGCGTCGCAGATTGCTAATGTCCCACTCTGGATCGTCGTACCGACGACAGAGCGCCGCAAAGGTCTGTTCGAAGTCGTCTTCCGAATCCAGAGAATGCTGATGCCAGATGCTGTGTGCCGCCCGTTCGAGTTGGCGGATACGTTCAACCTGTGGGCGCCCCATGCCACCCTTCAGCGCGGCTGGCAGCAACGGCAACAGCCGGTCGACCGTGTATGCCATCTGTGAGATCAATCCCTGGCTCAGGGCAAACCCGCGCTCGCGAAGCGTGGTGGCCAGCTGCGTCTGGGTGATATCCCTTCCGCCCTGCTCCTCTTCGAGCAGGCGCCGTGCCTCGCTCACGGCCAACGCCTTATCGAGAAAGGACAGGTCACCGCGCAGATCGTTTTCCCGTAAATGGGCGAGAAGGACATCCATCTCGCGCATCCAAGGGCGATAGAGGCAGCTCACCCGAGCGAAGCGCTGATCACCCGTCTCGGCGTAGAGCTCCTGGAGAATGCGCAAACGCGTATTCCCGCCGGCCTGCAGCATGTACGCTGATTCTCCAGGCCGCTGCGTCACGACGAGCGGCTGGTCCAGACCCTGGGCACGCACCGATGCCTTGATCCGTTGGTATTCGGGGTTGTCTCCATGACGCGGGTTATGGTCGTACGGTCGGATAGTCGAGACCTCGAGTTCCAACAACTGACCGGCAGCCGGATCCAGGGATGGAATCGATTCCGATTGTTCGGAGACACCCTGTGCGTCGCTGTTCATGGCCGGCCCTCGTGCTCATCGATATCAGCAAAGATCTCCGGGTAACGAACCAGGCTTTCCCGCGACACGGCGGCTAAGCGTCCGTTCGATCGCAAGGCCACTTTCTGTGTGGCCTTCTCGATCCGCGTCGCCAATAAGGCACTGGCGTAGCGATGTTTTCCGGCAAGCTGATAGAGGTAAGAGACGGAGCTGCAACACCCCTCGGCAACGTCGGCTCGCTCACGTTTTGAGGAAAGTTGAAGGAAGTGTCTCAGGTCCATGATGCTAAACTTTAGCAGCACGAAAAACGGCGTCCAGATCAGAGTTGCTTGAAAATGTTTATCAATCTGCTAAATTCTAATGAACTTAGCCGCTTAGTGACCGACATGAAACGGCAACGTGAAGACATCCGCCTAAATAATCTCGAGATTCTGATTGCCGAGGCCGGATCAGCAACGAAGCTTGCTCAACGCGCCGGCACCAGTGAGTCCTACATCAGCCAAGTCCGGCGCAAGATGCGCACCGCAAAAGGTACGCCGCGCGGTATCGGTGACGAGCTGTCATCACGTCTCGAAAAGGGCATGGGCAAACCCCAGGGATGGATGGACGAACCGCAC